>NZ_JAHCST010000079.1 GCF_018476525.1 Acrocarpospora catenulata
GCGCCCGCGCGCCCGGCGGGGGTCCCCGGGCGGCCCGTCGGCGATTCCGGGGTATTCCGGGCAAGCCGTTAGAGCATCAGTGCGTCGTTTGTGGGGGTGCCACCCGCGACGGGACGTTAAGGTCGGGGCCGTGAGGGAGAGACGCAGTTGGCCGACGCTGCTGGTGGCGTCCGCTCTCACGGTGAGCTGCGCGATCGTCGCCGGCATCGGGGCCAGCGCCGCGCTGGCCGAGCTGACCCGGGGGCCCAGCCAGCAGGAACTCCGGCAGGCCGGGGCCGCCGAGATCGCCCGCCGCTGGCAGGTCTGGCCGGCCGGCCGCATCTTCCCCGCCACCATCGACTACATCGGCGAGCAGGGCGGCGCCGAGAAGGCCCACAGGGTGGGCATCTCCACCCGGACCGAGTGCGGCGCCGCGATGGACGCCGCGCTCCGCGACACCATGCGCAAGGCGGGCTGCCAGGGCATCCTGCGCGCCACCTACCTGGACGCGCTCGAGGGCATCGTGGTCACCATCGGGGTGGCCGCCTTCCCCGACCCCGGCTCGGCCGACACCGCCGCCGCCGCGATTCCCGGCAAACCCGCTCCCGGCCTGCGCGCGCTGGCCTTCCCGCGTACCGTGACCGACCGCTTCACCGCCGCGGGCCGCCAGGCCAGCACGGTACGGCGGGCCGGGCCGTACCTGGTGATGACCACGGCGGGCCAGGTGGACGGCCGCCCCGCCCGGGCGCTCGGCCGGCAGCGGCCGACCATGTTCACCTTCACCGCCGACCTGGCCGACCGGGTGGCCAGGGAACTGCTCACCCCCGTGGTGCCCGACTGCGCGTCCGAGGAGTTCCAGTGCTGAGGGCCCTGCTGGCCGTGCTCCCGCTGCTGGCGGCCTTCCTGCTGCCGGGGGCGGCCGCCGCCGACGACGTGCGCGGCAGCCAGGCGGCGGTGCTGCGCACGCTCGGCCTGGCCAAGGCCTGGCAGGTCACCAAGGGGCGCGGGGTGACGGTGGCCGTGCTCGACTCCGGCGTGGACCCCAACCACCGCGACCTGGCCGGCTCGGTACGCGTCGGCAAAGACTTCACCGAGGGCGCCAACCCGGCGGGCACCGAGCCGGTACGGCTGCACGGCACGTACATGGCCTCGCTGATCGCCGGGCACGGCCACGGCCCTGGCCGGGGCGACGGCATCATCGGGGTGGCCCCGCAGGCCAAGGTGCTCTCGGTCCGGGTGATCCTGGAGGACGAGGAGCCCGGGTTCCGCGCCTTCAACGCCGAGGCCAGGTATGAGGGCGTGGTCGCCAAGGGCATCAGGTACGCGGTGGACTCCGGCGCCCAGGTGATCAACCTGTCCATCTCCAAGGACCTGGCCACCGAGGCCGAGCGCGACGCCATCCGGTACGCCATCTCCAAGGGCGTGGTGCTGGTCGCGGCGGCCGGCAACGACGGCGCCGGACGGCGGACCGCGCCCTACTCCTACCCGGCCTCCATCCCCGGCGTGATCTCGGTGGCCGCGGTGACCAGCACCATGCGCCGGGCCTCCTTCTCCAACCGGAACTCCTCGGTGCTGCTGGCCGCGCCGGGCGTGGACATCCTGGGCGCGGGCCCGGGCGACGAGTACTGGGTGGGCCGGGGCACCTCCCAGGCGACCGCCCTGGTCTCCGGCGTCGCCGCCCTCATTAAGGCGAAATATCCGAAAATGTCGCCTGCGTTGGTGGCGCAGGCGCTGGCCTCCTCCGCCAGCACCAAGAGCAGCCAGTACAACACCGGCACCGGCTTCGGCGTGGTCAACGCCGAGCGCGCGCTCCGCATGGCCGCCCTGCTCTCCCGGCACCGCTCGGTCGCCACCGGCCCCGGCGTGCAGCGCCCGGAACGCTCCGTCCGCGACACGGCCCCCGGCCCCGTCATGATCGTCAACCGGAACCAGCAGCTGATCACCGTCTACGCCGGCATCGGCCTGGCGGGCCTGGTCGCCGCCGCCGGCGGCCTGATGGCCGTGGTTTTCCTGGTCAGACGGGCAAGAAGGGAGGCGGAACTGGACGCCGCCATACGAGACATGTATATCGCCCGCTGAGATACCTCTACCGAATCGTTGGCATACAGAGTCTTCGACGTAACATCGGATTATGTCGCGACAGCAGCCACGGACGATCCGTACCCGGGTGCGCCCGTGGCCTGCCTCACGGGGCCGCCAGGCCGCCGCCCAGGCCGCCAGGGAACGGTTGGAGTTAGCGCGTGGAGTCAGGCGGCGGGCCGTCTTCCTGGCGCTGATGGCCGGGATCCTCGGGGTGTCGGCCATCACCGTGCTGCTCGGCACGGCCGGTCTGCTCCAGGAGACCCGCTCCCGCCCGCTCACCGGCGCGGAACGCGCCGAATACGTCAAGCAGGACGTCGCCCGCCGCTGGTACGACTGGCCGGCCACTGTGGTCTTCCCTGAGGAACTGGAGTACACCGGCCTGGCCAGGACCCAGCAGTTCGCCCGCCGGGTCGGAGTGGCTCCGGAGATCCCCTGCTGGGCGGGGGTGGACGGGCCGGTGGCCTCGGTGCTCAACGAGAGCGGCTGCGTGGCGTTGCTCCGTTCCACGTACGTGGACCAGTCGGCCACCTTCGCGATCACCGTCGGGGTGGCCGTGCTGAAGAGCGAGGAGGCCCGGGTGGAGGCCGCGGCCAAGCTGCCGGTGGACGACCGGGTCGGGGTGCGCCCGGTGGCCTTCCCCGGCACCGTCACCGACCTGTTCGGCGCGGCCCAGCGGCAGCGCTCCGGCTGGGTCGGCGTGGGGCCCTACATCGTTTTCGTCACCGCGGGGTATACGGACGGCAGAACGCGCGACTCGATCCCGCCGGAGGAGGCCTTGAACAGCGAACTCTGGCCCGCCGCCCAGTCCGTCGGCGGCCGTGTCGCCCGCTCGCTGGGCGAGGAGCCCGACGTGCCGCGGTGCACCCAGGGGAACGTGTGCTGAGGTCCGCCGCCCTGCTGGCGGCCGCCCTGGCGCTCGTGGTGATACCCGCCGTCCCGGCGGCGGCGGCGCCCGCGCCCTCGCCGCTGGACCGGTTGAACGTGCCGGCCGCCTGGAAGGTGAGCAAGGGCGCCGGGGTGACCGTGGCCGTGCTCCACCAGCGCGTCGCCGACGACACACCCGGCCTGCGCGGCCGGGTGGCCTACGCGCCGGACATGACCGGCGCCTACTACTCCGGCCCCGACACCCGCTCCGGGCCGTACGCCACCGCGCTGGCCACCCTGGTCGCCGGGGACGGCAAGGACAAGGGCGTGACCGGGGTGGCCCCCCAGGCGCGCGTCCTGTCGGTGCCGGTGATCCCGCCGCCGGTGGAGGAGGGCCTGGTCGACCCGCAGAGCCCCGGCTCGACGGTGGACAGCCCGGTCGCCCGCGGCATCCGGTACGCGGCCAACCACGGCGCCGACATCATCCTGGTGCCGATGGGCGCGTTCGGGGTGGCCAGGATCGACCGGGACGCGGTGTCGTACGCGGTGTCCCGCGGCGTGGTGGTGATCTCCGGGGTGGGCGACTACGGGCAGTCGCCGTACGCGCGGGAGATGAGCACCTCGTACTGGCAGTTCCCGGCCGGCTACCCCGGAGTGATCGGGGTGGCGGCGGTGGACGTCAACGGGGCGGGCGCGCCGTTCAGCAGCGACAACCTCTCGGTCCTCGTCGGCGCACCCGGCGTGGAGATCCCGGTGGCCGGCGGCGGCACCGTAACCGGTACCGGCGCGGCCAGCGCCCTGGTGGCCGGGGTGGCCGCGCTGATCCGCGCCAAGTACCCCGAACTCACCCCCGAGCTGGTCGGCCGCGCGCTGACCACGGGCACCCGCTCGCAACCCCCCGCCGGGTACGATGACAAGATCGGCTTCGGGGTGGTCAACGCCGAGCGGGCGCTGGCCCGCGCCGCGGAGCTGACCGCCCACCGGCGGGCGCTGGAGGTCCGTGGGGACTTCCACTTCGGCGGTGGACCGCTCTCCGCGGGGCCCGCGCGCCCGGGGCCCGACCCGGTCAGGCTCTGGATCTACAGCATCGGAGTGGTGCTCGGCCTGGGCGCCTTCGGCGTCTCGGTGATCCTGCTCGCCCGCCGGGGCAGCTGATCACGTAACGGCGGCGATTCGAGTGCGGTTCAGCGGCGGGCCGTCACATTTTTACCTTTCTTGTCACAACACCGGTCAAAGGTTCGCTAATGTCGCGCCTCATGGGCTACGAGCTGCGCGTCGAGCGTGAAAAGCCGCTCGGTCACGCCGAACTCGCCAGCGCGCTTTCGGCCGTGGCCGAATTCGACCTGAGCGGGACGCACCAGAACGGCGAGGTGGTCGCGCGTTTCGGTGACGCCGCGTACCCGATCGCGACCTGGTCCGGCCGCCTGCAGGGCGAGCCGGCCTCTGACTGGCAACTGGCCCAGCTGGCCGTGCTCTGTGACCTGGTCGGCGCCCGCCTGGTGGGCGAGGACGGCGAGGTGTACGGGATCCGGGACGGCATCCTGGAACAGACGATGGACGGCGTCACGAGCTTCGAGTTCGGCAAGCTGGAGGAGATCCTCGCAGCCGGGCCGAGCAGCTGGAGCGAATGAGTTCCGGTACGGGGCCGATGCCGGGCCCCTACGCCGAACGGGTGCTCGACATGGTCGAGCGCATCCCGCCGGGCAAGGTCATGTCCTACGGCGACGTGGCCGAATACCTCGGGGAGGGCGGTCCGCGCCAGGTCGGCGCGGTCATGTCGGCCTGGGGTGGCGGCGTCCCGTGGTGGCGTGTCATACGAACAGATGGAACTCCGCCGCCCGGACACGAAAGCGAGTGTCTACGCAGGTGGCGCGAGGAGGGAACACCGGTCAGGGGAAATCGGGCCCATATGCGTCACGCACGATGGGACGGAACTCCTCTGTGACCGGCATTACCATTTCTAGAACACCGGTCATCCGAAGGGTGGTGCCCCCTAATGACACCCGCACGCCAGGGCGATTCCGCCGCTGATCGACTGCGGGCTGTCCAGGAGCTCTATGACCGGGGCGAGCCAATCGACGCTCTGGTCCAGCTCGTCCGCGCCGAGGGCCTCGACAAGGCCGCGCGGCGGACCCTGGACGGCGAGGTCCTCGCTGGGCCGCTCGGCCTGCGGCTGGACGCCGCGGCCAAGCGCGGCCCCAGCCGCCGGGCCCAGGCGATCGAAGTGCTCCGCCCCTACCTGGAGAGCGTCGACCCCAAGGTCAAGAAAGCCCTGCCGGTCGGCCGCCGGGTGGCCTACCACCTGATCGAGACGGCCGACCCGGCCGAGCTGGCCGAGAGCGACGCGCTGGCCAAACTGGCCGCCGCCGCGGCCGAGCCGTCCCGCCGGGTCCGCCACGGGCTGCGGTGGTACGCCGAGCTCCCCGTCGAGGGGGTGGACCGGGAACTGCTCCGGCTGCGCGCGGCCGACCTGGTGCCGGTCACCCAGATCGACGACATCAGCTGGCAGGGCAAGCGCCTGCACATCAGCGGCCACGCCTACCTGGCCGGTCTTTCGGTGCGCAGCGGCCGGTTCAACCGGGCCACCGTGAAACTGCGCGGCCCCCGCTGGCTGCCGCCGGTGACCCTGCGCACCCGGCGCACCTTCCGCCCCGAGGCCACCCACGCGGCCAAGGAGCCCGGCTGCAACTACGACTGGGCCGGTTTCACCGCCGAGCTCAACCCGTTCTCGCTGCGCTGGCGGGCGGCCCTGCGCGCGGTGGTGCGCGGGAGTAAGCGCATCCTGCGCCGCCGCCACACGGTCAAGGACACCACCACCTGGCGGGCCGAGATCGTGATCTGGAGCCGCGCCGCCCGGGCCACCGGCGTGCTGCGCGGCCCGGCCATCGGCCGCACCGAGCGCCCCGCCGGGCTCAAGGTGCGCGAGCGCTGGTGGGTCCGGCCGGTCTGGACCTCCGACAAGGCCCTGCAGGTGGTGCTGCACCCGACCCGGGCCGAGCTCACCGGGGTGAGCCTGGCCGGGGAGACCATCGAGCTGACCGGCTTCCTGCCGGGCCGCTCGGTGAACAAGGGCAAGGCCAGGGTGGGCGGCCACCGCATGGCGGCCGAGTTCACCCCGGCCGAGGGCGGCAGCTCGTTCGCGCTCTCGCTGGCCGTGAACACCCTGCTCAACGCCGACGCGCGGCGCCTGTGGGTGGAGCCGAAGGGCGACCCGGCCGCTTCGGTCATGCTGGAGGGCACCCCGGAGACCCGGCTGCTGGTCGGCGACCGGGAGATCACCGTGCAGGGCGACCGCCGCGACCGCGTGGTCGTCTCCGGCCACAAGATCCACCCGGTGATCACCGAGATGCGCTGGGAGGACGGCGCGCTGGCGCTCGCCGGGGAGTACCCCGACCCCGAGGACGGTCCGCGTGACCTGGTGCTCCGCCACCGGGGCGGCCTCACCATCCGGGTGCCGCTGCACCGGGAAGGGGCCCGCTTCGAGGTGCGGCTCTCGCCCGGCGCGATCCCCCGTTTCGGCGGCAGCGTCCCGCTCGCCGAGGGCACCTGGAACCTGTCGGTGGCCCCGCCCGGCAAGTACGGCCCGGCCATGGTCCCCGCCCGGGTGGACCACGCCGCGCTGGCCGGCCTGGACGAGGACCCGCGCACCATCGACGGCCGGGTCTACCGGTTCGTGGCCACCCGCTTCGACGTGCCGGTGCTGGTGGCGGCCGAGGAGCGCCCCGGCGACGAGCGCAGCGCGGCCGGGGTCTGGGCGCTCAGCCGCAACCTCTACCCCGCGCACCGGGCCAAGCCGCTCCGCGAGGCGACCCTGTACGTCTCCTTCGACGGCCGGTCCTACTCCGACAACCCGCGCGCCATCTACGAGGAGCGGCTGCGCCGGGGCGATGACAGCGAGCACATCTGGGTGGTCAGGGACGGCGCCTTCGTCCCGCCGGGATCCGCGGAGCTGGGCCTGGGCGGCGGCATCGAGCCGACCATCGTGCGCGAGGGCAGCGGCGAACACTACGAGGCGCTGGCCCGCGCCCGCTACGTGGTGAGCAACCAGTTCCTGCCGCAGTGGTTCCGGACCAGGGAGGACCAGGTCTGCGTGCAGACCTGGCACGGCACCCCGGTCAAGCACATCGGCCGGGACCTGGCGCACATGCGCCGGGAGCCGCGCCCGCCGGTCTGGCACCGGCAGGCGGCCGAGGTGCGCGGCTGGGACCTGCTGGTCTCGCAGAGCTCCTGGGCCTCCGGGGTGCTGCGCAAGGCGTTCGGCTACGAGGGCGAGATCCTGGAGTGCGGCAACCCGCGCAACGACGTGCTGTTCACGGCGGGCCCGGAGACGGTCGCCGAGATCCGCCGCAGGGTCGGCATCCCCGACGGCAAGCGCGTGGTGCTCTACGCGCCGACCTTCCGTGACTACGACCGCAGGAACGCGGCGGTCAAGCTGGACCTGGCCGACGCCAAGCGGGCGCTCGGCGAGGACCACGTGGTGCTGGTCCGCGGCCACCTGATGCAGGCGTTCCCGCACGTGCACTCGCATGACGGCTTCGCCATCGACGTCACGACATATCCGGATATCTCGGACCTGCTGGTGATCGCGGACGTCCTGGTGACCGACTACTCCTCGGTCATGTTCGACTTCGTCGCCACCGGCCGCCCGGTAGTCCTGTTCACCCCCGACCTGGACAAGTACCGCTCCACCCGGGGCCTCTACCTGGACCTGGAGGCCAACCGCCCCGGCCCGCGTCTGGCCAGCTCACCGGAGGTGGTCGAGGTGCTCCGCACCATCGACACGGTCGCCCTCCGCCTGGCCGACCGCTACCAGGCCTTCGCCGCCACGTACGCGTCGCACGACTCGGGCAAGTCGGCGGCGACGCTGGTGGACCACGTGTTCACCCGCTGAACGATCTCCGGAAGAGCCGCCGCACTACGCGGCGGCTCTTTCGTTTCTCCAGATGAATACCGCGCGGGGTGGCCCGATCTGTCCTCGTCATCTGGTGAAATGAAGCGCTATGAGTTACCGGCTGGTGCGGCGTGGGGGTGTGGGGCGGGGGACCGCTCCCGTGCTCGACGAGCATCAGCGTGCCGTGGTGGACCATCAGGCGGGGCCGCTGCTGGTCCTGGCCGGCCCGGGTACCGGGAAGACCACCACCCTGGTGGAGAGCGTGGTCGAGCGGATCGAGCGACGCGGTGTCGATCCCGAGCGTCTGCTGGTGCTCACGTTCAGCCGTAAGGCCGCCGGTGAGCTGCGGGAACGCATCACCGGGCGGTTACGGCGCACGACCAGAACGCCGCTGGCGGTGACCTTCCACAGTTATGCGTACGCGCTGCTTCGCCGGGAGGCGGTGCTGGCCGACCAGCCGGCGCCCCGCCTGCTGACCGGGCCCGAGCAGTTGCTTGAGGTGCGCCGCCTGCTCCACGGTGAACTGGAGGACGGCGCTCCGCACTGGCCGGAGCGGCTGCGGGAGGGGCTGAAGACCCGCGGTTTCGCCGAGGAGTTGCGTGATTTTCTGTCCCGGGCGGCCGAGCGCGGCCTGGACGGTGACGACCTGGTTCACCTGGGCCGGCTGAACGGCCGCCCCGACTGGGAGGCCGCCGGGCGGTTCTTCCACCGGTACGAGGACCGGTTCGACCTCGACCCCGTGCCCTCCCTCGACTACGCCGAGCTGATCAGGGAGGCGGCCGGGCTGCTGGCCCGCGGTGAGGTCAGGGACCGGGAGCGCGCCGCCTACGACTGGGTGTTCGTGGACGAGTACCAGGACACCGACCCGGCCCAGGAGGCGCTCCTCCGCCACCTGGCGGGGGAGGGCCGCAACCTGGTGGCCGTGGGCGACCCCGACCAGTCCATCTACGGCTTCCGCGGCGCCGAGGTTCAGGGCATCCTGCGTTTTCCCGAGCGCTTCAGAACCCTGGACGGCCGGGACGCCCCGGTGATCCCGCTGCGGGTCTGCCGTCGCAGCGGTGAGGCGCTGCTGACCGCCTCCCGGCGGGTCGCGGCCAAACTCGGCCCCGCCCGGAGGAGCGAACACCGGGATCTGACCCCCGCCGACACCGCCGAGCCGGGCACGGTCCGAGTGATCCTGGCCGACAGCGAGAGCCAGGAGGCCGCCGTGGTGGCCGACACGCTCCGCCGTGCCCACCTGCTGGACGGCGTGCCCTGGTCCCGGATGGCGGTGCTGGTGCGCAGTGCCACCCGCTCGGTGCCGACGCTGCGGCGGGCGCTGCTCACGGTGGGCGTGCCGGTGGTGGTGGCCGGTGACGAGGTGCCGCTGATCCAGGAGCCGGGGGTGCGCCCGCTGGTGCTGCTGCTGCGCGCAGCCGTACGTCCGGACGGCTTGGACGTGGCCGCCGCCGAGGAGCTGCTGACCGGACCGATCGGCGGCACCGACATGGTTGGCGTGCGCCGCCTGCGCAGGGGGCTGCGCATCGCGGAAAGAGAGGCCATGGACGCGGCCCAGGGCGAGCTGCCGCTGCGGTCCGCCGACGAGATGATGATCGCCGCCCTCCTCGACGACCGCGAGCTGCGCCTGCTTGAGCCGCACGTGGCCGCCCCCGCCGAGCGGGTGGCCCGGCTGATCAAGGTGGCCCGGCAGGCGGCGAGCGGTGACGGCACCGCCGAGGACGCGCTCTGGGAGGTCTGGCAGGCCAGCGGCCTGGCCGACCGGTGGACCACGACCAGCCTCTCCGGCGGCCCCCGGGGCGCCCAGGCCGACCGGGACCTGGACGGCGTGGTGGCCCTGTTCGACTACGCCGCCAAGTTCGTGGACCGGCTGCCCAAGGCCGGGGTGGCGGTCTTCCTGGACGACCTGGCCGGGCAGGAGATCCCGGCCACCACGCTGGCCGCGCACGCCCCGGACGGCGAGGCGGTCCGCATCCTCACCGCCCACCGCGCCAAGGGCCTGGAGTGGGATGTCGTGGTGGTGGCGGGGGTCCAGGAGGGCACCTGGCCCGACCTGCGGCTGCGCGGCTCGCTGCTCGGCATCGAGACCCTGGTCGAGGTGTCCGAGGGCACCGCGCTCGACGGGACCGACGCGGTCAGGGCCGCGCTCGGCGCCAAGATGCTGGCCGAGGAGCGCCGCCTGTTCTACGTGGCCGCCACCCGGGCCCGCCGCAGGCTGGTGGTCACCGCGGTGGGCGGCGAGGACGCCGAGGAGCGGCCCTCCCGGTTCCTGGCCGAGCTGCTCCCCGGCGAGCTGGAGAACGCCACCGTGGACGATCGGGCCCGCTGGCTCAGCATGCCCGCTCTGGTGGCCGACCTGCGCGCCACCGTCTGCGACCGGAGCCGCCCCGAGCCGCTGCGCCGCGCGGCGGCCCGCCATCTGGCCCGGCTGGCCGAGGCGGGGGTGCCGGGCGCCGACCCGAAGACCTGGTACGCGCTGACCGAGATCTCCGACGACCGCCCGCTGGCCTGGCCGGACGACGTGGTCCGGATCTCCCCGTCGGCGGTGGAGAACTTCACCAAGTGCTCGCTGCGCTGGATGCTGGAGACGGCTGTGGGCGCCGGTGGGGCCAGCGTCTCGCAGAGCCTGGGCACGGTCATCCACGCGATCGCCGTACTGGCGGCGGAGGAGCAGCCCGCCGAGACGCTCGGGCGGCGGCTGGACGAGATGTGGGACGAGCTGGACTTCGGCGGGCTCTGGTTCAACCGCAAGCAGCGGCAGGTGGCCGGGCAGATGGTGGAGCGTTTCCTGCGCTGGAACGCGGAGAACCCGCGTCAGCTGGTCGCCCCCGAGGAGGCGTTCACCGCCGTGGTCTCCGAGGGCGTGGTGATCAAGGGCCGGGTGGACCGGGTCGAGCGGGACGGTGACGGCCGCGCGGTGATCATCGACATCAAGACCGGGAGCAGCAAGCCCAGGGACGAGGAGCTGGACCGCCATCCGCAGCTGGGCGTCTACCAGCTGGCCACCCTGCTCGGCGCGTTCAAGCGGCACGGCCTGGTGGAGCCCGGCGGGGCCGCGCTGGTGCAGCTCGGCAAGGCCGCAGGGAAGGACGCCAAGGAGCAGCGGCAGGGCGCGCTCGGCGACGACCCGGAGCCGCGCTGGGCCGAGGAGCTGGTCACCACGGTGGCCGCGGGCATGTCCGCCAACCTGTTCGTGGCCAAGGTCAACGACGGCTGCCGGACCTGCGCGGCCAAGCTGTCCTGCCCGGTGAACGACAACGGGGGACAGGTGTGCTGAGCCCGGCCGAGCTGGCGGCCAAGCTGGGGGTGCTGCCGCCGACGCCCGAGCAGGCGGCGGTGATCGAGGCCGAGCGGGAGCCCATGGTGGTGGTGGCCGGGGCCGGCTCGGGCAAGAGCGAGACCATGGCCGGGCGGGTGGTCTGGCTGGTCGCCAACGGGTACGCGCGGCCGGAGCAGATCCTCGGCCTCACCTTCACCCGCAAGGCCGCCGGTGAGCTGGCGGAACGGGTCAGGAAGCGGCTGACCGGGCTGGTGGCGGCCGGGCTGATCGCCGAGGTGGAGACCGAGCCGACCGTCTCCACCTACCACGCGTACGCGGCCAGGCTGGTCACCGACCACGCGCTCCGGGAGGCGATGGAGCCGACCATGCGCCTGGTCACCCCCGCCGTGGCCTGGCAGCTGGCCTCCCGGGTGGTCGGCCAGTACGACGGCCCGATGGACCAGGTGGACCTGGGCCCGGCCAGCGTCACCGCCGCCGTGCTCGAACTGGCGGGCGAGCTGGCCGAGCACCTGCGCCGGCCCGGCGACGTGCGGGCCGTGGGGGAGTGGCTGCGGGAGCGGCAGGCCGCGGTGCCGGGACGGCTCACCCAGGCCCAGCTGAAGCCGGTGAAGGTGCAGGCGGTCCGGGAGCAGCTGCTGCCGCTGGTGGAGGCCTACCAGCGGGTCAAGCGGCACCGGGAGGTGATCGACTACGGCGACCAGATGGCGCTGGCGGCCCGGATCGCGGCCGGTCACCCCGAGGTGGGGCAGCTGGAGCGGGAGCGGTTCAGCGTGGTGCTGCTGGACGAGTACCAGGACACCAGCCACGCCCAACTGGTGCTGCTGCGCGCGCTGTTCGGCGGCGGGCATCCGGTCACCGCGGTGGGCGACCCCTGCCAGTCCATCTACGGCTGGCGCGGCGCGTCCTCGGGGAACCTGACCCGGTTCCCGGTGGACTTCCGCACTCCCCGGGGCGAGCCCGCCCCCGTACGGCAGCTGTCGGTGAGCTTCCGCAACGGGGAACGGGTGCTGGACGTGGCGGCCCGGGTCCAGGCCGAGCTGCGCCGCGAGGCGGCCGAGGTGCCGGTGCTCACCCCCGGCGAGAACCGGGCCGACCGGGGCCGGGTGGTCTGCGCCTTCCACGAGACGGCCGAGGACGAGGCCGCCTGGATCGCCGACGGAGTCGCCGCCATCCTCGGGCGGGAGACCGCGCCCGACGGCCTCCCTTGGGGCGAGGGCGAGCGGAGTAAGTCCCGGAGCAGCCTGTACGGCCCGGCCGGGTCCGTACAACCCCAGGACGTGGCCATCCTGGCCCGCAAACGCTCCCAGTTCCCCGCCATCCGGCGCGCCCTGGAGGCCAGGGACATTCCGATCGAGGTGGTCGGTCTCGGCGGCCTGCTGACCGTGCCCGAGGTGGCCGACATCGTGGCCACCCTGCGGGTCATGTACGACCCCACCTCGGGTGACGCCCTGGTCCGCCTGCTGGCCGGGCCCCGCTGGCGGATCGGCCCCGCCGACCTGAAGGTCCTCGGCGAGCTGGCCCGCGAGCTGAGCCAGGACACCGTCCCCCGGCAGGCCGACCCGCTCGCCCAGGTGGTGGCCGACCTGGAGGCCGAGCGGGGCAGCCTGATCGACGCGCTGGACGAACTGCCCGAGCGGCAGGAGTGGCGGGCCCGGTTCTCCGAGAAGGCCCAGGAGCGGCTGCCCGCCCTGGCCCTGGAACTGCGGCTGCTCCGCGCGCACGCCGGGCAGCCGCTGCCGGACCTGATCGGCGAGGTGGAGCGCCGTCTCGGCCTGGACGTGGAGGTGGCCGCGCGCGGCGGCAGCCCGCTGGCCGCCCGCGCCGACCTGGACGCCTTCCAGGACGCGGCCGGCCGATTCGCCGGCGACGCCGAGGATCCCACGCTCGGCGCCTTCCTGGCGTACGTGAAGGCGGCGGAGACCGAGGAGTTCGGCCTGGAAGGCGGCCGGGTCGGGGAGACCAACACGGTCAAGCTGATGACCGTGCACGCCAGCAAGGGCCTGGAGTGGCCGGTGGTGGTGGTGCCAGGACTCTCCCAGGTCACCACCCAGAAGGGCGGCCTGGCCAAGGGCAGCATCTTCCCCGCCACCCCGGTCACCAACTCCCGCTGGACGGAGAACCCGCGCAAGCTCCCGTACGGCCTGCGCGGCGACGCCGCCGACCTGCCCGAGCTGGCCGGCCTGGACAAGGAGGCGCTGGCCGAATTCGAGGACGACTGCCGGGAGCGGGACCTGCGCGAGGAGCGGCGGCTGGCGTACGTGGCGGTGACCAGGGCGCACTACCTGCTGATCGCCTCCGGGTACCGGTGGGGGAGCTCGTCCCGGGCGCTGGAGCCCTCGGAGTTCCTGCTGGAGATCAAGGAGCACGCCGCGGTCGCGCACTGGACCGAGGGGGAGCAGGACGAGAACCCGCTGCTCGCCGAGCCGCCGGAGGCCGAGTGGCCGAGTGTCGTGGTCAAGGAGGCCATCCAGGAGGGCGCGGACATGGTGAGCGCGGCCATGGAGGGCCTGGAAGAGGTTGGAGAGGGCGAGGTCAAGGAGTGGGAGCGGGAGCGTATGCGGTCCTGGACGCGCGACACCGAGCTGCTGCTCCGGGAGCGTGACCGCCGCCGCGAGGCGGGCATCGTGGAGCTGCCGTCCCGGCTGACCGTCTCCTCGCTGGTCAGCCTGGCCAGGGATCCGGCCGCCTTCGCCCGGCAGATCCGGCGCCCGCTGCCTCGGCAGCCCGCCCCGCTGGCCCGGCGCGGGACCTCCTTCCACCGGTGGCTGGAGTCCCGGTGGGGGCAGCAGCGGCTGCTGGACGAGCTGGAACTGCCCGGCGCGGCGGACGAGGTCTCCCCGGCCGACCTGCGGCTGGTGGAGCTTCAGGCCAGGTTCGAGGAGAGCCGGTGGGCCGCCAAGGTGCCGGTGGACCTGGAGGTGCCGTTCGAGACGGTGATCGCCGACCGGCTGGTCCGGGGGCGGATGGACGCGGTCTTCCGGGAGCGGGACGGGTACGTGGTGGTCGACTGGAAGACCGGCGAGCGCCCACGCGGCGGCGAGGCCCGTACGGCCGCCATCCAGCTGGCCGCCTACCGGCTGGCCTGGGCGCAGCTGTCCGGCACTCCGCTGGAGAAGGTCGGCGCCGCCTTCCACTACGTCCGCGCCAACCAGACGGTACGCCCGGTGGACCTGATGGAGGCCGACGACCTGACCGCCCTGATCTACGAAATTCCCGAAATGTAGTGAAATTCCGGTTTTGGGTGCATTAGGAAATCGTGGTGGGAGATGTTCCAGGCGTACGCCCCTGCCATGGCGAACGCCACGACATCCCCCACCCGCAACGATGTCCTGATATTTCGGGCGAAGACATCCTTGGGGGTGCAGAGTTGGCCGACCAGCGTGACCGTCTCCTCCGGCAGCGTCGAGGAACCGGCTGAGAAGACCGTGAACGGCTGATTGTGCCCCTTGGTGACTGGTGTCCGCAGATGGTGGGTTCCTCCCGTCAGCACCGCGAACAGCTCCCCGTGCACCCGCTTCAGATCGAGCACCTTGGTGAGATACCACCCGCAGTAGGCCGTCATCGCCCGCCCCGGCTCGATCCGCAACCGCTCCGGCGTCCCCGCCAGCCCGGCCCCGTACGCCGCCCAGTCGAACCGGGCCTCCGGCCGCGCGTAGTCCACCGCCATGCCGCCGCCCAGATTGACCTCCGCCGCCCCGACCTCCCGGGCGAACTCCAGCACCGCCCCCGCCACCTTCAGCAGTTCCTCCGCCGCCAGCCCGCTGGCCAGATGCGCATGGATCCCCCGGAACCGCACCGGCTCCCGTACCAGCTCCAGACACTCCGCGACCCCGCCGGGATCCATCCCGAACGGCGTCGCACCCCCACCCATGGCCAGCGCCGCCCCCGCGAGCGGCACCTCCAGGTTGGCCCGCAGCAGCACGTCCACCGGCTCCCGCCGCCCCGCCAGCAGCCGCCGCAGCTCGCCTGGACTCTCCACATGCATCCGGTACGGCGTCAGCCGCAGATCCCCATCGGTCTTCCCCGGCCCCCCGAACGCCAGCCGAGCCCCCGGCAGCACCTCCCGGACATGCGCGAACTCCCCACCCGAGGACACCTCGAACCCGTCCACGTGCGGCGCGACCGTCCGCAGCAGCCACGGATCGGGATTGGCCTTGACCGCGTAGTAGATCTCCACCCCGGGCAGCGCCCGCCGGATGCCCGCCGCGTGCGCGTCAAGCCCGGGCAGGTCGTAGACGTAGGCGGGGACGTCCCCCAGCCGCTCGGCGTACCGGCGCAGGTTCACAGCGGCCTCGCCAGGGGGTTGGCCACCGGCACATAGGTGGCGTTCCGGTCGGCGGCCCGCGACCACCGTACGGTCAGGTTGGCCTTGGCCGGCAGCGGCACCCCCGCCAGCAGTTCGGCCAGCCGGCGCGGACGGCCCCTGGTCTCGGCGTAGGCGGCCAGGACGTCCCCGGCCACCGCCCAGAGCTCGCGGAGCGGGCAGCGGCGCTCCAGGGTGGCCGCGATCTCCGCCAGGTGGTTGACGAACAGGCAGTAGACCACCCGGTTCCAGCCGCGCTCGGCGTCGTAGGTCAGCGCGGCGGCCACCTCCCGCCTGACCCCGGACAGGTCGTGCCCGACCAGCTTGGTTCCCTCCAGGTCGCGGAAGACCGCCTCCACCGGCCGCCCCTGCGCGTCCAGCCCGACCAGCACGTTCTGCAGGTGCGCCTCCAGCACCACCCCGTGCCGGAAGTAGGCCTCCAGCACGGGCAGCGCCACCCTTTCCACGTACGCGCGCCACCAGGCCAGCGGATCGGACGGGTTCAGGTCCCGCACGGCCAAAGCCCCGGCCAGCACCGGCGTCACCCCGGCCCCGATCCGCCCCCATGGGCTGCACCGGACCAGCACGCCAAGTCCTTCCAGCAGTCTGGTCCCCAGGTCCGCCGAGCGGTAGCCGGGCTCCGGCAGCCACCGGGTGCCGGGGAAGGTCTCGGCCAGGTCGGCGAAGACCGGCGCCAGCCGCCGGGACAACTCCACCGAGCCGGACAGCTCGTACCAGGCGTTCTTCCGCACGCAGTTGGTGATCCGCACGTCCAGGCTGAACTTGAGGCACTTGTCCAGGTCGGGTTCGTAGACCGTGCGCACCGAGGAGGTCGGGGTGGCGTACCCGGTGGTCTGGCCGAGGTCGATCAGCCGGCCGTCGCCGAGGGGCAGGTCGAGCAGCTCGTACTGCCAGGGGTGCACGGGCAGCACCGTGTACCCGTCGGGGGCCGGTCCCAGCCGGTCCAGCGCGCCCGGGTCGCCCTCCTCCACCAGCACGTCGTCCCGCACCCCGAGCAGCCGCAGCGGGAACCGCGCATACGCCTCCGGCGCGTAACTCAGCCAGTCCCCCTTGGCCGCGCTCCTGGCCTTCGGGGCGGGATGGAAGGGATGCCCGTGCAGCAGCGACTGCTCCGAGGCCAGCCAGGGGTCGGCGGGGGGAGTCGCCTCCTCCCGGGCCAGCGCCAGCGCCTCCATCACGGCCTGGCTGCCGGCGACCTGCCCGGCGAACTCCTCGTTGCCGTCCCCGCCCAGCTCCTCGCTGATCAACGCCACCAGGTGCTCGGGGCTGAGCGGCTCCCACGCCCCGTCGCGCAGCCACTCGCCCTGCCCCAGCCGGAGCGCGATGCCCCCGGACGCCCTGGCCCGGATCAGCACCCCGCCCACCCGCAGCGACACGTGGTCCGTCAGCTGCCAGACCTGCCCGCGCGGCCCGGCCACCTCGCGGACGCAGCAGCGCAGCAACGCGCCCACCGTGGCCCGCTCGGCTTCCGTGGCCACCAGTAACCGGTCCATTCAGGCGCTCCTCTGCGAGACGGTGAGATAGTTCGGGCCGCTGGTGCCGTAGTACTTGTTCACGTCGGCCGCCCCCGTGCGGCTCTTGTCGACCAGGGTGCCCGCGGTGACCATCGACTTGCCGACCAGCCGGGCCGCGTCCAGCGTCCTGGCCCGCAGCAGCCGGGCCATCGGGTGGTCGCCGAAGGCGTCCAGGGCGGCGGCCAGGGTCTGCCGTACCCAGCGGGCGTCGCCGAGGGCGGGGACGGCGATCGCGGCGGCGGCCAGGTGCAGGGTGATGGTGACGAACAGGTCGGCCAGCGCGTGCGGGTCGTCGGTGTAGAGGCGTTGGTCGGCGAAGGCGGGGATGTCGAGGTCGGAGCGGTCGGGGGCGACCAGCAGGCCGTCGTTGTCCTTGACCAGCAGGCGCAGGCCGCCCTCGCCGAACACCAGGGCCAGGTTCTGCTGGTGGGCCTCCAGCGCGATGCCGTACCGGACGAAGAGCGTGACGTTCCAGGTGAACAGGATGGTCAGGTAGTCGCGCAGCAGAGCCGCCTGGTCGCCGCCGTAGTGCCGGGCGGCCAGTTCGGCCAGCACCCCGGGGGCGGCCAGCGCGGCCACCGAGACGATCTCGCCCTCCGGGAGGCGGCGGATCATCCAGGCCAGGTACTCGTGCCCGGCGTGCCCGTAGGTCTGCTCGTCGGCCAGCAGCACCCGCAGTCCGGGCTCCCGGTCCAGCACCTCGCGGAGCAGCCGTTCGGCCAGCGCGCCGTCCCGCAGGGTGGCCGGTTTGATGGACCGGCGGTTGCGGGCGCCCAGTGTGCTGGTGGCCAGCGGCAGCTTCAGGTGGGTGCGCGCGTCCACCGCCACCGTGCGCATGGAAAGCGTCGGCCGCACCCGCAGGTACTCCTCCCGCCCCACGATCCCCCCGGGCAGGCTGGGCACCGCTAGCGGATGCACCGGGAAGAGCACGTGCGAGCGGTCCAGCGACGGCAGCCCGGCCTGGGCGAAGGTGGGCCAGAAAACCCCGGATCCCGTCACCGTTACCGCGTCCCTGGGCACCGCCGCCCAGCGCAGCTCGAAGTGCGGGGCGAACTCGGGCGCGTACGCCACCAACTGCTCGGGGGACAGGCCCAGGCGGCACCTGGCCGTCGGGTAGACCGGGTGGTCCACCCGGGCCGCCAGCACCTCGTACCGGAGCGGGGACGCGCCGGGGTCGGGGGCGTGCCGGTCGAGCAGGTCCAGCGCGACCAGGGTCTCCCGGCACTCCTGGGCGAAGGCCGCCACCCCCTCGGCGTCCAGCGGGTCGGCCACCGCGCCCAGCGTGTCCAGCACCTCGGCCAGGGTCAGCTCCTCACCGGGGGCGACCACGAAGTCCTGGAAGAGCCCGGCCAGACCGCCCGGCGTGAGCCGTACCCGGCGGCCGGACGGCAGCGGAAGCGTCACCCCGCTCCGGTCCCGGGTGAGCCGGGCGGCCAGGCCGCCGTAGTCCTCCCGGAGCAGGGCGTTCAGCACCCGCGCGGCCAGGTAGCTCTCCCGCTCGTGCAGCGGGGTCACGACAGGAGCCACGGCTGCTCCTTCCGGAACTTGTCGACGGCGTCGTCCACGGCGGCCTGATCGGCGGCGATCACCCGGAGCAGGCCCAGGTAGTCGCGGTTGGTGCGGGTGAGCTCGACCCGGTCCCCCACCGCACGGAGGGCATGGTGCCAGAGGCGCAGGCCGCCCGATTCACCGGCCTGCTCCGGCGGCCCGGCCACGATGACGCCGGACCGGTCGGCCACCAGGCTGACCGCCGCCCCGTGGCCGGTCCCCGGCGGAGGCACGGGGGCGGGCTCCCCGGCGTGTACCCGGAGGATCCATTCGAAGAGCGGCACACCGAGCAGATCGGCCAGCAGGAAGTCGCAGTTGTCGCCGATCACCCGGTAGTTGACCTCGATGATCCGCGGCCCGGCGTCGGTCAGCACGTACTCGGTGTGGCAGGCCCCCAGCCCCACCCCCAGCGCCGCCAGCGCGGCCAGCACGTGCTCGCGCCCGGGTAACTCGGGCGCCCAGTCCAGCCGCTCCTCCACGAAGTACGGCAACGGCCCGAGCGTGGTCCGGTACCCGCCGAGCACCCGCAGGTCACGGCCGTCGCCCAGGGTCTCCAGGGTGTACAGCGGACCCTCCAGGTACTCCTCGGCCACCAGGGTCTGGCCGGGGCGGCGGTCCCGGACGGCGGCCACGGCTCTCTGGAACTCCCCGGGGTCCCTGGCCAGGATCACGTCCTCGCTGGCCACGCCCTCCCGGGGTTTGACCACCACCGGGCCAGGCCACGGGGGGAGCGGGTCGCCGGGCGCCAGCCGTACCGAGCGCACGGTCTCCACCCCGGCGGCGGCCAGGGCGCGCCGGGTGAGGGCCTTGTTCTTGGTGCTCAGGCAGGCCCGCCAGTCCTTGCCGGGCAGGCCGAAGTAGGCGGCGGCCAGCGCGGTCTCGGCCTGCGCGTGGTCGGAGTTGCTGAAGATCACATCCGGCGGGTGGTGCCGGGCGACCGTGTCGACCAGCGCGCGGACGTCGAGCACGTCGGTCCGGAGGCAGTCCTGCCCCGGGTAGTCTTCGGGGCGGTCGGTCAGGATGGTGACGTCCCACCCCAGAGCCGCCGCGGCGGGCAGGAAGCCGGACGTCACCGAATCGGTGGACTTGAGCGTGACAAGGTACAGCCGCAAGAGTTCCCCCGAAGGTAAGGCTTACCTAAGTAACAGTAGTCGATCACACCTCTGCACCGGGGGAGTTGCCGTTCTTCCCGCAGAGATACGGAAATATAAAGCCTGTGGAGATCTCTGAGGGCCTACTTGGGCCGCTTCTACTCGCCCGCGGCGCCATCGACCGGGCGGCCGTGCTCCGTCAGGACGCCGCCTGGCTGGACCGCGCCTGGGGCGACGAGAAGACCCGCGTGGTGGTCGTGCACGACGGAGAAACCCTGATCAGGCGGTACGGCGACGAGGCCGAACTGGTCCTGCTGGCGCCAGGGGAGACCCCGCCGGGGGAGCGGTACCTGCTCGGCGTGGACAGCGCCAGCGTGGCCTACTTCGCCGTCCAGGGCCCCCTTCCGGAGACCGGCGAGGGAGAACGGGCCGGGCTCCGCCAGGCCGGGGCCCTGCTCGGCGACCGGGACGCCGGGCTCCTCGTCTACGCCGTCGCCCTGGAAGCCTGGCACGGCTCCCACGAGTTCTGCCCCCGCTGCGGCACCCGCACCGAGGTCACCGCGGGCGGCCACGTCCGGGTCTGCCCCCAGGACGCCAGCCAGCACTTCCCCCGGGTGGACCCGGCGGTGATCATGGCGGTGCGGGACGACGCCGACCGCATCCTGCTCGCCCGGGGCCCCCAGTGGCCGGAGGGCCGCATGTCGGTCCTGGCCGGATTCGTGGAACCCGGCGAGTCCCTGGAGCAGGCCGTCATGCGCGAGGTCCTGGAGGAGGTCGGGGTGACCGTCACCGCCCCGCGCTACCTGGGCAGCCAGCCCTGGCCTTTCCCGCGCAGCCTGATGCTCGGCTTCTTCGCCCTCGCCGCCGGCACCGAGCTCACCCCGGATCCCGACGAGATCGCCGAAGCCCGCTGGTTCTCTCGCACCGAACTGCTCGCCGCCCTGGACAGCGGCGAACTCCGGCTGCCGCCCCCGGTCTCCATCGCCCGGCGGCTGATCGAGACCTGGTACGGCGAGCCCCTGTCCGGCGATTGGTAGCTATAACCCCAGCCGGGCCTTCACTTCGCGCACGGACGGGTTGGTGGACGCCGTCCCGTCCGGAAACACCACGGTCGGGACGGTACGGTTCCCGTTGTTGACACTCATCACGAATTCGGCGGCACGCGCGTCCCGCTCGACGTCGATCTCCTGGTAGGCGATGCCCTCCTGGGTCAGCTGGCTCTTCAGCCGCCTGCAGGGGCCGCACCAGGTGGTGGTGTACACCGTGAGCGCCATGTTCGTCCCTTTCTATAGGCGATCATTGGCAACACCGAGAGACCCCGCTGGTGTTCCCGGTCAGCGGGCCAGCCGTGCGATGACCCAGGACTGCACGGCCTCGGCCACCCCCGGCTCCCGATAGAGCGGGCTGCTGTGCTGCGCCCCGGCGATCGCCCGGATGTTCATCGCCACCCCGACCTCGTTCAGCGCCTGCTTCAGCATCTCGCTCTGGTAGGGCGGCACGAACTCGTCGGTGGAGTGCACGGTGAGCACCGGCGCGTCCCCCTCGCTGGCGTGGTAGGGGATCTCCATGCTGTTCCAGGTCCGCGGGCACTCGGTCGGCTCGCACTTGCCGGCCAGCGCGATCGCCGAGCGGCGTAACTTCCGCTGCTCCGGCGTGGCGCCCTCGTCCCCGTCGAAGTACGCGGTGAGCGGCGAGATCACCGGCGAGATCCCGACCACCCCGCGTAACCCGGGCTGCCCGTTGCCGTAGGTGCCGACCGCGGCCGCGATGTGCCCGCCGGCCGAGAAGCCGATCATCACGTACCGGTCGGGGTCCATGTTGAACTGGGCCGCGTGCCGCCGCATGGTGGCGATGGCGTTCAGCGCGTCCACCCGCTGGGCCGGCCAGGCGGCGTCCCCCGCCAGCCGGTAGTTGATGTTGATCACCACGTAGCCGAGCTGGAAGTAGCTCCGGCTCACCTCGGTCATGTACTTCTTGTCGCCGCTGGCCCACCAGCCGCCGTGCACCACGAAGACCGCCGGGCGGCGCACGCCGTCCTTCCGCCACCAGACGTCCATGCGCTGCCGGACGTGCTTGCCGTAGGAGAAGGTGCCCTTCTCCTCGGTGGCGGGGAGCGGGACGGGGGATTCGGATGCGCTGGGAGACGGATCTCCGCCCTTGGTGGTCACCGGAACGGCCGTGTTGGCGGTCGCCGTCGCCGGTGCGGCGAGCAGGACGGTCGCGAGAGCGAGCGCGCCGACACCAAGGGCTGCTTTCAAGGTCCTCTTCCTCCCGAACCGGATCCTGTTTTGCTCGCCGCTGACCGGGTCCTGGGACACGCTTGGTCGGCTGCTGGAAGGATGATGCCAGCAGACCCGGTCATCGCGCACGTTGGAGAGCGGCTTTTGGACGTATTGGCGGGACTCGATCCGGAACAGCGGGAGGTCGCCCTGGCGGTCCGCGGCCCGGTCTGCGTGCTGGCCGGGGCCGGCACCGGCAAGACCCGGGCCATCACCCACCGGATCGCGTACGCGGTACAGTCCGGCGCGGCCGACCAGCAGAGCGTGCTGGCGGTCACCTTCACCAACCGGGCGGCCGGCGAGCTCAAGCAACGGCTCCGCCGGCTGGGCGCGCCCGGCGTGCAGGCCCGCACCTTCCACGCGGCGGCCCTGCGCCAGCTCACCTACTTCTGGCCGAGGGTGATCGGCGGCGACCCGCCCCAGGTGGTGGAGTCCAAGCTGCCGCTGCTGGTGGAGGCCGCCCGGCAGCTGCGCCGCAGCCCCGAGCGGGCCGAACTGCGCGACGTGGCCGGCGAGATCGAGTGGGCCAAGGTCACCCAGATCGGACCGGAGGACTACCCGGCCGCCGCCGTCAAGGCCCGCCGCACCCCGCCGGTCCCCGCCGAGGAGGTGGCCCGCCTCTACCTGGCGTATGAGGACCTGCGCCGCCGCCGTCACCTGGTCGACTTCGAGACCATCCTGGAGCTCACCGCCGCCGTGATGACCGAACACCGGGAGGTGGCCGCGCAGATCCGGGCTCAGTACCGGTACTTCGTGGTGGACGAGTACCAGGACGTCAACCCGCTCCAGAAGCTGCTGCTGGACACCTGGCTGGGCGGGCGGGACGACGTGTGCGTGGTGGGCGACCCCAACCAGACCATCTACTCCTTCACCGGCGCCACCCCGCACTACCTGACCAACTTCGCGGTGGAGCACCCCGGGGCCAAGGTGGTCCGCCTGGTCCGCGACTACCGGTCGACGCCCGAGGTGGTCTCCCTGGCCAACCGCGTGATGGCCAGGTCGGTGCACCGGCTGGACCTGGTCGCCCAGCGCCCGTCCGGGCCGCAACCGGTCTTCACCGAGTACGACGACGAGCCCGCCGAGGCGCTCGGGGTGGCCCTGACCGTCAAGAAGCTGATGGCCGACGGCGTGCCAACCCGGGAGATCGCCGTGCTCTTCCGGATCAACGCCCAGTCGGAGGCGTACGAGCAGGCGTTCGCCGAGTCGGGGGTGCCCTACCTGGTGCGTGGCGCGGAACGCTTCTTCGAGCGGCCCGAGGTGCGCAAGGCGGTGGTGATGCTGCGCGCCGCGCTCCGCTCCGCCAACGAGGCCGGGCCGCTGGCCCCCGCCGTGCACGACATCCTCTCCGGCGTCGGCCTCACCCACGAGCCCCCGTCCGGCGTCACGGAACGCGCCCGATGGGAGTCGCTGCGGGCGCTGGCCGACCTGGCCGAGGACCTCGCCGCCACCGGCGCCGACCTGTCCGCCTTCGTGGCCGAGCTGGAACGCCGGGCCGCCGAGCAGCACGCGCCCGCGCTCGAGGGGGTCACGCTGGCCTCGCTGCACGCCGCCA
This sequence comes from Acrocarpospora catenulata, assembly GCF_018476525.1. Classification (GTDB taxonomy): domain Bacteria; phylum Actinomycetota; class Actinomycetes; order Streptosporangiales; family Streptosporangiaceae; genus Acrocarpospora; species Acrocarpospora catenulata. The sequence goes on from NZ_JAHCST010000079.1 coordinate 23,402, forward strand.
AAGGGCTGGAATGGGACGCGGTCTTCCTGGTCGGCGTCCACGACGGCATGCTGCCCATCGTCTACGCCGAGTCCCCCGAGCAGGTGGAGGAGGAACGCCGTCTGCTCTACGTGGGGGTGACCCGGGCCCGCGAGCACCTCCACCTGTCCTGGGCGCTGGCCCGCACGCCCGCCGCCCGCCGCGCCCGCCGCCCGTCCCGCTTCCTGGACGGCCTGTCCTCCGCCGCCGCGCCCGCCCCGCGCACCACTGCCCCTGCCCCCGCCGTCCGGCGCCCGCTGGCCGCGCCCGTGCAGTGCAGGGTCTGCGGGCGCACCCTGGCGGTCGCGGCCGAGCAGAAGCTGGGCCGGTGCGCGGGCTGCCCGGCCCTCTTCGACGAGGCGCTGCTGGAGAGCCTGAAGGCGTGGCGGGCGGCCACCGCCAAGGAGAGCAAGGTCCCCACGTACGTGATCTTCACGGATGTGACCCTCCAGGCCATCGCCGAGCGGGTGCCCGCCAGTGAGGCGGCGCTGCTGTCGATTGCGGGCATCGGACGGGTCAAACTAGAGCGATACGGCCAAGCCGTACTGGAGCTTTGCCGGAGGGTGACCCGGGAGGACGTGTGAACGCGGCCCTGAAAGAGCTGCTCGACCTGCTCGACCTGGAGCAGATCGAACTCGACATCTTCCGCGGGCGCAGCCCCGAGGAACGCATCCAGCGGGTCTTCGGCGGGCAGGTGGCGGCCCAGGCGCTGGTCGCGGCCGGCCGTACCGTGCCGGCCGGACGGCAGGTGCACTCGCTGCACGCCTACTTCATCCGGCCGGGCGACCCGGCCGTCCCGATCGTCTACAACGTGGAACGGGTGCGGGACGGGCGCTCCTTCACCACCCGGCGGGTGGTCGCCATCCAGCACGGCAAGGCGATCTTCACCATGTCGGCCTCCTTCCACATCCACGAGGAGGGACTGCATCACCAGGCGGCGATCATGCCCGCCGCGGCGGAACCGGCGACCCTGCCCACCTTCCAGGAGCGCATGCGCCCCCTGCTCGGCGAGGACCCCGAGTGGGCCGACTGGGTGAACCGCCCCCGCCCGGTGGACGTCCGCTACGTCGACAGCCTCACCTGGGAGGCCCAGCGGGACCCCCGCCTGATCAGCGCCGAGCACAACGTCTGGTTCCGGTACGACGCCGAGCTGCCCGACGACCCGCTGCTGCACGTGGTGCTCGCCGCATACGCCTCGGACTACACCCTGGTGGACACCGTGCTGCTGGCGCACGGCCTGGCCTGGGGCGTCTCCGACATCACCGGGGCCTCACTGGACCACGCCATGTGGTTCCACGCGCCGCTCCGGGTCGACGACTGGGTCCTGTACGCGCAGGAGTCCCCGTGGTCGGGGAACGCCCGCGGACTGGCCCGCGGCCAGATGTTCACGCCCGCAGGGGATCTCGCGGTGTCGGTGGTGCAGGAGTGCATGATCCGGGTGGGCTGACCCCCGAAAAATCCACAAAATCGCAGGTGGAAAATAGGTTGCCGGGGTACCGGGTTCACGATTAGGGTCATGGACAAGTCAGCCGGACGGTCCTGTCCGGCGAAGGGAAATCTGAGATGGAGGTGAGTCAAGTGGAGAGCACTTACGCGATCGGCAGAGGCGACGTCTTCGCCGTGTCCGGCCTGCCCGCTCTGCCGTGGCTCGCCGCCGTCCGTCCCGCCGCTCCCACTGCGCTCGCTGCTGCTGCGCCGCAGTCGAAACTGCACCAGGAGAAGGCCCTACGGCCGGAATCCCACGGCTTCCGCGCCACCCGTATGTCCACTGCTCACACCACCCGCGTCGACGTCACCCCGGTCCGGACGGCCCGGCGGATGGCCGATGCGCAGACCAGCCACAACGCCTACCCGAATGGCGGAGTGCCGGGTCCGCAGTACGCCTGGAGAGAACCAGTCATAACCTGACAGGTCTCTGTCTCCAGGCCGCGGATCCGCACATCGGATCCGCGGCCTTCTTGTTTCTCTGGCCACGTATCCCCGCACCGAAGAGGACAACCGACCAACCCGATTCCAAAGAAGGTGACGCAGATGGCGGCCCCGGTCATGGACCTGATCGAAGCCGAGATCCCCTGTCGTACCGAGCCCGACCTGTGGTTCGCCGAGTCTCCGGAGGACGTGGAGTTCGCCAAGGCGCTCTGCGGAGGCTGCCCGATCCGGGAGGCCTGCCTGGCCCGCGCGCTGGAGCGCGAGGAGCCGTGGGGCGTCTGGGGCGGCGAACTCATCCTGCGGGGAACGATCGTTCCCCGGAAGCGGCCGCGCGGGCGTCCCCGCAAGACTCCCGTCGCCGCGTAGTCCTCAGCCGACTTCTTCACTTCACAGAAAGCAGAACCGACATGAATATCCAGGCCATCACCGGCTCGTCCCTCTACAAGGAACTGGTAGACGAGCGAATACAAGGCCTCCACCAGGAGGCCGCGGAGCATCGCATCGCCAGCCGAGTTCGGAACGTGCAGAAGGCACGCCGGCAGGCCGAGCGCGCTTCCGCCCGTCTCCGCGCGGCGCTCGCCCGCGTATAGGCAGCTACTGAAAGGCCCGGGCCTCATGGCCCGGGCCTTTCCCTATTCGCCTTGAGATTCGCTTCCGGGCTTGTTTCTGGGCTCGCTGTCCGCGAAGCCCGGCACCCAGGTGATGACCTCGTCCCGGAACCGGGCGGTGGTCCCCAGCTGGCAGAGCACCCCGACCCCGGCCGCGTGCACCCGGTGGATCAGCACGTACGAGGCCGGCAGGTTGAGCTGGCGCACCACGTTGGTCGGGCGTAGGTCGGCCACGCTGGCGGCCTGCGCCTGGAGCCACTCCCGGCTGAAGGCGAACTCCTCCACCTGGGTCGGCTCCACGTACGGCGACAGGAAGGCGCGCAGCGCCTCCACGTCCACCGTGATGTGCGGGAGGATGAACCCCTCATCGCGCAGCCCCTGCACCACGGTGTCCATGTCACCCTGGTTGAAGATCCGGGTGAGCCGCCCGAACATCGGCGGGTACCCGTCCGGCAGCCGGTTGACCGCGCCGAAGTCGAGCACCCCGAGCCGCCCGTCCGGCAGCCAGCGGAAGTTGCCCGGGTGCGGGTCGGCGTGCAGCAGGCCCACCCGGGCGGGTGAGGAGAACAAGAAACGGACGAGCAACAACCCCGCCCGGTCCCGCTGTTCGGTCGTGCCCTCGCTGATCACCCGGGACAGCGGCGTGCCGTCCAGCCACTCGGTCACCAGCACCTGCTCGTTGGCCGCGATCACGTCGGGCACGCAGAAATCCGGATCGTCCTTGTACTCCAGGGCGAACGCGTGCTGCGCCTCGGCCTCCTGGAAGTAGTCGAGCTCCTCCGCCACCCGCTCCCTGAGCTCGCTCAACACCGACTTGATGTCCAGGCCCGGCAGCAGCGCCCCGAAGAGCTTGCCCAGCCGGGCCAGCTGATTGAAATCCGACAGCAGCGCCTTCCCCGCCCCCGGGTACTGGATCTTCACCGCCACCGCGCGCCCGTCGTGCCAGACCGCCCGGTGCACCTGCCCGATGGAGGCCGCCGCGGTGGGCGTGTCGTGAAAATCCAGGAAGTTCTCCCGCCAGTCCTCGCCCAGCTGATCGGCCAGCACCCGGTGCACGGTGCCCACCGGCAGCGGCGGCGCCGCCTCCTGCAACCGGGTCAACGTTGCCCGGTACGGCCCGGCGACCTCCGGCGGCAGCGCCGCCTCGAAGATCGACAATGCCTGGCCGAGCTTCATCGCGCCGCCCTTGAGCTCCCCGAGGATGCGGAAGATCTGCTCGCCGGTGCGCTGCTGTATCTCCTGGGCGACCAGTTCCGCGGACTTGCCGCCGATACGTTTCCCGAGGCCCAGAGCGGTACGGCCGGCGAAGCCCAGGGGCAGCGCCGCCAGTTTCGCCGAGCGGGTGACGGCGTTGCGCGGAAGGTCGTTCACCGGACCATTGTTAGCGCAGCCTGGTCCTTTCGACTACAACGACATTGCGGATGGCGTGACCAGGCCCGTTGTCGCCAGCGAAAATCAGCGGAAATTTCGACTGTGCTGTTGCTCACACCTGGCCCTGTCCCGTCCAGGAACGCCAGCGCGTGACCGGCCGTCAGCGCCGCCACCAGGGCGGCCAGCACCGTGTCACAGCTGCTCTCCCCGCTCGCCGAGGGTGTGGTGAACACCCAGCCGGGGTCGGCGTCCCGGCGGCCGAGGTCCCGGCAGTCCAGGCAGGCGGTGACGCCGGGCAGCACCAGCGGCCCCACCTCGCCGCAGCCCTCCTCGCACCCGGCCACCAGGTGGGGGATGCGCCGCGCGGTCAGCTCCCGGACCAGCAGCGGGTCCGGCGCGCCGGTCAGGATCACCAGGTCGGGTCCCGGCGCGCCGTCGCCCAGGCCGGCCGCCTGTCGCCCCGGCCAGGCGTGCACTTCCGGGGCCACCACGCGGGCCCGGGCGAGCACCCCGTCCTCCCGCGCCGCGCCCAGCTCCGCGCCGGTCAGCCCGCCCGGGGCCAGGTCCTCCCGCCGGGTGGGGGCGGGGTCGAGCACGCAGAGCCGCCCGACTCCGGCCGCCGCCAGCAGCGTGGCCACCTGGGCGCCCACCCGGCCCAGGCCGTACACCCGGACTCCGGCGCGGCGGCGGCGCTCCAGCGCGCCCCAGCCGCCGTCGGTGGCGGCCAGCGACAGGACCAGACGGTCGGGGGCCAGCCGCTCCCGCTCGGCCGGGGAGAACGCGGGTGGGCGGACCGTCGCGTCCTCCAGCAGGCCGCGCGCGGCCAGCAGCCGGACCGTCTCCCCGGCGGTGTGCTCGTCGATTTCGCTTAGGGCGATCGCCTGGGCCAGCGTCCGGGTGCCGTCCAGGTGCTCGATCAGGCGCCGTACCTGCGGTTCCACCTCGGTGAGCAGCACCGCGCGGGCGGGGTGGCGGCCGAACTGGAGAGTGCGGGAATCCCGCGCCAGCACGCGAAGCGCGGGTTTGACGCGGGGGCGGCGCGGTGCTTCTTCATGGCGTCCCATAGCCGCGAGACGCTGCCATACTTCTTTCTTCTCACGGGCAGGTTTTTTCCGCCCTGTGGATAACGGAGGAGGTCAGCGGGGCTGTTTAACATCAGGGAAACGTTGATTGACCAGGGAGAACGTGATGTACCCCCTGTGGAATTCCGCGCGTGTCGGATACCTTGCATATGTGCCCCCCGAGACAGTCGAGGTTCGTCGGAGCGCACGTCGGCGGCGAACCGTTTCCGCATACCGCGATGGTGACAAGACCATCGTGTTGCTCCCCGCTGGTCTCAGCACGACCGACGAAGAACAGTGGGTACGCCGCATGCTCGATCGCCTTGCGGCCAAGGAGCAGCGAAAACGCCCCAGCGACGACGACCTGCTGGATCGCGCCAGAGAGCTCTCCACGCGCTACCTGGACGGGCGGGCCGAACCCGCCAGCGTGCGCTGGGTGGAGAACCAGCTGCACCGCTGGGGCTCCTGTACCCCCGATCATGGCACGATCCGCCTGTCGGCCCGACTGCGGGGTATGCCCGCCTGGGTGGTCGACTACGTGATCATGCACGAGCTGGTGCACCTGCTCGTACCGAGTCACGGCCCCCGCTTCTGGGCGCTGGTGGAACGTTACCCCAAGGCCGAGCGGGCGCGCGGTTTCCTTGAAGGATTCTCCATGGCGGCTAGCGGCTCCGCGGAGGAATGTTGACTGATCGTATCGCGGCGGTGCTCGTTACTCCTGCCCTGGGGTCGGCAACGCCTCCCGGGGTCGCGCCCGCTGACTTCCTGCGTGCCCTCGCCGAGGACACCTACGAGATCGTGGCCGGCCTGGACCTGGTCCGGCCGGTCATCCTGACCGCCGGGGTGGCGGGGCTTGAGGAGATCGCCTGGCCGGGCACACCGGTGATCGAGATCGGCTCCCCGGCCAAGGCGTTCGCCGCGCTGCCCACCGCCGACGAGGCCGTGGTGGTCAGCGCCGACGCGCCCGACCTGCCGCCGCTGCTGATCGGGAAGCTCTTCCGCGAGCTGGGCCGGGCCGAGCTGGCGGTCTGCCCGGCCGAGAACGGGGGAGCCGTCGCCGTCGCCGCCCGGCTGCCCTTCCCCGCCTGGGCCGACCTGGACTTCGACCACCCCGACGTGGTCCGCCACCTGCGCGGCCAGGCTCCCGGCCCGCGCCGGGTGGCCACCGGGCCCGGCTGGCACCGGCTGCGCGGGCCCGCCGACCTCGCCCGGCTGGACCCGGGCCTGGAGGGCTGGGAGAACACCCGGGCCCTGCTCAGCTAACCGTTCGGCGCCTTCTCCGGTAGCCGCAGCTCGGCCAGCAGCGCCCGATGGTCGGTCCCCGGAACGGTGTGCAGGCCGGTGGCCAGCACCCGCACCCGGGGATCGGCCAGCACATGGTCGATGGTGATCACCGGCGGCAACAGCCGCCACATGGCCGGCCAGGTCGGCGCCAGGCCGCTCCCGGTGGCCGCCGCCGCGTCCACGTACCCGAGATCCAGCACCCGGCGGAACTCCGCATGGTCCTGAGTCGCGTTGAAATCCCCCACGAGAATGCGGATCGCGCCGGGATCCGGCCCCGGCATCGACCGCAGCCCTTTCCGCCAGGGCGGCACCCCCTGCCGGAGCGGGTTGACCGGGTGAACCGCCGCCACCTCCACCGGCCCCGCCCCGGGCACCTCGATCCGCCCGAACGGCATGCGGTGGCCGTGCGCCGGGGCGAACTCGGGCAGCGGCTCGATCGGGAAACGCGCGTAGACGGCACTGCCCGACGCTCCCCAGGCCGGCTGGGCGTGCTGGTGGGGCAGCAGCTCGGCCAGCCCGCCCTCGCTCAGCCGCGCCGCCGCCCCCGGGGTCAGCTCCTGCAGGCTCAGCACGTCCGGGCGCAGCCGCCGTACCAGCTCAAGCACCGCGCCGGTGTCGGCCTGGCCGATCATCAGGTTCAGCGTCAGCACCCGCAACACGGGGCCGTCCGCGGCGGGCTGGGCGGCGGGCACCGCCCGCGGCAGCACGGTGGCCGCCAGCGCGATCACCGCCACCAGCCCCGCCACCGCCGCCGCCCACTTCCGGGCCAGCGCCGCCACCAGCAGCGCCACCACGGCCACCAGCCCCACGTACGGCGTGACGGTGCTGAGAATCGCCCCCAGGCCGCCCAGCTCGATCCCGGCGGCCCGCAGCAGCGCCCAGACCGCGCAGGGCACCACCAGCAACCAGATGAACCGCCGTTTTCCGGGCTCAGGGGTCGTGACGGTGCCCCCCACCTCCGTGACGTCCGCCAACGACCGCGCTCCTCGCTGTTCGGCCCCCTTGTCACCCCGACCCTAGCCAGCGGGTCGCGCGTCCCCGGTGCGGGAATCGTCGAGATTCGGTGCAAGCGCCGCCCGCGCCCGCCGAGCCAGCCGGCGCGTCGCCTCGTCGCTCAGCTCGGGGATGTCCGCCACCGGGAACCAGCGCAGGTCCAGCGACTCCTCGCTGATCACCGCCTCCGCGCCGGGCGGGGCCACCGCGCCGTACTCCACGTCCAGGTGCCAGCACTGCGGCGGGTGGCACCAGACCTCGTGCCGGTCCAGCGCCAGCGGGCCCGGCAGCAGCCGCAGCCCCGCGATGCCCGACTCCTCGACGGCCTCGCGCAGCGCCACCCCCGCCAGCGAGGTGTCGCCGGGCTCGCAGTGGCCGCCCATCGGCAGCCACATGCCCGCCTTCGGGTGCAGCGTGAGCAGCACCTTGGCGCCGTCGTGGGAGAGCACCGCGGTGGTGGCGGTCAGATGGCCGGGCACGCATTCGCGCCACATCCCGTCCGGGTGCTCGGCCAGATGGGCCAGAAACTCCTTGCGGAGCAGCTCCTCCGTCTGGGAGGGCGCGGTCCAGGACTCCAGGGTCGTCACAGCGTCGTAGTGCAGGCTCACCCAGCGGAGCCTACTCGGCGCGCAACCGCCTATTCGGGAGCGCCGTCCGGCTTATCATCGGGTTTCTCATCAAGCTGGGACAGATCGAAGTCATCCCGCTCGCGTACGAACCCGGTGGGATCGTCCAGGTCGGCCGCCTCCGGCATCAGGTCCGGGTGGCTCCAGATCGCGTCCCGCCCGTCCACGCCGCGCTCCTCGCCGAGCAGTCGCCACAGCGTGGCCGCCTCGCGCAGCCGCCGGGGCCGCAGCTCCAGGCCCACCAGGGTGGCGAAGGTCAGCTCGGCGGGACCGCCGGTGGCGCGGCGCCGCCGCACCGTCTCGGCCAGGGCCGAGGCCGAGGGGAGCTTGCCGGCCGCCGCGGCGTCCACCACGGTGGCCACCCAGCCCTCCACCAGCGCCAGCGCCGTCTCCAGCCGGGCCAGCGCCGCCTTCTGCCGCTCGGTCTCCTCCGGCTTCAGCAGGTCGCCGCCGGTCAGCAGCTCCTGGAGCTTCTCGGGGTTGTTCACGTCCACCCCGCGCAGCTTCTCCTCCAGCGCGGAGATGTCCACGTTGATGCCCCTGGCGTACTCCTCCACCGCGCCCAGCAGGTGCGAGCGCAGCCAGGGCACGTGCTGGAAGAGCCGGTGGTGGGCCGCCTCGCGCAGCGCCAGGTAGATGCGGATCTCCTCGGCCGGGATCTCCAGGCCCTCGCTGAAGGCGGCGATGCCGCCGGGCAGCAGCGCGGCCGTGTCCGACAGCGGCAGGCCGATGTCGGTGGAGCCGATCACCTCCCGGGCCAGCGTGCCGAGGGCCTGGCCGATCTGCTGACCGACCATCATGCCGCCCATCTGTTTGAGCATGCCCATCAGCGGCCCGGCCATCGCCTGGGCCTCGGCGGGCAGCCCGGAGGCGCCCAGCGTGCCGCCCATGGTCTCGACCATCTTGGCCGCGACCGGATCGCACAGCTGCTGCCAGACCGGGGTGGTCTTCTCGATCCACTCCGACCGGCTCCACGCCTGCGGCGCCGACACCCCGCTGGGCAAAGTCGTCGCCTCGTTCAGCCAAAGGTCCGCCAGATTCAGGGCGTCGGCGATCTGACGTCGCTCGCCCTCCATCACGCTCGGATCACCACCCTCGGCGACCACCGCGTGCCTGGCGATGTTCTTGGCCATGTCCCAGTTCACCGGCCCGGAGCTGGGCGCCGCCGAGAGCATGTCGGCGAACTGCCGCATCGCCGAGGCGATCTGCTCCGGGTTGCCGAACATGGCGAACGGGTTCTCGTTGGGGTCGTTTTCGCGACCTGGCAGATCAGTCACCGCGCCACCTCGTGCAGGATGGAGGAGTCCACATCCGCCACGTTATCCGCCGTGGGGCGGATCAGTGCAAAGTGAGGACCTCGTGCCGACCTCGAAACGCCATCGTCCGCCCGTCGTCGCCGTCACCGGCGCCGCCTCAGGGATAGGTCGGGTGTTCCTCGCCAAAGTGGCCTCGTCTGCGGATTTCCGCCGCGTTGTGGCCATCGACGACCAGCGCGGCGACGTCACCGACGTCACCTGGCGGGTCCTTGACATCCGCGATCCGCTCTTGGCGAACCGCATTTCGGATGTTGACGTACTGGTGCACCTGGCCGGAAACTACGCGCTCGACGCCGATCCGGTCGAACGCCGGGCGTACAACATCAGAGCCGCCCAGACCGTGCTGACCGCCTCCGCCGCCGCGCGGGTGCGCCGGGTGGTGCTGGTCACCAGCGCCATGGTCTACGGCGCCGCCGCCGACAACCCGGTCCCGCTGGCCGAGGACGCGGCCGTGGCCGCCGAACCCGACACGGGCGTGGTCGGCGACTACCTGGAGATCGAGTCGCTGGCCCGCCGGGCGCTGCGCGCCCACCCCGGCCTGGAGGTGACCGTGCTCCGCCCGGCCGCCCTGGTCGGTCCCGACGTGGACACCGTGGTCACCCGCCACTTCGAGGCCCCGCGCCTGCTGGTGGTCAAGGGCTGCCTGCCGCGCTGGCAGTTCTGCCATATGGACGACCTGGTCTCCGCCCTGGAGGTGGCCGCGCTCGGCCAGGTCACCGGCGTGGTCGCGGTCGGCTCCGACGGCTGGCTGGAGATGGAGCAGGTGGAGGAGGCCTCCGGCCTGCGCCGGTTCGAGCTGCCCGCCGGGCTCACCTTCAGCACCGCCCAGCGGCTGCACCGGCTCGGCCTCACCCCGGCCCCCGCCACCGACCTGCACTACGTCGTCTATCCGTGGGTGGTGGCCACCACCAGCCTGCACCAGGCCGGCTGGAAGCCCACCTGGACCAACGAGGCCGCGCTGCAGGAACTGCTCGCCCACCGCGAGGGCCGGCACGCCGTGGTCGGCCGCCGCCTCTCCGGCAAGGACGCCACGCTCACCGCGGCCGGCGCCACGGTGGCCGTCATCGGCACCGCCGCCATCGTGCGTGCCGCCCGACGCAAGAAGAAGGCTTAGCGGGAGAGGACTTAGACTCAGCCGGTGGACGTCATCCGCTTGCTCGCGATCCGCGACACCGCGCTCTCCGCAGACGAGGTGCTCGCGGCCGTGGCCGACCACGCCGCCGGCGGGACCGCGCTGTTCATCGGCACGGTCCGGGAGCAGGACCAGGGCAGGCCGGTCACCCGGCTCGCCTACTCCGCGCACCCGAGCGCCGAGGCCGAGCTGCGCCGGGTGGCCGAGAAGGTCGCCGCCGACCACCCGGTGACCGCGCTGGCCGCCGTGCACCGGACCGGCGACCTGGCACTCGGCGAGATCGCCGTGATCGTCGCGGTCGCCGCCCCCCACCGGGCCGAGGCGTTCACCGCCGCGCGGCAACTCATCGACGACCTCAAGCGCGAGGTCCCCATCTGGAAGAACCAGCAGTTCACGGACGGCTCGGCCGAATGGGTCGGTGCCTGCCAGGACGCCTGAGACGAGAAGAGCTTCCCGCGTGACTCGACGTGCCCTGACCCTGATCGTGGCCGGTTTCCTCACGCTGGCGCTGGCCGTCGGCGGGGCCCTGCTGCCGGTGCCGTACGTGGTGCTGAGCCCCGGGCCGACCGAGAACACGCTCGGCGACGTGAAGGGCAAACCGGTCATCAACGTGGAGGGCCGCCAGACCTACCCCACCAGCGGCCAGCTCAGCCTGGTCACCGTCGCCTACCAGGGCGGGCCGGGCAACCGCATCGGCCTGCTGACCGCGTTGCGTGGCTGGTTCGACAACACCATCGCGGTGGTCCCGGAGGAGACGATCTTCCCTCGGGAGCGTACGGTCAAGCAGGTCGAGGAGGAGAACACCGCCGAGATGGCGGGCTCCCAGGAGACCGCCACCGCCGCCGCGCTCAACCAGCTGCAGATCCCCGTGAAGAACGTGATCAAGGTCAGCACCACCGAGAAGGGCAGCCCCGCCGAGGGCAAGCTCAAGCCGGGGGACGTGATCGTCGCGGTCGACCAGGTCCCCACCGCCGACACCACCGCCGTCGCGACGGCCGTGCAGAAGCACAAGCCCGGCGAGCAGGTGGTGTTCACCGTCCAGAGCAAGACCGGCGAAGACGGCAAGACCGGCGAGACCGAGGTGCCGATCACCACCATCGCCGGGCCGGACGGCAAGGCCATCGTCGGCGTGCGCATGGGCATGAGCTACGAGTTCCCGTTCAAGGTCAACTTCAGCGTCGGCGACGTGGGCGGCCCCAGCGCCGGCCTGATGTTCTCGCTCGGCATCTACGACAAGCTCACCCCCGGCCCGCTCACCGGCGGCAAGGCCATCGCCGGGACCGGCACCATGGAGCCGGGCGGCAAGGTCGGCCCGATCGGCGGCATCGAGCAGAAGATGGTCGGCGCCCGCAAGGCCGGCGCCACGATCTTCCTCACCCCGGCCGCCAACTGCGCCGCGGCCGTCGGCGCGGTCCCCGACGGGTTGCGCTTGGTAAAGGTTGAGACGCTGGACGGAGCGATCAAGGCGCTGGACGCGCTGCGCACCGGATCCGGGACGGTACCGGCCTGCTCCTGAAACCACACCTGCGCTTTTCGCGGTGTAGGTTGCCAGGCACGGACCGTTGTGCTCGTGCACGGAGTTTTAACGTGCACTGACATTTAAGGGGTTGGCGTTGAGCTTCCGGAGCCCCGGTACCGGTCGGGCGATGCGTCTGCCCCGCCGGCCGCGACTGCTCATACCCGTCGCGATCACCCTGATGGTGCTCGTGGTTGGGCTGTTCATCTTCGCCGGGATCTACACGGACTACCTGTGGTTCGACTCGGTGGACTTCACCGGCGTCTTCTCAACCATGATCTTGACCCAGGTGCTGCTGTTCCTGGCCGGGGCCATTCTGATGGTCGGCATCGTGGGCGGCAACATGACGCTGGCGCACCGGGTGCGCCCCATGTTCGGGCCCGGGATGTTCGGCAACGCCCAGGGCGCCGACCGCTACCGCCTGGCCGTGGACCCGCACCGCAAGGTGGTCTTCCTGATCGGCATGGCCATCCTCGGCCTGTTCGCCGGTTCCTCCACCGCCGGGCAGTGGCGGACCTGGCTGCTCTTCCAGAACGGCACGCCGTTCGGGCAGAAGGACGCCGAGTTCGGGATGGACCTGTCGTTCTTCATGTTCACCTATCCGTTCCTCCGGATGGTGCTCAACTTCCTGTTCACCGCGGTGATCCTGTCCATCATCGCGGCCGCCCTGGTGCACTACCTGTACGGCGGCTTCCGCATCCAGACCCCCGGCGGGGTGCACGCCTCCCGCGCGGCCAGGTCCCACATGTCGGTGCTGCTCGGCGTCTTCGTGCTGCTCAAGGCGGCGGCGTACTTCCTTGACCGGTACGGTCTGGTCTTCTCCGACCGGGGCAAGGTGTTCGGGGCCTCCTTCACCGACATCAACGCGGTGCTGCCGGCCAAGGGCATCCTGGCCGTCATCTCGCTGATCTGCGCCGTGCTCTTCTTCGCCGGCGTGGTCCGGCCGGGCGCCATGCTCCCCGGGGTGTCCCTCGGACTACTGGTGCTCTCCGCCGTGCTGATCGGCGGGGTCTACCCGGCGCTGGTGGAGCAGTTCCAGGTCCGGCCCAACCAGCAGGCCAAGGAGAGCACGTTCATCAAACGGAACATCGACGCCACCCGTAATGCGTACGGGGTCGACAAGACCGTGGTGACGCAGTACAGCGCCAAGACCGACGCCTCGGCGGAGGTGCTGCAGAGCGAGTCGGCCTCCATCCCCGGCATGCGGCTGCTCGACCCCAGCCTGCTCTCCCCGACCTACCAGCAGAAGCAGCAGATCAGGGGCTACTACCAGTTCCCCGAGCAGCTCGACATCGACCGGTACCCGACGTCCGAGGGCAAGTTCCAGGACACCGTGGTGGCCGTCCGCGAGATGGGCCTGCCGCCGGAGGCCCAGCGCAACTGGATCAACGACCACCTGGTCTACACCCACGGCTTCGGCTTCGTCGCCGCCCCCGGCAACCAGGTGGACAACAGCGGCGTGCCGAACTTCACCGAGAAGGACATCCCGCCCACGGGCAACCTCGGTGAGTACGAGCCCCGGGTCTACTTCGGCGAGAACTCGCCCGAGTACTCGATCGTCGGCGGCGAACCCGGCACCACGCCCGTCGAGCTCGACTACCCCGAGCAGGGCAGCAGCGGCCAGAAGAACAACACCTACACCGGCAGGGGCGGCGTCTCCGTCGGCGGCATCTTCAACCGCTTCCTGTACGCGCTGAAGTACGGTGAGACCAACCTGCTGCTCAACTCCAACATCAACACCGACTCCCGCATCCTCTACATCCGGGAGCCGATCGAGCGCATCCAGCAGGTGGCGCCCTTCCTCACCCTGGACCGCGACCCCTACCCGGCCGTGGTCGGCGGGCGGATCGTCTGGATCGTGGACGCCTACACCACCTCCGACGCCTACCCGTACTCGGAGCCCAAGAGCCTGGAGACGCTCACCACCGACGTGTCCACCTCGCGCCTCGGGGTGCCGCAGTTGCCCCGGGACATCATCAACTACATGCGGAACTCGGTGAAGGCCACCGTCGACGCCTACGACGGCACCGTCACCCTCTACGAGTGGGACTCCTCCGACCCGGTCCTGAAGACCTGGCAGAAGGCGTTCGGCGGCATCATCCGGCCGGCCTCGGAGATCTCCCCCGAACTCCGCAACCACCTGCGCTACCCGGCCGACCTGTTCAAGGCCCAGCGGGAGATCCTCACCCAGTACCACGTGACCGACGCCAACGCGTTCTTCAGCGGCCAGGACTTCTGGAAGGTGCCCGAGGACCCGGCCACCAAGAAGAGCAAGCAGCCGCCGTACTACGTGACCATGAAGATGCCCGGCCGGACCGAGGAGAAGTTCTCGCTGACCACGACCTTCGTGCCGAACGGGCGGCAGAACATGGCGGCCTTCATGGCGGTGGACGCCACGGCCGGGCCGGACGCCAAGCTGGAGATCCTGCAGTTGCCGAGCAACACGGCCATCCAGGGTCCCCCGCAGGCGCAGAACACCTTCCTCTCCAACACCACGGTCTCCCAGCAGCTCAACCTGCTGCGCGGCACCGGCGGCGCGACGGAGGTGCTGTACGGGAACCTCCTCACCCTGCCCTTCGGCGGCGGCCTGCTCTACGTGGAACCCGTCTACGTGCAGCCCAAGGAGGAGACCTCCGGACGTTTCCCGACGCTCCAGAAGGTCCTGGTCCTGTACGGCGAGAAGGTCGGCTTCGGTAACAACCTGCAGGAAGCCCTCCAGCAGGTCTTCGGCGGCAACCTGACGCCGACACCCGGCACCGACGAGCCCGACACCCAGCCGGAGACCAAACCCGACCCCACCCCCGAGACCGCCAGCCTCACCGCGACCCTCGACAAGGCCCAGAAGGCGTACGAGGACGCCCAGAAGGCTCTCTCCGCCAATCCGCCCGACTGGGCCGCCTACGGCACCGCCCAAGCCGCGCTGAAGGCGGCCCTGGACGAGCTGGCCAAGCTCCCGACCACCACCCCGGCCTCTGCGTCGGCCTCGCCCTCGGCGTCGCCGTCACCCACCGCCTCGGCATCACCTTCCGCCGGGCCATAGCCCGGGCTTGGGAACCCCCGTACCCGGCCGGGTACGGGGGTTTTCCTATTTGGTTTGCCTCGCCTCTGAGCCATGGATAAGATTGCAGAGCAAGCCGACGCGGGGTGGAGCAGCTCGGTAGCTCGCTGGGCTCATAACCCAGAGGTCGCAGGTTCAAATCCTGTCCCCGCTACTACGAAGGCCACGGCCTCCAGATTCTGGAGACCGTGGCCTTATTGTTTTCTCGGCATCGTGGGATTCCATTTCCTGGCGCGTCCACCGCTCCTGCCGGAGATCACCGAGGCGGCGCCGGAACGTCGGCCGCGGAGAGGGGGTGCCGACCACGATGAGGTCCTCTGACCTGGTCGTTCCCGGGCCGGCGGCCTGTTGATTTGCCTTGGTCCGTAGGTGTGGATAGCCTAGAGATACCGACGCGGGGTGGAGCAGCTCGGTAGCTCGCTGGGCTCATAACCCAGAGGTCGCAGGTTCAAATCCTGTCCCCGCTACCAAGGAAAGGCCCGGAGGAGACTCCGGGCCTTTCGCTTTTCACGGACGGTGTTCACGGCTCTTTCGGAGATCTGAGCACATCCAGAAGATCTGGACGCTTCAGAAGATCCGGATCTTTTCAGCTGGACGGGGGATCGAGCCGCTTGCCAGGCCTTCTTCTGTCGGGCCGAACTCGCGGAGGACAAATCTGGACTGTGGTCCGGTTAGTCAAGCGCAACCAAGGCTGCGCGAAGGCCTTCCCGGGCGATGACGGTCAAACGACCGTCATCCGCATCGGGAGGCAGAAGGATCAGTGCGGCAACGAGCGGCTGATGCCCACACACCGGCGCAGCCGGCTGCTGGCGGGGCCACCCCTGCGCCGCGGCGGAACCGGGGTCTCGCCGATGGCGGCCAGCAGCTCCTGGGCGGCCTTGGCGTCGGACAGGATCCGGCCGACCTCCTCGCCGGAGGGCAACTGGCCGTGCTTGGCGAGCTCGTGGATCACAAAGAGCAGCGGGTTCTCGGCACCCGTCTGCTGCGCGGCGACGCTTGCCCGGGAGGCGGTCAGCAGCGCGAGGTAGTAGGTGCGCAAGGTCGCTTCCCGCATGCGAACCTGCTCAAGGTCGTCCAGCAGCTCACGCGCTATGCGAAGCAAGTCGCCCGCGTGCGCGGCCTCGGCCGCGAGGTGCGCGCGGATGTCGTCGAACTCCGACCGCTGCGTCATGATGGCCACCTCCACGACGGGAGTCCAGGCGTCTGGTTGGCGCCGGCGGTGACTCCCGCATCTTGATTCGTAACCGGTGGCGATTGCGGATGGGTTGACATCGGCTTGCTCATACCGCCGTGCTGGGCCACCCGATCGCCCGGTGCTACTTAGATGCGCGAGTGACCTGGATGGTTGTCAGCCATCGGCGCGCGGTTTGCGGCGTGAGCACTCGCCGGAACTGTTAGTCTTCTGGAGTCGGCATGGCCCGGCGCAATCCACCTCTCCGCTTCGGCAGCTGGGGTGCGTCTTGCCCGGGAACAGCCGATACCCCGTATAACCAGCCAATTTGGATCGCGGTTTGCCAGCCGCAGTCCGATCGGGTAAGTTAGAGGGGTTGCCCCAGATTTGGGGCGGTTTGGATTCCTGTACGATGACCGTATCGCAGTCAAGCTCCCAAAACAGGGAGAATTTGACACAAGAACGGAAATCTGCGAGAATGGTGCATAGACACCCCTGAGTCACACGGCCTGGCCGGCCATGTTCCTCTGGTGTACGTGTGCGTTTCTTGAGAACTCAACAGTGTGCTAAAAGCCAGTGCATGATGCACAACCCCGTCATTTTTGACGGATTCCTTTGGTTGACATTCATGTGAATGTTGGCCAGGAGCATTTCTTCAA
>NZ_JAHCST010000008.1 GCF_018476525.1 Acrocarpospora catenulata
GGGTACGGCTTACGCTCGGTCACCCGGCCATCCCAGCACAGCAGACCCCACCGGCCGGCGGTAACGCTACAAATCCATGCGATCACATAGCGACATCACAGGCATATGCTCGCGCAACGCACTCTGAGACCTGTCCCCTCCGTGACGTGCGTGCCGGTCTCCTGGTCGGCAGGTGCGGAGCTCACGGGAAAGTCCAAGGGCCCCTGTTCCGTCCGGGGGTTACAGGCGAGGGGAAGGCTGGGCATGGGGCGAACGCCAGTGAATCCTTGCTGATGCTTCGTGAGAAAAGCACTCCGGGGCGGGTCGTTGTGATCCGGGGTGACAGGGACCGGCCGTTGAGAGGCGGCAGGCGACAGCTGATGATGCACCTCAGCTGCATGGACACCGCCGTCCCCGGAGTACAGAGGACGCCCGACCCCAGCCGCATCTCACGCGAGCGGAACATGGAAACCTCGTCAGGGTCCGGCCGTGAGCCGGTAAGCCGACTGCAAGGAGGGCCCAACCCCCTGGCGGGACAGGATGCCCAAGAAGCCAATGCCGGCGGCCGAAAGGCAGCGGGAAGGCGGGACCAGATGAGTGGTTCCTCCGCCGCTCGTCCCGTTCAACCGGCCGGATACCCGCGGGTGCGGGACGCGAAAGCGGGGCTGACGTGGGCAGGTGGATCTTTGAAGAGCGGACTGCGGTGAACGCCGGAACCGAAGGACAAGTTGGACACCTCACGGTGAACGGACCAGAGGGCCTCGCGCTCGCGGATCCCGCTGAGGTCGAGTGGGACTCGATCGATTGGGCGGCCTGCGAACGGGAGGTACGGCGGATGCGGCAGCGGATCTTCAAGGCGACACGGGAAGGGGACTGGCGCAAGGCCAGGAACCTGCAGAGGCTGATGCTGCGCAGCCGGGCGAACGCGCTGATCGCGGTCCGCCAGGTGACGCAGCGCAACGCTGGGCGCAAGACCGCCGGGATCGATGGGGAAGTCGCGCTGACATCCTCGACCAGGGCCGGGGTGGCCGAACGTGTCATGGCCACCCGCAGTACTTGGCGGCCCCTCGCGGTCAGGCGCGTGCACATACCGAAGGCTTCCAACCCTGCGAAGCTGAGGCCACTCGGCATCCCCGTGATCTTGGACCGATGCCATCAGGCGCGAGTCCGGAACGCGTTGGAGCCCGAATGGGAGGCCCAGTTCGAGCCTCGATCGTATGGGTTTCGGCCGGGCCGAGGCTGCCACGACGCGATCGGCGCGATCTACCAGGCATGCAAGGGCCCTCGGGCCAAACGGGTCTGGGCGCTGGATGCGGACCTGGCGGCGGCATTCGATCGGATCGACCACGACCGGCTTTTGACGGCGCTCGGTGACTTCCCCGCCCGGGAGATGATCCGAGGCTGGCTGAAGGCCGCTACCGAGCCAAGCTGCTGATCAAGCCGAGCCGACCGGCGATCGGGCGGCTCCGGAAAAGGCTCGCCACCGAGATGCGCCGCCTGCGCGGCGCGAACGCGGCGGCGGTCATCATGACGCTCTCTCCGGTCATCCGGGGATGGGCGGCCTACTACCGGGGCGTGGTGGCGTCCAGGGTGTTCGCCAGCCTGGACAACTACGTGTGGACGCTCACCTACAAGTGGGCCAAGCGCAGCCACGGCAACCAGTCCCGACGCTGGATCGCCAACCGGTGTTACGGCAAGTTCAACCGGTTCCGAGACGACCACTGGGTGTTCGGAGACCGCGTGAGCGGCGGCCACCTGGCCAAGTTCTCCTGGACCGGCATCGACCGGCATGTCATCGTCAAGGGCGCGGCGTCCCCCGACGACCCTGCCCTGGCCGACTACTGGGCCAAACGACGGCAACGGGTGAAACCTCCGCTGGATGAGTACACGCTCTGCCTGCTCACCAGGCAGAACGCGCGGTGCCCGCTCTGCGGAGACCACCTGTTGACCGCCGACCAACCACCACAATCGCCCCGAGAATGGGAACGATGGTGGCAGCAGGTCACCCGGAAGGCGATAGCCGCCAGCTACCTCACCCACCACCGGGAACCCGGCCCGCCCGGCGACATCCGAACACGCCTCGTGCACACCACTTGCCAGCGCAAGCGCCACGAGCGCAGGCAAGGACCAGCTCAGCCACCCGGATCGCCCTCGCGATCTGCTTGAGCCGTGTGCCGCGACGAGTGGCACGCACGGTTCTGAGGGGGCCCTGGATGAGCAATCATCCGGGGCTACCCGGCGACTACCGCCTCCAGCCACAAGATCGTCGTGTCATCGGACGGACGGGGAATCCTCAGCCAGGCCGGTGGACTGCTTCTGATCGAGACCCTGCGCGTCAGCGGCCTAAGACAGAACTTGTCACAGGCTCTGTCCCGATGGCGCAAGCCCCGGGCGGTGCACGACCCCGGAAAGATCATCACGGATCTAGCGGTCACCCTCGCGCTGGGCGGGGACTGCCTGGCCGATGTGGCGGTGCTGCGCTCCTCACCGGAGCTGTTCGGGCCGGTGGCCTCCGACCCCACGGTCTCCCGCCTGATCGCCGCGCTGGCCGAGGCCGGACCAACAGCATTACGCCTGATCCGCGCAGCGCGGGCGGCGGCGCGGGAACAGGTCTGGAAGCTGGCGGGAGAACACGCACCGGGCGCGGGCGGCGCGCTGATCCCGGTGGACCTGGACGCCACCATCGTGATCGCGCATTCGGACAAGGAATCAGCGGCGCCGACCTGGAAGAAGAGTTTCGGATTCCATCCGATGACCGCGTTCATCGATCACGGCACGGGCGGGACCGGCGAGGCCGCGGCGCTGCTGCTGCGCAAAGGCAACGCCGGCGCCAACACCGCCGCCGATCACATCACGGCCGGCCGCCTGGCCCTTAACCAAATCCCCGCGCGCCTGCACAGACAAGTTCTCATCCGCACCGACTGCGGAGGCGGCACCCACGAGTTCCTGAACTGGGTGAACGCCCGCCGCCTGAAGTACTCGATCGGCTTCAACTGACCGAGGACATCTGCGCCGCGATCCTGGCATTGCCGAAGGATGCGTGGGAGGTCGCCTACGACGCCGGCGGCGGTGTCCGGGACGGGGCGTGGGTGGCGGAGCTGACCGGCATGCTGGACCTTTCCTCCTGGCCGAGGGGGATGCGCGTCATCGTCAGGAAAGAGCGCCCGCACCCGGGCGCTCAGCTGCGCTTCACCGATATCGACGGGCACCGCTTCACCTGTTTCGTCACCGGCACGCGCCCGGGCGGCGGCCGAGGTCAGCTCGCCGACCTGGAACTGCGGCACCGGCGCAGGGCCCGCTGCGAGGACCGGATCCGATCGGCCAAGGACACCGGGCTGCGTAGTCTGCCGCTGCACGGTTTCGCCGCCAACCAGGTCTGGCTTGAACTGGTCGCCTTGGCCTGTGAGCTGATGGCCTGGACCCAGATGCTGGCCCTGCACGATGACCCGGCCCGCCGGTGGGAGCCCAAACGGCTGCGGCTGCGCCTGTTCTCCGCGGCTGGACGCCTGGTCAGGGGCGGGAGAAGAATCCGGCTCCGCCTGGCCGGGCAGTGGCGGTGGGCCGGTTTGATCGCCGCCGCGATCACCCGCCTGCAGACCCTGCCCTCACCCTGACCGACACCCGACCGTCCCGACAACCCCAGGAAGGAGCACAGGGCCGGGCTCGTGGAACCCCGCCCACCCGACGCGATAGTCGGGCCGCCGGGCTGACCGGCCACTGAAAATCATCAGCTGGACAGTCCGCTACGCGACCCGGCCAACCTCACGAAACATCGAGGCTAGCCAAGAGCCAATAGGCGGCAGGCGGCCGTCAAAATGATGACTTATCCTAATATAACGCCTTCCTGTTCTACTTTGATCTCTCGCTGTAACGCCGCCGGCTGGGAGGCCACTGCGGTGCCACCTCCGGGCGCGCGAGGTATCCGACGGCGGTGATCTGCGGCGAAACGCCTAGGCAACAGGGATTTTCTAGTTAGTCGATCTTGGTCTGTCGTCCCCCAGGGGAGGACTCCCCTGGGGCCGCCGTGGTGGGCTGCTGGGGTGATGCTGGTCGGGGTTCCAATGCTCGCCGGGCTGCTCACAGGTCTCCTCTGGTGTTTCCAACTGTCTGCCGGGGTCAGAAACTCCGCTGGTAGAAGCGGGGTTCACGGTTTCCAAGAAAGTTTCTTTCGGAAACTCCTTTACTTGCCCTCCGTTCTGAGGTGACAGTGCTCACGAAGGCACTCAGATCGACCCTGGCTCAGGGAGGTGTATTTACAGTGCACACGCATCCATTTGACAGATGATCATGTCGTGCGAGCAGGTGCGCGGTTGATCCGCAAGTTTCATCCGGCTGCCGCGCCCGCGCCGACCAGAACGCCATTCTTTCGACAGAGAATGCGATGGATAGGGCATCATGAAGTCATGGCGAAACTCCCCACTCAATTCGGCCCTGAGCTGCAACGTCTTCGTCGTGCAAAGGAAAGGACGCAGGAGGAGCTGGCGAGGGCGGTCGGCTATCACAAGAGCTACATCAGCAGAATGGAGAACGGTAGGGTCGCGATCAGCCCTGAGTTGGCACAGAGTCTGGACGAGGCGCTGGGAGCGGGTGGCGCGCTGATGTCCCTGGTTCCTTCTCCGGCCCGCCGTCCCGCGCAGGGGCTGGTCAGCCTCCCCCCTTCCACGCAGTGGTTCGTGGGACGTTTCAGGGAACTGGCCCAGCTGACCTCCTTCCTCCACGACAAGAGCCGCGCGAACATCTGCCTGGTCACCGGGATGGCTGGAGTCGGCAAAACCGCTCTCGCCCTTGAGGCCGCGTGGAAGTCTGTTTGCTCCTTCGCCGACGGCACGCTCCAGCTCGACTTCGGCGCACACACCCCGGGCGTCCCCGAACTCAGCGAGTACGACGCGCTTGGCACCTTGCTCAGGCTGCTCAACGTGCACAGCGAGGACATCCCGGTGGACCGGGCGGGCCGCATCGCGCTCTATCAGGACAGCATGCGAGGCAGACGCATGGTGATCATCTTGAACAATGTGGGAAGCGCCGCCCAGGTGAAGGCTCTGTTACCGGCCGAGTCGGGCTGCCGGCTGATCATCACCAGCCGCAACCGGTTGATCAGTCTCGACGAGGCTGTGCAAATCCCCCTCGCGGAGCTGACCCAGGAAGAGGCGGTCATGCTTTTTCGCGCGACAGCCGGACCTCGGACGGAGGGGGTGGCGGCTCCCCTGCTGGCCCACATCGTCGACTTCTGTGGGCGGCTCCCGCTCGCCCTCCGCATCACCGCCGCGCGCTTCGGCCTCAACACCCAGTGGACCCTCCAAGCGTTCGCGCAGAGCTTCGCCGAGGACATGCCCCGCATCGAGGCCATCAACGACGGAGATCGCAGCGTCGCCGGTGCCCTCGCGATGTCCTTCGACGAGCTGAGGGAGACTGATCGCCGTCTGTTCGCGCTGCTCGCGCTGTACCCAACGCGCGAAATCCCGCTCTCCAGCATCGCCGCCCTCTCGGGCGTCACCCTCGGCCAGGCTCGCAACTCCTTGGATCGACTCTGCGAAGCCAATCTCGTGTCCTACGAAACCGCAGACCGCGTCGTCATGCACGATCTGGTGCGGGAGTTCGCCTGCGACAAGGCCCTGACCGGTCTGGCGACATCGGACCACGACGCCGCATTGTTGCGGCTCCTCGACCATAACCTGGTACTCGCCGAAGCGTGCGGAAGGCTCATTGATCCGCATCGCCACCGGCCGCTGACGGCCGAAACATCCGCTCACCTGCGGACCGAGATCAGCGACCGAGCTCTGGCGTTGGACTGGTTCCACACAGAGTGGCCCGCCCTGGTCGAGCTGTGCAAAACGGCCGCTGTACGAGGGTTTCACCGTCGGTGCTGGCAACTCGCCTTCGCATTACGCGACTATTTTTTCGTCGCGAAGCTCTGGGCGCAGTGGATCGAGACGCATCAGGCCGCAGTCAGGTCGGCGCGTGCGGCCGGTGCCGACGACGTCCTGGCGGTCGCGCTGAACAGTCTCGGCATCGCCCACGTCGACCAGGGCGATTTCGCCTCGGCGGTCGGCCATTACGAGGAGGCCCTGAGACTTTTCCGCCACTTGGGGGATGAGCACGGACAAACGAGCGCCCTATCCAATCTTGCCTGGGCCTCCTTCTACTTGGGCGACTACGAGAGCGCACTCCGCGAACTGCAGCTGGCCTTGGCCTCCTACCGAAAGCTGGGCAATCTGCGGAACGCCGCGATCACCCTCCGTGCCATCGTCCTGGCCGAGACCGAACTCGCAGACTATCGGGATGCTGTGGAACGGGGCCAGGAGGCGCTGACCGAGTTCCAGCGACTTGATCTTCCTCTGGACATCGTGATGTCGCTCAACTGCATCGCCTGGGCCTACTTCAATTGGGGCGCCTTCGACGCCGCTGCCGACTATTACCGACAGGCCAAGGAACTGGCCGAGGATTCCGGCAGCCGATACGAGACCGTTCGGGCGCTCACCGGCCTGGGAAACGTCGCCGCGGCCTCCGAACGCTTCCAGGAAGCACTCGCCGAGTGGGCGCGAGCCGACTCCCTCCAACAATCTCTGGAACCGACCGTGATCGGAGAGGCGAGACTCCGGTCGTGGATGCAGCAGCCCGGTCAGATCGTCGAGGTGACCGATGGACGTCAGAGCCATTGACGTCATCCGGGAGCTGAAGACCCTCCGCCAGGGCTTCGCTTTCGGCGATCCGGGAGTCACGAAGCGGATCGGACCGGCCTTGAGCCAGTGCGCCGGGGTGACGTCCGATGACGGGCCCAACCAACAGAGTAGGAAGATCTATTCCTTCCTTCTCCGCATGGCAGAGAGGCTGCCGCCGGCCGCGGCGGAGCTGAGCAGGTGGGGGCTCGCCCTGGAACGCGGTAGTGGATGGCGGCTTGAACGACGGGTGAAGCACGTCTCCCGCACGCTGCGCTGCCATCCCCGTACCGTCCACCGTCGGCTCAACAGTGCGCTCGAGCACCTGGCGTACGAGATCACGACCTCTCCGCTGGCCGGACAGCACGTCTCAGGTGACGGACCCTGGCAGCTCGAGTGGCTGAAAACCAGCGTCCTGATCACGTCTTCGCAGGTTGAGATAGTGGAGGAGCGCGGCATCGTCAGCCGCCGCGACGGCCTGGTCGACATCGACCAGTCCTATTCTCTGGCGGACTCATACATTGCCGAGTTGGACTTCGAGGTGCTTCGTGGCGGTACCCGACTGGCCCAGGAAAGGCTGTCCACCACCAGAACCGGCTTCCGAGTACGGCTATCGCGACCGCTCCAGCAGCATGAGGGCCATGAACTGGCCATCAAGGTCGTGATGAACGGCGGAACGATGCCCTTCTACGTCTGCACTCCGCGATACCCGTGTGCCCGTTTCGAACTCACCGTTCGTTTCGCCGCCTTCCGTCCGGGTCTGCTGTGGGTCGTCGACAACGAGTTGCCACTTGAAGTAGGTGACCCCTTGCGTTGCGACGGTGTGGTCCGGCTCAACGAGGAAGGCGAGGCTACGGTCGCCTTCGCCGGATTGGAGGCCAACCGTTCCTACGGTCTTGCGTGGCTGGACCGGATGACCAGCCATCAATCATCTGTCGGCGGCATCTGACCATCCGACTCAGCTTCCTGCTCCATCGCTTCCTTGGCCCGTTCTGCCGCCGCCAGCACGCCCTGGAGCAGGTCGTCGTCCTCCAGGCAAGTCCTGAGGACTGCAGGATCCGCAGCCAGGACCCCCTCCACCGAAGTGAAGCCTTCGCGGATGA
Organism: Acrocarpospora catenulata; assembly: GCF_018476525.1. GTDB lineage: Bacteria > Actinomycetota > Actinomycetes > Streptosporangiales > Streptosporangiaceae > Acrocarpospora > Acrocarpospora catenulata. The sequence continues at coordinate 7,739 of NZ_JAHCST010000008.1, forward strand.
GCCGCAGGTAGGCGACCCGTGGCAGCCGAACCTCCGACGCCCGGGCGATCGGAACCAGACTGCCCCGGATGCCTTGTTCGAGTTGCGTGGGCAGGGTGTCCGGCAGCATCCCGAAGTCGGCGGCTGGATTCACACACATCGCGATCTCGATGACGGCGTTCATGAAATCGGCTGCGCGCTGGGCCGCCTGCCGTATGGGATGGGTGTGCACATCCTCATACGGCGAGCTCAGGCTGACCCTCTGCTCGATCTGAGTGAGAAGGACGCCTTGAGTCCACATGAAACAAGCCACGCTCCGCCGTGCCCTGGAGATGTAGGAATCGCCTTCTACGGGCTCGATCGACATACGTTTCAGAATCGTGTCGGCGACTCGCTTGCCGCGCATGTCGTTCGTCAGTTGCTGCAGCTTTCGAGGCTGGCCGTTCGGAGCTGTGAATCGTTTGTCCTCCAATTCCTTCGCGAGCTGTGCCGCGCAGATGAGCGTCATCCTGCTCATCGCGTCCAGGGGCACCTCCGCAAGGGCTTCGGCGAGAATGGTGACCGATTCAACGCTCAACCCCGTACGCGCGGCGATGGCGCCGAGCTGCGTGAGAGCGAGGCCAGATCCGGCTGCCCGCACCAATCCCGCCTTGCGCAGGCTGGTCAGCGCAGCTTCGATGCGCTCCTCGGAAAAGGGGAAGGTCATGGCTTCCCCACCGGTCTGGAACGAGGCGAACGTGGACCTCAGGAAGTCGCGGACGTCGACGGGCCGGCTGCTGGGGCCCGCGATGATCGACAGGATCGTGTCACGCAGATCTTTGACATCGTCCCGCATGGCCGAGCGGAGAGGATCGGGCTCAGCCTGGATGTATGTCTCCACTTTTCTGATGGCGTCGCGTTCGTTGGCCGCGACGATGTACGCGTGCCCCTCCGCCTTCCACCCAGTACGCCCGGCGCGGCCCGCCATGTTGTCGTATTCGGACACGGAATAGCGTTGGCCACTAGGATGCTCCAGTTCGCAGACGATCACGGAGTCCGCAGGAAGATTCACGCCCAGGGCCAGCGTGGTGGTGGCGATGAGCACGCGGATTTCGCTGTCCGCGCGCCGGTAGGACTTTTCGATCACGCGACGCACGTCCTCGTCGAGATCGGAGAGGTGGAAGGCGACGCCGCCGCCAAGGCAGTCACGTAGCTGCTCTTCGAGTCTGCCTTCGTCTCCGCGAGGAAGTGCCGCGAGTGTCGTCTCGGCCGATGCGAAACCAAGGTGGCGTGCCAGCTCTCGCGCGAGGTTCCGGGCGGCTCTGCGTGTGCTGCGGAAGACGATGACCTGGTCGTTCCGCTCACCACCGGTCAGGTGCTTGACGAGACGGATGACTAGGTTGTCCCCGTCGGCGTCGCCGAGGTTGGGGAGGTGGTCGCGTTGCTGCTTTCCATCCTCGCTGATCGAGAGGAGCCCACCGCCTGGCCAGACCATGCCCTCGCGGAGTGGAGTCGGCCGCTCCTCGCTTGCCACCAGCGCGGCACCGAGCCATTCCGCGAGTTCGCCGCATCCCTTGATCGAGGTGGTCAACCCGATCACCTGTGGTGCGTCTTCCCGATCCAGGCGGGGTCGCGCCCAGGTGAGCAGCATCTCCAGTTGTGGCCCGCGATCGGGAAGCATGATCGACTGAATCTCGTCGACCACGAGGAGGTTGATGCGGGAGAACAGATCAGGGCGCGTGTGCAGGAGGCCGATGAACTTCTCGTAGGTGCAGACTGCCAGGTCGAACTTCCCGGCCAGCAACTCACTCACCTGGTCACGCAGTTCGCCTGTGGCGCGAACCGTTCTGATGCCGCTCGTCTGGTAGTCCATGACGAAGCGCTCGTACTGCTCGTTGACCAGGGCCCGGGTCGGCAACAGGAACACCGCGCGGCCGCCTTGGGCGACCGAGCGGATCGCGGCCATCTCTCCGATCATGGTCTTACCGGATGAGGTGGGGGCGCTGACCACGAGATTCTGGCCGCTGAACAACTCGCCCATGTTGACGGCTTCGAGTTGAAGCGTGTTGAGCTTCGGCATCCGTGTTTTCCACACGGCGATCACTTGATCGGGGAGGCCGAGCTTGGCGAGGCTGCTAAACACGGGGGTGGCCGCCTGCAGGGCCGTACCCTGCATCAGATCGTTGTACCTGGGGCCCTTCGTGAACTTGGGGATTCGTATCTCGTCGTCGATCTGCGCACTCAGCGTCGGGTTCTGCTCGATTCCCCTCGGCAGGCGAGGGTGCGCCGACACCCTCCTCATGACGGACGAGGCCACATGCAGCAGCGAGATCTTGTCTCGTTCCACCGGCACGCCCTCGCCGAGCAGGCCCTGGATGAAGTAGTGGGTGAGCAGTCCGTGGTTGGTGCCCCTGCCCTCGTACGCGATCTGTCCCTCGCCTGAGGCGGCGAGCACTAGGCGACCCCGACCGGTGATCCTTCCCAGCACCTGTTCGACATTCGGCCCTCCAGCCCTCGCACCGTCCTCGTCTACCCGCCGCGAGACCGCCTTGGCAAGCTCCCCGCCGACGAAGCAGCAGTCCAGCATGACGAGGACCCGCCGAGCAGTGATCTTGGATACCTCCTCGACGAAGAGCTCCAAGGGGATCGCAGAATCGTGCATATCGTTGATATTCGCATCATGGGGTACTAACTCACCACTCGTGGAGCCATGTCCAGAAAAGGCGATTACGACCGTGTTGTCGTGTGTGCTATCACATGCGAGGTGTCGTATTTCTGTCAGTATTTTTTCCTTGGTAGCTTCCCCGTCCAGCACTAGATTTGACTCACCGGTGCAGTTGTCCATGAACAGGGCATGCAGAGCCTTCGCATCCTTGACCGCATAGTTAAGCGAACGAAAGTTCGATTTATTCGCATAGAAGTTCACCCCGACGAATAGGCCGCGAAGCCACTGCTCCGTCATACCGCTATCCCCTGTTCTTCCGACAATCGGACCGAAAATTATCACACTGAAAGGAGGGAAATCGCCGTGGCCAACTGGCAGATCCCCGAGGGAATCACTGGCGAAGAGAACTTCCTGCGTTTCCGTCCCTCCATCGCGGCGGCCCGCGAGCGCAGTTGCCCACTGCGACTGGCCCTGAAGGTGCGTCCTGATCTGGCACGAGACCGTCCGCTCTACCGAGACAGGCCGGACTACAGTATGGGACCGTTCCACAACGTGCTCGATCGCATGGAGTTAGACGGGGAGCCGGAAGTCCTGGCTTTGAGCCAAGGGCTGCAGCAGGGCAGGAAGCCGGTCCATCCGGCACTCGCCCGATGGACCGAACACGCGGTCCGGCAGTACCTGAACAGCGTGAAGGACTCGGCGCACCTGGAGCCGGTATCGCGTGATTGGGTCAGACGGCTCGACACCTCGCACGACGGAATCCCCGTGGTGCACGAGGAGACGGTGACCGGTCGGCGCTTCGAGAAGGACCGGGTACGCGAACTTCGGATCCTCCGGATGGGAAGCGTCGAGGACCGACCCCGGAACGAACCCGAGATCGCTCTCGCCGCCGCCGTCCTGGCCGAGGCAAGGCCGGCCTTGAGCAAACTCTGGAAGAAGGGCCCGGCGACTCTTGGGAGGTCAGAGCGTCCGCACCAGGTGCGGGTGGTCGAGATCGGATGCCTGGACGGCACCGCCAACGTGCTCTTCGATGACACTCCCGAGGCTGCCATCCACAAATATCAGCGCGAGGCGGAGGAACTGCTGCGCGCTGTGGCCGCAGGCAATGTGCGTCGGCCGGGCACCGACTGCGCGGAGTGCCCACTGATCGATATGTGCCCGGCGGTGCCGTCAATAGAAGGGCTGTTGGGGGTCAACGATGCGTCCAAGCCGCTCCGTACCTGGTCGCTGACCACGACACGCCAGCACCGCAAATGCGGACCGATCCCCTACTACCGCGACCTCAAGCTTCCGCGGGACGGCAGCGCGGAGCAGAGTCCGGCAGTCGAGCGCGGCCATGCCGTACACGAGTGGATCGAAGTCAAGCACCTGCGCTCGCCCCAGCAGGCGTGTCGCGCGGACGACGTTCCGGACCTCACACGTGACGAGCGGTTCGCGGAGGACACGCTGCAGGCCAAGCTGGGCATGAGGATGATCGGGGATCACTCTCTCGTCTGCCCCTTCCGGGATGCGGGCCAGGAGATGGAGGTCTACCCCGAGCATCCGATAGTCGTCTACGACCCCGCCGCCCAAGTAGTGGTCATCGACAAGGTCGATCTGCTCTACCTGAGCGAGGGCGTGTGGCGGCTGCGCGAGACCAAGACCTCGCGATACCTGTTCGAGGGCGACCTGCTCAAGAAGTTCCCGCAGATCGCCCTCGCGATCGTCCTCTCCGCCGAGGGTGCCTTGGGCGGCGGGAACGCCGGGTGCCGGGTAGAGCTCGAACGGCTCACCGCCAACGGTCCCGTTCTCACTGAGTTCGATGTGCACAACTCCGAGTTGGTGGCCGAGGCGCGGAAGGTCATACAGGCCGAGGTGGCCGGGTGGCACAGCGATTTGGCACGTGCCACCAAGCCCGGCAAGGAGTGCCGAACGTGCGTCTTCACGCGTTGGTGTCCGGACGCCAAAATGAGGAGTGGATCATGACCGCCTGGCTCGCTCCGCCTTCCGGCGAACTCTCTGAACGACGTCGTCGTGTCGTCACAGCCGCGCTACGTGCGGCTTACGCCTGGACAGTACGGGAAACGCGCCCCAAAAGGGCCATGCACGAGATCGCAAGGATGACGGGCGTCATCATGGAGGCCCAGGGGCCAGGCCGGGCACCGAATACGCCACTCGATCTGGTGCGCGCGTTGCGCATTCCCCTCAACAAGCTGCCGATCTTCGCCGACAGCGACGATCCCGTCGGCCAGATGTCCCTCCTGGCCGACGAGAACGAACTCTCCCCCGATGTGCAGGATCTGATCTGCGAATACGTCATGCCGCTCAACGTTCTGACCGACTCCGGAAGTTGGCTGCCGGACTGGACGCGGATGCGCTCCGACCAGATCAGGCACCAGGTCTTCACCGCGATGACCGCAATGAAGAAGCAGGAGGTCTACGTGGCTTCCCGTCGGCTTCTCATCGAACATCCGGCCGGCGTTGCGGGGGAGATCGGAGACCTGGTGAGCAAAGCCGAGATCCGCGTTGCGTCCAGCTACCAGCCCATCCCCCGTCGCCAGTTGCACCGGACGGAGACGGGCAAGGCTTGGTGGTGGCCGTGTCCCGACTGCCGCTGGCCGATGATGGTGTCGCGGGGGGGCGTTCGGTGTGGCTACCGGCCGCACTCCTACGTATACGAAGTGACCAAGGCACGCGCCAACGGCAGACCCACCCTCCGGCGGATCGATGAGAGCTCCGGCCCGCGAAAACCGCCCGAAACCCGTGCAGCGGAGGACGCCGTCTGCCTGGACATGGGCGTGTGGCGGTTCATCGTCGTCCCTGGATCGAGCGAGCTGCGGATCTACAAGCAACTCCAGCGTCTCGGCGCTCGGGTCGACCTCTGGCCCGACTTCGACTCTTACGACCTGTACGTGACGGCAGGCGATCACGAATTCACCGTGGACGTGAAGGAGTATCGATCAACACATCGATTGATCTCCGACCTCAAGGCCAAGCCGCCGCGGGCACGTGTGCTCCTGCCGAAGACGCATGAGCACCAGCACGAAACCCTTCGTGCGGCGCTTCCGAGCCTGTCCGTCACCACAGAGAAGCGCTTCCTGGCGCAAGTGAGGCGAGCCCTTCAGACGAGCGGACGATCGGAGTAGGACGACATGGACAACAAGCAGAAGGTTGCCCCACTGCTGTTCGGTGCCGCGATCGGGCTGGCCGCCAGATTCTTTCCCAGCGACGTTGGCGAAGGCTTTGGCCGTACCACCACCCGAGGTGATGTCCTCTTCATCCTCGACGGTCACATCGCGGACTGGTCAGGTTGGCAGGACCTCGCGGAAGCCGACACTAAGAGGTTCGCCAAACTGCTTCGACGTCGACCGAACCAGCTGGCGAACGCCGAGGCCGCCGGAGAGGTGCTGGACCGGCTGCTGGACGAGGCCTCCATCGCCGGTTGCGAACCTGATGAGGACTTTGTGAGGGAGGAGTCCAAGGACGACGCGAAGATCTTGGTCGATCCGGGCATGCCGTTGACCGCGTTCATCGACAAGCATCTGGCCGACTTGGACGCCTGGTACGCGGAGAGCCGCCGGGAGTTGTCGGTGGCCCAGCCGGGAACCCACTACGCCACCCTCCGGATGCCCGGTCTGGACGGTGCCGCCGAGACCTTCGTCGACTTCGAGTTTGAGCTGCAGTCTCACCATGAGGAGCCGACCCGCAACTTACCAAGGATCGAGGATGCTCCGCCACTGCTGGACCACTGGGTCTCTTTCGCGGATCTGGAGGCCATCGCTACCACCATCGATCGAGCAATGGAGAAGGAGGGCCAGCCCGCGTACCGCCAGGCATGCGTGCGACGATTCGCCGATCAAATTCAGACGAGCGGGAACAAGCAGGTCACGGGCTTGGACATCACCGCGGGCACGCTCAACGAGTTGCTGGCCTACACCGGCTTCGGGAAATCGGTCGTGCTCGTCGAGAGCTTCGCCTGCTGGGCCGCGAAGAACAACGTGAGCGTGGCCTTCGTGCTGCCCACCAACGGCGACGTCGTCCAGATGACCCATCGGATCGAACGGGCCCTGAAGATCGTCATTCCCGGCAGACCGGTGAAATCCCCAGTTCCCCTGGTGTCTCCACGTGCGATGCTGAAGGTCGCGGACACCGCGTTGCAGACCTCGTCCTCCGGCCCCACAGCGGACTGGGTGTGGGAACGTTTCGGCTACGGCTGCGGGCTGGCCGCGATCGCCACGACGGAAAGCGGCATCGACGGTTGGCGACCCGGCTACGAACCCTGCGCCAAGCTCCGTCGCCCCCGGCCGGCCCGAAAGCGGCCCGAGACAGTGGCTTGCCCCTGGCGGACCACGTGCGGACGATACCGCCAGGTCAGGGCAGCCTGCTCAGCCGACATCATCGTGACGTCCCACGCCAACCTGCTGCTCGGCATCCTCCAGGCTCCGGTGGACGACGGATGCGGTCCAAACGACCGGGTCACCGTCGAGGAACTCATCATGCGCCGCTGCCAGGTCGTGGTCATCGACGAGATCGACCGCTTCCAGCGGACCGTCATCGACCAGTCGGGACGTGGCCTGCTGCTCGACTACGGCGGGCGGATCAACACACCGCTCCGTGAATTCGACTCCGACTTCGGCACCGCCTTCGGGCGCCTCCACGGCGACATCGACGCCACGGTACGCGACGCCTACTTCGGGCTCCGCTATTTGTCGGAAACCTACGTGAGCCACATCTCCTATCAGCGGATCGGCGCGATCTCCCCATCTAAGAAGGCGCGACCGCGCGGACCGCGACGGAACTGGATCGTCCCGAGACGCTGGGACAACTGGCTCACCGCCAAAATCTTCGACATCGAGCGCGAGGAGGTCACCTGGCGGCACATGGCAATGTTCCGCTCACTCTTCTTCGGCGAGCGAGCTCCTCTTCCCGGAGAGCCGGAAAGCTTCGACGAGGCTCGTGACAGGCTCGCCGCCGTGGTCACCGGCGGATCAGGCGGCCTGGCGATCAGGGCGGCACGCGAAGCCTTGGAGGAACTCGCCGCTTCGGTCCCCAGCAACGAGCGGCCGAAGGTGATCAATCGCATCCTGCGCCGCGCCATCCTGGAGCGTGCTCGTGTCTATCTGCACCGTCTGATGGCCAGCAACGCTCAACTGGTGGACATCGGTGTCGAGTCCGCCCAGAAGATCGCAGACGCGATCGGGATCTACGGACGATGGCGGGTGACCCCCACCGGGCCACTCGGACGCCTCGTCTTCGCCTTCACCGAGTACCACGACGACACCGGCGGCGACTTCGCCCGGTTGACCACCGCAGCCTTCGGCGGGGATCCCCACACCTACGTCGTCACCCTCGGCGACACGACCGCCCTGGCCCATGCCGAGACCAGAAGAATTGTGCTCGGCCTCTCCGCGACCGCGTATTTCCCCTGGGCTCCACACCACCACGTGCACGTCAAGCCCAAATGGTGGGTGACCGACCGTAATCCCGAGGCAGTACGCATCGTCGCGGCCCCGATCATCGATGAACTGGAGAATCTCGCCCGGATCTCCGGCTTGGACGGAGCCATGCGCGTCTCGGCGACGAAACGAATCGCATCTCGGCTGTGGAACACCTACCTGGAGGCGGAACTGAGCCGCCTTCGTAGGGAGGACAGCGATAGGGCACGAGTCCTGCTCGCCACCACTTCCTACGCCGGGGCGCGGCATGTAGCCGAAGGACTTGCTGATGCAGGCGTCGAGTCACATCGCATCTGCCTGGCTGTACCGCCTGATGATGACGAGACTCGACAGATCATCGACGCCGGCCGGTGGCGAGAGATCCAGGCTGACCGTCTGGAACTCTTTCCGGACGATGACAAGGCCGACATCCTGATCGCCCCGCTCGCCCGCGTGCAACGCGGTGTGAACATCATCGGCAAGGACGACAAGTCAGCTCTCGGTTCGGTCTGGCTGATTGTCCGGCCGGTCCCGTTGATCGACGAACCCAACGAACTCCTCGCACACGTCCAGGCCAAGGCCCACTTTGAATACGGCGGGCCATCCGTCGATCCTCGAGACCTTCTGACGCGGCGCAGAAAGGTCGCGGGCCAGTACCTGGAAAAGATCATCCACCGTCCCCCCTATTTCCACGCACAACCGGACGAGGTCAAGCTCGGAGTGGTCGCCGAGACCATCAACGGCGCCATCCAACTCATCGGCCGCGCCCGCCGCGGCGGCACGAACGCCGCTCTTCACCTGGTGGACGGCGCGATGCTCGACAGCGGCAGAGGGACCGACTTTGCCGCACTGATCCGTCGTCTCAAGACCAGATGGCAGGACACGAGCGAACTCCAGGACATGGAGACCTACTACGACACGACCCTGACGGCCTTCTTTGACTACGCCACCGAGAACGGAGCCCCGACGTGCTGATCACGCTCGCCTTTCGGATTCCCCGCGAACACCTGGACGGGGTGGTCGGAACCGTGACGGCGTATCCGCTCACCCAGGACTTCGCGGCCGCCTGGGACACCCTTCCCCGCCTGTACGGCAAGCAGCCTCCCTACGCCGTTCTGGCGACAGGACTCATCGCCGCCACCGGCAACCCCGTCCGCCTGTTCGGGGAGAGCAACCTTGCCGCGGACGAAGTCGCAGCCGGAAGCCGATCACTGCTGCTGACCAGCGACAACGCCCTCGATCGTAGACTTCGGACAGCGGTACAAGCCTGGGAACGTCACCTCCGGGACGGCGAGGGATCCCTTGTCCTGGCCGAGCAGCTACCGGAACCGGAACCCGCGCGTGCCTTCAGCGACTACATCGCCCTGAGCACCAGGCGAGCGCCGACAGCACCTGGCTGGGTCTACAGGACGGCGGCGTGGAAGATCATGCGCCGGGTGGCGAGCACACCGCTCCTGATCGACGACGAGCGGACCTTGGCCCTGCGGATCGACACCGACGGCTCGCTCCTGGCCTGGGACGATCTGCTGGCTCGCACCACGGGCGACAAGACGGCGTTCGCCATGGCCAAGCTGACCGTCAAGCTGGTCACGAAGGTCGGTGTCGAGGATCCCGTCCTCTGCTTCGACGCCCATCTCTCCCGCCTCTCACCCCGTTGGTACGGCAGGCAGACGAAACACGCCTGGATCGCCCGGGAGGAAGGGGCGACCCCCATCCTGCGGCTTCCGGTGCGGCATCGGAAGGACAAGGAGACCGACGAATGGGTCTCCCACCTGGACCCGGCCATCGCCGCCATCCTCGAGGCCTGCCAGCTCAAGGCTCTGGAACTACCTGCCGAACTCCCAGAGAAGCCGGACATCGTCCGCCCCCAGCTCACCTACAGCCGATACCAGTCCATCGGCAGCGGGCCCGGGCCCAGGTTCATGTACTACCTGTACAAGCACATCCTGCGTACCATCCCGGAACTCAAACCACTGACTTACGAACTGGACAAGCGGATCAAGCTCCCGCAGCCGGTGCGCAAGTTCATGATCGACGGGATCCCCTCCGACGGAGTTGGGCCGAGCGGTTACAAACACGTCACCCTCGTCTGCCTCTACTCCACGCCCGACGCCAGGCGGCGCATGCTCGCAGGGCTCAAGGCGCTCACCGGCCGTCCGATCCGCCCAACTCCTGGCGGCCCCGGCATCAAGATCAACGATCGCCTGGATGTCGTCGCCGTATGGTCGGACGAGCTCGTCTCGCACAACACGGTGAACCGACTCGAGTACCTCGACCAACTCCGCAAGATGTCGAGCGATCCGCACCACTTGGTGGCCGTCTGGGCGGAGACCAGTTTCCACCCCTTGGCCGACCGTCCGGAACTCGACGCGAAACCGCACATGAGGACGCTGCTCGCGCACCTCGGCATCCCCTCGCAGTTCATGGCGACCGACCCTCCGGTGCTGCCGAAGAACGCCGAGCCGCGAAACGAAGAAGTGTACGAGCACGTCTCCCGCGCGGCCCTGAGAGACCTCCTCAGGGCCGCGGGAATCCTCGACAGACGCCTCCTGGACGCGCTGACCACCAGCCGGTTGAAGTATCCGTTGAATCGGAAGACCCTGCTGGTCGGCATCCATCTCCGCCGGCAGCAAACCGGGAACGGAGACCCGGTCCTCGTCCTGATCATGGTCGCCGTCTACATAGACCCTGCCAGCCTCGAATCCTGCCGGATCCTGGTCTGGAGTGACCTGTCGCGCGGCTGGGTCCGGTCTGCTGAGGGGATCACCAGCTTCTACGCCGGACCGATCGGCTCCTCACGGCTAGGTCGTTCCGGGGAGAAAGCCATCAGAACGCGGACCCTGATCGAGAACAGCCTGTGCGATCTCGCCACGGGCGACTTCGCGGACACGCCCATGGTGGTCTTCATCGGCACCCGGGCAGCCCGGAGCATCTGGCCTGGACTCAAAGACCCCCAAGTGGGCGACGGGCCCCTGCCCGGTGACCTCCTGCGCGAACGAGGCGGTGACGTGGCGGTCGTCCGCCTGAACACGGAGACCGAGGAGATCGGCCGACCGGTCGCCCGAGTAGAAAGGAGCAACAAGCCCGGGGATGCGAACCAGCCCGCCGCCCCCGGACGGAAGATCTACCAGTTGAAGGATTCAGTAGTCCCCTCATGGCTCTTCCCCGGCACTTCGGTCAGGTACCGAGCCAAGAATGGGAGACGAGGGGCGCAGCGAACCCGCTGGAACCTGTCGAAAGACGTGGACGCGAATACAGCGATGAACGACCCGTGGCACTCGTACACCGCCAAAGAGATCGTCGTCGTCGAAGCGGGCTCGTGGCCTCCCGAGGCGCTTGCCGTTCTCACCGCGAGGATGTGCGAGCAGGCCATCTCCTGGGATGACCGCACTATGTCGCCGGTGCCGTTGCACCTGGCCAAGTCGGTCGACGAGGACCACCCCAACTACCGGCGCTCCGGTTTCGACGAGATACCCGCCGTGGTCGAAGGCGACGAAGCGGCTGACGCTTAGCTGAACTCATCGCCGGCGGATTGAGTTCGGGGCCATTCCCCGGACTCAGTCCGCCCCATGGCGCGAAGCAGGCTCTCCAGGGCTTCCTCGGCCACCTCGTCGATCACGTAGTAGTCGGCGCAACTCGGTGAGAGGAAGAGCGGAATGTTGGACACATTCTCGCCCGGGAGGACGACAGGGAGCAGTTTTGATGTCCAAAGCTTCCGGTCTTCATGCAGCTTGCTTTTGATCATCGCCAGCTCGGTTCGTATCCCCGGGTGGGACTGGTCGTCGATCTCTGCGTCACCCGCAGCCCTGCACTTGGGCGAAGCGATGATCACGATGAAGTCCGCTTTCCGGATCTGCTGGATGGCCCAATCAAACCAATCCTGGCGGGGGCCTTCTGAGGTCTTGTCCATGTGAAGATCCACGCCGAGCCGTACGAGCAACTCGCCGAACTGGAAAGCCTGACGAACACGCTCCCCGTCGTCGTGGGCATAGCACATGAAGACACGAGGCCCACCCTTGATGCTGGGCCGCGGTTCCTCGCCGACGGTGACCGGTTCGATGACCAGCCGATCAACGATGCCCTCTCGCAGCTTCAACGGGAACTGCTTCGTCCCCTGGGTGGGAATCGCGTCGATCATGTCGTCGATGTTGAGCGCGTACCGGACCGAGAACTCGACCAGTACTTCCGGGGAGCCCTTCGGAACCAGCGCGACGATCCACGCGACGCCCGAGCCCGCTCCCACTCCTTCACCCGGTCTCGCCAGGTGCCTCCACCGCACCTGCGGACCACCGATGCCGAAGGCATGGACGACGTCCCACATCTGGGGAAGCACCAGCTGAATCCCACCGCCCGCCGTATACGGCACGAGGTGCAGCCAGTCGGTGAGCGTGTACAGGCCCTCGTCGGCTCGGTCGCTCGTCGAGCGAGGGAGGGCGTCCACCATCGTGACCGGCTTGCCCGAATCAGTCGTGAACGCGAAGCCAGCCTCGTACCAAGTCAGGGGAGCCGAGTCGGCTGCGAGTTCCAGCTCGTAGTTGACCTTTATGAGGTAGCAGTCCATGCCGCCAGAAACGTCCGGAAGGGCACTGACCGGGTGCACCTCCCATCCGTGGAGGGTGAGTGCGCCGAGAGAGATGCCTTCCGGCACCGAGTCAACCCATCGTCCACCCTGATCGGTGAAGGTGAGCTCGATTCTCATCTCGTTCTCTGGAACGTTCCCGTTTGTCATCAGGGACACCTTTCTCCTCGGAGGAACCAATGGTCACCGTAGAACCAGGAGAGAAGGTGAGGTTGAAAGAGTCTGAGATTGTCGCGTTTTTGTCAGGCTTTTGGCGGGACTAACCTGGAACTTTCGTGATCTTCCCGTGGTCGGGTGAACGGTCCGGCTGAGCGTTGGTTTCGAGGTCGGGTCAGCGTCATTACCCGGCTGTCGTGTCGGGTTGACGGGGTTCCACGGGCCCGCGGTTGTCCCTTTCTGACTTGGCGGTGCGGATGCGGTCCTCGCAGCGGGCGCGGCGACGATGGCGCAGTTCCAGGTCGGCCAGCTGTCCGCGCCCGCCACCTGGGCGGGTGCCGGTGACGAAGCAGGTGAAGCGGTGCCCGTCGATGTCGGTGAAGCGGAGCTGTGCGCCGGGATGGGGGCGCTCCTTCCGGACGATCACCCGCATCCCTTCGGCCAGGAGGTCAGGTCGAGCATCCCGGTCAGCTCGGCGACCCAGGCGCCGGGCCGGGGTCGCCGGTCGGCGTCGTAGGCGATCTCCCACATGTCCGCCGGGAGGGCGAGGATGGCCGCCTGGATGTCCTCGGTGAGGGTGAACCCGATCGAGTATTTGAGGCGTCTGCGGGTCACCCAGTCCGGGAAGGCGTGGGTGCCGCCGCCGGAGTCGGTCCGGATTAGGACCTGTTTGTGCAGGCGGGAGGGGATTTGGGTGAGGGCGAGTCGTCCGGCGGTGATGTGGTCGGTGGCGGTGTTGGAGCCGGCGTTGCCTGGGCGCAGCATCAGGGCGGCGGCCTCGCCGGTCCCGCCGGGGTGCCGTGGTCGACGAACGCGGTCATCGGGGCACCGGTAGGCCACCGGCGAAGTGATCGTTTCTTGAGCATCACCGTCACCCAGTCCGGATGCGGCTGCCTGCGGTCGGTCAGGGCTGCGAGGCTGCGGGCGTGGTGGACGACGATGCCGTCGATGCCGCCGCAGAGCTCGCAGCGCCCGGCCAGGAGCCGGGAGACCGGTTCCTTGCGCTGGGTCGCCGGTTTGGTCGTGACCTTGTCGATGACCAGGGCATGTCTGTTTCGCCGCAGCGGAATGCCACCGAACCGTGCGACCAGTGACTTCCTGCCGGGACGCTCGGTGATGACCTGCAAACAGGTGCGGGGCCCGGCGGGCGTGTCAACCTTGGCCTTGAACTTGCGTGCCATGGCGGTCACGGTCGAGCGGTGCTTGCCGGCGAGCGTCTTGAGCAGCGAGGTTTCCATGACCCAGCGGAGCCGGGCGAAGCGGAACACGTCGCTGGCGAGCAGGTAGTACTGGATGATGCCCCGGTTACTCGGCTCCGTAGCATCTTCTCCATTCTGAAAGACGCATTGCAGGGCTGGAACAACGCCAAGTGCGGGCCCCATAACCCGCCGTTCTAACCAGATCGGCTTCAGTACCTGCACCTCACTCTGCTGTAGCCCGACCGCCCGCGACCCGCACCGCGCGCAAAGTAAGATCTTTCCGAAACGCCATCGAAACGATGTCCATCTGATGGAAGATGGAGGCATGCAACGAATCGGTCTCTACTATCCATACATTCATTTCCGCAACGACCGGTGGCTCAAGGCAGCAGCACTGTACTGGCCCCAAATGGCGCGCATCGTGCCAGCTGGATACCAACTGCGCGACTCAGAGGTGGCGCGGACACTCGCTGATGGGCTCGATTTCCTCATCCATATGCAACCCGGGCCCGCAACTGCAAATGTGTCCTTCCTGTTCCAAGAGGTCCTAGCAGAGCACGCCGAGCGACTACGCATGCTATATCAGGCCCATCCTGGCCGTGGAGACTGGAGCTCTGCCCATTCGGGAGAACTCATCCTTCCCTCTCTCCTGGCAAATGAACGCCTGTACCCTCCGGGCCCTTCGGATACCTTTGATCAGCGGGGCGATGAAGACGACGCTCAAGCTGAACCAGTCGAGCCGTTTCCACGACTGCCACTCACTGGCATTCTTCTCAATGAAGTCGAACCCTCACTTCGAGAAAGCCTCATTAGCGCGGAACTTGCCTTCGAAGCGGGCCGGGAGGAAGGTAGTTCCAGGGCTTGGTTAGCCGTCCGGCCACAGTTCGCATGGGTCTACAAATGTGTTCTCACCCAAGAGATTGCCCGGCAGAATCTACTCCAGCCCACAACCGACCAGATCGCAACACAATCAGCGGACCATGAATGGACTGCCGATCAGATCGCAGATGCCCTGCTCTCCCCCAGCGGAGAGCCAGCAGAGCGGCGAGCGAAGGACCTGAGCGACAGGCTCGCCTTCATGGCCCTCCAAGTCGCTGTTCCATCCAACCTGAACGACATCCCCACTAAGAAGATCGTCCTTCTCCGGAAGAAGTACAGAGCCGACTTCGACGCCTTCGGCGAATTGGTGACCACGACCGCGACGGAGTTAGCCGACGCCCTCGCCGACGTCAACGAACCCCGAATCCTCGACGCCTATCTCCGCCAAGAGATCGAGCGGAGATTCGAGCGCCCTCTCGAAGAGTTGAGGAAGGCCATGCGAGGCGTCGGCATAGACTCTGCTTCGGAGCACTGAACGTTAAGTTCGAACTCCCTGCCTCTGTGGCCGCCTTGGGCGGCGGTCTTGCCGCAGGACAACCCATTCTTGCAGGCACCGGGGCGGTAGCATTCGGCCTTCTCGGTGTCGTTCGCGCCGCTAGGCGTGAGCGAGCCCAGAAGCTGATTCCTTCACCTGCGAGCTACCTACTACATGTCGGTAAGCTCGCGCCGAAGTCGCTGCTCAGCCGAGTCGCAGGAGGCTCTGCGGGGGCGACTCGACGCTATCTGTAACGATGGCGGCTGGCCTGACGTCGTAGTTGTCTCCAGGTGGGTTGAGGTTGCGTCTGCTGGCGTGGTCGCCCCAAGATCGGCTCTGCCAAATACGTGCGCAAATGCTGGTTGGCAGCCTCAACGTGCTGGCATTTATGCATCTCAGCGCTGCTGTAGGACAAGGTTGAACCTTCCTCTACGGATCAGAAGGTTAGAGTTCGAGCCCTCTCGGCCGCGCTCCAGGTCAAAGGCCCTCCAAGATCATCCTGGAGGGCCTTTTTCGTGGTTGCGCAGCATCGTTGTACTGCTACGCAGTCGCATGCAGACGGTCTCTGCGAGTTCAGCGGGTTCGTGTCTCCGGGGCGCCGACTGCCTGGCTCAGGCGCCGCCGAGGCCCTCCCGCAGGCGGTGAACCCAGTCCGCAGGGAAGACCTGTTCAAGCCGCTCCTTGCTGGTCTCCAACAGCCCCTCTTTCGCCAAGGGAAGTAGGGCGCCGTTCTGAACAGCCTTGTGGTTTTCGGGTGCCGGGCAGATCAGGACGGCGAGGATTCGGCACGTCCGTTGCAGTTCCTCGACACCGGTCGTGTGGACCATGCTTTTGATGGGCTCCCACGCCGTCCGTACGGCAAGGCCTACCAGTACTTCAAGGAGAGGGTCGCGACCCTCGGCTTTACGGGATTTCATGATGACCGTCGTGACGTACTCCGGTATTCGGTCCAGGGCTTTCGTGAATTTCTCGATGGCTTCAGCCGAGGCTGTTAGGAGATCGCACCAGAAGTGTTCGGTGAGTCGTCTTCGGGCCTCTCGTGGCTTGCTACCGCCGAACCTCTTGTCGAGCTCCTGGATTACAGGGCCGGCTAGGATATTTCCCACTTCCTGGATTTTTTCGACGGCGTCCGGGTTTTCGGATAGCCAGTCGACGAGGTCGACTGTGGCACTGTCAGTGGCCGCTGCCTTTCTCCGCCTGGATGGCTCTCGTTGCCCTCTAGGAGGTTGGGTTGCAGCCCAGTTGGAGTCGCTGCGGTCTCTCGCCTCTTGACGAGCAGCGGGAGAGGGGTCACGGGCCAACAAGAGGCCGTACGTCCAGCCGTGCTGCGCCCCGCCGCACGCGGAACATCCGCAGTCATGTCCCTTGGCGCGCTCACAACTCACAGGGTGCGTCATATGCCCTCCGCTACGTTCGGCACGACATCGGACTGGCAACCTGCCAGATGCCTCATTCCTTTGAATCACAAAGAGCGAAAAGCGAAATGGCCATCACAGACAGTCTGGTATATCCCCTTGGTTATGAGAGGGGGCCGCAACGCGCAAAGGCCCTTTGGGATGATCCCAAAGGGCCTTTGCGGTATCGGAAGATTAGCTATGTGCCGCTTGATCGTTTGAGGATCTGGTCGAGCGGTCAAGCGCCTTACGGGTTCCGGGCTGAGTATCTGGGTGTAGATGTCTATGTCATGAGATCTGAGCTGCCCCCTGTTCGGCAGGTGGCAGATGTGGTGTGCTCAGTAGTTTGAGGTGAGTACGGCGTGAGCCGCGCGAGCGCGGACTGACGTTAGCTCGCTTTCAATGGCAGCGATCTCTGACTCCTGGAGAGTGATCGCGGCTTCTTGAGGCTTTCGTGCATCGACCAGTTGGATACGCAGATGGGTGGGCGGGTGGGTCGCGTCCACGGAAGTCATGTGTAAGGCCGATAGGTGAAGTCGCCGCAAGCGTTCGGTTTCGGGGATCGAGGTGATGTAATCCCGCAGTTCCTGCCAGAGAGCGAAGTCGTCTCTCCGGCGGGAGTTAATGCGCGAGGAGCGTTTTTGCCAGTGAACCTTTTTCATCCCCTGTGGCAGGTGGGCTGGTCACAGCATGATCGCGATGCCGGAGTTCGCCCCCATGACGTAGCGAAGCCCCTGGTAGACGGGTTGATCACCACAATCCATCCGCCACCACCAGGAGCTTCGGATGCTGTTCTATCGCGCTTCCGTCGATTTGTCGTCTTCAACGCTCAACTACGTGGCCGGGCTGATCCGCAGGCGACGCAAGGCGATCGGCTCGCCCTGGCGGCGGCTCAACCCCGGCCGGCAGGCCCTCCTGGTCCTGGTCCACCTGCGTAAGGGTGAGACGTTCGCCGAGGTCGGGGCAGGTTTCGGAGTGTCGGCGGCCACCGCGTGGCGGTATGTGACCGAGACCATTGCGCTGCTGTCGGCGCGCTCGCCCAAGCTGACGGCGGCGTTACGCAAGGCCAAGAAGGACGGGCTGCATCTGCTGGTGCTGGACGGCACCCTCATCCGGACCGACCGGGTGCGTGCCGACCGCCCGTACTTCTCCGGCAAACACCGGGTGCACGGCATGAACATCCAGGTCATCGCCGGCCCGGACGGCACCATCGTGTGGACGTCGGGGGCGTTGCCGGGTAAGACACACGATCTGACCGCCGCCCGGATCTGGGGCATCCTGCGCGCACTGGACAAGGCTGGAATCATCACCCTGGCGGACAAGGCCTATCAGGGGGCGGAAGCCGAGACGGTGATTACCCCGTACAAGGGCAAGAACAAGCCCGAGTCACAGAAGCGGGCCAACCGGTCCCATGCCAAGCTCCGCGGACCCGGCGAACGCGCAAACGCCCAGCTCAAGAGTTGGCGCATCCTCCGGAAACTACGGTGCAGCCCCAGCAAGGCCGGCCATCTGGTCAAGGCCATCGCCGTACTTCAAAACCACCGAGCTACCTGGGGATGAAAAAGGTTCAGTGGATGGTTGTCTGGCGCTGGAACAGGTGCTTCACGCTCTCGTCGAGGACCAGCGCCTCCAGCATGGACCGGGTCGCCGCTGACGAGGCGACGCGCGCGGCCAGATCATCCGCCAGGTATTCGGCGCGCTGGCCAGTGCGCAGCGTGCAGCGGTGAAGCAGGAGCAGGATCAGACCGGTGAGCTTATGGGGAATGATCAGCAGTAGTTTGGCAGCTGCATGGCCGAACATGGTGAAGAGGTCCGACCCGGTAGTAGAGGTTCTGTCGGGTTGGGTGAACTCGTACCAGCTGGTCAGCGCCTCTGAGGCCGAGTGAAGCCACAGGCCGCGACGGGTGTCACCGTTGAGGGCGTGTCCGAACTCGTGTCCGAGTAGTGCGATGCGCTCTTGAGGAGTCAGTACTTCCCACAAGGCCAGGCCCAGTGTGAGGACGCTGCGCTGGCGCAGCCCGATCTTGCCGTAGCTGGCGTTGAATTCCGGGGTGGCCCGGATCAGCTCGATGGGCTGCACTCCCAGCTCGGCGGCGACCCGGTCTGCGATGCCGTAAAGGTGAGGTGCCTCGGTGCGGTTCAGTGACCATTCGTCTCGCCGGAGTCGGCCCACGCGTGGACGGAGGAGAACGGCGGTGGCGAGCCCCACCACGCCGAGAAAACGGATAAGGAAGGTCCCGGTGACCAGCAGCCAGACGGAACCCGTTGCAAGGACGACAGTGGTCAGGTGCACTGCTCCCGCGACGGTCATGGCGGTGAACCAGGCCCAGTCGCGCCGGGGACGCGGGCCCGCTTCGCCGGAGACCTCCGCGTACAGTCGTTCGACAACCGCGCGGTCGGCCGCCCGTTGCGCCTCCTGCCGCCGGGCGGAGCGTCCGAGCCGAGCGTCGGTCGCGGTGTGTGTGCCAGCCGTGGGATCGACGTTCGATCGGCATTCGGGGCACCAGGCGACAAACCGCGGGTCCGCCGAGGCGGTGGCGGAGCAGGAACACGGGCTGTCAGCCGGGGGAGCGGGCAGCGACGTCATGACGGAGATCCTGCCGTATGTGAACTTCTGTGTGGGTTGGATCCACCGTCATCTGCTGAGTGTCCTGGTCGCGCCGCGCGTGGCGAGGCGGCGGTGCCTCAACTGCTCCGGTACGGCCTTCGCTTAGTGCTCCCTCGGGAACGCCGCGCTCAGGCAGCGCCGCTGCTCGACCCCCAAAGGCAGGGAACTGATACGGCTAGGACTGCAGCTCATCCATGGGAACGGCCCGAAGAAGCGGAGGGCAGCGGCTTGCGCTCTTCGATATCGACAGCACCCTCATAGACCTTGACGAGGTGAACCCTTCCGGGATCGGTGGAACCTCCATCAGACCCGGAGCGATTCAGTTCCGGCCGACCTTCACCGCACATCGGACGCCGAGCAGAGTGATGCGGGGGAGACAACCAGTAGACGACGAGGGTCAAAGCGTGTTCCGGGAACCCCCGCTGGACCTCCGCGAGAGCATTGCTCGGTCGTACTACGATCAGCCCTCATTGTGCGCATACACCGTTTGGCGGCTTCTGCCTACTTAGCCATCACCCTAGGTTTGATCATCCTCAGCCTGGTGATCGGCACCGCGACACCCGCATGGCTGGCCACCATGTGGTACCCGCCCGACGAGATCATCGGGAAGTCTCCTCTGGTGCCGGTGCTGGGGGGGTTGCTGCTGCTTGGTCTGGTGAACTCGTGGATGCTGTGGCAGGTTTTGCGGGGACCCGCGCCTATGGCCGTGCCGATGCGTCGGGCGGCCACCTGGCTCCGGCTGCTGCTGTACGCCGACGTGATGTGGCTGCTGATCCCCTCGTTTCTCCCAGGCCTGGTCGAAACGGTCATCGGGCTGGTGCTCTGGGTGCCTGCGCTCGTGCTGCTCACCGTGGTGCTGACCGGGTCAGGTTGGCCCTTCCGACTGGCTCTGCTTCTGCTCGGACTGGTGGAACCGGCCAGATCGCTCGCGAGCGGCCTGGCGGACGATTCAGAGCTCCAGCGCTTCGTGAGTCCGGCCTACCAAGCGACTGTCATGGCCGCGGGAGTGGCCACGTTCGTCGTGATGGTGATGCTCCTGCTCGCCCAGCGGCGCGATGGACGCTGGAGCCGGGTGACGCTCCTCATCGGTCTGGGCATATTCGCGAGCGCTTTCCTGGTAGAGCTCGTTGACGGCCTGACGAGCGGGAGCACGATCGAGTCGATCGCCGAGGCGATGGATGTGCTCTACATCGTCTGGCTGGCGCGCACGGCGCATGAACTGAACCGTGAGCCGAGGCAGAAGGCGCCTCTGCGAGTGCCCACAGCGGTCGTGGCTGTGGCCACGGTCCTGCTGCTGATGGTCGTCGGACCCGAGGGCCGTGCACATCTCACCTACACCTGGCAGAGCGATGAGCTTGATGAGTTCATGGAATGTTTGGCGTGGTCGCAACCGCCACGTGTCGCGGATATCCCGGCCCACAAGCGCGATCGGGCCTACATGTGCAGCGTGAGCAAGCCTGGGCGGCATGTCTCGGACCAGGAACTGCTCGGCAAGGGCTGGCATGCGTGCACCAGGTTCGCAGCCGGGGAGCCGGTCAAGGCTCGGCCCGCGCTGCTCGCGCTGCTCTGCCCGGAGGTGATTGGACGGAAATATCCGGATCTGTTGCTGTCGTCCGCTCAGATCGACCAGCAACAGGCGGAGAAGGAGAACATCGAGCGCGAACAGTTGAAGCGCGAGGCGCGCAAGGAGGACGCCATGTGCCGCGACCCGTGGCCCGCGCTACGTACTCGGTTCCAGGCGACCGCGTCCTATTACGACTGGGATACCCAGCCCTACGGCATCTACGACGCGGAAGCGGACACCGGGGAAGATTCCGAAGTGATCTGGAATGCGGAATCGGTCGACACTCTGGAAACCAGCGGTCAGCTGGCCCTGATCTTCACACCGAGCCAGGACTGGGCGACCTGCGTCACGGCGAAGGCGCTGCGCTCGGCCCCGCCACCCCTGCGAGGCAAAGGCTGGGACGAGGTGGTCGAGGCGGACATCATCAGCGAATCGGGTCGCCTGGTCATGCAGACGCTGTCGGCGAGCAAGGTGCGCTTCCCCAATCTCGCGCGCAGCGGTCCCGGCCTCTACCGGCTGCGCCTGTATACGCGTCCAGGCGTGGATCTCATTCTCATCTATCCGGCGAGGAGAGCGGCATAGCGATCGCCGGCCGCTACATTCTTCGGCCCGATCGTCAACGGAGCTGTGATGCCACGGTGGGCGCCAGCGTCTAGGGCACCATCGGACGGGTCCTGGAGCTTCCTGCGGATCTTCGTCCTGCCTGCCGACATAAATTTGCCGCTCACCCGAGCAGGTTGCCGCGGTGGGCAATCGTGACCGCATGCGTACGGTCACGGGCACCCAGTTTGGCCAGGATGTTCCGCACATGGGTCTTGACCGTCTCCCGTCCGATGACGAGGTGGTCGGCGATCTCCGCGTTCGTCATTCCTTCGGAGACCATCTGGAGGATGTCCAGTTCCCGCCTGGTCAGGGGTGACCCAGCGGGTTCCGGCGGTTGTGCGGGCACGTGCCGTACTGCGGCGAAGGAGCACCCGAGCAGCGTTGGCAGGGCCGCGATGGCGGTGCCGACAACCAGCGCGGTGAGCACGTCGCCGATGAGCCGGGCGGCCGTCGCGTTGGCGGCCACCATGAACGCCGCGAGCATCGCCGCGGTCACGCCCATCGTGAGCAGCGCGTCCCTGCGGCGGGCATGGGCTCCCACCATGAACAGCGCCACCAGCAGTCCCAGGTCGGCCGTGGTCGACGGCAGATCGAATGCCTGGCCGGTCAGGAAGGCCGTGCCGGTCGCGGCGAGCGCGGCCACGGGGCGGCCGCGCGACCACCAGAGCGGTACCAACTCGGCCAGTACGAGGACGGGCAGCAACGGATACGGGCGAACGTTCCAGACGTCGCCAAGATAGAACGTCGTCTTCAGCCCCGGCCCCAGGACGAGGGGGAGGGGAGTGGCGGCGAGGAGCGCCAGGATCACCCAGCGGTGTGGCACGAGACCATTGTCGCGCCCGGTTCGCACGGCGTACCAGGCCCCTCAGATGGGGGATCCGCCGGATCTCCCCCACTTGGGGGAATGTCGGCGGGGTCTGGTTCGGGCTACGCAGGTGTCATGTTCCTCGACTCCGAGCAGCGCCTCCGCCTTCCGCTCCGGCTGCTGCTGTACTTCGTCGCGTACTTCGTGCTGGTCGTGGCCCTGCAAGCGGTCACTGAGGCGATCCCGGCCCCGATGGCCGCGCGCCGGCTCGTCTTCCTGGTGCTGGTCGTCCCCCTGCTCGCGGGCATGACCTGGGTGTTCCGGCGGTGGCTCGACCGCCGCTCATGGGAGGGCATCGGGCTCTCGGGACCAGGGGCGGGGCTGCTGCTGGCCGGTTGCCTGGCCGGGTTCGGACTCGTCGGGCTGATCACGCTGGTGGAGTGGTCGGCCGGGTGGCGGGACGTCGTTGGTGCCTGGGATCCGTGGCTGTTCCTGATGAGCTTCGCCGCGTCGCTGGGCGTCGGGTTTGCGGAGGAAGTGGCGTTCCGTGGGTATTTCCTCGCCAACCTGGGCGAACGGCTGCCGCTCTGGCTCGTGGCTTTGATCACCGGGCTGGTCTTCGGCGCGTTGCACCTCCAGTCCGCCCCGGCAGCGTGGGCGCCTGGCGTCATCACGGGCTGCGTGGTGATCACGTTCCTGTTCACCGCCGTACGAGTGGGCACGGGCTCCCTTTGGGCGGCCATCGGCCTGCACTGGGGGTGGAACTGGTCCCAGGGGCACCTGTATGAGGCCCTCCAGCGGTCGGGGCCGGAGCTGATGGTGGGACCGGCGGGATTCCACGAGGTCGGGCTGGTGTCGACGGGGATCACTCTGGTGGCCACGGTCCTGGTGGCGTGGGGCCTGCGGCGGCAGATCCGGTGGAGCCGCGCATTCTCACCAGGTCTTCAGAAAACGTCCGTCCATTCGTCATCTGACCGCGACGGAGAAACTACATAACGTCAGCTCTTGAAAGTCCACTCGGGCCCGTGGACTCTCGGCCGAAGGGGTGTGCCGTCTTCCTCTCTGCCGATCAGCCAGGAAGCGCACAGCCTGTTGACCAGATTCGCAGCGCGCTACAGTCCCGACATGTCGCTCCCCCGGCGCTGGCCCCGTTCACTCACACGCGAAGTTTCGATACGGCCTGCTTTTCTCATCATGATGGTGGTTGGCGCCGTCCTTGTCGGGGGCGTGGTGGCGCAGAACCTACCCATCGGAAAGGTCTCGCTGATCATCGCTGAGGGATATGCCCAACTCGTTGCCGACGGCAGTGGCGGCTCATTCACCCCAGACGGCGGGCAGACCATGCAGCTTCCAGCCGAGGTGCCATGGACTGATCGCGACGGCATGCTCCACACCGGTGATCGCCCTGCATGCCTGTGGGGAGAAGGAGAGACCAGGAATATCAGCGCCCGGGTCGAGGCGGGTTATCGATGGATAGAGTTACCGAACGGGGGCGGATATCCACTGGTCGCCTGGCTTCGATGCCTGTAGGACACAGGTCTTTGGGAGCCACCCGGGTGAACGATCACGAACCGAGTTGGACGGATCTGAACAGCCAGGTCGTTGACAACCAGGGCGGTGAACGAACTTGGCGATCGTTTTGGACCTACGGATCAGAAGGTTAGGGGTTCGAGTCCTCTCGGCCGCGCCCAGCTCAAGGGCCACTTCCGATCACCGGAGGTGGCCTTTCTGATCTCCGTACAGCTCAAGACGGATCAGTCGCGCTGCTCGGCGCGGCTGGCGGGCTTGGGCCAGCCGGCTACCTCGCCACGCGGAATCGCAGGTGTGTCACGTGCGGTGACTCGATCAACCTATTTCGTTCCAGCTCGATGTGATTGGTGCCCAGGTGGTCGAACAGCCGGGTGCCTGAACCGAGCAGCACGGGCACCAGTTGAATCTGAATCTCGTCCACGAGTCCGGCCCTCACGAACTGCTGTGCGGTGTTCGCCCCGCCCATGATGAGGACGTTCTTGTCGCGCGCCGCCGCTTGGGCCTGCCGGAGCGCGCTCTCGATGCCGTCGGTGACGAAGGTGAACGCTGCGCTTTTCATGGCCAACTGTTCGCGGGCTTGATGAGTGAGCACGAAGCAGGGCACGGGGAACGGGGTGTCCCCCCACAGCCCCACTCCCACGTCAAACGTGCGTCTGCCCACCACAACGGCTCCGGTCGATGCGAAAATCTCCTGTGCGACCTGGGCGTCCACTCCATTCGGTGATGTGCCGTCAGCGGCTACAGTCCGATCCGAACTGCTGTTGAACAGCCACTCGTGGAGCCGCTCGCCGCCTTCGCCCATGGGGTGCTCGACAGTCACATCGGGTCCGGCGCTGAAGCCGTCCACTGACACACTCATGTTCAGCACGACGTTTTCCATGAGGTTGTCCTTTTCGCTCGTTCCTTGCGGTATCAACGGGGGCGTGGCTGAAGCGACCGTCAAGTGATGTCGGCCCTACGGTCGAGCCACGCGGGGGCCAGCGCGGTGAACAGCACGATCGCGATGACGGCGAATCCCAGGGGATAGCCCATCGGCACGGTCAGGAGGCCGAACATGACTGCCCCGACGCCCATCCCGCCGTCGTAGGCGAGGTTCCACAGCGCGCTTACCCGACCGAAGTCGGACTCGGAGGCGCGCTCGAACATCAGTGCCAGCGTCACGTTTTGGGCCAGGCCGAACCCGAGCCCGAACAGCCCCATGCCGGCCATCACCGCGATCGGGCTGCCCGCCCAGATGAGCACGGCCGTGCCAACGGTGGCCGCGAGCACTGCGGGGACGAGTAAGCGGGCAGAGCCATGACGGTCGCCGTACCAGCCCGCGCCCCAGCGTGCGAGCGGTGCAGCGCAGGACTGCACGAGCAGAGCCCCTGCGGCCACCTGATGCGACTCGGCCGGTACGGTCATGGGGAGGAAGGTCAGCAGGGCGCCGGCCGCCAGTGTCACGGCGGCGAAGATGACCGTCGGCCTGGCGAGCCCACGGATAAGAAGGGCGCCGAGAACGCTGCCGTGCTCGATCCGAGCCGACCGGGCCGGCAGGCCAGGTACGACGGCCAGCGTGAGCAACGACAGCGCCGCCCCGGTGATGAACACCGGCCCGTACCCGACGCTCCCGACCAGCCACAGACCCAACGGCAGGCACACGATGGACGGGACCCCGACGGCTGCGCCGTACAACCCCAGCCCCTCGCCGCGGCGATCGGTCGGCACGAGTTCGGCGACGAGGGCCGCGCCGGCCACAACGACAATGCCGAGCCCTGCGCCACGCACCAAGCAGACACCCAGCACCAACGGCAGCGCGGAGGATGCCACCAGTACCAACGCAGGCGCCCCGAGCAGAAGCAGGCCTGCGGCCATCACGGCGCGGTACCCGTACCTGTGCAGCAGGCCCGGCACTGCGAACTCCATCAGCACGGTCCCCAGCATCAGTGCGCCGGTGGACATGCCCGCGCCCACGCCGCCCACCCCGGCCGTGCCCACATACAGGGGGACGACCGACATCAGCAGATAGAAGCTCCCGGGAGAACACACCGACGTGATCAGCAACAGAACCATCGGACGGGTCAGGATGGGTTGCCGATCCACGACATCCCCGAGACGAACCTCGACCCTGCCCACCGAAGCTTCCCTACCGGCGGCGACCTCCTGATGATCCATAAGCCGACCGTAGGACGGGATCCGGTTCATCAGTAAGGTCCAGTTTCATGCTGATCGACTGGACCGGTTCCGGACCACAGCTCCTGTTGCAGGTCGACCGGAACCGACCCGAACCCCTGCGCGACCAACTCGAACGCGCATTGCGGGAGGCCATCCGGGCCGGTCGGCTCGCTGCCGGAGAGCGACTGCCCTCATCCCGTGCCCTGTCCCGCGACCTCGGCATCTCTCGCGGCCTGGTGACCGAGTGCTACGCGCAACTGCAGGCAGAGGGCTATCTGGTCAGCCGCGGCGGCTCGGCCACCCGGGTTGCCGCCACCGCGCGTCCGTACACGGCCGCGCTTCCGTCAGCCACCGCCATCGAGCCCGCCAGAATCGACTTCCGACCCGGCGTACCCGACCTGTCGAGCTTCCCGCGCGAGTACTGGAGCGGCGCCCTTCGCCGTGCCTGCCGCGACGCGCCCAGCGACCTGCTCGGCTGCCCCGACCCGCACGGCGATCCGACACTGCGCGACGTGCTCGCCGCCTATCTGCGGCGAGTCCGCGGCGCCTGCACCGACCCCGGTCACACCGTCATCTGCGCGGGCTACGCACAAGGGCTCCAGCTCGTCCTGCGGTCTCTGGCGAGCCAGGGCGTACGCGTCGTGGCCTTCGAGGACCCCAGCGACCCTGACCACCGCACCATCGCCGCGATGCTGGGCCTCGACGTCATCGCGGTCCCGGTCGACGAGCGCGGCATCGACACCGACGCACTCGCTGCCACCGACGCACGCGCCGTCGTGCTCACACCCGCCCACCAATCGCCCACCGGCGTTGTGCTCGCCCCTGACAGGCGACAAGCCCTGATTAACTGGGCTACGGCACGGACCGCGACGATCATCGAGGACGACTACGACGCCGAGTTCCGCTACGACCGCGAACCCGTCGGCGCGCTACAGGGCCTCGCCCCAGACCGGGTCGCGCTCCTCGGCTCCGTCAGCAAGTCACTGGCGCCGGCCCTGCGACTCGGCTGGATTATCAGCCCACCTCACCTGACTCCCGATGTCGTCCGCTACAAGGAGCTCGCCGACCGCGGCTCACCGGTCATCGACCAACTCGCGCTCGCCGACCTGCTGAAGTCCGGCCGCTACGACCGCCACCTGCGCCACATGCGGCAGCGCTACGCCGCCCGCCGCGCCGCCCTCCTCGAAGCGATCCAACGACACGCACCCAACATCGAACTGCGCGGGCTGGCCGCCGGGTTCCACACCGTCGCCCAGCTACCAACCGACGCCGACGAGCGTGCCATAATCGCGGCCGCACGCCGTCGGTCCGTCGGACTGTACGGAATGAGCACCTACCGCATGGACCAGCACCCACGGCCCCCACAACTCGTACTCGGATTCGGCAACCTGACTACAGCCGCCATCTCCGACGGCATCGAGACCATCGCCGACCTACTACAGCCACGCCGAGTGAGCCAGAGACCCACCTGAGGTCCTCGATTACCCGTGTCGAATACGTGCGCAACGCTTGGCGTACTATCCCACCTGGATCGGAAGCTCGCCGCAACGGGAGGTCGGCGATGCCATCACCGCTCTGAGCCAGAAGACTCAGACCGCGCGGGCGATGCAGATGCGTGCGTTCAGTCGTGGCCCCGCCTCGTAGAACATGTACTGCACCCCGTCCTGGGTGCCGAACGACGGTGCTGCCACCCTGCCGTTGTCGGAGGCGATCGGGGAGTGGAAGACGCCGAGGTGGGTCTCCTTGTCGAATGCGTTGCCGACCTCGGTGATTCGCATCCTGCCGTCGTTGCCGTGATAGGCCACGTAAGTCGTTCCGTTGCGTTTGACGAGGTGAGGGCCGGAGATGTCGGTCAGGCCGTCGGGTTCGGGGTTCACCAGTGGGGTCGCGCTGAACTGCCAGCCGTCCCAGCCGTTGGGCGACCAGCCGTAGAAGATGCGGCGGCCGTTGCGTACCCCCATGAAGATCATCACGTATTTGTTGTTCCGGCCGGGCAGCGGATGCTCGAAGACCCGCGCGTAGGAGGTCTCGGACGTGCCGGGCACCAGGCGAGTGCTGAGGATCGGGGTCTCGTTGGTGAAGGTGATGCCGTCGGTGGAGCGGGCCACGCGCGTGGTGAAGTTCTCGCCGTGGAAGTAGCAGAAGAACTGCCGGGTCGCGGCGTCCCAGGTCACATGGGGTGAGGACACGTGCGAGACCGTGGTGGTCGGCAGGCGGTTGTCGATGAGCGGGTTGCCCGAGTAGTCGTCGAAGGGGCCTGCCAGGGAGTTGGCGAAGGCCACGCAGATGCCGCCCGGATTCTCATGCGGGGCGTAGTAGAGGTAGTACCGTGCTCGGGGATTGCTCAGCTTGTCGTACATCCCTCTGATGCAGGGGAAGATGAACTCCCCCGTCGGGTTGTAGCTCAGCGGCAGGGCCAGCGCGTCGCGCAGGTACCGGTAGGTCGGCATCCCGGCCGGGCCCGCCGCCGCGCGCGCGGCCGGTGCGAGCCCCAGGTTTGCGGCCACGCCCGCGGCCGCGCCCAGCAACACGGTCCGCCGTCGGATTAATGGGTGGGGAGTGTCCACGTCGGCTCCTTCACGCTGCGTCGTGGTGCGGATTCACACGCTCGCCCCGGCGGAACGCCGCGTCAAGATGCTAATGCGAATTACTTCAGGAAAAATCCCCACTTGACGGTACGGGGTGTCGTGCGGAAGATAGGGCCTCACCAAGCCGCTAATGCGCATTACTGGATCATGGGAGGACACGTACGGTGACTGGCCCGGGCCGACGTCTCACGCAGCAGGACATCGCCAAGATGGCCGGCGTGAGCCAGACGACGGTGTCCCTCGTGCTCAACAAGCGCGGCGACGCCGAGGCGCGGATCGCCCCGGAGACTCGCGAAAGGGTCCTGCGGGTGATCAGGGAGACCGGTTATGTGGCCGATCCCGTCGCACGGCGGCTCGCCGACGGCCGCAACCGCATCCTCGGCGTGTTCACCTACGAGGCGGTCTTTCCCGCCGAGAGCGCCGACTTCTACTATCCGTTCCTGGTGGGCATCGAGGAGTGCGCCGAGGAGATCGGCTGCGACCTGCTGCTGTTCACCAGCGCCAGGGCGGCCTCGGGGGCGCGACGGCAGATCTTCAACGAGGAGAGCCGCGTGCGGCTGGCCGACGGCTGCGTGCTGCTCGGCCGTACGGTCGATCGTGACGACCTGGCCCGGCTGCTGGCGGAAGGGATCCCGTTCGTCTCCGTCGGCCGCCGCGACGACGCGGGCGGGCCGGTGCCGTACGTGGGGGCCGACTATCCACCGGCGGTCCGGGCGTTGGTCGAGCGGGCGGTGGCTCTCGGCCATCGGCGCTTGGCCTACGTCGGGGCGGGCACGGGCGGCGAGTCCAGGGCCGACCGGCTGCGCGGGTTCTACGAGGGTGTGGCGGCCAACGGTGCCGAGGGCCGTCACCTCCCGCCGGAGGCGCCCCTGGAGGACCTGGTCGCGGCCGGGGTGACGGCGGTCTTCGTCGAGGAGTACGCCGACTGCGTCGCGCTCGCCGGAGCGGCCAAGGAGCGCGGCATGGAGATCCCCCGTGATCTGTCCATCCTCACCCTCGGCGCGTTCACCCAGGTTGACACCGACTTCACGGGATTCCGCATCCCCAGGCGCGAGATGGGCCGCAGAGCCGTACAACTGCTGGTCGGCGTGCTGGAGAGCGGCGGAACCCCGCAAGAACTGCTCCCCTGCGAGCTGGTCGCCGGCAGCACGCTGGCTCCGGCCTCCGGAATGTGAAGGAGACGCCCACGTGGTTGAGATATCGGCGGACGCGGTCGTGGTCGGCGGCGGCCTGGGCGGTGTCGCCGCCGCGCTGGCCCTGCTGCGGGCCGGCCGTACGGTGGTCCTCACGGAGGAGCATGACTGGCTCGGCGGCCAGCTCACCAGCCAGGCCGTCCCGCCCGACGAGCACTCCTGGGTGGAGCGGTTCGGTGTCACGGCGAGCTACCGGGCGCTGCGCGAAGGCATCCGGCGCTACTACCGCGATCACTACCCGCTCACCGAACGGGCGCGGGCGCAGCGGGAACTGAACCCCGGAGCCGGTCACGTAAGCCGTCTGTGCCACGAGCCCAGGGTCGCGGTCGCGGTGATCGAGGCGATGCTCGCCCCCTACCGGGGCTCGGGCCGGTTGCGGGTGCTGCAGCCGTACCGGCCGGTGGGTGCGGAGGTGGACGGCGACCGCGTCACGTCGGTACGGCTGGCGCACCGCGACGATGACGCCGAGCAGGTCGTGCTGCGCGCGCCGTACATACTGGACGCGACCGAGACCGGCGAACTGTTGCCCCTGACGGGCACCGAGTACGTCACCGGATTCGAGTCACAGTCGGAAACGGGCGAGCCGAGCGCGCCCGGCGAGGCGCAACCGCTGAACATGCAGGCCGTCTCCGTCTGCTTCGCGATCGACCACGTCGACGGCGACCACACGATCGATCGGCCCGCCTCCTACGACTTCTGGCGGGCATACGAGCCGCCCTTCTGGGGCGACAAGCTGCTGTCGTGGCGGTGCCCGAACCCGCGCACCCTCGCGATCATGGAGCGTTCCTTCACGCCCAATCCCGACGACGACCCCCAACTCGTCGAGGCCGACCAGCGCGTCAATCCGGGCGATGCCAATCTGTGGACCTTCCGCAGGATCGCCGCGCGCCGCAATTTCACGCAGGGCGCGTACGCCAGCGACATCACCCTCGTCAACTGGCCGATGATCGACTATCTGGAGGGCCCGGTCATCGACGTGCCGGACGCCGGCAGACACCTGACAGCGGCCCGCGAGCTGTCGCGCTCGGTCTTCTACTGGTTGCAGACCGAGGCGCCGCGCGCCGACGGCGGCACCGGCTACCCGGGCCTGCGGCTACGCGGCGACGTCACCGGCGGCGCCGACGGCTTGGCGCAGGCGGCCTACATCCGCGAGTCCCGCCGCATCCGGGCCCTGTACACCGTCACCGAGCAGGACCTGTCCCTGGCCGTGCGCGGCGACAAGGGCGCGGTCTCCTACGCCGACTCGGTCGGCGTCGGCATGTACCGCATCGACCTGCACCCCTCGACCGGCGGCGACAACTACATCGACGTGGGCTGCTCGCCGTTCGAGATCCCGCTGGGCGCCCTCATCCCACGCCGCATGACCAATCTCCTGGCCGCGGGCAAGAACATCGGCACCACCCATATCACCAACGGCGCCTACCGGTTGCACCCGGTGGAGTGGAACGCGGGCGAGGCCGCGGGCGCGCTGGCCGCGTTCTGCCTGGACCGGGCCACCACCCCGCATGCCGTCAAGGAGAAGGAGACCCTCCTGGCGGACTTCCAGCGGCGCCTGACCGGCGACGGCGTCGAGCTGCGCTGGCCTGACGTCGCCGGCTACTGATCCATGACCGTTCGGGGGAAAACCACCCAAGGAGATCACCCCATGAAGCCAATCGGGAAGCTGGCCGCCCTCGCGATGGCCGCCCTGCTCACCGCCACCGCGTGCGGCGGTGGCCAGACCCCCGCCCAGCAAGGCCCCAAGCCGCTGCGCATGACGATCTGGACCTCCAATGAGGCCCACCTGAAGCTCTTCAACGAGATCGCGGCCGAATACAAGAAGACCCATCCGGACGTCGGCGCCATCACCTTCGACTCGATCCCCTTCGAGAACTACACCACCACCCTCACCACCCAGATCGCCGGCGGCAACGCCCCCGACCTGGCCTGGGTGCTGGAGAACTCGGCTCCTGACTTCGTCTCCTCCGGCGCGCTGGCGCCGCTGAAGCAGACACTCGCCAAGACCTTCGGCTATGAGTTCACCGACCTCGCCCCCGCGGCGACGAAGCTGTGGGAACGGGACGGCGAGCTGTTCGCCTACCCCTTCTCCACCTCGCCCTTCGGCATCTTCGTCAACGACGACCTGGTCAAGGAGGCCGGGCAGAAGACGCCGCGCGAGCTCATCAAGGCGGGCCAGTGGAACTGGGACAACGCCGTGGCCATCGGCGCGGCCGTCGCGAAGAAGGGTAAGGCGGGCCTGGTCGTCCGGGACTTCGACTACAAGAACTGGGACAACCTCGCCTCCGTCTGGGGCGGCTGGGGCGCCAGGGCATGGAGCGAGGATGGCAAGACGTGCGGCTTCAACAGCCCCGAAATGGTCCAGGCCATGACCTTCCTCCACAAGTCCATCTTCGTGGACAAGGCGCTGCCGGGCCCCGGCACGATCGTCGACTTCTTCGCCGGTGACGCGGCGATGACCATCACCCAGATCTCCCGTGCCTCCCTGCTGGAAGGAGCGACGTTCGGGTGGGACCTGGTGCCACTGCCCTCGGGGCCCAAGGGCGAGTACGCGGTCATCGGTCAGGCTGGCCTGGGCGTGCTGAAGAACTCCGCCAACGCCACCCAGGCCATGGACTTCCTGGCCTTCTTCACCAACCCCGCCAACTCCGCCAAGCTCGCCGCGTACTTCCCGCCGCCCCGGACCTCTCAGCTCACCACTGAGACGCTGGCCAAGTCCAACCCCAAGCTCAAGCCGGAGCAGCTCGAGGAAGTGGTGATCAACGGCATCGCGAAGGCCACCGTCAAGCCGAGCCACATCGGGCAGGCCGAGCTGTCGCAGACCATCCGGGCTGCGCTCGACCCGTTGTGGAAGGCCGACGCGGACGTCAACGCGGTGCTGGACGGAGTCTGCGCGAAGATCCAGCCGATGATCGGCACATCGTGACCCTCACCCGGACCAGGGAGACGGCGGCGCACCGGGCTGTCGTCTCCCCCTACTGGACACACCGCCGCCGGGACAACCTCGTCGGCTACCTGTTCATCGGACCCCAGCTCATCGGGAGCGCGCTGTTCGTCCTGCTGCCGCTGGGCCTGGTGCTCTGGTACAGCCTGCACGAGTGGAACGTGCTGGCCGGGACCTTCGAGTTCACCGGCGGCGACAACTACGCCAAGCTGCTGAACGATTCGAACCTGGGCGAGGTCCTGGGCGGCACCGCGATGTTCTCCATAGGCCTGGTCGTCTTCAACCTGAGCCTGGCGCTCCTACTGGCCGTCCTACTCAACCAGCGCCTGCGCGGCACCACGTTCTTCCGGACTCTTTTCTTCTCTCCCGTCGTGGTCTCGCTGGTGGCGTGGACGATCGTGTGGCGCTTCCTGCTTCAGGCGGACGGCGGCATCAACGGCCTGCTCGGCACCATCGGCGTCGAAGGACCCAACTGGCTGCGCGGCGATGCCACCGCGATGGTGTCCGTGATCGTGGTCCAGGTGCTCAAGAACGTCGGCCTCAACATGGTGCTGTTCCTGGCCGCGCTCCAGGGCGTGCCCCGCCAGCTTCACGAGGCCGCCCAACTGGACGGCGCCGGGGCGTGGAGACGGTTCACCCGCATCACGGTGCCCCTGATCAGCCCCACCATCCTGCTCACCTCCATCATCACCGTGGTCGGCTCGCTCCAGGTGTTCGCCCAGATCGCCGTCCTCACCCAGGGCGGTCCAGGCGTCTCCACGACCGTGCTCGTCTACTACCTGTACCAGCAGGCCTTCCAGTTCCATCACTTCGGTTACGGGGCGACCCTGTCGATCCTGCTGTTCGCGATCGTGGCTGCGCTCACCCTCCTGCAGTGGCGCATGCGAAGGAAATGGGTCCTCTATGAGTCATAAGTTGAAGATCACCCTGTACGGCCTGCTCTGCGTGCTGTGCGTGCCCTTCGTCTTCCCGACCTGGTGGATGGTCACCTCGTCGTTCAAGCCGGTCGGTGAGATCTTCGCCTTCCCGCCCTCGCCACTGCCCTCCTCGTGGGACGCCTCGGCCTACCGGCAGGTCTTCGAGCTGCAACCGTTCGCCACGCAGTACTTCAACAGCCTCTACATCGCCCTGCTGGTCACCGCCGGGACCATGGTGGTCTCGGCGATGGCCGGATATGCCTTCGCTCGCATCCGCTTCCCCGGGCAGAACGTGTTCTTCATCGTCGTGCTGGTCGGGCTGCTGATTCCCAGCGAGGTGACGATCGTGCCGCTGTTCCAGATGTTCCACGGGCTCGGCCTCACCGACACCCACTGGCCGCTCATCGTGGTGCCGATCCTCGGAGCGCCCAGCGTGATGGCGACCTTCATCATGCGTCAGTTCTTCGTCAGCCTGCCGGGCGAATTGGAGGAGGCCGCCCGAGTCGATGGGCTCGGCCGCTTCGGCACCTTCGTCAGAGTGGCGATCCCCCTGGCCCGGCCGGCTCTTGGCGCGGTCGCCATCTTCACCTTCCTGCATTCGTGGAACCTCTACCTGGAGCCGATCGTGTTCCTCTCCTCGCCGGAGAAGTTCACGTTGCCGCAGGCCCTCACTCAGTTCGTCGACACCTATGGCGGTCCCATGTGGAACATCCAGCTCGCCGCGGCCTCGCTGACAGCGCTGCCGATCCTGGTCGTGTTCGTGCTGGCCCAGCGGCAGTTCATCGAGGGGCTGGCGCACACGGGCTTGAAGGGTTAGGTCCTGGTGATGGAACAACTCGGGGGGTCATCGTGGGACCTGGAGTGCCGCCAAGACCGCCAGGCACAGAGCCATCGCTGCGGCGAACGCGCCGCCACTCACCAGCGCCGATTCGGCAAGCCCCGCTCCGGTCTGACTTTTCAGTATGCCTGCGATCAGGGCGATGACCAGAGAGAAGAGTCCAGCGACCGCCAGCCATAGGAGACGGGCGGTACCGGGTCCGGCGGGAGGTTGCGTGTCCATGTCAGGGTTCCTTCCTTGGATGGGTGGTTCATGCCGGGCCGAACGTGAGCGCCCCGCTCATGAGGCCCTTGGTCAGCAGGGCGCGGGCGTCTGTGGCGACCGCGACCAGTTGTTGGTGGAATGAGATCTGCCGGTCGAGGTCATGGAGCAGGGCGGCGATGCGCTGTTGTACGACCATTGGGGGCAACACGACCGGCAGTTCCCCGAAGGAATGAGTGCTGATGGAGGGCGCTCCTGCCGAGGCAGAGCGGTTGCGTACCCAATCCAGTGCGTACGGTTGTGATAGGAAGCCCAATAGGTAGCGGGGATCGAATACCTGTGGCTGGCGCGCGCGCAGGCGGAACAGGTTGTGGTGCGGCAGCCAGCTCTGTTGCTCGTCCCGTACCAGCGCGGGAGGGACCAGCGCGCCGGATCGGATGCAGACGATATCGCCGGATTTGAGCAGGTAGCGCTTGTGCGACGCGGCGAACTCGGCCGAGACCTTTTCTTGGTCGGAACCGGCGATGTGGCCTTCCAGCAGATGTCTGGGCCGTACCACGGGGACGGCGCCGTCCGGCGAGCGCAGTTCGTCGCGCAGACTTGAGTACGAGGGGCCTGACTGGATCTCGCAAATCTCTGCAAGCGTCGTGCGTGTCCAGCCCTCCGGGAGCTGGGAGGACAGGCCGCCGGTCCCTTGGGCGAGTACCTTCGCGTGCGTGCCGACCATCTGATCCGCTTCGTTCGCCAGTGCCTGTGCTTCGGCCAGTTGCTCGAATGCGTCGGTGACGGCGCTCAACCCTCTGACGACACCGTCGGGCGGCTCATTCGCCAGGTAATCGGCGGGGTTGAGTGAGAAGTCGTGGTCGCGGATATCGCCGGGCGAAACTGCGATGCCGAGGCCGTCACTCGCCTCATGCTCGCGGCCCGGCGCCTGGCCATCACGCCACCGCCGATACATGGCCACGATGGCATCCGAGTCGCCGCGCGGCAGGGTCCGGTGTTTGCGGAACCTCACTGCTCGCTCACGGACGTCGATGAAGAGCACCGGCGCGCCGGGAGTGCCCGGTCGGCGCAGCAACCACACGGACACAGGCACGTCTGTTGCGGTGAACAGCCGACCTGGCAGGGCAATCACGCACTCGATCACGCCGGCGTCCACCATATTGCGACGAATGTCCCGCTCGGCCTGATTGGCGGACAACCCAGCGCCCTGCGGCATGATCACGGCTGCCCTGCCGCCGTCTTTTAGTGATTGCAAGATGTGCTGCAGCCAGGCGAAGTTGTCGTTCCCCGCTGGCGGCGTGCCGTACGGCCAGGTCGCCGGAGGCCTCTTTCGTTCTGCTGAGCCCATGTTGAAGGGCGGGTTCGTTATGATCACGTCCGCTCGGCCTGTCGTTCGGCTGTCGCGCTTCTCCCATGGAGCGGCCGTACCGAGTTCCAGGCTTGCGTTGGCGCCGTGCAGGAGCAGGTTCATCGCGGCATACCGGAGGGTCTCCGCTCCCGGGCTCTCGCCGTGCACATCTACGTTCCCGCCCGCAGCGTCGGCGGTCGCGACCAATAGCTCACCCCCTCGGGCGTACGGGTCGTAGATGTGCCTGATCTCGGTGCCGCTGGAGATGACGAGGTCGGCTATGAGGCCGGTCAGCGCGGAAGGTGTAAAGAACTCACCGCTGGGCGATGCGAGCAGTTCCTCGTACCTGGCGAGGAGCTGCTCGAACGTCTCGCATCCGAAGCCTGCGGAGAGGCGGATGACCCTTCTGAGTTCCTGGACGGTGCGTGGGGCCAGCCGCATCAAGGAGTTCTGCAGTCCCGGAGGAACGCCATGTCGGCGCAGCGCCTCGTCCGCCGCGTGCCCGATGTATCGGAGTAGTTCCTTGGTCTGCTTTGCGCCGTCGGTGCACATGGCCATCTCGTGCAGCTTCGTCCAGCGCTCCCGCTCGGCCACGCGCAGGAAATTGAGCGCGGACAGTAGGGCTAGGTAATCCGTCATGGAGGCGGATCCTCTAACTGCTTCCGCCAGTGCCATTAGCTCGTCCAGTTCGCGTGGCCGTTGTACCTGTTCTTCGCTGGGCGGATCTCCAACCGAAGGGGATAGCTCGTTGTCGGGTAGGCTGCGCCGGACTCGGTCGCCGTAGGTGGTGCCGGGGGGCTCGTCACCGATCAACCTGTTGGCTGGGACGCGGCGCGCGTCCAGCCAAATGAGCACGCTCTGGAGTTGGAAGTACTCCGCTTCCCCTGCCGACACGGGCTTGGGGAAGTCTGCGTGCCGCCTCTCCCAGTTTGTGACGGCCGGACGTGCCACCTTGGCCCACTCCGCGATCTCTGTCCGGGTGATCAACCGACGTGCGTTTCCCTGCTTCGCTCGGATCTCTCGTTGCTGCGCCATGAGGCTGACTGTAGAGAAGGCAACAGGTCGATGTAGTCCGAGCACCATCAGTGCTCTAACTAAGGTCGGGAGCTACGCGACCGAACAACATGTCACTCAAGCTTGTCTTCGCGCCTGTGACCTGCAGGAAGATCTGCTAGACGGCGTGCGCGTCAACTCATATGCATGGGATGGAGAGCCTAAAATAGGGTTAACAGATGTTGGCCGTCGATCAACCTGACGATCCCGACACCCTGGTTGAAGGTTATTCTCCGTCTGGAGGGCCCAGGAGCGCTTTGCAGGTGGACGTCAGGGGACCATGCCAGTTGGGGCTATCGTGCTGGTCGTAGACGCACACAATGCAGCCTGTGGGGACGCCTTGGTGAGCAGTGGAGGGGCCCGGAGCGCTAAAAAGCCGCTGATCATCGGAAGTGGCTTTTGTCTTCTCCGTAAAGCAGTGGAGTACAGCAACGTCCTCAATCAGCCCTGGACGCCGATCGAGGAGCTTTCTACTGGTCGCCCTCTTCCAGCTGGTCCCGAAGGTCGTCCAGGGTGCGCCCGTCGGGCACACGCCAAAGCACCCAGCCATTGGCAGGCGTACCGGTCACCGCGCTCGCGGCCTTGGACGGCGAGGAGTACGCCCGAGTCTTGCCCTCCACCAGGATCGAGCCGTTGGCGAGGACTGTCGCGTTGGCGGAACGGTTGGCCCTCGTCTGTACGAGCCGGAGTGGAGTGCCGGCCTTGAGTAGACCGCTGGTGAGAAGCCCGGCGAGCGGGCCAGCAGGCACCACCGGGGGCTCCTGAATAAGGGCGGTCGTCTCGGTGAGAGAGATAGTCACCTCAATGGGACCAGCATCCGGCGTAGTCAGTCGAGAGATCACCTCGGGGGCGAGGTGGATGGTGATGGTGGGCATGGCTCCTCCTGAACGAAGCAGGCTCTCTACTCTGGTCTACTTCGCTCTAGAGTAAAGCAGGGGAGATAGTCTTGTCTATCTGAACTGGGCGGGAACGGGTGTCACTTAATGTCACTCAAGCTCTTGTTGAGCCGGTCGAGGCCTTGCGCGCCTCAGGGCTGGGCATCTGCGTGTACATATCCATGGTCATCGAGACATGCGGGTGCCGCAGGTGTGCATCGTGACCCAGGGGGTGACGTCGAGGGCGGCCGGGAGGGGCGCGCAGTTATGGCTGGTGTCGCGGGCGCGGATACGGGGGACGTTTCCCTGGTCGCGATGGTTGTTCTATAATCGCACAGTGAGCACTCTGGACAGGAATGAGCTGGGCGAGCGCATCGCATTCGCTCGGCAGCGCGCTGGGATGACGCAGGCAGACCTGTCCGCCGCAGTGGCGCTCGACCGCTCCAGCCTCGCCAAGATCGAGAACGGCAGTCGCCGGGTGTCCGCCCTAGAGTTGGCCCGCATCGCTGGCGCGGTGAACGAACGTATTGAATGGTTCTTCCGGCCTGCCCCGCCCGCCGTGATCTCTCACCGCAACCTTCAGGAGCCCGGCGCGGCCAGTCCCGCTATTGACCGCCTGATCGAGAGGGTGGCGCGGCACGTCGAGTTCGTCACCGAGCGCGTCAGTCAGGCGTGGCCGGACACGCCCGCGCTTGCCCGGCCTGGTACTGCGGCCCAGGCCGAGGACACTGCCGCGAGGGCTCGCGCTCTCCTGGACGCCGACCCTAGCGGCCCCGCGTCGGCGCTGGTTGACCTCATGGCCGCACGGGGCCTGTTCGCATTCTCTTTCGATTTGGGCTCCGACGCCGCCGACGCCGCCTCCCTGCTGCTCCGCGAAGGCGGCGTGGCTATTGTTAACGGCGCTCGCCAGGTCGGCCGCCGTCGCCTGGCCCTAGCGCACGAGTTTGGTCACTTCCTCTTTGCTGACGAGTACACCGTCGACTGGCGGATCGCCGAGCAGGACAGTACCGAAGGCTGGGAGTCGCGCCTGGACCGGTTTGCCCGTGCTTTCCTGCTGCCCGAGGCCAGCCTGCGCGAGGAATTCCACCGCCTAATCAACGAGGGCACCGACCTGCGCACGATCGCGGTCAAACTTGGCAGCTTCTACCAGGTGGATATGGCGACGCTGGCCCGCCGTATGACCGAGATCGGCCTGGTCTCTTTCTCCGACGCCAACATTGTCCGGTCGGTACGCACAGGCAGAGCCGACATCGTCGAACTGAACCTGGTGGTTAAGCGCGAACTCGAACCACCTTGTCTGCCCAAGCCGTACGTCAAGTCCGTTCTCTCCCTGTACCGCAGCTCTGATGTCTCTGCCGCCCGAGCCGTCGACCTGCTGTTTGACACGTGGACCGAGGACGAGCTCCCACCTGTGCCAGAACTGCCAGAGAACGCGATCTGGGAGTTCGTGTCCTGATGGAGGTTGCGAGCGAGACGTTCGTCTTCGACACGGGCCCACTGAGCGCCTTCGCCACCAACAACTGGTTAGGCGTGCTCAAGGCGGTGGTCGGTAAGCGCCGTGCCGTCATCCCGGACGTCGTCGTGGCGGAACTGATGGAGGGTGAGGCCAAGGATTCGCGCATCGGCGCCGCGCTTACTGCGGACTGGATCGAGCACCGGGAACTCAGGTCCCAGGCCGAGAGGGAGGCGTTCGCCGACTTCTCGGAACTGCTGGTTGTCGGCGACAAGAACATCGGCGAGGCGGGCGTGCTCGCCTTGGCGCTTACCATGAGGGCCACGGCCATTGTGGACGACGGCGTGGCAAGGAAGGCCGCGGCCTCCTTCAACATCGACTACTGCCCGACACTGCGGCTGCTGTGCTGGTCCATCAGGGATGGCCTGCTGACTGTCCCGCTCGTCGCCGAACTGGCCGACGATCTGCTGTTCAGTAAGTATCACCTGCCGTTCCGACCTGGCGGCTTCAAGCTGTGGGCCGAGGAGAACGGCCTTCTCGACGGCCCTTGAGGCGCCGCGGCTGTATGTACCTGGCCAGCCTCCGCCCGTAGTGCGATCTTCACGTAGCTGGTACAACTTGCACCGGTTTTCTCTGGGTTCCCATAGCTATCGCATGACGTAGTCGACTCAACTGGGCCGCCATGCGGGTCGCCTCGATCGGCGCGTATTCGCGGACGATCCGGTGCAAGCGGTGCCACAGGGGCGTCTTCAAGGCCGAGAACGTTGGCGTCGCTGATCTGGTCACGGGAGATTGCTTGACGTCACAGAACCGGCCGCTTGACGGCTAACGCTGTTAGCCGCATCATTATGGCTAACGCTGTTAGCCTAAGGGGATCGACATGACTACGCCCGTCACGGCACGCCGGGGTGCCGAGCCGGTTCGTAGGGCTGCCTGGGGGATCTTTGCTGCTTTTCTTGGTGCGTTCGCTGTCTTCGAGGCGGTGAAGTATGGCCTGCTCACCACGGTGGCCGCTGTTGCGTTCCTGGCTGTGCCGTTTGTGTTCCGGGCCAGCAGGGTGGCCCAGTCGGCGCTGTTGCCGCTTGCCGTTCTGATCGCTTACGCGTTTTTCACGCCGGTTGCGTGGCCGCCGGCGTTTACCGCGGGGCTTGGCTGGCTGACCGGTGTCGCTGTGTTGCGGGCAGCTCGTCGTGGGTGATCGGCTTGCCCAGATCGTCGCCGCCGCCAGGGAACTGCTGGAAACGCAGGGTCCTGAGGCGGTGTCGATGCGGCGTATCGCTGACCGGCTGGGCATTCGGGCGCCGTCTCTGTACAAGCATCTGCCGGACAAGGCGGCCG
Organism: Acrocarpospora catenulata; assembly: GCF_018476525.1. Taxonomy (GTDB): domain Bacteria; phylum Actinomycetota; class Actinomycetes; order Streptosporangiales; family Streptosporangiaceae; genus Acrocarpospora; species Acrocarpospora catenulata. Next base: position 48,470 of record NZ_JAHCST010000008.1, read on the forward strand.
TTGAGGCGGCGCTGCAGGCGGAAGGGCTGGTCGGTCTGGCTGAGGCGCTGGAGGCGGCCGAGGTTGGCTTGCAGGGTGGGTCGGCGTTGTCCGCGCTGGCTGCTGCTTATCGGCGGTTCGCGCTGGAGCATCCGCACCTGTATCGGCTGACCAGTGATCGTCCGCTGGCCCGCGACGTGCTGCCTTCTGGCCTGGAAGCGCGTGCCGTTGCGCCTCTGCTGCGTGCCGTGGGGGGTGACATCGACGTGGCTCGCGCGGTATGGGCTTTCGCGCACGGCATGGTGCTGCTGGAACTGGACGGCCGATTTCCGCCCGGTACCGACCTGAGCGGTGCCTGGCTGGCGGGTGCCACTGCCTTCGCAGTCCCCACTGCGAAGGCCACACCTTAGGCGCAGAACCGCAGTAGCGGGCTACTTGAGTCGCCTTCCGAATCATCGTCAAGATCGCGTTCGCATCGTCGGACGCCTCCGTCGATTTCGGTAGTCGGAACGCGTCCGGCCTCGGTGGCTGGGGGAGCACACCGTGTGACCTTCGGGAAGACGGTCTGCTGGCTCATCCTTCGAGGGATGCCGAAAACCTTTTGCACGGCGGAGGGAGCGGCCGACACACTCTCGGGGTGGTGGAGAGCATGTGCATCGATGGGCGTGCCGGCATTGACGCGGGGCTGGTGAAGAGACTGGTCGCGACCCAGTTTCCGCAGTGGAGCGCACTTCCCGTGACGCCGGTTGAGGTCGACGGGTGGGACAACCGTACCTATCGTCTCGGTGACGAGATGACGGTGCGTCTTCCCACTGCTGTCGGCTATGCCCCGGCGGTCGACAAGGAACATCGGTGGCTGCCGGTTCTCGCGCCTTCGTTGCCGGTTGCCATTCCCGTGCCTCTGGCGAAGGGGGCTCCGGGTGAGGGGTACTCGTTCAATTGGTCGATCCGCGGCTGGCTGGATGGTGAGACCGCGAGCATTGACCGCATCGACGACCTGTCCGAATTCGCGACCTCGGTTGCCGACTTCATTCGCGCTCTGCAGCGCGTCGACGCGACTGGCGGGCCGTCGGCGGGCGCGCACAGCGCCTATCGGGGTGTGTCGCCGGCTTACTACGACGATGAGACACGCCGCTCACTCGTCATGTTGGAAGGCCGCATCGACACCATCCGGGCATTGGCTGTGTGGGACGCCGCCCTTGAGGCGGCCTGGTCCGGGCCGCCGGTGTGGTTCCACGGCGACTTTGCGAGCGGCAACCTGCTGGTCAGGGACGGAAAGCTGGCTGCCGTCATCGACTTCGGGGCATCTGGCGTCGGCGATCCTGCCTGCGATCTGGTGATCGCGTGGACGATGTTCTCAGGCGACAGCCGGGAGGCCTTCCGCAGTGCTGTCGGTCAGGATTCCGACACGTGGGCGCGGGCTCGTGGCTGGGCCCTGTGGAAGGCCCTGATCAGCCTGGTTCAGGACATCGACAGGGACGAGAAACAAGCTGCAGGCCACCGCCGCGTTATTGATGAAGTCCTGGCTGACCACACCTTCTCGTCGAGGACCAGTGCCTCCAAGCACGGATCGGGTCGCCGCTGACGAGGCGATGCGTGCGGCCAGATCATCCGCCAGATATTCGGCGCGCTGATCAGTGCGCAGCGTCCGGTAGTGAAGCTGGAGCGGGATCAGAAGGCGCCGGAATTGAGCTTTCACAGCGTCATCAGAGCGCCGATCGGGCGTAGTAGGGTCCTGATCTTGGCTCAACAGGATCGGGTGAAGGTGACATGCGCGAACGGTGGGAGACGACTGCGGAGGTTATCGCGGCGCTGCGGCAGTTCGAGGCCGCTATTCCCGGGTGGCAGGCGCCCACTGCCTATGGTGTCGGATACCAGGGCAAGGACGGAGAGCCCAAGTTCGCGCGTATCGACCGTGGCGATCACCCGTTGCCGGGCGTGGTGTTGGCGACCGTCTGTGGCCATCGGGCTGGGTCGGCTTCATACCTACTGGACACGGCAGACTTGCTGCGCGCGATCGACCTGCTTACACCGGCCGAGGCGTGCACTGCCTACGAACACCCCAACCTCATGGCCTGGCGGGAACTGTACGGTCAACTCAATCCGAACGACACGGTGATCGCAGTCTTCATCAATGACCAGGGCGGCTCGTCGGAGGACCCGCACGTTAAAGCGATGCATTCCCACCTACTCGCAGACGGGTAGCGACACCAGCCGTCCGAGCCCAGCATCCAACCACTCTCATGGGCATGTGAGAGCCCACCTCTCAAATCCGTCATGTGGGCGGCCTGGATGGCTCATCCGCAGGCTACTCTGCCCCGTTCCCCGAGAGAGTCACCGCTGGGATACCACAGCCGAGCGCCTTTTCTCGAAAAAGGATAGTTACAACACATCGAGGCTGACCGGAAAGACGAAATCCACACCCGGCATGTCGTCAAGGGCGCTCTTCAACGTCTCGACCGCGTTGGGGGTATCGATCTTGACATAGAGGGTCTCCTGATCAACCGGGCCTGGATCAAAGGCGCACAGCCGGTCAGGGCAGTAGGAGGCGTTGACCTTCGTCGCGAAGGCGCTCTCCTCGTAATAGATCTCGTTGACGTCTACTGCCTGCCGAATCTTCGTGGCGATGGCCTCTATGTCATTCTTCGTCGCCACCCGAGCCCCCTCCGCTCCGAGTTCGAGCAAGGGAGAGTCCGGGCCAGTCAATGTAATCCGCACGTCCGCCTTCCCCGCCCAGAAATTGGAAGGCAGTCGCACCAGATTTACTGGAACCGGTGACTTCGCGAGCTCCTTTGCGATCGTCGGGATGTCGCTTGCATCACGGGCGGTTCCCACGAAATGCGCCTGGACGCCGCACAGGTTGCGAGTCGCCAGTTGCTCTCCCGCCATCTGCTGTTTGCTGTATGCGGTGATGCTCTCGATCTCCGACAAGCCACGAAGGAACTTCTCGACGGTCGGCTGGGTCTCCGGCGTCAGTCCTTCCTCCGAGCACTGCAGAACCATGAACCTGCGCTGCTCAGGCCAGGGGCCGTCAGGCGGGGGAAGGACGGCTTGCGAGTCCGGCCCGAAGAAGCGGGCAACGCCGGCTCCGCCGACGAGGACGGCGGCCATGGCCCCTACGACTCCGACTGTTCGCAACCATGAGCGTGGACTGGATACACCCTTGCGGGGGATCGCTTCGGCTGCCGCTTCGTCGTTCGGTACGGACACGCAGATGACCATCCCGTATAGCCAATTCGCGCGTCAAGATCGGGTCTGTGGCGTATGCGGCCCCGGGAGCAACGCGGGCTACACCCGGCCCCGTCCGTACTGAGCGGTCATGATCAACGTGCCAGTTCGGGATTCAAGGTATGGTTCTCGCCCTCTGGTCGGGGTCGTTGGTACGGCAGAGGCGCTAGAGACAGTTGATGGCTTGAGTTACGAATCTCTGGCTCGGTATGACAGCGGCCAGTTGCGGAGTTATCCCCGAACCGCCGGGAGACTGTCAAGCTCTGTGTGCTCCCTCCCGGACTGGCAGCCTTTGTCACGCTTTGAGTAACTATCTGGAAATTGCGCATATTGTTTGGTACAAATTGACTCGACGGCGAAATGGATCGACCACGGGGCGGAATTCTAAATGTCGCGATCCCTGTATCGCCTACTTTTCGGCGCCTTGATATTTTTGGTCATTGTCGGGGGTTGTTTCTGGGCGGCCGTGAGCTTCCCCGAGCGGCAGAGACAGACCCTGGAGACTCCTGCCTCCTGTCCGACCGTGACCGTCACCAGCACCAGCTCTCCCGGCCCGGTGGAGGAGTCGCCCACCTTCGCACCTGATACGGAGCCCTGCGTAAAGGCCGAGTTCAACGGCGTATACGAGGAATCCAGCTATCCGAACTTCGACGGATGGGGGGCCACGGGGCACCCGGCCCGCACCGCCCGGACCACAGTGACCGTGGAACCGGCGGCCTTGGCGGAGGTGGAAAAGTTTCCGCTCATGGCCGAACTCGAGAAATACGTGTCCCGTCCGGACGCCCCACCCGCCGAGTCCAAATTCGTGAAGATTTCGATCGTGCACACCGTCCAGTTGAACTCCGGCGACCCGCTCCTCGCGGATGTCCGGTCAACAAAAGCGTCCAAGTACAGCACGGCCTTCATCCAGGGAGGACTCGGCCATATAGACACGGACGACTCCACCGCCTACCTGGAGACCTTTTTCTTCCCGCCGAAGGTGACCCCCGATTCCAATGGTGGCGCCGTCGTCACCGTCCGGGGCCTCGGATACAGCAGGTACCCCGAGGAAACCCCGCTGCTCGGGCTGGAGTTGGGCCCATTCATCAACTCGGGCTCGTATGACGAACCGGCGGTCAATTCGCACGCCATCCACATCCGCTTCAAGGGCTGGGACGTGGCCGGAGTGGCCGGACAGGTTCCGGCCAAGATGAGCACGGGAGCCCTGGACGTCGTAGGCGGCCCGGAGACCCGCATCGCTCTTGTCCGGTCCGGCGAAGAAGTACCGGACCTTATCGCATATCTGCAGGAAGGCGGCACACTAACCGATGCGCCGGCCACGCTCGCCGAAGAAGCCGATCCAGATCTGACCGCGGCGCGAGAACTGCTGCTGATCTCGGTGACAGTCGTCGCGCTGATCGTGCTGATCGTGCAATGGCTGGGCCGAGCCTGGTGGCGGCGGCGCCTCAACCGTTTCCTGGCGGGCGGGATCGTCGTACTGCTCGCCGCATCCATCTTCGTCGGCGGAGCGCAGACTGACGTGGCGTGGCTGATCTGGGCGGCCCTGGTCTGCGTCCTCGCGGTCAACCACGCGGTACGCAGGCTCGGGTGGCCGCGCTGGCCCCGCCGTGATGTGCTCATCGGCTCGGCGGTCCTGCTCGCCGCCGGGGTGGGGCTGACGGCACTCGCGGTGGGGCAGGGCGTGGAGCACATCCGATGGCCCGCGGTCCTGCTGGTCGTCGGGGTGCCCGTGCTGTTCGGGGTGATCAAGCCGCTGCGTCGCATGGCGCTGCCCGTCGCGGGGGTGGCGATCGCGGCTGTCGGTGTGATCCTCGCGGTAAGCAGTCATGCGCTGGATGAGCAGTTCGACTTGGCGCAGATCACCGGCACACTCATCTGGCTGGTCATTCTGGCCGCGGCCATCGCGGTGAGCGCGGGCGGTTGGACGGGAGCGCAGGTGCTCGTCCTGCTACTGGCCACCATCGCCGTCTACGTCGCTCAGTGGGCACTGAAAGGCACGTTGGACTGGCCCGCCCTCGCGGCGAACACCGCACCGTTGCTGCTCCTCATCCTGCTGGTGCTCCGCCTTCGGCGGCTCGGGCAGCGGTCCACGGCGGTCGCCTCCAGCGAGACCCGCGCGTCGGTGGCGTTCGTGGCCGTGGCGCTTCATCTGTATCCCGCGTCGTTCGACACCATCGGAATCGCGGCTCTGGTCGCACTGGCGGCCGTCTGGTGGCTGCTCTCCGGTACGGCGTCGCGGCGCTCGGCCGAATTCGCCACGATCACGGCCGAGGCGCACGCCGCGGTGGTCGGTGCGTCGCTCCGTCGCCGGTTCATGCGCCTGGCACTGCGCCACCTGTACCGCACCGGGCGGGCCAGGCTGGGCACCGGGGATATGACCGTGGCGGCGTTCGAGGAGCAGCGCACCGCGCTTGAACGCGCCATCGCGGCGGAAGCGTCCGACCAGGCGGGCACCGTCCACCCCGACCTGGCCTTCGCCACATCCGGCGGGCGTACGCCATGGCAGAACGGCGTCGCCGGATTCCTGGTGGCGTTCGCGGTGACGGTCCCGATCACGCTCGTCTACAAGCAGCCCTTCAGCGCGCAGTCCGAGCCCGTGGCGTACCTGATCGCGGTGCGTACGATTTTCGGGTTGCCCTTGTTCGGGCTGATCTACGGCTACTTCTATCCGCGGATCCGCGGTGACTCCCCGCTCTCCAAGGCCGCGCACGTGCTCGTCGCAACCCTGGCCATCGAGGTGGCGGCGCTCCTGCCGCGGTTCGTCGGCCCGGAACCGCCAGGAGACAAACTCCGGCTGCTCGCGATCGTCCTCGCGGAGGTGACGCTGCTCGCCCTCACGCTCGGGCTGTTCTGGGAGTGGCGGCTGATGCGGATCGCCCGGGAGCCGTGGCACCGGATCCGGGGGCTGCGGAGCGTACGCGGGCTGGCCGCGCCGCTGTCGGCCCTGGCCATCGCGGCGGTCACCACCATCGGCGCGCCCTTCGCGGCGCGGATCGCAGAGCCCCCTGAGCCCAGCCTCCCCGGCGTGGGCGGTGTTCCCCGGATCGAGGCCGAGCGGTTCACCCGCGCCGCCAGGGACGTGCGCGTCGAGAACACCAGTGACATCACGGGCGGACAGAGCGCCGTCGCCGGGATAGGCAGGGGCGATCGACTCGCCTACGAGATCGACTTCGGCACGAGTTCGGCGACCCGTATGCGGGTCCGGCTGGCGAGCAGCGCGCCGCAGAACGTCGGCGGAAGAATCAGCGTTCTGCTCGACGACAGTGCCAATTCCATCGGCGTCCTCGGCATCCCCAACACGGGGGGCTGGCAGACCTGGAAGACGGTGGAGGAGGATATCGCTCCGGTGACCGGGAAGCACACCGTGGTGCTCGCCTTCTCCGCCGACCAGCCCGGCGACATGGTGAGCATCAACTGGATCGAGTTCAAGTGATCACGCGGCCCGTCTAGTCGGACGGATCGATGATGACCGCCTCCATGGCGTACGCCGGTTTGCCCCCGCGCTGGATGATCGGGATGAACACGGGCCTGCTGGTGTCGGCGCCTTCCGGCCTGGTGACGGTGAGCGTCTGAGGGGTGTTCCAGAGCCTCGGATTGTTGACGAAGGTGAGCGTCCGCGGGGTCACGACGACATCGGGGCCGATGTTGCCGCTGCCCACTTCGACGGTGATGTCCGTGGTGGGCATCTGGGTGATCCGCACGTTGAAGGAGAGCGTGCCGCCCTCGGGCAGCCGCCCTCGGGCGACGCTCGCCAGCAGGTACGGCTGAGGCGTGTACGTCGCGGGCTGGCCGTTGACGGTGAAACCGGCCGGTGGCACGTTGATCAGACCAGGGTTGTCGATCTGGATCGCGACGCTCAGCATGCCACCCGCGGGGACGGCTCCGTTGAACGGGCGGTTGAACAGTACGACGTGCCGTCCGGTCTGGGTGAAGTCGGCGTGGAACGCGGCCCTGACCTCCTGCTGGGCGGCGAGATCGAACTCGATCGTCCAGGTGGTCACGGCTTCGCCGGGCACCACGGTCAGTTGCGACTGGAAACCTTCGCCCCAGTTGGTGGTCATGCCGTACGAGACGGCGGTCGCGGCGGCGGTGGCGGGGCCGGGAACGGTGAGCATCACGCTCGCGCCCAGGAGTGTCGCCACGAGCACTCGTCTGATCGTCATCAAGGCGGCTCCCGGGAGGGCGAGCCCGGACTGGCTTACCGGCAGCATCGCACCGGCGGTCCTGCGACGGAAGACAGCGTGGCTCCCGGTCGTCATGACCTGGCAGCGCCTTCCCAGAACGGATGATCGGCGTGAAATGTTCACCAGCCAGGTCGCGGGGGGACCGCGCCCCCCGCGACCAAGCGGTGTCTCAGATCAGGGAACTCCAGTAGTCCCAGAACCTGACGGTGATCAAACCGATGATCAGCAGGAACCACGCCGTCAGCGCGACGGCGTGATATTCCGCCAGCAGACGGCCCGCTCGGGTCCGTCCCAGGTTGACCAGGGTGACGTACCAGAAGAGCAGGATCGTGACCACCCAGACCACCATGCAGTACGGGCAGAGCGCACCGATCACGTACAGGCTCTGCCAGATCAGCCAGTGCACGAAGACCACGCCGAAAGTGACGCCCGCCTGCAACCCGGCCCAGAACCACGGGCGCGGGCGCGCCCCGGCCAGCATCGCCGCGCCGATCGCCGCCAGCGCGGCGAACGCGGCCACGCCGATCAGCGGGTTGGGGAATCCGAACACCTCCGCCTGCGGTGTACGCATCACCGATCCGCAGGACAGGATCGGATTGATGCTGCACGTCGGCACGTAGTCGGGATCCCGCAGCAGCGCGATCTTCTCCACCGTGAGGGTGAACGCCGCCGCGAACCCGACGAGACCGCCGACCAGCAGCAGCCACGGCAGCGACCGCGCGAAGGGACGGTCGGCCTCCCCGGCGATCTGCTCGTCGCCAGAGAGCGTCAGGTCATCCGGCGAGCGCTGCATCAATGGCCTTCTTCAGATCGTCCTGCATCTGGACCTGCACGAGCGTGCCGTTCAGGTAGAAAGTCGGCGTGCCCTGGACACCGAGCGCCTGCCCGTCGGCGACGTCCTTCTTGACCCGCGCCAGCGTCGCCGGATCCTCGTACGCCTTCTGCCAGGCCGCCATGTCCATCCCGAGCCCTTGGGCCAGGCCGCGGAAGTACTCGTCGGCCGGCGTCCGCTTCTCGCCCCACTCTGTCTGGGTCTGGTACATCCGCTGGTACATGATCTCGAACTTGTCCTGCTGGGCGGCGGCCTCCACCGCGCGGGCGGCCCGCTCGGCGTTGAAGTGACCCGGCAGCGGGAAGTAGCGGACGACGAAGGTCACCCGGCCCTCGTACTCCTTGCGGAGGCTCTCCACCAGCGGGTACATCCCGCGGCACGCCTCACATTCGAAGTCCAGGAACTCCACCAGGGTGACCTTGCCGTCGGCGGCCGTGGTGAGCCGGTGGCTGTCCGACCGTACGTACCGGGACTCACCGGCCGCCAGCGTGTCGCCGTCCGGCCCGGATCCCGGGTCGACCGCGAGGAAGACCGCGACGATGACGGCGAAGGCGGCGACCAGGCTCGCGACGATGGTCATGTTCCGCTTCCGCGCGGCCCTGCGCCGGTCCTGCGCGCGGGCGGCGTCGATCTTGGCGCGAGCACCGCTCGCCGTTGTGTTCTGAGGTGACTTGAACGCCACGAGTACTCCTTGGAAGCCGCCATTCGGCGGAAGTCTGAAAGGGGTGGAGTGAATGCCTTACGGCATCACCAGGCGACCGGCAGTTCGTCCAGGCCGTAGACAATGGCCAACGTCCGGAACGCGGGCTCCCCGGCCAGGCGGAGATCAGGAAACCGGCGCAACAGGGCCGGGAATGCGATGCGCAGTTCCAGTTGCGCGAGCGGGGCACCGACACAGCGGTGAATACCGTGGCCGAAGGCCAGATGCGATCGGGTCTCCCGGTCCGGGAGAACGGTGTCCATCGACGGGCCCAGTGCCGGATCCCGGTTGGCGGCGGCAAGCGAGCAGAGCACCATCTGACCACGCGTGATCTCCTGGCCGGCCAGCACCAGATCCGTACGGGCGAACCGCGGAAAGGCCACCTGCACCACGGTGAGGTAGCGCAGCAACTCCTCCACTACGCGGTCGACATGGTCGTCCCGCTCCCGTACCAGCGCCGCCTGCTCAGGATTCCGGAGCAACCAGAGCGTTCCGAGAGCCAGCATGCTCGTGCTGGTGTCGTGTCCGCCGGTCAGCATGCCGTCGGCCAGACTGGCCAGCTCCCGGTCGGTGACCTCCGTCCCGTACTGGCGGATCAGCGTGCCGAGCAGTCCGTCACCGGGCGCGAGCCGCTCCCGTCCGACCAACTCGGTCAGGTACGCCATGGAGTCGTTGATCGCCTGAAGTGACGCCTCTGGCCCGGCCGTGAAGTCGAACCGGTCGGCGCTGAACCGGAGAAACTCCTGGCGATCCTGGTACGGAACCCCGAGCAACTCGCACACCACGAGCGACGGAATCGGAAGCGCGAACTCGCGCACCAGATCGACCGGCGGTCCCATCTTCTCGATGGCGTCCAGATGCTCTTCGACGATGACCCGGATACGGGGCTCCAGTCGCTGAAGCCGCCGTACCGTGAACTCGGGCGTGAGCATCTTCCGCAGCCGCGTGTGTTCGGGCGGGTCACGGAAACCCAGCCCGCCCGGGTCCTCCTGTTGCGATCCGACCGCGACGATATTGCCGAAGTCATTGCTGAACCGTTCGTGGTCACCCAGTACGGTCCGTACGTCGTCATAACGCGTGACGAGCCAGACGGTCGAGCCATCCGGCATGGGGAGCGGAAAGACCGGCTGTTCCGTACGGATACGCGCCAGTTCGGCCACCGGATCCATCTCGTTCCGCAGGAACTGCACGAGGGGAAACTCGGATTCGGACATGATCATGTTCCTTGCTTTCGCTCCCGCTGCGGCCATGCACGCAGCAGGAACCGGCGCACGATCATCGATCGGCGCCTGGAGTCTTCAGGGGGAAAGGGGACTTACTCCCAGAAAGGAGGCCCGCGCCGCCTGATCGGCCGTCCGGCGTTCCATACCGGAACCGGACAAACCCGTTCGCCCGCACCCAGGAAAACCGGAACAACGGGAAGATCGCTCGGTGCCTTGAGCAGCCGCGGCAGCCGAGCCTCGACCATCCGCAGCAAGGCCCACAACGCGGCCTCGCCCCTGGCCAGCCACACGGCGGTCACCACAACCGCCCAGACATGCAGGATGGCCATGCCGGCATCCGGCGTCAGCTCCGAGTGGACATGCTTGGCGACCGGCCCCACAGCGGCGGCGTGCGTAAGGGCGAACATGAGGTGCAACAGGATCTGCAGCCCGCCCAGAACCGGCATGATCGTGGTCAATGCCCGTTCCCGCCCGGCCATCGCCAAGGCCCCACCGAACGTGACCGCGAACCCCGCACCAACGCTCGGCCCGGACAGCGACCCTCCGCCGAACGTGTGCGCCACCGCGGCCAGCCCAACACAGACCACAGCGAACGCCATGGCCCGAATAACTCGAAAGGGCAAAACCGCAGACATAGCAAAGCAAGCATCCCATGTACCAAGCGCCGCCCGGCCTTTTCGGCCGTAGCGGTGTGATCAACGGACGGTGGAGCGTGTGGTGGTGCAGCCAGCTGCCGTACTCTCCCCCCGGGAGAGCCGTGGCCGAAGTACGAGCTCTGGGCGTGCGCGCCGATAAAGATCATCTCCCGCAACCGTACATTCCGGGCGCCGGGAGCCGGTCGGCCTCGCCCGTCACGCCACTTCGTGCCGTCCGCTGCTGGTGAAAAATGGGTGGTTTTGAGTCTCTTGCCGGAATGCTGAGACCGGGCGGCGAGTTTTTGTCGGTGGTGCCGGTCATGCTTGGCGTGACCAGACCTTCTTGTGAGACCTGAGGCTGGGACACCAGCAACGACGACGACGATTGAGGTACCGTGCCCAGCCCCCAGCTCGACCAACTCGACTCACCTGCCAAGTCCGCGACCGCCGTCTCGGGCCGCACCCCGGTCGTGATCCGGCTGCTGGTGCTCGCCACGTTCGTGGTGATCCTCAACGAAACGATCATGATCAACGCGATCCCGCGGCTGATGGACGCGTTGCACATCACCGAGCAGACCGCGCAGTGGCTCTCGACCGCCTTCATGCTGACCATGGCCGCGGTCATCCCGATCACCGGCTGGTTCCTGCAACGGGTGACCACCCGCACCGCGTACACCACCGCGATGGGTCTGTTCCTGCTCGGCACGGCCCTGGCCGCTGTCGCGCCGTCGTTCGGGGTGCTGCTGGCCGCCCGCATCATCCAGGCGTCCGGGACGGCGGTGATGATGCCACTGCTGATGACCACGCTGATGCAGGTGGTGCCCGAGGGGGACCGGGGGCGGGTGATGGGCAACGTCACCCTGGCCATCTCGGTCGCGCCCGCCATGGGTCCGGCGGTCTCGGGGGTGATCCTCCAGTTCGGGTCCTGGCGGTTGCTGTTCGCCGTGGTGCTTCCCATCGCCGGTTTGATCACGTGGCGCGGTCTGAAGCACCTGGAGAACGTCGGAGTGCCTCAGTTCAGCACCATCGACTGGTGGAGCGTGGTGACCGCGGGGGCAGGCTTCGGCGGCCTGGTCTACGGGCTCAGCCGCTTCGAGAGCGGTGACGTCCGCGTCGCCGCCGCGATCGCGGCGGCCGGACTGGTCGCCATCGCCGTCTTCGTCGTCCGCCAGTTGTCGTTGCAGAAGCGGGGCGTGCCGCTGCTGGACCTGCGTACCCTGCGCTACCGCACCTACACGGTCGCGCTGATCCTGATGTCGGTGGCCTTCATGGCCATGCTCGGCTCGATGGTTCTGCTGCCGCTGTACCTGCAGAACGTCCGCGAGCTCAGCGCCCTGCAGACGGGGCTGCTGGTGATGCCGGGCGGCCTCGCGATGGGGCTGCTCGGGCCGGCCGTCGGCCGCCTGTTCGACCGGTTCGGCGGCCGGGTTCTGGTCATCCCCGGCGCGATCGGGATCACGGTCGCGCTCACCGGCCTCACCCAGGTCACGATGACCATGCCGTTCTGGCTGATCCTCGGTCTGCACGCGCTGCTGATGGTGAGTCTGGCCGCCACCTTCACCCCCGTGTTCACCCTCGGGCTCGGCGCGGTTCCGCCGCCGCTCTACTCACACGGCAGTTCGATTCTGAGCACGCTGCAGCAGGTCTCCGCGGCCATCGGCACCGCGTTCGTGATCACCGTCATGGGCGCGCGGGCCGATGCCCTCAGATCCGCGGGAGCCACGGAGACGCTCGCCAACCTCGGCGGCATGCGGCTGGCCTTCGTCATCGGCGCGGTGCTGTCGGTGGCCGTGGTCATCACCGCCCTGCTCCTACCGGCCCGAGCGGACAGCGTCGGCGAGTTCGAGGGACACGGCCGATGACCATCGCCGCGCCCGCCCCACTGGGCGGACGCGGCGGGCTGTTCAAGCGATTTGGCCGGTCCAGTTCTTGATGGCGGCCCGGTAGACCGCGTACGACTCGGTGTCGAAGTACGACGAGACGCCGGTGTCGTAGCGGTCGTCGCCATCTGTATCGGAAACGCTGATCGTGATGCCGTTGAGGTAGCCGGTACGGCTGTCGGCCGAGTAATCGGTCAGCCATGGGGACCCAAGGGAGCCTTCACCGGTGAACGGGGAGTCCACGCCGATGGGCCGGTCTGCGTGGAAGCCCGTGACGTCCATCGTGAACGTCGATCCGGTCGACTGTTCGAGGGTCTCACCCGTGTAGGGCTGGCTGCCGTCGGGGTTGGGGCCGGCGGGATAGCCGAAGACGTCGGCCGTGGGCGCGAGCGGCCGGTTGAACGCGAGCCCTTGGGCGCCGACGTTGTCGACCAGCCTTCCGACATTGGTCAGTACGTCCGGAGCAGGGGAGACGACGCCGCTGTACACGTTGATGAAGGCGTAGTCGCGGTCGTAGTCCCGGATGTCGTCGAAGTCATAGTGGACGACGGCCTGCTTCCCGACGTACAGGCCGAACGGGGTCACGCTCTCTTCGGAGTAACCGGGGACGAAGACCCACTTGGTAAGCGGGCCGGCCGGGGCCTCGACGTCCAGCAGGCAGTGAGCCGCTGTCGCGACGATGTTCCGGTAGGGCGATTGCACCGCTGTGCCGGTGCACCAGTGCGGCTGGAGGTCGCTACCGATGAAGAACACCTTGCCCAAGGTCGTGGGCATGCTCCCCTCCGGCGAAGGCCCCTCCACCGGAGGGAGGGAAGTGGGAAGGCCGTCCGGAACGATGTCCGTCGACAGGCGTTCTCCGCTGACCGCGGTCCAGATGTTGTACGGCGTGGCGTTCCTCAGGTTGACGGCTCCGTCGGCGAGCCAGAACCTCGCGACCTGCTGAGCCGCCGTCAGGGTGGGAGCCAACGGGACCGCCAGCACACTCGCGGCCTGTGCCGGTTGAGCGACGACTGCGGAACCCAACAGGCTGAATCCGACACCTAACGCGACCAGTGCACGTCTCAAGTTCGATCTCCCGTCCGGTCGTGGGGCGATCTCGGCGCCCCGTCAGCGTGGAGAGCCGGCCGAGCAGCACGGCCGGCGATCGGCAAGATCGTAACTTTGACCGGACCTCCGATTCCAGAAGTTTTAGATCACATGTTCGAAACAAGAGGGAGGTGGCGGGTCGCCCGGCCATCGTCTGGCATCTGGCGGCTCGTCCAGCCGTCTGCGGCCAGGGCTGAGGGCGACTGCCACACCAAGATTGAATGGGACGAGAAGACCCGCTCTTTCATGAAGTTTTAGCAGGATTATGGCCGATAGGATCAGCAGGCTCTCTGATTCGCGTGTGCCGAGGATTCAGGGGAATTCGCGCTCATTGGCCGAGAGTGATGCCGGTGTTTATCGATCGCAGCCAAGGGGATATCTGCTGCCGAACTCGCTCATTCTGGGCGAAGCAACAGATTCGGGAGGATGATATGTACGGCTACCTACCGTATAGTTCTACCGGCCCGGCTCCCCGTATTGGGGGCGTGCGCAACTGGCAGGCGGACATTCTTCGCGGCCAGTCGTAACTGAGTGAGTCGAGGTACTGCGTGCGTATACGCCGCAGTACCTCGATCTACGGCAGGTAGGGCGACATCCGGGGGGCGTTTATGGCGCGATTGTTTTACCCTGCCGCTTGGCGCAGCGACGTGGTGGAGGACCTGTTCGGATTCCCGGTTCCCGACCCCTACCGGTGGCTGGAAGACGGCGGTGACGCACGCGTGCAGGCCTGGGCCGCGGCCCAGGATTGTCTATTCCACGCCTACCGCGGCGGATGGCGGGAGACGCGATCGTGGGCGGTCCTGGTGGATCAGGTGTCGTCCTTCGGCGTGTCGGAGCCTCCGATGGTGCGTGGTTCGGTCATGTTCCTCGCCGAGCAGCTCCGCGGGGATGAGCAACGGCGCCTGCTCGTCATCGACGCGGAACGGAACAGGCGGGTGCTGGTCGACCCGGTAGAGCTCGATCCGTCCGGCCGTACCGGGCTTTACGCCTGGTGGCCATCGCGCGAGGGCGAACGTGTCGCCGTCCAGATGGAGGTCGCCGAGCAGCCCGGCAGCGACATCATGGTGCTGGACGTGCGTACCGGGGAGGCGGTGGACGGGCCGTTGCCGCGCGCCCGCAACACCTCGCTGGCCTGGCTGCCGGGCGGGGACGCGTTCTACTACGTCAGCCGTGTTCCGGACGAAGAACTGGCCCCCGGCGACATGCGCCTGCAGCGCAGGGTGAGGTTGCACCGGGTCGGTACGCCCTGGCAGACCAACACGGTGGTGTTCGGCGGCGACGACGCCCCAGACCACTACTACGGGCTCACGGTCAGCGCCGACGGCCGCCATCTGGCGATCACCGCGATGGCCGGGCCTGCCTCATACAACGACGTGTACGTGGCCGAGCTCATCGACCCGGAAGCCCCGCAGTTCGTCAAGATCGTGGACGGAGCCACCCTGGGCGCCCGGGTTCTCCCACGCTTCCTCGCGGACAACAACCTGCTGCTGGTCACCGACTACCTGGCCCCGTGCGGCCGCGTCTGTGTGGCGGACCGGCACGACGCCGACCCGGCCGCATGGCGCACGCTGGTGGCCGAGGATCGCGAGGCCCCCTTGGACGAGTGCCTGGTCCTGGAAGACCCGGCGCTTCAACGGCCCCTCCTGCTGGTGGCGCGCGCCCGCCACGGCATCTCCATCCTGACCCTGCACGATCTCGCCAGCGGCCAACCGCTCACCAGCCTGCCCCTTCCCGGCGCGGGCGTCGTGTCATCCCTGCGCACGAACCTGCCCTACGGACGTCACGCATGGTTCAGCTACTGCGACGTGACCACTCCACCCACGATCTATCGCTACGACGCCACCAGCGGGAGGACCGAACAGGAAACCGGCGCCACAACAGCCGGGCGTACCGCGGGAATCCGCAGCCGCAGCGTTCGCTATCCCGCCGGCGACGGCACTGAGATCACGCTGTTCCTGTTCACCCCGGCCGAAGAGCATGAGGGCCCTCGCCCCACCCTCCTTTACGGCTACGGCAGCTTCGGCATGCCGATGCGTCCATGGTTCTTCCCCCTGGCGGCCGCATGGGTCAGCGCCGGTGGCACGTACGCGATCGCCTGTGTACGCGGCGGCGGTGAAGAAGGCCAACGCTGGCACGAGGCAGGCCGTGGACCGCACAAACACCGCGCGATCAGCGACTTCAACGACGCCGCCACCTGGCTCATCGACGCCGGTCTGACGACCCGCGACCAACTGGCGATCTTCGGCCAGTCCGGCGGCGGGCTACTGGTCACCGCCGCCGCCACCCAGCGACCAGACCTGTACGCCGCGGTCATCGCCGAAGGCCCGCTGTGCGACATGGTGCGCTACGAAAACTTCGGCCTGGGATGCACCTGGAAAGAGGAATTCGGTAGCGCCGCCCACCCCGAACAACTCCAATGGCTTCTTGAATACTCTCCGTACCACAACATCACGCCCGGAGTCCCCTATCCCGCATTCCTCTTGGCCGGCGCGGTAACCGATCTACAGACCGGAGAGGCTCACGTCACCAAAATGTGCGCGGCCCTTCAACATGCCACCAGCAGCGACCGGCCGATCCTCATGCGCCGGGAACCCGACACCGCCCACGCCGCCTCTCCCGCGAGCAAAGAACAGGCCCTGACCGCGGACATCCTGGCCTTCGCCGGAAAATACACCGGTCTGTCACCCGAAAAGGCCACCAGAACCATACTGAGAACGGCCTGAGGCGGAGCCGCCCCCGTGGACCGGGGGCGGCTTCGTGCACGGTGGGGTCTATGCCCAGGGCTGGGATACGACCCAGCTCACGTCGTCGGCCCAGGAGGTTGCGCTGTCGAAGGTGTTCGAGCCGCCGTTGCCGGCGATGTAGACGGTGTTGTTGTAGTGGCGGAGGAATCGGGTCGGGAAGTTGTAGGAGGCGAACGAGGCGCCCTGGCCGTTGAGTCCGGTCTGTGGGCAGAACGTCGCGTCGGAGGCGAAGAGCGCGGTGCCGTCGTTCGCCTGGCGGTACAACTGGTAGTTGCGGTGCCGCAGGAAGCTGTTGGGGTAGTTCCTCGATTCGAACGACACGCATGAGCTGCCGGCCAGACCGCTGCGGACGATCCAGGTGGCGTCGTTCTTGTCGAGGGACGAGCTGGACGAGGTGATCACCGACGTGATCGCGTTGTCGTTCTGGTGCCGGATGTAGCGGGTGTTGCAGCAGGACGTCGTCGCGCGCAGCGAGATCGACGAGTCGGGGGTCAGGGTGCCGTTCGCGCCCCCGGCCGGCGTCGCGTAGCCGGCGGCGACGATGTTGGCCTGGACCGCGTTCTCGGTGGCGTCCGACGGATAACCGGAGGTCATCACGCCTTCGTAGAAGGTGCCGGTGCCGCTGATGCTGTTGTCGCCGCCGATACCGAGGATGATGGCGCCTTCCTTCTTCATCGGGTTGTAGCCTGCGACGTTCGGGCGTACCCCGTTGTAGAAGGTGGACAGGCTGCCAGACTGGGCGTTGCCGCCGCGGATGGCCCAGTGGTTCGGCTCGCCCTTGACGATGGCGGTCAGGAACCGGTGGTTCACGGTCGGGTCGTTGGCGTTGTACCTCTGGTTCACCCCGGAGAACAGGCCGTTTTCGAGATCGGCCATGATCCAGGGGCCGTTGCCGGCGCCGTAGCCCCAGATCGTGTTGTTCCCGAAGTAGATGGCCTCCATGGTGCCGTTGCCGTTGTCGCGGCTGTTGGTCTCGGCGTTGCCGTAGTCGAAGCAGCAGCCGTTGTTGTAGTGGGTGCCGTTGAAGATGGCGTACATGCCCTCCGGCTGGTCCGCCTTCGCGACGCCGTTGGTGGCGTTGTTGCGGTACCCGGTGCCGGGGGCCACGTAGACCCCGTACGCCTTCTGGCCGCCGATCCTGACCGGTGCCGCGGTCGCGATCGCGAGGTTGTCGTATCCGCCCGCGGCCGGGCCGGAGAACCCGCCGGGGGGTGCCTGGGTGAGGCGGTTGTTCCGGCCGGACTGGTCGTAAATGATGGTGATGAGGCAGGTTGTGCCGGCGCAGAACGAATCCTGGGTGGCGGCGTTGGCGACTCCGCCCGCGCTCAGGACGCCGATGTCCCTGGTGGTGTTGTCCGAGGAGCGGCGTACCTGGTAGAGGGCGCCGTTGTAGGCGGCGTACAGGGCGCGGGTCGTGCTGTGCGCCGCCACGCACGGCGTGCCGCCTGAGGCGTAGATGTCACACGGCTGTGACGTCGCGGCCTGTGATGGCGTGGAGATGCCGGACAACAGACCGGCGGCGAGTGCGATGGCCGCACCCGCGGACAGCAGCGCCTTTTTGGGGTGCCGGAATCTGGACCTTAAAGTCATGATGAACCTCTGCCTTTGCAGGGTGACTGTTAATGCCGGGAATTTCAGGCATAGGACGTCGGCCGAAAGTCGCGGGCGATCGTCACACGAATGCATGCGCGACCATATCCACGCTGACCTGCGGCGTCGCGACAAGGGTGGGAAAGAAGTATGCGCTGTTAGCGCTAACATTTTCAGGGCTCTATACGGCCTCCAAGGCGTGGTGTTTTTGGGGTTTACGGGCTCACTATGGAACGGGAGCGTATGTTAGTCAAGGTTTATCAAAATAATGCGCGGCCCGGTCAGATGATCGCGGGACAGACCTCCCGGTGGCTCAGGTCTGCTCCCACGTGCTCGCGCCACTCCTCCTGAGTGAGCCGGCGCCCCGCCCGCTCGCACACGGCAGGGACGGCCCGCGCGGGATCGGTCGGCAGGTCCTGGTATGTGCCGTCCCGCCCCACCACGCGCAGGAGCGAGCCGTCGGCCGTGAAAGCGAGCGCGGGGCCCTTCACCGCGTACGGATCGGACGTGCCGGTGGTCACGGTCCAGCCGGCACCGAGCTGCCGGCCCGCGACCGTGTCGAACAGCGTCACCCTGGTGTCGTGGACGACCGCCAGAATCCGCCCATCGGGGGAGAACCTGGCCCCCACCACGTCTCCCGGCACCCTGAACACCTGACCCGTCGTACGCCAGGTGCGGGTGTCCCACAGGACCACCGCCCTGCTCCCGTACGGCGACGCGGCCAGCGGCCCCTTCGGCGCGAGCGTCATCCACCGCTGGGCGAGCGTGCCGGGGCCTTCCGCGTGGGGAAGCACCTTACGGGCGACGAGGTCGATGACGTCGGCGCCCCCGTCGTCGGCGGTGACGAGGAACCTGCCGTCGGAACTGAACGACAGGACGCCTCCCGCGACGGTGTCGAACCGCGCCACCTGACTGCGCCTCGCCAGGTCGACGAGGACGACGTCGCCCTGGCCGTAATAGTCGTTGGGCAGGGCGTGACCGATGGCGAGCAGGCGGCCGTCGGGGCTGAACTGCATGTCCGCCGTGTAGTAATTCGACATCACGGGCAGATCGCCGAGCTTCCGCCCGGACACGGCGTCCCAGAGCGTGGGGCCCACGGTGTGATCGTTCGGGGGGAGGGTGACCACGGTACGGCCATCGGGGCTGACCCGCACGATCAGCTCGTTCCCAGGGGCGGCGAATCGCCCGGTTTCGGTGAAGCCGGGCACCGACCAGCTGCTTACGGTGCCGCCCGTCAGGGCGAACAGCGCGTCTCCTGACGTGGTGAACTGCGGGTGCAGAGCCTCGGGAGGCAGGACGCGCCGAGGGCCGGTCTGCCGGCTGACGTCGTAGGTGGTCACGCGTCCGGCGTCGTCCAGGATGCTCAGCGTGCGATTGCCTGAGTCGAGCCGTGGGGAGCCGATGATCCTGGATGTGATGGTCACCCGGAGGAGCGGGGCCGCGTCCGCCAGCCGCCACAGCGTGAGGTCCCCACCCGCGGAGTCGGCGAAGGTGATCAGGAAGCGGCCGTCGGGGCTGAAGATGGCGTCGGCGGCGTCCCCGGGGAAGACCCGCCGGTCCCGCTTGCCGGTGGACAGATTCCACAGCGTCGTGCCGTCCTCCTGGACGGCGGCCAGCGCGCCATCCGGGCTGAAGGCGAGGACCGACCCCGGCAGGTGGCCGGGGAGCCGCTTGTCCGCCGGTGTTCCCTCGTCGGGAAAGGTCCGCAGCGTCGTGTTGACGATGCCGAAGCGGTCGCCTGGCCCGAGCCGCGCGCCGCTCAGATACCCGTCCACTTTCTCCAACGCCCGACGTGCCACATTCCACAACCCGACGTACGGCCCGCCTATGTTGTCGCGGACGACGATGTAGCCCCCGCCGGGGCTGAACTCCATGCTTTCCGGGCGGCCGTCGTTGTTCGTCATCTCCGCCGGCCCCCACCGGCCTTCACCCAGCCGCCGGCCGGTCCGCAGGCTCCACAGCTCCAGCATCTTGCCCCGCGCGAGCGCCAGCGTGTCACCGTCGGGACCCACCGCGGCGGTGACGGGCGCCTCGCCGATCCCGCCGAAGGTCCTGACCGGCAGTCCCGTCACCACGTCGTAGGCGGTCACCCGGTCGGCGCCGGCGCTGATCAGCGTACGCCCGTCGGGACTCAGCGCCCGTCCCTCGTTGGCCGGGGCGGGATCGGTGAAGACCGACTGCTCCTGCTGGGCGAGCGAGCTCAGCACCGCGGATTCCGCCTCGGGGACGCCGGCTATGCGGTAGGCCGCCACGCTGAGCAGCATCGCCTTCACCGGGTCCGTCCCGCGCAGCGCGTCCGCCTGCAGCGCCACCCGCCGGGCCGTGGCCCGCGCCTGCTCGCCGGCCAGGCGCCTGCCGGTCTCGTCGTTCCTGACCGACTGGTCCCAGGCGAGGGCGCCGGCGGTGAGCGAGGCGATGAGCAGGACCACCACGCCGCTGGTGACCAGGCGCCGTCGCCTGGCCTGCCGTGCCGACCCGGTCCTGCTGGCCTCGACGAACTCCCGCTCCGTGGCGTTCAGGGTCAGGTGTGTGGCCCCGGTCCAGTCCAGCGCCTGGCGCAGGGCGGTGCCGCGGAGGAGGTCCTCAGGGCGGCGGCCGTTGCGCGCCCACCGGCGGGCCGACTCGCCCAGTTCGCGGTGCCGGCCGAGCGCGTCGCGGTCGACGGTCACCCATTCGTGCAGCCTGGGCCAGGCGTACAGCAGGGCGGCGTTGCCGATGGCGACCGTGTCCTCCCGGCGGCGGACCAGTACGGCCTGCTCAAGCGTGGCGAGCACCCGTTCGGCGGCCGGGTGCCGTACCTCGAGCAACTCCTCCAGCGGGGCGGTGCGCGGCACCTCCTCGCCGTCGCGGACGTCCACCAGCCGCAGCAGCAGATCGCGCGCCACCTGACGCTCGGACGGCGGCAGCCCGGCGTAGACCTTCTCGGCCACCGCGCCGAGCGCCGGTTCGTCGGCCGGCCCGTCGGGCGGGCGCACGTCGACGGCGGCCTGGGCGCCCTCGGCCAGTGTCGTGCCCCCGCCGCCGCCGAGTAACGCCAGCAGCAGGCGCTGCGCCGACGGACGCGAGGCAGGGTCCTTCGACAGCGCGGCGCGCACCAGATCCCGCAGCCCACCGGGCAGGACCTCGACGTCGGGGTCGTGATTGAGCAGGCGGTTGATGACCGCGAACGTCGTCGGGGCGGTGAACGTGTCACGTCCCGTCGCGGCGAACAGGACCACCGCGCCCCAGGCGAACACGTCGGCCGCCGGCTCGGCGCGCCCTCCGGAGAACAGCTCCGGCGCCATGTACATGGGGGTGCCGGCCAGCTCGCCCATCGAGGTCATCGACAGGCTCGCGGCCCGGGCGATGCCGAAGTCGATCACCCGCGGCCCGTCGGGGCCCAGCAGGACGTTCTCCGGCTTCAGGTCACGGTGCACCACATCGGCCTGGTGGATGGCGGCCAGCGCGGTGGCCATGCCCACGGCCAGCCGGTGCAGCCGGTCTCCCGTGAGCGGAGCCCCCCGCACCGCCGTACGCAGGCTCGGGCCGGGGACGAACTCGGTGACGATGTACGGGCGCTCGCCCTTGAGGTCGTGGTCCCGGATGCGGGCCGTGCAGAACGACGCCACCTGCTGGGCGGCGGTCACCTCCCGGGTGAAGCGGCGGCGCAGGGGAGAGTCGCCCGACAGGTAGGCGTGCAGGACCTTGACCGCCACGCGGTTGGCCGCCTCGTCGTAGCCCTCGTAGACGACGCCCTGGCCACCCGAGCCGAGCCGGCTCGCCAGCCGGTAGCGGCCCAGCCTCGACGGGTCCCCCGGGCGCAGCGCGTCAGCCGTCATGGTCTCTTAGATGGCGGATCACCGGCTTTGGTTCGGCGGGGGCACCCGGTACGGGCTACAAGCGAGTCCGCCATCGGCCGAGCAGCGCGATCATTGATCTTGATCGCGTCTTCTGCGGCAGATGATGTCGCTGTGGTCGGTCGGTTCAACCCTCGAAGTGGCCTGGCTGGGCGTGCTCGACGGGGTCGCGATAGCCGGAGGCCTGGAGTTTGAACAGACGGGCGTACAGGCCGTTTCGTGCGATGAGCTCGTCGTGCCGTCCCACCTCGGCGAACACGCCGTCCTGAAGGACGGCGAGTGTGTCGGCGTGGCGGATGGCGCCGAGCCGGTGTGAGACGAGCACGCTCGTCTGGCCGGTTCGCAGGGCCGCTATGCGGGTGTGGACCTCGTGTTCCGCCTCCGCGTCCAGGCCGGAACTCGGCTCGTCCAGGATCAGGAGATCACTGTCGCGCCGCAGCATCGCGCGGGCAAGTGCCACCCGTTGCCACTGTCCTCCGGAAAGGAAGACCCCGGTGTTCTCCTGATCGGACTCGTCGATGAACAGCCGGGTGAGCAGGGTTTCGTAGCCGCGGGGCAGGGATTGGAGCTTCTTGTCGATTCCCGCCTCGCGAGCGGCGGATTCGATGGCGAGCGTGTCCCGCATGAGGTCGAGCCGCCCGATCGCGATGTTCTCCCGTGCCGACATGTCGTAGGCCATGAAGTCCTGGAAAACGGCGCCTATCCTGGCTCTGAGTTCCGCCGGCTCGAAGTCCCTCAGATCGATTCCGTCCCAGGTGATGTGGCCCGCGGTGGGATCGTACATGCGGGTCAGGAGCTTCACTATCGTGGTCTTTCCCGCGCCGTTCAGGCCCACGAGTCCCATGGACGTCCCGGCCGGAATGTCGAGGCAGGCGCCTTGGAGAATCCAGGGATGGTCTTCGCTGTAGCGGAACCAGACGTCGTGCAGCCTGATGCCTTGGGACAAGGAGGGGATCCGTGCGGGGTGTGGGGCCACGACGAGATCCGGTTCTGTGCTCTCGACGGCCAGGAAACTCTTGAACAGCAAGATCTGCCCATGGGTTCGCGCCACTTCGCCGACGAGCGCGGCGAGGTGGCTCTGCGTTCCTGCCACGGCGGCGATGAACATCGAGATGTCGCCGATCAGCAGAGCACCGTCGCGGGCGTGGATGATGGTCCAGACCAGACCGGTTCCCGCGATCAGCGCCGCCAACGTGCCAAGCGAGAGTTGGGTTACGAGGTCACGCAGATCCAACTTCCTGTTCTCGGCATTGGCCGCCCGCCGCTCGGCGACCATCCGGGTGTGCAGGAAGGACCCGATGCCGAACAGGCGGACCTCTTTCGCGGCCTGATCGTCGGTCATCAACTGCGCGTAGAAGATTTCCCGTCGTTCGAGCGGGCCCAGTTTCATGTGCATGGCGACCCGGCGCCGGGAAAGCGAAACCTCCGCCAGCAGGGTCGGCACCATGCTGGTCAGGATCACGCCTGCCATGATCGGGTTGAGGGCGAACAAGGATGCGACGAAACCCGCGGCGCCCAGGGCCGCTGCGGAGATGGACAGGAATCCCGAGAGGATCTGGCTGGGCGTGCGGCCGCCCATGGTCTGCGCCAGCCTCAGCTGGTTGAGGAAGGCGGGGTCTTCGAAGCGCGCGAGTCCCGGCAGCCGGTTGAGTGCGCCATACAGTCTGCTCTGGGCCGTCAGCGCAATCGATCTGTCCAGTTCCGATTGGCAGTAGCGGGCGCCCTCCGTCAGTGCCTTCGATGCCAGTCCCAGCGTCGCGAGCAGGGTCGCGAGAACGAGAACGGCTCTCGTCGGCTGGCCCAGCACGATGGCGTCCAGAATGAGTTTGGTCAGCCAGGCCGTGGTGACGGGTACTGCGGCGGTGCCCACGGCGATGAGCACCGCCAAAATGACGAGCCGTGACCTCGCCTGCCAGGCCAGGGAAAATGTCCTGGCCGTCATATGGGCGCTTTCTCGCATTGATTTCGGCCGGATCATCGTGTCCTTTGCTAGGCGAAGAGATCTGCCAGGTCGTCCATCAGGACGACCAGAAACGACAGGACCAGTCCCGCGACAATGGTGATCCCTGTTCCTGCGGTCCACGGGCCAAGCCCGACGTCGGCGCTGAGCATGCCGACGACGGCCGCCACGGCAAGTAGGGTATTGCGCACGACGTGCCTAGTGGAGAATTCCGATGCCTGTCGTCCAAAGCAGTTGCAGGCCACGGAGCTGCCTCGGCGGATCACGGTGATAATCGCCGCATTGAATACCACGCAGAGCGCGGCGGGAAGGGCGAAGGCGTACACGAGCAGAGTCGAGCTCGTCATCAGGCCGAGCACTATCGACAGGACGGTGACCAGCTCGGCCGTGATTATCAGGAGTGCGACACTCGGTACGGCCCCGAGGGGCAGGAGCTGCATATTGCGGACCGAGTCCGTGAACGACGAGTAGTGGAGGATTTTGCCGACGCTCGAAGTAAGGAAGACGACGGCGAGTAGAGTTCCGCTGAATACGAGTAAATAGTCTGCCATCTAGCCGTCACCTACAAACAGTCAGCGGGCCCAGGCCATCTGGTCCCGTTATATTGTCAGCCGCCGTATCATTCGCCCCACTACTCGATCCATCGGTACGAACCCGAAATGACGCGAATCCATACTGGACGGCAGGTTGTCGCCGAGAACGAATACATGGTCCGGCGGCACCACTCCCAGCCCGCCCGGGAATCGGTCGCCGGCGACGGCCGCGATCCGCTTGACGAGTTGCCCCGGCGAGTCGGGGCGTGTGATCACCACAACGTCGCCGCGCGCATAATTGGACGGACGGCGCGCGATAATGACCCTGTCACCCGCGTTCAGGTGCGGGTTCATGCTCGATCCATGAACATGCACGACGCCGAACTTCCGGCGAAGCACGCCGAGGGTGGAAGCCAGACAGAACGCCACCGAGACAAGTGCTATGTAAGCAAGTTCCATGGCAGGCAACCCCGGTCGAGCAGGTAGGCGGAAACAGGGTTACGCGGGTGTGTTGATTCTCGATTCCGGGCCGATCTTCGGACTGGTCGCGAGCACGTTCCCGAATCCCACGGTGACGAAGACGGGGACTCCGGCGACACCGAACGCCCTGGCAACGGGCCCGTTCGGCTCTTCGATGAGAACAGGTCCCAGCGCCTCCAAAGTGGCCATGACGTCCCCGTCGTATACGCCGGAGAGTACGGACACGACTGTTCCCTTGTTCATGGTCGCGTAGGAGATGAACGCCGGCATGGCCTCCTTGCAAGGGGCGCAGCCCGGCGAGAGGAAGGCGAACACGGTACCGAATTCGAGGGTGTCACGATCGACCGTCACCCCCTGTGTGCTGGTGGCCATGAACTCGCCTACCGGAGTTCCCGGCGATGAGCTCAGCTGGAGGTCTCCAGCCTGGATGGGCGCCACTCCCGCGCCCCGCCCGACCTTTCGCGCGATACCCAGGATGAGCACCAGGTTGAGCAGAGTCAGACACAACGTCAGTATTAACAGACTTACCTGGAATGCGATCACAGTTCGGCCCCGGACGTAGATGGAGGTGGGGATTTCCGGACACCGGCACCGCAATCCATATCAGCATCACGATGCCGGGGATTCCAGCGATCAGATCATCCCGCGAGAGCCGGCCGAACTACGATCACGGCAGCTCCTTGGGGTGATCGGTTTCAGCAGGTACCGCAGCCCAGGTCCGAGCTGTAGTAGTAGACGCCACCGCCGCTGGGGTAACACCGGTAGGTGATCACTTTCCGGGAGTAGGTCGATGAGCAGTAGTAGCAGGAGGTGCTGTATACGGTGCAGGAGGCCGCTGCGTCTGATTCCGGAAGAACTGCCGACAGCAGTTCATCTCTGAAACGAGCCAAAGTGCGCTTCATCGGATGATGTCTTCCTTCCTGATCGGAGTGATGTCGGGTTGAAGAATCTGCCGAACAACAACGCGGGTTTTCTGCTTACTTGCTCTCGTTGATGGAAGGCCCGGGTGCATACCTCCAGAGGTCGTCGTTTCTGCCCCACAGCCTGGGGTGGGGCCAGGGTCTGCTCGGGCTGAGCATCGGACACGCCGGTATAGATCGGGTATAGGCCCAGGTGGAACAGGCTTTACCGCATCGTCAGCTGCAACTTGCCGGTCTCGTCAGTTGTGTGGACCTCGACGCTCAGGGTGGCACCGTCCGGCAGTCGAAGATCGAAGATTGGGTCAGAGTTGAGCAGTTCGAACGCATCCAGCGCCGGCTCGTCGAGCCTGACCAGCTGTGCCTGAGCCTCCCAGGTACGCCCCTCGGAGCGGATCACCAACATCACCTCGAAGCTCGCAAGGCAAGTGATGGGATTCGCCCACCAATCCAGCCAAGCGTTGCTCTCGTAGACGTCCATGGTGAGCAGCCTTTCAGTGGACGGTGAGTCACGAGGACTGGCGCTTACGATCGATGCATGGCAGGTGCGAGTGTGCTGGTGGTGGAAGACGATCCGGTGATCGGGGCGGAGCTGAGTGAGGCCCTCGACGTCAACGGGTACGCTGCCACGCTGGCCACTGATGGGCAGGCGGCGATTGAGAGGGCCCAGTCTGCTGCGCCTGATCTTGTTCTGCTGGATCTCGGGCTGCCTGACCTGGATGGTGTGGTCGTGTGCCGGAAGATCCGGCTTGCGGTGCCGGAGGCGGTGATTGTCGTTCTTACGGCGCGTACCGAGGAGCTCGATGTCGTGGTCGCCCTCGACGCGGGCGCCGACGACTACCTGACCAAGCCGTTTCGGCTGGCCGAACTGATGGCCCGCCTGCGTGCGCACATGCGCAGGCAGGCGGTGATCCCGCAGGAACGGATGCTGACCGTGGGCGCGCTGCGCCTGGACCTGGCGGCGCGGCGGGCTTTCCTCGACGGGACGGAGCTGGCGCTGCGGCCCAAGGAGTTCGATCTGCTGGCGGTTCTGGCGGGCAAGGCGGGGGAGGTCGTCACCCGCGAGGATCTGATGGACCAGGTCTGGGACGAGAACTGGTTCGGCTCCACCAAGACGCTCGACGTGCATGTGTTCGCGCTCCGCCGCAAGCTGGAGGAACCGCGCGTGGAGGGTGGGGCGCCGAGGATCACGACGGTCCGTGGGCGGGGCTACCGTTTCGAGCAATGATCAAGGCAAACCGGGTAACAACAGATCAAGGCACCCCGGGTAACAAGAGATCACGGCCACCGGCTTAACAAGGGATCACAGCACACCGGGAAGTAGCAGGCTGAACACTGGTGGGCGGTCGCGTTGCAGGAGGAGGCGGCCTCCCTCGGCTTCGGCCAGTGAGCGGGCCAGGGCGAGGCCGATGCCGTGGCCGTCCCGGGGCATGCGGCCGAAAACGTCGCGGCCCTCGGCGACGCCCTCGCCCTGATCGCTCACGTTGACCGCTATCCCGGGCCCCACATCGGTAACTGTGAGCAGCACCTCCCCGGCGCCGTGGCGCATCGCGTTGTCGAGGAGGACGAGCAGGATCTGCCGGACCGCGGCCGACGACGCGGTCACCACGGGGAGGTCGCCGTCGAGCCGGATCGTCAGGCGGCGGCCCTGCCCGGCCAGCAGGCCGTGCCAGTCCTGGCGGACCTCCTCCACCAGCGCGGGCAGCTCGAGCGGCAGCCCCGCGCCGTGCTCGTCGCGGGCCAGGGTGACCAGATCCTCGATGATCGTCCGCATGCGCTCCCCGCGCGCCAGAGCATTCCTGATGGCCTCCGTCCGGTCGGCGGACGGGCGGGACAGCGCCGACTCCAGGCCCAGCATCAGCCCGGTCAGCCCGGTGCGGAGCTGGTGGGAGACATCCGCGCTGAATGCCCGTTCCCGGGCCAGCACCTCGCCCAGCCGCCGCGCGGTCGCCTCCAGAGCCGCTCCGGCCTGGTCGGCCTCCAGCACTCCTGATCTCGGCGCCCGTACGGTGAAATCCCCGTCGCCCAGCGCCTGCGCGGCCCGGGTCAGCCGTTCGAGCGGGGTGGCCAGGCGGCGGGCCAGGTAGCCGGCCATCGCCGCGGCCAGCCCGAGCGCGACGACCGCCAGCCCGCCCAGCACCAGCCACGCCTGGTGCACCCGTTCCGCCACCTCGTCGTACGGGGTGGCCACCCGGACGGTCAACGCGATGCCCTCGTCGGACGGGATGGGCGCGGTCACGGCGAGGTACCCGTCCTCGATCGTCTGGTGGGTGTGTCCGTCCCGGCTCAGGGCGGCGAACGCCGAGGTCGGCGGCCCGGCTCCGAACAGCCGCTTTCCCTGGACGGTGTACACCCCGGCCAGGTGCGTGGAGACGTTCTTCGGCAGCGTCGGCGGGTTCGGGTCGGTGCCGGCGTCGTCGGGGACGGTGGCGGCGATCCACGCGGCGTCCCGTTGCAGCGCGGAGGCCGTCTGGTCGCGATAGAGACGGCCGACCGACACCGCCAGCGGCGCCGCGAACAGCAGCACCGCCAGCGAGGTGGCGGCCACGATCGCGATCAGCGCCCGGCGGCGCAGCGGGGTCCCGGGGGGCCTCATGTCCGCATCGTCGCAGGTAGGAGGTTAACGTCCCGATAAATGCAAGGAGAAGGTGAACGTCGCGCTAACCATTCGCTCAGCGGGCGCTGACCCGGTCGTTCCTACGGTGCATCCATGGACGTACGACACACGGCGCTCGCGCTGGTCACCGTGGCCGCACTGGGGGCGTGCGGCGGGCAGCCCCAGGCCGCCCAGACCACCGTCCCAGCCGCGCACCCGACCGAGTCCAACCCCGTCGGCGACATCCCGGACGACACCGTCTTCCTCCCCTTCCGCCCCCAGGGCCAGGGCTACGAGGTCAAGGTGCCCGAGGGGTGGGCGCGCAGCGACCTGCCCACCGGCGCGACCTTCACCGACAAGCTCAACAGCGTTCGCGTGGAGCTCGGCGCCCCATCGGACCCGCCAGGCCGCCCCATCGACCAGAAAACCGTCAACCGCACGGGCGGCCAGGCCCGGCTGACCGTCTACCGCGTCGACAGCGCTCCCGACCCGGTGACCGGCAAGGTCGTCCTGGACGAGGTCGAGCGCTACGTCTTCGACAAGGGCGGGCGGCAGGCGATCCTGACCCTGTCCGGTCCGGTCGGCGCCGACAACGTCGACCCGTGGCGTACGGTCTCCGACTCCTTCCGGTGGACGTCGTGATCCTCCAGGCCGAGGAGCTGTACCGCTTCTACCGGTCAGGCGAGGAGGAGACCCGGGCACTGCGCGGCGTCTCGCTGACCGCCGGCGCGGGCGAGGTCGTGGCGATCAGCGGCCCGTCGGGTTCGGGCAAGTCGACGCTGCTCAACTGTGTGACCGGGCTCGACGACCCCGACGGCGGCTCGGTGCGGATCGCGGGACGGCGCATCAGCCATCTCCCCGAGGCGGAGAAGGCGCGGCTACGATCACGCCTGGTCGGCGTGCTGTTCCAGAGCGGCAACCTCGTCGGGCACCTGACCGTCGCGCGGAATCTGCGGCTGGCCCAGGCGCTGGGCGGGCGGCCGGACCGCGCCTACCTGGACGAACTGCTGGACCGGCTGGACCTGGTGGGCCTGCGCGACGCCTGGCCCAGCGCATTGTCGGGCGGCGAGGCCGCGCGGGCCGGGCTCGCGGTGGCGCTCGCCTGCCGTCCCGCGCTGCTGGTCGCCGACGAGCCGACCGGGGAGCTGGACGCCGGTAGCGAGGCGTCCGTACTCGACCTGATCAGGGACCAGGCACGCGAAAAGACCGCCGTCGTCATCGCCTCGCACAGCGCGGCCGTACGCAACCGGGCCGACCGGGTGGTCGAACTCGCCGACGGGCGGCTCGTATGACGGTCGTCGCCTGTCAGGACGTCGCCCGCACCTACGGGCGTGGCCACAAGGCCGTCGTCGCCGTACACGGGATCTCCTGCGGGCTCGGCCGGGGAGACCACGTAGCGCTTACGGGGCCGTCGGGCTCGGGCAAGACCACCCTGCTGCACCTGCTCGCGGGCCTGGATCGGCCCACCACCGGCACGATCGCCTGGCCCGACCTGGACGACGAGCCGCGCGGCCACGTGGGAGTGGTCTTCCAGGGCCCCAGCCTGCTGCCGCCGCTGGACGCCGCGGAGAACGTCGCCCTGCCCCTGCTCATCGCCGGGCAGCCGGCCGCGGACGCCAGGCTGCGGGCCCTGGCGGCACTCGACGCCGTCGGTGTCGGCGACCTGGCGGCCAAGCTCCCCCAGGAACTGTCCGGCGGGCAGGCCCAGCGCGTCGCCGTCGCCCGCGTCCTCGCCGGATCGCCGCAACTGATCATCGCCGACGAGCCGACCGCGCAACTCGACGCGCCGCTGGCGGTCCGGGTCGTCGAGTTGCTGGTGACCGTGGCCGAGGAACTGCATGCCGCCCTGGTCATCGCCACGCACGACGCGCGGATCGCCCAATTGCTGCCGGTTCACTGGCGCATGCGCGATGGAGGGCTGACATGCTGACCTGGCTCTGGCTGTACGGCCTGCTCACCCGCCGCGGCGCCCGGCTGGCGGTCGCGGCCGCCGGGATCGCGCTCGCCGTGGCGCTGCCCGCCGCGCTCGGCGTCTTCCTGTCGTCGGCCAAGACGACGATGACGGCTCGCTCGGTCGAGCGGGTGGCGGTCGACTGGCAGGTGGAGGCCCAACCAGGCGCCTCGATCACGACGCCCATGCCCGGCACGTTCAGGGAAGTGGACTTCGCCGCCTTCGACGGGCTCAGCACCCCGACCATCGACACCGGTCCCGGGCGCGCGCTGGGGCTGCCCGCCGACTATGCCGACGTCTTTCCCGGCCAGACACGGCTGCTCGCGGGCGACGCCACGGGCGCGTTGCTGGCCCAGCAGACCGCCGCCAACCTGCACGCCGAGCCGGGCACGACCGTGACCGTGCATCGGCGGGGCCGGCCGGACGCTGAGGTCACGGTGTCGGGCGTGGTCGAACTGCCCGAAGCCGACGCGCTGTTCCAGCGGGTCGGCGCACCCGCGGGAGCGCAACCGCAGGCGCCTCCGGACAACGTCCTGATCTTGCCGGCGGCCCGCTGGCACCAGCTCTTCGACGGCAGTGCGACGGCGCGCACCCAGTTTCACGTGCGCCTGGACCACCAGCTGCCGCCCGATCCCGCCGACGCCTATATCAAGGTGACCGGCGCGGCGCGCAATCTCGAAGTGCGGATGGCCGGCAGCGGGTTGGTCGGCGACAACCTCGGCGCGGCCCTGGGCGCCGCCCGCGAGGACGCGCTCTATTCACAACTGCTGTTCGTGTTCCTCGGCGTGCCCGGCGTGGTGCTCGCCGTCCTGCTCACCGCGTCGGTCGCCCGATCCGGGGCCGTACGGCGGGCGTCCGAGCAGGCCTTGCTCCGCGCCAGAGGCGCCACCCCGGCGGTGTTCCTGCGGCTGGCGCTGGCCGAGACCCTGATCGTGTGGGCGGCGGGCACGCTCGCCGGGCTCGGCCTGGCCGCGCTCACCGGGCCCGTCGGCGGATGGGGGGCGGTCAGCGCCGCCCTCGGCCTGGTTGTCACGTGCGCGACGGTGCTGCCTTCGGCGTTGCGGCCCGGCAGTGTGATCACGGGACGGGCGCCCGTCACCACCGGCCGGCCACCCGCCGCGCTCCGGTTCTGGCTTGATTTCGTGCTGATCGCGGCGGCTCTGGTGCTGTTCCGGCTGACCACCGGGCACCAGCTCGTCCTGGTGCCGGAAGGGCTGACGCAGATCTCGGTCGACTACTGGGCGTTCGCCGCGCCCGCGCTGCTGTGGGCCGGGCTGGGGCTGCTCGTCTGGCGACTGGTCCTGCTCCTGGTCGGGCCGGGCAGGGGACTGCTCGCCAGGCTCGCGGCGCCGCTGGCCGGCGGACTCAGCGGCACCGTCGCCGCCTCGATCGCCCGGCAGGCGGGGCCGATCGGCAGAGGCGTCACCGTGGCCGCGCTCGCCGTGGCGTTCGTGCTCTCCACGGCCACGTTCAACGCCACGTACCGGCAGCAGGCGAACGTCGACGCCGTGCTGACCAACGGGGCCGACGTCACGGTCACCCGTACCACGGCCACCGAAGGCCGGCTCGCCGGTGTGCCCGGTGTCTCGGCCGTCGAGCCGCTCCAGCACGGGTTCGCCTACGTCGGCTCCGACCTGCAGGATCTTTACGGCCTGCGCGCCGGCACCGTGCTGTCGGCGGCCCGGCTGCAGGACGCCTACTTCCCCGGCGACACCGCCGCGGGCGCGGTCGGGAAGCTCGCCGCCCGGCCGGACGCGCTGCTCGTCAGCCAGGAAACCGTCACCGACTTCCAGCTGCGGCCGGGCGACCTGGTACGCCTGCGAACCCAGGACGGCCAGGTCGTGCCCTTCCACTACGCGGGCGTCGTCGCCGAATTCCCCACGGCGCCGCGCGACAGCTTCCTCGTCGCCAACGCGTCCTACCTGGCCAGCGCCTGCCCCCGGTCGTGCGGGTCGACCACCTTCCTGGTCTCCACCGATGGCACGGCCCCGCACGTCGTCGCCGCCCGGCTGCGGGACCGGCTCGGTCCGAGCGCGGGCATCAGCGACCTCGACACGACGCGCCGGATCGTCGGGTCGAGCCTGACCGCCGTCGATCTGGGCGGGCTGAGCGCCATCGAGCTCGGGTACGGCCTGGCCCTCGTCGTGGCCGCGACCGGGCTGCTGCTGGTCCTCGGCTTCGCCGAACGACGCCGGACCTTCGCGCTGGCCCGCGTGCTGGGGGCCAGGCCACGGCAGCTCGGCGCGTTCATCTGGACCGAGGTGGCACTGGTCGGGCTCGGCGCGGCGCTGCTGGGGACGGCCGCCGGGTGGGCGGTCGCGCGCATGCTCGTGGCCGTGCTGACCGGCGTGTTCGATCCGCCGCCCGACCAGCTCGCCATCCCCTGGGGTCACCTGGCCGTCCTGGCCGGGCTCGGCCTGGTGGTGCTGCCTGCCGCCGGGCTCATCGCGCTGCGGGCGGCCCGCCGGCCGCCGCTGACGGTCCTGCGGGACCTGTGATCGGGGGGAATTTGTTGACCGAGAAGACCCGGCTCCTGCTCAGCACCCTGGCACTGGTGCTCGCCACCTCGCTCGGCTTCGCCGCGCGCACTTCCGGCTGGACGGCACGCGACTGGGCGTTCAGCCAGGCCGTCCAGTCGGCCCGCGCGCCGTGGCTGACCGGGATCGCGCAGGTGCTCGACATCGGGTTCAGCACCGTCGCGGGCACGATCATCGTGATCGCCCTGACGGCGGGGCTCGCGTTGGCCGGCAGACATGCCGATGCCGTCCGCACCCTCGCTGTCGTGCTGGCCGGCTGGGGGATCAGCATGGTCCTCAAAGTGGTCGTCGGACGGCCTCGGCCCCCCGTCCACCACGCCCTGCTGGGTGAACTGGGCGACAACAGCTTCCCCAGCGGCCATGTCTGCCTGACCCTGTCGCTGGCCATTGCCGCCGCACTGCTGATCCGCCGCCGCTGGGTGATCGTCGCCGGTGCCGTCGTGGTCGTGGCGCAGATGTTCGCACGCGTCTACCTGGGCGCCCACTACTTCACCGACACCCTGGGCTCACTCGTCGCGGCACCCGCCGCGATCGTGTTGGCGCTGAGCCTGGGGCGGGCACGCCGGCTCGGTGTACTGCTGCTGGGCCACGCCAACCGCCGCCGCGCCCGTCAGCCGGAACCGCCCGGCAGCCGGCAGATAAAGATCTTGCTGTTGCACGCCAACGGCATGGGCGGGACCATCAGGTCCGTCTACAACCTCGCCGCCGACCTGGCCACCGATCACGAGGTCGAGATCGTCAGCGTGGTGCGAACCCGGCCGGAACCGTTCTTCGCCGTACCGGACGGGGTCACGGTCACCTTCCTCGACGATCGCGTCGGACGGCGCCCGTGGGGCCTCCGCAGTCGGCTGATTCCCCGTGAGGAAGCCGCCTACAAGACCTTCTCGCTGCGTACCGACTGGCTGCTTATCCGGTTCCTGCGGGGGCTGCACGGAGGCGTTCTGATCAGCACACGGCCGGGGCTGAACCTGGTGACCGCCCTCTTCGCGCCGCCGGGCGTCATCACGATCGCGCAGGAGCACGTCGGCCTCGCCGCCCACAAGCCCGCGATCCGAGCGCTGATCCGCCGCAGGTACGGCCGCCTCTCCGCCCTCGTGACACTGACCGAGGCCGATCGCACGGCCTATCGCACGATCCTCGGCGCGGACGCCCGGCTGGAGCGCATCCCCAACGCCCTGACGCCGCTCACCGGCGGCCCGTCCCCCTTGGAGGCGCCCACGGTGCTGGCTATCGGACGGCTGACCAGGGTGAAGGGATTCGACCTGCTGATCAAGGCGTGGCAGCGGGTGGCCGCCGACTTCCCCGGCTGGCGGCTGCGCATCGTCGGTGCCGGTCCCCAGATGGCCCACCTCGCCACCGCCGTACGCGATCGTGAACTGGAGGACTCTGTGCAACTGCCCGGACCCATCGCCGACATCGGCGCCCAGCTCGACGGTGCGTCCGTGCTGGCGCTGAGCTCGCGGCACGAGGGCTTCTCCATGACGATCGTCGAGGCGCTGAGCAAAGGCGTGCCCGTCGTCAGCTTCGACTGCCCGAACGGCCCACGCGAGATCATCACCCAGGGCCGTGAGGGGCTCCTCGTTCCGGCCGGCGACACGGCCGCCCTGGCGGAGGCCATCGAGCAGCTCATCCGTGACCGTGACCGGCGCCTGGAACTGGGCGGCAGGGGCCTGCAGACGGCGAAGCGGTACGACCCCGGCCGCATCGGTACCGAGTGGCGGCGGTTGCTCGACGATCTCGCAGCGGCGGGCTGACCGTGCGCGCCGGGCCGCCCAGCGTGGCGATCGCCGAAGACGACCTGCCGCTGCGCGGTCTGATCTCGCGCGGCCTCCGGGAGGAGGGCTTCGACGTGCGTGTGAGCGTACCCACCGGGACCGCCCTGCTGCACGGCGTCCAGCAGACCCCGACCGACCTGCTGGTGGTCGACATCGGCCTGCCGGACGCCGATGGCCGCGACGTGGTGATGGCGCTGCGGGCGCGCCGCGTCCATGCGCCGGTGCTCCTGCTGACCGCCCGCGACGGGCTGTCCGACCTGCTTTCCGGATTCCGTGCGGGTGCCGACGACTACCTGGTCAAGCCGTTCGCGTTCGCGGAACTGACCGTGCGGTTGCACGCGCTGGCGCGGCGCTTCGCCCCGGCGGCCCCGCCGGAAGGGCTGCGGCTCGACCCGGCCGGGCACAGCATCACCGACGGAGAGCGCGCCGTCCGGCTCACGCCCACCGAGTTTCGCCTGCTGGCGCCGATGATGGCGCGGCCCGGCGAGGTCGTTCGCCGGCACGCGCTCATCGCCGCCGCCTGGCCCGACGGCGCGATCGTGCACGACAACACGCTGGACTCCTATGTCACCCGCCTGCGCCGCAAGCTCGCGGGGCTGGGCACGCAGGCGACGATCACCGCAGCCCGCGGCGTCGGATATCGGTACTCGTGATCCGCCGCCGCCTGCTGGCCGTCACCACCGCTTCGGTGGCCGCCGCGCTGCTGGTGCTCACCATCGGGTTCTGGGCGGTCCTGACTCGTGGGCTCGACCAGGACGCCGTGCGTGTGCTGCGCTCGCGCGCCGAGGCCACGATGACCACTGTGGAGGTCACCCCGGGGGGACTCGCGGTCGAGGATCCGCCGTTGGACCAGGTGATCGACGACAACGCGTGGGTGTTCGACGCGTCCGGACGCGTACTGGCCCAACCGCACGCCGGGGCCGACGTGACCCGGGCCGCCGCGGCCCTCAAGCCGGGCATCCAGGACGTGGGCGACGTGCGCCTGCTGGCCGTCCCCGCCCCGGCCGGGGGCACCGTCGTAGTGAGCGTGTCCCTGCGTCCCTACCGGGACAGCGCGCGAATCGCACTGCTGGCCGCCCTGGTGCTGGACCTGGCCGTCCTCGCCCTGGTGGTGGTGCTCACCCGGCAGGTGGTCAGGGCGGCCCTGCGCCCGGTGAGCGCGATGACCCGCCAGGCGCTGGAGTGGAGCGAGCACGACCTGGACCGCCGTTTCTCCTGGGGGCCGGTACGCGACGAGCTGACGGGCCTGGCCGCCGGGCTCGACGTCCTGCTGGATCGCGTCGCGATCAACCTGCGGCACGAACGGCTGCTCAGCGCCGAGATCGCGCACGAACTGCGCACCCCGCTCGCCCGGCTGCGAGCCGAGGCCGAGATCGCGCTGCTCCGCCCCCGGCCCGCCGCCGAACTCCGCGACGCGCTGCGCGGCGTGGTCACCCACACGGGCGAACTGAGCCACGTGGTCGACACGCTGCTGGGGTTCTCCCGTACCGCCCTCACCTCGGCGGGGTGCAGGATCGGGGACGCGGTTCAGGGCCCCGGTGTGGACTTCACCTGTGACCCCGGGCTGCGGGTGAGCTGCGAGTCCGAACTGGTCACCCGCATCCTGGCGCCACTGCGCCACAACGCCCTGACGTACGGCTGCGCGGAACGCGTCACGGTGGCCAGGGACGGATCGGCCGTGACCTTCACCGTCACCGACAGCGGTCCGGGAGTGCGGCCCGGCGAGGAAGAGCTGATCTTCGAGCCCGCGCATCGGGGGAGCGCCTCGCATCTGGCCGAGGGCTCAGGGCTCGGCCTCGCCCTGTCCCGACGCCTGGCCAGGGCGAGCGGCGGCGACGTGACGGCGGTCGCGGGCGCCGGCGGCCGCTTCGTGGTGCGGCTGCCGCTGGCCTGAACGCAGTCAGGATGATTTCAGGCGGCCGATGTGAGCCTGCGACCATGAGAATGCTCAACAAGGTCCCCCAGGTCACGATCTTCTTCTGGATCATCAAGGTGCTCTGCACGACGGTCGGCGAGACCGCCGCCGACTTCCTGAACAGCAACCTGAACCTGGGCCTGACCAACACCACCTACGTCATGGCCGCGCTGCTGATCGCGACCCTGGTCATACAGTTCGCGCTGCGCCGCTATGTGCCTGGCGTCTACTGGCTCGTGGTCGTCCTGATCAGCGTCGTGGGCACGCTGATCACCGACAACCTCACCGACAACTTCGGCGTCCCCCTGGAGGCCACGACCATCGCGTTCGCGATCGCCCTCGCGATCACGTTCGCCGTCTGGTACGCCGTCGAACGAACACTGTCGATCCACAGCATCCGTACGCCGCGGCGCGAGGCCTTCTACTGGCTGGCGATCCTGTTCACCTTCGCCCTCGGCACCGCCGCCGGCGACCTGGCAGCCGAGTCGCTCAGCCTCGGTTACGCCCTGTCGGCCGTCGTGTTCGGCGCGGCGATCGCCCTGGTGGCCATCGCCCACTACGGCTTCAGGTTGCAGGCGGTCGCCGCGTTCTGGCTCGCCTACATCCTGACCCGCCCCCTGGGCGCCTCGATCGGCGACTACCTGTCCCAGCCGTCCGACGACGGCGGCCTGGGCCTGGGCACGATCGTCACCAGCAGCCTGTTCCTGGCCACCATCCTGGGCTTCGTCCTCTACCTGAGCCTCAGCCGCCGCGACGAGATCCCGGCAGCGGCACGCTGACGTTCAATCCACGACCAGTCCGGTTCGCGCTCTCGTTTGGCCAGGCTCAGGGGCTCGCCTCGCCGAGGGTGGCCAGCCAGTCGGTGGCCTGGCGGAAGTGGGCGTCCTTGATGCCGGTGGAGGCGCCGATGTGGATGAGGCGGAAGCGGTTGACGTTGGGGTGCTGGTTGAGCCAGAGGCGGTCGTGGCGGGACAGGTCGTCGTCGAACCAGATGAACGGGCGGCCGGCGACGTGCTCGGCGACGGCGGGGGTTTTCCGGCAGCAGCCGGGTGGTGTCAGAGTTTTGGTCTTGGTGACTTCGATGACCGGTAGCTCGGGCAATCCGAGGATGGGGCCGACGGCGCGGTTGGCGTCGTGCTCCCAGGTGGTCGCCCAGGTCAACTCCGCGCCGGTCGTCTCGGCGAGCTCGAGCAGTTTCGGTCCGTGGGCGGGGTTGAGCCAGAGGTCGAACGCCATGCCGTCGCAGGTGAGGTTGTGATGTTGCCAGTCTTCGCCGGGACGGCGGAACGGGTTCAGCACGCCGTCGACGTCGAGCAGGATCAGCGGGCGGTTCATGCGGCGGCCTTTCGGAGTCGGGCGGGTGTTCTGCCACGCGGTCGGCTAGGACCAGGCGTCACGGCCAGTGAGTTCGCCTGCGGGCAGCGTTTGCAGCCTTCTGACCACGGTGGTGGTCACGGATTCGCTACGAGTTACAAGGTGGATGGCGCAA
The DNA here is from genome assembly GCF_018476525.1 of Acrocarpospora catenulata. GTDB lineage: Bacteria > Actinomycetota > Actinomycetes > Streptosporangiales > Streptosporangiaceae > Acrocarpospora > Acrocarpospora catenulata. Next base: position 86,540 of record NZ_JAHCST010000008.1, read on the forward strand.
GTGTGGGGAAGTTTGGGAGCGAGTGAGCGTCGGAGGTCCGCTCTGGCTAGCGGGAAGCTGACATTCCGCCCGACCTCGTCAATGGCGGAGTGAGTGTCGCGGCGAGACCTCGGCGGAACAGGGCGGCAGGGCGTCCGACGTCGGGGAGCCGTCGTTCACCAATGGGCATGACGAAGCCCTGGGTCTTCATGACCTTGCGGCGGAAGTTGCTGGGATCAAGGGGGGCGCCCCATACCGCCTCGTATATTTGGCGCAGGTCGGCGATGGTGAAGGGCTCCTTGCAGAAGGCGGCGGCGATCGTGGTGTGCTCAAGCTGGGACCTGGCCCGCTCCAACCCGTCACGGAGGATCTTCTCGTGGTCGAAGGCGAGGGGGGTCTGTCCGTCGAGGATGGAGGACACCGGGGTCCAGTGGGCGGCGGACGCGTCGGTTCCCGCCTGGGGCATGGGGAGATCGGGGCCGAGCGCAAGGTAGGCGATGGAGATGATGCGTCCACGTGGGTCGCGACCGGGGTCGCCGTAGGCATGTAGTTGTTCCAGGTGCAGGCTGTCGCCGACTACTCCGGTTTCTTCTCGTAGTTCCCGCCGGGCGGCCGCGTCCAGCGCCTCGCCATCACGAACGAACCCGCCGGGCAACGCCGTTTCGCCACGGTAGGGCATGTTGCCGCGCTCGATCAGTAGAACCTGGAGTCGGCCACCGCGCACGGTGAAGATCACCAGATCCACTGCCACAGCCAGGGAGGTGGGCGGGCGGCGTCGGTGGACTGTATTGCTCATTGCCATAACCCCATTAAAGGTCCAGTTGACTCTAAGTGCCGACCGTGCTTATGGTCAGATTTACCTTAATGACTACCGGGAGGGCTCATGGCCCGAGCACGCACGGTACGTCTCGAGAACAGCACAGGGGCGGTCAACTCGAAGGCGACACAGTACCTATGTGCTGGCGTGTACCTCGATCGTGAATTCCGCGAGATGGTCATCCGCCGTGTCTACAACGACTCCAAGCACATGGTCGCGCCTTCCTACGGCTTCGATCTGGTGCCGGTCGTCGTGCACGCCTGGCGGGCGTGGCGCCTGGAAACACTGAAGTGGGCGCTGATCCTCGCTATCCTCCTTGGCGGTTTTGCAGGGGCACCCGCGGTGGCCGTCGCCGTAATGGCGTTGTTCGGCCTGTGCTGGTCTATTGCCGTCGCGGTCAGAAGCGCACTGGTCGCGGTACCGCTGAAGGCCAGAGAGCGCGCGGACCGGTTCTTACGGCGCGCCCGCTGGCACAGCCAGTCGAACGATCTCGCCGAGCATCTCCGTTCCCTGAAGCTTGCCTGCACCGGCAGTGGTGTCCTGATCGTGGTCGTCCCCGTGATCTCTGGCGTGGCACAGATTCCGCTGCCCCAGTTACTGCAGCAAGCAGCGATCATGGGAATGTTGCCCATTCTCGTCGCGTGCGGTTGTGGTGCGGCCCAACGCAGCGCGTTGCATCAAACAGCCAAGGGCCGACTGCCCTCGCCGGACAGTCGCCGGTATCGGGTGATCGACGAACAGCAGCACCACCCGTTTGTTATTTATAGCAGGCCCTCAATGGAGGAGCCGGATCCGGATAACTTCCGCGAAATCCTGGCACTGGATGACTCGCGTAAGCCATTCGTTGGTGCCGGACGGCTGATCCATCGCTGGAACCCGCCACTCAACATCCACCTGTTGAAGGAGGGCAAGGGCAGCATGGCGGATCGGGAGTTCGATCCGCTCCCGTTCAAGGCGCACAAGCTGGTCAACCATCTGAAGTGCGAGATGCAACGGCTCGACGGGCAGGATGACGCCACCAGCCTTCCCGGATTCGGAAAAGCAGACCGTATATATGTAGCGGAGGCCGATGTCGACTCCGAGCGCGACTGGCTGCAAGGCGAGCCCGCTGCGTACAAAATCAATGAGATTATTGATCGGCCATTCGACCGATTCCATCACTTCCTCGAAATCCGTACGTCGGTAGCCGGTGAGCTGGTCACCACCGTGTTCCTTCGCACCACAGTCAAAGGGCGCGCGCTCAGCCTCGACTTCGCCGCATGTGCGCTGACGCGTACGCCGGACGAGTATCACATTCTCGACGAGTACGGCGAAGACGGAGTCACCGCCGTCCTCCGGGCGGCGGCCCGGTCCCTTACCGAACTTCCCGCCGACATCATGCAGGCGTGGCGCCTGATTCGCGTCCCAATCGTCCTGTTCGGAGCGTTCAGAGCACGGCGAAGCCGCGTTCTCGACCCCAAACGGGGTGTGAAGATCGGAGCAAAGCTGAGTGTGCGGGAAGAGAAGCGCATGCCGTGGGAGTCGGCTCAACTCGACCGAACGCTCATCTCCGACCATGTGAAGCTCATCGAGGACCGTCTGTTGAAGGTGGCAACCGAGTTCCTGCGCGAACACCAGGTCGACGTATCGGAGTTCGAGGAACGCGCTACCAGCATCATAAATACCGGGATCATGAACTTCGGTGAATCGATGACCGTCAACAACTCTGCGGTCGGCGCCAACGCGGTGAAACTCGATTTACCCGAATCCTTTGGCAGCGTATCAGGAGGAGGTCACACGTGACCGGACAGTTCAAGAACAGCGGAATAATCAATCAGGGCGGCTCCATGATCATCAACGGCACCGCGATCGGTGACGGGGCCGCGGTTGTCCACCAACATCCGTCAGCGGCAACCGTCAGCAGACGCGCGGACGTTGGCGTGATAACGATCAAACCTTTGGAGGCAACGGCGGTCGTGGAGGCCTTCGGGCTCGAACGTGAATCCATGAACGGAGTCCAATTCTGGCTTGGAACAACCGACCTTCGAGGGGTAGCCACCAGGGTGGCGATGATACTTTCGCACGGTCAGGGCCAGCGATCGACGATGGCCGCGTTCGAGAATCTCAGGGAGACCTTCCGGCCGGCTGTCATCGCACTCGTCGGTATCGGTGGCGGGTTCTACCCGGATGTCTCAGCGGGCGACGTCGCCATAGGGACGCGCGCTGTATACTACGACCTTCGAAAGGAAACCGCTGACGGGGTCCAGCGCAGAGGCGAGGACCGTGAGACGCCTGCCATAGTGGTAAATGCCGTAAACAGCTTCTTCGTCGACTATGGTGAACCGGCACGGTTCGCGAGCGAAGATGACGAATTTCGCGTTATTTCCTGCATTATTGGAACGGGCGACGCCGTCATTGCGGATGCGGATTCCGAGATCAGGAAGTATCTTAAACACTACAACGACAAGGTTTCTGTGGTTGACATGGAAGCCGGCGGCCTGGCCCAGGCATTTCACGAGCGCGGTAACTCGCCCCAGCTGCGCGGTTGGGTGGTGATCCGCGGGGTTTCCGACCACTCGGACAAAGCTAAGGACGACGCCCTGCAGAAAACGGCCGCCCGGCACGCAGCCGAGGTACTGCGGGTACTGATTCCCTACCTTCCCTGTCGCTCCTGACCGGGAGTCCCGATGACAGAGTTCATGATCGGGGTGGTGAGTTCGCTTGTCGCTACCGTGCTCGCGGTAGTGGGCGGTATGGTGCTGTCGCCTCGCGTGCGCTCCTGGCCAACCTTGCTTCTGTCCAGATTCACTGGCCTGGGGATCTCCCGGGTACATCCACGACAGCGTGTCGCCGCCAACGATCTCACGAAAGAGCTGAGCAAAGCCCGCTGGGTACGGGTGCTCGCCGGCCGAGGAAATGAACTCACCCGCGACGGGTTCGCCGCTCTGTGGGAAGACACGGGACGCCGCCTGGAGTTCGTTCACGTGCTGCTTCCCGACACCGACCATCGCTCCGCATCATGGCTGGATTGGCGTGAAGACGAGATCCGGCGTATCGACCCTGGCTTCTCCCGGGGAATGCTGGCCGAACAGGTCGACATCAACGCCGGCTACATCAGCGAGGTCGCCGTCGACAGGAACAACATCGAATTGCGTCGCTACAACCTCCCCAACCTTCACCGAATAGTGATCACCGATCGCGTGGCGTTTCTCACTCTCTACCGCCGGGCGTCCCACGGCCGTGACTCGTCCTGCATCGTGGCGTCTCGCCCTGGCCTGATGTATGACTATGCCCTCCAGCTCTTCACCACGGCCTGGGACCATGTCTAGGCGAGTGCTTGAATTGACCGGTTCGTATTCATCTGTCCCGAGCTATTGGCGCACACCTTTGGTTCGATTCGGGAGAGGTGTAGATGCCGCGCACCCAGGTCGACCGACCTCGTCCGCGACAGTGGCCCCGGCAGCCACAGGCCGAAGTAGGTCACGCGGCGGCTACTGAGTGTGGTGTGGTGGCTTTTCGCGGGGCTCGCTGGCCGCTCGCCGTTCGTCCTGCGGCCATCGGGAGAGCCTGCGGCGCATCCAGGTCCATGTGCATATCTACCGATTTATCCTCAAATGTCCTGTTAATGAATGTGTGACTCTTTGGTGATTCCGCATCACTAGAGTCACGTCTTATGTCTTCAGTACTAGGCCGGACCCTCGTCGCCGGCGTCGCCGTTGTGGTCGTTGGGGTTCTCTCGTCCGGGGTTCCCGCATCCGCCTCCCCCGACCACACGGTGAAGGTCACCGTGATGGCCAGTTCCGACATCCACGGAAACGCTCTCAACTGGGACTACTTCAAGAACATGGAGTACGACGACAGCGCGCACAACGACGTGGGGCTGGCGAAGATCTCCACGTTGGTCAACCAGATCCGCGCTGACCGTGGGGCCGATCACACCCTGCTCTTCGACTCCGGGGACACCATCCAGGGGACCCCGCTCGACTACTACTTCGCCAAGGTCGAACCGATCACGGAGACCGGCGCGACCCACCCGATGGCCAGGGCCATGAACGCCATCGGGTACGACGCCGTGACGCTCGGCAACCACGAGTTCAACTACGGGCTGCCCCTGCTGGCCACCTGGGTCAAGCAGATGAAGGCCCCGGTGCTGGGCGCCAACGCGGTGTCGGTCAAGAACGGGCGGCCGGCGTACCAGCCGTTCATCATCAAGACGATGAACGTCAAGGGCGAGAAGCCGATCAAGGTCGGCGTGCTCGGTCTCACCAACCCGGGTGTCGCGATCTGGGACAAGGCCAACGTCGAGGGCAAGCTCAAGTTCCTCGACCTGGTCGACACCGCCAAGAAGTGGGTGCCGATCATCCGGGAGAAGGGCGCCGACGTCGTGCTCGTCACCGCGCACGCCGGCGACAACGGCCTGTCCTCGTACGGCACCGACCTCCCGGTGGAGAACGCCTCGGCGCTCGTCGCCGAGCAGGTGCCGGGAATCGACGCCGTCCTGTTCGGCCACGCCCACAACGACGTGCCGCAGCGGTTCGTCACCAACAAGGTGACCGGCCAGCAGGTGCTGCTCACCGAGCCTGGCCGGTGGGGTCAGCGCCTCTCGGTCGTCGACTTCAACCTCACCAAGCAGCGCGGCAAGTGGACGGTCACCGGCAAGTCCTCGACCACGCTGAACACCAACACGGTCGCCGAGGACCCGAAGATCGTCAAGCTGATGAAGGAACAGCACGACAAGACGGTCGCCTACGTCAACCAGGTGATCGCCCAGTCGAAGGAGCAGCTGTCGGCCACCGAGTCGCCGTACAAGGACACCCCGATTCTGGACTACATCCAGAAGGTGCAGACCGACGTGGTCAGCCAGGCCATCGCGGGTACGGCGGACGCCTCGCTGCCGGTGCTGTCGATCGCCGCGCCCTTCAGCCGGACCGCGGTCTTCCCGGCGGGGCCGGTGAGCGTCCGTGACATGGCGGGCCTGTACGTCTACGACAACACGCTGCTCGGCATCAAGCTGACCGGCGCCCAGATCAAGGACTACCTGGAGTACTCCGCCAAGTACTTCGCCCAAGTGGCTCCCGGCGCGCCGATCAACCTCGCCACCCTCACCAACGCGAGCGGCACCCCGGACTACAACTACGACCAGCTGTCCGGCGTCCACTACGACATCGACATCTCCCAGCCGGTCGGTCAGCGCATCGTCAACCTGACCTACCAGGGCAACCCGGTCGCGGCCGGTCAGCAGTTCGTGGTGGCCATCAACAACTACCGGCAGTCGGGCGGCGGCGGCTTCCCGCACGTCACGACCGCTCCGGTGGTCTACAACGCCCAGGTGGAGATCCGCCAGGCGCTGATCGACGCCGCCAGCGCCTCCGGCACGATCGACCCGGCCAACTTCGCCGACCTCAACTGGAAGCTCGTCCGCGAGGGCGTACCGGTCTTCTAGGCATGGCGTAACCCCCGCCGGTCAGCTGGATGCCCCGGCGGGGGTTTCACCGGGAGGCGGTGAACTGCTCCTGGCCCAGAACGGCGAGTAGTTGCAGCTTCTCGTAGCCCTCGGTGCGTGGCGGAGCGGTGAGGACGAGCAGGGCCTGGGACTGGTCCTCGGTGAACAGCACCTGGCAGTCCAGTTCGATCGGGCCGAGTTCGGGATGGATGAGGATCTTGTGGTCCGCGAAGCGCTTGGCCACCTCGTGCCGGTCCCACAGGCTGGCGAACTCCGCGCTCACCTTCTGCAGCGCCCGGACGAGTTCGCCGGCCCTGGACTTGGGGCCCATCGATCCGTAGGCGGCTCGCAGGTTCGCGACCTGGGCCTGGCTCTGCCTGTCGCGGTCGTCCTCGGGGTAGCGCAGCCGTTCGGCGGGATCGGTGAACCAACGGTAGATCTCGCTGCGGGCGAGCCCGGTGTAGCCGGACCTGTCGCCGAACAGGGCGGCGGCCATCCGGTTCTGCACCAGCGTCTCGCCCAGGTTGGACAGGATGAGAGCCGGGGTGTCGTCCAGGCGGTCGAGCACCCGCAGCAGCGCGGGGGCGACGTGCGTCGTGGTCGCCGTAGACGCCGGGGGGTTGTGTCCGGCTATCTGGAACAGGTAGTCGCGCTCGTCGCCCGTCAGCCGTAGCGCGCGGGCGAGCGAGGCGAGCATCTGCTCGCTGGGCTGGGGGCCGCGCTGCTGTTCGAGCCGCGTGTAGTAGTCGGTCGACATCGCGGCGAGGGCCGCCACCTCCTCGCGCCGCAGGCCCGGGGCGCGGCGGCGGGCGCCAGAGGGAAGCCCGACGTCCTTCGGCTGGAGCGCCTCACGGCGGCGGCGCAGGAAGTCGGCGAGTGCTCCGCGGTCCATGTGTTCAGTATCCGCCCCCCGCGCAAACGAACCAGGGATCGCTGATCCCCCGATAAGCGCTCTCTGCACACGCGGCCGCCCGCCGCGCAGGCTGGGCACATGGAAATCTCTGGAAACACCGTCTTCATCCCGGGCGCCACGAGCGGCATCGGCCTCGCTCTCGCCCTTGCGCTGCGGGACAAGGGGAACACGGTCATCGTCGGCGGCCGGCGCGCCGAACTGCTTGAGCGGATCGCCGCGGAGCACCCCGGCGTCGACACCGTGCGGATCGACACGACCGATCCCGCGAGTATCGCCGCCGCGGCGAACGAGGTGCTGGCCAGGCACCCGAATCTCAACGTCCTCGTCACGATGGCCGGGATCATGCGGGTCGAGGACTGGCGCAAGCCCGAGTCGTTCCTCGCCTCGGCCGAGTCGGTCATCACCACCAACCTGCTCGGCCCGATCCGCCTCATCGCCGCGTTCATCCAGCACCTGACGGAGCAGCCGGACGCCACCATCGTCACCGTCTCCTCGGGCCTGGCGTTCGCGCCGCTCAAGGTCACACCGAGCTACAACGCGTCCAAGGCCGCGATCCACATGCTCAGCGAGTCGATCAGGCTGCAGTTGGCCGACACGAGCGTGCGGGTCGTGGAACTGGAGCCGCCGTCCGTCCGTACCGCGCTGCTGCCCGGTCAGGAGGACAGCGAGTTCGCGATGCCGCTCGAGGAGTTCGTGGCGGAGGTCGTCGCGCTGCTCGAAGCCCAGCCCGACGCGAGGGAAATCCAGGTCGAGCGCGTGAAGTTCCTGCGCTACGGCGAAGCGCGCGGCGACTACGACCAGGTCGTCGCGACGCTCAACGCGTCCGACCCGCACGGCAAATGACAGCCGGTTCCGGCTAGGTTGATCACGACCTGTCCTGTCATGTGAGGAGTCCCTGGCCCCATGGCCTCCATCCGGCACGAAATCGTGATCGACGCGCCCCCCGAGCACATCTGGGACGTGCTGCGCGACGTCGGCGCGGTGCACGAACGCCTGCTGCCCGGCCGGGTCAGCGACACCCGGATCGAGGGTGACCAGCGGTTCCTGACCTTTCCCGACGGGCATGTGGTCCGTGAGCTGATCGTCTCGATCGACGATGACGCCCGCCGGCTGGCCTACTCCGTCGTCGAGGGCGCGCGGCCGCCGACCGAGCACCACCATGCCTCATTCGAAGTCCGGTCTGAGGGGGATGGTGCCGGTCGGCTGATCTGGACCACCGATGTTCTGCCGCACTCGCTCGCCGCCGAGTTCCGCATTCGCATCGAACGCGGAGCGGCGGAGATGAAGCAGACGATCGAGGCGGCGAGGCTATTCGTCGGGCAGCAGGTACCGCCAGGAGAGCACGAAGACCGCTCCTGAGCTGGTCTTGAAGAGCGCCTTGCCGTACTCCTGGCCGGCGGGAACGGCCTTGATGAGCGCGCCTGACGCTGCCTCGTCGAGGTCCTGCTGCCAGATCGGCTCCACCGTGCCTGACGGCTCCGGGACCCCCGCCGGCCACGCCTGCGGTGTGCCCTCCGCCGAGGCCGCCCCCTCGGCGACCATGCGGACGCGGGTGGCGGTGTAGTCGGCACCCTCCGTGGTGGCCCGGCTCGCCAGGCCGTCCATCAGCTTCTTCGCGTCCGAGAGTTCCTTCGGGTAGTAGTCCGCGACCTGGTCCAGCGCGGGGACCCGTACCTCCAGCATCTTTCCGTCCTTGGCCCGTACGCCGAGGATGGTGGTGGGGATGTCGGTCACCATCGGCGCGTCCGGTTTCGGGGTCGCGGTCGGCGGCTGGCCGGTCAGGTACTTCTCCATCGACGCGACGGTCTCGTCCACCTGCGCCTTGGTCAGGTCGAGCTTCTTGGTCGCGTCAACGATCACCAGACCGTCGCTGTACACCACCACCCGTGGCGGACGAAGCGCGTTCATGGTCGCGGTCACGAACCCGCCTTCGGCCCCCCACAAGGCGACCGGCTGCGCCGGCCCGTCCTCGGCGGCGACAGCAGTCGTGTCCGGCCCCGTTCCCCCGCAGGCGGCGACCAGCGACAACGTGGCCACAAGGAAGGTCATTCTCAGTCTCATGCCCCAGAAACGTAAGCCCCCCTCATGTGGTTCAAGCCCTAACCGCCGTTCCCCCGGGTGAGCTGGAAGTCGGCCGCCTGGCGGGTGAACAGGCGGGCGTACTCGCCGTCGAGGGCCATCAGCTGGTCGTGGGTGCCCTCTTCGGCGATCCGGCCGTCGGTGAGGACGACGATGTGGTCCGCGCCGCGCACGGTGTTGAGGCGGTGGGAGATGAGCAGACTGGTACGCCCGGACCGGTAGTCGCGGAGTCGCTGGTGGATGGCGTGTTCGGCGTCGGGGTCCAGGCCCGAGCTGGGCTCGTCGAGGATGAGCAGGTCGGCGGTGTCGGCGCGGAGGAGGGCGCGGGCGAGGGCGACGCGCTGCCACTGGCCACCCGACAGGAGCACGCCCTGGCCGGGGTCCTCGTCCGGGTTGGCGGCGAAGAACCGCGACAGGATGGTGTCGTAGCCGCGGGGCAGGCTCATGAGTTTGTCGTGGATGTCCGCCCTGCTGGCCGCCTCGTGGAGCCGTTCCGGCTGGTCGAGGGAGTCGACGGCGCCGACGGCGATGTTCTCGGCGGCGGTGAGGTCGTAGGCCATGTAGTCCTGGAACACGGCTCCGATCCGGCGGCGCAGGCCGGCGATCCGCAGGTCGCGCAGGTCCGTGCCGTCCCATTGGACGCTGCCGCGCTCGGGGTCGTACAGGCGGCACAGCAGCTTGACGATGGTGCTCTTGCCCGCGCCGTTCAGGCCGACCAGGGCCACACTTCGCCCGTACGGGATGGTCAGGTTCACGCCCCGGAGCACGTAGGGGTGGTCGGCGTCGTACCGGAACCACAGGTCGCGGAGTTCGATGCCGCGCCGCAGCGGGGGCACGTCGCCGCCGGTGGCGGGTTCCGGCAGGTCGGGTCCGGCGGTCACGACGTGGGCGTAGTGGCCGGCCAGGACGAGTGCCTCGGTCAGATGGGCCAGCTGGACCACCATGCCGGAGAGGGCGGACTGGGTGCCCGCCACGGCGGCGGTGAGGACGGCCAGGTCGCCGATGCCGGCCTTGCCCGCCGCTATCCAGGAGACCAGCACGATCAGCGCGGCGCCCGCGATGATCGTGCTGAGAGCGGTCAGCGCTCCGTTGTAGCGGATGGCGGTCAGGTCCACCCGGCGTTCGGCCCGCTGCTGGGCGGCCAACTCGCCCAGCATGCGCCGGCGCAGGAAGTCGCCGATGCCGAACAGCCGGATCTCCTTGGCGGCCTGATGGTCGAGCATCAGCGTCTGGTAGAACATCCGGCGGCGTTCCGCGGGGGCCACCTCCCAGTTCAGGAGGGCGCGGTGGCGGCTGAGCCGGAGCTGGATGATCAGTTCGGGTACGGTGGCCGCGGCCACGACGGCGGCCAGCAGCGGGCTCAGCGTGGCGAGCGCGCCGAGCAGCCCGGTGATGGTGACACCGCTGCGGATCACGCCCAGCCCTGACTCGGTGATGAGCTGCGGGGCGGTCTGGGCGGACTGCTGGGCCATCTGGAGCCGGTCGTGGAACCGCGGGTTCTCCAGCCTGGTCAGCCCCTGCATGCGGCAGACGGCGGTGAACAGTTCGTCGCTGGTGTGCCAGACGATGCGGCGGTGCTGCTCCCGCTGGACGTACCCGGACAGGTGGGGCAGCAGCGCGGTCAGCGCTCCGAGTACGGCCATCGCGGCGGCCAGCGGGGTCGTCGAGGGGCCCACTCCGGCGGTCAGGCGATCGATCAGCAGTTTGGTCAGCCACGTGATCGCGACGGGGGAGGCGCCGGTCAGGACCGCCATGGCGAGCTGGGACAGGGCGAGTACGGGTCCGGCGCGCCAGACGAGCGCCAAGGTGAGCCGCAGCGGCCCGAGTCGTGACCTCACCCTGTCAGGTCCGGGACGGTACGGGCAGCCGCTCCAGCTTCAGGCTGCTGGCGGCGATGGTGGCGTCGGGGCCGACCAGGAAGAACGACGGGAAGGCCGTGACCGCGAACGCGTCCACCACCGCGCCACCCTCGCCCTCGACGACCACGCTCACGTCGTCCGTCAGCGCGGCGAGCAGGTTCGCGGGCTTCTCCTGGCCCTCCACCACCACCGCCAGCACCCGTACGCCGTCGGCCGCGGCCTCGCGGGCGGTGGCGGCGAAGGCGGGCGCCTTCGGCAGGCAGTGCCGGCAGTCGGTGCTGAAGAACCCGACGAGGGTACGCTCGCCCGCGAAGTCGTCCGTGGTGACCTTGGTGTCCGTGGCGGTGAGCGCGGAGAAGGCCGGGATCTCGGCGCCCACGTCGAGGCCGGGGCTGACGGGAAGTCCCCCGGCGGGGGAGTCCTTGGTGATCTTTCGGAGTTTCCTGATGACCGCGCCGGTCAGGAGCAGGTTCACCAGCACGAGGCCGCCGAGCAGGATGACGGCGGCGACCAGGACGGCCATGGGCGTTCCCTTCGCTTCGAGGGTCGTGTGTCGTTCAGCGGAACAGGTCGTCGAGGAGCACGACGGCCGGCGCGGCGGCCGGCGCCCCCGAGGGGCGCGGGAAGGCCGCCGAGCCGCCGTACCCCGTTACCTCGTGTCAGCAGTAGCCGATGTTCTGCCAGGGGCTGCTGCAGCTGGGACGGTGGTACTTGATGCAGAGAAAACCCGTCGGGTTGGGGTAGCACTCCCGGTACCGGGTGCAGCCACCCGTCACCCAGTACTCGAAACAGTTGTCGGCCTGCGCTTCGGCTCCGGGAAGGAGTCGTTCGAGCAGCCGGTCTCCCAGGCGGTTCAGCGTGCGGATCATGCGTGCTCCCTTCACTGATTCGGGCGGGGAGGCCGCCCGCCCTGTGAGGATGCTCGGCGCGGCCTTCGCCACGGTTGCGGCCGATCCGGGTACGCCGCAACCGGACGCGCTACCACGGCGCAACCGGGCCGTCGCAGAATCCCGATCGGCAGCCCAGGCCGAAAGGTTGATCATGCAAGCGATTCTGTTGTCGTCGCTGGTCGTGGTCGCGGTGGCGATCGTGGCCCGGCGCCGCTTCGTCGTGGTACGGGTGGCGGGGACGAGCATGGTTCCGACGTACCAGCCGGGAGATCGGGTCCTGGTACGGCGCGGCGCGCAAGCGGCCCTGCGGCGCGGTCAGGTGGTGGTCTTCCGGCGGGTCGAGCCGGGCGGCGCGTCAAGACCTGCCCCCCGGCTGCGTGAGACGGAGTGGCTGATCAAGCGGATCGCCGCGATGCCGGGTGACCGGGTGCCCGACCAGGTCACGGCGGGTGTGCGTGCCGCGCCGGGAGATCTGGTCCCGGCCGGCCGGCTGGTGGTGCTCGGCGACGGCCCCACCAGCCGGGATTCGCGGGACTGGGGTTACCTGCCGGTGGAGGAGGTGCTGGGCGTCGTCATGCGCAGGCTGTCGTAGCCAGCGTTAGGAACACCGCGCGAGCAGCGCGCCCAGGACACGGGCGATCGCCTTGTCCCGGTCGTCGGGGGTTTCCTCCAGTTCGGCGCGTTCCCGTGCGTAGAGCCGCACCAGATCATGGCAGCGGTAGCGGAACCGTCCGTCCCCGTCGCTGCCCTCGCAGGTCAGCAGCTGGGCGTCCACCAGCCGATCGGCGCAGGTCTCCGCCTCGGACACGGGGACGTCGAGGGCCGCCGCGAGCACCCAGGCGGCGAAGGCGGGGGCGTCGAGCAGGCCGAGCAGGCGCAGGGCCCGCCGGGAGGTCTCGTCGAGCATGCGGTAGTCGGCGGCCAGGCTCGCCCGTACCGACAGGTCGCCGATGGCGAGCTCCGCCAGGCGTTGCCGCTCGCCGCGCAGGCGGTCCGCCAGGTGTTCGAGGCGCCAGTGCTCGCGTAGCGCCAGTTTCGCCCCGGCGATCCTGATCGCCAGGGGAAGGTGGTCGCAGAGCCGCAGGATCTCGGCGGCGACCGCGGGCTGGGCAGCCACCCGGTCCGGCCCGGCGATGCGCGCGAGCAGCGCCGACGCGGATGCCGGGTCGAGCGTGCCGACGCGTGCGGACCGGGCGCTCAGTCCGGCCAGCCTGCGCCTGCTCGTCACCAGCACGGCGCAGCTCGGACTGCCCGGCAGGAGCGGCCTGACCTGCTCCTCGCTCGCGGCGTTGTCCAGCACCACCAGCACGCGGCGCGGGGCCAGGAGGGCACGGAACAGTTTTCCGCGCTCCTCAAGCCCGTACGGCACCGCCCGCTCGTCCACGCCGAGGGCGATCAGAAAGTGCGCCAGCGTCTCGGCCGGGTCGCTCGGGCACGGGCAGGTTCCGTTCAGGTCGATGTAGAGCTGGCCGTCGGGGAACGTCTCCCGCAGGCGGTGGGCGACGTGGACGGCGAGCGTCGTCTTGCCGGCGCCCGCCCTGCCGTACAGCGCGACGACCGGCATCGTGTGGCCCGCGCCGGTGAGCGACAGGCGCAGCGACGCGGCCATCTCGTGCCGGCCGGTGAAGTCCGCGATGTTCGGCGGCAGATGGCACGGCGCGACCGCCGTGGGCCCGATGCACGCCTCGTCTTCGGCAGGGAGATGGGCCGCCCCGTCCAGCCCGAGGATCTCGTCGACGACCTCGGCCGGGTCGCCCCGCAGGATCGCCTCGTGCATCCGCTGCAGCATCCAGCCGGGCTCCACGCCGAGTTCCTCGCCCAGCACGGTTCGCGTCCGCTGGTAGACCCGTAACGCCTCGGCCTGGCGCCCGGCGTGGCAGAGCGCCAGCATCAGACAGGCGTGCAGCCGTTCCCGGTACGGATGCAGCTCGGCCATCTCGGTCAGGCCGGTGACCAGCTCCGCGTGGCGGCCCAGGGCCAGGTTGACGGCGGCCAGTTCCTCGTGGGTGAGCAGCCGCTCCTCCTCGAGCCGCCGCGCCTCGTCCGCCACCAGCGCCGCGTCCCCGATGTCGGCGTACGCGGGCCCCCGCCACAGGTCCAGCGCACGCTGGAACAACGTCCCCGCCCTCGGCAGATCCGCCTTCCTCCTGGCGGCCCGCCCCGCCGCCGTGAGCTCGTGGAAGCGCAGCGCGTCCAGCTCCGGCGGCAGCACGGTGGCGGCGTAGCCACCGGTGCCGTGGACGATGCGGTCGTGCTCGCCCATCGCCTGCCTGAGCCGCAGCACGTACACCTGAAGGGTCTTGTGCGCGCTGCGCGGCGGATCGTTCCCCCACAGGGCCTCGATCAGCGTCGGCACCGCCACCGGCCGGCCCGGCGTGCACAGCAGGGTCGCCAGCAGGCGTCGCAGCATCGCCGCGCCCAGCGGGACGGGCACCCCGTCGCGGCTCGCCCGCAGCGGCCCGAGAACGTCGAACTCCAACAACATCACCCCTCGCGAGGCCCAGTCGTGTGGGAGCGCTCCCATCTTCATGAAGCCCGCTTCTCTTCGCGTGCTTGGCCGAGCATCGAAGACGCCGGTATAGGTCCGGTATAGGTCCTGGTAGAACGCGTTCCGGTCAGCCTCCCGGGCTGGTCAGGCCGGACTGGTAGGCGAAGACGACGAGTTGGGCGCGGTCGCGGGCGTGGACTTTCATCATGGCGCGGCTGACATGGGTCTTCACGGTGGCGGGGCTGATCACCAGGTGGGCGGCGATCTCGTCGTTGGACAACCCCTGGGCGGCCAGCGCGGTCACCTCGCGTTCGCGGTCGGTCAGGTGAGGCAGCCCCGCCGGAACCGGGTGCGGGCGGCGGGCGACGAACTCGCCGATGAGGCGGCGGGTGATGGCCGGTGACAGCAGGGCGTCCCCGCGGGCGGCCACCTGGATCCCGTGCAGCAGGTCGGCCGGGTCGGTGTCCTTCACCAGGAATCCGGTGGCGCCCGCGCGCAGCGCCTCGTAGACGTACTCGTCCAGCCCGTAGTTGGTCAGGATGATCACATGGACGCCGGACAGGTCCGGGTCGCCGGCGATCCGCCTGGTCGTCTCGATGCCGTCCATCCCGGGCATCTGCACGTCGACCAGCGCGACGTCGGGCAGGTGCCGCCGGGCCAGAGCCAGGCCCTGGGCGCCCTCGGACGCCTCGCCGACGACCTCGATGTCGTCCTCGGCCTCCAGCAGGGCGCGGAATCCGGCGCGGATCAGGGGCTGGTCGTCGACGAGGAGGACGCGGATCACGGCAGGTCCTTGATGGGAAGCTGGGCGTGGACGGAGAAGCCGCCCTGCGGGCGAGGATGGGCCTGCAGGCGACCGCCGAGCGCGGTGACGCGTTCGCGCATGCCGATCAGGCCGTTGCCGGGGGTGGGCGACAGGAGGGGTGAGCCCAGCCCGTCGTCCTCGACGCGCACCGCGAGCTCCTGCGGCTCGTAGCTGATGGTCACCGCGGCGGTGGCGGGGCCGGCGTGCCGGGAGACGTTCGTCAGGGCCTCCTGGACGATGCGGTAGGCGGCCCGGTTCACGGCCGCGGGCAGCCTGCGGGTCTCGCCGCTGATCGTCACGGTGGTGGGCAGGCCCGCCGAACGCACCCGATCGACCAGGCTGTCCAGCTGGTCCAGGCCGCTGCCCGGCGGCTCGCCGGTGGCGTCGCGCAGGGCCTCCAGGGTGGCGCGCAGCTCACGCATGGCGTCGGCGCCGGCCTCCCGGATGGCCAGCAGCGCCTCGGGCACCTCCTCGCCGTGTTTGCGGGCCAGGTGAATGGCCACCCCGGCCTGCACCTTGATGACCGAGATGCTGTGGGTGAGCGAGTCGTGCAGCTCGCGGGCGATCCGCAGCCGTTCCTCACCGGCTCTGCGCCTGGCCGCCTCCTCGCGGGTGCGCTCGGCCTCGGCGGCCCGCTGTTCGGCCTGCTCAAGGTAGGCCGCCCGGTGGCGGCTCACCGTGCCGCCGATCACGGCGGCCAGGAACCAGCCCAGCAGGAGGACCGTCTGCTCCACGATCGCCCGGGTGGGCTGGGCCGCGCCGGCCAGGCTCGCCGCCAGCGAGCCGGACAGGAACACGGCGCCCGCGGCCGCCGCGAGCAGCCGCCGGTCGTGCCTCGCCGCGGTGTAGACGGCGATCAGGACGGGGAAGGCCGCCTGCTGGGCGGGGGCGGCGGCCACGGCGTAGGCGAGCATGCACGCGGTGGTGACCAGCAGGACCGGGACCGGGGCACGGCCGCGTACGGCCAGAGCGAGGCAACCGGCCGCGATCGCCGCATAGCTCAGCGGGCCGGTGCCGGGCACCGAGGCGGCACTGGCGATCTGCACGGCGGTGAGAGCCACCGCGAGGGCGACATCGGGCACCGTCTTATGCCGCCTCAGCTCGAACAGCATTCCAGCACTTTACGGGCGATACCCGGACGGCCTCATCCGCGCGGTGTCGTATGTGCGGCTACTCCCAGGGTGGTAGATCGCCGGAACCTGGTCCCGATGCCGTACGGGCGATGCCTCCCCTGGTGGGACGCCTTCGGCCCAGGACTGGACGAGCATTGCCCGTCGTCGCTATTTCCCGCACCCCGTCGAGGAAACCATGTTTGTGCGTATCGCGATCACCCTGCAGACAATCGCGCTCCTCCTCCAGGCCGTCACCGCCGGGCTGCTGCTGTCCTCACCCGGCGGGCGCGCGCTGCACAGCGTCTCGGCGATCGCCGTGGTGGTCACGGTGCTGCTGCACCTGGTCGCGGCGATCACCACCCGGCAGCGGAACGTGATCCTGCCCGCCGTCGGCGCGGTCGCGATGACGATCGTGCAGATCGCCTTGGGCATCGCGCATGTGAAGAGCCTGCACGTGCCGCTCGGGGTGGTGATGTTCGGCGTGAGCCTGCTGCGGTTCGGCCAGGTCTGGGCCGAGCGCCGTACGCCCGTGGCCGTGGCATGACGTTCACCCGCCGGGATGCCCTGCGCCTGTTCGGCCTGGGCGCGGTCGCCGCCGTCTCGGGGTGCTCGCTACTGGGCCGTAGCCCGCAGCCCAGGATGTTGTCCAGCAGCGCGCCGCTGCCCACGCCGTACACCGTGCCGCTGCCGCTGCCCGCGGTGGCCGTGCCGTACCGGACCGACGGCCAGGCCGACTACTACGAGCTGATTCAGCGTACGGCCGAGGTGGAGATCCTGCCCGGCCTGCGTACCCCTGTCTGGGGGTACGGCGGGCAGTTCCCCGGACCCACCATCAAGGCGCGCAGCGGCCGCCGGACGGTCGTGCGCGTCACCAACACCCTGGGCCAGCCCACCGTGACCCACCTGCACGGCGGGCACACCCCGCCGGAGTCCGACGGGTACCCCACGGACCTGGTCCAGCCGGGCACGCACCGCGACTACGTCTTCCCGCTCGACCAGCGGGCGGCCACGCTCTGGTACCACGACCACCGCATGGACTACACCGGACCCCAGGTGTGGCGCGGTCTGGCCGGGTTCTTCCTGGTCGGTGACGATGAGGAGGCCTCGCTGCCGCTGCCCTCGGGCGAGCGGGACGTGCCGCTGCTGATCTGCGACAGGTCCTTCAACGCCGACGGCACCATGCCCTATCCGGCCCGCGCCGACGGCCCCGGCGCGGCCGAGGCGTTCATGGGCGGCGTGCTCGGCGACGTCATCCTGGTCAACGGCGTCCCCTGGCCGCAGTTGCGGGTAGCCGGCGCCCGCTACCGGCTCCGGCTGCTCAACGGGTCCAACGCCCGCACCTACGAGCTCGCGCTGTCGTCCGGCGGTGCCTTCACGCAGATCGGCAGTGACGGGGGCCTGCTCGCGACGCCGCGATCGTTGCGTCAGGTACGGCTGGCGCCGGGCGAACGCGCGGATGTGGTGGTCGACTTCGCCGCGTACCGGGTCGGCGACCACGTCGAACTCCGCAACCTCGCCGGCGAGGGACCGCAGGCCGGGATCATGCGCTTCACCGTGGACCGCGCCGCCCGTGACGACTCGGCGATCCCGGCGACGCTGTCGCGCGTCGAGGCGCTCGACCCGGCACGGGCCGCGGTGACCCGCGATTTCGAGTTCACCAGCGGCGGCATGCACGGCGGAACCGGCTGGCTGATCAATGGCATGCCCTTCGACGCCCGGCGCGTCGACGCCCGGCCGAGGCTCGGCCAGGTGGAGATCTGGCGGCTCACCAGCGACGTCTCCCATCCGGTCCACCTCCACCTGGCCCCCTTCCAGGTGCTGTCGGTAGCCGGCGAACGCAGGGACGGGCCCCCGGAGTGGAAGGACACGGTCGAGCTGCGAGAGACCCAGTCCGTGGAGATCATCACCCGCTTCACCGGCTATCGGGGCCGCTATGTCCTGCACTGCCACAACCTGGAACACGAGGACATGGCCATGATGAGCACATTCGAAGTGGTCTGACTTACAAGGGTTGCGGTGACTCCAGGTCGAGTGCGCCGGCCAGAATGGCCCGGCGGGGGGTAGCCCCGCCGGGCTGGGGGTTGTTCGGTCAGCTGGTGGTGCCGGTGACCGTGGAGCCCGACTTGGTGATGTAGTAGTTCACGGTCGTGCCGCTCCAGAAGTGGAAGGTGAGCGTCACCCGCTGGCCGTCGTTGACCTCGCCGAAGAAGTCCGGCTTCAGGGTGATGGTGTTGGAGCTGTAGTTGGGTGCGAACGTGACGTCGAACTCCTTGAACGACGTCCAGTTCTGGGGGCCGGCGTTGGTGCCGTTGGCGTACTTGGCCTCCATCGTGGCGAGCTGGTCACCCCTGAACTGGGTGGGGATGGTGAAGTTGCCCGTCACGCCGGTCGAGTTCTGCAGGATCGGCGTGTCGTAGCTGAGGATGTCGATCCGCCACGGGACGCCCTGGGAGAACCTGGCCGACAGCGTCGCGTTCACGCCGTACGCGCGGGAGCCCGTCAGCCGGGTGAGCGCCGAGGCCGTGAGGGTGAGCTGGCTGCCCGAGACGGTGTAGTCGGTGCCGTTCACCAGATCGGTGCTGCCCTGCCTGAGGCCCTGGAACGTGGTGCCGTTCAGGTTCAGCGTGAGCGTCTTGCTGCTGATGGCGGACGACCTCGCGTTGTACACCTGGTCCGAGGAGGCCGTGCCCGAGCGGGTCGTCCAGCTGGACTTGATCTGCCCGAACAGTTCGGGGTCGGACCACTGGAACGAGGTGCGGCCGAAGTGCTGGCCGTTGTCCCACAGCATGGTGGTGAGCTGCCGGAACCTGGCGTAGTAGCCGAGGTACTCGAAGAACTTCAGTTTCTCGCCCTGCTCGATCGTGCCGGTGTGGCGGTCGAAGCCCAGCAGGCCGTACTCACCGATGATCACGGGGATGCCGCGGGCCACGAAGGCGTTGTACGCCCGGTCGAACTGGTCGATCAGGTCCTGCTGCACGGTGGCGTCGAAGCGGGTGCCGCCGGCGATGTTCACGCTGAACGGCCAGTATCCGTAGAAGTGCACGGTCGCGACGAGGTTGGGGTCGTTCATCGCGTTGAACGTGGTGACCAGCTCGTTGAGCCTGGCCTGGTCGGCCGAGGTGTGCAGGGTCGGCAGGACCAGGAGCCGGGTCGCGTTGTTGCCGCCCGACTGGCGGACGATGTTCCGGAAGGACGTGTTGAGCTCGTTCAGCAGCGTCGCGTTCTGGGCGTCGCCGGAGCTGCCGGTGAACTGCGGCTCGTTGACGCTCTCGAAGAGCAGCTTGGCGGAGGAGTTCCGGAACGTGGTGGCGATCTGGGTCCAGGTCGCGTTGTAACGGGCGAGGACGTTCGTCCGGTCGCCCGGCATGTTGTTGATCCACTGCCAGGAGTCGTGGTGGATGTTGATCATTACGTAGAAGCCCTCGGCGAGGGCCCAGTCCACGACCTCTTTCACCCGGTTCATGTGCGTCGCGTTGATGGTGTAGCTGGGCGCGCCACCCTGGTACTGGCCCCAGGTCACCGGGATCCGGATGCTGTTGAAGCCCTGCGCCTTGATGTTGCGGAGCAGCGCCTGCGTGATCTGCGGGTTGCCCCATGAGGTTTCGCCGCTACCGGTGGCGTCGAGGGAGTTGCCCAGGTTCCAGCCGGGCTGCATCGCGGCCACGATGGCGCGCGCGTTGCCGGGCGGCGGGGTCGGCGTGGGCGTCGGGGTCGGTGTCGGGCTGGGCGTCGGGGTTGGGGTCGGGGTGGGTGTCGGGGATGGCGTGGGGGTGGGGCTCGGCGAGCCGCCGCAGGTCACGCCGTTGAGGGTGAAAGTGGTCGGGTTGGTGTTGGTGCCGGTGTAGCTGCCGTTGAAGCCGACGGTGATGCCGGCTCCCGATCCCAGGCCAGGGGCCCATCCCGGGGCGGTCACCGTCACGTTCGCGCCCGACTGGGTCCAGGTTCCGCTCCAGCCGTCGGTGACCCGCTGGTTACCGGGCCAGGTATAGCGCAGCGTCCACGGGCTGACCGCGTCGCCGAGGTTGTTGATCGTGATGTTGGCGCCGAATCCGCTGCCGTTGTCCCAGGCCTTGGTGTAGGTCACGGAACAGGCGACCGCCGCTTGGGCCGGGGCGACGGTCACCCCGATCGCGGCCAGCAGCGCCGCCGCTGTGGACAGAGTCCATAAACGCAGTCTCTTCACTTCAAGCCTCCATGGAAGGAGCTCCCGGGTCAGGTCGGGAGCGCTCCCATGTTTGGCGTGATCACCCGTAGGTGTACAGGACGTTTCCCCAGGCTGCTCCGCTGACCTGCTCCTGCGCATGAAGCGTTCATCGGAGGTAAGAAAGTTTCAGCTGCGGGTGATGGCGTGGCCGCCGGTGAAACATTCACCGGGAGCGTGCTGCCCGCCGTGGCTTGACCTGCGCCGGTGAAGATTTCTATCTGCAGGTGTTTCCTGTGAAGAGACGCAGATTTACGGTAACTCCGTTTCCATTCGGAAAACGGTCGATCGCATCGAAATTTCGTCGAAGCGCTTCGAAAGTTGAAATTCGACAATTCGGTGCCCGCCGTCGGCGACAACAGCGGAAAGGGAAATCATGCTCAGAACGCTGCGTCTCTTCGTCCCGGTATCCATTCTCGTCGCGCTGGTCGGGGTGCTCGCCCAGCCCGCCCAGGCCGCCGTCTGGTCCTCCACGGCCCAGTGGGCCACCTGGACCAACGGCGGCTACACCCTTTACAACAACATCTGGGGCAGCGGCGCCGGCCCACAAACGATCTGGGCGAATTCGTACAGCAACTGGGGTGTCTGGGCGAACCACCCCAACACCGGTGGCGTCAAGTCCTACCCCAACGCCACCCGGAACGTGAACCGGCGGATCAGCACCCTCGGCAGCGCGACCAGCAGCTTCAACGTCACCGTGCCGAACGGCGGCGCGTACACCTCCGCGTACGACATCTGGTGCGACGGCAACACCTACGAGATCATGCTCTGGATGAACAAGTACGGCCCGGTGGGCCCGCTCGGCTCGCGGCAGACGAGCGCCTCGGTGGGCGGTCACACCTGGGACGTCTACCGCGGCTCCAACGGTGCCAACCAGGTGTTCTCCTTCGTACGCCAGGGCAACACCAACGCCGGGACCGTGGACATCAAGGCGATCCTGAACTGGATTCGGTCCAGGGGCTGGTTCGGTGACGTGACGCTCAGCTACGTGCAGTTCGGCTACGAGATCACCTCGTCCAGCGGCGGCATGGACTTCCGTACCAACAGCTTCTCGGTGTCGGCGACCTGACCGGTCATCAAGGCCTGGGAGGCAGCGAGAATCGGAGTGCCGCGGCCGTGGTGACGGTCTTCAGTGGGGTGTCGGCGGTGACGTGTTCGACCAAGCCGCCTTCGTCGATGACCGTCTCGGCCAGGTCGTTGAGGACATCGGGAGTCTGCCGGGTGGGACCGCCGCAGAGCGGGCAGGTCTCGCCGGAGCGGGCCAGCCAGCCGGACTCGTCGCAGACCACGCCGGGCACCTCGGCGTCGTCCTGGATGAGCAGGGTATTGATCGCGGCGATGGTCCCACCCCACAGGCAGTCGTCGATGCCCAGCGCGGCGTTGCCACCGGCCGCGGCGCTCTCGAAGATCTCCTGCGCCAGGCGGCGCTCCTGCTCGCGCTCGAAGTCGGCGATGACGCGCCCGGCGCTCTCCCTGATGTCCTCGGTGGTGGCCTTGTCCATGTCGAGGTTGAAGGTGCCCGCGACCTTCCGGCGCAGCTGGTGCGGCAGGAAGTCCAGGAAGACGGCCACCTCCTCGTGCTGGCCGCCGATGATCAGCAGGTCGTAGTCCCTGGTACGGAAGATCTCGCCGAGCAGGGCCGCGGTCTGGCGGAAGTGCCGTTTGGTGAGGTCGTCGGCCTTGTTCCGGACCCCATGCTCGGCGAAACCGGCCCAGCCGCCGTAGTCGGGCTTACGCAGGGTGCGCCCCTGCACCTTGCCGATCTCGCGGAGCTCCTTCTGGTACAGCTCCCAGGCCTGGGCCGATTCCCGGTCGACGAGCAGGACGCAGGCACGGTGGTACTCGTCGAGCACCGCGAGCATGGGCCGGACGTACGGGGTCTGGTCCACCACGATCCGGTCGCGCACCGCACGCGGGAGCGTGACGACCTCGAACAGGTCGCCCTCGCTGCACGAGAACACCGCGACGGCGCCGATCGTGCCCTGCCCCAGCCCTGACTCGCCCTCGATGCGCTCGATGTCGCGCCGCAACGAGAGCTGTGCCCGCCGGTCGAACGACGGGTCGCGGGTGAGCGGGCGGATCTCGGTGATGAGGCTGTTCAGCCGGGTGCGGATGGCGTCGAGGCCGTCATAGCCCAGGGTGACGTACATGGACAGGACCGGCAGACCACCACCGTCGAAGCGGATGAGACGGTCGACGGTGCTTTTGGTGATCATGTGCCGTCCTTCGTCGATTACCGTCATGAGAGTCAATCTAGGAACTGCTCAGTAACGGGCGGACAACGTCACCTACAAGAACCGCCGTCACTGCGGATCGAGCGCGGAAAGGATCCGCTGGGCCAGCTCGACGAAGGTGCGCAGCTCCTCTTCGGACAGCGCCGCGAACCAGCCGGCGACCGCGGCGTGGTCGCCCTCGTCGCGCGACGACCAGTACGCCCGGCTCGTCTCGGTCACCGACAACAGCTTGCGCCGTCCGTCGGCGGGATCGTCGTTTACCGCCAGCATGCCTTTGCGCTGGAGCGCCTGGACGAGCTGGGCCACGTTCTGGTGGGTGGTGCCCAGACCCGCGGCGGCCTGCTTCAACGAGGGCGCGCCCAGTCCCGCCACCAGGGTCAGCAGCGCCGCCTGCTGGGTGGTCAGTCCATCGGCGCGCAGCCGGTCGTCCATCAGATAGCGGAGCCGCTGCGCCAGATAAAGGCTGGTCCGGAACGCCTCTACGGGGAGAGTCAGCTCTCCGTCGAGGAAAGGGAGCTTGTCGGTCGAAGACATAGTCAATATATTACCTATCTATGTCGGCAGAACACCACATCGTCCTGATGCCGCACTGCGGCTACATCTCCGAGACCTCCCGCATGCTGGAGATCCACCGCGCTTGGTGGCGCGCGGCGCCGGCGTGCGCATGGCCACCCACGGCGGCACCCACGAGGCGCTCCTGCGCGCCGCCGGTGTCGAGTACGACATCGTGGGCCCGCACATGAGCCCCGACCGCTCGGCCAGGTTCGTCGCCTCGGCCATGGGCTTGGGCGACGTGCGCCAGAGCATGTACGACGACACCGAGTTACTCACCTATGTCCAGGCCGAGGCGGCGTACTTCCGCGAGCACGGAACCCGTACCGTCGTCACCGGATGCACGCTGACCACGCTGCTGTCCACCCGGCTGGCCGGCGCCGCGCTGGTGACCGAGCACGCCGGCAGCTGGGTTCCGCCCGCCTTCGACCACGGCCTGGCGCCTGCGCCGACCATGCGCGCCACCCGCCACCTGCCCGCCGCGGTCGGACGCCTGCTCGCCAACAGGGTGCTGCCCCGCACGCGCTTCTACTGCGGCGGCTTCAACCGGACCGCCGCCCGCCTCGGCGTCGAGGGGGTGCCCAGCGTGGCCGCGCTCATGCTCGGCGATCTCACCCTGGTCCCCGAGATCCCCGAGGTGCTGGGCATTCCCGCCGACGAGCTCGCGGCCTGGACTCCGGCCGGGCGCCGGCACTACCGGCCCGCCACCCGGCTGCGCTACAGCGGCCCGCTCTACTCCCACCTCGACGTGCCGCTGCCCGACCACGTCGCCGCGTTCCTCGACCGGCCGGGTCCGGTCGTCTACGTCGCCATCACCTCCAGCTCGCCCGGCCTGGTCCGGCGGGTCGTACGGGCGCTGCGGCCGCTCGGCGTGAACGTGCTGGTGGCGGGCACCGTGCACGAGCTCGGCGACCTCGCGGACGAACGGACCTGCGTCGGCGGCATCCTGCCCAGCCACCTGGTCATGCCCCGGGTCACGCTCGCGGTCACCGCGGGCGGGCAGGGCAGCATGCAGACGGCGATGGCCATGGGCACACCGGTGATCGGCATCCCGCTCCAGCTCGAGCAGGACCTCAACGTCGCGCTCCTCCAGCGCCACCACGCCGCACTCCTGGTCGCACCCCGGCACGCCGGTACCGACCGGCTCACCCGGGCAGCGGCCCGCATGCTCGCCGAACCACGCTTCAGGACCGAAGCCCAGCGCATCCGTGATCTCTACGCGGTGGTCGACGGACCGGGCAACGCCGCCGAAGCCATCATCGACCTGACCGAACGGTCGTCGACGACGGGAATCCCCGCATGAGCGCAGCTCATAGCCGACGTTGCTTTGACTGGCAGCGGATTGCAAGTTTTCACGTTCTTGCGCAAAGTTCTCTAGAGAAGTTGGTTCTTCCCTCTGCAAGGGTTTTGGGGGAGGTGGGTCACCGCAACCACCCTTTGGGTGGGCATACCAGACCACTAGACACCGAAATCTAACGCACAGTCAAAAGGGCTGTCAAGGCATCGCCTGGGCTCGGATCTCGGTGACCGGAGACACTAGTCCATCCGAACCTCCGCCACCACCGAAACGCAGAAATCTCTCAGCCGAGGGCGTGGTCCAGGGTGAAGGCGGCGCTGATCAGGGCCAGGTGGGTGAGCGCCTGCGGGAAGTTGCCGAGCTGTTCGCCGGTGTGGCCGATCTGCTCGGCGTACAGGCCGACGTGGTTGGCGTAGGTGAGCATCTTCTCGAAGGCCAGCCGGGCCTCGTCCAGGCGTCCGGCGCGGGCCAGGGCCTCGACGTACCAGAAGGAGCAGACGGAGAAGGTGCCCTCCCGGCCGGGGAGGCCGTCGGGGCTGGCCTCAGGGTCGTAGCGGTAGACGAGGGAGTCGGAGACCAGCTTTTCGCCCAGGGTGTCCAGGGTGGCCAGCCACTTCGGGTCGGTGGGGGAGACGAACTTGGCCAGCGGCATCATCAGCACCGCCGCGTCCAGCACGTCGTCGTCGAAGTGCTGGACGAAGGCGGACAGCTTCTCCGACCAGCCCTGGCTCATGATCTGGCGGTAGATCTGGTCCCGCACCCCCTGCCAGTACGGAATGTCGGCGGGCAGCCCGCGGAAGTTGGCCACCCGGATGGCGCGCTCGATGGCCACCCAGCACATCAGCCGGGAGTAGACGAAGTTCTTCCGGCCGCCCCGGGTCTCCCAGATGCCCTCGTCCGGCTGGTCCCAGTTGTGGCAGATCCAGTTGACGATGGTGCACAGCTCGTCCCAGTTCTCGCTGGAGATGGGCTGGCCCCACTTGTTGTAGAGGTAGACCGAGTCGATGAGCGCGCCGTAGATGTCCAGCTGGAGCTGGTCGGCGGCGGCGTTGCCGACCCGCACCGGGGTGGAGCCCTTGTAGCCCTCCAGGTGGGTGAGTTCGCGTTCGGGCAGGTCACGGCGGCCGTCGATGCCGTACATGATCTGCAGCGGGCCGCAGGCGCAGTCGCCGGAGAGGATGGCGTGCTGGGTCAGGAACCCGATGAACGCCTCCGCCTCCTCGGTGAAGCCGAGGCGCAGCAGGGCGTAGACGCAGAACGCGGCGTCCCTGATCCAGACGTAGCGGTAGTCCCAGTTGCGGGGGCCGCCGATCTGCTCGGGCAGGCTGGTGGTGGGAGCGGCGACGATGCCGCCGCTGGGGGCGTAGGTGAGCAGTTTCAGGGTGAGGGCGGAGCGGTGCACGACCTCCCGCCAGCGGCCCCGGTACTTGGAGGCCGACAGCCAGCGCCGCCAGTAGCGCACGGTGGCGATGAACTCCTCCTGGGACTGGCGCACGGGGCAGGCGCGCGGCAGGATGCCCTCGCCCAGCGGGTCCAGCGCGAACACCGCCTGCTCCCCCTCCTTGAGGGTGAACCAGGCCCGTACGTCCCTGCCGTCGCACTCGACCGGGACGGTGGCGGTCAGATTGAGGCTCATGTCCGGGGATTCGAACGCCGTGTGGGTGCCGTCGGTGCGCGCGGTGTGCGGCTGGGTCGCGTACCCGAAGCGGGGGGCGATCATCGCCCGGAACGGCATGGCGCCGCGTACGCAGGTCACCTGCCGGATCAGATGATGGCGGCCGACATCGAGGGAGCCGTCGGAGATGGGCATGAAGTCGCGGATCTCGCCCACGCCGTCCGCCGCCGCGAACCGGGTGATCAGGACGTTGGTGTCCGGGAAGTAGAACTGCTTGGCTTCCGCGGGCGTGTCGGCGCACAGTTCGAACGCGCCGCCCCGGTCGGCGTCCAGCAGCGCGGCGAACACGCTGGGCGAGTCGAAGTCGGGCGCGCAGTACCAGTCGATGGTGCCGTCGGTCCCCACCAGGGCGACCGTCCGCAGGTCCCCGATCAGGCCGTGTTCCCCGATCGGGAGGTAGCGCGGGCCGGGTTCCCATGCCATGGCATCACGCTATGTGCCGCCGCCAGGGGGCCGGATCCGCTGGGGGTCAAATGGCGGCAGATCTTCAGTGGGTGGTTTGCTCCGATTTGACCGATTTGCGACCTTTTGGCATCCTGGCATAGGAAGCCTGGTGCCAGACGCCAGGCGATCGTCAATGTTCCCGGCCACCAATTGGACACGTATTGTCTCCCCTTGGTACAGCCCCGCTCTTCGCCGAGAATCCGGCGACCCATCCGCTTGGCTACCCCGGACGCCTGCCCTCGGGGTCGGGCGTCTTCTCCGGCGATCACTATGTGCCGCTCCATCCGGCCGCGCGGAAGCCGGCGGACGCCTGGACCCTCGGCTCCGGAGAACGACTCGACGATCACCTCGCCCGCCTGGGCGCCACCCCGCTGCACCGCCGGCACCGGGTGATCGCGGTCGGTTCCAACGCCGCCCCCGGCCAGCTCCGGCGGAAGTTCAGCCACCGTCACCCCCGGCCGGTGATCCCGCTGACCCAGGCCGACGTGCACGGCATCACCCCCGGCGTGTCCGCCCACATCAACCCGAACGGCTACCTGCCCGCCGTCCCCGTGGCGGCCCCGGGGACGGTCTCCCGCCTGTTCGTGCTCTGGCTGGACGACCGGCAACTCGACATCCTGGACGCCACCGAACCCAGCTACGACCGCCGCCCGGTCCCCGAGGACCTGCACCCCGTCTCGCTGGTTTCCGGGGTACGGCTCCAGGGTTGCCACATTTACGTCGGCAAGCATGGATATCTGGCCGATGCCGAAGGTATGCCGTACCCGCTGGAAGACCAGCGAACACTGATCACGCACCTTCTCAACGCCTCCGCCACCCTCAAAGAACTGTGCGGCGATTCCCCGGGCGATTTCATCGCCAAAGTGAAGGACATCGCCGTACGGGAAACCGCGTACGCCCTGTTCCGCAGCGAAGGCCTGGTGCGTACGCCGCCAAGAATGGTGGTGGGGAGCCACCCAACCGGGCGACTCCCCACAATTGCCGGGTGACTACGGCAGGGCCTCGATGACGGCGTCGCGCCAGTCGTAGTGCATCCAGTCGTAGTTCGCGGGAAGACCGCCGGTGACGTCGGCGAGCTCGTTGTCGCTCAGCTGGCGAGCGGTAATTTCGAAGCTCATCTGCATGAACCCTTTCCGGTGTGGATTTACCTCCACCAAGGTCGCATCCGCCACTTGTGCAACTCTTGGCGATCACTAGGGGTCCGACTTGGGACAGAGGCAGCGCCCGGTGTCTCGGCCGCGATCACTGCCTGTGGTGCGCCGCTTACCTTCGCATGCGCACGGCACTTGGCGAGTGGTTGAGACCGGATGGTCGGAAGCCCGCTGACCTGGGCCATCACATCGAGACGGAGCACAGAGGGCTACGGGTGGTCCCCGATGGGGCGGAACCTGTAAGTATATCGCGACAGGCGGTCAAGGTGCGGAGTTTTTGCCCCGTGAGGCCCCTGCTTCCAATAGGGTCTAGGTCTTCCCGGCTGGCTGGAGGCGGAGCCATTTCGACGTCCTCGGCTTGCCTTTTGTCGTCGAAACACAGCAACACTCCTCGGGGACGGCACGGGTTGCGCGGGCGTGTGCCGTAACTTGTGGGCTTGCCGACGCGCCGGCCCCGCACCCAGGAGGACGATTTGACCGCTGCGACGTTCTGCCTGGTCGCATGCCGCCTTCTGCTTACGTTTCCGCCCAGCAGGGGCGATCCCGATGGCGCCCGCAGGTTGGTGTTCAAATAAAAATGCCAGGCCATCGGAAAAAGAGTACAAATGTCAGGAAATTCGCTGTTAGCAGCGGGTTCAGATATGGCGGAGCCCCGTCCAGGTTTTGGGTCGGAAATTTTCATGAATCCTGGGGCGGGTGAGCATGGGCAAAGAGTGCGCTCCTATTTTTCCCGCCTCTGGTCGGCCTCCCTGCTCTCGGGGATCTCCTTCCGAACTCTCGGTGTGGTTTATCCGCTTTTCGCCATTCACCACATGGGCGGCTCTGCGGCGATGGTGGCCTGGATCGGCCTGGTCTGGACCGTACCGGGGGTAATCCTCTATCTGCCGATGGGCGCGCTGATCGATCGCCTGGGCCCGCGAAGGGTCATGCTCGGGACCGAGTTCATCCGGTGCGTGACCCTGGTGGTCTTCATTGTGGCCGTGGTGAGGGATCAGGGCCCGCCCCTCCTCCTGTTGGTCGCCGCCGGAATCGAAGGGCTGATGTGGGCCGCCTATTCGCTCGCGGAGGCGGTCGTGCTCCCCGCCGTGGTGGCCACCGACTCGCGGCCACCGGGGAAGGCGGACCGGTTCGCGCTGATGGAGTTGGGGACCCATGGCTCATCGCTGGTCGGAAGGCCGCTGGGTGGCCTTCTGCTCACCCTGAACATGTATGCGCCGTTCCTGCTGAACGCGGTCTTCTTCGTGGGGTCGTTCTTCCTCGTCCGGTCGGTGAAGTCGCCGGAGACGCGCGCTCCGGTCCGTCGAAGGCTGCTGGGCGAGGCGCTGCACGGGTTGCGGGTCGTGCGGAAGGGCCGGTTCCTGCTCGCCTTGGCCGGCACGTCAGGAATCAGCAACCTTGTGGTCCAAGCGTTGATCATGGTGTTCATCGCGGGCTCCACCGGCCAGCCCGCCTGGATGGTCGGGCTGGTCGTGGCGGGGGGAGGACTGGGCGGTATCGCAGGCTCGACTCTGGCCATGTGGATCCCCGTGCCGCGGCATATGTGGCTGTTCCAGCTGTGGACCACGACCACCGTGTTGCTGCTCGCGGCGTGCTTTCCCAGCCCGTGGATGTTCCTGCTGGCCATGGTGTGCAGCGGATTCGTCGGCAGCCTGACCAACGTGACGCACAAGATGTTCGAGGCGGAACATGTGCCCGCCGAGTCGCGGGCCCGGGTGGCGAGCGCCTCGCGACTGGCCGGACGGGTGGCCACCGCGGTGGCGGCGCCGCTCGGCGCGGCTATGGTCGCCTGGTTCGACATCAAGCCGGCCACCGGGATCCTGGCGACCGCGATGATCTGCACCACGGTGCTTCCGGCCGTGTTCAGTCCCCGCTACCGGCAGCTTGCGCTGGGCGTCTGGAAGTCAGGGCTGAGGACGTTTGCCCGCCAGCTTTTCCGCCTCTTTACGGAGATGGGCCGGCAGAGGCGGAGGTGGCGCGGTGAGCGCGCGCCGGGCCAGCACAGCCGCCGCCGTTTCTTCGCCCGCCGTTTCTTTGTCCGCCGTGCCTTTGTCGAGCAGGTGGCGGAGCCGGGCCGCGTAGCAGAGCACGGTCCCGTGGTCGGGACCCTCCGCGAGCGCCTCCGCGATCTCCAGTTCGGCCTCCGCTCGGCGGCCCAGCTGGGCGAGCGCCAGCGCGCGGGCAGCCCGGGCGCTCGGATGCTGGAGGGGCCGGATCAGGTCTAGATCGCGCAGCGCGGCCTCGGACTCGTTGAGATCGGCCAGGATCTCCCCTCGGGCGCGCAACGCCTCGACGACGTTGCCTTCCTGGTGCAGGAGCCCGTCCAGTAACTCCTTCGCGCGGACCTTTTCGCCGCCGTACCAGAGCGCCCAGCTGAGCTGGGTCACGATGCTCACGTCGCCGCCGCCGACTCGGTTCAGCGCCGCCCTCAGCTCGGTGACGGCCTGGTCGGGCTGCCCCTGGTACATCAGGATCCGCCCGATCGCGGCGAGCAGCCGGCCCACCGCCTCGGTCGCGCCGCCGAGCCCGGTGAACAGCTCCGCGGCGCGCAAGTAGTGGTCGATGGCACGCTGGAAGTCGTTCTGCTTGTAGGCGATGTTGCCGAGCAGCGACTCGATCTCCGCGCTGAGCTGGAGATCGTCCACCCCGGCCGCGGCGGCTTGTTCGGCCTCCTCGCGCGCCAGGTCGAGGTTGCCCTCGGCGAGGGCGAGCTCGGCCCGATGCAGGTGGTCCTGCGCCGTGGGCTCGGCCACGGGCGCGGTCCTGCGGCGCACCCGCAGGAGCCAGTCCACCAGCCGGTCGTGAGACAGCTCGCACCAGTACTCGTCGGCCGCCCTTTCGACCCTGAGCACGTTGCGGTCGACCAGGGCCGTGACGACGGCGTTGGGAACGCCCGCCGTCAGGGTCTGGCCCTGGTACACCCTCCGGCGGTTGCCGTACTGGTCGACGAAGGAGCCACGCAGCCACCGCTTCAGCGCCGCCGCGCCGCCTGGGTAGGCGTGCTTCTCCGCGACTCGGGCGACCACACCGTCGCCGAACTCGGTGAGCGAGCTGTCGGTCAGGGCGAAACGGCGGACGTGTGCGGACGTGATCAACGTGACGTCGGCGGGCAGCGAGTGCCACAACGTGGCGCAGGCGACCTGGAGGCGGACCGGGTCGACGGTTTCGAGCAGGGGCGGGGTGCCGTCGGGGGCCATGGCCGCGGCGGACATGTCCACCATGCGCAGATCCTGGACCAGCTGGTCCGCCACCCCGCCGGCGAAGGAGCGGAAGGTGCCTTCGAGGGGCCCTTCCACGGCCCGGACGGCGGCGGCGCAGCTCAGCGGGGCCAGCCGGAAGTGCTCCCGGTCGACGCCGGCCAGTTTGAGCTCGTGGGCGAGCAGATCGCTCAGCCGGTCCTCCCGGATGGAGAACAGCAGCCGTAGGTTGGGATCGTCGTCCAGCGCCTCCACCAGCTGATCGATCAGCCATTCGCAGTACGGATGCCGCTCGAAGGTGTCCAGGAAAAGTTCCTCGGCCTGGTCGATGGCGATGAGCACCAGAGCCGGGTCGCCGTAGGGGTCGTACCGGGCGTGCCGCCGCCGGAGGAAGTCCCGCACGGTCATCCTGGCCAGGCGCATCGGCGCCTCCTGGGGCGCCCACGAGGACAACAGCGCGAAGACGTGCGGGTTGTGCTCGGGCAGGGCGGGCGTGGGGAACGAGGTGCCGTGCGACACCCGGCCGATCGGCAGCGCGTCCGCCTTGTACGGCTCGATCAGCGGCAGCACACCCGCCTGGATCAAGGAGGTCTTCCCGGTTCCCGACGGCGCGTGCAGGACGGTCATCCGGTTGGACTGCCAGAGATCCGAGAGTTCGTACGCCTCCTGCTCCCGCCCGAAGAACTTGTCGGACTCCTCGGTACGGAAGGCCCGCAGTCCCACGTACGGCTCGTAGGTCGACGGAATCACGATGTCGCCCCCATCCGTTCCCGCAACTGGTGGCAGAACTGTTCGGCACTTCCCCAGAAGATGGAGATCTTCCACTTCTCGTAGTACGTCTCCAGCTGGTTTTTGATTTCGTCGGGATCGGCCCGGCCGTCGGGGAACTCGGGAGCGAGCTGCACGCTGATGTGCCGCCGGGAGTTCATGGCCGGCACGGTCTGCGCGAGCCGGGTGAACATGAAACGAAACGTCCAGTCCTGCAGGCTGTAGCCGATGAACAGCAGGGAACGCCGGGTGAGCGCCGCCTGGATGACCGGGGGCAGCATGCGCTTGCTGGTGGAGATCCGGTCGTGCGCCAGGTTCACCATGAAGTCGAGATAGTCGTCCTCGGTCAGGACCACCGAGTGCGGGTCTTCCAAGGTTCCGTGCAGGTGGTAGATGAGGGGAAAGTCAGGCTGCGGATTCCAGCCGGCCTTGCTGCCGAAGAGTTCGCGCGCGTAGCGGATGTCAGGGTTCCAGGGGCAGGCGGTGCGGCTGGGACGCTTTCCGACGGCGACCAGGGACTGGTAGATGAAGTCGTCGTAGTTCGTCGTGAGATAGACGGGGATGGGAAAGCCGGCCAGCA
The DNA here is from genome assembly GCF_018476525.1 of Acrocarpospora catenulata. GTDB lineage: Bacteria > Actinomycetota > Actinomycetes > Streptosporangiales > Streptosporangiaceae > Acrocarpospora > Acrocarpospora catenulata. The sequence continues at coordinate 119,000 of NZ_JAHCST010000008.1, forward strand.
GGCCGTGGGGTTCCAGGGGGTGGGCGAAATCCGGCGGGTCGGCACCGACGAGCCGATCGCGGATCAACTTCTTGACGTAGATCGGATCCCCGAACCTCATCGCCCCGAATTGGGTGACCCTGGTGAGGTTCTCCGGATCCGCGTACGGATAGCCCCAGAGCCCGGCCATCTCTCTGCTCAACTCCCTTCCGGTGGGAAGGGTGGCGCCGCAGGCCCCGGCGCCGATGAAGGGCGTGCAGTCCCCGTTCCGCAGTAGGTGGATGAGCCGATCCCAAGCGGGCTCATCCATCTCACCCATGTCCGGCACCATTCTGCGTCGGGAACCGATCAGCCCCGAGCGTCCGTCCGACTCCGACGGGTGTGCTCATTGTTCACCGGAGCTTTCCGGGCAGGCGGGCCCGGCGGTTCGCCACATTACTCCCTCTTCGCTGTCCCGGCGGAGACAGCGAACATTTCGGGTCAGATGGAGGAGTCGAAACCGGCGGACAGTTCCTGTGTTCTTTCCTGTTCGACAAGCTTGGCGATGGTGCTGACCAGCACCGGGCTCTCCAGGGAGGCCAGTTCGTGGAGTGAAAGGTCACTCGTGTCGATGAGACCGAAAGGCGTGTCGGACATCTCGCTCTCCAGATCCTTGGCTGCGTGACGTGGGCGAATGTTTCAGTAGCGAACGTAAATGGTTTTGTGCGGGTCCGAAAATGACGGCCTTGGCCGCGGCGTTCTGGATCGAGATATAATTCTCGATGCTCGATGCCGTTCAATCAACCGTTACACCCTCGAATAATGAGGGCTTGGACCCTGATTCGGCCGGAGGCAAAGACGCGACATGTCGGAGTTATCGCTCACGGCCCATGCCGTGCCGGATCGCAGGCCAGACGTCTGGGTCAACGTTCCTGAACGGAATGCGAACTTCACGGGGCGCAACGATCTCCTGGCCCAATTGCGAGACGGCATCGGGGCCGTCACGGCGGTTCTCCCGCAGGCGCAGGCGTTGCACGGGCTGGGCGGTGTGGGGAAGACCCAGCTGGCGGTCGAATACGCCTGGCGTTACCGCGCCCACTACGACTTGGTGGCCTGGATCTCGGCCGACCAGACCCGGCTCGTCCCGGCCGCGCTGGCGGCGCTGGCCCCGGCCCTGCGGCTGCCGTCCTCGGCGGCCACCGGCATCCCCACCACCGCGCGGGCCGTGCGGGACGCGCTGGAACGCGGGGAACCGTACCGGCGGTGGCTGCTGATCTTCGACAACGCCGAGGAACCTGAGGACATCCGGGAGTTCATTCCGCGGGGCGCCGGGCACGTGCTCATCACCTCCCGCAACCCGCGCTGGGACGACTACGAGAAGACGCTCCGTGTGGAGGTCTTCCAGCGTTCGGAGAGCGTGGCGTTCCTGGACAAGCGGCTGTTGCGGGCGCCGGAGCCGGAGGTGGCCAACCTGCTCGCGGTCAAGCTCGGTGACCTTCCGCTCGCTCTTGAGCAGGCCGGTGCGTACCAGGCGCAGACCGGCATCACCGCCGAGGAGTACATAGAACTGCTCGATGAGCAGACCAGCCGGCTCCTGGACGCCAACCGGGCTCCCGGGTACCCCATGTCGATGACGGCGGTCTGGCAGCTGTCGGTGGCCGGTCTGCGCAGCAAGGTGCCGGAGGCCATCGAGGTGCTGCGTTGTTGTGCCTTCTTCGGTCCTGAGCCGATTCCGCGGGCCGTGTTCAAACGCGGAGCCAGCGAGCGTACGCCCAAGTTGCAGGCAATCCTGTCCGACCCCATCCTCCGGGACAAGATCTTCCGAGAGCTCGGCCGGTTCGCGCTGACCCGGCTCGACGCCACGGCCGGCACCCTCCAGGTGCACCGGCTGGTCCAGGCGCTGCTGCGCGAGGAGCTCACGCCAGAAGAGCAGGAGATGTACCGGGCCGAGGTGCACATGCTGCTGGCCGGGGCCGCGCCGAAGGACCCTGACGACACCGGGACCTGGGCGGAGTTCGCGGCCCTGTTCGCCCACGTCAAACCGTCGGATCTGATCGTCTCCCGGCATCCGGAGGTGCGGGCCTTCGCCATCGAGATGGTGCGCTACCTGCACCGGGCCGGCATCTACCATGACGCGCTCGGCTTCCTGGACGAGCTGCTCCAGCAGTGGATTCCCGAGCTGGGCTCCACCCATCCCGACGTGCTGGCCGCTCGCCGGCACCGCGGCAACGTGCTGCGGGTGCTGGGCCGCTACGCGGAGGCGTACGAGACCAATGGGGAGACGCTCGAACAGATGCGGCGGCTCCTCCCGCCGAACTCGCATGAGCTGCTCTGGATGAGCAACAGCTTCGGGGCCGACCTGCGGTCGCGGGGGGACTTCCACGGCGCCCGGGAGCTGGACGAGGAGTCGGAGACGGCGTTCATCGCGGCCTTCGGGGAGGAGAGCCCGCACACCCTGCGCCTGCGCAACAGCATCGCCCTCGACTACGCGCTCACCAGCGACTACGAGCGGGCCCGCAACCTGCACGCGACCACCTACGTGCGGCAGGAGGAGCGCAGCCAGGAGGCGGGCCGGGCCTCGGTGCTCATCTCCTGGAACAACCTGGCGCGGGTGGTCCGGCTGCTCGGCGACTACGCGGAAGCGTGCGACCTGGGCGAGGAGGCGTACGAGTACGGCATCCGCGAGTTCACCGCCGACCATCCGCTCACCCTGCTGACCGCCAAGGACCTGGCCATCGCGCGCCGCCGCAAGGGCGATCTGAACGAGGCGCTGAGCCTGGCGACGAAGAACCACGAGCAGTACCAGCAGACCTTCGGGGACCGGCACCCGGAGACCATGGCGGCGGCGATCAACGTCTCGAACACGCTGCGCACCCTGGACCGGATCGACGAGGCGTTCCAGCACGCCGCCACCGTGCTTCCCCGCTATCCGGACGTCTTCGGCGCCGACCATCCGTTCACCCTCGGCTGCCGCGTCAACATCGCCCTCCTGCACCGCCTGCGTGGCGAGGCCGATCGCGCGCTCGAACTCAACACGGCGATCCTGGCGCGGCTCACCGAACGGCTCGGGCCCAATCACGACTACACACTGACCTGTGCGCACAACCACGCCGGCGACCTGGCAGAACTGGGCCGTCACACGGACGCGATCGAGCTCGGCCGCCAGACGTACGACCGCTCGATGGCGCTGTTCGGCGAACTCCACTACATGACCCTCTGCTGCGCGGCCAACCTGGCGCTGGACCTGCGTTCGGCCGGTGCGGAAAAGGAGTCCGACCTCCTTCGCGAACAGGTTCTGGAGCGGTACGGCGCGGCGGTCCGCATGGGCCACCCCGACGCGAACGCCGTGGTCAAGGGCCTGCGGATCGAGTTCGACTTCGACCCTCCGCCTATCTAGGGCGATTGCGGCGGATCCACTCACTCCGATGCCGGGTCGCGGCGGCTCGCGCCTGGGTCAACGCACGGTCCGGCACCGGTTCCGGCAGCCAGGCCGCGACCGTGTCACGGATCACGCCGACGAAGTCACGACCCTCCGGCGTCAGACCGTCACCGGCCAGCAGGCTCGCCGTGCCGTCGTGGACCGCCTGACGCCATCGGGCGAACTCGGAATGTGCCCGCCCCTGGTCGTGATCCGGCAGCCGCCGCTGTCGCCGCCAGAACGCGGTCACGCCCAGGTAGGCGTAGACCCCCTGCAACAGCCCGTAGACCGGGCGGGGATCCTTCCGCCACGGGGCGTAGTAGCGGGTGGTGTGCCCGGGTTCGGTGAGCTGCACCACCTCCTGGAGGGCGGTCAGCTTGGCGTGCTGGATCTCGTGGGCGAGCGTCGAGGCGGTCGTGACGGCGTCGGGTGGTTCGGACATCGCGATCGTGCCGAAGACCTCGCGGGCGGTGGCGCTGTTCAGCCCTTTCCCGGGGGCCTCGATGGGGGTCACGACGGAGATCGCCGCGGCGACCTCGGCGGCGGTGGCGGGGTGGCCCGTCCGGAGGAGACTCCATGCCTCCGTCAAGCGCGAGCTCCAGTGGGGGTGGTCGGCCATGTCGAGCCGGGGACACCGGGTCGTCACGTCCGGCCACCGGCAAGGGTCGAGATCGTCGATGGTCAGGACGGGCCCGCCCGGCAGCGGAACCCTCCTGAGCGCATCCCAGTGCGGGGAGTCGGTTTCCTGGGTGACGGTGGAGGTGAGGCCATCGATGGTCAGCAGCGCACCTCCGGGGCCCGGGCGGGTGGCGACGGTCACTTCGCCGGGCGGGCGCGGGAGGCGCAGGCGGCCGAGGGAGGGCAACGTCAGGGAGTCGGCGAAGAGCGGCAGCCGCTGCTCGTGGCTGAGGCCGGCGTCGATCGCGGCGACGATCGGCAGCGTGCCCAGGAGACCCGGATCCAGGCCGGGCGCCGCCGCTTGGGCGCCCACCGATTTCAGCGACTGCCACAACCAGCTGCCCACCGCGGGATAGGCGAGAACGCGGTTCACGCTGGCCGGGGCCCGGGTCTCGAGGTCCGCCAGTGCCTGGTACGCATGGGTGGCCAGCCGGGCATGGGGATGGTCGGCCGCGATCGTCTCCCGTACCAGGCTGAGCAGCACCGCGCGATGTTTGCTGCGCTGGACCCTGCGCAGCAAGGCGACCGCGGGTTCGCCGCCACCCCCGGTGGCCAGTTCGGCGAGCATCTCGCCGGGAACGCGGTGCAGGGTGGGTGTGATCATCTGGCGCTCCTTGCCTTGGCCACATCCCTGGCGACCCGCTGGTGAATATGCGAGATGAGCCGGTAAAGGTCGAGGCAGTAAACCGAGGGATTGGCGAAACCGTTGACGTCGCTGTAGCGGTGCGCGTACAGGCCGCCTCCGCAGATCGTGTGAATATCGCAGGCGCGGCACCTGGCGGCCAGTTCCAGTGAACCGCGCTGCCTGGCAATGAATCCGGGATGGTGGAGCACGGACTCGAACGAGTCTTCGGCGACGTGCCGGGCGGTGGCCGCGGCGCCCTGGTAGGCGGATTTCAGAATGTCGGACTGCTCGATACTGCCGTCTGTTTCGACCACCACCATGCGCGCGGGCGAGAGGCCGATGGCCTCCGTGCGGGAGGGGTGTCCCATGAGCAGACGGATGATCTCCGTGAAGAAACGGATTTCGGTTTCCGTTCTCGGTGAGTCGTACCAGCGGTCAAAAACGGCGATCAGCCAGTCGGCGTACGGCGTCGCCGTCGATTCCGGATCGCGGAACGGCGGCGGCCGGGACCAGTTGCCGTGCGGCAGTAGCAGGTCGATCGCCGGAGGGTCGAACTCGATCAGCGCCTCGTAGGTGGCGACGGGGTCGTTGCGGATGTCGACGGTGCAGAGGATCCCCGAGAACAGCCGGTGGTGCCGCCCTCTGGCCAGCCGGTTCAGCGCCGCGACCACCTGCGGGTGGCTGCTCCTGCCGCTGGCGAAGACCCGGTGCCGGTCGTTGGCGGCCTGGTATCCGTCCAGGCTCACCCCGACCCGGACCTCCAGCTCCTCGAAGAGGTCGAGGAAATTCTGGTCGAGCAGAATGGCGTTGGTCTGCACGGCAATGTGTATCCGGGTTCCGACGTCGGCCGCGCGCCGGATCGCTTTTACCGCGTAGCCGATGAGTTCCGGTCCCGCCAGCAGTGGTTCGCCGCCGTGCAGAATTACCTCGATTTCCGCGAGGTCGTGGATTCTGGCGTGGTCGCCGATCCGCCGGGCGATCCGGTCGAGGGTGGCATGCGTCATGTTGATCGGCTGAGTGCGCCAGGATTGGTCGGCCATCTGGTACATGTAGCAATAGCGGCAGGCCAGGTTGCACCGGCTGTTGATCTTCAAGATGAACTGCCTGAAGGCGAGTGCCTTCCCGGCAGGCCCATGGTGCTGGAGTGATCCCTCCGTTTTGCCATCTCCAGACAAGTGCGCCATCCCCAAGGCGGTCAATGTTTTTGTCACGGAATGCACCTTCCATCTGGCCTTAGTTCTCATCCGGAGTCAAGATTCGCTGTTGCCTGGGCCGCGCGGATGAGGCAAACGGAGCTTTGTCGGCGCTTTGTTGTCCGCCAATCAGGGCCAGGGGAAGGCTGGAAATCAGCCGTAGAGCGTCAGGGGGGCGATGATGATGGGCCACCACAGGGCCGGTCACCACAGGACGACCTTCGCGGAGAGCCCGGACGGCGGCTACGTCACCTCGGAGGGCGGTCTGGCCGTACTGGAGAATCCTCTGCTCAACAAGGACACGGCGTTCAGTCATGAGGAGCGGGTGCGGCTCGGGCTTGACGGGCTGATTCCGCCGGTGGTGGAGACGCTCGACGAGCAGGAGGCCCGGGCGTACGCGCAGTATCTGGCGCAGCCGACCGACCTGCTGAAGAACGTCTTCCTGACGGCGCTGCAGGACCGCAACGAGGTGCTCTTCTACCGGCTGCTCTCCGACCACCTGCGGGAGATGCTGCCCATCGTGTACGACCCCACGGTGGCCCAGGCCATCAAGAACTACAGCCACGAGTACCGCCGTCCGCGCGGCGTCTACCTGTCCATCGACGACATGGACGGCATCGAGCAGGCCTTCCGGAACTTCGGCCTGGCCGCCGACGAGGTGGATCTGATCGTGGCCTCCGACGCCGAGGAGATCCTGGGCATCGGCGACTGGGGCGTGGGCGGCGGGGCGGGGATCGCCGCCGGGAAGCTGGCCGTCTACACGGCCGCCGCCGGCATCGACCCCGGCCGCGTCATCCCGGTGGCCCTGGACGTCGGCACCAACAACGAAGCCCTGCTCAACGACCCCTTCTACCTCGGGGTACGGCATTCGCGGGCGCGCGGGCGGCGCTATGACGAGTTCATCGACGCGTACGTCTCGACGGCCACCCGCCTGTTCCCGGACGCGATGCTGCACTGGGAGGATTTCGGCCCCTCCAACGCCAGGCGCATCCTGGAGAAGTACACCCCGCGCATCCCCACCTTCAACGACGACATGCAGGGCACGGGCGCGATCGTGCTGGCCGCCATGCTGGGCGCCGCCCGCATCGCCGGCACCCCCATGCGCCACCAGCGCGTCGTCGTCTTCGGCGCGGGCACGGCCGGCATCGGCGTCGCCGACCAGCTCTGCGACGCGATGGTCCGGGACGGCGTGGCCGAGGAGACGGCCGTCCGCCAGATCTGGGCGGTCGACAAGCAGGGCCTGCTCACCGCCGACATGCCGGATCTGCGTGACTTCCAGGTGCGCTACGCCCGGCCGCCGTCGGAGGTGGCCGACTGGCGCAAAACCGTGCAGGGCATCGAGCTGGGCGAGGTGGTCAGCCGGGTCAGGCCGACCATGCTGCTCGGCACCTCCACCGTGCACGGCGCCTTCACCGAGGAGATCGTCCGGACCATGGCGGGGAACGTGGAGCGGCCGATCATCTTTCCCATCTCCAACCCGACCGACCGGATCGAGGCGATGCCGGAGGACCTGCTCCGCTGGACCGAGGGCCGCGCCCTGATCGCCACCGGCATCCCGATCAACCCGATCACCTACCACGGCGTCACCTACGCCATCGGGCAGGCCAACAACGCCCTGCTCTATCCGGGGCTGGGGCTGGGCGCGGTGGTCGCGCACGCGAGCCGGATCAGCAAGGGCATGTTGCACGCCGCCGCCGACGCCGTGGGCGGGCTGGTGGACGTCACCACTCCCGGCGCCTCGCTGCTGCCGCAGGTGGAGAACCTCCGCGAGGTCTCGGCCACGGTGGCGGTGGCGGTGGCCCGGCAGGCCGCGGTGGAGGGGCTGGCCCGGGTCGATCTCGCCGACCCCGTACAGCGGGTGCAGGACGCGATGTGGCAGCCGGAGTACCGGCCGATTCGGAGCGAGGCGGCATGAGCACCCAACCCCACGACGTCCCGATCGGCCTGTCGGCCACCGGCACCCGGACCGAACGCGACTCGCTCGGCGCCGTCGAGGTGCCCGCCGACCACTACTGGGGCGCGCAGACCCAGCGCTCGCTCATCCACTTCGACATCGGCGACGACCGCATGCCCAAGGCCGTCTACCACGCGTACGGATACATCAAGAAGGCGGCGGCGATCGTGAACGGGCGGGCCGGGCGGTTGCCGCGGTGGCAGGCCGACCTGATCGGCCGGGTCGCCGACGAGGTCGTCAGCGGCGCGCTGGACAGCGAGTTCCCCCTGTACGTCTGGCAGACCGGGTCCGGCACGCAGTCCAACATGAACGTCAACGAGGTGATCTCCAACCGGGCCATTCAGCTGCTGGGCGGCCGGCTCGGCAGCAAGGAGCCGATCCACCCCAACGACCAGGTGAACATGGGTCAGTCGTCGAACGACACCTTCGTCACCGCCATGCACATCGCGGCGACGCTGGCCGTGGCCCGCGAGGTGCTGCCCGCGCTGGCCCGGCTACGGCAGGCCACCGCCGCCCGGAGCGAGGAGTGGGCGCACACCGTCAAGATCGGTCGTACCCACCTGGAGGACGCCACCCCCCTCACGGTCGGCCAGGAGTGGTCAGGCTACGCCGCCCAGCTGGACGACGCCTCCGGCCATCTCGAACACACCCTCACCGGCCTCTACCCGCTGGCCATCGGCGGCACCGCGGTCGGCACCGGCCTGAACGCGCCCCCCGGTTTCGGCGACGAGGTCGCCGCCGAACTGGCCGACCTCACCGGCCACCCCTTCACCAGCGCCCCCAACAAGTTCGCCGCCCAGGCCTCCTGCGACGCCCTGGTACGCCTGTCGGCGGCGCTCCGCGCCCTGGCGGTCTGCCTCTTCAAGTTCGCCAACGACATGCGCTGGCTCGGCTCGGGCCCCCGGGCAGGCCTGCACGAACTGATCCTGCCGTCCAACGAGCCCGGCTCCTCGATCATGCCGGGCAAGGTCAACCCCACCCAGGCCGAGGCGATGCTGATGGTCGCCATCCAGGTGATCGCCGACGACGGCGCGGTCGCCATGGCCGGCGCCGAGGGCAACTTCGAACTGAACGCCTTCCGCCCCATCATCATCAACAACGTCCTGCACTCAGCCCGCCTACTCGCCGACATGATGCACCACTTCCGCACCTACCTAATCGAAGGCACCCAGCTCAACACCCCCCAACTCAAACAGAACATCGACCGCTCCCTCATGATGGTCACCGCCCTCACCCCCGTAATCGGCTACGACAAAGCAGCCCAAATAGCCCACCACGCCCTCAAAGAAAACCTCACCCTCAAAGCCGCCGCCCTACAGTCCGGCGTCCCCGAGGACCTGTACGACAAAGTCGTCAACCCCGAAGCCCTGACCACCCCCGGAGTCGCCTCCACCCGCTGAACTAGCCGTAGCGCGGTCGGCGCGTTCCCCGTGGATGGTCATGGGGCCATCGTGGCGGAACCGTCAGAGGTTGCGCAGGCGTCGTCCGGTGATCTGGGTGGGCACGATGCGGAGGTAGTGGTCGCGTTCGCCGCCTGCCCAGGTCTCCAGGGGGGTGCCCGCGATGGCGGACCTGGGGATGCTCCGGACGGGGCCCTGGATGAGCACGCTCCAGCCGGAACGGGTCGTCTCGTTGATGGAGTCGATCTCGAAGGCGATGCACATGTCCAGGTCCTTGATGCCCGTGCGCAGGTCCTCGTCCATGACGCCGCCGCTGCGGGTGCGGAAGACGATCGCGCCCTGGTGCATGCGGTAGTTGACGGGCAGCACGGTGGGCCCGTGCGAGCCGCTGAAGGAGACCCGGCCGATCCCGCCACCGGAGATGAGGTCCAGGCACTCCTGCACGCTGAGCGTGTCGAGTACGGAGCCAGTGGATTCGCTCATCGGAGCGTCCTTCCTTTCTGTCCGCGGTCCGCGCAGGGGGCCAACGTCCCCAGTATCGGCAGGTCCCGGCTCCGCCGACACGGCCCATGGACCCCCCTGGTGAGGACCAATGGCCCTGTGTCCGGGTAGCGGCTCCGAAGTCCACTCAAGGTGGAAACGAAGGAGGATGCCATGCGTGAGGTCATCGTGGTCGGTGTGGACGGCTCCCCGGCCGCCCTGCAGGCGGTGGAGTGGGCGGCCGAGGACGCCGTCCGGGCCCGGCTGCCGTTGCGGATCGTGTACGCCGTGGACCGCTCGCCGTACCAGATTGTGAAATTTCCGGATTCGCGGTTGGAGGATCTGCTCGACCAGCACGCCCGGCGGGTGCTCACCGACGCCGAGGAGGCGGCCCACCTGCGGTATCCCGGACTGGCCGTCACCATTGAGACGATCAACGGCCGGCCGGCCGACGTCCTCCGCGCCGAGGCCGCGGAGGCCACCGAACTGGTGGTCGGCAGCCGGGGACTGGGCGGCTTCGCCGGCACCCTGGTCGGCTCGGTCTCCATGCACGTGGCCGGGCAGACGCCCGGCGCCGTCGTGGTGGTGCGGTCCCGCCCCGAGCATGAGCGCGGCGAGGTGGTCGTCGGCGTGGACGACTCCCCGATCTGCGAACCGGCCCTCACCTACGCCTTCACCCAGGCGCGGCAGCGCGGCTGCACCCTGCGCGCCCTGCACGCCTGGCAACTGCCCGTCTACGCGTACGCCCCCGAGATCGCCTACGAGCTAGACGAGATCGCCAAGACCCGCCAGGAGGCCGTCAACGCCTCGCTCGCGTCCTGCCGGGAGAAGTATCCCGAGGTGAAGGTGGCGGAGGACATCCGCCACGAGCACCCCGTGGGCGCGCTGGTGGCGGCCTCGGCCAAGGCGGACCTGGTCGTGGTCGGCTCGCACGGGCGCTCCACGCTGGGCGCGGTGGTGCTGGGCTCGGTCAGCCGGGGCGTGCTGCACCACGCCAAGTGCCCGGTGGCCGTGGTCCGGGCCACCGAGTAAAGCCGAGGAAAGGCTAGGCCCGGGAGACCAGCCGGATGGCGGTGTCCGTCACGACAGCCCCGTCAGCGGTGACGGTGACGGGGCTGAGTTCGAGTTCCGCCACCTCCGGCAGGGTGAGGATGAGCTGGCCGACCGCGCGGACCAGGGCGGCCAGCGCCTCGGTGTCGGCTTTGCGGCGGCCGCGGTAGCCGTACAGCAGGGGAGAGCAGTGCAGGTCGGCGATCATTTCGGCGGCGGTGGCGATGCCGAAGGGCGGCACCCGGAAGGAACGGTCGACGAGCAGGTCGGCGATGGGGCCGCCGGTCTGCACCATCACGAGCGGGCCGTAGACCAGGTGGTTGACGGCCCCGACGATGACCTCCACGCCCGGGGGTGTGGCGGCGGTGACGGAGATGCCGAACCCGTTGAGGAGGGCCACGGGATCCGGCAGGCCGCACGCCACGGGCGCGGGGGCCGGGGGCTCGTGGGAGCAGCGCCGCCATTCGGCGTAGCGCGCGGCCCGGGCGAGCGCGCGGATGGCCTGGTCCGGATACGGATAGTGGGGAACAGGGCCGTCGGCCCCCTGCCGCCCGAGCGAGCAGGCGACCATGGTCTTCCCGGGGTGGGCGGCCAGGCCCGGAGACACGGCGAGCAGGGCGTCCGCGTCGGCGGCGCTCCCGGCCACCACCAGTCCCGCGCGTTCGCAGGCGGCGGCGATCAGCGTCCCGGCGTCGGCGGGGTCGCCGACGAGGGCGACGCGCCGCCCGCGGGGCAGCGGCTGGGCGGCCAGCAGCCGGGCGGTGTCCACGAGTTCCCCCAGGGTGGTGAACCTGAGCAGCCCGGTCGCCGCGGCGAGGGCGCCCATGGCGACGCCGGGGGTGACGGCCGAGGCGAGCCGGGAGCCGGACTCCCCGTCCGGGAGCGGCCGGCCGGTCTCGAACAGCAGGACGGGTTTGCGGCGGCCGACGCGGGACGCGACCGCGGCGAACCTGCGCGGATCGCCGAGCGCGTCCAGGCAGAGCACGACGAGCCGCACCCGCTCGTCGTCCTCCCAGCGTTCGAGCAGGTCGGCGGCGTCGAGCCCGCTCCCGGCCGGCTCGTAGGCCGCCAGGGCCAGCCGCTCGCACAGCGCGTCCGCCACGGTGGCCGACTGGGAATACAGGCCGGTGCTGCCCTCCGGGCGTCGGGACGTGACCGTACGCGGGTGAGCGACGCATTCCTCGGACATGTGGGGGCGGGCCTCCTTCGCAGCTCTGGCGTCACCTTGACGGGAGGACGGCGGGCCGGGTAAGGGTCGGACGGCATGCCGGGAAAGGACCAAGGTCCTTTCCCCAGGGCGAACGCGCGGCGGCGAGGAACCACGCCAACTAGTGACCAACGTCCCTATTTCCCGGCGCACTCCGGCTTGACGATCAGAACTATGGACACCCTGGAGAGAATCGACGCGTACTGGCGTGCGGCCAACTACCTGTCCGTGGGGCAGATCTACCTGCTGGACAACCCGCTGCTGACCGAGCCGCTCAAGCCCGAGCACATCAAGCCGAGACTGCTGGGCCACTGGGGAACCACACCGGGCCTGAACTTCTGTTTCGCCCACCTGAACCGCGTGATCTCCGAACGCGGGCAGGACATGATCTACATCGCCGGTCCCGGGCACGGCGGCCCGGCGGCGGTGGCCCACGCCTGGCTGGAGGGCACCTATTCCGAGGTATATCCGTATGTGTCGCAGGATGTCGTCGGGATGCGCCGCCTGTTCCGCCAGTTCTCCTTCCCTGGCGGCATTCCCAGCCACGTCGCCCCGGAGACCCCCGGTTCCATCCATGAGGGCGGCGAACTGGGCTACTCCCTCGCCCACGCGTACGGCGCCGCGTTCGACAACCCGGACCTGGTGGTGGCCTGTGTGATCGGCGACGGCGAGGCGGAGACCGGCCCGCTGGCCGCCAGCTGGCACTCCAACAAGTTCACCGACCCCGCCAAAGACGGCGTCGTGCTGCCGATCCTGCACCTCAACGGCTACAAGATCGCCAACCCCACGGTGCTCGCCCGCATCCCCACCCCCGAACTGATCGCCCTGCTCGAAGGGTACGGTTACCGGCCGTACCTGATGGAGAGCGCCGACCCGGTGGCCGCCCACTCGCTGATGGCCGACACCCTGGACCAGGTCTTCGACGAGATCGCCGCCTACAAGCAGGGCCGGGCCGAGCGGCTGCCGATGATCGTGCTGCGCACGCCCAAGGGCTGGACCGGCCCGCACGAGGTCGACGGCAAACCGGTGGAGGGAACCTGGCGCTCCCACCAGGTGCCGCTGGCCACGGTACGGGAGAACCCGGCCCACCTGGCCATGCTGGAGGAGTGGATGCGCTCCTACCGGCCGGAGGAGCTCTTCGACGCCGGCGGCCGCCCGGTGCCCGAGGTCCTGCAGACCGTACCGGCCGGGAACCTGCGGATGAGCGCCAACCCGCACGCCAACGGCGGCATCCTGCTCCGCCCGCTGGCGCTGCCCGACTTCCGCGACTACGCCGTCGAAGTGCCGGAACCGGGGGTCCAGCTGAGCGAGCCCACCCGGGTGCTCGGCCGCTGGGTCCGCGACGTCATCACCGCCAACCCGGACAACTTCCGCCTGATGGGCCCCGACGAGACCGACTCCAACCGGCTGTCGGCCGTCTTCGAAGTCACCGACCGGGCCTGGCACGCCCAGATCCTGCCCACCGACCAGAACCTGGCGCTCGGCGGCCGGGTCATGGAGGTGCTCAGCGAGCACCTCTGCCAGGGCTGGCTGGAGGGCTACCTGCTGACCGGCCGGCACGGCCTGTTCAACTGCTACGAGGCGTTCATCCACATCGTGGACGCGATGTTCAACCAGCACGCGAAATGGCTGGACATCGCGAGGGAGATCCCCTGGCGCCGCCCGGTGGCCTCGCTCAACTACCTGCTCTCCTCGCACGTCTGGCGCCAGGACCACAACGGCTTCAGCCACCAGGACCCGGGCTTCCTGGACGTGGTGGTGAACAAGAAGGCCGCGGTCGTCCGCGTCTACCTGCCCCCGGACGCCAACACGCTGCTCTCGGTGGCCGACCACTGCTTCCGGTCGCGCGACTACGTCAACGTGGTGGTCGCCGGGAAGCAGCCCGTGCTGGACCTGTTCAGCATGGAGGAGGCGATCACGCACTGCACCCGCGGCCTGGGCATCGTGGAGTTCGCCTCCAACGACGCCGGCACCGAACCCGACGTGGTGCTGGCCTGCGCCGGGGACGTGCCCACCCTGGAGACGCTGGCCGCCGCCGCGCTGCTCCGCGACCGCCTGCCCGAGCTGAAGGTCCGGGTGGTCAACGTGGTCGACCTGATGCGCCTCCAGCCGCCCACCGAGCACCCGCACGGTCTGCCGGACGCCGAGTTCGACGCGCTGTTCACCGCCGACCGGCCGATCATCTTCAACTTCCACGGCTACCCGTGGCTGATCCACCGGCTCGCCTACCGGCGCAACGGCCACCACAACATGCACGTGCGCGGCTACAAGGAGGAGGGCACCACCACCACGCCCTTCGACATGGCCATGCTCAACGACATCGACCGCTTCCACCTGGTCATGGACGTGATCGACCGGGTCCCCGGGCTGGCCAGGACGGCGGCCCACCTGCGCCAGGAGATGGTGGACGCCCGGCTGCGGGCTCGCGCGTACACCCGGGCGCATGGGGAAGACCTGCCCGAGATCCGCGACTGGACCTGGCAGGTCACCGGAGCATAAGGGGGTGTTCCCCCGGGGGCGTGAGCTCGCCGATGACCGGCGCCCCCGGGATCTCCCCGGCGATCAGCAGGCCCCCGGAGGTCTGCGCGTCGGCCAGCAGGAGCAGGGTCTCCTCGTCCACGCCGCCCGGGTCGAGGTGCTCGGCCACCCAGCCGAGATTGCGCCGGGAACCGCCGGGCACGAACCCGTCCCGTACGGCCTGGCGGGCCCCGTCCAGCAACGGAATCGCGCCAGTGTCGAGCACCGCGGTGACCCCGGAGGCGCGGGCCAGCTTGAACAGGTGGCCGAGCAGCCCGAAACCGGTCACGTCGGTGGCGCAGGCCACGCCCGCCGCCAGCGCGGCGGCGCTCGCGTTCGCGTTGAGCGCGGTCATGGTGGCGACGGCCTGCGGGAAGACCTCGCCGGTCGCCTTGTGGCGGTTGTTGAGCACGCCCAGGCCGAGCGGCTTGGTGAGGGAGAGCGGCAACCCCGGCCGGCCCGCGTCGTTGCGCATCAGGCGGGCGGGGTCGGCCAGGCCGGTGACCGCCATGCCGTACTTGGGCTCGGTGTCGGTGACGCTGTGGCCGCCCGCGACGTGGCAGCCCGCACTGGCGGCCACCGCCGCGCCGCCGCGCAGCACTTCGCGGGCGAGTTCGTACGGGAGGGTCTCGCGGGGCCAGCAGAGCAGGTTGAGCGCCACCAGGGGGCGGCCGCCCATCGCGTACACGTCGGAGAGCGCGTTGGCGGCGGCGATGCGGCCCCAGTCGTACGGGTCGTCCACGACCGGCGTGAAGAAGTCGGCGGTGCTGACGACGGCGGTGCCGTGCTCGATCCGTACCACGGCCGCGTCGTCCCCCGACTCAAGGCCGACGAGCAGGTCGTCGCCGCCGGGAGTGGTCAGACCCGCGTCGGCCAGCACGTCCTCCAGCTCACCGGGTGGGATCTTGCAGGCGCAGCCGCCGCCCTGGGCGTACTGGGTCAGCCTCATCATGATCCAATCATTGCGCCCGCCCCCAGATTGCGATATCCCGATTTATCGTGACTGATCCGCGTCGGCAGATTCCCCGGACGGACGCCGTGCTGGCCGATCCCCGGTTCGCCGGGCCCACGGAGGTGCACGGGCGGGAGCGGGTGAAAGCCGCGGTCACCACGGCGCAGCGGCGGGCCAGGGACGGGGAGATCGACCCGGCCCGGGTGCCGGAGGCGGCGCTGGCCGCGCTGGCGGGCGGCGGGCCGCGCCGCGTGATCAACGCCACGGGGGTGCTGCTCCACACCAACCTGGGCCGGGCGGCGCTCTCCGCGCCCGCGCTGGCGGCGGTCCGCACGGCGGCGGGGGCGACCGACGTGGAGCTGGACCTGGCGACCGGGCGGCGCGGCCGCCGCGGCCGGGGCGCACTGGCCGCGCTCGCGGAGGCGGTCCCGGCGGCCGAGGCGGTGCACGTGGTCAACAACAACGCGGCGGCGCTGGTGCTGGCCGCCACCGCGCTGGCCAGGAACCGCGAGATCATCATCAGCCGGGGCGAGCTGGTGGAGATCGGCGCGGGCTTCCGCCTTCCCGAGCTGCTGGCCTCCACCGGCGCCCGATTACGCGAGGTCGGCACCACCAACCGCACCTCCGTCGCCGACTACACCGCCGCGATCGGCCCCAGGACCGCGTTCGTCCTGAAGATCCACCCGTCCAACTACCGGGTCGAGGGCTTCGCGGGCACGCCGCCGGTGCACGAGCTGGCCGGGCTTGGCGTGCCGCTGGTCGGCGACATCGGCTCCGGCCTGCTCCGCCCCGAACCCCTCCTCCCCGACGAACCGGACGCGGCCACCTGGCTGAAGGCCGGGGCCGACCTGGTGACCGCCAGCGGCGACAAGCTGCTCGGCGGCCCCCAGGCCGGGCTGCTGCTCGGCCGCGCCGACCTGGTGGAACGCCTGCGCTCGCACCCGCTGGCCAGGGCGCTCCGGGTGGACAAGCTCACGCTCGCGGCCCTGGAGGCCACTCTCACCCACACCGCCAACCCCACCCGCGCCGCACTCACGGCGGACCCGGGCACGCTCCGCCGCCGCGCCGACGCCCTGGTGGTACGGCTGGGCGCGGCCGGGGTGACCGCCCAGGCCGTCGACACCACGGCGGCGGTCGGCGGCGGGGGCGCCCCCGGGGTCGCCCTGCCCAGCGCGGCCGTCGCCCTGCCGATCGCCCTGGCCGACCCGCTGCGGGCCGCCACCCCCGCCGTGCTGGGGCGTGCCGACGGCGGGCGTTACCTGCTCGACCTGCGGGCGGTCGCCCCGGAGGAGGACGACGAGCTGTTCGCGGTGGTGACCGGCGTATGCGGGTGATCGCCACCGCCGGACACGTCGATCACGGGAAGTCCACGCTGCTGCGGGCGCTCACCGGGATGGAGCCGGATCGCTGGGAGGAGGAGCGGCGGCGGGGGCTCACCATCGACCTCGGGTTCGTGTGGCGCGGCGGGCTGGCCTTCGTGGACGTGCCCGGGCACGAGCGGTTCATCGGGAACATGCTGGCCGGGGTGGGGCCGGCGCCCGCGGTGCTGTTCGTGGTGGCGGCCGACGCCGGATGGTCCGTGCAGTCCGGGGAGCATCTGGCGATCATCAACGGGCTGGGCATCTCCCGGGGGGTGCTCGCGGTGACCAGGGCCGATCTGGCGGATCCGGGGCCGGTACTGGCCGACTGCCGGGAGCGGCTGCGCGGGACCAGCCTGGCGGGCGTTCCCGCGCTCGCGGTCAGCGCGGTCACCGGGGACGGGCTCAACGAGCTGCGGGCGGCGCTGGAAGGGCTGCCGGTGCCTGAGCAGGATCCGGGCGCGGAGGTGAGGCTCTGGATCGATCGGGCGTTCACCGTCGAAGGCCGGGGAACCGTGGTGACGGGGACGTTGGGCGCGGGCGTCATCCGGGTGGGCGACCGGCTCACCCTCCGGGGCGAGTCCGTATATGTCAGGGGATTGCACAGCCTGAACCAGCCGTGCGAGGAGGTGGCCGGGCTCGCGAGGGTCGCCGTGAACCTCCGGGGGTCCAGCCGTCCCCGTCGAGGGGACACGCTGGTCACCCCGGACCGATGGCTGGCCGTCTCCCAAGCCGATGTCCGGATTTATCCTGCCGAAAAGGTTCCCGAGCAGGTGATCTGGCACATCGGGACGGCGGCGGGAGCGGCCAGGGTGCGACCGCTGGGCGACGACGTCGCGCGGGTCGCGCTCGGCGAGGCCCTCCCCCTGCGCATCGGCGACCGGGCCCTGCTGCGCGACCCGGGCAGCCGCCGCGTCTGGGCGGTCACCGTACTCGACGTACGGCCACCGGAACTGCGGCGGCGCGGGGCCGCGCGGGCGAGGGCGGCCGAGCTGGCCGAGGTGGACGGCACCCCGGACGGCGCGGCCGAACTGCGGCGGCGCGGCCTGGCCAGGCGGGACGAACTGGCCGCGATGGGCGCCCCCGTCGCGGCGGAACCCGTGATCGGCGAATGGGTGGCCGACCCCGGGCACTGGGCGAGGCTGCGCGCACGGCTGGTCGAGATCGTGACGGCGCACGCCGCGAACGATCCGCGCGACCCGGGCCTGCCCGCGGAAACCGTCCGGCAGGCGCTCAACCTGCCGGACCGTGCGCTGGTGGACGCCCTCGCCGACGGCACGCCGCTTGGCCGCTCCCGGGGTCGGCTCACCGCCGCCGCGCCGACCTTGGCCCCCGGCATTGCCCGCCTGCACCAGGACTGGGCCGACCATCCGTTCGCGGCTCCCGACAGCACCCGGCTGGCCGAGCTCGGCCTGGACATCCGCGCCCTGGCCGCCGCCGAGGCGGCCGGACGGCTCACCCGGCTCACCCCCGAGGTGGTGCTCCCGCCCGGTGCCGTGGACCGGGCGCTGGCCGTCCTGGCCGGGCTGCCCCAGCCGTTCACGGCGGCCGACGCCCGCAAGGCGCTGGCCACCTCGCGGCGGGTGGTCATCCCCCTGCTCGAACATCTGGACGGCAGGGGGCACACCCGCCGGATCGACGGCAGTCTGCGGGAGATCGTCTGAGATAGGGTGCCGGACGGAGGCGTGCAGGTGCCTGGTGGCCCTCCCGGTCTTCAAAACCGGTGGCGCCGAGTAGCTCGGCGCGGCGGGTTCGATTCCCGTCCGCCTCCGCCACCTAAAGAAGGTTATTCAAAAGCTCGCCCGTTGATCGTGTCACCCGAGGCAGGTGGCTCGCTTCAAGGGCGCCGGGCTCCTTTTGAATAACCTTCTCAGTGCCGGGCGCTGCCAGGCAGGGCGATCTCCGCCATGCCTGGGTACTCGCCGATGACCTGGTCGCCGACGCGTACCTGCTGCCGCCCGTTCTCCTGGTCGCCCGGCATCCGCACGGTCGCGTAGCCGTCCCTGGTCGGGCCCATGGCGTAGTCCCCGTCCGGCAGGACGGTGTACTGGACACGGTTGCCCGTGGTGTCGAATTCGGCCACGGCGACCTTCTGCTCGTCGGTGTACTCCAGGACGAAGATGCGGCCGCCGCTGACCTGGACGGACAGGCCGTGGTCGGCGTCGGCGAACACCCCGGCGGGGGAGGCCGTGAGGGTGATGTCCGTCCTGTCGACGCGCAGGGTCACCCGTTTCCGTTCGGCGTCGCCGTACTGGGACTCGTCGAGGAGCACCAGCGCGCCGGACGGGAGGATGCCGACCGGTTCGTACCCGGCGGACGGGGTGAGCGTGGTCTGCTTGCCGGTGGACAGATCCACCTGCAGGTACCCGCTGACGTCGCCGCTCTGGTGGTAGCCGAGGATCAGGCGCCGCGAGTCGGCCGACCAGACCCAGGGGCTGAACGCGCCGCCGGTCCCGATGGCGGGGACCTGGACGACCGTGTCCCCCAGCAGGTCCCTGAGCTGGTAGCCCGCCAGGGTGGGCAACCCCAGCCAGCGCCCGTCGGGGGAGAGCGTCATGTTCCCGGACGGGGTGACCGTATGGGGGCCCAGCGCGAACTCCCGTCCGTCGGTGAGGGACAGCAGGGTGGGGCAGGTCGCCCGGCAGGGTGTGTAGACCGCCGCCCCCTGCCCCACCGGGCCGCTCACGGGCAGCGCGGCGTAACCGGGGGTGGTGGCGACGCTGAGTGTCGGCGAGGCGGCGATCTCGCCGCCGTTCCCGCCGGTCTGGAGCAGCAGCGTGGCCACCACGAGACCGGCCGCGGCCAGCCCGGCGGCCCCGGCGCTCTGCCGTACCGTACGGCGACGGCGGAGCGTGGCCAGGGCGCGGTCGGCGTCGGCGTAGTCGCGGGACTCCCGCTCCAACTGAAGGTACGTGTCACGCAGGTTCACGAGTGCACCCTTTCCAGCAGCTGAGGCGCCACTCTCTTCAGACGTTTGAGCGCGTCGTGTTTGTGTCGCTTGACCGTGCCGACCGAGCAGCCCATCCGCACGGCGACCTCCGCCTCAGGCAGGTCCTCGTAGAAGGTCAGATAGAGCGCGATGCGCTGTTTGGCGGTGAGCACGCCCAGCGCCTTCCGCAGCACGATCTTCAGGTCGGTCTCGGCGGCCGGATCCTCGTGGTCCCGGGTCTCCGGCAGTTCGGCGGTCGGCAGGATGACCAGCCGCCGGGGGCGCCGCCAGGTGCGCAGCTGGTTGAGCATGATCTTGCGCACGTACGCCTCGTGGTCGGCCACGTGGGTCAGCTTGCGCCACCGGGCCGCCGCCTTGACCAGGGTCTCCTGGAGGAGTTCCTCGGCCTCGCCGTGGTCGCCGGTGAGCAGGTAGGCGGTCCGCGACAGGGCCAGGCCGCGCGCGGCGACGAACTCTCGGAAACTGTCGGCGTCGGTCACCCCGGCTGGCCTCTCCTTGGACGGCGTCACCCAATGAAGACTCCGGCTCCGTCCAGAAGGTTGAGGATCAGACCGTGACCAGCGCCAGGCCGAGCACGAGCACCGCCGCCGCCCGGGACCAGGTCCACGCGGACGCCTTCTCCTGGACGCCGAAACACTGGCAGGACGCCGACTCCCCGGCCACCAGCAGATACGTCTGCGCCGCCGTGAAGCCCAGCCCGAGCAGCAGGCCCGCGATCCCCGCGAGCAGATTCGGCAACGGGGAGAAGGCGACGGCCGCGGTTCCGGCCTCCGCGATCACGATGGCCACGGGGGCGGTCCAGCCGCGCACCCCGAACACCGCCAGGCTGTCGCGGAAGCCGCGGAAGGCACGGAGCTTGCCCGTGACGGCGAGCAGGAGGATCGCCCCCAGGGCGTACCTGACCAGGATCATGGGAGCACCAGCGGCACCAGCATCGGGATGATCAGCAGCACGAAGAGCGGGCGGAGCCGGGGCAGCGTGAAGTAGAAGGCGGTGTCGGCGGACATCTTGCTCCGGGCCGTCACGAAGGTGAGCAGCATCACCGTCCGGCCGAGCGCGAATCCGGCGCCGGCCAGCAGCGCCTCGGGCCAGGAGGCCAGGAACATGACGGCGATCGCCATGACGTGCGGCAGCGCGGTCGGGGAGTAGGTCCGCATTCCGGTGCCCATTTCCATGCCGAACTGCACCGAGCCCCAGAAAGGAATCCTGGTCACGAACTGCGGCACCAGCCGGGCGTTCTGCGGAATGGGGAACTTGAGCACCCCGATTTCCTGGAGTAAAAGCACCACCGCCGCCGCGGCCACGAATATCCGCAGCCAGAGAATCGGGAACGGCGCGCGCAGCAGCGAGCCGAGGAGCAGGAAACCGAAAGCGGTCGCCATCGCTCCGATGAACAATCCGGCGACGAAGCCGGAAACGTCAGAGCCCCGCCGGACCGACGAGGACAGCACCCAGGCGCTGTTGAGGCTTCAAACGGAGCCGGACAGCGAGAACCCGGCCACCAGCGCGGCCACCAGCCAGGTGAAGCCGCTGGTCCCGGCGGCGTGCGCCCCCGCCGCGAGCAGGGCCGCCTCCGCCGCCACGATCAGCACCAGACCTGGTGCCAGCAGGCGTACGGAGGCGGTCGCGTTGCCCATCTAGATGGCGGTCCGGCAGATGGAGAACCGGCCGGAGCCGCTGCTGCCGCAGGTCACGGAGTAGTAGTAGCCGTCCGAGCACTTCCGGCGGAGGCTGGAGGTGCTGCCGCCGGTCCAGCGCCAGGCGTTCCTGCCGTCGCAGGTGTTGGAGTAGGAGGTGTAGTTGATGCTGACGCAGGTCCCGGAGTAGCCGTCGTCCCGGTGCCAGGTGTTGGTGCAGTTGTCCGAGCCGTAGTACGCGCTGGACGGTGTGCACACCGAGGTGGCGTTGGCGTACCCGTGGCAGCCGTCGGTCCAGATGGTGGTGTAGACGACGGCGGCGGCGCTGCGCGGGCGGGCGCCCGGCAGCAGGTCCAGCGCGCCGAGCCCGGCGGCCGTGGCGGCGCCGAACGCCATCCCGATCATGCGGCGACGGCTCCAGCGGGGGTTGACCACGCCCATCCGGGACGGCAGCGCCCCCTCTGGCCGCTCGTCCGCGCTCGGGATCTGGTCGAGAATCGAGCTTGCAGGACCGGTCATGGTCACGTGAGTGATTCCTTTCGTCTCGCTACCGCCCGTTCCACCAGTTCACCCAGGGCCTCCCCGGACCCGACCGGGGTGGTGAAGACCACCAGGCCGTCCGGCCCGACCACCAGCAGGGCGGGGGTGTAGGGCACCGTGATCGACCGCCAGACGGCCGGATCCTTGATCACCCGTACCGTCTCGGGCAGGTTCCTGTCGAAGCCGGGGTCGTCGGAGACCACGGTGAAGGAGTGGTCGGCGGGCAGGCCGGGCGCCAGCTTGCCGATGGCCAGCAGCAGGTCCTCACAGACCGGGCACTGCCTGTTGATCTTCACGACCAGGGTGGTGCCGTCCGTTGTGGCCAGGCTGGATTTGGCCTGCTCCTCCTGGCCGGCGCCGAGCCGCAGCCCGACCCCGTGGTAGGTGGCCAGCTCCAGCTCGCGCACCCGGCGGTAGAGGCCCGCCCCGGCCGCGAACATCAACGCGACCAGCAGGCCAAGGACGATGACGGCGGCCGTCAGCGGATCCATGTCAGCCGTTCCAGTCGATACGCCTGACCTTGGTCAGGAATCCGGCCGCGGCCTCGCTCGGATTGGCCGCCGCGGCGAGCGTGCGGACCGAGACGCCCGGCCGGGACTCCCTCGGGGCGTCCCACGGGCTCAGCGTGGCCACCACGGTCGGGGTGACCATGAGCAGGGGCTGGGCGGTGGCGTTGGGGGTGCTGGTGATCCGCCAGATCTCGCCCGCCTGGGCGACGTAACCCCGCCATTTGGGGACGCTGCCGGCCGCGGCCTGTTTGGACTGGACCTGGAGGGTGCCGACGCCCGCGATGGTCTGCAGGTACATGGACGACTGCAGGTCGAACCTGGCGCCGGGGTCGGCGGTCATGCCCTCGGGCGTGTCGGTGAAGGCGACTCTGCTGAAGGTCTCCACGATGTCGGAGGATTCCCACTGCGGCGCGTAGAACATCCCGTGCGCCATGTGCCAGGGCCCCAGCCAGGCCGCCCAGCGGGCATCCGACGGCTTGTCGCAGTCGTAGACCACCACTTCCCCACCGGCCAGCGAGAATCGTTCCCGCTCCCGGCCGCCGACCGACCAGATCGCCGATCCCAGCGACGTGATCGGGGCGAGTTCCAGCGCCCAGACATCGGCCGTGGTATTACGCCCCCCGTATTTGGGCGTGTAACGCACGTGCCCGCACCAGGTGTTCAGCGCGTCTTTCTCGGAATCGTCTACTTCGAGTTGGATGACGGAGTTGTCGATAGCGCGTACTTGCGATACATGGGCCATGCAGTGTCCCCTGATGTAAAGCCGGACAGATCGGGCTTAACATGCGCGCAGGCCCCGAGCTTTACATGATCGAATCAACCCGTCAAGACCCTTTTGTCATGCTTCGGAAAAGATCCTGCTCAACGAGAGGATTACTCGAATTCGCTCACTTAACCGAGCGTGTCCCGTGCAGGACGGTACGCGGCGACCGGCTTCAGGTGTTCGGAGGAGAGGTGTCGAGGAGTTCCAGCATGTACTTGATTTGGGCGGTGCGGGAGGTGTCGATTTTGGTGGCCAGGTCGAGGGTGCCGGGGTTGGTGCCGCCGCCCTTCTCGTAGCGGGCCAGTTGGACGCCGTCGTCCTGGTGGGCGATCAGGGTGTTGAGGAGGCGGCGTTCGAAGTCGGAGGGCTTGGCGTCGCGGAGGCGGGCCAGTTCGGACTTGGTGGTCTGGGGCATGCCGCCGTGGGCGTGGTGGTCGTCCGGGTTGGCGGTGAGGGGTTGGTCCCAGTCGCGGAGCCAGCGGATCATGGTTTGGACTTCGGTGTCCTGGGTGGCGGCGATGGCGGCGGCCAGGGTTCGTACCTCGGGGCGTACCTCGCGGGCTTCGGCGAGTTTGGTGATGTCCAGGCCCTGGCGGTTGTGGGCGACCATCATCTGCAGAAACATCACGTCCGAGGCGTTGACGGCCGGTTCCGGCTGGTCGGTCCCGCAACCGGAGCTCAGCAGGGCGGTGGTGGCCAGGGCAACGAGCGCGACGTACCGCCGCATGGGGTCCTCCCGGAGGACCCGCGCCCGGGGGCCGGGCGCGGGCCAGGATCGATCAGGTCAGACGCGCTTCCAGAGCGCGGGCACGTTGGGCGGCTCCCAGCCGACCAGCGAGGTGTGCGCCTGGAGGCACTGGTAGCTCAGGCCGCCGTAGGTGACCCGGGCGCCGACCGCGTACGCCACGCCGGGAGCCCAGGTGCCGCCCGGCTGCTGGGTCGTCGTCGGGGTCGGGGTGGGCGTCGGGGTCGGGTTGCTGGGGGTCGGGGTGGGCGTCGGAGTCGGGTTGGTACCGCCGCCGAAGTCCACGTCCGAGCAGGTGTAGAAGGCCTCGTTGCTGCCGACCACGCGCTGCCAGATGGAGTAGAGGATGTGCCGACCGGTCCGCTGCGGGATGTTGATCGTCCAGTTGGTGAACGTGGTCGGGTTGAAGTTGGTGAACGTCTGGATGTGCACCAGGTCCGACCACTTCAGCGGCATGCTGGGGTTCCACCCCGCGCGGGTGATGTAGAACTCGAAGTTGCTGTTGGAGTGCGGCGCGGTGGCGTGGTAGGTGATCGTTCGCGGTCCGGCCGAGAACGGCGTGGCCGGCCAGTCCGAGCGAACCAGGTCAAGACCGCGGTACTTGTCGCGGCCCGCGCTGCACAGCTTCCCGTCCGGGATGAGCGTGCGGTGCTGGCCACCGGCCTCCAGCAGGGAGACCTCGTTCCAGTCGTAGAACGCCTGGGTGCCCCCCGCCGCCACGGCGGCCTTGCAGGCGGCGGACTTCGGGTTCTCCGGGCCTTCGTTCTTGCAGACGTAGACACGGCTCGGCGGGTTGGACATGGTGCCGTGGGCGGTTGCCGGGCTGGACGGCAGCACCACGAGGATCGTGCCGGCCATCAGGCCGACGGCGGCGGACGCCACCCTTTTGCGTAGGTACACCTGACTTTCCTCCTTGGGAGGTCTTCCGGGTACGCGGGCCTGGCCCGTAGGCCGGGCCCATGACGAAGGTTCGCCTTTGCCGAGCGGGGTGACGCCGCCAGCTTCAGCATCTATTGAAAGGAAACCTTCCTAAGAATTAAATAGAACATGAGCCTCCCGACCGGCGCAAGAGCCGGTTCAGCAGGACAGGTTGTTGCCCGGGGAGACCCCCAGGATGCCGACGAACCGCTGGTAGGCGTTGATCCGGCTCTGCACCTGGGCCGGGTTGCGCCCGTTGCACTCCAGGCTGCCGTTGATGCTCCGGATGGTCTCGCCGAAGCCCGCGCCGTTCACCATCGCGTTGTGCGGGGTCATCGTGCCGGGGCCGCTCTGGGTGTTCCAGTACCAGAGCGCGGTCTTCCAGGCCACCGCGGCGTCGTTCTGCACCAGCCAGGGGTTGCCGAGCAGGTTGAGGCCGAGCGCGTCGCCGGCCGCCTTGTAGTTGAAGTTCCAGCTCAGCTGGATCGGCCCGCGCCCGTAGTAGGCCGCCTGTCCGGCCGGGCACCCGTACGGCTGGCTCAGGTCACAGTAGTGCGGGTAGTTCGCGGTGTTCTGCTCGACGATGTGCACGAGACCTCCGGTCTCGTGGTACGCGTTCGCCAGGAAGGCCGCCGCCTCCTGCTTCCGCACCGTGTCGCTCCCGGTCTTGGCGAAGGCCGGGTACGCGCTGAGCGCCGCCACCAGTCCGCTGTAGGTGTAGAAGGAGTTCCGGCCCGGGAACATCTGGTTGAACTGCGCCTCGCTGACCACGAAACCGCCGGTCGGGGGCGGGTTGGTGGGCGGCGGGGTGCTGCCGCAGGTGTAGGGGTCCCAGTACCAGGTGCTGATGGTCGGGTCGTACCCCGGGTTGTCGTGCTCGGCGATGTAGTACTGGCCGTTGGTGTAGCGCACGATGCTGCCGGCGGGATACCAGGTCCCGGCCTGCCAGTTCGGATGGTTGCAGCCACCGCTGGGCGGCGGGGTGGTGCCGCCGCCGCAGGCGCCCTGGTCGGCCCAGACGCCGGTGGTGCCGGGGGGCGCCTCGTTCTGGGTCCACCACTTGGCCAGCCAGTTCCGGCCGTTGTGGGAGGCCGTCATGCCGCCGGTGTACACCGCGGTGGCGTTCCAGGGGGTGGCGCAGGCCGCCGCGGCGGCCGGGGAGGATGGCAGGATCGTCGCCATCGCGCCCGCCGTCAGCAGGGCGGCGAACCATGCCATGATCCGTCTTCTCGTCACGTGTCACCAATGCCTTTCCGGCGGCCAGGCCGCTCGGGGGGTGGCCTTGCGCAGGTCAAGGCGCCGGTCGATGTCCGGAAATTTCGTACGTTGCCATCAGCCAGGTGACGGGTCGGCAGATGTTGCTGCCAGACGGCGATGGCCCTGCGGATGCCGTTACGGTAGCGGGCTTGACTGGTTTGTGACATTAAGCGCGACTCAAGGGAGTCATAAGAGCGGCATGAGTCAGGCTCGCGTTCAGAAGTCGAAGCATTCGACGTGGATGCGGCGGGCGGGCACACCCGCGCGGCGCAGGGCGCTCCTGGCCGCTCTGGTCATGCCGCCGGGGCCGCAGATGTACACGTCGTGCTCGGTGAGGTCGGGGACCAGCGCGCGCAGGCCCCGGCCGGTGAGCGGCACCGACCTGGTCTCGTCCAGGGTGTAGTGCACGGTGGCGTTCCGCCGGGCGGCGATCACGTCCAGCTCGTCGCGGAGCACCAGGTCCTCGTCCCTGCGGACCATGTAGACCAGGGTGAGCTGCCCCGGCAGGGTCTCGAAGAGCGTGCGGAGCGGGCTGATCCCCACTCCACCGCCGATCAGCAGCACCCGCCGCCGACTCCGCCGCGCCGCCGTCAGGGCGCCGTACGGACCCTCGGCGCAGACCCGGGTGCCCGGGCGGAGGCGGGCCAGGGCGCGGCTGTGGTCGCCGACCGTTCTGACCGTGATGCGGAGGAACTTCGGGTTGGCGGGGGCGGAGAGGGAGTACGGGTTGGCGGTCCACCACATGCCCGGGGCCAGGAATCGCCAGCGGAAGAATTGGCCGGGCTCGGCGCCGAGTTCCTCCAGGTACGACCCTGACAGGTACACCGAGACGATGCTCGGTGACTCCCACTGGATCTCCTCGATGCGGAGCCGGTGGCGGAGGGCGCGCCGTACCGGGGTGAGGAAACGCCACCAGAGCAGGGCGATCGCCACTGTGATGTACAAGGTGACCCAGAGGGCGCGGGCCACGCCGCCGCCCGCGAAGTCGGGGCCGGTCAGCTGGTGGCTGAAGCCTGCGAAGACGGCTACGTAGGTGAAGAAGTGGAGGTAGTGCCAGATTTCGTACTTCATTAGGCGGCGGATGGCGCGGGTGGAGACCACGCCCACGCCGACCAGGAGCACCAGGCCGATCGTCGCCTCGGCGATATGGCGGCCGTCCACGATGAGGCCGATCGTTCCGGCGGCAAGCCCTGACTTCACCGAATGCGCGCCCATCACGAAGATCATGTGCAGGACGGAGAGCCCGACCGTCCACCGCCCGCCGAACGCGTGCCACCGTGCCAGCCGGTCGGTCCCCACACCCCGGTCGAGCACCGGCACCCGGGCCATCAGCCCCAGCAGCACCGCGCACCCGTACCCGGCCAGCAACCCCGCCAGTCGCCCCGCCCACGCCAGCCACTCCCCGAGTCCCGAAATTTCGGGTAAGTCGGCCCAACAGCCGAGGGTGGCGGCGAGCGCGCCACTCCAGATGACCGCGAGCACGACCGCCGGGTTCGCCTGACTCCGCCCCGACCGCCGCGCGACAGCCGGGATTCCCCACCTCGCGACATCCGAGTCCCCCCGCTGCGCGGCAGCCGAACCCCTCCGCGGGGCAGCCGGACCCCTTCGCGGGGCAGCCGAGTCTCTCCGCCGTGGGAGTGCACGGGCCGTCATGACGGATCGCTCCGCGGTAGCTTGCCAAGTTCGTCCTGCCGGGACCGCGCCATGCTCGCCGCGAATTCCTTTGTGTCGGGATCGGCTCCGGAGTTCTGCTCCCCGTCCGCGACCAGCACCGACTGGCGGAGATACTCGCTGACGTGCACGGCGAATAGCCGGTCGAACGCGCGCTCCTTCACCTTGCCGAGAATCACCAGATCGTCCGGCGTCACCATGCCCGGAAGGTCATGACCGTCATGGATGTCGGTCTCCGCGTTCCCACTCCGCCGCAGCAGTTCCCTGAGCCGCTCCAGCTGACTCTGGTGATCGCCACGCATCACCCGCGCGACCTCGACCACCTGCGGATTGCCAGTCCGCTCCGGCACCGTGTCAAAGAGCCTGACCGCCTGCTCGGTCATCGGAATCAGCAGCTGCAACCAGGCCACGTCCGTCGCGTTGTACGACGAGACCGCAGCACTCGGCGCGGGAGGCGGAACCGCGGCCGCGGAACAGCCGGTGACCAGCACCAGCACCGCGCCGACCACGATCCATCGCATGTCAACCTCCGAAAATCGGCCGATGGGTGGGGGCGAGGTCCGGAGCGGGACCCGGACCTCGCCCGCAGGGGATGGCTTGTGTTACGGGGTGCCGTCGGTGCCGCACTTCACCTTCGGGCGGATGCAGTCGCGGATCCGGCGCTCCAGTTCCTGTTCCGGCCAGGCGTTGAAGAAGTCGCCGTGCATCGTGTAGCCGGGCCCGGAGGAGAGGCGGAAGTTGGCCGGGTCGCCGTTGAGGGTGTAGCGGATCACCATGCGGAGCTTGGGCACCACCACCGGGTGGGTGGGCGGGCAGCCGTTGCCCACCGGGTAGGACATGTGGCTCTTGTGGTCGGGCGAGTCCAGGTCCGTGCCGTTCCAGCAGTGCGGGAAGTCCAGGTAGGTCTCCAGCTTGGTGCCGGCCGGGCAGTTCACGAAGTTCTTGGACGCCCCGACCTGCCCGGCGTGCAGACACGACCACCGCGCGCTGCTGGTGCCGTCGGGACCGGTCGCCTTGGCGTTGCCCGCCACCACCCGGAGCCCTTGCGGGAACGCCCGAGTCTGGGCGGCCAGCTCATCCCGTACGCCTTCGCCCAGGTAGTAGAAGGTGGCGCTGCTGGGCTCGACGGGAGTGTCGCCGTTGTAGAGGGTCGGCACCCAGTACGAGGACAGGTCCACCTTGGGTTCGCAGGTCGTGGAGCCCTTGAGCAGGCTGCCCAGGTTGGTGTTCGCGTTGGTGGTCTCGTTGCCCATGAAGCTGTGCATGTGCGAGCCGCCGGGAAGCCCGGGCATCACGATCGGATCGTCCGGCAGCCGGTGACTGAACGGGCACTCGGCCGCGAACTCCGCGACCCGCACCGCCCCCGGCGGAACCGGGCCCTTGGGGAGTTCACCGGTCGGCTCGGCGCTCGGCGTGGGCTTCGGGGAGGTCGTCGGAGTCGGGGAGGGCTTGGTCGGCGTGGGAGTCGGGGTCGGGCTGGGGCTCGGGGTGGGGGTCGCGCCGGCCGGGCCGTACACCTGGAACTCCCAGATGGAGACGCCCCACTGGGTGGCGCGTTTGGTGGCGTGCAGGCGGACGTACCGGCCGCTGGTGGACAGGTCGATGGTCTGCACGCCGTCGATCCCGGCGCCGGACTTCACGGTCTGCCAGGTCCCGCTGCCGTTGGAGACCTGGATCGTGTACGCGGCCGCGTAGGCGTGCTCCCAGTTGATGACCAGCTTCTTGATCGTGCGTACCGCGCCCAGGTCCACCTGGAGCCACTGGGGGTCGCTGAACTTGCTGGACCAGCGGGTGTTCGCCTTGCCGTCCACGGCGAAGGCGGGGGCGAGGTCGCCGCGCTCGGCCGAGGAGGCGGCGGCCGGGCGGAGCTGCGACAGCGGCGCTTCGGCCGCGGCGGCCGGGCTGACCCCGCTCACCAGGGAGGCGCCCAGAACCGCCGCGAGGGCGCTTCCGAGCGCAAGGCGGGAAACTCTGGTACTCGTCTCACTCATTACGGATGAGGTCCTTTGTCCGAGAGGTTTGAGGCCTTCTGCACTGGGAGACCTCGCACGGACGGCCGGACAACACAAATCCCCAAAAAATGTTGTCCGAGCCTGCGCCGTCCGTCTCCATTGGTGAGGGTTGGTCCGGAGACGGAGAGAGGGAGCCGATGCGGGGAGCAGCCAGGAGCGGTCCGGACACTGCCGTGGTGGCCGCCGCCAGGGACGGGGACCAGCGCGCCCTGGACGCACTGGTGGCCGACTCGCTCCCGCTCGTCTACAACATCGTCGGCCGGGCGCTGAACGGGCACACCGACGTGGACGACGTGGTGCAGGAGACGCTGATCCGGGTGGTGCGCGGGCTGCCGGGGCTGCGGGACCTGGAGGCGTACCGGTCGTGGCTGGTGGCCATCGCGGTCCGGCAGGTACGCGACCACGAGGCGGACCGGCGCACGGCGCGCTATCGCAGCGCGGAACTGGACGTGGCCAGCGAGCTCCCCGATCCCGCCTCGGACTTCGCGACCGTCACCATTCTCCAGCTGGGGCTGACCGACCAGCGGCGGGAGGTGGCGGAGGCGACCCGTTGGCTGGACCACGACGACCGGGCGCTGCTCGCGCTCTGGTGGCTGGAGGAGACCGGGGAGCTGGGGCGGGCCGATCTGGCCGGGGCGCTCGGCCTGTCGGCGCGGCACGCCGCCGTACGGGTGCAGCGGATGAAGGAGCAGGTGCAGACCGCGCACACCGTCGTACGGGCGTTGCAGCACCTGGCGTCCTGCCCGGAGTTGCGGGAGCTGAGCTGGGACTGGGACGGGGTCCCCAGCCCGCTCTGGCGCAAACGGTTCGCCCGGCACATCCGGTCCTGCCCGAACTGCACACCCCGGACGCGCGGGCTCATCCCCCTGGACCGGCTGCTCTCCGGCCTCCCCCTCATCGTCGTCCCGGCGGGGTTCGCCCTCCACAAGCTCTGGTCGGCGCCCGTACGACCCGAACTCGCGCTCTCCTCGGCAGGTTCGCCCGGGCGCACTGTCGCCACCGCGGCGGCGGCCGGGGTCACCACCATCGCGATCACCGTTCTCGTGATCACCCAGGTGGTCCCGGGCGATCCACCCCCACCACCCCAGGCAGCCCCTTCCTCGATTTCCCCGACGCCTTCCCCCTCACCCTCCCGGACCCTCGCCCTCGACCCGGTCGCCCCCACCCGATCCGCCTCGCCCCCGGTGGCCGCGCCCCCGGAGAAGAAGGGGGTCGCCGTCTGGAACGCCCCCAATGTCAGCGCGGCCCTCGCCAAGTCCGGGGCCAGCTGGTACTACACCTGGGCCAGCCACCACGACGGCATCGCCACCCCCCGGAACGCCACCTTCATCCCGATGATCAGGGCCGCCGAGAACGTCAACCCGCAGGCCCTGGCCCAGGCCGGTAGCGCGGGGCCGTACCTGCTGAGTTTCAACGAGCCCGACCTGCCCGCCCAGGCGAACATGACCGTCGAGGAGGCCCTCTCCCACTGGCCCAAGCTCATGCGGGCCGGAAAGATCCTCGGCAGTCCCGGCGTGGCCTTCGGCGGCGACACCCCCGGCGGCTGGCTGGACCGCTTCATGACGGGCGCGAAAGAACGCGGCTACCGCGTGGATTTCATCACCCTGCACTGGTACGGGGCCGACTTCCGCACCCAGCCCGCCGTCTCCCATCTGAAGACGTACCTGAACGCGGTCTACAAACGCTACGGAAAACCGATCTGGCTCACCGAGTACGCATTGATCGACTTCTCCAACGGCACCCGCTACGCCTCCGACGCCGAACAGGCCGCCTTCATCACCGCTTCGGCGAAGATGTTGTCCACCCTCCCTTACGTGCACCGATACGCCTGGTTCGGGCTTCCTGCCGCCACCGGGAAACCGGGCAGCGGTCTGTTCGACGAGAACGGCGCCCCCACCGAGTCCGGTCGCGCCTTCCAGGCGGCTAAGTGAAGGGCTTCTCCATCTCGTCCAGGACCTGTTCGATGATGTCCGCCGGATGGGCGGTCAGCTCCTCCTGGATCCAGCGACGCAGGGCGATCCGCAGCCCGGCCAGGAAGGCGGTGGCCAGCACCTGGGCTCGTACGGGATCGACGCCGTCGCGTTCGGCCACCACGCCCGCCAGGTCGCGCTCCAGCGCCGCGTGTTTCCCCAGCTGTACGGCGAGGATCGCCGGATGCTGGAGTGCGAGCCTGGTGCGGATCGCCCAGCCCTGCACGGTCTGCTCGTCCTCCCGGACGATGCCCCGGATGACCGCGCGCATCGCGGCCCAGGCCGGTTCGCCGGGCGGGCGGGTCCGGACGGCGTCCACGATCGCGCGGATCTGCTGGCCGTCGGGGTGGATGAGGGCGTCTTCCTTGCCGGTGAAATAGTTGGAGAACGAACGGCGGGAGATGCCCGCGGCTTCGGCGATCTCGTCGATGGTGACGTTGTCGATGCCGCGCTCGACCGCCAGCCGCAGCGCGGTCTCGTGTACCGCCTGCCGGATGGCGGCCTTCTTACGCTCACGTAGCCCAGTCATCGTGTCACCGCCCTCTAAGGTAAATATACCTACCCCTCCGGCATACTTGCCTAATGCGCATTTTTGCCTGAACGGCAGCTAGCGTGGGTTGTACCGAGACAGGGGGGGCATTCTGATGATCGGTACACCGCGATTTCCCATCCGGCCCGCCGAGGGCGACCCGCTGGCCGTGCCGCGGATCGACTTCCCGGATGGCATCGGGCAGGTGGAACTCCCCAGCGGGGATACGGCCTGGCTGGTCACCCGGCACGAGCTGGTCCGCCAGGTGCTGCGCGACCCGAACTTCTCCAGCGACGTGACCCGGCCGGGATTTCCCATAGTGCGCCGCCTGCCTCCGCAGCAGATGGCCCCCAGCCCGGGCTCGTTCATCCGCATGGACGGGCCCGACCACGCCCGGCTGCGGCGCATGCTCACCCCCGAGTTCATGATCAAGCGTATCCGGTTGATGGAGCCGCTCATCCGGGAGATCGTGGTGGACGCGCTCGACGCCATGTGCGCCGAAGGGCCACCGGCCGATCTGGTCCAGGGGTTCGCGCTGCCGGTGCCGTCGATGGTGATCTGCCGGCTGCTCGGGGTGCCCTACCAGGATCATGCCTTCTTCCAGGAGCGGACCCGGACCATGCTGGCCTGGGCCAGCTCGATGGAGGCGATCCTGGCCGCCAGGGACGAGCTCATCGCGTATATGACCGAGCTGGTCGCGGCCAAGCAGCGGGACGGCGGCGACGACCTGCTCAGCCGGCTGGTCGCCGAGCGGGTCGCGACCGGGGAGATGGACGCCGCGGAGCTGATCGGCGTCGCCATGCTGCTGCTGGTGGCCGGGCACGAGACCACCGCCAACATGATCGGCCTGAGTGTGCTGATCCTGCTCCGCCACCCCGACCAGTTGGAACGGCTCCGCAAGGACCCGGAGTCGATGGAGGACGCGGTGGAGGAGCTGCTCCGCTACCTGACCATCGTGCGCACCGGGCTGCCCCGGGCGGTGGTCGCCGACACCGAGATCAACGGGCAGCTGGTCAGGGCCGGGGAAGGCGTGATCGCCTGGCTGGACGCCGCCAACCACGACCCTTCGGTCTTCCCCGGCCCCGGCGAGCTCGATCTCGGCCGCGGCTCGCACCAGCATGTGGCCTTCGGCTTCGGCGTGCACCAGTGCCTCGGCCAGCCGCTGGCCCGGGCCGAACTGCGGATCGCGCTCCAGGAACTGATCGACCGGCTACCCGGCCTCGCCCTGGCCGTGGACGGGGTCGAGTACCGCGACTCCTTCATCCTGGGAGTGCAGCGACTGCCGGTGACCTGGTGAGTCAGTCGGCGACCAGACGCGGCTCGCCCGGACGCCGCGGTCACGGCAGCTGTGCGGCGGCCGGGCGGGAGGGGAGTCGCCAGAGCGCGACGGCCAGCCAGACGCAGCCGATCGCCACGAGGACACCGTGGGCCACCCGGCCCGCGGGCGGGGCGAAGAACTGCGGGATGAACAGGGCGAAGCCGGCGGCGAAGAGGATCCCGCTGAACCGCGGCAGCGCTCCCGAGCGCCAGATCGCCGTGGCCGCGAGCACCGGGCCGATGCCCAGCAGCAGCAGGCCGATCAGGAAGGTCGTGACCGCCGCTGGGTGATAGCGGATGCTGTCAGCGAGGTCGAGCAGGTCGAGGGGCTGACCGTCGGCGACCTTCGTCGCGATCGTGTTCAGCGCGAAGTCCTCCGCGCCGTAGTACGGCAGGGTCAGGCCGGCGCCGATCCAGGTGGTGACGGCGGCGGTTACAGCGAGTCGTTCGGACCGCGTCGCCTCGACGACTCGGCGTACGGCCAGCAGCGCCAGCGGCACCAGGATGAAGCCGATCATCGCGAACAGGTGGGTCGCCACCCACCATGGCGAGGACATCGCCTGTAATGCTCCTTCCCTTGTGGACTCCTCACGCCAGGGGCGTAGCGCGGGGTAGAGGAAGAAGAGGACTCCGGCCAGGGCGAGGCCGCCGGCGGCGAGGCGGACACGGGCGAGGGGCATCGGTCTTCTCCAGTTTCAGAGTTCGGGAAGGTCCGCGAGGAACATGCGGATCACGCGTTCGAAGGTCTCGTCGAGGTCGTGCGGCAGTCCGAAGCCGCCGGCCGCCTCCAGTGAGGCGAAGCCGTGGACGATCACCCTGGCCGCTCGGATGGCGTGAATCAGGTTCGGCTGGTCGAAGCCCCAGGGGCGCAGGGCGGCCTGGATGACCTCCAGCATGCGTAGCCCGGCCTCGGCGAACTCCGGTTGGTGCAGCGGGTCGACCGGCATCGCCGCGTAGCGTGCCGGGTGCTCGGTCACGTAGTCACGGTAGGCCCGCATCAGGGAGGCCACGGCGTCGGCGCCACTGCGGCCGGAAATGGCGGTGGCCAATTGCCCCGTCATTTCGTGAATTACGCGTACGCCGACCAGGGTGCGTAGGTCGGCGAGGTTGCTGACGTGTTTGTAGAGGGAGGGGGCGGCGACCCCGCAGCGTTCGGCGACGGCGGCGAGGGTCAGGGCGGCCAGGCCGCGTTCGTCGACGAGGGCGACCGCTGCGTCGACGACCCGGGCCTGGGTCAGGCCCGCCCTAGGCATCGCAGGCTCCAAGGCCGAAGCTATCGTCCATAGCTTTTATGCTAATGGCAATAGCTAATGCCTGGCTAGCCGGGATTCACCCGCGCCCAGTTGCTCGCCGCCCCCAAGGTTTGAGTCCGGGGACAAAGTCCCTGCCAACACTCGCCGCCGATCCAGCCGCCGAAGTGCCGGCGATCCGGGCCCCTGGGCAGTCGAAGTGCCAGCGATCCGGGGCCCTAAGCGGCGTTCAGCTCGTAGATCGCGCGGGCCGTAGCTCTTAGACGGAGACGCCTACGCCGCCGCGGGTTTCGGCGCCGAAGCGGGCCTTTTCGCGGGGGATGTCGAGGGGCTTGATGGCGGTGCGGCCATTGATGATGTCTTCGGTCAGGAGGTGGGAGGGGACCAGCCAGGAGACCTCGAATTCGAGGCCGTCGGGGTCCTTGGCGTACAGGGCCTTGGTGGTGGAGTGGTCGGAGGCGCCGACCAGGGCGCCCAGTTGGGTGAGTTTGGTGGCGACGCGTTCTAGTTCGGCGAGGGTGTCTACCTCCCAGGCGAGGTGGTAGAGGCCGACCGAGGTACGGCCGGCGCCGGAGGCGGTCGCGTCCGGGCCGATCTGGAACAGGCCCAGGTCGTGGTCGTTGCTGGAGCCCTCAGCCTGGAGGAAGGCGGCGCCGGGGAAGCCCATGACCACCCGGAATCCCAGCGCCTCCCGGTAGAAGGCGACGCTGCGGTCGACGTCGCGCACGTAGAGCACGGCATGGTTCAGACGCTGGACTGGCATGTTTCCTCCCAGGAACGCTCTCTTTCGGCTTCAGCGATTTCCCGGGCCGAAGTTGTTCCCGCCCGCGAGCCCCGAGTGATCCGGGAAACTGTCGGTGGCGCCGCGTACGGTGTCCGGTGGACTCGCGGGACTCATGGGGGGACAGCTTGATGATCGTTGACCAGGTGGCCAGGGAGCACGAGGCCAATCGTGAGCTCTTCCGGATCGTGCACGAGGTGGCCGTGCGCTACGCGGGCCGCCCACTGGACGAGATCGTCACCGTCCTCCACCGTGACCTCCCCGGCACACCCCCGCTCTCCTATGACGAGATCCTCCGCATCGCGGAGCAGATCACGGTGGGACGTGACCCCTCCGGGTTGTGACACCCAGGATCGAAGGCGCGGCAGGTCTCAGGGCTGGCGCCAGGCCTGAAGTAGCGATAGGCCCACAACTGCTTAAAGCAGACATTAAGGACCGAACGCGAAGGATGCGTGGTAGGTCCGTGGGACGGGCATCGCCATGATCAAACCTAGCAAGGTCATACACGCCACCTCCGAGACGGGTCATTCTGGCGCTGGGACAGCCACCGAGCGCATTCGCAATCGCCTCTAGCGACCTGTTTAGCGGCAGCGTCCGCCCAGATCGTGATCAGTGCACCCCAAGCGTGATCATCCAGGACGGACGCAGCGCCAAAGTCGTGGTCACCCATGATGGGCACAGTGCCAAGTCATGGCCATCGCGGACTTTGTGCCGGAGCCGGCAGGGCTAGCCACGAACCATGGCGATGCTCGCCCTTCTAAATATGGCTTGTGAATGACATTCACAGATGCTTTACTTGTGGGTGCCTCGAGCATAACGCTGACCGCTCGCCGCTTCCGTCGTGCGTGCCGCACGTGCTCTGACGACCTTCCCCCAGGAGACCGCTGTGTCCACTTCCTCGGCATATGTCACGCTCCACGACGAGGTTCGCGCTCGGCTCGCGGCCTCGGCGCTCACGGTCGACGTGCAAAGACTGATCCTGGACGCACTGGGGGCTGTGGCCCAGCCTGAAGAGATCCCTGCTCCGAGCGGCATATATCTGGGCGCGGTCAGCGTCCGCGCGTTCCGAGGAATCGGCCGGGCGATCCGCCTCCCGCTCACCCCAGGTAACGGGCTGACCGTCGTAACGGGCCGGAATGGTTCGGGTAAGTCCAGCTTCGCCGAAGCCATCGAGATAGCCCTGACCGGCGAGAACTCTCGGTGGAAGGGCCGGACCCAAGCATGGACTGGTGGCTATGCCAACCTCCACGAGAGTGTGCCGCCGGAGATCGAGGTCGAACTGGCGATCTCCGGCGAAACCGAGCCCAGTCTGGTGAACCTCACTTGGACGGGTGACAAGTACCCCCAGAACATCGCCACTGTCACCCGCCCGGGACGAGGACCGGCACCGCTGTCCAGTCTCGGGCTGGGCCGGGCGTTGGCCGACCACCGGCCTTTCCTTCCGTACGCCGAACTGGGCACGGCGTTGGACAGCGCCGTGGATACGCATGACAAGATCTCTGCGATCCTCGGCCTGGGGCCGCTGGCCGAGGCGTGCAAGAACCTGCACGATCAGACGCTGTCACTGACCAAGACGGCGAAGAAGGCCAAACTGAGTCTCCCCGCGCTGGTGGACAGGCTGGCGGCCGTCGACGATCCTCGTGCCAGGGCCGCCCTGGTTGAGCTCAACCAGGCACTGCCGGATTTTTCCGCCCTCGAAGCCCTCCTGTCGGATGCCCGGAGGGACGAGCACCTGCACCGCGCCGCCAACCTCACCGGTCCGGACATCCAGGCCATCCGGCAAGCGGCCAATCGGCTGTACTCCGCCCGCAAGGCCGTGCGGCAGCTGCGGGAAACCGCTGCGGAAGACGCCAGAGCCAGGGCGGACCTGCTCGGCCTGGTCCTGGCACACCGCGACAGGAACTCGGGCGACCCTGCCTGTCCGGTCTGCGCGACTCCGGCCAAACTAGATGGAGAATGGGCGGCTCGCGCGGCCGAGGAGATCACACGCCTCCGTGGTGAGGCCGCCGCCGCGGAATCGGCCCAGCAAGAGCTGAACGCGGCCACCGAGGGTGTCAGACGGCTCATCATCGATCCTCCGGCAGACATCCCGGAGCAGATCGCCACCGCTTGGCAGGAGTGGACGGCCGCGGGTTCTCTCGCGGACCTGAGCGTCTTCGTCGCAGCGGCCCAGCGGCTGGCCGACCAGTGCCAGGCCGTACGGGATGAAGCCCGCCAACGGCTTTCCGAGCAGGATGGGCAGTGGCAGCAGATCGTTCCTGAGGTGGCGGCGTGGTGCCGGGACGCCCGGGAGGCCATCGATGCCAGGACTCGGTTGGCCACCGTGAAGAAGGCCGACGACGGAGCTCGGGCGCTCCACGACAGCCTGCGCGCTGAGCGAATGGCTGCCCAGGGCCAGGAGGCTCGGATCTACTGGCAGATCATGCGGGGTCAGAGCAACGTCTCCCTGGGCGAGATCCGGCTGGGCGGTCAGGGACGAACGCGCCACGCCGATCTGAACGTGAGCGTCGACGACATCAGCGGCTCCGCGCTCGGTGTCATGAGTCAGGGCGAACTACACGCGCTGGCGCTGTCCTTGTTCCTGCCACGCGCGCTCGTGGCGGACAGCCCGTTCCAGTTCCTCGTCATCGACGACCCGGTTCAGTCGATGGACCCGGAGAAGGTCGACGGCCTCGCCCAACTGCTCGACGCGGTGGCCAAACGCCGCCAGGTCGTGGTCTTCACCCACGACAGTCGGCTCCCCGAGGCGATCCGCAGGCTGAACGTCCAGGCCACGATCCTGGAGGTGATCCGCAAGGAGCGCTCCGAGGTGGCGGTGGAGGTCAGCGACGATCCGGTGGAGCGGGCGCTGAAGAACGCGCGCGGTATCGCCGGCAACCCTCGGCTCCCCACGCAGGCAGGTGCCGCCGTACTGCCCGGAATGTGCAGGGTGGCGTTGGAGACCGCCTTCGTCGAGGTCGCCCGCCGCAGGCTGCTGGCCGACGGCGTCGACCACGCCACGACCGAGAAGCAGATCGCCGATGCCCGCTCGACCGGGGAGATGGCCGTGATCGCCCTGGGCGTACCGCAGCAGAAGGACGTGTCCGGCGAGCTGAGCCGGAGGTTCGGCGCCTGGGCCGCCGATGTCTACGAGGCCTGTAACCAGGGGAGTCACGAGCCGCAGCGTTTCTACGCGCGCCTGCGCGGATCTGGTAGTGATCCCATCGCGCAGGTCACCAAGCTGGTCCGCAAGGTGCGGGAGATGAACTGACGTGACGCGATCCGCGCAGTACCTGACCGACGCAGACGGCCTGCTCCGCACCGGCGAGCAAGGGCTCTGGCCACGTGCCACCGCGTTCCTCATCCGGCTGGCGCTGGAGTCCTGCCTGGACGACTACTGGCGGCGTGTTCAGCCAGGGGTCGAAAGGTGCGACACGCGGACCCAGATTCTGTGCCTTACCCACTACCGGGGCCAGGAGACCTCCCGGCTGGCGGCCCGCGCCTGGGCGGGCCTGAGCCGGGCGTGCCACTACCACGGCTATGAGCTCAGCCCTACCGCGAGCGAGCTGCGCGCCCTGCACAACGAGGTCGGCGCACTGCTCAGCCGACTCAGCTCGTGAGCATGCCTGCGACGCGTACGGTCGCGGGATGGTCCGGCCCGTAGAGCCTGGTGAGGTCGTCGAGCAGGGCCGTCAAGGTACGGCGGGCCTGTTCGACGTCACCGGAACTCTGCTCAAGCTCCCCGATCTGGCGTCGCAGTTCCAGCGGCCGTGGGTCGTCCTCCGGG
Organism: Acrocarpospora catenulata; assembly: GCF_018476525.1. GTDB lineage: Bacteria > Actinomycetota > Actinomycetes > Streptosporangiales > Streptosporangiaceae > Acrocarpospora > Acrocarpospora catenulata. The sequence continues at coordinate 158,405 of NZ_JAHCST010000008.1, forward strand.
TAGACCCGCAACTCGTCGGCGAGCAACTCGCCCATGATTCGCAGCGCTGATCCGGCGTCCCCGAGATGAACTCGGCAGAGCGCCTCCTGAGTCCGCAGCTGGAAGCCGTTCTCATCGCCGGCGTCGAGACGGGCCGCGAGTTGCTGGAACGCCTGCGCGGCCGCCTGGTAGTCACCGCCCTCGAACAGCACGTCCGCGAGGTGTCCGCGCAGGTCCAGCACCTCGTGGTCGTCCAGCCCGAGAACGCGGCCCGCTGGCTCGACCATGGCGGCGAGCACTTCGGCGGCTTCGCCGTATCGGTCTTCCCTGACGAGCGAGGCCGCGCGGCGTCGCGCCCTGCCGAGGTCTCCCCGACTGAACGCCGCTGTCGCCTGGACCGAGTTGATCGCCACGAGATGTGGGCCACGGGCCGTCAAGGTACGGCTGACCGCGTGAGCGTACCTGCGGATCGGACTCGGCTCTGGCGATGTCACTCCCGGCAGTAGGCCGGTCCCCGACAAGTACGGCATGAGCCGATCATGGACTTCGGCCGCGGTCGCGGGACGGTCCTCCGGCCGCTTGGCAAGCATGGACAGCACCAGTTCGTCGAGCTCCCGAGGCACATCAGGCCGGATCTTGCCGATGGCATCCGGCAGCGTACTCACCTGCTTGGCCATGACGTCGAACTCGGTCGACCCGGTGAACGGCCCCCGCCCGACGAGCAACTCATAGAGCACACAACCCAGCGAGTAGATGTCGCTGCCCGGAGTGGGCTCCTTTGCTTCGACTTGTTCCGGCGACATGTACGAGGCGGTGCCCAGGATCTGCCCTGCGCCGGTCAGCTTGGTGAGTTTGGGGTCCCGCAGCACCGCCAGCCCAAAATCGACCACCTGGATGGATCCGTCGGATCGCAGCATCAAGTTGGCGGGCTTGAGGTCCCGGTGCAGGATGCCCTGTTCATGCGCCGCCTCCAGTACGGCCGCGACCTGTGCCCCCACCGATGCCACCCACCCCACGGGAAGCGGCCCCTGCTCGGCGACGACATCGTCGAGGCCAACCCCGTCGACGAATTCCATGACCAGGAAGAGCCGACGGCCGCGAACGGGATCTTCGTACGCTCCTATGTCATGGATCACGGGAGCGCCAGGATGCCGCAGCCTCGCCATGATCTGGGCTTCACGGTGAAATCGTGCCTCAAGCTGCTCGTCCGGCTTGCCGTCCGGGAACCTGATGAACTTGATCGCGACATGCCGCGCGAGCTTCAGGTCGGAGGCTCTCCACACCTCACCCATGCCGCCGCCGCCCAGCGGAGTGGCGTCCAGCACGTACCGATCGAGGATGGGGTCCACCCGCGCCTCCGCGACGAGCAGGGAATCATTCGGGTCGCAACGTCCCATCAAACAGGCCGTCGAATCCCGCCGCCACCAGTTTGTCGTTGATCTCACGCAGCGCTCGCGAAGTGTCTTCGAAGGCGAGCAATCGGCGATACGCCTCGCCGTATCTACGTTGCTCCTCGATGGGAAGACGAGGAAGCTGCGCACGCCGTGGGTCCAAACGCATCGAAGACCCGCGTCGGACGCTCGATCCGGATGCCGCGCGCAGACAACCGGCCAGAAAATGGGGGTCGAGGCGGTCAGGGTCGGCTCGGATCAGCAGCAGCCGCTCGCCCAGGGCCGCTCCCGATTCGGTCATGACCCGCGGCGCCGACTCGCCCCCGGTCACCAGTGGCGCGACTACGTCGCCGGCCGCGACGGTGATGAGGCCTGGTATGTCCTCGGTCCGGCCGGTGCAGGGTCGGCCGAGTAGGAGATCTTTCGCGGTGAGCACCGGCCGATCCCCCTCCGGCGACAGTTTCAGCGGCCCTTGGAGAATCGCCACCACCCCGGCCCGGGAAAGCTCGCCGAGATTGGTCATCGGCACCTCGCGGTGCTCGGCCTCGGTGAGCCGCGGGATATCCGCGAGCACGGCCTTGGCCAACGAGACGACCTTCTGCCGAAGCGCGGCGAACCCGGCCGAATCCACGTGTTCCTGAATCGCCAACCGATGGCCGGTCGCCAGGTCGATCTCCTCATCGAGAAGATCGATGATCCTCACCGTACGGCTACCGCCGGGCAGTTGCCCCCCGGTCGAGAACGCCTGCCACGCCTGCTCCGCGAGTGACAGATCCGCACCGGCGTTGACCATGAGCACCTCGGAGAGGGGCGGGTCACCCGTCTCGGGACGGCGGAGCACCCACAGGTCAGGTGCCCCGCTGGATGCCGGGGCGGCGCCCGTGGAAAGCGTGATGACCGCCCGCAGCGCTCCCGCGCGGAGCAGGTTTCCGCGCACGCGCCGTCCGGCGCGACGGCTCGCCGCGACTCCCGGCATCATGATGACCACCAGGCCTCCTGGCCGGACGTGTGCCAGGCAGTGTTGCACCCACGCCAGCTCCGATTCGCCACGAGGCGGAAGACCGTACTCCCAGCGAACGTCGTAGGTCAGGTCTTCGTAGCCCCACGTACGGTCGTTGAACGGTGGGTTGCAGACGACGGCGTCCACCCGCTCCGCGGGGAACGCGTCCGCGCGTAGCGAGTCGCCCGATTTGATGGTCGCCCTAAGCCCGTGGAGTCGCAGGCGAACAGCTGTCAGCCGGGCCGCCGTCTCGTTCAGTTCCTGGCCGAATACGCGTGAGGCGTCAGAGGCCAGCAGCAGAGTGCCGATCCCGCAGGCCGGATCTAGCATCCTCGCTCCGGCCGTGGCGCCGATCCTGACCATCAGCTGGGCCACGTTCAGTGGTGTGGCCAGCAGCCGCCGGGAGTGGCTCTCGACGTAGCGTTCGCAGATGACGTCGAAGGCGTCGACCGGCCCTTGAGTCAGCCCCACTTCGGCGATGACCCTGATCAGCCCCGCGTCGATGGCGACACCGGCGGGAACCCGCACGGGAAGCCGGGCGAGCAGCTGATCGTCAGCCAGTCCCGCGAGCCTCGGCCAGCCGGCAGGGTCGCCCTGGATGTACAGGAGGAGTGCCCCCACGTAGCCGACCGCGTCACCCAAGCGAAGATCGTCATTTGTGGCGCGTAGCCGCTGCCACACACGCTCCAGCGGGGCCACCTCGACATACCGGTCATGGCGGCGCAACCATTCTTCGATGTCCGCCAACGAGAACGCCGGGCTACTCGCCGTCCCGCCCACAGGTTGCGGGAAGTCGTCGAACCGCTTACGCCAGTTGCTAACCGCGGCTCTTCCGACGTCGGCCAGTCGCGCGATGTCCGCAGCGCTGACCGTCACGTCGTCCTGCCTCATCGTCCTTCCTCCGGAAGCCACAGGTTGTTTCCCGCGCGGCGGAGCCGTTCCCGATGCTCCGCGTAACCGGGGAGCGTGCGATCGACGATCCGCCAGAAGTCCGGACCGTGGTCAGGCCGTTGGAGATGGGCCAGTTCGTGAACGAGGACGTAGTCGATCAGGCTGGGAGGCAGTTGCATGGTGGCCCAGTGGATGTTGATCTGCCCGTCCTGGGAACAGGACCCCCATCGGTAGCCGAGAGGCCGGACCCGCAGGCCGGTCAACTCGGCGCCCATCCGGGAGGCCCATGACGGAACGCGCCTGCGTAGCCAAGGATCTCCGACGCGCCGATACCAGTCGACCAGTTCCTTGGCCCCGCCGCCTTTGGGAAGTTCAAGGCGCCCGCGAATGAGCTTTACGCAGCCCGATTCGATGATTCGCAGCCGGTATGACCGTCCCAGGTAGAGGAACCCTTCGCCTGAGATGTACTCCTTCGCAGGTGGCGGAACGCCCAGGTCGCGCTTCTCGGCGAGCTTTCCGTACAGCCAGGTTCGCTTGTTCTCGACCATCCGCACCAGTTCGGCCTTGGAGACCTGGGGTGGCACGATCGCGACGACCGAGGAGTCCCGCTCGACAGTGAGCCGCACGCTCTTGCGCCGCTCGCTCACCGACACGGCGACCTCGAGGTCGCCTACCCGCAGAACCCCCGGAAACTCACTCACGGCCACCAGCATGCCAGGCTCACCCCCTGGGAACGTCCTTCTGGTTGCTCTTGATCAGATCGCGGACGCGGGTGGCCAGGGCATCCAGCCGCGTGACATCACCGAGATCGTGGGCGATGAGGATGCTGAAGATGTCCCGCCGGAAGTCCTCGACATCCGTGCGTTTCGCCCAGAAGTCTCTGCGGTGAATGATCGTGTACGCCATTCCGTAGATCTGCCGGGTGGCGTCAACGTACCGTTCGTCGCGGATGCCCTCATCGGAGGTGGCCAACTCGTCCACGAGGAGGCGGTGAAGCCGCTGTTCCACAGCGCTCAGACCGTGGGGATTATCCTCATCGTTCTCTTCGACGATATCCGTGACCAGCTCTTCCAGGGCGAGCAGTTGCTGATCCCATTCGTCCTTCAGCTCCACGAGGATCTTTTCCAGGCGTTCGCTCAGCCGCTGGTAGCGGACCGGGTCCGTGCCGCGGTGCACGGTGATGTGATGCCGGATGGCGTTCTCCATCTCCGACGCCTTCGCCCGCGATCCGCCGGTCATCGCCTCGACCGAGGCCGCGAAGTTCGCCGCGGTCAGCTTGATCGGCGGTAGCTGCTGCTCGATGCCGAGCGAGGTGATGTGCTCGTCGATCAGCAAACGGATCTTCGCCCCGTACGCCCCCGGATCGAACTCGCCGCCGTCGACCCGGTAGCGCCGCGTCGCGGTCACCCTGACGACCACGAAACGCTTGAGATCCGGCAGGTACGGCTTCGCCGCCGGATCGGGAAGCACGGTGTTGACGGTCCTGGCGAACCGGGAGAGCTCGGCGTTGAACCGATCCCGCAGCTCGACGTCGGCCAACTCCTGCACGCAGCGCTCGATGTCCTCCGGGTGGCGGAACATCATCCGGAGCCGCTGGAGCCGCGGCTCCAGCTTGGCGATCTCCGTACGAGCGTCCCGGAGCGCACCTGACACGTCCACGCCCTCGTCGGGATCGAAGTCCTCCGCCGCGAAGATCCGCAGCGCGTCGAGCAGGTGCTGCCCCACGCCCCGGTAGTCGACGACCCAGCCGCACTCCTTGCCGTCAGCGGTCCGGTTGACCCTGGCGACCGCCTGTAGCAGATCATGCTCGGCCAGCTTGGCGTCCAGGTACATGACCTGCTCGATCGGCGCGTCGAATCCGGTGAGCAGCATCGACTTGACGATGACGAACGCGATGTCGTTCTCGCCGAACGGCTGGGTGAACCCGTCGATCCTGGCCTTCCGCTTGGCCTCGTCGGTCCACTCGTCGTAGTTGCTCTCGTTCTCTGCCGTGCCCTTGGAGATAATCGGAACGAAGTCCATCCGCTTGATCAGGTCCAGCTGCCTGTGCGCTTTGACCAGCGGAACCTGCCGGGGCCGCAGCTCGTCGAGCGGCTTGGCCAGGACGCTGTTCGGGAGCTTCTCGATCTCCGCGACCAACTCGTCGCGGGCGGCCAGCAGCGCTTCGCGGTAGCGGATCGTGCTGGCCCGGTCATGCGCCACCACCTGCGCCTTGAACCCTTCGGGCAGCACCTTGTCCACGTAGTGGCGCAGCATGTGCTTGGCCTTGGCGTCGATCAGCTTCTCCGCGGAGGACACGTGGCCCTTGGTAGCCCAGCGCCGCTGTAACTGCTCCCGTTCGTCCTCACTGAGGCTCTCGAACTCCTCGTCGAAGAGCTCGTCCATGTCCTGGCCGTCCCGCAGCGCGCCCTTCACCCAGAAGCACTCGTAGAGGATCGGCACGATCACGCCGTCCTCCTCGGCCTCGCGGAGCCGGTAGGTGTCGATGAACGAGCCGAACAGCTCGACGCTGGTCTTCCGCCGCCCCTTCTTCGTCATGATCGGTGTGCCGGTGAAGCCGATTCTGGCCGCGTTCGGCAGCGCCTCGCGCAGGTTCGCGCCGAGACTCGCGGTGTGCGAACGATGAACCTCGTCGATCAGCACCACGATCGACTCGTCGGTGTTGACCTCACCCAGATCGAGAGAATCCTGCAGAGATCCATCCCGGTTCTTCTGAATCATCACGAAGACGACTCCCGGACCCTGCCGGCCGAGGATCGTCCTCGCCCGCGCGGCCGTTCTGGCCGTGTCGACCTTCTCGTTGCTCAGCCCCATCGTGGCGGCCAGCTGGTCCTGAAGCTGGGTACGGTCGGTGACCACGACCACCTTGACGTTCAGCAGGTCGTCGCTGAACCGCAGCCGGCGAACCAGGAACGTCATGGTGAGGCTCTTGCCCGACCCCTGGGTGTGCCAGACGATCCCGCCCCGCCGGTCGGCCACGCCGTCCTGGCGGCGGGTCTTCCCGGTCCGCAGCCGGTTCACGGTCTTCTCGACCGCGCGGAACTGCTGGTAGCGGGGTGCGACCTTGATGGTCCTGCCCTGGTCGGTCGTCATGAACGTGACGAAGTTGTGCACGATGTTGAGCAGGTTGGCCCGGTCGAACACGCCCGCCGCCAGGATCTCCTGCCTGCTGAGCTGCTCCTCGGTCTTGCCCAGCCGCGCGGCGAGCGCCGCCTTCGTCAGGGGGTACGGGTCACGCCACGGCACATAGTGCTCGAACTCGGCGGTGAACGTGCCGAGCCTGGCCTCCTCCCCGCTGGTCACCATCGTGAGCTGGACCGTGTGGAAGAGCTTCTGATTTCCGGTACGGCTCTCGCCGCCTGTCTGCTCGGCGTACTTGCGGAGCTGGTGGACGGCGCCGGCCAGGCTGCTCTCGGTGGTCGACTTACACTCGATGACGACAAGCGGGATACCGTTCACGAACAACACCAGGTCCGGGACGATCGGCCCCTGTCCGCCGCCGGGGATGTCCAGGCGGAACTGGTTGACCACGGTGAACTCGTTGTTGTCCGGGTTCTTCCAGTCGATGTAGTGGACGACGCGGGTCTTGCCACCGTCCCAGCCCGCCACGCCCTCCACGGCGGTGCCCTTGATCAGGAGCTCTGTGACGTGCTGGTTGGCTTCGAGGAGTTTCGTCACCGGGACGCGGGTCAGCGCGTTGACGGCGGAGCTGATCCGGGTGTCGTCCAGCCACTCCTCACCCTGATCGTTGAGGTTGATCCGAACGAGCGCGTCCCGTAAGCGGCTTTCGAGAATCACCTCGTCAAAACCACGACGTCCAGAATTGCGAGCGACGGTCGGAATCACAGCGTAGTAGGGCGCACCCTCCAGGTGCTTCCACCCCATCCCTTTGAGCTGCTCGATCAGTGGCTTCTCCACCAACGTGTATTCCAACTCGTTCGCCACGATCCTGCTCCCGTCTCGAACTACAATCACGAACGTGAACAAATCGTCCCTACACCAGGACAGACCCGCTCCGCCTAAGCCCTAAAGATCTTCTAGGACGGCTTCTGCCTCCGGAGTCCGAACCCGTCCGCTTAGCAGGTCATCCATGAGGCCCTGCTTAAGAAGCTGAAGTTTCTTGAGCTCCAACTCCCGTAGGTGTTTTTGCGCGCGGATACCGTCAACAATTCGAATCACGTCTCCCTGGCGATTGAGATCCGCAATGGGAACCGGGCATGCGCGGATGTCTCGCTGATTAACGCTTGCTTGGGCAATGGCACTCTTTGCCGAGCTTCGGAAGTGGCGCATTGCATGAGATGTTCCTAGCCAGGTCGCGACAAACTTAGGTATGGCAACATTGCGATTAACGCGACATCGCATCATATTTGATTCGAATACGGTGGTTTCTTGGAGGTCTCGAATCAGTGCAGATTTGCCGACGTAGTCTATGCTGTTAACTCGATTAATCAAAATGTCGTCTGCCTGGAGGGCGAACTGAACCTCTTCGCTCTTAGATAGCTTTACGCGTGGAAGAGTCTCCTGTGACTGAATCTCGCCCCGCTGGATTCTATCGATCCTGATGATTGGCGTTCCGCTGTCAGCATAGTCTGACGAAGGTTTGTATATTCCGTTCTTGGGCGTTCCAGTAAGAAGTTCGCCGATGCAGCCATTAGGAGAAATTTCAGAAAATATGCTTTCGATTACACCATCTTGCAACAACGTGACCTTCTCTACCAGGAGTTGTGAGCTCTTGATCTGGGCATCGAGAGTGTCGAGGATCTCCGCGATCCGCTGTTGCTCTACCAGGGAGGGAAGAACAATTCGAAACTTCGAGACATCTGACTCATTTACTGCAGGATAACTCGATCCAACGGCCAAGGCATCGGACTGCGTAAGGGCAGAGGAACTTAGCATCCAGTGGTAGATGAACCGAGAATTTGCTATGCCGGGTTTAGCTCTCAGAACTGCGAATCCTGTGGATGCCACTAGCAGGTCGACATTCTTATCGATATAGCCGTGCGACTGCTGTAAAGGTCTGACAGTGCCAAACAAGCAGTCGCCTCGCCTCACTCTACGCTGAGCTCGAGACGGAGCTGTGGATCGTTTATGAATATCAAGTTGATGCCACGATATAGTTCCTCGACTGACGGCGCTTAGGTCGATGTAGCGAAAATTTAGGGAGCTGGGTGTGCCAGCCCCGAGAACTTCTGGGTTGACTTCAACCACTTCTTCCAGGCGCATTTCACGCATAGCCGAGCTCCTCCAGGAAGGACTCCAAGCCAGCGGCAGCTACGTTGCGTTGGAGCTCAAGCTCACGGAGGGTGACTGCGTATTTGTCGGACCAGCCGAAGAAGGCTGATTCGAGCATTCTACGAGTGGTAGCCGTACGAGAATCGATGCGGCTGGAAAGCTGAATGCGGAGAACTTCGAGGACCAAGCCACGAAGGCCATCACGGTCAAGGGCTCCGGCAGCCATGCGGAGGCGAGGGAGAAAGTGAGTCTCCAGGGCAGCGACTCTTTTGCGGACCGCGGCCATAGCGGATCTCAGCTTCCGGAGGTCGGCCTCAGAGAGTTGGTAATCCGAGTCCGCAGACTCGTCCTCATCATCCTCGGCAGGCTTGGTCGTAGCGGCCTTGACTTGGGCGTTCAGGTCGGCGTACTGAGATTCGGCTGCCTCGAGTTCAGCGAGATAGTCGGGGATGAGCGCCGGGACGATGCGGTGCTCGCGGGCCTTGCGCTTCTCTGCTGCGATCTTCTGCTTGTCCCAGTACTCGGCCTCTTCCTCATCCAGAGCAAAAGCGGACTCGATCGTGGTGAGCCACCCTTCCACGACTCCCTCGAAGCCGTTCAGGCCCAGCGCCTTGATGTCGTACTGCGTCTCGCCCCACCAGGCGGCCACCACACCGGCCAACTCGAAACGGTCTAGGAGCTTAAGTGGCTGCAACTCCGCGACGAACGAGTCGAGCAGTTCGGCCCGGATTTCCATGACCTTCTTGGACTCGGGCAGTTCGATCAGGCGTTTGCTGTGACGCGACCACCAGTCGGAGAACGTCTCGCGGAGCCGTACCTCCGCGGGGTTGGCGAGCGACGGAAGGCGGTTGGCGGTGGACTGCCAGCCTTCGGGGAGGAAGGCGTAGTAGGCGGAGTCCTTCTCCGTGAACAGCGTGGCGGGGTCGATGTCGAAGGCCTCGAACAGGTGGGCCTTGGCGGTTACCTCGGATTTGGGGACGCCGCCGTGCAGGTGGGCGCGGACGTCCTGGGGTTCGGGCGGGGGAGTGTTGTCGACGTAGCGGCGGATGTTGAGGTTGAAGTCGTTCTCCCTCAATTCTTTGATGTCGACGACGCGGGCGAAGCCGGGGATGTCGCGGTACTCCTCGTAGGCGCCCACGATCTTCTCGGCGTGCTGCGGGTCGAGGTAGTTCTGCGCCCGGCTAGCGGTGAACTCGCGGTCGGCGTTGATGAACAGGACCTGGCCGCGGCGTTCCTTCGGCCGGGGATTCGTGCCGCGCAGGACGAGGATGCAGGCGGGGATGCCGGTGCCGTAGAAGAGGTTGGGGGCGAGGCCGATGACTGCCTCCAGGCGGTCGTCCTTGATGATGCCCTCGCGGATGTCCTTCTCCTTGCCGCCACGGAATAGGACGCCGTGCGGTAGGACGGTGGCGCCGACACCGTCCGGGGTCAGCACGGCGAGCACGTGCTGGGCGAACATGAGGTCCGCCTTCTTGCCGCTCTCGGGCGCGAAGCCGTACTTGAAGCGTTCCTTGTGCTTCATGTCGTCGGCCGAATAGTTGAGCGAGAACGGCGGATTGGTGAGCACCCGGTCGAAACGCATCAGTTCGCCGCCCTCCAGGTGCCTGGGCTCGGCGAGGGTATCGTCGTTCTCCAACTCGGCGTTGAGAATGCCGTGCAGGATCATGTTCATCTTCGAGATGGCCCAGGTGCCGCCGTTGTACTCCTGACCGGCGAGGGTCAGGTCGCGGTGGTCCCGGCCGTGCTCCTCCACGTACTCCTTGGCGTGGATGAGCATGCCGCCCGAGCCGGAGCACGGGTCGTAGATTCGCATTCCCGGCCCCGGCCTGACCAGGCGGACCATCATGCGGACTACACCACGCGGGGTGTAGAACTCGCCGCCCTTCTTGCCCGCGGAGTCGGCGAACTGGCCGATCAGGTACTCATACGCGGCGCCGAGCAGATCCGGGAACTCGAAGTCCTCGTTGCCGAGCCGTACCCGGTGGAAGTGGTCGACGAGCTTCTGGAGCCGGCTGTCGGGAATGGTCGACTGGCCGACCTTCCTCATGAAGTCAATGTGTTCCAGCACGCCCTCAAGCGCGTGGGTGTTGTGCTCTTCCAACTGGCTGAGCGCGGTATTGAGCAGGTTGCCGACGTTCTTCTCGCGGGAGTGGTCCTTGATGTACTTCCAGCGGGCCTTCTCCGGGACGTAGAAGCTGTCACCACGGTAGAAGCCGGGAGCGGCGGCCATCTGCTCGGCCTCTGTCTTTGGCTTGCCGTCAGAGACCAGCTTCTTGATGAGCTCGTCCCGGACCACGTCGAACTGGTCGGAGGCCCGCTTCAGGAAGAGCATCCCGAAGATGTACTCCTTGAACTCCGAAGCGTCCATCTTGCCGCGGAGAATGTCCGCCGCCCCGAACAGATGCCGCTCAAGCTGCGGCAACGTCAGCTTCGCCACGTGGTGGCCTCTCTTGTCGACCGGTCGCACGGATCCGATGCGGTCATCCGCCGTCATCGCGAACAGTCTCCCAAACGTGTCACAGGCGGACGCTCACTTCTTTGGTATCAACACACAGACCGTTGACAGGGACCATATCAACACGAGCAGGTTATGACCACACCCTACAAAGGAGTTGTGTCTCCTATTCACAAGATGTAGGCAGGGTGGGTCGCGAGCCCTTCAGCGGGGCTTCGCGCCGCGAAGCCCCGTGACTTCACGGGCCTTCTAACGGCCGGACATCCTGTTTGCTGTACTCCTGCCACGGGACGGCGTAGTGCTGCGCCAGGGAGCAGCCAGGTTGTACACGAGGAGAGCACAAGGTCCGCATTAGCTGCTCTCCTCACTGGCGGCGTCCCCGCATACGTCCTCCGCGCCGGGGACGTCGCCAGTACCCTCACCGTGCTAACTCAGACATGGTCAGCGCCGCTCAGTTAGACGATGAGGTGAGCGCGGCCATACTCACAGCCACACACTCGAAGACCTCGGACGGCAGTCTGCCCCGACCAAGCCCGGAGCCCCGCACTACCGCGTCGAGCGCGGCGTTCTGCCCTTCGTCCAGATTCGCCGCGCAGATTGGGTGGGCGAGCACATCGCGAGCGGCGTAACTGCCCCCAGGGGACACGGCCAAGCCCACCAGCCGGTCATGTACCGCGGTTCGCGCGTCTGGCTCATCGAGTAAGTCGAGTACGGCCAATCCAAGCCGAGTCGTGAAAGCGGCCAACTCTGGCACTTCCTCGCGGCTGAACGCCAGGTAGCGGTTGATCAGCTGCCGGGCTTGAGCAGTCGCTGTTGTTCCTTCGGACCGAAGGCACAACACAGTCAGGCAGGAAACCACCGCTTCCTCCCAGGGTTCGGTGATGTGGCTGCCGGACAGCAAATTCAGCGCCTTGTCGGATCGGCCAGTGAGACATGTGGCGAGGATCGCGATCTGGCGTCCATCCCCCAGCCGCGTACCAATGCCGCGCAACTGTTCAGCCTGAGCGTGGGCCTGCTGCCAGCGGCTGGCACGGGCGAGAGCGCGCAGGCCGTCGTTCAGCAGCACCTCCCACAGCCATTGGCAGAGCTCCCCTAGTTCGTCGGAGCGGGTGAAGTCGTGGAAGGAGACGGGGCGGCCGTCCAGCTCGGTGTCGGCACGAGTCCGGATGGCGCTGAACAGATCCTCGAGAAGCCGCCAGGCGGCCTCGCCGTCACCGTCGCGGATACGCAGCCGGGCGAGGTTGATGATGGGCTGGAGTGTCAGTTTGGCGGTGTCCAGCGGATGCGGGCGTGCCTGATGCAGGAGGTCGAACTGGTCCCAGCACCAGGCGCGGGCGAGGTCGGGCAGCCCGCAGTCGCTGGCCGTAAGAGCGGCGAGGTTGAGAGCCTCGCAGGCGCGTACGAGCATGTCCGGACCGCCTGCGGCAGCCTGGTCCGCGCGGGCCCGAATCTGGTCGGTGCGAACTTGTAGAGGACGGCCGATGACCTGAGCTCGCGCGACCAGGGGGAAGCGCCGGGCGGCTATGTCGGACAGGTGCTGAAGGGATGAAGCGTCCGGGGCGGCGGTCATCGGCTGTGCGCCTCCTTCAGGTGGGGGTCACCAGGTGATCGTCAAGCGGGTGTCCGGCCGGTCGATGCGGAATCCGGCGGGGAGCTGGTCCACCGGGGTGGTGGCGGGGTGGGTGATGATCCGAGGCCGGGCGGGCCGGTTGTGGTTCCACTGCGTCAGCAGGTCGGCCAGCCGGTCAGCGAGTGCGCGGGCGTCAGGACCATGGGCGATGACGCCCAGTTCTTTGCTGATGGGGCCGTGTTCACGTACTGCCAGGTAGGCGATGGTGCCGCCGTCATGAAGGCACGCGCCCGCCCAGCGGAGAGCGGGGGTGAGGCGGCCATCCCGGCGGGCGGCCGGGGTGACGGCAAGGCGAGCGAAGCCGGTCGTGTGGGTGGCCAGCCAGAGGTCGAGGTGTTCGACGGGTTCATGGTCGCCGACGTTCAGGCCGGTCCACAGCTGCTCGGCTGGATGGGAGAGCGCGTGTGAGAGTACTTCGGCGTCGGGCTGGTCAGCGGTGTCGACGTTCAGTGTGGCGTCGTGACCGAGACTGATGCGCGCGGCGGTGTGGGCTGCGCTGCCCCGCAGCGGCACGAATCCGCAGACCCGGGCGTGGCTACCGGTCATGGACCGGCCGTCGGCGGCAAGGTCGAAGGCGATGGAGCGGGTCAGGCCGCTGCCGTGAAGGCGCAGCGGGACGACGATGCGGCCGCCGGGAGCGAGCTGGGTCCACCAGGGCGTGGAGATGTCCCAGGCTCCGGCGGTGACCACCATCCGGTCGAAGGGAGCGGCAGGCTGCCATCCTTCGGCGCCGTCACCGCAGACGACCTCCACCCGCTCGTATCCGGCCCGCTGGAGGGCGGCGCGAGCGCGGTGGGTGAGATCTTCGTCGATCTCGATGGTGACGACGTGACCGTCGGTCCCGGTCAATTCGGCGAGGAGCGCGGCGTTGATGCCGGTCGCGGCGCCGATTTCCAGCACCTTGTGTCCAGGCTGGACGTCGAGGTCCTCGGCTTGGGTGGCTACCAGGTTCGGGTCGGAGGCCGATGAGAGGGCGCTGCCGTCTTCGGCGTACTTGGTGATCTGAACACGGGGCGCGTAGGCCTCGGCGGTGTCGACTTCGGGCAGGAACTTCTCGCGCGGCACCACGTTGAAGGCGTGTTCGACGGCCGCGGTGCGGAAGGTCCCGCGGCCTTTGATGTGTTCGACGAGCTGTCGCCGAAAGTCAGCAGGGGTCGAGGCGGTGTCGGTGTTCACCGGGCTGAAGATAGCTTTCTGTGGAGGCCAGGTCTGGTCGTTCGACAGCTTGTGCAGGGCCGTGTCGGTGCCGAGGATGACGTCGGCCGCTGTGTGGGCCAGCGCCGCTTGCACCTGCTCAGAAAGGCCTAAGCGATTCCAGGCGTACAGGACGTGGTGCGTGAGGATGGCGTGGAGACCGCGCTGGGTAACACCGGCGCGGTCGAGGTCGAACAGGCGGCGGCCGGCGTCTTCAAATGCCTGAACCCAAGCGGATGGGGCAGACGCCGCAGCGGTGGCGTGGGCGATGTCGGCGGTCAGCAGGTCGTGAACGGCCGCAGCCTGCTCTGGGGTGGACGCTCCGGGTGTGGTCCGTTCGGCGGCGACCAACTTCCAAAGATGACCTTGGTCGTACCAATCGCGGGCGGCGCCGCGCGCCATCGCGGTAACCAGAAGAAGGCCGAGCTCACGGCGATGCCCTCCGCCCGCATGGATGTAGTCCAGGACGTGGCGGCTGTCGGCATAGAACAGCTCATGGGCGGCTTCCACGACCTCAGGACCGCCGAAGACATGGACAGGAGGCTCGTAGAGGGTGTGTGCCCACCGCTCGACCTGGTCGCTTGCACCCTCGCCGAACAGACGGGCGAGAGCGTCTGCCGCCTTCTGACCGCTGTCGATGGCGGGCAGGTAGCGGATACGCCATTCGCGCCCCTTCCGGATGAACCACCATCCGGCCAGGTCTCCGTTGGTTTTCATGGCGGTCAGATGCGGTGCCCATGTGTGGGTGGCGAGCTGTTCGGCGGCGAGCCATGTGGACGTCCATACGCTGACTTCGCGCCACTGATCTGCGATCACAGCCGGGCCCCTTCTCGGTCAGGCGATCAAAAGGCTGGTTTCCCAACCTCGTCGGCTGTGCGGGGTGGCTATGGAGTGCAGGACGAGCGCGGCCCCGGCGGTGCCGTCGATCAGCCCCGTCGGCTGGGCTGGGGCACGCGCCAAATGTTGGAGGAGCGCGTCGACGACGGTCGGGAGCGACTGCCGCACGGCGGGAGATGCGGCGTCGCCTGCCGCAGCTCGCGCGGTGGCGAGCAACCCGGCCCAGCCGTGGCAGAGCCCGGCGGTGTCCAGATGCGCCAGTTGGGCGGTGTCGGCGATGCAGTCGATCAGTGCCTGCTCCGCGGCCTGAGCCTGGCTGGGGTCGTCGAGAGCGAGGGCGGCGAGTTGCAGCGCGCGGGCTATGCCCGGCGTGCCGTAGCACCACGACGGCCGTGCGGGCCCGTCGTGATGGGGACGTCCTCGCCGCAGTTCACCGAGGGTGACGCGCTCCGGCCACCACCAGCCAGCCGTGCCGTCTTGCCGCCATCGGGTCAGCCAGGCGCAGACCGTCTTCATCGCGTCGATGTGGCCATCGATGGTGACGCCGGTGTGGGCGGCGAGTGCCAGCAGCGCCAGAGGCCCGCAGATGCCGTGAGCCATGCCCTGATCAGAGTGGCCGTCGGCGAACGATTCGGCAGGCCGGGCTTCGGGCAGTCGCGAAGTCCACCAGCCGGGGGCGTCCACTCCAGCCTGGTCACGGGCGGGCATGGGCTGAGTCAGACGAACCAGATAAGAGAGGATCTCGCGCAGGTGGATGCTGTCTGGGTCACGGCGGAGCAAGTAGGCGCCGATTCCGCTCAGGCCGCGGATCAGGTCGAACTCATCCGGCTGCGGCCGCAGGCAGGCGTCCATACGACGCCTGGCCTCTTCCAGACGCCGCTCGGTGATTGCCAGGACAGCGGTGTCCAGGCGCTCCAGCAGGTCACGCGACTGATCGGCGGGAACGCCGGTAAGAAGGGCGAAAGCGATGGCGGGCGCCCCGTGCCAAAGGCCGACGCCCCCGCCGCTGGCGACGTCTTCGCGCAGCGCAACAGCGAGCCAGGCTTTCACGGGTTCCCATCCCGCTATCTGATCGAGTGCACGGACACCATGAAGGATGACGATGCCGGCGGCACCGTGAGCGAGTGACTGGCCGTCCCAGCGGGAGCTGTCCGGCCCGTACCCTGCCTCAGGGTCAGGTTCCGGCGGCGTGGCCAAGACGGCCGCGAGGTGATCAGCGACGTCTCGGACGTCGGCCGGGCACATGATGGCGGTCATTAGCTGCTTCCACGGTTGGTGAGGGTCAAGGCGATGGCGCGGGCGAGTCGATAGCAGCCCCGCTCACAGTCGCGGTCGATGCCGTGCACGCGGATGTGGTTCATATGAACCAGCGATCGGATCACCGCCACCTGATACAGCCCGGCGGAGTCCATCTCATGACGGTAGGCGGCGGCTGCTTCGGAGCGGGCAGCCCATGTCTTCGCCAAACGATCAGGTGCGAGAGTGAGGTCGGCGGCGGCGTGGATGACCTCGCGTGGCGCTGCTTTGGCGGCTCCGATGTCGCCATGGTCGATCAGCCACCGGAGCCCGGCCTGCAGGCCGCCGGCCACCCCGGCCACCAGATGAACTGTGCCCGCACCCGTCAGCTCAGACTGGGCGCCGCTGGTGCGGAGTTGTTCGAGGACGGCCGCCGAGTCGGCGGCGAACAGTTTCTCGGCGGCGGACTGGGCCGGGCCGTCGCCGTACCGGGCGGTTTCGGGATAGTGGGTGTCGAGCACAAGGTCGCCGGTAAGTCTGCTGTGGCGTAGTTGCTCAGCCCAGGTATGGAGACGGGCGATGCCCTCAGGCCCGACGTCGTGCAGGCGAAGTCGTAGATGCGGACGCGGGTCGCGGTAGCGGATGAACCACCAAGGCGTGGTGGGCGTCAGGTCCTCCAGCAGACGAGGTAGGTGGGCGGTGAGGATCAGGTCCATGGCGTCGGGGTGGGTGTAGAGCTTCGCGTACACCAGTCGGCCGCCTGGCAACACTGGCCGTTCCGGTCGGGTCATCGGCCGGGCGAACAGGTTGGGTGTCGGTGTCGGGGGGCGAGTGGAGGCGACCGGGATGACCACCTCATGAGCGCGGCCATCCAGCCAACCGTGGGTTTCGGGTGTGGACGCCTCCAGCACCGTCACCGCCTGGCCGCCTGCGGCGGCGTGGTCGAGGTAATCGCGCAGGACCTGCAAGTCCATGGGCTCGTCGAGGTCCAGACGTAGCCGCAGGTCGGAGTCGCCCACCGACACCATCTTCGGCAGCCGCCTACGTTCGCGTAGCTCCGAGAACAGCTCATGCCAGCGAGCGGGCGACACATCGCGTGCGGGCAGGTCAGCGGCAGGGACGCGCCAGCGGGCTCGTGCCAGCACGGTCCGTCCGTAGACGACTCGCGGTAGGAACGGCAGACAGCGGGCCGCTCCCCACGCGAACGGAGACGAGGCAACCACGCGGGCACGAGGGGTCTCCGACAGCAGCCGCACGATCGGGGGCATCGTGTGGCGGGCACTCGCGTTGGCGACGAACGGTTCCACCAGTTGCCGCTCGGGCAGCGACACCACGTACATGCCGGCCTTGTCGGCGGTGACCGCCAGGTCCTGCACCGTGAGCCCATCGAGCCGATGATGCTCGCCCACGCTGATCAGCGCGGGCAGTAGACGCGGCGTGCGGGTGACGTTCTCCAGATGGGGATGGCAGGGCGGATAGGACAGTTGTGCCGTCACCGCGCCCGCCACCGCTACCGGCAATCGCCGGTAGGTGCCGATTCGACGGTGCTGCTCGGCCTCCGGAAACAGGCCTGTGAACCGGCCCGCCAGGCACAGCCCGCCGCGGCTGACTCCCGATACGACCAGCCGGAAGTCACCAGCGGCCAGTGAGTCCATGGACGACGCCCATACTTCGGCGAACATCTCCAGATGCGGCGGCACCTGGAGTTCTTCGACGATTCCAGGACGCAGGCCGTTGATGAACTCGTCGTCGATGCGGACCTCATCGTTGCGATCGAGAGCGGCTTGCTGGGCGAGTGCCAGCAGCGCGGCGTCGCGAGGTGACAGCCGCTCGGGCAGGTCCTGCTCCGTGTCGGTGTAGTGGTCGGGGAAGCCCAGCCCGGTGACCTCGTTGACGAGGTCCGCCACCGGCACGATCGCGCCCACCCCGTATCGCTCCAGGAACCGGCCATGGTACGAGCGCCAGCCCGGGTGACCGTCCGGATGTGGACTGAGCCGGACCAGGGCGGACAAGCTGGCAGCCGCTTCCTCGGCCGCCGCATCCGGCAGGACGACATCGCAGCCGAGTCGCAAATCCACAACCTGTGGATGTTCAGCCTCAGCGACCCGCCGCATCTGCTCGTCCACCCCGGCGCCTCGGCCCAGGTCGGCGTGGATGTCCTCCAGTTCGGCAACGAGCCGCTTGCACGAATCGGCAGCGCCGGTGGCATGAAGTTGCAGTAGAACGTGGGCCAGCACGTCCAAGCAGGTGAGCGAGGGCCGCAAGCTGGTGACGAGCACGCCCGCGCTGATCAGGCTCGCCAGCATCGCATCGGCGTCCGAGACCGCGACATCGAACTCGTCCGCGACCCTGATGGCAAGGTCGGCGACGGTGATCGGAGAACGTGCCTGCTGGCAAATCATCCGCATCGGGGCGATCAGCCGAACGGACACCTGCGCCTCGGACTGGGATGGAGGCGAGGCATGGGGCTGTCCAGTCACGACCAGCCTGTCGCCGCGTTCCTCCGCAAGGTCGTTAAGGACCACCGGCAGACAAGCCCGAATCTTCGGGTCAGCCTCCAACTGCGCGATGATCCGTGCCAGCCACACCCCACCCGCCCGGGTATGGACCACGTGGTCCTGCGGTCGCCACTCAGCCGACGGCCGTTCGGCGAAGGCGAGAGGCGCGACCCCGGCGAACAGGCCGAACGGAGTAGCTCGGCCGCGCATCCGCAGAAGGTAGCGGGCCAGAGTCATCACCAGGCGACGAGCTTGGCGCGGACGAGGACGCCATCCGGCGACAGTCTTGGCGATGTCGGCCGCCAAACCCGGGCTGGCGATCGCGACAGCACGGGCCAGGCTGTCGTCCGCCCACACCTGGGCCAACCACGCGCACCATGCATCGCTGTCGTCGCGGGTGGGCCATGCGGGCGCGGACGGGATGGTGGCCGTGGCGCGAAACAGGGCGGCGTCGACGGGGACGTACCACCGCCGGGGACGCTGTGCGGGCATCGGTCACTCCTTGTAAGAGCGGGGTGGCTGCTCTTCCGAGGAGCCACCCCGCGGTGCCCTCCAGGTCAGCAGTCGCCGCCGGCAACGGTGTCGCAGCCGTTGTCGGTGCTGCACCTTCGCGCCTCCGTGGCGGAGCCGGTCTCGACGAGCCTCAGGTCGAGGCCGGCGAGCAGCCCCGACGAGCCAGCCTGCTCGGAGGTCGTCGTGGTCGTGGCGGTCAGGGACATCAGGGGTTCCTCCCTCTGTGACGGTGAACGCTCCTATCGGAACGCAGGCGAGGCGACGTCGGGAATTGCCTCTTACTGGCAAGCCGGTTGTCAGAGAGGCAAGCCCCAAAGGGGGCCCTTGCACGGACGCGAAGCGGTGTTACGGTGCGCTCGTGGATTCCCAGTCACGTGACGTGATCTCTGCGGAACTGCGCGCGAGAGCTGCTTACGAAAACTGGACACTCTGGCAGCTCGTGCAGACGATTTCGGGCAAAGCCGAAACTCCGACGCTGCTGATGGCATGGCGGCTGGCCTGCGGTCAGACCCAGAATGAGGTCATCACCGGCGTGCGTGTTCTTGCCTCCGACGAAGGTCGCCCATGCTCCGACGGAACTCCGTCGATTTCCCAGTACTCCCGCTGGGAGAACGGCCACATCGTTCCGGGCCGGTTCTACCGCCGGTACCTCGCGCTATGGTTCCGGGCGCCCCTGGTCCGGATGGGACTGGCGGATGAGGACCCGATCGTTACTCTGATGGGAGAGGTCCCAGAATCGCTGACCGAACCGGAGGACGCCGACGTGGATCGTCGCCACTTCTTGTCCCTCGCCGCCGCCACTCCGATCGTCTTCAGCCTCGACGGCACCCGATCACAGATGGAAGCAGGGCTCCGTCGCGTCCTTCCAGCCACCGATCTGGAGCACTGGGCCGACGTCACCGCCGGTCACGTCGCCTCTTACGGCACCATGCCACCGCAGACACTGCTCCAGGCGTTGACCCCCGACCTGCACGAGCTCGCAAACCTGACCGACCGCTACCCGCACCAGCGTGAACTCCATCTGATCGCTTCCCGGCTGTGTGGACTGGTCGGCGCCGTCAGTACTGACCTGGAGCAGGAGCGAGCCGCCCGGGACTGGCTGCACACCGCCAAGCGGTACGGCGAACTGTCAAGCAACGTCGCCCATCAGTACTGGATCGCGATGGCGCAGGCCATGAGCGCCTTCTACGGACCGACCCCTCAGACGGTGATCTCCATCGCCGACCGAGCCCGCACCAGCCTTGGCAGCGGCGCGAGCGCTCCGGCAGCACAACTCGCCGGCCTGGCTGCGCGAACGCATGCCCTTCTGGGTAAGCACGAGCAGGCAGCCCGAGAACTCGATAGCGCTCGAAGCATCTTCGATCGGCTCACTCCGGAGCAGAAGAACGAGCCGTTCTTCGGCTTCCCGGACGGGGAGATGACGATGTACGGCTCACAGGTCCTGAGCCTGATCGGCGACGACAGCGCCTGGGAAGAACAGGAGCAGGCGCTGGCCGCCTATCCCGCCGACGACCCCATGGACAGACCGCTGATCCTGTTGGACCGCGCTCGATACCTCGCGAGGAAGAACGAGCCGGACGAGGCGGCATCCGTCGCCGTATCGGCAATCACTGCTGTGCCTGAACAGCTACGAGTGCCACTTTTGATGACGCAGGTACGAAAATTAACCGACATCATCGAGCAACGTTCCGGCGACGCCGCAGACAGGCTGCGGGCGATGGTACTCGTCTGAGGTCACGTCCACGCATGGTAGGCCTCGGCTGTTAGGGCGCCCATCAGAGGAGTGCGGCTGGGTCGGCGATGATCTCTTCGATTACCTGGCCCGCCGCGCCCAGGGTGGCCGCTTCGGATCCGAGGCGGGAGACCATGATTGGTGGCACGGTTAGGCGCATCTGTCCGAGTCGGGCCTGGAGGGTTTCCGCGACCGCGCCGCCGATCCACGGGAAGAGCGGCGCGAACACGCCTCCGAGCACGATCGTCTCGGGGTCGATCAGGTTGATCGCCGAGGAGAGCGCCACCCCTAGGGCCCAGCCGGCCTGGTCGCAGGCGCGGAGCGCCGCATCGTCCCGTGCCTTCAACCGCGCAATCAAGGCGCCCACCTCGGCCGACGTGCCAGCCCCTGCCGGGACGGCGGTCCTTGCGGGGGCGGATGGGGGTTGTCCCACCCACCCACCCTCGTGACCCTCCGGGTCCGGGCCCGGCTCCGCCGGGACGGATGGGTGCCGCGAAACTCCCCCACCAGATTCCAGGCCCACGGTTTCGACAGTGAGAACGAACAGCGGAGAAGTGGGCGACCGTCAACTTTGAGGCTGTGAACGACAGACGGCGGATGTGATCGGTACATGGAGCCGCCAGGGCTGCGAGTTCAGCAGTACTCGTCGTTCACCTGTTCTCGGAACCTGTCTTCGGTGACCCTTTCGTGTGAAGATCCAGGACATCATTCGAACCTGCCAGATCCTGCAGGATCCCATCGACGTCGGAAGCGGATCCGAATAGGCGACCATCCGCGAGCTCAGCCGTCGCGTCGATCGCCGTCGGCAATGCCGGGACCATGGGCACCTCGGTCTTCGCGAATCCCCGTCCGTCGCCCAGCGTGATCCGCCCGCCGTGCCGCAGCGTGTCGTCTGGCTGTGACACCTTCCAGATCGGCTGCCGGCGCTCCCAGTCGCTCGCCGTCAACGGGGCGAGTCGCTCACCGGGACACAACACGACCACGAACCGAATCCGCCCGTCGCCGGTACGGCCGAATCCCACCGGCCGCGGTGCCGGATCACCGAGAACCGGCAGGCACCCGGCCAGGAACAGCACGCAAATCGGCAGAACGAAGCATCCTCCGCCTGCGAGCACGGCATCCGGGACTACGACCGCTCATTTGCCCGTCGATCCCACCCTCTCGCTGTCGGCCCGCCCCGGCCCCGTTCGATCGGTGGCCGGGGTGGTTGGAGCATGTGGCGTGTCAGGGCAGCTTGGACAGGGCGGCGCGTAGGCGGTCCAGGGTGCGTTCGCGGCCCAGGGACTCGATGGATTCGAAGAGGGGGAGGCCCACGGTGCGGCCGGTTATCGCTACCCGGATGGGGGCCTGGGCCTTGCCTAGTTTGAGGCCGTGTTCGGTGCCGACCTCCTCCAGGGCGGTCTTCAGGGACTCGGGGTCCCAGTTGACGGTTTCCAGGCGGGAGGCGTAGCCGGAGAGGATGTCGGCGGCGCCGGGCTTCATCGCCTTGTCCCAGGAGGGCTGGTCGTGGACGGGCTCGGTCAGGAAGAGGAAGTCCACGTTGGCGGTGATTTCGGAGAGGACCGCAACGCGGGTCTGGGCCAGGGGGGCCACCTTGGCGAAGGTGGCGCGGTCCCAGCCGGGCTCCAGCCAGGGGGCGCAGCGGTCGATGAAGATCTCCAGCGGGAGGGCGCGGATGTACTCGCCGTTGAAGGCGCGGAGCTTCTTCTCGTCGAAGAAGGCCGGGGAGAGGTTGACGTTCTTGAGGTCGAACAGCGGGACCATCTCCGACCAGGGCATGATCTCGCGATCGTCACCGGGGCCCCAGCCGAGCAACATCAGGTAGTTGACCATGGCCTCGGCCAGGTAGCCCTCGGCCCGGTAGGACTCCAGGGCGACCTTGTCGCGCCGCTTGGAGAGCTTCTGCCGCTTCTCGTTGACGATCACCGGCACGTGCGCCCAGACCGGCGGGGTGTGGCCGAGTGCCTGCCAGAGCAGCTGCTGCTTGGGCGTGTTGGACAGGTGCTCCTCGGCCCGGACCACGTGGGTGATCCGCATCTCCACATCGTCCACCACGTTGGCCAGCACGAACAGCGGGGAGCCGTCGGCGCGGGCGATGACGAAGTCCTCCATCGCATCGTTGGGGAACTCGACGGTGCCGCGCACCAGGTCCTCCACCACGGTGATGCCGGTGTCGGGGGTGCGGAAGCGCAGGGCGCCCTCGGTGCGCCCCAGATCGCGGCAGTAGCCGTCGTAACCCCGGAACTCCGACCCGGTGCGCTCCTTGACGTCATCCCGGGTGCAGGTGCAGTGATAGGCACGGCCGTCCTTGCGGAGCAGCGCGGCCGCCTCCCGGTGCTGCGCCTCGTACGCCGACTGGAAGTAGGGGCCCTCGAAGTACGGCGAGTCGCCGTCGATGCCGATCCAGGCCAGCGCGGAGATGATGCCCTCGGTCCACTCCGGGCGGTTGCGGGCGGCGTCGGTGTCCTCGATGCGGAGCACGAACCGGCCCCCCGACTGCTGCGCCAGCGCCCAGTTGAACAGCGCGGAGCGGGCCCCGCCGACGTGGAACATGCCGGTCGGCGAGGGCGCGAAGCGCACCCGTACGTCAGTCACGTGAGATCACCCTGTTGGTGAGAGTTCCGATGCCTTCGATGCCCACGCTGACCTCGTCGCCGACCTGGAGCGGGCCGACCCCGGCGGGCGTGCCGGTCAGGATGATGTCGCCGGGAAGCAGCGTCATCACGGCGGTCACGTGGGCGATGAGCGCCGGGATGTCGAAGATCAGCTGGGAGGTGCGCCCGCTCTGCCTAAGTTCGCCGTTGACCGTGGTGGTCAGCGCCAGGTCGCTCGGGTCGAGGTCGGTCTCGATCCACGGCCCGATCGGGCAGAAGGTGTCGAAACCCTTGGCCCGGGTGAACTGCCCGTCGCGTTTCTGCAGGTCGCGAGCGGTGACGTCGTTGGCGCAGGTGTAGCCGAAGATGACGTCCCCAGCCCGCTCTACCGGCACCTCGCGGCAGAGCCGCCCGATCACCACGGCCAGTTCGCCCTCGAAGTCCACCCGCTCGGAGAGCTTCTCCGGATAGGCGATGCCCTCGCCGTGGCCGATCACCGAAGTGGACGGCTTGAGGAAGATCAACGGCTCGGACGGGACCTCGTTGCCCAGCTCACGGGCATGTTCGGCGTAGTTGCGCCCGATCGCCACCACCTTGCTGGGCAGGATCGGCGGCACGATCCGCACCTCGGCCAGCGGGTAGCGCTCGCCGGTCAGCTGGATGCCGCCGAACGGGTGAGCGTCGATCTTCGCGACCACCTGGCCGCCCTCTTCGACCACGCCGAAAGCGACCCCGTCGCCCGTGGTGAACCTCGCGATACGCACGACACCCAGGCTAGTGGTCGCCCGCCACCCCTCAGGCAGCCCTGTGGATAACTCCACCCCACCACTTTCGTAGTGGAACTTGACCCAATTGACCGGATTCGGCCAGCATGATCCGCGCCCCCCGTGTGACGGAAGGAACAGGCGTGCCCGGCGGTTCCAGAGTGATTGGTGTGTTTCTACTGGCGGGAAGCCTGCTGACGGCCACCCCCGCGAGCGCGGTGGCGCGCACGCCCGAGTGCCAGGGGGACTGGTTACCCGCCACGCCCACGGCGGAGGAAGTGATGGCCGGTCAGCTCTCCTTCCTCGACCTGCCCCCCGTGAAGATCGGGGAGAAGGTCAACTGGCGCCTGGACCCGTACAAGAACCGGTCCTGGAAGATGGTCTTCCACTCGCTGCGGTGGGTGGGGCGGCTGGTGGCCGACTACGAGACCACCGGCAAGGCCACCTACCTGTCCCGGGCCACCGAGGTGGCCAAGGACTGGGTGGCCAAGAACCCGCCGGGGTCGCTGGGCACCTACGCCTGGGCCGAGCATCCGGTGGCGCTGCGGGCGCCCGCGCTGGTCTGCCTGAGCCGGCACGTGCCGGACAAGTGGCTGCGCGACAGCCTGGTCCAGCACGCCCGGATCCTGGACGACGACAAGCACTACGAGTGGGGTCACAACCACGGCCTGGACCAGGACATCGGCCTGCTCACCATCGCCTGCCGGTACGGCAACGCCGCCTGGCGCAAGAAGGCGGTCAGCCGCATGGAGAAGACCACCAAGCTGGACGTGGACGCCGAGGGCGCCCTGCGCGAGCAGGCCCCGCGGTACGCGGTGTACTTCCACGACCGCCTCCGGGTGGCCATGGACAAGCTCAAGGACTGCGGCGTCAAGATCCCCGAGAGCCTGGCCAGGCGCTGGGACAAGCTGCCCGAGCACATCAGCGCGGCCACCCAGCCCGACGGCTTCCTGGTCCCGCTCGGGGACGGCCCCGCCGACGTGCAGCCGGCCGCCTACGACCGCCCCGACTCGCTGGTCCAGATCTACAAGGCCGGGTACGTCTTCGGCCGCACCGCCTGGGGCGACCGGGAGTCGGCCTACTACTCCATCAGGTTCGGCCCCGGCCTGAAGTTCCACGGCCACGAGGACCACCTGGGCGTCACCTACTACGCCCAGGGCCGCAACATCCTCACCGAGGCCGGATTCCACTCCTACGAGAACACCGCCTACCGCCGCTGGACGATCACCCCGGAGGCGCACAACGTGCCCATCGTGGCCGGGAAGAAGTTCAGGGGCCGGATGGCCACCGCGCTGATCCGCAGGTCGATCGGCAAGGACCGGCAGTCCTTCACACTCACCGACACCGCGTACGGCACCCGCCGCACTCGGGCGGTCCTCGTCAACCATGACAAGAAGGACGTCATGGCCGTGTACGACACCGTCGCCTCGGGCAAGGTCCGCAACCTGTGGCACCTGGCCTCCGGCCTGAAGGTGGTCTCCAACGGCGGGGGCCGGGTCGTGGTCAGCCACGGCGACGGCGGCTGGAAGGCGTCGATCGTGCAGCTGGCCCTGCCCGGGTGCAAGCCCGTCTCCGGGCAGCAGGTGGTCAGCGGGCAGACCAACCCCTACCAGGGCTGGATCTCCTCCTCGTACATGAAGAAGGAGGCCGCCCCCGTGGTGCAGTCGCCGGCGGCGACCGGCCTGCTCACCATCGTGGTGCCGGGCACCGACGACCCCGCGGTGTCCTGCTCGGGCCGGACCGTCATCGTGCGCACTCCCAACGGCCCGGCCACGTTCAAGATGTCCGGCAAGGACCTGGTCTAGAGGTCAGAGGCTGTAGCCGGCGCGGAGCAGGCCGAACGTCACGGCCTGCTCCAGGGCCTGCCAGGACGCCTCGATGATGTTCTCGTCCACGCCCACCGTGGCCCATTCGGCGCCCGCGTCGCTGGAGGTGACCAGGACCCGGGTGACCGCGTCGGTGCCGTGCGTGCCCTCCAGGATGCGGACCTTGAAGTCGATCAGCTCCACCGCGGCCAGCTCGGGGTAGAGACCCTCCAGGGCGGTCCGCACCGCCTTGTCCAGCGCGTTCACCGGGCCGTTGCCCTCACCGGTGGCGACGATGCGCTCGCCCTTGGCGTGCAGCTTGACGGTGGCCTCGCTGACCACCTCGCCGCCCGGGCGGCGCTCCACGATGACCCGCCAGGACTCCACCGAGAAGTGCCGGAGCCGCTCGCCGTGCACGCTGTCGCGCAGCAGCAGTTCGAAGGAGGCGTCGGCGGCCTCGAAGGTGTACCCGCGGGACTCCAGCTCCTTGACCCGCTCCACCAGGGTGCGGGCCTGGTCACCGGTGAGCTGGTAGCCCAGCTCGCGGCCCTTCAGCTCCACCGAGGCCCGCCCGGCCATGTCGGAGACCAGCATGCGCATGTCGTTGCCGACCTCGGCCGGGTCGATGTGCTGGTACAGGTTGGGGTCCACCTTGATGGCCGAGGCGTGCAGGCCGGCCTTGTGCGCGAACGCCGAGGTGCCGACGTACGGCTGGTGGGAGTTGGGGGTGACGTTGGTCACCTCGGTGATGGCGTGCGCGATCCGGGTCATCTCCCGCAGGGCCTGCGGCGGTACCAGCTGGAAGCCGCGCTTGAGCTGGAGGTTGGCGACCACGGTGAACAGGTTGGCGTTGCCGGAGCGCTCGCCGTACCCGTTGGCGCAGCCCTGCACGTGGCTGGCGCCGGCCCGGACGGCGGCCAGCGTGTTGGCGACCGCGCAGCCGGTGTCGTCGTGGCAGTGGATGCCGATCCGGGCCGAGGTCTGGACCGCCTGGTGCACCACGTCGGCCAGCTCGTCGGGGAGCATGCCGCCGTTGGTGTCGCAGAGCGCGATCACCGACGCGCCCGCCTCGGCCGCGGTGCGGATCACCTCCAGCGCGTACGCCGGGTTGGACTTGTAGCCGTCGAAGAAGTGCTCCGCGTCCAGGAACACCCGCTGGCCCTCCGCACGCAGGTGGGAGACCGTGTCGCGGATCATCGCGAGGTTCTCCTCAAGAGTGGTGCGGAGGGCCAGTTCCACGTGCCGGTCGTGACTCTTGGCAACCAGGGTCACGATCGGCGCGCCGGATTCGCGCAGTGCGGCGACCAGAGGGTCGTCGGCCGCCTTCACACCGGCTCGGCGGGTCGCGCCGAACGCGGCGAGCTGCGCGTGCTTCAGGTCGAGCTCGGTCTGAGCCCGCCGGAAGAATTCGGTGTCCTTGGGGTTGGCGCCCGGCCAGCCGCCCTCGATGAAGCCGACGCCGAGCGCGTCCAGATGCCGCGCGACGGCGAGCTTGTCGGCGACCGAAAGGTTCAGCCCCTCCTGCTGCGCACCGTCGCGGAGGGTGGTGTCGTACACGTGGAAAGTGTCATCAGCCATGGTGGGATGTCGTCTCCTTGTAGGAGGTCCTGCCAGCTCGCTCAAACAAAAAGACCCCTCACGGGCGTGAGAGGTCTGCGCGCCGGCGGTGTCCTGTCAGCCGGCGCGCCTGCCAATAATGAGCAGACAGTAAGACATGATTCTCTGGAGTCTGCCATACGATCCGCCATCCGGCACATTGATCTCAGGATCCGAGATGTGCGCGCGTCGTAGGCTGGCCGTCATGACCACGTTGAAGGCGTCCTACACCGACCCCTCCGTGCCCGCGTACGTCGCCGCCCACGCCACGCAGCCCGACCAGCTGCTCCGCGAACTGGCGGTGGAGACGGCCGCGATCGCGCCGGACAACATCTCCATGCAGATCGCGCCCGAGCAGGGCGCCCTGCTGACCATGCTGGTCCAGCTCACCGGCGCCAGGCTGGCCGTGGAGGTGGGCACGTTCACCGGCTACTCCTCGATCTGCATCGCCCGCGGCCTGGCCCCGGACGGCAGGCTGATCTGCTGCGACGTGAGCCAGGAGTGGACGGCGGTGGCCCGGCGGTACTGGGAGCGCGCCGGGCTCACCGACCGGGTGGAGCTGCGCCTGGGGCCCGCGCTCGGCACGCTCACCGCGCTGCCCGAGGACGAGCCGGTCGACTTCGCCTTCATCGACGCCGACAAGGCCGGGTACCCGGACTACTACCGGGAGCTGGTGCGCCGGCTCGCGCCCGGCGGCCTGATCTGCGTGGACAACACCCTGCAGGGCGGGCGCATCACCGACCCCGGGGCGGGGGGCAACGTGCCCGCCATGCGGGCCTTCAACGACCTGGTGACAGCCGATCCGCGGGTCGACTCCGTGCTGGTGCCGATCGCGGACGGGCTGACGCTGATCCGCAGGCGTTAGCAGATCTTGTGCACCCAGCCGTGGGGGTCGGGGCGGGTGCCGTACTGGATGCCCAGCAGTTCCTCGCGGACCCGCATGGTGACCGGGCCCGGCGTGCCGTCGCCGATCGTCCACTCCCGGTCGGCGCCCTTGACCGAGCCGACCGGGGTGACGATGGCGGCGGTGCCGCAGGCGAAGACCTCGGTGATCTCGCCGGAGGCGCAGCCCGCCTGCCACTCCTCGATGGTGATCTTGCCCTCTTCGGCGGTGAGGCCGAGGTCGGCGGCGAAGGTGAGGATGGAGTCGCGGGTGATGCCGGCCAGCAGGGTACCGGTCAGCGGCGGGGTCACCAGGCGGTCACCGCGGACGAAGAACAGGTTCATCCCGCCCATCTCCTCCACGTGGCGATGCTCGAAGGCGTCCAGCCAGACGACCTGGTCGCAGCCGTTCTGGACGGCCTGCCGCTGGGCCACGAAGGCCGCCGCGTAGTTGCCACCGCACTTGGCGAACCCGGTCCCGCCGGGGGCTGCCCTGGTGTACTCGGTGGACAGCCAGACCTTGACCGCCTTCACGCCGCTCGCGAAGTAGGAGGCCGACGGCGAGGCGATCACCATGTACCGGAAGGTCTTGGACGGGTAGTTCACCCCCATGCCCACCTGGGTGGCGATGGTGAACGGCCGCAGGTAGAGGCTGTGCCCCTCGGTGGTGGGCACCCAGTCGCGGTCGGCCTGCACCAGCAGCTCCAGCGACTCCACGAAGACCTCCTCCGGCAGTTCCGGCATGGCCAGCCGGGCGCAGGACCGGTTGAACCGGGCAGCGTTGGCCAGCGGCCGGAAGGCCACGATGGACCCGCCCGCCTGCCGGTACGCCTTGAGCCCCTCGAACACCTCCTGCGCGTAGTGGAAGACGGAGGTGGCCGGGTCAAGCACCAGCGGCCCGTACGGCTCGAGGCGCGCGTCGTGCCAGCCGACGCCCTCGGTGAAGTCGATGGAGACCATGTGGTCGGTGAAGGTCTGCCCGAAGCCCGGGTTCGCCAGCACCTGTTCCCGTTCTGCCGCGCTCCGCGCGTTCGGGTTGGACCGCTGGTCGAAGCTGAGCTGGCTCATGATTCCTTCTCTCTACACGCTGCTAAACGAAACTTAAGCCATATGGCGGGGAACAAAAAAGCGCATGACGGCCCATTGTGGGCCATCATGCGCTGAGTCTGCTGGGGTGGCCGGGGCTACCCGGCTACTCGCGCGGCGATGTCGTCGCCGATCTCGCGGGTCTGCCGCCCGGTCCAGGCGCCCTGCCGTTCGACCAGGTCGTCGGCGACCGCCTGCTCCACCCGGGCCGCCGCCTCGGTGTGGCCGAGGTGGTCCAGGAGCATGGCGACGCTGAGGATGGTCGCGCTGGGGTCGGCCTTGCCCTGGCCGGCGATGTCCGGCGCGGAGCCGTGCACCGGCTCGAACATGCTGGGCGCGGTGCGGTCGGGGTTGATGTTGCCGCTGGCGGCCAGGCCGATGCCGCCCGCGATGGCGGCGCCGATGTCGGTGATGATGTCGCCGAACAGGTTGTCGGTGACGATCACGTCGAACCGGTCAGGCTGGTTGACGAAGAACATCGCGGCCGCGTCGACGTGGCAGTAGTCGGTGGTGACCTGGGGGTACTCCTCGGCCACCCGGTTGACCGTGCGCTGCCAGAGATCGCCGGCGTAGGTGAGCACGTTGGTCTTGTGGACCAGGGTGAGCTTGCGGCGCTCCCGGCCGGCGGCCTTCTCGAACGCGTAGCGGACCACGCGCTCCACGCCGTGGGCGGTGTTCACCGAGTCCTGGGTGGCGATCTCCAGCGGGGTGCCCTTGCGGAGCACGCCGCCGGCCCCCGCGTACGGCCCCTCGGTGCCCTCGCGGACGACGACGATGTCGATGTCGCCGGGGAGCGCCTTGCCGAGCGGGGTCTCCACGCCGGGGAAGAGCTTGACGGGGCGGAGGTTGACGTAGTGGTCGAGCTGGAACCGGAGCTTGAGCAGCAGGTCGCGCTCCAGCACCCCGGGCGGCACGCTGGGGTCGCCGACCGCGCCGAGCAGGATGGCGTCGTATCCGCGCAGCTCATCCAGGACGGCGTCGGGCAGGGTCTCGCCGGTCGCGTGGTAGCGCCTGGCACCCAGGTCGTAGCTGGTCCGCTCGACCTTCAGGCCGACCGCGTCCAGCACCTTCAGGCCCTCGGCCACGACCTCGTTCCCGATCCCGTCGCCGGGGATCACCGCCAGCCGGATGATGCTCGAATCCATGCCGGTCACCTTACCGGTCCATCTCGGAGATCGAGCACATGTCTCATCATACGAGCGCAACGGTTCGCTCAAAGACCAGGTCACGGGCGCTGGCCAGGCCGACCGCCAGCGCGCCGAGCAACACCGCCTCCGGCCCGGTGGAGGACAGCTCGATGCGCGGCGGGCGGAGCGCCACCAGTGCCGCCAGCCGCCGCGCCACCGGCCCGGCCAGCAGGTCCCCCGCCTGGCCGCCGATGCCGCCGCCGAGCACCACCAGCTCGGGGTCGAGCACGGCGGTCACCCCGGCCAGCGCGTGCGCGATGTGGTCCACCTCGGCGGCCACCACCTCGGCCGCGACCGGGTCACCCGCGCGGGCCGCGTCGAAGACCTCCTTGGCGGTCCCGGCCGCCAGCCCGAGCCTGCCCGCCAGCGCCACCACGCCGTCCGCGCCGGCCACCGACTCGAACATGCCCCGCCCGGGGTTGACCAGCGGGTCCCCCTCCCCCACCGGCAGGTACGAGATCTCCCCTGCCGCGCCGCGGGAGCCCCGGTAGAGCTTGCCGTCGATGACCACGCCCATGCCGATGCCGGTCCCGATGGACACGAAGACGAAGTGCGCCACCTCGCGGCCCAGCCCGTACGCGCCCTCGCCGACGGCGGCCAGGTCCACGTCGTTCTCCACCACGTACGGCCCGGCGGCGACCTCGGCCAGCCGGTCCACCGCGCCGGGGTCCTCCCAGCCGGGCAGGTTGGGGGCGAGCAGGAGGGCGCCGGTCTCCTTGTCGTGGATGCCGGGCGTGCCGAACACGGTCAGCGTGACGTCCTCGCGGGTCAGCCCGGCCGATTTGATCAGCTCCGTGGCGATGTCGCCGAGTTGGGCGACCAACTCGGCGCCGGCGGGCTCGTCCCGGCGGGCCACCACCTGCCCGACCAGGTCGGCGAGCGCGAGCCTGACGTAGTGGCGGCCGATGTCCACCGCGAGCACCCAGCCGGCCTGCGGGCGGATCTCGTAGAGCAGGGCGGCGCGGCCCGCGTTGCCGGTGCGCAGGCCGACCGGGCGGACCAGTTTGGCGCGCTCCAAATCAGCCAGTGCGACGGAGATGGTCGGTTTGGAGAGGCCGGTGGCCTGGGCCAGCTCCGGCCGGGAGACCCGGCCCATCCGGAAGATCTCGCCGAAGACCGCCCGCTCGTTCATCACCCTGAGCAGGCTCGTCGTGCTGGCGGTCGTCTTGGCGGCTCCGCCGCCGATGCTCACCACATCCCCAGATTGACACATTCGCCCGGGTTGCGAAGGCCAGTAGATCAATGAGAAACCCGTCCCATAGACAGCCGCATAGCCTCCGACCAATCGACTCGCCGCTGCGGCAGTCCAGATCACGCGTTTCTCATTGAATCAAGGCGAGCTCAGCCGGTTTCAGCGCTGGGGTGAACCGCCGTTGTCGCGCCGGTCCAGCGCGGTCTGCAGGGCGTCGGCCGCTTCGTTCTCGACGTCCTCGGCGTGGTCCCAGGGATACATGTCATACATCCCAGCAGGTTACCCCAGCCATCTCAATGGACGGCCATGCGTCTCACGAGATGAGATGGCTGGGGTCGTGTGCCGCTAGTCCTCCAGGTCGACCGTACGGCCGCCGTCGGCGCCGATCTCGGTGGCGATCTGCTCGACCACGTCGGCCGGGATGGCCGAGTCCACGGTCAGCGCGATCAGCGCCTTGCCGCCCTTGGTGCCCCTGGCCACCTGCATGGAGGCGATGTTGACGTTGTGCTCGCCGAGCAGGCGGCCCACGATGCCGACGATGCCCGGCCGGTCGGTGTAGGTGAAGAAGGCCAGGTGGTCGGTGGGGTCGATCTCCATGGTGAACCCGTTGACCTCGACCAGCTTCATGATCTGGCGGGGGCCGGAGAGGGTGCCGGAGACCGAGACGGTCCGGCCGTCGGCCAGCACGCCGCGCACGGTGATCACGTTCCGCCAGTCCGGGCTCTCGGAGCTGGTGACCAGCTCCACCACGGTGCCCCGGTCCTTGGCCAGCAGCGGCGCGTTCACGTAGGTGACCGTGTCGGTGACCACGTCGGTGAAGACGCCCTTCAGCGCGGCCAGTTCCAGCACCCGGACATCCTGGTCGGCGATCTCGCCGCGCACCTCGACGTCCAGCCGGGCCGCGACCTCGCCGGCCAGCGCCGTGAAGATGCGGCCGAGGCGCTCGGTCAGCGGCAGGCCGGGCTTGACGTCCTCGGGCACCGCGCCGCCCTGCACGTTCACCGCGTCCGGCACGAACTCCCCGGCCAGCGCCAGCTTGACGCTCCTGGCCACCTGGGTGCCGGCCTTCTCCTGGGCCTCGTGGGTGGAGGCGCCCAGGTGCGGGGTGACCACCACCTGGTCCAGCTCGAAGAGGGGGCTGTCGGTGACCGGCTCCTTGGGGAACACGTCGATGCCCGCCCCGGCGACCCGGCCTTCCTTGATCGCGGCGTACAGCGCGTTCTCGTCGATGATGCCGCCGCGGGCCACGTTGATCAGCCGTACGTTCGGCTTGACCTGGTGCATCTCGCGCTCGCCGATCAGCCCGATGGTCTCCTTGGACTTGGGCAGGTGCACGGTGATGAAGTCGGCCTGGGCCAGCACCTCCTCCAGCGAGAGCAGCCGCACGCCCATGGCGGCGGCCCGGGCCGGCTGAAGGTAGGGGTCGTAGGCGATGAGCTCCACCCCGAACGGCTGGAGGCGCTGGGCCACCAACTGGCCGATCTTGCCCAGGCCGAGGATGCCGACGACCTTGCCGTCCAGCTCCACGCCGGTGTACTTGGACCGCTTCCACTCGCCGGCCTTGAGCGCACCGTGCGCCTGGGCGACGTTGCGGGCCGAGGCCAGGATGAGCGCGACGGTGTGCTCGGCGGCGCTGGTGATGTTCGAGGTCGGCGCGTTCACCACCATCACCCCGGCCTTGGTGGCGGCCTCGACGTCTACATTGTCGAGTCCGACACCGGCCCGGGCGACCACGCGCAGCCGGGGCGCGTGCGCGATGGCCTCGGCGTCCACCTGGGTGGCGCTGCGGACGATCAGGGCGTCCACCCCGGCGAGGGCGGGCAGGAACTGGGACCGGTCGGCTCCGTCGGTGTGGCGGACTTCGAAGTCCGCTCCGAGCACGGCCAGACCGGCCTCGGACAGCTCCTCTGCGACCAGGACGACTGGCTTGTTCAACATGAGTCCTTCGAACGAGTGAATGGGCCGGGATCCAGGCTATCCGCGCTCCTCCGAGGGCCTGAGGAGGATCCGGCATACGAGACGGATGTTACTCAGGGGAATCATGAGCTTTCTTTGTGTACAGGCCGATTTCACGGCATACCCAAATTGGACCGTGCCCATCCACACAGCCGCCAGCTTGGTATTGATCGCAGCTAATCTTGGCGATTAGCCTGCTAAATCGTGGTTCGGTACCTATGGTTTCGCATATGAGCATCGGGAACCCCGCTCTCAGCGAAGTACTCGCCCAGCACGGCAGTCCGCAACGGTTGCTGGCCGCGCTGGCCGAGTGGGGAGTCCTGGTGGCGGTCCGGCCCGACCGCTCGGTCGTCCTCGGGACGACCCAGGGCGGTGAACGGGTTCTGCTGGGTTACACCGGACCGGCCACCTACGCCCGGCATCGGGGCAGCCACTCGCTGTCGGCCTGCGATGCGGACACCATCCTGGACATCCAGCGGGTGACCGGGGTCCGTGAGATC
This sequence comes from Acrocarpospora catenulata, assembly GCF_018476525.1. Lineage (GTDB taxonomy): Bacteria > Actinomycetota > Actinomycetes > Streptosporangiales > Streptosporangiaceae > Acrocarpospora > Acrocarpospora catenulata. The sequence continues at coordinate 192,555 of NZ_JAHCST010000008.1, forward strand.
GTCATCGACGCGGCCGGGCCCGCGGCGGCGGCCGTGCCGATCGAGGACCTCCAGCGCTACCTGCAGTCCACCCGGAGCGGTCCCGCGCCGGTGCTGTCCGGTGCGGTGCCCTCGGCGTACGCCACCGGGGCCATGGCGATGATCGCCAAGCCGCCGGTGCGGAGCGCCCCGGTGCCCGCGCCCACGCCGGTGGGCTCCTCCTGGATCCCGCAGCCGCGGCAGCACCTGTCCGGCGCGATGACCGTGGTGGACCCGGGATACCAGCGGACCAACCACCCGATCCTGCCCGCACTGCGGGTGGCCATCGCCGAGCTGCTCCGCGACTACTCGGTGATCCACCACGTCTGGATCTCCGAGGCCCGTACGGTGTCCGGGGCGAACGGGATCATGCTCCACGTCAAGGTGCACACCTCCGCCGCCGAGGACGTGGTGCGCGACCTGCACCGCGGGGTCCGGGCCCGGCTGCCGCAACTGGCCGCCAGCGAGGCGCCGGTGCTGATGGCCCGGGTGGCCGACGCGCACACCGAGCGCCGGATGATCGAACTCGGCGCGCATGTGGTCTGCGCCGACATCCGCGACTAACGGAAACACCGACAAATCCGAGATTTTGACCTAGTCGGCCTAGCGCTTGCTGGGCTTCAATGACGCCATGATTTCCAGGGTCTCCACGGGCGTGCGCGTCGGATACGCGGTCGGTTCGTTCTGCACGGCCAATTTCAGCGCCATCCCCGGGCTGCTGCTGCTCATCTACCTGACCAACGTGCTCGCCGTGGACCCGCTGCTGGCCGGGATCGTGGTGTTCCTGCCCAAGGCATGGGACCTGATCGCCAACACGCTGATCGGCCAGTGGTCGGACCGGACCGTCTCCCGCTGGGGACCCCGGCGGCCCTGGATGCTGGCCGGAACCGCGATCCTGCCGATCGCCTTCGCCGTCATGTTCATCGGGCCGCCGCTCAAGGGAGTGCCCGCCGCGATCTTCGTGGGGGTGGCCTTCCTGGTCGCGGCCACCGGGTACGCGCTGTACGAGGTGCCCTACAAGGCGATGCCGGCCGAGATGACCACCGACTACCACGAGCGCACCTCGCTGCTCCAGTGGCGCATGGTGTTCATCGCCATCGCCATCGCGATGAGCGGGGTGCTGGCGCCGATGCTGGCCGGGGACACCCTGGAGGGCTACCGGCTGATGGGCGTCGTGTTCGCGGCCATCCTGTTCGTCGCCATGATCGGGTCGTTCTTCGGGACCGCGCGGGCCCCGTACACCGGGCAGCAGCAGTCGGAGGGCTCGCTGCGGGCCCAGCTGGCCGCCGCCCGCGAGTCCAGGCCGTTCCTGTGGCTGCTCGGGCTGTGCAGCGCGCAGACCCTGGCGGCCGGGGTGATGCTGGCGGGGGCGCCGTACTTCGCCGCCTACACGCTGGGGAACCCGAGCGCCACCACCCCGCTGTTCGCGGCGCTGGTCGGGCCGATGCTGATCACCATGCCGCTCTGGGTGTGGCTGGCCAAGGTGATGGACAAGCGCGGCGCGATGATCCTGTCCGGGCTGCTCTTCATGGGCGGGGCCACGCTGGCCGTGGCCAGCCCGTGGCTCGGCGCGGCCTGGGCCTACCTGTGCATCGTGGTGGTCGGGGTCGGGTACGCCGGGCTGCAGTTGCTCCAGTTCTCCATGCTGGCCGACGTCATCGCCTACGACGGGCTGGTCAGCGGCAAGCGCAGGGGCGGGGTGTTCACCGGCCTGTGGACGGCGGTGGAGAGCGCGGTGGCCGCGTTCGGCGCGACCATCTACGGCGCGGTCCTGTCCGTGGGCGGCTTCCGCGAGTCCGACCCGGCCAACCCGGTCGTGCAGCCGGACAGCGCGGTGACCGCGGTGCTGGTGGGCATCTCCGTCATCCCCGCGCTGATCATCCTGTCCGGCGTGCTGATGACCCTCAAGTACGACCTCACGGCCGCGCGCATGGAAGCCGCCGTAAGCTGACATCTTCATGTCAAATGCTGAGACCGCCGTCCCAGATGATTTGACGTGAAGGCCGTCCATCGGACAGGGTGGTGCCATGCATCGCAGTGGGATTCTCGTAGTACTTCGCGGGCGCGCAGCCTGACGGAGTCCGCAGTCCTGCGCGCCGCCCCAGATCCGCCCAGCGGACGGGGCATTTTTTATGCCCAATCCTCCTGAACTACGCTCAGCCAACAAGGAACGAGCCGATGACCGAACAGATGACAGGAGCCCAGGCCCTGGTGCGGGCGCTGGAGCACGTCGGGGTCGACACGGTGTTCGGGATCCCCGGCGGGGCCATCCTGCCCGCCTACGATCCCCTCTACGACTCGACCAAGGTCCGGCACGTGCTCGTACGGCACGAGCAGGGTGCCGGGCACGCCGCCGAGGGGTACGCGCAGGCCACCGGCAGGGTCGGGGTGTGCATGGCGACCAGCGGCCCGGGCGCGACCAACCTGGTCACCCCGATCGCCGACGCGCACATGGACTCGGTGCCGATCGTCGCGATCACCGGCCAGGTGGCGTCCGCGGCGATCGGGACGGACGCCTTCCAGGAGGCCGACATCTCCGGCATCACCATGCCGATCACCAAGCACAACTTCCTGGTCACCGACCCGGCCGACATCCCCAGGACGATCGTGGAGGCGTTCCACATCGCCTCCACCGGCCGCCCTGGCCCGGTCCTGGTGGACATCTCCAAGGACGCCCTCCAGGCCAAGACCACCTTCACCTGGCCGGTCACCATGCAGCTGCCGGGCTACCGCCCGGTCACCCGCCCGCACTCCAAGCAGATCAGGGAGGCGGCCCGGCTGATCGCCGAGTCCCGCCGCCCGGTGCTGTACGTCGGCGGCGGCGTGCACAAGGCCGGCGCCTCGGCCGAGCTGCGCGAACTCGCCGAGCTGACCGGCATCCCGGTCATCACCACCCTGATGGCCAGGGGCAGCTTCCCCGACAGCCACCCCCAGCACCTGGGCATGCCCGGCATGCACGGCACCGTCGCGGCGGTCGGCTCGCTCCAGCGCAGCGACCTGATCATCGCGCTCGGGGCCAGGTTCGACGACCGGGTCACCGGCCGCCTGGACACCTTCGCCCCGAACGCCAAGATCGTGCACGCCGACATCGACCCGGCCGAGATCTCCAAGAACCGGCACGCCGACGTGCCCATCGTGGGCGACTGCCGGGAAGTGCTGACCGACCTCATCGCGGCGGTCAAGGCCGACGGCCGCAAGGGCGACTACAGTGACTGGTGGAAGGCGCTCAACGCGTTGCGCACCACGTACGCGCTGGGCTACGACACCTTCGACGACGGCACGCTGGCCCCGCAGTACGTGATGGAGCGGTTGAGCTCGATCGTCGGTCCGGAGGCGTACTACGTGGCCGGGGTCGGCCAGCACCAGATGTGGGCCGCCCAGTTCATCGGCTACGAGCGGCCTGGCACGTTCATCAACTCCGGCGGCCTGGGCACCATGGGCTTCGCGGTGCCGGCCGCGATGGGCGTGAAGATGGGGCGCCCGGAGAGCGTCGTGTGGGCCATCGACGGGGACGGCTGCTTCCAGATGACCAACCAGGAGCTGGCCACCTGCGCCCTGGAGGGCGTGCCGATCAAGGTTGCCGTGATCAACAACGGCAACCTGGGCATGGTCCGCCAGTGGCAGACGCTCTTCTACGACGAGCGCTACTCCAACACCAACCTGCAGACCGCCCGGCGCATCCCGGACTTCGTCAAGCTCGCCGAGGCGTACGGTTGCGTGGGGTTGCGCTGCGAGCGGCCGGAGGATGTGGACGCCACCATCCAGAAGGCGATGGAGATCAACGACGCGCCGGTGGTGGTCGACTTCGTGGTCCACGAGGACGCCATGGTGTGGCCGATGGTCGCCGCCGGGACCAGCAACGACGAGATCAAGTACGCCCGTGACATGGCGCCGAAGTGGGAGCACGAGGACTGATGACCCGCCACACCCTCTCCGTCCTGGTGGAGAACAAGCCCGGCGTGCTGGCCCGGGTGGCCGCGCTGTTCAGCCGGCGCGGGTTCAACATCGACTCGCTGGCCGTCGGGCCCACCGAGCACGCCGACATCTCCCGGATGACCATCGTGGTGAACGTCGCCGAACTGCCGCTGGAGCAGGTCACCAAGCAGCTCAACAAGCTGGTGAACGTGCTCAAGATCGTTGAGTTGGACAGCACGCAGTCGGTGCAGCGCGAGCTCATGCTGATCAAGGTCAGGGCGGACGCCGACTCCCGCAGCCACGTGCTGGAACTGGTCAACCTGTTCCGGGCCCGCTGCGTCGACGTGGCCCCCGACGCGGTCACCATCGAGGTCACCGGGACCACAGACAAGCTGGAGGCGTTCGTCCGCGTGTTGGAGCCGTTCGGTATCAAGGAGCTCGTGCAGTCGGGCATGGTGGCCATCGGCCGCGGTGCCCGCTCGATCACCGACCGTTCGCTCCGGGCACTCGACCGTACCGCCTGAACAAGCCTGAGAAACCCGAAAGGTTCAAGACAAAGTGACTGAGATCTTCTACGACAACGACGCTGATCTGTCGATCATCCAGGGCCGGCACGTGGCCGTCCTCGGGTACGGCAGCCAGGGCCACGCCCACGCGCTCAGCCTGCGCGACTCCGGGGTGGACGTGCGCGTCGGGCTGCCCGAGGGCTCCAAGAGCCGGGAGAAGGCCGAGTCGGACGGCCTGCGCGTGCTCACCCCCTCGGAGGCGGTGGAAGAGGCCGACCTCACGATGATCCTGGCCCCGGACCACATCCAGCGCCACCTGTACGCCGAGCACGTCGCGCCCAACCTGGTGGAGGGCGACGCGCTCTTCTTCGGCCACGGCCTCAACATCCGGTACGGCCTGATCGAGGCCCCGGAGGGCGTCGACGTGGCCATGGTCGCCCCCAAGGGCCCCGGCCACCTGGTCCGGCGGCAGTACTCGGCCGGGCGCGGCGTGCCCTGTCTGGTCGCCGTCGAGAAGGACGCCAGCGGCTCGGCCTGGGCGCTGGCCCTGTCCTACGCCAAGGGCATCGGCGGCACCCGGGCGGGCGCGCTGAAGACCACCTTCACCGAGGAGACCGAGACCGACCTGTTCGGTGAGCAGGCCGTGCTCTGCGGCGGCGTCTCCGAGCTCATCAAGGCGGGCTTCGAGACCCTGATCGAGGCCGGGTACCAGCCCGAGGTCGCCTACTTCGAGTGCCTGCACGAGATGAAGCTGATCGTCGACCTGATGTACGAGGGCGGCATCCACAAGATGTACTGGTCGGTCTCCGACACCGCCGAGTACGGCGGCTACAGCCGCGGCCCGCGCCTGGTCAACGCGGAGACCAAGAAGGAGATGCGCCGGATCCTGGACGAGATCCAGTCCGGCGACTTCGCCCGCGAGCTGGTCGCCGAGTTCGACGGCGGCCAGACCCAGTTCAACAAGTACCGCCAGGAACTGGCCGAGCACCCGATCGAGACCACGGGCGCCAAGCTCCGCCCGATGATGAGCTGGCTGCAGAACCAGCAGTGAGCTGAGCCCGGTACGGCGGCACTGCTCCCACTTGGGAGTGGTGCCGCCGTTTCTGTTTACGCGGGCGCGGATACCAGGAAGGCGCAGTCGCCGAAGGAGATCTCGTCGCCGGTGCGGACGCGGGCCGGGCCGACCAGGCGCCAGCCGTTGAGGCGGGTGCCGTTGAGGGAGCCGAGGTCGACCAGGAGCCAGTGGTCGTCCTCGCGGCGGAGTTCGGCGTGTACGCGGGAGACCGTCAGGTCGGACAGGACCAGGTCACAGGAGGACCCGCGGCCCACCACGTACCGGATACGGCTGTCCGGGGGAAGGGCCAGCCGGGGTAGCCGGGGGCGTCGCCAGGCGCTCTGGAGCCGCGAGGAGAACTCCGAGGCCGCCGACACGGCGTCGGTGACCCGCCGCCGCCACCGGCCCCGCTGCGGCAGGTCCGCGACAAGCTCGTCCAGCTCGTCCCTGCTCCGCGCGCGCAACGCCTGATCGACCCGCCCGACGAACGTCTCCATCGACAGCCGCCCCTCGGCGGCCCGATCACGAAGCTCGTTGAGCGCACGATCGCGGTCCCCGTCGGACGCGCGGACAGGAGGTTGCGGGCTCATGTCTTGGAGTATCCGCTTTACAGAAGTCTGGTGTCCAGATTGCTGGAAACTTCGCTCTCCCGGCCCGCTCCGGGCCGGGAGAGCGAGGTATTTCACGGCTTTCCGAAGTCCTGGGTCCAGTACGGGCCCCCGGCGGCGACGTAGCCGACGCCGATGTGGACGTAGTTGCAGTTGAGGATGTTCTGACGGTGGCCTGGGCTGTTCATCCAGTCGTTGACGACGGAGGCGGCGGAGCGCTGACCCTGGGCGATGTTCTCGCCGATGGCGGTGAAGGAGTAGCCGGCCGCCTTGATGCGGTCGCTGAAGTCGCGGCCGTCCTGGGAGTCGTGGCTGAAGTAGTTCTTGGCGGACATGTCAGCCGAGTGACCGAGGGCGGCCTTGTGCAGGCGGGCGTCGTGGGTCAGCGGGCCGCAGCCGGCCTTGGCGCGTTCGGCGTTGGTGAGGCGGACCACCTCGTTCTCGACGGCGCTGCCGACCCCGGAGCTCGAGCCGCCGCCGCCACCCCCGGGCGTCGGGGAGGGGGAGGGCTTCGGCCTGGTCGGGCAGGTGACGCGTACCTTGCCGGAGACCGCCGTGCGGCCGCGCGCGTCGGTGACGGTGGTGTAGAAGACGCCGGACGCGCAGGGCACGGTGAGCGTGAGCCGCGCGTTGCGGACGACCCGCGCCCCGCTCTTCACCACGCGGTCCGGCCCTGGCACCACTTTCTTGAGCCGCACCCGGGTCAGAGCCTTGTTGGAGCAGCCGCTCCGGGCGCCGACCACACGGATGCGCTTGGTGGAGGTGAGGGCGGGTTTGGCCGCCACCACCCGGCATCGGGCCAGCAGGGCGGTGTCGCCGGCCGCCATGGCCATACCCGCCGCCGCCTCCGCAGTGGCGGTGACCGGCAGGCCAACGGCTAGCAGCGCGCCCACGCTGAGGAGCGCTCGCAGGGATCTCTTCATACTGCCTTCCAGGTGAGGGGTAGGCACTGGATAGGAGTCAGAAGTATGGCCCTGCGCCAACCAAAAATCAGGCAAAAAGGCATTTTACGGAACGGACCAATGGTCAAACCCGAGTAAAAACTGCTGATGGCCCCGTTCCATTCAGGCGGGTGTGATGCTCGTCACACGATTGACTGTTCGCATACCGCGTATGCATACTCAGTATATGTCCATCCGGCACGGTCTGCTCGCCCTGCTCAGCCAGGGCGCGCGCTACGGCTACCAGCTTCGCACGGAGTTCGAGGCGTCCACGGGGGCGACATGGCCGCTCAACATCGGCCAGGTCTACACGACGCTCTCCCGCATGGAGCGCGACGGCCTGGTGGCCCCGGGTGAGCAGGACGACCAGGGCCGGGTCGTCTACGCCATCACCGAGCAGGGCCGGTCGGAACTGGCGCGATGGTTCAGCACCCCCATCGCCCAGGCCGACCGGCCCAGGGACGAACTGGTGATCAAACTCGCCATGGCGGTGATCGCCCCCGACGTGGACGCCGCCGCCATGATCCAGGCCCAGCGCTCGGCCACCATGCGCACCCTGCAGCAGCTGACCAAGGCCAAACGCGGCGCCGGCGTCGCCCAGCGCCTGGTCTACGACTCGATGATCTTCCAAGCCGAGGCCGAGCAGCGCTGGCTCGACCACTGCGAATCCGTGCTGGCCGCCCATTCTGAGAGGCCCGAATGACCACTGTTTCCCGCCTGACCGAGGTGACCAAGGTGCACGGCTCGGGGGCGTCAGCCGTACCGGCCTTACGCGGGGTGAGCCTGGAGGTCGCGGCCGGTGAGCTGGTCGCGGTCATGGGCCCGTCCGGGTCGGGGAAGTCGACCCTGCTGAACCTGGCCGGCGGCCTGGAGCGGGCCACCGAGGGCACGGTCGAGGTCGAGGGCGTCGCGATCGGCGGGCTGCCGGCGAAGAAGCTGGCCGCGCTGCGGCGCAGGAAGGTCGGGTACGTGTTCCAGGACCTCAACCTGATCCCGTCGCTGACCGCCGCCGAGAACGTGATGCTCCCCCGCGAACTGGACGGCGTCCGTACCAGGAAGGCCAGGCAGGAGGCCGAGCGGGCGCTCGGCGAGGTCGGGCTCGCGGGCGCCGGGAACCGGTTCCCCGACGAGCTGTCGGGCGGGGAGCGGCAACGGGTGGCCATCGCCAGGGCGCTGACCGGGGAACGGCGGCTGCTGCTCGCCGACGAGCCGACCGGCGCGCTGGACACCCCGACCGGGGACGACGTGCTCCAGCTGCTTCGCGAGCGCTGCGACGCGGGCGCGGCCGTGCTGCTGGTCACCCACGAGCCGAGATACGCGGCCTGGGCCGACCGGGTGGTCTTCCTCAGGGACGGCGCGATCGCCGACACCGCCGAGCCGATGGCGAGCAGCCGGTGAACGCCGTCCTGCGCCTGTCCCGCCGGGGCCTGTGGCGGGCCCGCTGGCGCAGCCTGCTGATCCTCGCCATGATCGCCCTGCCGGTGGCCGCGGCCTGCGGCCTGGTCACCCTGCTGGCCACCAGGGACATCGACCCGCAGGAGTCGGTGTTCGGCCGCCTGGGCACCGCCGACGCACTGATCATGACGGCGGAGTTCGCGGCGCCGGTGCGGCAGGACGCCTCCGGCAGGGAGTACCTGTTCGAACCCGAGATCATCGGCACACCACCCAGCCCGACCTGGACGGCCGCCGACATCGCCGCGGCCACCGGCGGCCGGGCCGTCCCCGTGACCCAGGGCATGCGGGCCGCCGAGACCGCCCAGGGCTACGCCTGGCTGTGGGCGCTGGAAATGGACGCGGGCGACCCGCTGACCCGCGGAATCTACCGGCTGACGTCCGGACGGATGCCCAGAGCCGCCGGTGAGGTGGCCGTCCTCCCCGAACTGGCCCACCTGGCGCCCGTCGGGACGCGGCTGCGGCTGATCGCCCCCGACCGGGAGATGACCGTGGTCGGCGTGGCCTCGGTGGCCTTCCAGCGGGGAGTGCCCGTCAAGCTGATCGGGTGGCCGGGCGACCTGCTCGACACGGCCGCTGACCAGCCGTTCTGGCTGGTGGACACGCCCGGTCCTGTGGACTGGGCGCAGGTGCTGCGGCTCAACGAGCGGGGCCTGGTGGTGAGCTCTCGCGCGGTCGCCGAGAACCCGCCCGTCCTGCCCCCGGTGTACCCGAGCAGGCCGGGCTGGGAACCGGCGGTGCCTCTGGGGCTCGGGATCGTGCTGGTCGTACTGGAGGTGGTGCTGCTGGCCGGGCCCGCGTTCGCGGTCGGGCTGCGACGGCGACGCCACGAGCTGGCCCTGCTGGCCGCGCAGGGTGCCTCGCCCGGCCGGTTGCGCGCGGTGCTGGTGGCCGACGGGCTGACGCTCGGGGTGCTGGGCGCGCTCGCGGGGGTTCCGCTCGGAATCCTCGGAGCCGCCGCCGCGGTGGCATACGGCACTCCGCTCATCGCGTCGGAGTTCGACCCGTTCGACGTGCCCTGGTGGCAGGTGGCGGGGATCAGCGTGCTGGCCGTGGTCAGCGGGGCGCTGGCCGCGCTGGCGCCCGCCGTCAGCGCCGGGCGTACCGAGGTCGCGGCGGCGCTGGCCGGGCGGCGTGGCGCACAGGACCGGCGGCCGCGGCGGCCGATCCTCGGCTGGGCGTTGCTGGCCGCCGGGATCGCGATCATGGCAGTGGGGGTGTGGACAACCATGGTGACGGTGTTCACCGGCGGGGTGGTGGCGCTGCTCGGCCTGGTCGCCCTCACCCCGGGGCTGGTCACGTTGACGGCCAGGTTTGGCGCGCGGCTGCCGCTCCCGCTCCGGCTGGCCGCCAGGGACGCCGCCCGCAACCGTTCGCGTACCGCTCCCGCCGTCGCGGCCGTGCTCGCCGCGCTGGCCGTGATGACCCCGCTCGCCGTGCTCGCCGCGAGCCTGGACACAGTACAACGGCAGACCTACCGGGCCGCGTTCCAACCCGGCACCCTGGTCGTCGCCGCCCAGAACCTCACCCCCGAGCTGTGGGACCGGGTCCGCGCGACGGTCGCGGCCGAGTTTCCCGGGGTTCCCGTGGTCGAGGCCGACTCGGTGGGCCTCAGTCCCGGCAGGCCACCGTGGGTGGACCAGATGTCCCTGCGATGGGACTGCCATCAGTGCGCGTTCACCTTCACCGCGCTCGGCCAGGTGGTCAGTGGCGGGCCGGAGCTGCTCCGGCTGCTGCTCGGCCGGGAGGATCCGGCCGCCGAGCGGGCGCTGGCGGACGGCAAGGCCGTGGTGCTGACGGCGGGGGCGGTACAGGACGGGAAGGCGCGCTTCAGCGTGCCGAGCCAGGCGCCGGGGGCGGATCCACGCCATGCCGATGTGCCGATGAGGGACCTGGAACTGCCCGCCGTCCAGGTGATCCCACCGGACCGTGAGCCCGTGCTCGCGGTGGTTCCCCCCTCGGCGGTGGCCGACCTGAAGCTGTTCGCGCAGCCGGTGGGCCTGCTGGTGGCGCCGCCGGTCACGTTCGCGCAGAAGGATCGCCTCGCCGCGCTCCTGCACGCGGTGAGCCCGCAGATCTCGGTCGAGGTCGGGGGCGAGCGAGGCGACGGCGCCGCCCTGGAGCTGACCGTCATCGCCACGGCGGCCGCTCTGCTGGCCTTGGCCGCCACCCTGGTGGCGACCGCGCTCGCGGCGGCCGACGCCCGGCCCGACCTGGACACCATGACGGCGATCGGGGCCTCCCCCAGGGTGCGGCGGATCGCCGTCGCCGGCCAGGCCGCGTTCGTGGCCGGGCTGGGCACGCTGGCCGGGGTGGCGGCGGGCCTGATCGGCGGGATCGCGTTCGTCGGCAGCACGGTCGTGACGCTCAACCAGGGCGAGCGCAACAACTTCGCGTTCGGCGAGATCTTCACCGTCCCCTGGGTGCTCTGCGCGGGGGCGGTGGTCGTGCTGCCCCTGCTGGCCGCCGTGATCGCGGGCCTGTTCACCCCGGTCAGAACCCGGCCTGTCCGGCGGCTCACCTGAGAGCCCGGCCGGTCAGGCCGTGTTCTGTAAGGTCGTGAGATTGGTGCGCATCAGCGAGTCGACCCCACGCGCCGCCATCGGGCGGGCCACCAGGTAGCCCTGCCCGCGGCTGCACCCCATCTCGCGCAGGAGTTCCAGCTGCTCGGGACGCTCGATGCCCTCGGCCACCACGGTCAGGCCCAGGTCGTGGCCGAGGCGGACGATGGTGCGGGTGAGCAGGGTGAGGGTCTCGTCCCGGCCGAGGCCGGAGACGAAGGACGGGTCGATCTTGATCATGTCGACCGGAAGCTGGCGGAGGAAGGCCAGGGAGGCGTAGCCGGTACCGAAGTCGTCGATCGCCAGCCGCACGCCCAGCGCGCGCAGGGCGGAGAGCTTCTCGATGGTGTCCTCGGCGTCCTCCACCAGCATCTCCTCGATGACCTCGAGGGTGAGCGCGGAGGGCGGCAGGCCGCTGTCGGCGAGGGCGGCGGAGATGGTCTCCACGAAGCCGGGGGCGGTGATCTGGCGCTGGGAGAGGTTGAGGGCCAGGCCGATGTCCCAGGAGGAGGCGCGCCAGGCGGCCACCTCCCGGCAGGCCTCGGTCAGGATCCACTCGCTGAGCGGCACGATGAGGCCGGTGTCCTCGGCGGTGCCCAGGAACTGCTCCGGCGGCACGAACGCGCTCCCCCGCCACCACCGCACCAGCGCCTCCACGGCGGTCACCCGGTTGGTGGCCAGGTCCACCACGGGCTGGTACTCGATGGCGAACTGCTTCTCCAGCAGTGCGCGCTGCAGGTCGGCCGCGATCTCCAGGCGGCGTACCGCGTCCGTGTGCATGTGCGCCGCGAACACCTCCACCCGCCGCCCGCCCAGGCCCTTGGCCCGCGCCATGGCCACGTCGGCGTTGCGGAGCAGGTCCCCGGGGCTCATCTCCTTCTCGGCGGTCTCGTCCTCGGCGAAGGCCACGCCGATGCTGGCGGTCAGCGCGATGTCCCGGTCCGCCACCCGGAACGGCTCGGCGGAGACCGCCCGGAGCAGCCGCTCGGCCAGGTCCACCGCCACCTGCGCGTCCCCGCTGGACTCCAGCAGCACCGCGAACTCGTCGCCGCCCCACCGGGCCAGCGTGTCGTCCGCCCCGACCGCGGCCCGCAGCCGCCGGGCCGCCTGCCCGAGCAGGTAGTCGCCGCTGGCGTGGCCGACCGAATCGTTCACGCCGGTGAAGCCGTCCAGGTCCAGGAAGATGACCGCGGTACGGCTGGCCCGGGGCAGCACCTCGCGGGTGCGCTCCTCGAAGTAGGCCCGGTTGGGCAGGCCGGTCACCCCGTCGTGGAAGGTCAGGTGGGTGACCTGCTGGCGGAGCGCCACCTGGTCGCTGACGTCCCGGGTGGTGACCAGGATCAGGTCCTCACGCCGGACGTGCCGGGTGGCCACCGACTCGGTGGGCCGCCAGGTGCCGTCGGCGGCGCGGACCCGGCACTCGATCCGGCAGGTGCCGTACCGCTGGGGGGTGTCGTCCTCGGTCACCCTGCGGAGCAGGGACTGGATGCCGGGCACGTCCTCGGGATGGATGTAGTCGAAGACGGACTCGCCGGTCAGCGTCTCGGGGTCGTAGCCGTAGGTGTCCCGCACCCCGGCGCCGATCTCCTGGATGGTGCCCTCGTGGTCGCACATGAGGACCATGTCGCCGGTGTTCTCGGCCAGCTGGTGGAGCTGGCGCTCGCTGACCGCCAGCTGGTCGCGCATGCCGTCCACGCTGAGCATCAGGGCCAGCAGCCGGACCAGCAGCACGACCACCACGGAACCGGCCACCAGCGGCAGGGCGGGCCCGCGCCCGCCGCCGAAGGCGTCGGCCACCACCACGACGGTGGCCCCGGCGGTGAGCAGGTACGGCGTGGCCGCCACCACCGGCACCGGGGTCGCGGCGGCGAGCAGCCGGGCGGGGATGCGCCGCCGGGTGCCCGCCTCGATCCAGGGCGCCACGGCGAGCAGCAGGAACGCGGCGGGCGCGATCAGCCCGGCCACCAGGGAGGGCGCCTGTTCGCCGTTGAACCTGGCGATCGCGGTGGCCAGCTCGGCGAGCGTGATCGCGACCAGCACCAGCAGCCCGGCCAGGCCCACCACCCGGTTGGCGGCCCGGGAGACCGCCACCCTGGCCGCCACCGCGCAGGCGGCCAGCAGGCAGAACACCGGCAGGGCCAGGGTGAAGTAGAAAGACCCCGGCTCCTCGGCCCGCTCGGCCATCGGCCCGAGCAGCGCCGTCCAGGCGATGGCGAAGATGGAGGCCGCGCCCAGGTAGGCCTCGGTGGCCTGACGCAGGACGCCGCGCCACTGCGGGGGCGGCACGGCGGTGAGCCAGCAGCCGATCATCAGCAGCAGCGAGCCGACCAGCAGCAGCAGGTCGGCGAAGGTGAGCACGAACGCGGTCCCGTTCGCCACCGGCCGCACGCCGATGCCGAACAGCCAGGTCAGCGCGCCGCCGGCGAGCCAGCGCCAGGCGATCGCCTCGGTCCGGTGCGCGGCGGCGTGCCGGCTGGCCGCCACCACCAGGGAGACGGCAGCGAGCAGCCCGGTCACCAGGCCGGCCACCGCGGTCACCGCCGTGGTCGAGCCGCCCGCCATGAGGGCAAGGGCGATCACGGCCGCGCCGAGCCCGGCCGCGGCGATCAGCGAGACCCTCGGGTCCCTCCTGCCGTTCACGCTCGTCGCCCTTTACATCCGGTCACTTCGCCAGTTTGCGCGAGGGCACCGGTGGACAAGGTGCCAATGGCCCAGTCGTCACCGATCTGATAACAGGGCTACGCGTACGGGTAACGCTACGGACCTGAGGTCACGGGGCAGGCACGGTCCGGAACCATCTTCACCAGACGATGTGTTCAGTAGACGAAGCCAGATCAGTACACCCCGCTGATCACGTTCCGCAACGGCTGACCTGCGTGGAAGCGGCGAAGCTGGGCGCCGACCAGTTCGATCATCCTCCTGCCCGAGGCGGGGGTGCTCCCTGCGACATGCGGGGTGAGGAACAATCCTGGGGCCGACCAGAGCGGGTGACCCGGCGGCAGCGGCTCAGGGTCGGTGACGTCCAGGGCGGCCCGCAGCCGTCCCTTCGTCAGCTCGGCCAGCAGCGCGCCGGTGTCCACCACCGTGCCGCGCGCGGCGTTGACCAGCAGCGCGCCGTCCTTCATCCGGGCCAGGAAGGCGGCGTCCACGAACCCGGCGGTGGCGGCGGTGGCGGGCACCAGCAGCACCACCACGTCGGCGTGCGAGAGCAGCTCGGGGAGTTCGGCCTCGCCGTGCACGCCGGGCCGGGGCGTACGGGCCACCCGGACCACCTCGACCTCGAACCCGGCCAGCCGCCGCTCCAGCGCCTCGCCGATCGAGCCGTACCCGACGATGAGTACCCGGGAGTCGGCGAGCACGCCGGTGTGCCGGTAGGCCCAGCGCCCGGCGGCCTGGTCGGCGGCGAAGGCGGGGAAGTCGCGGAGCGCGGCGATCATCGCGCCCACCGCCCACTCGGCGGTGCCCGCGTCGTGCACGCCGCGCGCGTTGCAGAGCACCGCCCCCTCCGGCACGTGCGGCCGGTACGGCTCGACGCCCGCCGTCACGGTCTGGATCAGCCGCAGCCGTTTCATCCGCCCGACCAGCCCGGGAATGTCGGGCACGGGGATGAGCGGGGGCACCCAGACGTCCACGTCCTCGACACCCGAGGGTTCGGCCGTGCCGTCGTACACGTCGTACTCGACGTCAGGCAGGTCGGACGGGACGGCCGCGACCGCCTGCGGGGCGATCCAGATCTTCACAGTTGCCCACCTTAGGGAACTTTCTGGGCAGAGAGCCAGTATGGGAGGGACAGGAGGTAGCGAATCATGAAGCTGAGCTGGTTGACCGTCGCGGTGCTGCTGACGGCGGGTTGCGCCGCCGCCGAGGGGGGCGGGACGGCGGCGACGCCACCGGCGACCGCCAGTGCCAAGGCGCCCCCGGACGGGCCGCGCACCCTGGTGCGGGACCTGGCGGTGCCGTGGGCGGTGGCCTTCCTGCCGGACGGGGACGCGCTGATCACCGAGCGGGACACCGCGCGGCTGCTCCGGGTGACCGGGCAGGGGCGGACCACCGAGGTGGAGGTGATCGAGGAAGCGCGACCGGCCGGCGAGGGCGGCCTGATGGGGGTGGCCGTCTCCCCCGCCTTCAATGAAGATCACTACGTTTTCCTCTACTTCACCGCCGAGAACGACAACCGCGTGGTCCGGTACCGCTACGACCAGACCCTCAGCGACCCGGTCCCGATCGTCACCGGCATCCCCAAGGGCGGCAACCACAACGGCGGCCGCCTCGCCTTCGGCCCCGACGGCTTCCTGTACGCCACCACCGGCGAGGTCGGCGACCGCGGCCTGTCCCAGGAACGCGACTCACTCGGCGGCAAGATCCTCCGCATGACCATGGACGGCAAACCGGCCCCCGGCAACCCCTTCGGCACGCTCGTCTACAGCCTGGGCCACCGCAACGTCCAGGGCATCACCTGGGACGAGGCCGGGAACATGTACGCCACCGAGTTCGGCCAGAACACCTACGACGAGATCAACCTCATCAAACCGGGCGCCAACTACGGCTGGCCGGTGGTCGAAGGGGTGGCCGACGACGACCGGTACACCAACCCGATCGTCACCTGGTCCACGGACGAGGCGTCCCCGTCCGGCCTGGCGTACGCGGGGGGTTCGCTCTGGGCTGCGGCGCTGCGCGGCCAGAAGCTGTGGCAGGTCCCGGTGACCCCCGAGGGCGCCGCGGGCACGCCGGTGGCCCGTTACGACGGCGAGTACGGGCGCATGCGCGCGGTGGCCGCCGCCCCCGACGGCAGCCTCTGGGCGACCACCAGCAACCTGGACGGCCGGGGCTCCCCCAACGACGGCGACGACCGGGTGCTGGTCATCACGATGAAGTAGCGGGAGGGCAGATCACCTGGGGCTGCGGGTGGTAGGTGGTGGTGACGGTGTCGGTCAGCGGCGTGCCGCCCGCGACCGGGGTGAGCACCCGGGTGGTCCGGATGGTGAATCCGGCCACGCCCGCCTGCGGCACGCAGCCGGTGGCCGGGCCGGTGGTCTGCCCGGCCGGGACCACCTTGTACCGGGCCGACTGCTTGAGCTCGACGTTGAACCGGGCGGTGCTCCAGAGCGTGACCGTCACCGCGGTGCCGGTGGCCGTGGCCCTGATCAGCACCCCGTGGTTGGAGTCGTTGCGCCAGCGCAGGTCGGGGGCAGGGTAGGAGACGGCCACCTCGAGACCGGGCGGGTACTGCGACACGAAGCCACTGTGCGGGACGGCCTCCACCGTCTCCAGACCGCCGAGCAGGACCGCGTTGTACATGGCGGTGGCGAACTGCGAGATCCCGGCCACGTCCCGGCCGTGCTTGCCGCGCACCTCGACGTCCTCGGCCGAGCCGGTGAAGCCCGCCGCGCCCTCCCGGCGGCCGGTCGCGTTGTTGAGCGAGAAGGTCTCCCCCGGCTGCACGATCCGGCCGTCCAGCATCCGCGCCACGGTCTGGATGTTGCCCACCCGGGGCTGACAGCACGGGAAGACGGAGGTGTGCGTGCCGATCCGCTCCTTGACGCCGAGCTTGGCGGCTTCCTGGTCGGTGAGCGTGGGCTGCGCGGTCACCAGCGGGACCGTCACGGTACGGTCGCCGCCCGGCCCGATCTCCTTGATCACCTCGGCGCTGAGTCGTGCGGTGTCCACCCCCTTGCCGGCCTTGGCGGGGACGAGCGCGGGCTGGGAGCCGCTGGTGTCGAAGGTGGCGTTCTTCGGGGCCAGCTCCGGCGGCACCAGGTTCATGCCCCGGATCGCGGCGGCGCCGTCGAACTGCGGGTTGAGCCCTCCGGAGCCGTCGGGGATGAAGGCCAGGTGGGCGGCGAGCAGCTCCGGTGAGAGTTCGACGGTGGTGTCCTTGGTCACCAGCCGGACCGGCCCGGATATCGCGCGTTTGGCCCAGGCCAGCATCTCGGCCACGCCCGACTTGCTCACCGTCGGCCGGGCCGGGAGCGGATCCACCTCGACGATCAGCTCGGGCGTCAGGTAGGCGTCGGTCACGCCCTCGGCGATCGCGGTCACGTTGACGGTGGTCCCGGCCTTCGGCTCGACGGCCACCGGCTGCAGCCCGTCGAAACGCACGCCGCCCTCGACCATGCGCTCTTCCAGGTCGCGCGCCACCTCAGTGGTGATCACCTGGTCCAGCCGGTTGCGGTCCACCGCGATCACGGGCTTGACCTCGTGCTGCCCGGTGAAGGCCTGCCAGACCTCCATCGGGCTGGGGAAGCCGGTGGGCAGCTGCTCCACGGTTGCGGCCGCGTTCAGCGACAGGCCGCTGGTCTGCGGGTTGAGGCTGACCCGCTGGGCGCCCTGCTTGATCACGATGGCGGTGGCGATGTGGCTGGCCATGCGGTCGCGGAGCCGCTGCTCCGCCTCGGCCGTGGTCAGACCGCCCAGGTCGACGCCGAGCACGGTGGTGCCGGGCAGCACCCGGCCGGTGAGCAGCACGGCGGGGATCAGGTAGGCCAATAACGCCATGACGGTCAGCGTGATGCACAACATGCGGCACCAGCGGAACTGCGGCTCGTCCGGCTCGGCGGCCCGTTCGGCGAGCGTGACCCCGCCCAGCGGGGCCGGTTTGGGCCCGGCCACCCGCCACGGCTCCACCGTCGCGGGCGGCGGCAGGGCACTGTCCTGGGGGTTGGCGGGGGTGAGCGGGCGGCTGCCGAAGATGTCGGAGGAGACGCCCGGGGGCAGCGAGCCGGTGGCGGGGCGGACGGGGTGTTTCCGGCGGGGAACGGTCGGAGTCGCCGCCGCGAACGGGTCCGTCGGCGGGTCGATGGACGCTCCGGCGTTGCGCACGCCTCGCTCTCCTCCGGCTCAGGGGAAACACCCTTCAGTTAACTAACCCTAAATCAACCCCTTCCGCCTTTGTCACTAAAACGGCGCCTTCTCCTTGTCATGAAGCGCGTCAAGTCCCATAAACGACGAACAGCCCGCCGGGTACCAACGGGCTGTTCGCTTCCTATGGTTACTCGCTCACCCCGAGCTTCTCCAGGATGAGCGCGCGGGCCCGGCCCGCGTCGGCCTTGCCCCTGCTCGCCTTCATCACGCCGCCGACCAGCGCGCCGACCGCCGCGATCTTGCCGCCCCTGATCTTCTCGGCGGCGTCCGCGTTGGCGGCGATGACCTCGTCGATGATGGCCGACAGCGCGCCCTCGTCGTTGACGATCTGCAGCCCGCGCGCCGCGACCACCTCGTCGGGGGCGCCCTCGCCGGCCAGCACGCCCTCCAGCACCTGGCGGGCCAGCTTGTCGTTGAGCGCGCCGGAGGCCACCAGCTCGGTCACCCTGGCCACCTGGGCCGGGGTGATCGGCAGCTCGGCCAGCGCAACGCCCCCCTCGTTGGCGCGGCGGGCCAGCTCGCCCATCCACCACTTGCGCGCGTCCGCCGCCGGGGCGCCCGCCGCGACCGTGGCCTCCACCAGGCCGATGGCGTCGGCGTTGTGCATGGCGGCCATGTCCAGATCGGAGACGCCCCACTCGGCCTGCAGGCGCTTGCGCCGCACCGAGGGGAGCTCGGGCAGCCCGGCCTTGAGGCCGGCCACCCATGCCGGGTCCGGCGCGATGGGCACCAGGTCGGGCTCCGGGAAGTACCGGTAGTCCTGCGCCTCCTCCTTGGAGCGCCCGCTGGTGGTGAACCCGGTGTCCTCGTGGAAGTGGCGGGTCTCCTGGATGATCCGGCCGCCGTCGGCGAGGATCGCCGCCTGCCGCTCGATCTCGCTGCGCACCGACCGCTCCACGCTGCGGAGCGAGTTCACGTTCTTGGTCTCGGTCCTGGTCCCCCACTCGGCCGAGCCGCGCGGCATCAGCGAGACGTTGACGTCGCAGCGGAGCGAGCCCTCCTCCATGCGCACGTCCGAGACGCCGAGCGTGCGCATGAGCTCGCGCAACTCGGTGACGTACGCCCGGGCCACCTCGGGGGCGAGGCGGTCGGTGCCGGGGATGGGCTTGGTGACGATCTCCACCAGCGGGATGCCGGCCCGGTTGTAGTCCACGATCGAGTGGTCGGCGCCCTGGATGCGGCCGGTGGAGCCGCCCACGTGGGTGGACTTGCCGGTGTCCTCCTCCAGGTGCACCCGCTCGATGCCGATCCGCACCGTGGTGCCCTCGACCTCGACGTCCAGGTAACCGTCGACGCAGAGCGGCTCGTCGTACTGGCTGATCTGGTAGTTCTTCGGCATGTCCGGGTAGAAGTAGTTCTTCCGGGCGAACCTGCACCATTCAGCGATTGAGCAGTTGAGCGCCAGCCCGATCCGGATCGTCGACTCGATCGCGGTCGCGTTGGCCACCGGCAGCGACCCCGGCAGCGCCAGGCAGACCGGGCAGACCTGGGTGTTCGGCGGCGCGCCGAAGGCGGTCGGGCAGCCGCAGAACATCTTGGACGCCGTGCCCAGCTCGACGTGGGTCTCCAGGCCGAGCACCGGCTCGAAACGGGCCAGGGCCTCGTCGTACGGCATAAAGGTGGTGGTGCTCACAGGGCCGGAGCCTCCTTCAGCAGCGGGCCGCCCCAGCGGGACTCGAAGGCCTTCTCGACGGCCGCGCCGACGCGGTAGCAGCGGTCGTCGCCCAGGACCGGGGCCATGATCTGCAGGCCGACCGGCAGGCCGTCCTCGTCGGCCAGGCCGCACGGGACCGAGATGGCCGCGTTGCCCGCCAGGTTGGACGGGATGGTGCACAGGTCGGCCAGGTACATCGCCATCGGGTCGTCGGCGCGCTCGCCGATCGGGAAGGCGGTGGTCGGGGTGGTCGGCGAGACCAGCACGTCGACCTGGTGGAAGGCGGCGTCGAAGTCGCGGGCGATGAGCGTGCGCACCTTCTGCGCCGAGCCGTAGTAGGCGTCGTAGTAGCCGCTGGACAGCGCGTACGTGCCGAGCATGATGCGCCGCTTGACCTCGGGGCCGAAGCCGGCCGCCCGGGTCAGCGCCATCACCTCCTCGGCGCTGCGGGTGCCGTCGTCGCCGACGCGCAGGCCGTACCGCATGGCGTCGAAGCGGGCCAGGTTGGAGGAGCACTCCGAGGGGGCGATCAGGTAGTACGCGGGCAGCGCGTACTCGAAGGACGGGCAGGAGACCTCGACGACCTTGGCGCCGAGGGACTCCAGCAGGTCCACCGCCTCGCGGAAGCGGGCCAGCACGCCGGGCTGGTAGCCCTCGCCGCCGAACTCCTTGACCACGCCGACGCGCAGCCCGGCCACGTCGGCCTGGCGGGCGGCCTCCACCACCGGCGGCACGGGCTTGGCGATCGAGGTGGAGTCCATCGGGTCGTGACCCGAGAACGCCTCGTGCAGCAGCGCCGCGTCCAGCACGGTGCGGGCGAACGGGCCCGGGGTGTCCAGCGAGGAGGCGAAGGCGATCAACCCGTACCGCGAGCTGCCGCCGTAGGTGGGCTTCATGCCGACGATGCCGGTCACCGCGGCGGGCTGGCGGATCGAGCCGCCGGTGTCGGTGCCCGTGCTCAGCGGGGCCTGGTAGGCGGCCACCGAGGCGGAGGCGCCACCGGAGGAGCCGCCGGGGATGCGGGACAGGTCCCACGGGTTGTGCGTCGGGCCGTAGGCGGAGTTCTCGGTGGAGGAGCCCATCGCGAACTCGTCCAGGTTGGTCTTGCCGAGAATGACCAGGCCCGCCTCACGCAACCGGCGGGTCACCGTCGCGTCGTACGGCGGGCGCCAGCCCTCCAGGATCTTCGAACCGGCCGTGGTGGGCATGTCGACGGTGGTGAAGACGTCCTTGTGCGCGATCGGCACCCCCGCCAGCGGGCCCAGTTCCTCCCCGGCCGCCCGGCGCTCGTCCACCGCGCGTGCCTGGACCAGCACCGCCTCGGGGTCGACGTGCAGGAAGGCGTGCACCTTCGGTTCGACCTCGGCGATCCGGTCCAGGTGGGCCTGGGCGACCTCGACGGCGGAGACCTCACCGGCGGCCATCAGGCGGCCGAGCTCCGCCGCGCTCTCGTGGATCAGGCTCATGCCTCCTCCCCGAGAATCCTGGGCACCCGGAAGCGGTCGTCCTCCACCGCCGGGGCGCCGGACAGCGCCTGGTCGGGGGTGAGGCTGGGCCGTACCTCGTCGGGCCGGAAGACGTTCTCCAAGGGCAGCGCGTGCGAGGACGGCGGGATGTCGGCGGTGGCGACCTCGGCGACGCGGGCGACCGCGCCGACGATCTGGTCGAGCTGGGCGGCGAAGTGGTCGAGTTCCTCATCGGCCAGCGCCAGCCGGGACAGCCGGGCGAGGTGAGCGACCTCTTCGCGGGTTATCACGGACATCAGTCGTTGAACCCGTTTCTCGGATGGACAGTGAGTGACACTCCATCCTAGGGGCCAGGTCCGGGCGGTCAGCTCCTGGTTTTCACCGCCTCATGCGTGAGGGACGGCAGGCGCAGGCGGTTGCGGAGCCAGACGACGGCCTCGGCGGCGGGCATCGGCTCGGCCAGCCACCAGCCCTGCCCGGCGTGGCAGCCCATCTCCCGGAGGGTTTCCGCGACCGCGTCGGACTCCACGCCCTCGGCCACCGCGCGCAGCCCCAGCGACCGCACCAGATCGATGATCGAACGGACGATCCGCGCGTCGTCGGGGGACTCGCCGATCTTGCGGACGAAGGACGCGTCGATCTTCACCTCGTCCACCTGGAGGCGTTGCAGCCGGACCAGCGTGGAGTACCCGGTGCCGAAGTCGTCCAGGGCGAGCGGCACGCCGAGCGCGGCCAGGGTGCGGATGGTGTCCGCCGAGTACGCCTGGTCGGTCATCAGGATGCGCTCGGTCACCTCCAGGTGGATGGCGTGGGGGGGCAGGTCCAGCCGGGTCAGCCCGGCGGCCAGCTGCTCGGGCAGGCCGGAGTCGAGCAGGTCGCGGGCCGAGACGTTCACCGAGATCGGCACCTCGAGATCGTCGTGCCACCACTGCGCCGCCTGGTTCAGTGCCTTGTCGATGACGTACTGGGTGAGTTCCCGCATCAGGTACGACTGCTCGGCCAGCGGGATGAACTCCACCGGGGAGACCGGGCCGCGCACCGGATGCCACCAGCGCAGTAGCGCCTCCACGCCCTCCACCTGGCCGTCCTCCAGGGACACCTTCGGCTGGTAGTGCAGGTCCAGCTCGCCCCGGTCGATGGCGCGGCGCAGGTCGCCCAGCAGGCTCAGCCGCTCCGGGGAGTTGCGGTCCCGTTCCGCGACGTAGAACTCCACGCCCGCGCGGCTCTCCTTGGCCATGTACATGGCCACGTCCGAGCGTTGCAGCAGCAGCTCGAAGTCGGGGGCGTGGTCGGGGTAGAGGGCGATGCCGATGGAGGCGTCCAGGTCGAAGGTCATGCCCTCCAGGCGGACCGGCTCGGTGAGCGCGACCCGGAGCCGGGAGGCCACCTCCTTGGCGGCGTGGCCGTCCCTGATCGAGGGCAGCAGCACCGCGAACTCGTCGCCGCCGAGGCGGGCCACCACGTCGCCCGGCCGCACGCTGTGGGTCAGCCGGTGGGCCACGATCTGCAGCAGCAGGTCGCCGACCGGGTGGCCGAGGGTGTCGTTGACCTCCTTGAACCGGTCCAGGTCGAGCAGGAAGAGGCCGACCCGCTCGTGCTCCCTGGCCTCGGCGAGGGCCTCCTCGGTGCGCAGGATGAGCATCTTCCGGTTGGGCAGGCCGGTCAGGCTGTCGTGCATGGCCTGGTGGTCGCGGCGCATGGAGAGGGTGGCGGTGAAGTAGACGGCCGCCAGGGGGGCCACGAAGAGCGGCACCAGGCCGGTGCTGTGCTCCATCACCACCACGACCAGGGGGGCCAGGCCCAGCAGCGCGCCGTACACCATGGCCTGCGGGGCGATCGAGGTCCTGATCACCCGGATCATGGGCTTGCGCTCGTGCAGCGCCACCGCGCCGCAGACCAGCAGGCCGCGGACGACGAAGTAGGCCAGGCCGGCCAGCGCGATGGCGGGGATGTCGGTGCCCTCGGGGGTCCAGGTCTCCAGCGGGCGCGGGTGGATGCCGAACGCGCCGAAGGCGACTCCGGCGGCGGTGCAGGCCAGCGTGGTCTGGGCGATGTTGAAGGCGATGCGGTGCCAGGAGCGGCGGTGCAGCACCCCGCTGACCACCACCGCCACCGCCTGGACCAGTACGGCCGCCGAGAGCCCGTGGTGCATGAGCACGGCGAAGGTGAACATGGTCGAGGTGGGGGTGCCGCCGACGATGGCCGAGGAGCTGACCATGACCGGGCGCAGCTCACCGAGCACCACCAGCACGAGCAGGATCCAGAACAGCATGGTCGTGGCGAGCTGCGCGAGCTCGTAGCCGCCGAGCCGGAACTGCGCGACGAACAGCGCGGTGAACCCGATCGTGATCACCCCGGCGAGGTAGATCCACAGGGGCGAGCCGGGGCGCGGGCCGGTGTCCCGCGTGTCCGAAGGATCCGCCAGCTCTGGGCGAGGCGCGAGATGGCGCGCAATAGCAGTCATCGGTAAGAAACCCCCCAAGAGGCCACTATGGGAGGGTACGGCCTCTGGACCACTTCGCGAAACCGCTTGGGCACCCTGCGTTACTGTGAAATTGGCCGCGCCTCCGGCACGGCGGGCTTGGCCGCCGGGGAGCCTGTGTCTTCCCTCCTCCGCTCTGGTCGCTTCGCTCCCGCCGCTCCGTCAGTCCAGACACAGGCGCGGCCAAGCCGGGACATACGACTAGCGGTGCGGCGATTACCCATCGTTGGGTGAAAGTTTCAGGTGGCGGGAGGGCGGTTACAGGGGCGTTGCCAGGGGGTTTCAAGTTGGACCTCCCGCCATATTGGCTGTGGGCCTTCTGGTCTCCAGGATGGGGTGATTAGATCCGTCCAGCTCGGTGGGAGCGCTCCCATCTCCAAGGGACGGAGTACCTCATGTTTCGACGCAGGCCCCTGACGGCGGCCTTGTTAGCCGCCGCCACGGCGCTCGGGATGGGCGCGGCCATGGTCGTGGCCGGATCCCCGGCGCGCGCCGCCGACTCGGTGTTCTACGTGGACCCGCAGACCAACGCGGCCAAGTGGGTCGCCGCCAACCCGAACGACAGCAAGACGGCCGTGATCCGCGACCGGATCGCCGCCGTCCCGCAGGGCCGCTGGTTCACCACCACCAACACCTCCACGATCCGCAGCGAGATCAGCTCCTTCGTCGGGGCGGCCGCGGCGGCCGGGAAGATTCCCATCCTGGTCGTCTACAACATCCCGAACCGGGACTGCAGTGGCGCGTCCACCGGTGGGGCGCCCAACCACACCGCGTACCGGGCCTGGATCGACGAGCTCGCGGCCGGGCTGCAGGGGCGGGCAGCGTCGATCATCCTCGAGCCGGACGTGCTGCCGATCATGACCAACTGCCAGAGCTCGGCGCAGCAGGCCGACACGCGGGCCTCCATGGCGTACGCGGGCAAGAAGCTCAAGGCGGGGTCGGCGCAGGCCAAGGTCTACTTCGACATCGGCCACTCGGGCTGGCTCAGCGCCTCCGAGGCCGCCAGCCGGCTGGTCGCCTCCGACATCGCCAACAGCGCGGACGGCATCTCGCTGAACGTCTCCAACTACCGGTACTCCAGCACCGAGGTGGCATACGCCAAGCAGATCATCCAGGCCACCGGGATCTCCCGGCTGAAGGCGGTCATCGACACCAGCCGGAACGGGAACGGGCCGCTCGGCAGCGAATGGTGCGACCCGGCTGGGCGCGCCACCGGAACCTGGAGCACCAATGTGACCGGGGACTCGGCCATCGACGCCTTCCTCTGGATCAAGCTCCCCGGTGAGGCCGACGGCTGCATCGCCGGCGCAGGTCAGTTCGTGGCGCAGCGCGCCTATGACCTGGCCATCGCGGCCCCGCCACCCACCAACTCGCCGACTCCCTCGCCGTCGCCCTCGCGTTCCCCTTCCCCCTCGCCTTCGCCTTCTCCCTCGCCTTCCCCCTCTCCCTCGCGTTCACCTTCCCCGTCGCCCTCCCCGTCACCCTCGGCGGGCCGTGCCTGCGTGGCCACCTACACCATCACCAACTCCTGGCAGGGTGGCTTCGGGGCCAGCGTGGACGTCCGGAACAGCGGTAACCAGGCGATCACCGGGTGGACCGTCCGCTGGACCTTCTCCAACGGGCAGACCATCACCCAGCTCTGGAGCGGCCAGCACACCGTCAGCGGGGGCAACGTCACCGTCACCAACGTCAGTTACAACGGCAACCTGGCCCCCAATAACACCACCAACTTCGGCTTCAACGGCACCTGGCAGGGCGCCAACAACATCACTGGCCTGACCTGCTCCGCCGTCTAGCCACACCACTGGGTCAGGTACGCCCGTAGGAGCCACCGACCCCCCAGAGGCCACCCGGCCCCGGTCACAAACCGGCGCCGAGGTGGCCTCTGTTCGTTATCCGTGGCAGGGTTTCATTCATTTACAAAAAATTCTCTAGAGAAGTTGCCTCTTCGGGCGGAATTTGAATCACGCAGCGGCACATCAACGGAGGCGATTCTTAGTCCCGCAAGCTTCCAGATTTTTGCGCCAAGTTCTCTAGAGAAGTTGGCCAGTTCCCCTGAAAGTGCTAATCGCCATCCGGCTCTCGCCGACAGACTTCCCAAAACGATCACACCATAACAAATAGTCAAGTGGCGTGTCAATAACAGCGTATCGGGACTTCTCGGCGAGCTATTTCAGTCGTGACCGACCTGCCCGATCAATACCGTAGGGCCCATGCGAGGACGAACCGGAAGAAGCAGGAAGGCGGTCGTGGCGAGGCTGCGCCACCCACGCGGACTTGGCCATCCCCGGACGCGAAGCTGGTGACGACGGCCGTGTCCCCCTGTTCTCCCTGCTCATCCCCTGGTCAAGAACCTTTGAGCCCCTCGGCGCAACCGCTTGCGGGTGTGTCTGTGCGTGAGGCTGGGGCGGTTGGTTATTCCAGGAGGTTGTCGACAGCGAAGATGTAGGCGAGTCCGACGATGACCGCCAGGGCGGCGAGAATCATCATGAGAAGTGTGTTCCGCACTGGTTATCCCCCATCGCCCCATCCTACTCGGGGGATATTTCCGCTGGTCAGGGTTGGGTTGGCCGGGCGTTCTTTGGCAGTCTTAGGGACGGAGCGCCGGAGCCATGTCCGGTCCGTAGCTTGTGCTCCTCCCTGGCCGGTCGGGCCGCGTAGGGCTCGCCTGGCTCCCCTCGCCTTCCTCGCCCTTCCCCTTCTTGCCGGGATCCCGGCAACCGCGATCCCCCGGGCGCCGGCTCCACACACAAGAAGTTGGGTGGAGGTAATCCCACCCAACCGGCCCACTCTGGCCTTCGGTCGGCCCCGGCGGCTGCCGTCCTGGCGAACGAAGAACGGTTGCCGGGAGACTCCCGCCCACTCAGCTGGACGTGACCCAGCCCGCTCTGACCTTCGGTCGTAGACCTGGCTTTGCCGGGAGGGTCGGCTGTTGTCCGGCGGATGAAGGATTTGGGGGCCTTGGTGTTATGGGGTTGGTTCTTCGGAGGTAGGGGGTGTTATGGCGTCGGGGCCCTCGGTGAGGAGGGTTTGGAAGGTGGGCTCGTCGAGGATGGGGACGGCTAGTTTGGTGGCTTTGTCGTATTTGGAGCCTGCGTTTTCGCCTGCCAGCAGGTAGTTGGTCTTCTTGGAGACGGAGCTGGCTACCTTGCCGCCTCGGGAGGTGATGGCGGCGGAGGCTTCGTCGCGGGTGAAGGCGGTGAGGGTGCCGGTGACGACGAAGGTGAGGCCGGTGAGGGTTTGGGGGAGCTGGTCGGTGGGGGGCTCGTCGGCCATGCGGACGCCCGCGGCGCGCCAGCGGTCGATGATTTCGCGGTGCCAGTCGACGGAGAACCATTCGACGATGGTGGCGGCCACCCGGGAGCCGATGCCTTCGACGGCGGCGAGTTCCTCCTCCGAGGCGGCGGCGATGGCGTCGAGGGAGGGGAACTCCGCGGCGAGGGCGCGGGCGGTCGGCGGGCCGATGTGCCGGATGGACAGGGCCACGAGCACCCGCCAGAGAGGCTGGCTCTTGGCCTTCTCCAGCTGTTCGAGCATCTTCTCGGCGTTCTTGCTGGGCACGCCGGAGATCGTGGCGAAGAAGGAGACCTGCTTCGGCTCCCCGGTCTCGGGATCGGTCTTGGGCAGGCCGGTGTCCTGGTCGCGGACGATGGAACGGATGGGCAGCAGGCGGTCCATGGTGAGGTCGAACAGGTCGGCCTCGGTCCGGACGGGGGGTTCCTGGGGCGGGAGCGGCTGGGTCAGCGCGGTCGCGGCGACATAGCCGAGACCTTCGATGTCGAAGGCGTTCCGGCCGGCGGCGAAGAAGATGCGCTCGCGGAGCTGGGCGGGGCAGGCGCGGGTGTTCGGGCAGCGCAGATCGGCGTCCCCCTCGCGCTCGTAGGCGAGCTCGGTGCCGCACTCGGGGCAGTGGGTGGGCATGACGAACGCCCGCTCGGTGCCGTCCCGCAGGTCGGCCACCGGGCCGACGATCTCGGGGATGACGTCGCCGGCCTTGCGGAGCACGACGGTGTCCCCGATGAGCACGCCTTTCCTGACCACCTCGGAGGCGTTGTGCAGGGTGGCCCGCTCGACCGTGGAGCCCGCCACGACGACCGGCTTCATCACGCCGAAGGGCGTCACCCGCCCGGTCCTGCCGATGCCGACCTGGATGTCGCGGAGCTCGGTGGTGACCTCCTCCGGCGGGTACTTGTACGCGATCGCCCACCGGGGCGCCTTGCTGGTGGACCCGAGCTGCCGCTGCACCTCGATCCGGTCGATCTTCACCACCACGCCGTCGATCTCGTACGCCGGGTCGTGCCGGTGTTCGGCGTAGTAGCCGATGAACTCCTGGATCTCGGCCAGGTTCCCGACCACCCGGTAGAGGTCGCTCACCGGCAGCCCGAAGGACCGCAACCGCTCGTACGTCTCCGACTGCGTGCGCGGCGGGGTGGCGCCCTCCCACTTGCCGACCCCGTGAACGATCATCTGGAGTGGCCGCTGCGCGGTGATGCGCGGGTCCTTCTGCCGCAGCGACCCGGCGGCGGCGTTGCGGGGGTTGGCGAACGGCTGCCGCCCGGCGTCCATGATCTGCTCGTTCAGCCGGTGGAAGCCCTCCACGGGCAGGAACACCTCACCCCGGACTTCGATGAGGTCGGGCACATCGTCCCCGGTCAGCCGCTCGGGCACGTTCCGCACGGTCCGGACGTTCGGTGTCACGTCCTCCCCCGTGCGCCCGTCCCCCCGGGTGGCCGCGCGGACCAGCCGGCCCTTCTCGTAGACGATCGCGATGGCCAGCCCGTCGATCTTCAGCTCGCACAGGTAGGGCGCGGGATCGGCTTCGGCCAGCCGTTCGGTCCTGGCCTGCCAACCGGCCAGATCCTCGGCGTCGAAGGCGTTGTCCAGGCTCTCCATGCGCTGGAGGTGCTCGACGGCCGCGAAGTCGGTGGAGATCGCGCCGCCGACCTTCTGGGTGGGCGAGTCGGGCGTGCGCAACTCGGGGGTCTCGTCCTCAAGCTCGCGCAGCTCACGCATCCAGGTGTCGTACTGCGCGTCGCTCACGGTGGGCGAGTCGAGCACGTAGTAACGCCAGTTGGCCTGCTCCACCAACTCGGACAGCTCGGCATGCCGCTTGCGCCGATCGGAAAGCCCATCGGCAACCTGATCGATCCCACCGGAAAGGTCGGCCATGGCGTTCTCCCCTCGCGTCACATCCAAGGAGAACGCTAGCGCCGCCCACCGACAACCTGGCCCATCCCTTACTGGACCTTGAACCAGGAGCCGCGCCCCGGGGAGACGCGGCTCCCCCTGGCTCAGCCGCCCTGCGCCCAGACTCCCTCGTACTGCGAACACTTGCCGGTGATCTTCACCGAGTTCCCCCGGCAGACCTTCGCCTCGATCGACAACACCAGCGGGGTGTCGAGGACGATCTTCCGATAGCCGGCGGCGCAGTTCTTGTAGCTCTTGACCACGGTCTTCCCGTCCGCCTTGAGGTACCGGAAGCGTACCCACGAGCAGGGCCCCACCGACGAGTTGTCGTACAGCCGACCGGTCACCCGCAGCCCGCCTCCGGAACGGGTGACGATCTTTCCGCTGTTGATCTTGGCCTTGCCGTCCGTGGACGCCACCGGCCCCCAGTGCCAGGTGTCCGCCGTCGTGGCCGAGGCCGGCGAGGCGAGAACCCCCGCGAAGACGGCCGCCGCGAACCCGGCGATGACGATTGAACGCATGTGTCTCTCCTTCAGGCTCCAGCCAAAGAGATACGCGCTCCCGCTTGCAGACGACTTGTCGCCCGGCTACTCGCTCTCGGGGTCCTCCCGGAGCACCCGGGCCGCCTCCCGGCACCGGATCAGCGCCGCCTTGGCGTACGCGGGCGAGGCCCCCGCGAGGCCGCAGGCGGGGGTGAGCACGACCTGCCGGGCGAGGCTGTCCGGGCGGAAGCCGAGCCGCCGCCAGAGCTCCTTGGCGGGCCTGGCGACCACGTCGAGCGCGGGCAGCCGGGTGTCCACACCGGGCACCACGCCGAAGAAGAAGGCGGTCCCGGCCTCGATGGCCTCGCCGAGGCGGTCCTCGTCCTCGCGGCGCAGCAGCTTGGCGTCCAGGGAGATGCCGCGTGCGCCAGCCGTACCGAGCACCTGGAAGGGCACGCGGGGGGCGCAGCAGTGCACGATCGGGAAGTCGGCGGCGGCCAGCACCCGGCCGAGCCGGTCGGCGGCGACGACGGCCTCGACGGCGGCCAACCGGCCGAAACCGGAGGCGGTGGGCACGGTCCCGGCCAGCACGCCCGGCAGCCCAGGTTCGTCCACCTGTACCACGAGCTCCGCCCCCGGCACCCGTTTGCGCACGTCGGCGAGGTGCACGGCGAGCCCTTCCGCGAGCGAGTCGACCAGATCACGGACCGCGCCCGGATCGGCGAGAACCTTGTCGCCGTACCGGAGCTCGATCGCGCCCGCCAGCGTCCACGGCCCGCAGATCTGGACCTTCAGCGGCCCGGTGTACCCCTGCGAGACCTCCTCCAGCATGTCCAGGTCGCGGATCAGATGGTCCCTGGCGCGCTTGAAGTCGCGCCCCGGCCGGTCGCTGAACCGCCATCCGGTGGGCTGCACCTCGACCGGCAGCTCCACCAGCAGCGCCGCGGTCCGCCCGATCATGTCCGCGCCCACCCCGCGGGCGGGCAACTCCGGCAGGTACGGCAGGCTCAGCTCGTCGAACACGGTCTTCATCGCGAGGAGCGCGTCCTCGCCCGGGTGCGACCCGACACCGGTAGCGGAGGCCAGTTCCCAGGGGTAGTCACGCACGGGTCTAGCGTAGTGAGTCATGAGGCTCACCAAACTCGGCCATGCCTGCTGGCGGCTGGAAAAGGACGGTTCCACCATCGTCATCGACCCCGGCTCGTTCAGCGGGACGGGGCTGCTGGACGGCGCCGACGCGGTGTTGATCACGCATGAGCACTTCGACCACACCGACCCGGAGCTGCTCCAGGCCGCCAGGCCCGACCTGGAGATCTTCACCTGTCAGGCGGTGGCCGACCTGCTCGGTGACATTCCGCCCAAGGTGCACATCGTCCGGCAAGGGGACACCTTCCTGGCGAGTGGCTTCGCGGTGCGGGTGATCGGTGAGTGGCACGCGCCGATTCATCCGGATCTGCAGATCATCCAGAATGTCGGCTACTTCATCGAGGACGAGGTCTTCTATCCCGGCGACGCGCTGACCCCGCCCGGGGTGGAGGTGCCCACCCTGCTGGTGCCGACCATCGCGCCGTGGCTGAAGACGTACGAGATGGTGGAGTACCTCCGCCAGGTGCGCCCGGCGCGGGCCTACTCCACGCACGACGGGCTGGTCAACGAGATCGGCCAGCGGCTCATCGACAACTGGCTGGGCATGGAGGCGGACAAGCAGAAGGCCGACATGCGGCGTATCCCGCCAGGCGAGTCCGTAGCGGTCTAGCGCGCGGCGGCGATGGTGGCCGAGCCGATGACCATGTCGTCCCGGTAGAGCACGGCCGCCTGGCCGGGAGCCACCCCGACGGCCGGCGCGCCCAGCTGGATGAGCAGGTCGGGGCCGGCGAGCCGGGCCTGGCAGGGGTAGACCTCGCCGTGGGCGCGCAGCTGCACCTCGCAGGTGAGGGAGGCCTCGGGCGGGGCCACCGGGCCGTTCCAGATCGGTCGGGTGGCGGTGATCTCAGTGACCTGCAGGGAGGTACGGGGACCCACGGTGACCGTGTTGGAGACCGGCTCGATGGACAGCACGTAACGGGGACGGCCGTCGGAGGCCGGACGGGTCAGGTTGAGGCCCTTGCGCTGGCCGATGGTGTACCCGTACGCCCCGGGGTGGGTGCCGACCACCTGGCCGGTGAGCGCGTCCACGATGGGGCCTTCGCTGCCGCCGAGCCGGTCGGCGAGGAAAGCCCGGGTGTCGCCGTCGGCGATGAAGCAGATGTCGTGGCTGTCCGGCTTGTCGGCCACGGTCAGACCGCGCCGGGCGGCCTCCGCGCGGACCTCGGCCTTGGTGGAGTCGCCGAGCGGGAAGATCGCGTGGCTGAGCTGCTCCCGGGTGAGCACGCCCAGCACGTACGACTGGTCCTTGCCCTGGTCCGGGGAGCGGTAGAGCACGCCGTCGGTGATCCGGGCGTGGTGGCCGGTGGCCACGGCGTCGAAGCCGAGGGCCAGCGCCCGGTCCAGCACCGCCGCGAACTTGATCTTCTCGTTGCAGCGCAGGCAGGGGTTGGGCGTGCGGCCCGCCGCGTACTCGCTGACGAAGTCCTCCACCACGTCCCGGTGGAAGCGCTCGGCCATGTCCCAGATGTAGAACGGGATGCCGATCACGTCGGCGGCCCGGCGGGCGTCCCGGGAGTCCTCGATGGTGCAGCAGCCCCTGGCGCCCGTGCGGTACGACTGGGGGTTGGCCGAGAGCGCCAGGTGCACGCCGGTCACCTCATGACCGGCCTCGGCGATCCGGGCCGCGGCGACGGCCGAGTCGACCCCGCCCGACATGGCGGCGAGCACCCGCATGGGCGCGACACGATTTCCCATAACGTATTCGAGATTACCGTCCAGCCGGAGCCGCCTCGTCGGGGTTTTTCGCTCCAGGGGCGCGTTGGCGGGCGTGCAGGTTGCCTGGAAGGATGACTGGCCATGCGATTGTTCGGGCGGAAGAGTGAACCGGTGGACTCCGGGGCGCTGATCGCCGATTTCTGGGGCTGGTGGGACGACACGCGTGCCCAACTGGACGCGGGGGACGCCGAGGCGCTGGCGGAGCTGGTCGGGCCGGCGGTGGCGGCCATGGACGACTCGCTGGTCTGGGAGGTCGCGCCCGGGCGGGAGGCGCGGCACGCGCTGGTGGTGAGCGCGGCCGGGAATCCGGAGCTGCGGTCCTTCGTGCACCGGTGGGCGCTGGCGGCGCCCGCCGCCGACGAGGAGTGGGAGTTCCACCCCTCCCGGCAGGCCCGGCCGGATCCGTACGAGCTGACCCTGCAGCTCAACGGCCACCAGTTCACCATGGAGGGCTTCGTCCTCGGAGTACGGGTCCCACCCGGCACCCCCCGGGTAAACGTCACCGCCTATCACCCGATATTTCAGGACATCGATGACGAGGCGCGGATGGAGACCACGCTGCTCGCGCTCGACTGGCTGCTCGGCGAGGACGAGGTCGCCCGCTGGCTCGGCGACATCGAGGCCGCCGAGTTCGAGCCGCTGGACGCGATCGCCGCCATCCACCTGCCTGGCGTGGTGGCCGACGTCGCCTCGGGTTTCCAGGGCGAACGCTGGGCCCTGCTGGAGGGTCAGGCCCCCACGGGCAAACGCCTGACGGCCACCGCCAGGTACCCACTCCGCCCGGTCGACTACCCGCTGTACGACCAGCACATCGCCATCACCGTGCAGTACCGGGCCAAGGACGGCGACGGTATGCCCACCGGCGCCTCCGAGACCGCGCTGGAGACGTTCGGAGAGCAGCTGGCCGCCACCCTCGCCGACCAGCCCGCCGTACTGGCCGCCCACATGACCGTGGACGGCGTCCGGACGTTCCACATCTATGCCGATCCGACCGGCACCACCACGACCGCGCTGAAGACCCTGTCCTGGCCTGAGGGCCGCCTCCGGATAGGCGTGACCAGCGACCCGTCCTGGTCAACGGTCGCCCACTTCCTGGCCTAGGAGAACCTAGGAGATTCCGGCGCGGCGGGCCCGCTCCACCACCACGGCGATCACGTCGGTCAGGCGGTCGACGTCGGCCTCGGTAGAAGTGTGGCCGAGGGTGAAACGGAGTGAACCGCGGGCCTGGACGGGGTTCTGCCCCATGGCCAGGAGCACGTGCGAGGGCTGGGCCACCCCGGCCGAGCAGGCGGAGCCGGTGGAGCACTCAACCCCCTTGGCGTCCAGGAGCATGAGCAGGGCGTCGCCCTCGCAGCCGGGGAAGGAGAAGTGGGCGTTGCCGGGGAGACGGTCCTCCGGGTCGCCGTTGAGGATCACGTCGGGGACGGCCTGCCGTACCCGGTCGACGAGGGTGTCGCGGAGGGCGGCCAGGCGGGCGGCGTGCTCGGGGCGGCGGTCGACGGCGGTCTGGACGGCAGTGGCGAATCCGGCGATGGCAGGGGCGTCCAGGGTGCCCGACCGCACGTCCCGCTCCTGGCCGCCGCCGTGCAGCACGGGGACGGGGTCGATGCCCCGGGCGAGCAGCAGCGCGCCGACGCCCATCGGGCCGCCCACCTTGTGGCCGGAGACGGTCATCGCGTCCACCCCGGAATCGGCGAAGTTGATCGGGAGCTGGGCGACCGCCTGAACCGCGTCGGTGTGGAAGGGAATGCCGTGCTCGTGCGCGATCGCGACCAGCTCGGCCACCGGCTGCACGGTGCCCACCTCGTTGTTGGCCCACATCACGCTGACCAGCGCCACGTCATCGGGGCCGGCGGCGATGGCGGCGCGCAGGGTCTCCGGGAGCACCCGGCCGCCGGCGTCCACGGGTAGCTTCTCGACGACCGCGCCCTGGTTGTCGGCCAGCCAGTACGCCGGGTCCAGCGCGGCGTGGTGCTCGACGGCGCTGATCAGGATGCGGGGGCGGCGGCGGGCCCAGAACAGGCCCTTGACGGCGAGGTTGTCGGCCTCGGTGCCGCCGGAGGTGAAGACGACCTCGCTCGGGCGGGCACCGAGGGCGCAGGCGATGGTCTCCCGCGACTCCTCCACCACCCGCCGGGTGCGCCGGCCCGCCGCGTGCAGCGACGAGGCGTTGCCGACCCGGCTCAGCTCGGCGACCATCGCGTCGATCGCCTCGGGGAGCATCGGCGTGGTCGCAGCATGATCGAGATAGGCGGTCCCCACGGCCCCTCCGTTCCACACACAACCAACCAAGCCTAGCCCCAGTGGTGGAGGTCACCACCCCTCGGTGTGGTTAGTGAACCGTCCAGACGGTACAGTAGACGGCATGAGGAGGGATGAGCTGCTGGACGCCGCCGAGGCGCTCCTTGCCGACCAAGGCGAACGCGCGCTCACCCTCGCCGCGGTGGCCGACCGCGCCGGTGTCAGCAAAGGCGGCCTGCTCTACCACTTCGGCACCAAGGACGCGCTGGTCAACGGCATGATCGAGCGTCTGATCGCGGACTTCGACGCCCTCATCGCCGCGCAGCAGGACTCCTGCTACACCCGCGCCTACATCAAGGCCACCTTCGTGGCCGTGCGGACCGGCCGCCTGCGCCGCTGGGCCGTCGTCACCGGCGCCGCCGGGGACCCCGCTCTCCTGACCCCGCTCCGCGACGCGATGGCCCGCTGGCACACCCATGGCCTGGCCGAGGAACCGGACCCGGTGATGTCGCGGATTGTCCGCCTCGCCTGTGAGGGCCTCTGGGAAACGGCGACGCAGTGTCCGGCCGTTTTCGACCCGAGGGACGATCAAGGGAACTACGAGGACCTTCGCGAGCGTCTGCTCGCCCTCGTTCCCTGAATCTCTTTCTCATCTTCTGGTGGTCGCCCTGTACGGCCCGGGCCGTACGGGCGACCGGAACATGTCTGCCCAACTCGCTGGCAGGAAAAACCCACTGACCATCCGGAAAACCTTAGAGAAACATCGGAAAAGGAGTTTGTGATGTCGCGCGCGCTGAGGACTGCTCGTTTGGGGGCATTCCTCACGTTTGTTATTGCTGGGGTGTTGTGCGGAACTTTCACCGTACGGATTCCCGCGTTAGCCGATCGGCTGGGGATGGCCGAGGGCGAGGTGGGGATGGTGCTGCTGGCGTGGGGGCTTGGGGCCCTGGTCAGCATGCAGGCCCTGCGGGGAGTACTGGCCAGGACCGGCAGCGGGGCTGTGCTGCGGGTCGCGGGCCCGCTGTGCGCGGGGAGCCTGCTGCTGGTGGGGTACGTCGGGTCGGTGCCGGCGCTGGTGGCGGTGGCCGCCGCCAACGGGCTCGCCTTCGGGGCGATGGACGTGGCGATGAACGCCCAGGGCTCGGCGGTGGAGCGCCGGGCCGGGCAGCCCCTGCTGGGCGGCATGCACGCCGGGTGGTGCGTCGGGGCGATCACGGCGGGGCTGCTGGGCACGGCCGCCATCGCGGCGGACCTGCCGCTGGCCGCGCACGTGACGCTGGTGGCGGTGCCGGCGCTGCCGGTCACGCCGCTGCTCGGCCGCTGGTACCTGCGCGATCACGTCCGGGCGGCGGAGTCGGCGAGCGCGCGCCGGCTGCCGCCCGTGGTCTACCTGCTGGGCGCGATCACCTTCGGCGCGTTCATGGTGGAGGGCATAGTGGCCGACTGGAACGGGCTCTACCTGCGGGACGTGCTGCGGGCCCCGGAGGCGCTGGCCGCCCTCGGCTACCCGGTGTTCGAGGCGGGCATGCTGCTCGGCCGCCTCTCCGGCGACCGCCTGCGCACCCGTTTCGGGGCCACCGGCCTGATCGTGGTCTCGGGTCTGGCGACCGCGGGCACGTACGGGATGGTGATCCTGGTGCCCTCCCCGGTGGCCGCCGTGGCGGGGATGTCGCTGGTGGGCCTGTCGGTGGCGATGATCTCCCCGCTGGCGCTCTCCCTGGCCGGCACGGCCACCGCCACCCCCGGACCGGCGATCGCCCAGGCCGGCGCGATGGGCTACGCGGGTCTGCTGCTCGGCCCGGTGCTGATCGGCCTGCTGTCGGGGGCGACCTCGCTCCGGATCGCGCTGGTCACCGCCGTGGTGCTCGGCATTCTGATCGCCGTGGCCGCGCGATTCCTGCCGAAGACAGCACGTTCCAAAGAAATTCGGCCGGAGACCGAGGAAAGGGTGCTCGTCGCCGCGTAACAACAAGGGGGCGCCGCTCGCCTGTCACGGAACAGGCGAGCGGCGCCATCGGGAAAACCCGGGGAGAACTACTTGCGCTTGGCGATCTCTTCGGTCAGCTGGGGCACGACCTGGTGCAGGTCCCCCACCACGCCGAAGTCGGCGATCTCGAAGATCGGGGCCTCGGGGTCCTTGTTGATGACCACGATGGTCTTCGAGGTCTGCATGCCCGCCCGGTGCTGGATCGCGCCGGAGATCCCGGCCGCGATGTAGAGCTGCGGCGAGACCGTCTTGCCGGTCTGCCCGACCTGGAAGGCGTGCGGGTACCACCCGGCGTCGGTGGCCGCCCGGGAGGCGCCGACCGCCGCGCCGAGCGAGTCGGCCAGCTTCTCGATGATCGCGAAGTTCTCGCCGGAGCCGACGCCGCGGCCGCCGGAGACCACGATGGCGGCCTCGGTCAGCTCGGGGCGGGCGCCCTTCTCCTGCTTGACCCGCTCCACCACCCGGGCCCCGCGCGCCGCGTCCGAGAGGGCGACCTCCACCTTCTCCTCGACGGCCGCGCCGGCCTCCGCCACGGGGGCGGTGGAGTTGGGGCGGACCGCGATGATCGGGGTGCCCTTGGTCACCCGGCTGTGCACGTTGATGCCGCCGCCGAAGATGGACTGGTCGGCGACGAAGCCCTCGCCCACCCCGACCGCGTCGGTGATCACGCCCGAGTCGGTCTTGACGGCCAGCCGCCCGGCCACCTCCTTGCCCTCGGCGGTGGCCGCGAGCAGCACCGCCGCCGGGGACTTGGCGGCCACCAGCGAGGCCAGCAGCTCGGCCTTGGGGGCCACCACGTAGTCGGCGATGTCGGCGCTGTCGGCCACGTACACCTTGGCCGCGCCGAACTCGGCCAGGCGGGCCTTGGCCGTGTCCGAGTAGCCGGGCCCGGCCCAGACCGCCGACGGCTCGCCCAGCGTGCGGGCCAGCGTCAGCAGCTCCAGGGTGACCTTCTTGACGTCCCCGTCGATCTGCTCGACGAGCACCAGGATCTCCGCCATGTCACCCTCCTCAGATGAATTTCTTCGACGTGAGGAAGTCGGCGGCCTTGACCCCGCCGTCGCCCTCGTCCTTCACCACGGCGCCGGCCGCGCGCGGCGGGGCGGCCGCGAAGTCGGCCACCTCGCTCCACGCCCCGGCCAGGCCGACCAGGGCCGCGTCGATCTCCGCGTCGGCGATGCCGAACGTCTGGACCGGCTTCTTCTTGGCCGCCATGATGCCCTTGAAGGACGGGTAACGCGGCTCGTTGATCTTCTCGACCACGGAGATCACGGCCGGCAGGGTGGCCGCCACCTTGTCGAAGCCGTAGTCGGTGACCCGCTGCACGGTGATCTCGCCCTTGCCCACCTCGACCTTGTTCGCCAGCGTGAGCTGGGGCACGCCGAGCCGCTCGGCCAGCATCGCGGCGAGCATGCCGGTCCGGGCGTCGGTGGACTCAGAGCCGAGGATGACCAAGTCGAAACCGATCTTCTTCAGCGTCTGGGCCAGCGCGTAGGAGGTGGACAGAGCGTCCGAGCCGTGCAGGGCCGGGTCGACCAGGTGCACGGCCTTGTCGGCGCCCATGGCCAGCGCCTTGCGGATGGTGTCGGTGGCCTTGTCCGGCCCCATGGTGAGGACCGTCACCTCACCGCCGTTGGCTTCCTTGAGGCGTAGCGCCTCCTCCACTGCGTACTCGCAGAGCTCGTTGATGACGCCATCCGCGGCGTCGCGGTCGAGCGTCTTGTCATCGGACCTGAGCTTCCGCTCGGTCGCCGTGTCGGGGACCTGCTTGACGCAGACGACGATGTTCATGGCCGCTGGCCGACCTCCCGTATTCCGCACGGCTGCTCGCCGCGATGCCTCGAGATGCTTGACCGCCGGACGGCGCCGGCAGTGCACCCCGACCGAATGTTACCCACGAGTAGCTTATGCACAAACCCTGATGCGCAAACCCTCGTGGGTCTGCCCTCCGCACGATACCGAATGATATTTCGGAGCCTTCACCCGGCCACGGCCACCAGGCCGAGCAGGAACAGCAGTGTGCCCACTGCCAGCAACAACGTGAACGTGCTGAAAACCGTGCTGAGCACCGCCCAGAGCGCCACCGCCCCGGCGATCGACGCGAAGTCCACCACAACCCGGCCCGTGGCCTTGGCCGCCACTCCGAACCCGGCGTCCGCCAGCACCACCACCCCGTACGCGACGAGCAGCAGCAGCGAGGCCTCCGGCACGTACTCCCGCCCGGTCGCCGCCAGCAGCCCGACCACCAGACCCGATCCGACCACCCAGCGCCGCCGGACCACCTCGCGGCGGCGCGCCAGCGGATCCTCGGCGGGGGCGCGCCGCTCCGGCGTCATCCCGGGGCGCCACTCCTGGGTGAGCTCCTCCCGCGGGCCGCCCTCCGGCACCACCACCGTGGCCCGCTCCGGGACCCGGGAACCCAGCCGGGTGACCAACTCGGCGGCCGACGGCCGGGCGGCGGGTTCGGCCTTCATGCACTGCCGCAGCAGCGGCGCCAGCCAGTCCGGCACCCCGTCCAGGTCCGGCTCCCCGTGCACCACCCGGTAGGCCACCGCCGGCATCGGCCCCGTCCCGTACGGGTGCCGCCCGGTCGCCGCGAAGGCCACCGTGGCCGCCCAGGCGAACACGTCCGCGGCGGAACCGGCCTCCCGGCCCTCCAGGACCTCCGGCGCCAGGTAGCCCGGGGTGCCCACCACCGCGCCGGAGGCGGTCACCGCGGCCGAGTCCAGCGCGTACGCCACGCCGAAGTCGATCACGTGGGGTTCGCCGTCGGCGAGGATCACGTTGCCCGGTTTCAGGTCCCGGTGCACCACGCCGGCCCGGTGCACCGCGACCAGCGCCTCGGCCAGGCCGCGCGCCAGCCGTACCAGGTCGTCGCCGCGGAGCGGGCCCTCGGCGACCACCGCGGAGAGCGCGCGGCCCTGCACGTACCTGGTCACCAGGTACGGCCGGTCGGCGTTCAGGGCGGCGTCCAGCACCTCGGCCACGTGCGGCCCGCGCACCCGGCGCATGGTCTCCACCTCGCGGGCCAGCCGGGCCAGCGCGGAGGCGTCGCCGGCCACGTGCGGGTGCAGCACCTTGACCGCGACGGTCCTGCCCTCACCGTCCAGCGCCAGGTGCACCTCGCCGAAACCGCCCGAGCCGAGTGGGGAGAGCAGCCGGTAGGGGCCGAGGTACTCCGCGCTCACGTGCCCTCCCTTCCCGCCCCCGGCGGGCCTGCTCAGTTCCAGAAGGTCAGGAAGCCGAGCCCCAGCCGGTTCATCAGATCCTCGACCAGACCGCCGAGGAGGTTCACCACGGTGTCCTCGCCACGCTGCCGCAGATCGCTGACGATCGCGTCGATGGCCACCGACGGCGGGCGCCACGGCGCCCAGGTCGGGTCCGCCGAGGCCGCGGTCATCACCAGGAAGAAGGCGATCGTGCCGGCCACGATGCCCAGCACCATGCCCGCCCCGGGGCTGCGCACCAGGTTGCTCAGCGTCAGGGCCACCGCCTTGCGCGGGCCGCCCCCGCCGGGGAGCACGAAGAGCCCGGCCACGAACGCCCCGGCCGCGTACCCGGCGGCGGCGTCGGTGGTGAGGCCCGCGCCGTAGACCAGCCCGCCCCAGACGCACATGCCGAACATGACCGCGAGCGGCACCTGGAACAGGGTCGCGAAGACCGCCTTGATCAGCGCCCACGGGGTGCCGAGCACGGCCAGCACGGGGTCGGCGCCGCTGGCGCCGCGCACCTGCCGCCGGTCCGCCAGGTCGCCGAACAGGTAGTTGCCGACCCGCAGGCAGAGCACCAGCGCGATCGCCGTCAGGCTGACGATCACCGGGACCAGGCAGGCCGCCGCGACCAGCACGGTGAGCAGCAGCAGGGCCAGCACCGGATGGCGCGCCCGGTACCGCTCGCCCGGCTGCGGCGACGGCTGGTACGGCCCGGGCTGCGGGGGCGGCGGCGGCTGGTGGCGGGGCGGCGCGCTCGGCTGGGCGTTCGCCGGCGCCGGGTACCCGGCCACCCGCTGGTCCGGGAACGGCGGCGGATAGGCGGGCTGGTACGGCGGCGGCGCCATCTGCGGAGGAGGCGGCGGGGGTGGGGTCTTGCGCGGCTTGGCCTGCCGGGGTTCCCTGGTGGGCTTGGCGTAGTTGACCGGCGGCAGCAGGTCGGAGAACGTGTCCCCGCCCCTGGCATTCCCGGGGGCGTTCCCTGGGGAGTTCCTGGGGGCCTCGTCCAGCACCCGGGTGCCGTCCACCCGCGTGCCGTCGCTGAGGATCTTGGTCCCGTCGGCCAGCACCCGCGTGCCGTCGTTGAGCTGTTTCGTGCCGTCGGTGTAGATCTGCGTGCCGTCCACCAGGACGCGCGTGCCGTCGGTCAGCACGCGGGTGCCGTCCTCCAGCACCCGGGTCCCGTCGTCGGCGGTCAGCACGTGGGTGACCGGGGACTCCTTGAACACGGTGACCGACGGGTCGAGCCCCCGGGCCAGCCGGTGCAGGGCGGCGGCGGTCGGCCGGGCGCCCACGTCGGTGGCCAGCGCCAGCCGCAGCCAGCCGCGCAGCCAGGCCGGGGCCAGCTCGACCTTGGCCTTGCCCTCCAGGATGTTGTAGCAGACCACCTCGAAGGTCCCCGTGCCGAACGGGGGCTGTCCGGTGGCGGCGAAGAACACCGTCGCGGCCAGCGCGTGCACGTCCGCCGCCTGGGTGATCTCGGTGTCCCGGATGATCTCGGGGGCCAGGTAGCCGGGCGTGCCGACGAACATGCCGGTCTGGGTCAGCCGGGTGGCGTTCACCAGGTGCGCGATGCCGAAGTCGATGACCAGCGGCTGGAACGCGCCCGGGGTGTCCTCCACCAGCATCACGTTGGCCGGCTTGAGGTCGCGGTGGATGACGTCGGCGGCGTGGATGGCGACCAGCGCCTCGCAGAGCCCGCGGGCCAGCCGGACCAGGTCCCGCCCGCCGAGCGGGCCGTCCTCCAGCACCTGCTGTTCCAGCGTGCGGCCGGGCGCGAACCGGGTCACGATGTACGGCGTGGCCCCCACCAGGTCCGCGTCGAGCACCTCGGCCACCCGGGGGCTGCGCACCCGGCGCATGGTCTCCACCTCGCGGGTGAGCCGGTCCCTGGCCTTCAGATCGGAGGCGACGTGCGGATGCAGCACCTTGACCGCGACCTCGCGGTCGCCCCCGTCGAGGCCCAGGTGCACCACACCCATGCCGCCCTCACCGAGCCGGCGGAGCAGGCGGTACGGCCCGATCCGCTCCGGAGCCTCAGTAGCGGCCATCTACGACCCCCCTGGTCCCTTTGAACGTAGGTC
Organism: Acrocarpospora catenulata; assembly: GCF_018476525.1. GTDB lineage: Bacteria > Actinomycetota > Actinomycetes > Streptosporangiales > Streptosporangiaceae > Acrocarpospora > Acrocarpospora catenulata. Next base: position 234,125 of record NZ_JAHCST010000008.1, read on the forward strand.
GTCCAAGCGACTGATCACTTCCCCGATATCGACTCCCCAGAACAGGCCGACGGTGTTGTCCCCCCGGATCGACAGCAAGGCGATCCCCGCCAGCAGCAGCGCCAGCACCCCGATCCCCCAGGCCACCCCGATGGCCGCCCCCCGGGTCGGGAAGAGCGAGGCCAGCGTGCGGCGCACCTGGCGGGTGGGACCCTCCACGGCGGGCCCCGCGCAGATCGCCCAGAGCGCCACGGCGACGCCCCAGGCCAGCGCGGCGTTCGCGTCCATGGATGTCACCAGAACCGCCAGTAGCAGGGTAACCGGCACACCCAGTATCAACCCATACAACACGAGGCCAAGCGTGGTGGCGATGGATTTGACCAGCGGCCCGGGGAAGGCGAGCACGCGGAACACGTCCGCCGCGGCTTCGCCGATCGGCCGCCGGGCGTTGAGCTCGGACTGGGCGAGGTCGGCGGCCCGGAAGAGCGCCACCGCGGGCAGCACCACCAGCGCCACCAGCACCGGCGCGATGGCCGCCGCCGCCGTCATGGCCACCAGCATCAGCGCGCTGGCCACCCCGTACGCGCGGGAGCGCTGCAGCATCGCCCCCGGCCGCACGCTCGGGTTGTACGGCGGGGCGGGCGGGGGCACCCGGACCGTCTGCTGGAACGGCACCGGATGCGGCTGGTTCACATGCGGGGTCTGCTCGTAGATCTCCGGTGCCTGTTCGAAGAACGGCTGCTGAGGGATCGAGTGGCGCAGTTCCTCCGGCCGGACCCGGCGGGTCGGAACGTCCCCGTCCGGACCCGGCTGTGGGTTCAGCTGGGGGTTCAGCTGGGGGTACGACTGGGGCTGGGGCTGCGGGGGCGGCGGCTGGGGCGGCCACGGGTTGGGCCCCGAGGGCAGCGAAGGAGGCGCCATCCGGGTGGGGATGTCGCCTTCGACGTACTTGGGGATGGTGGGCGGCTCGTACTTGGGCAGCCCCTGGTCCGGGGGCGGCACCACGACCTCGGGCTGGGACAGGCCCGCGCGGCGCAGGTCCTCCCCCGTCACCCGTACCGTCGGGAAGGGGTCGCCCTGGTTCGGCGGGGGTGGGGCGACCTGCCCGGTCGAGGGTGCCTCGCCGAGCAGGGAGACGAAGTCGCGGGACGGCTCGCGCGGCACCATCGGCGTGTTCAGCGGGTCGGCCGGGCGCAGCGGCGCCACCGGCTGGTTGACCTGCTGGTTGGAGGGCGGCCTCGGCACCGGCGGCGGCCCGTCCAGGCCGAGTACGGCGATCGGCTTGCCGGTCGTCTCGTCCACGTTCGGCACGGTGGTGACCTCGTCGGGCACCCGCGGCCGGTGCGCGTGCGGCAGCAGCCGGGCCACCTGGTCGCGGAGGTCGGCCGCCCTCGGCCGCCTGGCGGGGTCCCGCTGGAGCGCGGCGCGGAGCACCGGCTGGATCACCGGCGGCGCGGCGTCCACGTTCGCCTTGCCGGAGGTGATGTTGAAGAAGATCATCTCCAGGGTGCCCTTGCCGAAGGGCGGCAGGCCGGTCGCCGCGTACAGCAGCGTGCCCGCCCAGGCGTGCACGTCGACCTCCGGGCCGGCCTCGTTGCCCTCGATGATCTCGGGAGCGAGGTAGCCGGGCGTGCCGATGAACATGCCGGTCTGGGTGAGCCGGGTGGCGTCGACGGCCTGCGCGATGCCGAAGTCGATCAGCACCGGATCGCCGTCCAGCATCAGGACGTTCCCGGGTTTCAGGTCGCGGTGGATGACCCCGGCGGCGTGCACCGCGGCGAGCGCCTCGGCCACCCCGCCCGCCACCCTGAGCAGCGCGTCCACGCTCAGCGGCCCGTCCTGCTTGACGATCTCGTCCAGCGGGCGGCCGGGCACGTACCGCGTCACGATGTACGGGCGCTGACCGGTGACGTCGGCGTCCACCACCTCGGCGATGTGCCGGTTGCGGACCCGGCGCATGGTCTCCACCTCGCGGGAGAGCCGGCGGCGCGCGGTGTCGTCTCCGGCGACCTCCGGGCGCAGCACCTTGACGGCCACCTGCCTGCCGTGTGGGTCCAGGGCCAGGTGAACCACGCCCATGCCGCCCTCACCGAGCCGCCGCAGCAACCGGTAGGGGCCCAGTCGGTCGTCCTGATTCATGCCTTAAGCACCATACCGACTAAAACACCGTCCATGAGTGAACCATCTGGCCACATTCCTGCTAAGCACAACGGCGGGAGATGGCCAACGGTTTCCCACCCTACGGTCACAATGTGAGCACCAGCGTCTCGCCCCCTGTCGCGCGGACCAGGTCGGCGCCGGAAAGGGCCAGCTTGGACCTGCGAACACCACTTCCGATCACGATGGATGAACGGCGCGTCACGTTTTCATCAACGAGCACCGGCCAGCCCTCGGGGAGGCCGATCGGGGTGATGCCGCCGTACTCCATGCCGGTCAGGGCGACCGCCTCGTGCTGCGGGGCGAAGGAGACCTTCCGGACGTCCAGCCACTTCCTGATCACGCCGTTCACGTCGGCGCGGTCGGTGGCCAGCACCATCACGGCCGCGTAGCGGGTCTCGCCGCCCCGCTTGCCGGCCACGATCACGCAGTTGGCCGAGTCCTCCGGGGCGATGCCGTACTTCTCGCAGAACGCCGCCGTGTCGGACAGGTCCGGGTCGATCTCGGCGACCCGCACCGCCAGGTCCGGCAGCGCCTTCGCCACCGGATCCGCCAGCAGGTCCAGCCGGTCGGCCGCGGGCACCCAGTCCAGCTCCGTCATCGCTATCCCTCCTTGAGCGCCCGTTGGTGCAGCGTGGTGACCGTCTGCCGGGCGGATTCGAAAGCTCCAGCCTGCCAGGCGATCAGGTGGGTGAGCCAGTCGCCGGCGAAGTAGACCCGGCCGTCCGGGCCCATGGGCTGGCCGGGGCCGATCACCCAGGCGCCCTCGATGTGGGGGCGGTTGTCCCAGGCCATGGAGACGCCGGCGAGGAGGTCCTTGCGGTACTTCGGGCCGTGGATGCGCTCGCCCTGGGTGAGGGCCTTCTCCAGGCGCTCGGGGTGTTTGAGGCGGGCGAGGGACTCGGCCTGCTCGGCGAAGTTGTAGTAGCCGAGGAGCAGGCCGCGCTGGGTGTGGAAGCCGTGGGAGGGGTACCAGATGCGGGCGATCTCCTGGTCGGTCTCGGTGATGCCGCCGTAGATCCGGTCTTCCAGCTCCCACCAGCGGCGGCCGTACTCCAGGCCGATCTTGCCCGCGGAGAAGGGGATCGCCTGGCGAAGCTGGGTGAGGGTGGCGGGTGTGAGGTTGCCGGGGATCTTCGCCATCAGGTGGGGTGGGAGGGCGGCGACGCAGTAGGCGGCTCTGGTCACGCCCTTCTGGTGGGTGATCTCGACGCCGTCGGGGAGGTTGGTGATCTTGGTGACCGCAGCGGAGAGGGTGATCCGGTCGCGGCCGATCGTGTCGGCCAGGGCGGTGACGATCGTGTCCATGCCGCCGACCGGCTGGAACATCGGCATCGCCTGCTCGGTGGTCAGGTCGTAGGTGAGGGCCGGGCCCAGGTTGTAGCCGAGCACCTCACGGAGCGGTGGCGGGGCGTCTTCGCCCCTGCGTAACACCGAGCCCTCGTAGGTGAGCTTCTCGCCGAGGTCGCCGAACTGGCGGAGCAGGTCGAGCAGGACCTGCCGGTCGGCCTCGGGGACCGCTTCGTCCAGCGCGCCCTGGCTGGTGGCCTTGGCCAGGAGCTCCGACAGGTAGCCGTAGGTGTCGGCGCGGGCGGCGCCGAAGCGGACCGGGGCGGTCATGCCGGTGTTGTAGATATACGCCGAGGCGTTGCCGTTGATGAACGGCTCGATCGGGACGCCCAGTTCGCGGCAGTAGTCCAGGGTGACCATCCACTGGGCGATCCTGGCGGGGCCGGCGTTGAAGTAGACGCCCTCGCCGAAGGTGGCCTGCTGGCGTTCTCCGGTGGTCTCGGTGAGGGTGTCGCCGCCGCGGATGGTCAGGTTCCGGCCGCCCACGCGGTCGGCGGCCTCCAGGACCGTGCAGTCGTATCCGGCTTTGCCCAGCTCGTACGCGCAGGCGAGGCCGGCCACACCGGCACCCAGGATGACCACCTTCGCGGCGGACCTGCCGCTCAGCGCGAAGTCCGCGGGCTGGGGTGGGGTGTAGTTGGTGCGCTGCTCCCCCGGGGCCAGGCCGAGCGCGCCCATCGCGGCGTACATGGCGCCCGCGCCACCGAGGGCGCCGAGGCTCACCAGCAGGGTCCGGCGGGTGACCGGGGTGGCTTTTCCGTCATTTTCCGGCGCGTCCGGCTTGGCGTCGTTCATGTCACCACCGTCCAGGTGATCAGTGACGCCCGGGGGGCGTCAGCCGTAGATGGTGCTGGCGCAGGAGATATGGCCGGCGATCATGGCGAAGATGCCGAACAGGGCCATGACCTCGTGGTAGTCGTCGGTGCTGAACTCGGTGTGGCGCGGGCCGAGCTGGCGGTTGCCCGGGATGAGGGCGCAGCCCGCGGCGATGGCCGTGGAGTTCCACTCGACCCCGAGCCGGTACGGAGGCTCCACCGCATAGGGCGAAAAATCCGCCAGTCGGTTGAGGGCTCTGGCGGCTCCCCCACGAATACGTTCCTGGGCCACGGTCGGCGGCAGCAGTTCGGCGGCGAAGCGGTCGATGCCCTTCTTGACCGCCACCGTCTCCACCTCGCCGAGCAGCTGCGCGGCCTCCTCGCAGACGGCCTCGTCCCCGGTGACCAGCGCCACCGGAACCCCCATGGACCCGGCGAACCCGGCCACCAGCCGCGTCTCCCCACAGATCTCGTCGTTGAGGTAGACGTTCTGGATCTCCTTGCCCATCCAGGTGTGGTTGAGCACGCCGTGCTGCACGCCCGCCCGCGCGTGATAGCCGACCAAACAGGCGGCGGCGAACTCCCCCGTCAGTCCCTGTCCCATCCGGTGGGGTTTGCCGGGGCCCCTGATCAGCGTGGCCCGGGTGTCCAGCAGGTCGATCCTGAGGTTCTTGGTCGACCCGTGCGCGTCGTTGACCAGCACCGTGTCGGCCCCCGCCGCGTACACCCCGTCGATCACCGCGTTGGCGTCGGCGGTCATCAGCTCGCAGCCGCGCTCGTACCCGCGACCGCCCGCGTGCATCTCCTCCGGGTCGGTCAGCCCCGTCACACCTTCCATGTCGACCGACAGATAAACGCGCATCAAACCGTCTTGAGATCCCGAAGCCGATCCAACTCCCGCCGCATGGCCACAACCTCCCGGCGGAGCATCTGTACCTCCCACAAGGTATCCCTGATGTCCCGCACATGGTCAGCCTTGGTCACGTACCGCGCGTCAATCCGCACCCGCACGGCCCGCCACAACCGGGAAGGAACCAACCTACGCATCAGGGCCCACATAAATGCCCACGATATCCGCTTCCCGATCACAATCCACGAACAGCCAGGACTCGATCAGGAAGATCACTTAGATCACCTGGGCCGGCCCGCCGCTGGTGAAGGCGGCGGGCCGGAACAGGACGGCTAGCGGAGGGTGCCGTTGGTCATGCCTGCTGGTTCCTCGGGGACGGCGATGAGGCCGAGTTCGGCTGGGGAGGCCATGAGGGGGTGGTGGGGGACGACTCGGACGGAGTAGCCGAAGGCGCCGGTGCGGTCCAGGGGGATGGTGCCGGTGAAGGTGGCTCGGCCGTCGTCACCGGTGGTGAGAGGGGTCAGGGAGACGTAGGTGGGGTCGAGGAGTTCGTCGTGGAGGCCGACTCGGCCGTAGCCGGCCTGGACCTGGAGGTCGGACGGGGCGAGGTCGCCCAGGGCGATGGTGGCGTTGATCTCCATGGTGGCGCCGAGTTCGGGGGTGTCGCCGATGCCGGAGGTTTCCACGTGTTCCACGCGGAGGCCGGGCCAGGCCTGGGAGACGCGGATCTTCCAGGCGGCGAACGCCTTGGCGCCCTGGTGGTGCTCGGCCGAGAGGGTGCGGGCGGACTCGGCGGCCGGGGTGTACAGGTCCACGACGTAGTCGCGGAGCATGCGGCCGGCCAGCACCTTGGGGCCGAGCGAGCTGAGGGTGTGCTTGACCATCTCCAGCCAGCGCCGGGGCAGCCCGTCGGCCGCCCGGTCGTAGAACCGGTCGGCCACCTCACGCTCGATCAGGTCGTAGAGGGCGGTGGCCTCCAGGTCGTCGCGGCGCTCGGGGTCGGTGACGCCGTCGGCGGTGGGGATGGCCCAGCCGTTGGTGCCGTCGTACCACTCGTCCCACCAGCCGTCCCGGATGGACAGGTTGAGGCCGCCGTTGAGCGCGGCCTTCATGCCGGAGGTGCCGCACGCCTCAAGCGGCCGCAGGGGGTTGTTCATCCAGACGTCGCAGCCCTGCACGAGCAGCTGGCCGAGGGCCATGTCGTAGTCGGGCAGGAAGACGATCCGGTGCCGCACGTCCTCCATGTCGGCGAACTTCACGATCTGCTGGATCAGCTTCTTGCCGCCCTCGTCGGCCGGGTGCGCCTTGCCCGCGATCAGGATCTGCACCGGCTTGTCCGGGTCCAGCAGCAGTTCGCGCAGCCGCTCGGGGTCGCTGAGCATCAGCGTCAGCCGCTTGTAGGAGGGCACCCGCCGGGCGAACCCGATGGTCAGCACGTTCGGGTCGAGCGCCTCGTCGGTCCAGCCCAGCTCGGCCTCGGAGGCCCCCCGGTCCCGCCAGGAGCGGCGCAGCCGCCGGCGCGCGTCGGCCACCAGCCGGCCCCGCAGCTGGCCCCTGATCGTCCAGATGTCGCCGTCGGAGAGCTTGCGCACGGCCTCCCAGCCCTGGGTGATGTCCACCATGGTGGGCAGTTCGCCGCCGGCCAGCTCCATCACCTCGCGGCCCACCCAGGTGGGCGCGTGCACGCCGTTGGTGATCGAGCCGATCGGCACCTCGGACAGGTCGAAGCCCGGCCAGAGGCCCTGGAACATCTCCCGGCTGACCTCGCCGTGCAGCAGCGAGACGCCGTTGACCCGCTGGGCCAGGCGCATGCCCATGACGGCCATGTTGAAGACGGCCTTCTCCCCGGATTCCGGGGTGTCCGGCTCGGCGCCGAGCTCCAGGATGCGGTCCACGCTCACGGTCGGCCAGGCGTTGTCGCCGCCGAACTGCCGGGCGATCATGTCGGCCGGGAACCGGTCGATACCGGCCGGAACCGGGGTGTGCGTGGTGAAGACCGTGCCCGCGCGCACCGCCTCCAGCGCCTCGTCGAAGGAGAGCCGGGCCTCGGTGAGCTCGCGGATGCGCTCCAGGCCGAGGAAGCCGGCGTGGCCCTCGTTGGTGTGGAAGACCTCAGGCTCGGGGTGGCCGGTGATCCGGCAGTACGCGCGCAGCGCCCGCACCCCGCCGATGCCGAGCAGCAGCTCCTGCATCAGCCGGTGGTCGCCGCCACCGCCGTACAGGCGGTCGGTGACGTCGCGGGCGGCGATGTCGTTGTCGGCCACGTCGGAGTCGAGCAGCAGCAGCGGGATGCGCCCGACCTGGGCCACCCAGATCTGGGCGTGCAGCACCCGCCCGCCGGGCAGGCCGATCCGGATCCGGGACGGCGTGCCGTCGGCCTCCTTGAGCAGGGTCAGCGGCAGGCCGCCCGGGTCGAGCGAGGGGTAGTGCTCCTGCTGCCAGCCCTCGGGCGACAGCGACTGGGTGAAGTAGCCGTGCCGGTAGAGCAGGCCGACGCCGAGGATGGGCACGCCGAGGTCGCTGGCGGCCTTCAGGTGGTCGCCGGCCAGGATGCCGAGGCCGCCGGAGTACTGCGGCAGGGCGGCCGCGATGCCGTACTCCGGGGAGAAGTAACCGATGGCTTTGGGACCGCCGGAAAGGGTCTGGTACCAGCGAGGGCCGGTGATGTACTCGCGGAGGTCGTCGGCCGCGTCGGCGAGGCGGCGCAGGAAGCGCCGGTCCTGGGCGAGGGCGCGGAGGCGGTCGGCGGCCACGGCGCCGAGCAGCGCGACGGGGTCGTGCCCGACGCGCTCCCACACGTCGGGGTCCACCTCGGCGAACAGGTCCATCGTCTCCGGGTGCCACGACCAGCGGAGATTCTGGACCAGCTCACCGAGCGGGGCGAGTTCGGCCGGAAGGACGGTACGGACGGTGAACCTGCGAATAGCTCTCACGTGGCCAGACCCTAGGGGATCGGAGTGGGTGGATGGGGCGGAACCGGGACGGCATGGCGTGCCTCTACAGCGCTCTCACCATAAGCAAACTTGCTCAAACCTCACGGAACCAGAGTATGGACTGTGAGCCGAGCTCCAGTTCCGAGGCCGATCGTGTACGGCCGGCACCCGTTCGACAACTCCCGGAAAGGGAATGGAGTTGACCCATACGATCCTCTTTCATATCCACGGGTAAACATGGAGCATTGGGGCAACTCCTGTATGAGCCGAAGGCCCGGTCGGCGGGTCGCGGTCCGTGCTGCCCCAACTCCGAGCCAAGATCGATCCTGCCCCGTGAACTCCGGCGAGCACCGGGTGTGCCGTCGCTACGTTGAGAAACGATGATCGGACGAATCCCAATCCAGGACATCCACCCCGTCGTCGACTGCGGGAAGCGCCCCGCCAAGGCCGTCGCCGGGGAGACCTTCGAGATCAGCGCCACCGTGTTCCGGGAGGGACACGACGCGGTCGCCGCGGGGGTCGTGCTCATCGACCCCGAGGGCAAGACCGGGCGGCTGCTGCCCATGCGCGAGCCGGCGCAGGGCACCGATCGGTGGAGCGTGACGGTGTCACTGCCCGCGGAAGGGCTGTGGTCGGTCCGGGTCGAGGCGTGGAGCGACCCGATCGCCACCTGGCTGCACGACGCCGGGATCAAGATCCCGCGTGGTCTGGACCCGGACCTGATGTGCGAGGAGGGTGCCCGGCTCTTCGAGCGGGCCGCCCGAGCGGTGCGCGCCGCCGACTGCCCGCCCGCCGCCACCCCCGGTGAGCTGCGGATCTGCGGCCACCGGGCGGCCCTGCAGGCGCTGGCCGCCAAGCTCAGGGACGACGAGGTGGACCCCAGGGCCCGGTACGCGACGGCCCAGCTGCCGGAGACGGCCGCGCTGATCGCCGCGCACCCGCTCCGCGACCTGGTCACCAAGGCCACGCCGGTGAAGATCCGGGTGGACCGGCGGCGGGCGCTGTTCGGCTCGTGGTATGAGTTCTTCCCGCGCTCGGAGGGCGCGATCGTCGAAGAGGGCATCGCCAAGTCCGGAAATTTCGCGACCGCGGCGAAGCGTCTGCCGGCCGTCGCGCAGATGGGCTTCGACGTGGTCTACCTGCCCCCGATCCACCCCATCGGCATGGCCTTCCGGAAGGGCAGGAACAACACCCTGACCCCCGAACCGGGCGACCCCGGCTCGCCGTGGGCGATCGGCGGCGAGGAGGGCGGCCACGACGCGATCCACCCGGACCTGGGCACCATCGAGGACTTCGCCGCGTTCGTCGCCAAGGCCCGCGAGCTGGGCATGGAGGTGGCGCTGGACCTGGCCTTGCAGTGCTCCCCCGACCACCCGTGGGTGAAGGACCACCCGGAGTGGTTCAACATCCGGGCCGACGGCTCCATCGCATACGCCGAGAACCCGCCCAAGAAGTACCAGGACATCTACCCGCTCAACTTCGACCGGGACCCGGCGGGCATCTTCGCCGAGGTCAAGCGGGTGGTGCTGCACTGGATGGCGCACGGCGTGCGGATCTTCCGGGTGGACAACCCGCACACCAAGCCGGTGCAGTTCTGGGAGAAGCTGCTGGCCGACATCAGGACCACCGACCCGGACGTACTCTTCCTGTCGGAGGCCTTCACCCGCCCGGCGATGATGCAGACGCTGGCCAAGGTGGGTTTCCACCAGTCCTACACCTACTTCACCTGGAAGAACTCCCGTGCCGAGGTGGAGCAGTACCTGTCTGAGCTGGCGAATGAGACATCACACTTTTTGCGCCCGAACCTGTTCGTTAACACCCCGGACATCCTCCATGAGTACCTTCAGCACGGAGGGATCCCGGCATTCAAGATCCGGGCCGTACTGGCCGCGCTGACCGCTCCCAGCTGGGGCGTCTACGCGGGGTACGAGCTCGGGGAGAACGTCCCGGTCCGACCGGGGAGCGAAGAGTACCTGGACAGCGAGAAGTACCAGTACCGCCCGCGTGACTGGGCCGCGGCCGAACGGGAGGGCCGCAGCCTCGCCCCCTTCATCACGCACCTCAATTTGTTCAGAAGAGCCCACCCCTCCCTCCAGGAATTGCGTAATCTACGGTTTCACAACGTTGATCAGCCGGATGTGATCTGCTTCTCCAAGCGGCTCCCTGGCGCCTACGACACGGCCACACGACGGCACGGCATAGGCGACGTCGTCCTGGCCGTGGTCAACCTGGATCCGCACAACACCCATGAGGGCACCGTCCAGCTGGACATGCCGGCCCTAGGCCTCGACTGGCACGCCGAGTTCGTCGTGGACGACGAACTCTCCGGCGAGTCGTACCGCTGGCGGCAGGCTAACTACGTGCGCCTCGACCCACATGTCCATCCTGCACACGTCTTCACGCTGCGTAACGGGACAACGCACCGCGCGTGAGACAGCCCTTGCACAACCGGGGAGTACAACGGTGAGTCCTACACCGCCGCATCAGCCGATTCCGAACACCTTCACGCACGAGAAGCCCCGCGACCAGTACTGGTACAAGCGGGCCGTGTTCTATGAGGTGCTCATCCGCGGCTTCGCCGACTCCAACGGGGACGGCACGGGCGACATCCGAGGCCTGATCGACAAGCTCGACTACATCCAGTGGCTCGGCGTGGACTGCCTCTGGCTACTTCCCCTGTACGAGTCGCCGCTGCGCGACGGCGGGTACGACATCGCCGACTTCATGAAGATCCTCCCGGACTTCGGGGACCTGGGGGACTTCGTGAGGCTGGTCGAGGAGGCCCACAAGCGCGGCATCCGGGTCATCGCCGACCTGGTCATGAACCACACCAGCGACCAGCACCCGTGGTTCCAGGCCAGCCGGCGCGACCCGGACGGCCCGTACGGCGACTTCTACGTCTGGAACGACGACGACGAGAAGTACAAGGACGCCCGGATCATCTTCGTCGACACCGAGACCTCCAACTGGACCCACGACCCGGTGCGCGGCCAGTACTACTGGCACCGGTTCTTCAGCCACCAGCCGGACCTCAACTACGAGAACCCGGCGGTGCAGGAGGCCATGCTGGAGGTGCTCCGGTTCTGGCTGGACCTGGGCATCGACGGCTTCCGGATGGACGCCATCCCCTACCTGTTCGAGCAGGAGGGCACCAACTGCGAGAACCTGCCGGAGACCCACGCCTACCTCAAGCGCGTCCGCGCCGAGGTGGACCGCCTCTACCCGGACCGGGTGCTGCTGGCCGAGGCCAACCAGTGGCCGGCCGACGTGGTGGAGTACTTCGGCGACCCGGTCACCGGCGGCGACGAGTGCCACATGGCCTTCCACTTCCCGCTGATGCCGCGCATCTTCATGGCGGTACGGCGGGAGTCGCGCTACCCCATCTCCGAGATCCTGGCGCAGACCCCCAAGATCCCGGAGAACTGCCAGTGGGGCATCTTCCTCCGCAACCATGACGAGCTCACCCTCGAAATGGTCACCGACGAAGAGCGCGACTACATGTACTCCGAGTACGCCAAGGACCCCCGGATGCGCGCCAACGTGGGCATCCGCCGTCGCCTGGCGCCGCTGCTGGAGAACGACCGCAACCAGATCGAGCTGTTCACCGCGCTGCTGCTCTCCCTGCCCGGCTCCCCCGTGCTCTACTACGGGGACGAGATCGGCATGGGGGACAACATCTGGCTGGGCGACCGGGACGGCGTCCGTACCCCGATGCAGTGGACGCCCGACCGGAACGCCGGATTCTCCAACTGCGACCCCGGGCGGCTCTACCTGCCGGTCATCATGGACCCGATCTACGGGTACCAGGCGATCAACGTGGAGGCGCAGCAGAAGAGCTCCGGCTCGCTGCTGCACTGGACCAAGCGGATGATCGACATCCGCAAGCGCCACCCGGTCTTCGGCCTCGGCGACTTCACCGAGCTCAACTCCTCCAACCCCAGCGTGCTGGCGTTCGTCCGGGAGCTGGGGGACGACCGGGTACTCTGCGTCAACAACCTGTCCCGCTTCCCGCAGCCGGTCGAGCTGGACCTGCGGCGGTTCGAGGGGGCCATGCCGGTGGAGTGCATGGGCGGAGTTCCCTTCCCCCCAATTGGCGAACTTCCGTATCTTTTGACGCTTCCAGGGCATGGTTTCTACTGGTTCACCATCCCACCGGTGTCACGGGAGGAATAGAACGTGCTGACTGAGCTCCTTACCGGCTGGATCGCCAATCAACGCTGGTTCGCCGGTAAGGGGCGCCCGATCGACGGGGTGTCGATCGAGTCAAGCACCCAGCTCGCCGCCGACGACCCCATCCTCGCCCTGCTCATCCTCGCGGTACGGCAGGGCGAGACCACCACCCGCTACCAGCTCCTGCTGGGGCTGCGCGACGAGCTCCCCGACCGGCTCAGGCACGTGCACATCGGCCGCACCGAGTGGGGCGGCCGGGAACGGCACGCCTACGACGCGGCCCACGACGCCGAGCTCACCGGGCGGCTGCTGGCCGGCATGGACGTGGACCTGGGCATCGACCCGCTGGCCTTCCACCGGGTGCCCGGGGTGGACATCGACACCGCTCCGCGCAGCCTGGTGATGACGGCCGAGCAGTCCAACACCTCGATCGTGTACGGCGACAAGTACATCCTGAAGCTGTTCCGGGCCCTGGTCCCCGGGGTCAACCCCGAACTGGAGATCGTCACCGCGCTGGCCAAGGCCGGGTCGACCCACGTGGCCCGGCCGTACGGGTGGGTCGAGACGCCGCTGGACGGCGAGCCGACCACGCTCGCCATCATGCAGGAGTTCCTGTCCAACGCCAGCGAGGGCTGGCAGATGGCGCTGACCAGCGTGCGCGACCTGTACGCCTCGCCGCGCGGGATCTCGGCGGCCGACGCCGGGGGCGACTTCGCGGCCGAGGCGCGGCGGCTGGGCAACGCCACCGCGCAGGTGCACCGGGACCTGGCCCGGTGCTTCCCGACCGCGGTGATCGAGCCGGTCGAGGTCAAGCGGATGACCGAGCGCTTCCGGCGGCGGCTGGACCGGGCCATCGTCGAGGTGCCGGCGCTGGAGGAGCACGCCGGGGTGGCGCACGCCGCCTACGACCGGCTGGCCGACGTGGACCGGCCGGTGGCGGTGCAGCGGGTGCACGGGGACTACCACCTCGGGCAGGTGATGCGGACCGCCTCGGACTGGGTGGTCCTCGACTTCGAGGGCGAGCCGGGGCAGCCGCTGGCCGAACGGCGGGCGCTGGACTCGCCGCTGCGGGACGTGGCGGGCATGCTCCGCTCCATCGAGTACGCCGCGCGCCACCTGCTGGCCGACCACCCGGACGCGGCCGCGCTGGCCGAACGGGCGCAGGAGTGGGCGGCCCGCAACCGGGCCGCCTTCCTGACCGGCTACACCGAGGCGGGCGGCAGCGTGAACGGCGCCGACGCCGTCCTGCTGCACGCCCTCAAACTCTCCAAGGCCGTGTACGAGGTCGTGTACGAGGCCAGGAACCGCCCGAGCTGGCTACCGATCCCGCTCGCGGCCTTCCACGAGCACTAACTGATCCGCCACTGCCCCGGCAGGATGAGCGGGCCGAAGGCAGGCAGGCCAAGTTCGGCGGCGAGCGCCGCGATCGGGCCCCACGCCTCCAGCCGGACCCTGGCCATCGCCGCCGCGCGGTCCTCGCTCGACTCGGGCGGGCGCAACCGCTCCAGCGGGTTCAGACGGGGGTAGGGGCGCACGGGGGCGTCCACCGCCAGGCCGGCCCGTTTGCGGGCGATGGCCAGCGCGTCCTCCAGGCCGCCGAGCTCGTCCACCAGGCCGTTGGCGCGGGCGTCCGCGCCGGTCCAGACCCGGCCGCGGGCCAGCTCGTGGGCACGGTGGCGATCCATCTGCCGGCCCTGCGCGACCTTGCCCACGAAGTCGTCGTAGACCCGGTCCAGCCAGGTGTTCACCTTGGCCCACTGGGCCTCGGAGAAGCCCCGGGTGAGGGAGAACATGCCGGCGTTGGCGCCCTCGGTGATCGCTTCGGAGACCACGCCGACCCGGTTGAGCAGCTCGCCCAGCACCGGCTTGCCGCCGAAGACGCCGATGGAGCCGGTGAGCGTGCCCGGCTGGGCGACGATCACGTCGGCCGCCATGGAGACGAAGTAGCCGCCGGAGGCCGCCAGGTCCCCCATCGACACGATGACCGGCTTGCCGGACTTGCGGGCCAGGACCACCTCCCGCCAGATGGTGTCGGAGGCCACGTACGAGCCGCCGGGGCTGTCCACCCGGAAGACGATCGCGCGCACCTTGTCGTCCCTGCGGGCCGCGCGCAGCGCGGCGGCGATGGTGTCGGAGCCCATCGCGCTGCCGCCGCCCAGCGGGGAACGCCCGCTGCGGCCGAGCCGGATCGCGCCGGAGCCGTGCACCAGGGCGACCACCTCCTCGCCGGGGTGCGGGAGCCTCCTGGGGGTGGCGGTCTTGGCGTAGCGGGAGACGTACAGCAGGTGGGAGCCCTCAGGGACGGCCTCCGCGTACACCTCGTCCCGGTACTTCAGGCCGTCCACCAGGCCGGCTTCCAGCGCCTCCGGGCCGAGGAAGGGGCCCTGGTCGATGAGCTCGCGGACCCGGGCGGGTTCCAGCGGGCGGGACTCGGCGATGCCGGCGACGATCTGCTCGGTGACCGACTCGGCGATCCGGGAGTAGGACTCGCGGTGCGCCTCGGTCATGTGGTCCTTGGTGAACATGTTGGCCGCGGTCTTGTACTCGTGCCGCTGGCCGATCTGGTATTCCACGTTCAGCTTGGCCAGCGCGCCCTTGACGAACCGCTGCTCCAGCGCGACCCCGGTCAGCCCGACGTCGCCGGAGGGCTGGAGGTAGACCCGCTCGAAGGCGCTGGCCAGGTAGTAGGGCACGGTTCCGGTGCCGAACTCGCCGAAGGTCTCCGCGTAGGCGACGGTGAGCTTGCCCGCGGCACGCAGGCGCACCACGGCGCCGCGCAGCTCCTGGACCATGCCCAGGCCGAGCGGGGCCGAGCCGATCCGCACGATGAGCGCCTTGACCCGGGGGTCGCGGCGGGCCCTGCGCAGCCCCGCGAGCACGTCGGCCAGGCGCGGTTTGCGCATGGTGAGCAGCGCGCCCAGCGGGTCGGCGGGCGGGCCCTCGGTGAGTCCCTCGGTCAGATCCAGTTCCAGGACCAGCGGCCCGGAGCGGCGCTGGCGCACCCTGCCGACGGTCTCCATGATCGCCTTTGTCGCGTCCATACCCGCCACCCTAAGGCCCCTGCGCGTGACGCGGGCGGCCCCCGCGTCTGGCGGGACGCGGGGGCCGGATCTTGCGTGAGGGTTGCTTTTACCTGAGGCCGTTGGAGATGGCGCTGATCAGCTCGCCGTTGGCGGTGTCACCGCTGGTCTCCCAGAAGAAGGCGCCGGCCAGGCCCTGGTTCTTGGCGTAGGTCATCTTGCCGGTGATGGTGCTGGGGGTGTCGTAGCCCCACCACTGGCCGTTGCAGAAGCCGTACGCCGTGCCGCCGACCGTGCCGGTGGCGGGGCACTTGGTCTTGAGGACCTTGTAGTCCTCGATGCCCGCCTCGTACGTGCCGGGCGCGGCGCCGGTGGCGGTGCCGCCGGGGGCGCTCTGGGTCACCCCGGTCCAGCCCCGGCCGTAGAAGCCGATGCCGAGCAGCAGCTTGCTGCCGGGGATGCCCTTGCTCTTCAGCTTCTGGATGGCCGCGTCGGAGTAGAAGCCCGCGGTCGGGATGCCGGTGTAGGAGGTGAGCGGGGAGTGCGGGGCGGTCGGGCCCTGCGCGGCGAAGGCGCCGAAGTAGTCGTAGGTCATCGGCATGTAGAAGTCGACGTACTGGGCGGCGCCCGCGTAGTCGGCCGCGTCGATCTTGCCGCCGTTGGTGCCGTCGGCGGTGATCGCCGCGGTCACCAGGGCGCTGGAGCCGAAGCGGTTCCGCAGCGCCTGCATCAGGTTCTTGAAGGAGGCGAAGCCGGTGGCGTCACAGGTGAGGCCGCAGGCGTTCGGGTACTCCCAGTCGATGTCGATGCCGTCGAAGACGTCGGCCCAGCGCGGGTCCTTGACCACGTTGTAGCAGCTGTTGGCGAACGCGGTGGGGTTGGCCGCGGCCTGGGTGAAGCCGCCGGAGTAGGTCCAGCCGCCGAAGGAGAAGATCACCTTCAGGCCGGGGTACATGGCCTTCAGGCGGCGCAGCTGGCCGAAGTTGCCGCGGAGCGCGCCCGTGTCCCAGGTGTCGGCCACGCCGTTGACCGAGTCGGCCGCCGAGTACGCCTTGTCGTAGTCGGCGTAGGTGTCGGAGAGCGCGCACTGGCCGCCCGTGACGTTGCCGAAGGCGTACAGGATGTGGGTGAGCTTGGCGGCGGTGCCGCTGGTCTCCAGGTTCTTGACGTGGTAGTTCCGGCCGTAGATGCCCCAGTTGGTGAAGTAGCCGATGACCTTGCGGCCGCCGGGCGGGGGCGTCGGCGTGTTGGTCGGGGTCGGGCTGGGCGACGGGCTGGCGGTCGGCGTGGGACTGGGGCTGGCGGTCGGCGTGGGACTGGGGCTGGAGGTCGGGCCGCCGGTGCAGGCCGCGCCGTTCAGCTTGCAGTTCTGCAGGGTCGCGAGCCCGCCGGGCGCTCCGATGAACCCGAAGCTGACGGAGCCGCCTGCCGCGACCGCGCCGTTCCAGCCCTTGTTCACGAAGGTGTAGTGGTTGCCGCTCTTCGTCATGTCGGCGTCCCAGGCCGAGCTGATGGTGGTGCCGGCCGGCACGTCGAACTCCACCCGCCAGGAGCTGAGGGCGGTGTCGCCTGCCCGGACGGTCACCTTCCCCTCGAACCCGGAACCCCAGTCCGAGCTGACGGCATAGGTGGCGGTGGCCGGCGTGGCAGCGGATGCCGTCCCGATGCCCAGCGGCACCAGCAGCGCCGCCGCGGCGATCAGGGACCCGAATGTCATTCGACGCAAGGGTTTCTCCAGGTCAGAGAGGTCGAATCGAACTCTTAGGAAAGTTTCCTATTAGTTGACCTGGAGCGTATGGTCCATCATGGATCGCGGTCAATGGGGTGTCTGCGGGGTTAATGTCCCTTTAAGCCGGGCCTAAGGAACATCGCGGCGACGCCTCCGGCGGCCGTGATCACCCCCAGGGCGATCGCCAGGCCCGTCGCCGTCGTGAAGTGGTCCAGGACGCCCCTGCTCCAGGCATAGAACGGCGCCATGACCGCGAAATAGACGGCCGGTCCGCTGGCCAGGGCGATCAGCCAGGCCCTGGCCCCGATCCTGGCCTTCGTGCCGTTCAGCAGCGTGAAAAGCAGTCCGACGGCGACGAGAACCAGCGCCGTCAGGAGCCGCAACGCCCAGGCCCCCAGGCGACTGTCCGACCCGGGCAGCAGACCGCCGGACGGTATGTACATGGTCAGGAGCGTGCAGAACACGGCCTCCCCCGCCCACAGGATCAACGCCGCCACGGCGAAGCCGACGGTCCGCACGCCGGCCCCGAGCACGATCAGCACCGCCGACATCGCCGCCAGCAACGCCGCCGCGGGAACCGCCTTCCCGTAGTCCCCCCGTACGGTCAGCGGCACGGTCTTCGCCTCGTCGAACCCGTCGTTCCCCCAGCCCAGCCGCCGCCACACCCCCGCGGTGTCCCGCAGCGCGATCCCGTCCGCGCCGTTGGCGACCACCACCACGTACCCGCCCGGCACCTCCCCCGCCGCGACCGCCAGCGACTCCACCACCTCGGTGTCTTCCGGAAGATCCGCCGGGTACGCCCTGACCAGCCGATCCTGCTCACCGGGCGGCACCTCCCACGCGGTCACCCACCGGCCGCCCCTGGACTCCTCCACCTTGAGCCTGCCGGGGACGATCCGGTAACACAGCCCCGGCCGGCCCGCCACGCAGTCCTCCTGCTGGGAGACCACCCGCGGTGCCATCCGCCACACCCACGATCGCCCGCCGTCGGAGGAGAAGTAGCTGATGTTCGGGTCCCCCGGATATGACGGCCCACCGCGCGTCTCCACCGTGATCACACCGTCGGCCACGTCCACCGCGAACGCGCTGTACGGCCGGAACGGCATCGCCGGACTGGTCGCCGCCACGGCCACCACCGCCACCGGAATCACCACCGCCACCCGGGCCAGCCGCTCCGCCCTCGGGTCCGGGTGCGTCCAGATCCACCAGGCCAGCCAGAGCGCGGGCAGCGTGAGCAGATCCGTGGGATCCGCGAGCACCCGCGACGGCCCCCACACCAGGCTCCACGCCTGCGAGGCGACCTCGGCCCCGCCCTCCGTGCTCTTGACCACCGCGAAACCGGCCCCCACCACCAGCAGGGCCACCCGCGCCTCGCGCACCACCAGGTTGACCAGCGCCGGGGCGACGACCAGCCCCGCGACGTCACTGAGCTTCCCGGTCACGACCCCCGGCCAGGCCGCCTTCAGGAAATGGTCGTTGACCAGCAGCACGACCACGGCCACAACGGTCCCCGGATGCCCGATCCAAGCCAGCGCGGATCTCCTCATGTCCGAAGAGATGAGACCGCGCCCCCTGAAGTTCGCCCCGCCGCGCTTTCGTCACCAAGCTGACGCCGGGGCGTCATGGTCGGCGGGCGCCGAGGATGTCGATCACGTAGGCGGCATGGGTGTCGCGGGGGACGATGACGCCCCCGGTGGTGGCGGTGAAGCCGGGTTTGGGTGGGGAGATCAGCAGGACGCGGCTGCCCGTGGGGATGCCGGTGAGCCCGCTGACCCAGCCCGGGGGGACGGCGTTGCCGACGAGGAGGAAGCCGTTGGGGCCGCCTCGGGCGTAGGAGGCGTCGGTGGGGGTCCTGGAACCCCAGGGGGTGGTGACGTACTGGACGAAGACGGTCGCGCCGGGGCGGAGAGGGGCGCCGGTGCCCTGGTGGAGGGTGTGGGTGGTCAGGGCCTGCGGAGGCTGGGCGGGGAAGGAGGTGAGCGTGGGCGGGAAGCCGATGACCCTGGGGCGGGTGGCGGGGCCGGGGGCGTCGGTCACGTGGGCGGTCGGGGCGTACGCGGCGAGGATGTCGAAGACGATGACCAGGGTTTCGGTGGGGGCGACCCCGGCGGGGGACAGCCCGCCGGGGCCGAAGCCCTGGGTGGCGGGGGCGATGAGGGCGACCCGGGTGCCGGCCGGGCGGCCGAGCAGGGCGGTGGCCCAGGTGGGTGCGACGTGCCGTCCGTCCAGCAGGACGGTGGTGGGCTGGTTGAGGCTGTAGGTGCTCAGGTACGTGCGGCCGGTGCTCCACAGGCGGATGTCGGCATGGGCGATGACCGCCTGGCCGCGCTCCACGATCGGGCCGCGTCCGGTGGAGAGCACCTGCACGACCGGCTGCGCGGGAGGCGGTCCGCCGGGCAGGGTCACTCTCGGGCGGGTGGCGAACGGCCCCGTGACCTGAAGGGGCGGCCCGGACGACCCGGATGACCCGGGCGGCCGGGCGCAGGCGGTCAGCGGGTAGAGGGCAAGGGCGGTGAGCAGGGACCGGCGCACAGGTCGATCATCGGTGTCGCGCGCCGGTCGCCGGGCCTGGGCGGGGCCGAGGTGCCGAATCCTTGCCCCGCCGCTGCTGATTCCGTAACAAGGCCGGTCACCACGGCCGGTCACCGTCGCGCGTGCTCGCAGTCCGTCTCCTGTACGGAGGGCGGCACGCACGGGAACACCACCGTCTGGTCGGCGCTGACCGGGGTGCGGTTGAGCACCGCGGCGTGGCCGACGGTGAGGTCGGCGGCGTTGGTGCCGAGCACGCTGAGGTGCACCGCGTTGACGTAGCCGCCGGGGGCGGCCGGGTTCTGCTCGTAGGCGGACCGTCCGGGGGTCAGGGTGGCGGTGCCGTTGGGGTTGACGGTGATCTGCTCGTTGGTGGTGACCACCCCGAGCGGGGCGCCGTAGGGCGTCGGGAGTTCGAAGCCGAGGTTGGCCGGCCATTTGGCGGGAAAGTGCAGGATCTTCGTGCCGTAGGTGGCGAGGAAACCGCCGGAGACGCCGCTGGTGAGCCGTACGGGCTTGCCGGGCACCGACCGGGCGGAGACGGCGACGTCCTCCAGGTGGATGCGGACCGGTGAGGAGTCGCGCAGCTCGGCCCAGGCCGGAGAGCGTCCGGGGCGGAACGGGGTGGCCTGGTTGAGCAGGCCGCCCCCCGTGCCGGTGGCGCTGGCCAGCAGCCCCACGCTGGGCAGGCTGGGCAGGCCGACGTCGAACACCGCGCCGCCCACCTCCGCGTACGCCGCGCACGGGACGGCCTGCTCACCGCCCCGCCGCGCCGGTACGGCATGGCCGACCGCCCGGGCGTAGAAGCCGGACGCCTCCCCGAAGGAGAGGCCGGAGGTGAGGCCGGTCGGGTCGGGCACCTTGAGGTCGACCATCCTGCGGCCCACGGCGGAGGCGTGGGTCTGGCCGTGCTCGGGATAGTGGGCAGGGAAGAGGGTGGTGTTGAGGAAGCCGTTGAGGCCCTTCAGACGGGCGACCCAGGCGTCGGCCTGCACGCAGCCGGTGCTGGTCAGCACCGTCCCCCAGTTGGACACGTCCCGGGGGTCGCCGCGGAGCCCGTCCACGGTGATCCCCTCGGTGGCCCCCTCGGCGGCCGTCGCCGCGCCGTCGAGGTGACCGCGGTCGGCGGCGTACGCGCCGCACATCATGAGCGGTCCGGCGACGGCGGACACGACCAGGGCGCCGCCGCGCCGGAAAAAGACCGATCCTCGCATGAGGAACACTCCATTTGCCGGAAATAGCCTGAAATAACCACGACACCGCCGTGGCACATTACCCTCCAGACATCACCGGTAAAGAGTGCGCACGAACCCTAACGGACGCTAACAAACGCCAAGGTCACTCATTCCCCTCAACCGACACAATTTCCGAAATTTCCGGTTTGTGCTGGAGCCAGATCGCGCCCAGCGGAGGCACCCGGAGGCGTACCGAATAGGGCAGGCCGTGCCGGGGCTCCTCGACGGCGCTCACCCCGCCGAGGTTGCCGACGCCCCCGCCCGCGTAGGTGTAGGCGTCGGTGTTGAGCACCTCGTCCCAGCGCCCTTCGAGCGGAAGCCCGAGATGGTAGTCCTCGTGCGGCCCGCCGGAGAAATTGGCCACGCAGGCGAGCACCGAACCGTCACTGCCGTACCGCAGGAAGGAGAACACGTTGCCCGACGCGTCGTCGGCGTCGATCCACCGGAACCCGTCCGGCGAGTGGTCCTGCGAATAGAGCGCCGGGGTCGCCGCGTAGACGGCGTTCATGTCCCGGATCAGCCGCTGCACCCCCTGGTGGAAGTCGAAATCCAGCATCCACCAGTCGAGTCCCTTGGACTCCGACCATTCCGAGCCCTGGCCGAACTCCCCGCCCATGAAAAGCAGCTGCTTGCCGGGATGGGCCCACATGAAGGCGTACAGCGCCCGCAGGTTGGCGAACCGCTGCCATTCGTCGCCGGGCATCTTGCCCAGCAGCGAGCCCTTCAGGTGCACCACCTCGTCGTGCGAGAGCGGCAGCACGAAATTCTCCGAGTAGGCGTACATCAGGGAGAAGGTCATCTGGTGATGGTGGTACTGCCGGAACACCGGCTCGTGCTTCATGTACGCCAGGGAGTCGTGCATCCACCCCATGTTCCACTTGAAGCCGAACCCCAGCCCGCCCAGGTGCACCGGCCGGGAAACCCCTGGCCAGGCGGTCGACTCCTCGGCGATGGTGACGATGCCCGGGGCCTCCCGGTAGCAGACCGCGTTCATCTCCTTGAGGAACTCGATGGCGTCCAGGTTCTCCCGCCCGCCGTACACGTTGGGCTTCCACTGGCCCTCCCGGCGGGAGTAGTCCAGGTAGAGCATGGAGGCCACCGCGTCCACCCGGAGCCCGTCCACGTGGAACTCGCGGAGCCAGTAGAGCGCGTTGGCGACCAGGAAGTTGCGGACCTCGCGGCGGCCGAAGTCGAAGACGTAGGTGCCCCAGTCGGGATGCTCGCCGCGGTCGGGGTCGGCGTGCTCGTACAGCGGGGTGCCGTCGAACCGGGCCAGCGCCCACTCGTCCATCGGGAAGTGCGCGGGCACCCAGTCCACGATCACCCCGACCCCGGCCTGGTGCAGCGTGTCCACCAGGAACCGGAAGTCGTCCGGCGTGCCGAACCGGGAGGTCGGCGCGTAGTAGGAGGTCACCTGGTAACCCCAGGAGCCGCCGAACGGGTGCTCGGCCACCGGCAGGAACTCCACGTGCGTGAAACCCAGGTCCGTCACGTACGCGGTGAGCTGTTCGGCCAGCTGCCGGTAGCTCAGGCCGGGCCGCCAGGAGCCGAGATGCACCTCGTAGGTGCTCATCGGCGAGGCCAGGGCGTCCTTGACCGCCCGCTCGGCCATCCACTCCTCGTCGCCCCAGACGTACTCCGAGCGTTCCACGATGGAGGCGGTCTGCGGGGGCACCTCGGTGCGCCTGGCCATCGGGTCGGCCTTGCTCCGCCAGACCCCGTCCACGCCGAGGATCTGGAACTTGTACTGCTCGCCGGGCGCCACGCCGGGCACGAACAGCTCCCAGACCCCGGAACGGCCGAGCGAGCGCATCGGGTGGCCGCCCCCGTTCCAGTGGTTGAACTCGCCGATCACCCGGACGCCGAGCGCGTTCGGCGCCCAGACGGCGAACGCGGTGCCCTCCTCCTCATCGTGGGTGAGCACCCGGGCCCCGAGCACCTCCCAGAGCCGCTCGTGCCGCCCCTCCCCGATCAGGTGCAGGTCCACCTCGCCCAGGGTGGGCCAGTGCCGGTACGGATCCCCGGTCTCGAACGGCTCGCCGCCCTCGTAGGCCACCCTGAGCCGGTACGCCGGAATCTTGTCCAACCCGGGCACCGTCGCCTCGAACACCCCGAAGGCCACGTGCCGCAACTCGTACGCCACTCCGTCGACCAGCGCCTCGACCTTGGCGGCCAGCGGCCGGAGCACCCGGATCAGCACTCCGTCATGGGTCGGATGTGCCCCCAGGATCGAATGCGGATCGTGGTGAGCTCCACCGGCCAGCCGGTCCAACTCCCTGCGCGTCTGGTCGCTCACTGTTACAGATCACTCCTCGCGTCACCGCCGCCACCCGGCTCGCTCCTACCCTGCCCCAGAACGCCCCGAGCACCCACCCCCCGCGCCCGAAAGATCTGCGTGACATTCGGTTCACGCGTCGGTAAGACGCCCGTGAACCGGCTAGGGGACCGGACGATAGCGCGAGCGGAGCCGTACCAGTGGGGGTCTGGCGGGATCGACGTAGTCGACGGACAGGACGGTGGCCAGGAAGAGGGTGTGGTCGGCGGCCGGGATGACGCGGGTGGTCTCGGCCTCCAGGGCGGCCACGCCGCCGTCGACGATCAGGGCCTCGGAGTGCGGGCCGCGGTGGTGGGGCAGGCCGGCCAGCAGGAGGCGGGCGCCGGGGCGGCCGGGGGTGGCGAACCGGGAGGCGATGCTCTGCTGGCCGCCGGCCAGCAGGGTGACCGCCCAGCGGTCGCGCCGGAGCAGGAGCTCGTTGAGGTAGCTCGCCGAGGTGAGGCTGATCAGCACGGTCGGCGGGTCGGCCGAGACGGAGAGCAGGGTGGTGATCGTGTTGCCCACGTCGTCCCGGTCGTCCCGGACGGTGACCACGGCCACTCCGCCCGCCAGTTGCGCCATCGCCTCGGTGAACTCGCCCACCGGAAAACCCTAAGGCCCGTGCCGTACGGCACGGGCCCCGGGGATCAAAGCGTCAGAGCAGCCCGTTCTGGGTCAGCCAGTCCTTGGCCACCACCGGCGGGTCGTCCTTATCCACCGCGATGCGCTTCATCAGGTCGAGCAGCGACTGGGTGGTGAGCTTGGCGGAGATCGCGTCCAGGGTCGCGGTGACCGTCGGGTCGACCGCCGCCTTATAGACCAGCGGCGTGACGTTCTCGGCCGCGAACGCGAACTTGTTGTCCTCCAGCGAGACCAGGTCGTTCAGAACGATCTTGGGGTCGGTGGTGAAGACGTTCCCGACCTGGATGGTGCCGCTCTTGATGGCGTCCGCGGTGGTGTCCCCGGTGGGCTCCCACTGCTTGAACTCCAGGCCGTAGGTGTTCTTGAAGTTCTCCTCCTGCCGCTGCTTGAACTCCGGCGGCCCGCCCACGATGAAGTCCTTGGAGACCTTGGCCAGGTCCTCGATGGTCTTCAGGTTCTCCTTGGTGGCCGTCTCCTTGGTGACGGTCAGGGAGTTGTTGTCCTGCGCCTGGGAGGGGGCCAGGATCTCCACCTCCGCGGGCAGCGCGGCCTTCAGCGCGGCCACCACGTCGTCGGTGCTCTTGGCGGTGGCGTTCTTGTCCACGAAGGCCAGCAGCGAGCCGATGTACTCCGGCACGATGCTCAGGCCGCCGGTGGAGACCTGGCCGTAGACGACCTCGCGGGTCCCGATGTTGGGCTTCTCGGTGACGGTGACGCCCTTGGCCTGAAGCGCCTGCGCGTAGATGGAGGCGAGCAGCACGCTCTCGGGGAAGTTGAACGAGCCGATCGTGACGGAAGCGGGGGCTCCCGACGAGCTGGCGGGGGCGGCGCTGGAGGGCGTGGCCTCAGTCAATGGATCAGTGCCACCACAAGCGGACAAGGCGAACATCGCGGCAACCGCGATGCCGATGATGCGTTTCATCAAGATCCCTTCAAAATCGGGAGGTAAAGTAGAGATTACCTGACCTGGCGCACCCCCGGTGAGACGACCACCCGGTGCACCAGGGTGAAGGCCCACTGCACGGCCAGAGCCAGCAGCACGACCAGCACCGCTCCCCCGAAAACGCTGCCGTAGTCCTTGGTGGCCAGCCCGTCGATGATGAACCGGCCCAGCCCGCCGAGCCCCACGTACGCGGCGACGGTGGCCGTCGCCACCACCTGGATGGCGGCCAGCCGCAGCCCCAGCAGGATCAGCGGCAACGCCACCGGCACCAGGGCGCGGAACAGCACCTGCCGCCCGCGCAGTCCCATCCCGTACGCGGCGTCCCTGAGGTCGGCGTCCACCCCCCGGATGCCCTCATAGGTGTTGACCAGGATCGGCGGCACCGCCAGCGCGATCAGCGGCACCAGCACCGGCCAGACCGTGCCGACCCCGATCAGCAGCACCACCAGCACCAGCAGGCCGAGCGTGGGCAGCGCGCGGGCGGCGTTGGCGGAGGTGACCACCAGCAGCGCGCCGCGGCCGGTGTGCCCCACCCACAGCCCGAGCGGCACCGCGATGACCGCCGCGATCAGGAACGCCAGGACCGAGAACTCCAGATGCTGGAGCAGCCGGGCCGGAATGCCCGCCGGACCCGACCAGTGTTCCGGGTCGCCGAAGAACTCCACCAGCCAGTTCACGCCGCCCTCCTCGCCCGCGCCCACGGCGTCAGCCACCGCTGGATGAGGATCAGCGCCAGGTCGGCGACCAGCGCCAGCAGCGTCACCAGCGCGATGCCCACCACGATGGGCGTCGGGAACTGGCGCTGCCAGCCGTCGATGAACAGGTAGCCCAGGCCGCCCTGGCCGATCAGCGCGCCCACGCTGACCAGGCTGATGCTGGAGACGGTGGCCACCCGGAGCCCGGCCAGCACCACCGGCACCGCGATCGGCAGCTCCACCTGGAGCAGCCGCCGCAGCGGCCGGAAGCCCATCGCCACCGCGGACTGCCGCACGTGGTCGGGCACCGAGGTCATGCCGTCCACCACCGCAGGGATCAGCACGGCCAGCGAGAACAGGGTGAGCGGGATGATCACCGTGGTCCTGGTCAGCCCGGTCACCGAGAGCAGGATCGAGAAGAGCGCCAGCGAGGGCAGCGAGTAGATCACGTTCATCAGGCCGGTGGTCGGCTGGTAGAGCACGCGCCAGCGGGCGCAGGCCAGCCCCAGCGGCAGCGCGATCAGCAGCCCGAAGACCACCGGCAGGAAGGCCATCACGGTGTGGTCCTCCAGCAGCGCCTTGATCGCGTACGGCGTGCCGTTGTCCCAGTTACGGGCGATCCAGTCCCACCGGACCAGTGGCTCGTCACCCATCGGCGGCCCCTGGCAGCGCCGCGTCCAGGGCGTCCCTGGCCGCCACCCCCAGCACCTTGCCGTGCCCGTCCACCGCGACCGCCAGGCCGTTGGGCGACAGCAGCATCGCGTCCAGCGCGGCCCGCAGCGAGTCCGTCTCCGGGTCGAAGCTCCCGTACGGCTGGAGCCCGTCCCCCGACTGCCAGCCCACCGGCCTGCCGTCCTCGACGACGAGATCGGCGGGCGGCGGGCTGAGCCGTACCGAACGGGCGGGGATGAAGGAGAGCCGCCGGATGCCGCGGTCGCGGCCGAGGAACTCGCGGACGAAGTCGTCGGCGGGGTCGCGCAGCAGCGTGGCCGGGTCGCTCAGCTGGGCCAGCCGCCCGCCCACCCGCATCACCGCGACCCGGTCCCCCAGCTTGATCGCCTCGTCGATGTCGTGGGTGACGAACACGATGGTCTTGTGCAGCTCGGACTGGAGGCGGAGCAGCTCGTCCTGGAGGCTCATCCGCACGATCGGGTCCACCGCGCTGAACGGCTCGTCCATCAGCAGCACCGGCGGGTCGGCGGCCAGCGCCCTGGCCACCCCCACCCGCTGCTGCTGGCCGCCGGAGAGCTGGAACGGGTACCGCTCGGCCAGCTTCACGTCCAGACCGACCCGTTCGAGCAGCTCCATCGCCCGGGCCCTGGCCTTCTTCTTGTCCCAGCCCAGCAGGTACGGCACGGTGGCCACGTTGTCGACGATCCGGCGGTGCGGGAACAGTCCTGCCTGCTGGATGACGTAGCCGATGCCGCGCCGCAGGGTGGCCGGTTCGATCTCCTTGACGTCCCTGCCGTCGAGCCGGATCCGCCCCTCGGTGGCGTCGATCATCCGGTTGATCATGCGCAGCGAGGTGGTCTTGCCACAGCCGGAAGGCCCGACGAAGACGGTGACACTCCCGTCCGGGACGTCCAGGCTGAGGTTGTCGACCGCCACCGTCCCGTCCGGGTACCGCTTGGTGACACCCTCAAATGTGATCACTCGTAGACCTTTGTTCATGGCCGATCCTCCGGATCGGCGGGCTTGACCGCCCTGAGCCTGTGTCTTCCCTCGTCTCTCCGGTCGCTTCGCTCCCTGCGTTCCTCAGTCCAGACACAGGCGCGGTCAAGCCGTCCCGGCTGCTGATCTCCAAGGGCCCAGACTACGAGGCGGCTGTCCGTTCTGTCGCGTGGGCCCCCAAAATGACCCGACGAAATGATCTAGCGATATGCCGCGCTAAATATGCAATCAAAAAGAGGCCTATATAGTGCGCCGACCCCGCTTGGCTTGACATGATTGAGCCCACGATCCGTCCCCAGGAACCCCAGAGGTACCGGCTGTGACACAACCGCTCACCGGTCACCGCTCCCGCAGCGACCTGATCGCCGAGCTCTACGAGCGTCACGCCGCCGGGCTGTTCGCGTACTGCCACGATCAGCTCGGCGAGACCGCCGCGGCGGCGGACGCCCTGGTCGCCGTCCTCACCAGCGTGCCGAGCCCCGGCCCGGCCAACGCGGAGCCGCCCCGCGCCGCGCTGTACGCGCTGGCCCGCCGCGAGATCTACCGCAGGGACGTCAGCTACGCCCTGCCCGCGGTCGACTCGGTGGCCGACCCGGCGACCGCGCTGATCGAACGCGTCTTCCGGGACATCCGGCCGCACCAGCGCGAGGTGCTGCTGCTCTCCGCGGTCTGCGGGCTGAGCGTGATCGAGCTCTCCTGGGTGCTCGACGTGGCCGGCGACACCGCCGAGGAACTGACCACCAGCGCCCGCACCCGGTTCCACCAGACCCTGTCCACCGCCGTGTCCGCCGCCCGCTCCGCACCCTTCGTGCCCGTCGACGTGGCCGAGGTGTACGACGCGATCGGGGTCGCGCCCATCGAGGACGTATTGGCCCGGCTGCCCTGGCGGCTGCCGGCCAACGGGGTGCGCCACCGGGTGCTCTCCTCCCTCCCTTTTGAGGAACCTCCGGCCGGCACGCCGATGAGCGGGCTGCCGACCAAGCGGTTATGGCCGACCACGCCGGTGTGGCCGCTGCCCCTGAAGGACCCTGACCAGGTCAGCAACACCTGCGTCGTGCAGGCAGAGGAGATCTCCGAGTCGCCCGCGCCGGAGAAGGGCCGCCGCAAACACGAGGCCCCCACCGAGCCGATGCCGCGCATCCGCGCCTCCATCCGGCGCGTCCTGTCCGACCCCCGGCGTCGCCGTCCGCTCCCCCCGGTTCCCGCGCCTGTTCACAAGCCCCCTCAGGTCGAGCGGGTGGAGGAGCTGGTCGAGGAAGGGCTGGCGGCCTTCAGCCAGATGGAGTCTTTCGACGGCTTCGCTCCGGCTGAATCCGAGCCCGCCAAGCCCGAGGCCACCGCCCTTCCGGTGGCCGAGCCGGTCAAGACCGAGCCCGAGCCCGAGCCGGAAGTCGAGACGGAGTCCAAGCCGGCCGAGCCCGAGGCCGTTGAAACCCCGGCTCCCGTCGCCGCGGACACGACCGACGAGATCGAACTTCCCGGCAAGACGGTCACCATCGACGACGAGCCGAGTGCCCTGGTCAAGGCCGTCCAGACCGGCAGGGAAACCACCGGTCCGGACAAGCCTCGTACCACGCGGAAGCCGAAGGGCCGCTCCAAGAAGGTCAAACCCGTCAAGGTCGGCGAACACCACTACGACTGGCTCTGGGAGCTGGTCGGCTTCATCATCTGCCTGGCCATCGCCCTGATCGTCTTCTTCTCGGTCCCGTCCCTGGTGACGCCCTGACCGGGACGCTCAGTCGCGCGTGAGCAGTTCGAGCGTGTCGATGACGCGGTTGGAGAAACCCCACTCGTTGTCGTACCAGGCCACCACCTTGACGTGCTTGCCGTCGGCGCGGGTGAGGGCGGCGTCGAAGATCGCTGACGCCGGGTGGCCGGTGATGTCGCTGGAGACCAGCGGCTCGTCGGCGTACTCGAGGATGCCCTTGAGCTTGCCGTCGGCGGCGGCGCGGTAGGCCGCGAGCACCTCGTCGCGAGTGACCTCGCGGGAGACCGTGGTGTTCAGCTCCACGATCGAGCCCACCGGGACCGGCACGCGGATCGAGTCGCCCGACAGCCTGCCGTCGAGGTTCGGCAGCACCAGACCGATGGCCTTGGCGGCCCCGGTGGTGGTGGGCACGATGTTCACGCCGGCGGCGCGGGCGCGGCGCAGGTCGCGGTGCGGGCCGTCCTGCAGGTTCTGCTCCTGGGTGTAGGCGTGCACCGTGGTCATGAAGCCGTGCTCGATGCCGGCCAGGTCGTCCAGTACGGATGCCAGCGGAGCCAGCGCGTTGGTGGTGCACGAGGCGTTCGAGATGATCACGTGCGCGGCGGGGTCGTAGGCATCGGTGTTCACACCGTAGGCGATCGTGACGTCGGCGCCGTCGGAGGGGGCGCTCACCAGGACGCGCCTGGCGCCGGCGTGCAGGTGCGCGCGGGCGGCGTCCGCCGCGGTGAAGCGGCCGGTGGACTCAAGCACGATGTCGACGCCGAGCTCGGTCCACGGCAGTTTGGCGGGCTCGCGTTCGGCGAGCACCTTGATGCGGCGGCCGTCGACCACGAGCTCGGTTCCGTCGACCTCGACGGAGCGGCCGAGGCGACCGAGCGAGCTGTCGTACTTGAGCAGGTGCGCGAGGGTCTCGGGGGCGGTGAGGTCGTTGATGGCGACCACTTCGAGGTCACTGTCGCGCTGGAGCAGGGCACGGAGGAAGCTGCGTCCGATACGTCCGAATCCGTTGACGGCAATGCGGGTCATAGGAGTTCCTTTCATTCCGCCGTCCATGGTCGGCATGTGCATGCCGGGCCGACAGTGGCCTGAATGACAGCATGCGCAAGGATCCCGCCATACTCTTCGCCAACGGCCGCAAGGATCTCGCCACCGCTCCCCTGGGGAGCTCAGGCCGAGAAGGTGTGACGGTACTCCGTCGGGGAGGTGCCGAGGATGCGCTGGAAGTGCAGACGCAGGTTCGCCCCGGTACCGAGCCCGACCCGGTCGGCGATCTGCTCCACGCCCAGATCGGTGCGTTCGAGCAGTTCGCGTGCCAGGTCCACCCGTGCCCGGAGCACCCACTGCATCGGCGTGTACCCGGTGTCCTGCACGAACCGGCGCGAGAAGGTGCGCGCCGACACCCGCGCGTTGCGGGCGAGCGCTTCCAGAGTCAACGGTTCGGCCAGGTGCGCCAGCGCCCACTCACGCGTGCGCGCGAACAGGTCGCCGAGGGGCTCGGGCACACTCCGGGGAACGTACTGCGCCTGGCCCCCGCTGCGATAGGGCGCCGCCACCAGCCGTCTCGCCACGTGGTTGGAGAGCCCGACGCCGTGGTCGCGCCGCACCAGGTGCAGGCACAGGTCGATGCCGGAGGCCGCGCCCGCCGACGTGAGCACGGTGCCCTCGTCCACGAACAGCACGTTCTCGTCCACCAGCACGCGCGGATGCCGCTCGGCGAGCGCCTTCGTGTAGTGCCAGTGGGTCGTCGCCCGCCTGCCGTCGAGCAGGCCGGTCGCCGCCAGCGCGAACGCCCCTGTCGAGATGGCCGCGAGCCGGGTCCCGCGATCGTGGGCGGCCATGAGCGCGTCGACGACCGCCGCCGGCGGTTCCGTGGTCGCCGGCTCGCGATAGCCGGGGATGAAGACGGTGTCGGCGTGCTCGAAGGCCTCAAGGCCCTCGGCCACGTGATACGAGAGGCCGTCGCCGCCGGTCACCAGTCCGGGTGCCGCTCCGCACATCCGCACCTCGTAGGGCATGCTCGGCCGGTTGGCGAACACCTGCGCGGGGATGCCGACGTCGAGCGGCTTCGCACCGTCGAGCACGAGCACGGCGACGTGGTGGTTCCGCCGACTCATCGCGCCTCCCACGTGGCCTCGATGACACCTACCGCAAGCATCCTGCCACTGGTTAGGCGCGGGACAGGATCAGGCCGCTGGTGGGGACGCCGGTACCCGCGGTGACCAGGATGTTGGCCGGGCCGGGGAGCTGGTTGGCGGCGGTGCCGCGGAGTTGGCGTACGGCTTCGGTTATGCCGTTCATGCCGTGGATGTAGGCCTCGCCGAGCTGGCCGCCGTGGGGGTTCACGGGGAGGTGGCCGTCGAGCTCGATGCCGCCGTCGGCGATGAAGTCCTTGGCCTCGCCGGGTGCGCAGAAGCCGAGTTCTTCCAGTTGGGTCAGGACAAACGGGGTGAAGTGGTCGTAGAGGATGGCGGCCTGGATATCGGAGGGGCGCAGTCCCGAAATTTCCCAGAGTCTGCGGCCGACTGTGTTCATTTCGGGCAGGCCGGTCATGTCGTCGCGGTAGTAGCTGGTCATCATCATCTGGTCGGGGCCGGAGCCCTGGGCCGCCGCGGTGATGACGGCAGGGGGTGCGGGGAGGTCGCGGGCCCGTTCGGCGGAGGTGACGACCAGGGCGACCGCGCCGTCGCTCTCCTGGCAGCAGTCCAGGAGGTGGAGGGGTTCCACGATCCACTTGGAGGACTGGTGGTCGGCGAGGGTGATCGGACGCCGGTAGAACCAGGCGGCGGGGTTGGTGGCGGCGTGGCGGCGCATGGCCACGGCGACGCGCCCGAAGTCCTCCGAGGTCGCGCCGTAGGCATGCATGTAGCGGCGGGCGAACATGGCGACCCAGGAGGCAGGGGTCATCAGGCCGTAGGGCACGTGCCAGCTCATCTCCAGGCCCAGCGAGGAGGGGTCGCCGCCCAAGTGGGGGTTGGGCTGGCCGAAGCGGCGGCCGGAGCGTTCGTTGAAGGCGCGGTAGCAGACGACCACGGAGGCCGCGCCGGTCGCCACGGCCATCGCGGCGTGCGCGACGGTGCCACAGGCCGCGCCGCCGCCGTACGGCACGCGGGAGAAGAAGGTCAGTTCGCCGATGCCGAGTTCGCGGGCGAGGGCGATCTCGTCGTTGGCGTCCTGGGTGAACGTGACGAGGCCGTCCACGTCCGAGGGGGTCAGTCCCGCGTCGGTCAGTGCGGACAGGACGGCTTCGGCGGCCAGCCGGAGTTCCGAGCGGCCCGAGTCCTTGGAGAACTCGGTCGCGCCGATGCCCGCGACAGCCGTGCTCATAAGGAGAGCCGGACCGTTCCGGTGGCGTGGGCGCCGAGGGAGACGGTGCCGCGGACCTCGATGGTGTACTCGTCGTCCTCGCGGGCGGCGACGGTGCCGCTGAAGGTGAGGGTGTCCCCGGCGTAGGCGGGCACGCCGAGTTTGACGTTGATGCCGCGGATCAGCGCCTCGGGGCCCGCCCAGTCGGTGACGAAGCGTTCCACCAGGCCCATCGTGGTGAGGATGTTGAGGAAGATGTCCCGGGAGCCCTGGGCGCGGGCCTGCTCGGGGTCGTGGTGCACCGGGGTGAAGTCGCGGGTGGCCAGCGCGGTCGAGATGATCAGGGTCGGGGTGAGCGGCACCACCAGCTCGGGCAGGACGGTGCCGACTTCCATCTCCAGTGTGCGCATCTCATGACTCCAGGGGTGCCCACATGGGCAGGATCAGCTCGTCGTCCATCCGGCGATAGGTGACCTTTACTCGCATTCCGATACCCACCTGCGATGGTTCGCAGTCCACCACATTGCCCACTATCCGTACCCCTTCCGGAATTTCCACCACAGCAACCACAAAGGGTGTGTCGTGCCCCGGAACGGGCGGGTTGTGGTGCACCACGTAGCTGTAGATCTCGCCGACCCCGGCCGCCCGCACGTACGACCGTTCGGTGGAACGGCAGGACGGGCAGATCGGCCCGGGGGGATGGCGCAGCTCGCCGCAGTCGCCGCAGGTCTGGATCCGGAGCTCTCCGCTGCTGGCACCCTCCCAGAAGAAGGCGGTGTCCCGGTTGACCGCGGGTTTCAGGGGGTACGGCTTCCGCTTCCCGGTGGGGGAACTTTCCTCCCGGGGGCGGAACTTCAGCAACCTGAAGGTCATTTCACCGACCGGTTCGTCCTTTGCGTACCAGGTGGTGAGCCATGTCAGGAAATATCCCTCACCGAGTGCGGTGCGTTTCGGGCCGGTCAGCTCGGTCATCCGGGTCGCGTACGTGAGCTCCTCGCCCGGGGTCAGGTACCGGGCGTAAGTGTGCTCGCAGTTGGTGGCGACCACGCCGGTGTAACCGGCGGCGGTGAGGGCGTCGAGCATGTCGTCCAGAGGGCCGCGTGAGGGGGACTCCCGGTCCATGGTCCAGACCTGGAGCATGGCGGGCGGGGCGACGGCGTCCAGTCCCTGGTAACGGGGGTTGCGGTCGCCCATCGCCTGGGTCCAGTGGCGGATCATCGTGGTGTTGACCGGTTCGCGGGTCGGCTCCCGTGGGCCCTCACCTTTCGCGATCAGGCGCTCGGCGAGCTCGTGCAGCGTGGTCACCGGGGTGGCCGGGGAAGCTGGAGGCCGAGCATGGCGATCAGCTCGCGCTGCACCTCGTTGACGCCGCCGCCGAAGGTGAGCACCAGGCCGCCCTTCACCCCGCGGTCCACCCGGTCGATCAGGTCGCGGGTCTCGGGGTCGCCCGGGTCGCCGTACCGGGCGAGGGTCTCGCCGACGATCCGGCCCACGTCCTGCATGCGCTCCGAGCCGTAGATCTTGGTGGCGGAGGCGTCGGGGGCGCCCAGCCAGCCGAGGTCCATGTTGGCGGCGACCTGCCAGTTGAGCAGTTCGTTGGTGCGGAAGTAGGCGTACACGCGGGCGAGGGCGCGCCGCACCTCCGGCTGGTCCATCAGACCGCCGGATCTGGCCCAGTGCTCGAACCGGAGGTAGGTGTGGGCGATGTTGCCCGCCGGGCCCAGGGTCACCCGTTCGTGGTTGAGCTGGTTCACGATCAGGTCCCAGCCCTTGTTCTCCTCCCCCACCACCATGTCCACCGGGACTCGGACGTCGGAGTAGTAGGTGGCGTTGGTGTGGTGGCGGCCGTCCATGGTCACGATCGGGGTCCAGGAGAAACCGGGGTCGGCGGTGTCGACGATCATCATGGTGATGCCGCGGTGTTTCCTGGCGTCCGGGTCGGTGCGGGCGGCCAGCCAGATGTGGTCGGCGTGGTGCGCGCCCGAGGTGAAGATCTTCTGGCCGTTCACCAGGTAGTGGTCGCCGTCCCGGACGGCCGAGGTGCGGAGCGAGGCCAGGTCGGTGCCGGCGCCCGGTTCGCTGTAGCCGATGGCGAAATGGCACTCCCCGGCGAGGATGCGGGGCAGGAAGAAGTCCTTCTGGGCGGGCGTGCCGTACTGCATGAGGGTGGGGCCGACCGTCTGCAGGGTGATGATCGGGTAGGGGACCTCGGCGCGGGCGATCTCGTTGGCGAAGATCTGCTGCTCCAGGGGGCCGTAGCCGCGTCCGCCGTACTCGGTCGGCCAGCCGAGGCCGAGCATGCCGTCCCGGCCCAGGCGGCGGCAGTGCGCCAGGTACGCCGCGCCGAACGGGTCCTCGGCGATCTCGGCGCGCTGGGCGGGGGTGAGGCAGGTGGCGAAGTACGCGCGGAGTTCGTCGCGGAGGGTGTGCTGTTCGGGGGTGAGGTCGATGAACATCAGAGCCGCGCTCCGATCAGGTCCAGCTGGGCCTCGGAGCCGCCGAGCAGGTGGGCGGCGTGTTTGCCCCAGCCGAAGTAGCGGTGCAGGGGGTAGGAGACATCCAGGCCGATGCCGCCGTGCAGGTGCTGGCAGGTGTAGAGGGCGCGGAGGGCGGAGTCGGTGGTGTGCAGGGCGGCGATGGCCAGGTCCTCGTCGGCTGGTCTGCCCTCGGCCAGGCGCCAGGCGCCGGACCAGACGGCCACGTCCAGGGCGCGCTGGGCGATGTAGACGTCGGCGATCTGGACGGTGACGGCCTGGAACTCGGCGAGGGCGCGGTCGAACTGGCGTCTGGTTCTGATGTGTTCGGTGGTGAGCTTGAGTGCGCCGGCGAGGACGCCGGAGGCGGTGGCGGTGATCGCGGCCAGGGCGGTGCGGCGGAGGGTGTGGTGGGCGGTGGGGTCGCCGAGGGGTTCCCCGGGGGTGTCGTTCAGGCTGATGACGGCGCCCGGTTCACCGGTGGCCAGGGGCATCGTCACGAGGTCGGCGTCGGCGGGATCGACCAGGTAGAGCCCCACCCCATCCCCCGTGTCCGCATTCACGAGGATTTTTGATGATATTTCGGCGTACGAGACCATGGTTTTGCGGCCGGTGAGGCGGTGGGCAGGGGTGGCCGTCGTCGTGGGGTGATCGTGGAGATCGTGGCCCGGCTCGCGGAGGGCGTAGGTCAGGACGGTCTCGCCCTCGGCCAGCGGTGCCAGCGCGGCCTGCTGCGCGGGTGTGCCGTGGCGGGCGATGGTCAGTCCCGCCACCAGGCTCTGCTGGAGCGGAACCGGTGCCACGTGCGCGCCGGCCGCTCGCAGGATCACCGCCAGCTCCACCGCGCCGAGCCCGGCGCCGCCCGCCTCCTCCGGCAGGCACACCCCCAGCAGCCCGGCCTTGGCGAGCGTGCGCCACAGCCCTTCGTCGAAGGTTCGTTCTCCGGAATCCAGTCGCTCGGGGGTGAGCTCCTTGGTCAGCAGGTCGGTGATGAGGGTGTGGAGCTCGGTCTGTGTCTCGTCCAGGTTGAAGTCCACCAGCTCTCCCGGAGGTGTGCACTCAGGGGCCCGCCGTACCGAAATTAGAACGGATTCTAATCTCTGTCCAGGGTGACGATCGTTAGACCGGTGTCGATACGTCGCTGACATGCGGGAATGCGGCCCGTTTGTGACTGATGAGTAACCATTTGGGCACGGGCGGAAATCAGATAACGTGTTCTTATGCGCGTCTCGCCGGTGGTCCCGGGGGGCCTGGAAGGGCACCCGGGACTGAATTCTGTGCCCAGTCAGGCGGCTCCCGGCGTACGGACCAGGAGCCAGCACCAGCGGCGGAAGCGGATCGTCCAGGCCGCGGCGGCGCTGGCCTCCCGCGGCGGGGTCGAGGCGATGCAGATGCGCACGGTGGCCGAGCGGGCGGGGGTCGCGCTCGGCACGCTCTACCGGTACTTCCCGTCCAAGATGGATCTTGTCGTCGCCGTGGTGGGCGAGGAGATCGACCTGCTGGAATCCAGCATCGAGCGGCGCCCGCCGAACGCGGCCACCCCGGCGGGACGGGCGGTGGACGTGTTGATGCGGGCCACCCGGGGGCTGATGCGGGAGCCGGAGCTGGCGGACGCGCTGATCCGGTCGCTGATCATCACCGAGGTGGACACCCCCTTCGGCGATCGCATGGCCGGGCTGCTGCTCCGGGCCGCCGTGCCGGGGCTCACCGCGGCGACGGCCACCGAGGAGCAGTTCGCGCTGACCGGGTCGCTCTCCAGCGTCTGGGTGTACGAATTGCTGGAGATGTTGCGCGGGCGGCGGACGTACGAGCAGACCCAGCGGCGGATCGAGATCGCGGCGGACCGGCTGCTGGCCGAATTCTGACTTCCGCTCGAAAGTAGAACCCGTTACATTCCTGCCAGAGCGATGTTCTGGAGGTCGGATGGGCACGCCCGTGATCATCGACGCCGTACGCACGCCGATCGGGAAGCGGAACGGCTGGTTGTCGGGGATCAAACCGCAGGCCCTGCTGGCGGCGGCGCTGACCGGGCTGGTCGAGCGGTCGGGCGTGGATCCGCTCTCGGTCGAGCAGGTGTTCGCCGGGTGCGTGACCCAGGCGGGCGAGCAGGGCGGGCATGTCGGGCGGCACGCGTGGTTGTACGCCGGCCTGCCGTACCGGGTGGGGGTGACCACCGTGGACGCCCAGTGCGGCTCCTCGCAGCAGGCGGTGCACCTGGTGGCGGGGCTGATCAAGGCCGGGGTGATCGAGGTGGGGATCGCCTGCGGGGTGGAGGTGATGAGCCGGCAGCCGCTGGGCAGCAACGTGCTGCCCGCCGACCCGCGGCCGTCGGACTGGTCGATCGACCTGCCCGACCAGTTCACGGCGGCCGAGCGCATCGCGAAACGGCGGGGGATAAGCCGGGAGCAGACGGACGCCTTCGGGGTGCGGTCGCAGCGGCTGGCCGCCAAGGCGTGGGCGGACGGGCGGTTCGACCGCGAGGTGCTGCCGGTGATGCTCCCTGGGGCGGGACTGCCGGTCACCAAGGATCAGGGGCTGCGGGAGACCACGATCGACGGGCTGTCCCGGCTGAAACCCGTCCTCGGGGAGGAGGCCGTCCACACCGCCGGAACCTCGTCGCAGATCTCGGACGGGGCGGCGGCGGTGCTGCTGATGAGCGCGGAGGCGGCGGCCCGGCAGTCGTTACGTCCCCGGGCGCGTGTGCTCGCCCAGGCACTCGTCGGCTCCGAGCCGTACTACCACCTGGACGGGCCGGTGGACGCGACCGCGAAGGTGCTGGCCCAGGCGGGAATGGCCATCTCGGACATCGACCTGTTCGAGGTGAACGAAGCCTTCGCCTCGGTCGTACTCTCCTGGGCGGTGGTGCACCGCCCGGACCTGGACCGGGTCAACCCCAACGGCGGCGCCATCGCCCTCGGCCATCCAGTGGGGGCCACCGGCTGCCGTCTGATCACCACAGCACTACACGAACTGGAACGCTCGGCCACGAACACCGCCCTGGTAACCATGTGCGCGGGCGGCGCACTCGCAACCGCCACCGTCCTTGAGCGACTGTCAGCTTCTCGGCCGTGAACGACCGAGCTTGCAGCTCCTGACCGTCGATGGCGTCGACGATTCGGGCCGCGTTAGGCAGCGTGACTCACTGCCCAGCCCGTGGCACCGCGTGAGGCGATATTGCGGGCCGCGTTGACGTCGGCGTGCTCAGCGAAGCCGCACGACGTGCAGGAGAAGGTGGCCTGGTTCGGCCGGTTCTTCTTGTCCACGTGCCCACAGGTCGAGCATTCCTGGCTGGTGTAGGCCGGATCGACGTACATCAGGGGAACGCCCTGGCGGACCGCCTTGTAGGCGATGAAGCTTCCCAGTTGGTGGAAACTCCAGGAGTGCAGGGTGACCCGCTGGGGCTTGCGGAGCCGTACCCGGTCACGGATTCCACTCAGGTCTTCGAGTGAGA
>NZ_JAHCST010000080.1 GCF_018476525.1 Acrocarpospora catenulata
GTCGTCGGAGGTGGGGGTGGGGGAGTTCACGGGGAGGGGGCGGCCGGTGGACTGGGCCTTGGTGGGGTAGTCGCTGACGGCGAGGACGGTGCCCTGGGCGTCGACGCGGGGGCGGGTGCCGGGGGAGGCGAGGAGTTGCAGGCCGGTGGCCGAGGTGGGGGCCACGACGCAGGTGACCGTGCTGGCCGGGGGGATGTCGCCGGGGTAGGCGTCGCCGTTGGTGTCGCCGAAGTCGACGGCGAGGACGACGCGCTTCTGACCGGAGGAGACCGCCTGGGATCCGCAGACCTTGTCGAAGGAGGGCACCTCGCGGGGGGATTCGCCCTCGGCGCCGGTGGGCGCGACGCCGAAACGCCACCCGATCACGTCCCCGTCCGCAGGCGCCGCCAGAGAGGCGCCGACGGGCTGGGTCAGCCAGGCCAGTCCGTCGCTCTGCCAGAAGGTCCACTGCCGAGGCGCGTCCGGCCCCGGAGCCGGAGCGGACGCCGCAGCAAGAGCGTCCCAAGCGTGTCCCGGAGCGTACGCTGCGGCAAGCGTGTTCGGAGTGGATGCCGAAACGTACGCTGCGGTGAGCGTGTTCGGAGTGGGTGCCGACGCGTACGCTGCGGCGAGGGCGTCCGAAGGGAGTGCCGGAGCATATGCTGCGGCGGGCGCGGTCGAAGTGGATGCCGGAGCATATGCTGCGGCGAGCGCGGTCGACGTGAGGGCCGGAGCGTACGCTGCGGCGAGCGGGGAGAGGATCAACGCCGCCACGAGGGGCAGCTGACGAATGGGCGCCATCGAATGGCCTCCGTGCTCGGGGATATCACCGCGATATAGGGTTCAGCGGACCCGAACGAGTTCAGGTCCGCTGAGCCCGGGACGCCCCGGCGGCGCCGGCCGCAGGGGGCATTCGCGGATTGACAGGGGTAACTCCGGGGGCGACCCGGACCGCGCGACAAGGAGCGTATGGCATGACCTGGCGGTGGCGTTATGAAAATGCAAATGGTGGTGAGGTGACGGACCGCCCATTGCCGCGTGAGGTCTTCTCCAGCCAGGCGGACGCCGAGTCATGGCTGGGCGAGGTCTGGCGTGACCTGCTGGAATCCGGTGTGGAAAAGGTGACCCTCCTGGAGGACGACCGCCCAGAGTATTCAGGCATGTCCCTGCGACCGGAGTGACCGAAGAAATAGCAGGAAATAGAAAAAGCCCACTGGACGAAAAAGTCCAGTGGGCTTTTTATTGGTCACGGACGAGTACTGGGACTCACGGTTTTGGCGGGATCACGCTCCACGACCCCGTCCAGGATGGCGTCGACGCGCTTCATCGTCTCGACGTCGAGTTTCACCCCGGCCGCCTTGACGTTGTCCCGCACCTGCTCCGGCCGCGTCGCCCCGATGATCGCCGACGACACGTTCGGGTTCTGCAACACCCAGGCCACGGCCAGCTGCGCCATGCTGAGCCCGAGATCGGCGGCCACCGGCTTCAGCTCCTGCACCGCCCGCAGCACATCCTCGCCCATCAACCGGTTGATGAACGTCGACCCGGACGGGTCGGTGGCCCGCGACCCCTCCGGCGGCGGCTGTCCGGGCAGGTACTTCCCGGTCAGCACCCCCTGCGCGAGCGGCGACCACACGATCTGCCCCACGCCCTCCCGCTCGCTGAGCGGCACGACCTCGGCCTCGATGACCCGCCACAACATGGAGTACTGCGGCTGGTTGGACACGAGCCGGTCGAAGCCCATCTGGTCGGCGATCTTCAGCGCCCGGTCGATCTGGTCGGCCGTCCACTCGCTGACCCCGACGTAGAGCACCTTGCCCTGCCGTACCAGATCGTCGAAGGCCCGCAGGGTCTCCTCGAGCGGTGTGGCGAAGTCGAAGCGGTGGGCCTGGTAGAGGTCGACGTAGTCGGTGCCGAGGCGGCGGAGCGAGCCGTTGATCGACTCCATGATGTGCTTGCGGGACAGGCCGCGGTCGTTCTGGCCGGGGCCGGTCGGCCAGAAGACCTTGGTGAAGATCTCCAGCGACTCGCGCCGCACCCCCTTGAGGGCACGGCCGAGCACGTCCTCCGCCCGGGTGCCGGCGTACACGTCGGCGGTGTCGAAAGTGGTGATGCCGACGTCGAGGGCGGCCTTGACGCACGCGTGCGCCGCCTCCTCCTCGACCTGCGACCCATGGGTGATCCAGTTGCCGTAGCTGATCTCGCTGACCAGGAGACCGCTCCGGCCGAGATGGCGGAATTCCATATCAGGAACCCTAGGCCAGGCTCACTTCCTGGCAGGCACCGGCTTCCCGCCCGGCAGCACGGTCGGCTTGGGGAAGCGCAGCCGCCGGATCTGCGAGGACCGCATCGCCGCGTAGAAGCCGACCCCCTTGAGGTTCTCTCCGGGGAACTTCTCCGCCGCCTCCCGCTTGACCCGCCCGGCCACGTAGAAGGAGCTCACCAGGACCAGGACCATCACCAGCGGCAGCGACATCGTGTACGCCGTCAGCACCCAGCGCCGGATCTCCAGCGGGAAGGGCACCATCGACGCCAGCATGATGAGCAGCACCGCGGGCAGGAAGTACTGCCCCGGCAGCCGCCGCGAGTCCACGAAGTCCCGGGCGAACCTGCGGACCGGGCCGCGGTCACGGGCGGGCAAATATTTCTCGTCGCCGCGCAGCATGCCCTCGCGAGCCTGGTCCCGCTGCTTGCGGTCCCGCTCCCGGGCCAGCCGGTAGGCCTCCTTGCGGTTGGCGGGCGCGGTGACCGGCGACCGCCGGCGACCCTGCGCCTCGCTCCGCTTGGGGGTCGGACGCCCCTTACTCTGCGTCCCCTGGGGTTTAGGATCATCCACAGGGACGGGGGAATCGTCCGTGGTGGACTGGCTACGACGTCGGAACACGTTGTTCAGCCTACCGGGAGTGCAACTTAGTGACGCCCCCGTGCGTTATGCGTAGGGTGAACCCAGGCGGTCATTCCGCCTTATTGAGGGGACGGAACACTGGGGTCTCCCACGCACAACCTTAAGAAGGGGACGGCCGACGCGCATGAGCGTGATGAAGAGACTTTCCATGATCTTCAAGTCCAAGGCCAACAAGGCCCTGGACAAGATGGAGGATCCGCGCGAAACACTGGACTACTCCTATCAGCGGCAGTTGGAGTTGCTGCAGAAGGTGCGCCGGGGCGTGGCCGATGTGGCGACCAGCCGCAAGCGGGTCGAGTTGCAGATCAACCAGGCCGAGGCCGAGGCTGCCAAGCGTGAGCAGCAGGCCAAGTCGGCCCTGTCGTCCGGCCGGGAGGACCTGGCCAGGGAGGCGCTGAACCGCCGCAGCGCGATTCAGGCCCAGGTCGCCGACCTGCGGATCCAGTACAACAACCTGCAGGGCGAGGAGGAGAAGCTGACTCTGGCCAGCCAGCGTCTCCAGGCCAAGGTGGACTCTTTCCGTACCAAGAAGGAGACCATCAAGGCCACCTACACCGCCGCCGAGGCGCAGACCCGGATCAACGAGGCGTTCTCCGGCATCTCCGAGGAGATGGGCGACGTCGGCCTGGCCATCCAGCGGGCCGAGGACAAGACCGCCCAGATGCAGGCCCGCGCCGGCGCCATCGACGAGCTGCTGGCCAGCGGCGCGCTGGACGACTACACCGGGCAGCGCGACGACATCCAGTCCGAGCTGGACCGCATGGGCGCCAACCACGACGTGGAGCTGGAGATGGCCCGGATGAAGGCCGAACTCGGCCAGGGCCCGGCGCCGCAGAGCGCCATCGAGCAGGGCCAGCAGGCCCAGCCCAGCACGCAGCACACCCAGCAGTACCGTCAGCCGGGGGGAGCACAATGATCGTCCGCATCATGGGCGAGGGCCAGGTCCAGATCGCCGACGGTGATCTCGACGTTCTGAACGCCCTGGACAGTGAGCTTGAGGCGGCCATCGAGGCCGACGACGAGGCCATCTTCCGCACCAAGCTGCACGCGCTGCTGGACAAGGTCCGGCATGTCGGTAAGGCGCTCCCGGACGACTCGCTGGAGCCGTCCGAGCTGATCCTGCCTCCCTCGGACGCCTCCATTGAGGAGGTCCGGGAGATGCTCGGGGACCAGGGTCTGATCCCGGGTTAGTCCCGGGTGGTCATTATGACCAGGTTTCAACCTGATCGGGGGCTGACCGGGCGCATGGTGGTCACCATGTTCCTGCTCGGTCTGCTGTACGTCGCGTTCGTAGCGGTGCTCATCGCCCTGGGAGCGCAGGCGATCACGGTAATGGTGATCGCCGTGGGCTTCCTGCTGGTGCAGTACTTCCTGTCCGACCGGATCGCGCTGTTCGCGATGCACGGGCGGGAGGTCTCCCCGCAGGAGGCCCCCGAGCTGCACGGTGTGATCGACCGGCTGAGCGCCCTGGCCGACATGCCGAAACCTCGGGTGGCCATCGCCGAATCCGACGTGCCCAACGCGTTCGCCACCGGACGCAACCAGAAGAACGCCGTCGTCTGCGTGACGACCGGCCTGCTCCGCCGCCTGGACCGGGCGGAACTGGAAGGCGTCCTCTCGCACGAGCTCTCGCATGTCGCCCACCGGGACGTGGCGGTGATGACCATCGCCTCCTTCCTCGGCGTGCTGGCGGGGCTGATCACGCGGTTCACCCTGTACTCCGGGCTCGGCCGCAGCCGGAACAACAACCAGGGCCCGCCCATCGGCCTGATCATCCTGCTGGTCTCCGGCCTGGTCTACGCGGTGAGCTTCCTGCTCACCCGGCTGCTGTCGCGGTATCGGGAGCTGGCCGCCGACCGCGCCGGCGCGCTGCTCACCGGGCAACCGTCCGCGCTGGCCAGCGCGCTCACCAAGGTCTCTGGGGAGATCGCCAGGATCCCCACCAGCGACCTGCGTGAGTCGCAGGCGTTCAACGCCTTCTTCTTCGTGCCCGCGCTGTCGGGGGCGAGCATCGCCACGCTGTTCGCCACCCACCCGCCGCTGCAGCGCCGGCTGGAGCAGCTGGCCCGCATCTCCGCCGAACTGGGACAGCGCTGATGGGCTGGCTGGACGTGCTGCTCGGCCGTAGCAAACCCGCCAAGCCCGACCTGGACGCGCTGTTCGCCCTCCCGTCGGCGGCGATCAGCCTCCAGGTGGCGATGGGGTTCGCCCCGACCGGGCAGGGTTCGGTGTGCTTCCGCGCCGCCGAGGGCGCCGCCTTCGCCGAGCTGGAGCGGGAGATCACCGCCCTGCTCGGCGACGTCACCCTCTCCCGCGACCGGTACGGCTACACCTGGCTGCTGGCCCGCAACGAGGACCTCTCCGGCCTGGTCACCGACCTGCACGGGGCCAACTCCACGCTGGAGTCGGCCGGGTTCGGCCCCGCCCTGCTCTGCACGCTGGTCTCCTTCGCGGACCCGGCCGGACGCCG
The DNA here is from genome assembly GCF_018476525.1 of Acrocarpospora catenulata. Taxonomy (GTDB): domain Bacteria; phylum Actinomycetota; class Actinomycetes; order Streptosporangiales; family Streptosporangiaceae; genus Acrocarpospora; species Acrocarpospora catenulata. Next base: position 5,355 of record NZ_JAHCST010000080.1, read on the forward strand.
CCTGGCCCTGGTCTACCTGTACAAGCAGGGCACCTTCTACCCGTTCGCCCCCACCACGGGGGAACACCGCGACAACGCACTGGAACTCCAGACGCGTGGGGTGCTGGCCGGGGAACTGAAAATCGAGCCGGATCTGTCACGATGGTTCCCGGTCTGGGGTGCTCCCGGCCTCTGAACAGCCGGGAGGAAATCGTGAACACGCACACCGCGCACACTGCGGCGATCGCGCCCGAGGTGACCCGGATGGCCAGAGCCGTACAGGACCGGGACCCGGCCACCCCTGTGCCCAGCTGCCCCGGTTGGGACCTGGCACGGCTGGTGGCGCACACCGGAAACGTCCACCGCTGGGCCACCGCGATGGTCCGCGACCTGACCCAGAAGCGGTACGAGCGGGACGACGCCGACCTGACGGGCGCCGGAGACGACCTGGCGGGCTGGCTGGCGGCCGGCGCCGGCCCGCTGACCGAGGCGCTGCTGGCCGCCGACCCGGACGCCCCCATGTGGGCCTGGGGCGGCGACCGGCACGCGCGCTTCTGGTCCCGGCGGCAGCTGCACGAGACCGTCATCCACCGGGTGGACGCCGAGCTGGCGGCCGGGATCGCCCCGGTGATCGACGAGGCGGTGGCCGCGGACGGGGTGGACGAGTTCCTGGACGTCCTGCCGTACGCGCGCTGGCGGCCGGCCCTGGCCGAGCTGAAGGGCGGCGGGGAGACCATCTCCTGGCAGACCGACACCGGCCTGGCCTGGCTGATCACGCTCACCCCGGACGGCTTCCGCCACGAGCGCTCGGCCGCGCCCGGCGACGTCACCGTGCGCACGGCCACCGCGGGGGACCTGATGCTGCTGGCGTGGCGGCGCCGCGATCACCAGGACTACGCCGTCGACGGTGACGTCAAGCTGCTCCAGTGGTGGATCGAGCGCTCCGCAATCTGATCCCCAAATGGGTGTGGCGGTCAGCGGCCGGGCGGGCGCCCGGTGCTGGGATCCCCACATGATCAACATAAGGCTCGCTGCCGCCGCCGCGTGCGTGGTGACCGGACTGCTCGGCTCGCCCGCGTTCGCGGCCTCGCCCGCGGGGTATGCCGGGGTCGTGGTGGACGCATCGCAGATCACCGTCATCGGCCATGGTTCGGTCTCCGCCGCGCCGGACCTGATGCGCCTGCAGGCCGGCGTGGAGGTGCGCAGGAACACGGCGGGGGAGGCGTTCAAGGCGGCCCGCGAGGCCGCGGCCCGCCTGACCACGGTCCTGCTGGCGGCCGGGTTGGCCGAGAAGGACCTGCGCACCAGCGAGCTCTCCCTCGGGCCCGAGTACGAGAACTACCCCAAGGTCGCCGGTTACCGGGCCACCCAGGGCGTGGAGGCCCTGGTCCGCGACCTCACCCACGCGGACGCGGTGATCGACGCCGCCGCCGAGGTGGGCGAGGACGTGCGCCTCAACGGCATCTCCTTCGAGCTCTCCGACCCCGACTCGGTCATGGTCGCCGCCCGGGACGCCGCCTTCGGCGACGCCACCGCCAAGGCCAAGCAGTACGCCCGGCTCACCGGCCGCGGCCTGGGCCGCATCGTCTCGGTCCGGGAGGACGCGGGCCGCCCGCCCGGGTCCGTCCCGTTCGCGGGGGCGATGGCGGTGGCCGAGAAGGCGTCGGTCTCCCCCGGCCGGCAGTCGGTCGGGGTGACCGTCACCGTCGTGTACGAGCTGAGCTGAGCCCGGCCCGGGACCGCCCTACGGCAGGGCCAGCATGCGGTCCAGGGCGACCTTCGCCCAGTGGGTGGTCTCGGGGTCCACGGTGATCTGGTTGACCAGCTGCCCGGCGGCCAGCGACTCCAGCGCCCAGACCAGGTGCGGCAGGTCGATGCGGTTCATCGTGGAGCAGTAGCAGACCGTCTTGTCGAGGAAGCTCACGTTCTTGTCGGGGAAGCGCGCGGCCAGCCGCTTGACCAGGTTGAGTTCGGTGCCCACGGCCCAGGAGGACCCGGCGGGGGCCGCCTCCAGGGCCTTGATGATGTACTCGGTGGATCCCACGTAGTCGGCCTTGGTGACCACCTCGTGCCGGCACTCCGGGTGGACCAGCACGTTCACGCCGGGAATGCGGGCCCGCACGTCGTCCACGCACTCGGCGGTGAACCGGCCGTGCACCGAGCAGTGCCCCCGCCACAGGATCATCTTCGCGGCCTTGAGCTGCTCCTCGGTGAGCCCGCCGTTCGGCCGGTGCGGGTTGTAGACGACGCAGTCGTCCAGGGAGAGCCCCAGCTCCAGGACGGCGGTGTTCCGGCCCAGGTGCTGGTCGGGCAGGAAAAGCACCTGGCGCCCCTGCTGGAAGGCCCACTCCAGCGCCCGCCGGGCGTTGGAGGAGGTGCAGACCGCGCCGCCGTGCCGTCCGCAGAAGGCCTTGATGTCCGCGCTGGAGTTCATGTACGTGATCGGCACCACCTGGTCGGCGATGCCGGCGTCCTCCAGCGCCTCCCAGCACTCCTCGACCTGGTCGAAGGTGGCCATGTCGGCCATCGAGCACCCGGCGGCCAGGTCGGGCAGGACCACCCGCTGGTCGTCGGCGGTGAGGATGTCGGCCGACTCGGCCATGAAGTGCACGCCGCAGAACACGATGTACTCCGCGCCTGGCCGGGCGGCCGCCTCCCGGGCGAGCTTGAAGGAGTCCCCGGTCACGTCGGCGAACTGGATGACCTCGTCCCGCTGGTAGTGGTGGCCGAGCACGAAGAGCCGCTCGCCGAGGCTCTCCTTGGCCGCGCGGGCGCGGGCGACCAGGGTGGGGTCGGACGCGGGCGGCAGCTCGCCGGGGCAGTCCACGCCGCGTTCGCTGTGCGGATCGGTGCCCTGGCCGAGGACGAAGAGCGGAAGACTCGTGGTCGTCACTGACCACACCCCCTTCGGGGACTTATCGTCGAACTGACGACTAATCATTACACATGAAGTGTGCCGATTTATTCCGGGGGGCAGGGCTCAGTGGGGGGCGGGGGAATGTGGCGCGTGTCCCAGGTGTTGGTAGCGTCTTAGTAGGACTACTGAATCACTCGGCCGTTCCCGTGTGGGCGGTTGACGCAGACGGTGGGAGTCACCAGATGACGGTTGAGAGCAGCGAGACCACGCGTCAGGGCCTTATCCTGACCGACGCGGCCGCCGCCAAGGTCAAGAGCCTGCTGGAGCAGCAGGACGAGGCGGGGCTTCAGCTCCGTGTCGCCGTGCAGCCGGGTGGCTGTTCCGGCCTGCGCTACCAGCTCTTCTTCGACGACCGTTCGATGGACGGCGACGTGGTGTCGGACTTCGGCGGCGTCAGCGTCGTCACCGACCGCATGAGCGCGCCGTACCTGATCGGTGCCACGGTCGACTTCGTCGACACGATCGAGAAGCAGGGCTTCACCATCGACAACCCCAACGCCACCGGCTCCTGCGCCTGCGGCGACTCCTTCAACTAAGAAGAGCCACATCTTTTGCCCTGTACGGCCCAGGCCGTACAGGGCAGAGGCATGTCTTCCGGAAGTCGCGTATCCTTGGCGGGCTCGCGATCCGGCGGGCAGAAAGCGCTGCTGACAACGAGGAGAATGACCCCGTGCGCATCGCCGTGACCGGCTCCATCGCGACCGACCAGCTCATGACGTTCCCCGGCCGCTTCGGCGACCAGCTCATCGCCGAACAGCTCGACCGCGTCTCGCTCTCCTTCCTCGTTGACGACCTGCAGATCCGCCGGGGCGGCTGCGCGGCCAACATCGCCTTCGGCATGGGGTGCCTGGGCCTGAGCCCGATCCTGGTGGGCGCGGTCGGCGCCGACTTCGCCGACTACCGGTCCTGGCTGGAGCGGCACGGTGTGGACTGCGCGTCGGTGCACGTCTCCGAGCTCCGGCACACCGCGCGCTTCCTGTGCACCACCGACGAGGAGCACAACCAGATCGCCTCCTTCTACACCGGCGCGATGGCCGAGGCCAGGGAGATCGAGCTGGGCCCCATCGTGTCCCGGCTGGGCGGTATCGACCTGGTGCTGGTCAGCCCCAACGACCCGGACGCCATGCTCCGGCACACCGACGAGTCCCGCCAGCGCGGGATCCCGTTCGCGGCCGACCCCTCCCAGCAGCTGGCCCGGATGTCCGGCGAGAGCATCCGCCAGCTGGTCGACGGCGCGGCGTACCTGTTCAGCAACGACTATGAGAAGGGTCTCATCGAGCAGAAGACCGGCTGGTCCGACGAGGAGGTCCTGGGCCGGGTGGGCGTGCGCATCACCACGCTCGGCCCCAAGGGCGCCCGCGTCGACCGCGCCGGAGAGCCCTCGGTGCACATCTCGCCCGCCCCCGAACTGGGCAAGGCCGACCCGACCGGCGTCGGCGACGCCTTCCGCGCCGGCTTCCTGTCGGCGCTGGCCTGGGGTCTCTCCCTGGAGCGCTGCGGCCAGGTGGGCAACCTCACCGCCACCCACGTGCTGGAGCGCGTCGGCTGCCAGGAGTACGAGCTGAGCCGCAGCGTCTTCCTCGACCGCTTCGCCGCCGCGTACGGCAAGCAGGGCGCCGAAGAGGTGGCCGAGCACATCAGCTGCCACTACGCGTAAGAAAGCACAGCGACGGGTCACGTTCCCTCGGGGAACGTGACCCGTCCGCCGTTCATCTCGCGTAGATCTGGCTGACCGCCTCGGCCAGCTTGTCCTCCGGCAGGTGGGCGGCGAGGTCGGCCTCGCTGATCATCCCTACCAGCCGATGGTTCTCCAGCACCGGAAGCCGCCGGATCTGGTGCTCCTCCATGGCCATGAGCGCGTCGTCTATGTCCGCGTCGGAGTCCACCCAGATGATCTCGCCGCCGACGAAGTCGCCCGCCCGGATGGACGCCGGGTCGCGGCCATCGGCCACGCACCGCACCACGATGTCCCGGTCGGTGATGATGCCCTTGAGCCGGTCGTCATTGCCGCAGACCGGCAGCGAACCCACGTCCAGGTCGCGCATCATGCGGGACGCCGTGGCCAGGGTCTCGTCCTCGGCTATGCACTGCACACCAGCGTGCATGATCTCACGCGCGTTCATCATCAAACACCCCCCTCGTTGTGCTTTCCCCCGCAACGTACCCACACCGCAGTCCGGATTTATACCCCTATGAGGTCAATGTCCTAAAAGTCCGGGGGCAGGGGATGGGGGCTCAGTACTTCCGGCGGACGTGGATCGACCAGCCGCCCTGGGGGAGGTCGTAGCTGGCCACGTGCTCGTGGGACTTCAGGCGGCACCAGGCGGGGATGTCGGTGACGGCGGCCGGGTCGTCGGCCAGTACGGCGACCACGGCACCCAGGCCCACCGAGTTGATCTGGTCGGCCAGCATGATGATCGGGATCGGGCACTTGCGGCCGAGCGCGTCGATGGTCAGCGACGCGTCGTTCTTCGGCCGGGCCTGGTGATCCGCGAGGCCGTCGGCGGCGTGCTGCGGGCCGGTGGTGCTTTGCGGGGGAGGCTTACGACGCCACATCAATGAGTCCCCCCGGTGATGGTGTCCCCGAACATCTACTGCACTCCCAGACTCTTGCGGATGCGGCGCACGATATCCGGGAGAACGGTGAGGAACCGGTCCACATCGCCCGCGGAAACGCCACGGGGCAGCGATACCCGGACGTTCCCCTGTGTAAGCACACCCATTGCCTCCAGTACATGTGACGGACGAAGCGTACTCGCCGTACATGAACTTCCTGACGAGACTGCGAAACCTTCCTTGTCCAGCTCGGTCAGGAGCGTCTCGCCTGACACGTAGAGGCAGGAAAACGTCACCAGGTGGGGAAGACGTTCCACCGGGTCCCCGACCACCTCCACATCCGGCACCCGGCGCGGGACCTCCGCCCGGATGCGGTCGACCAACGCCGACAGGCGGGCCGACTCGGTCGCCTCCTCCGCGGCGCGGGCGCGCAGCGCCGCCGCGGCGGCCACCACCGCGGGCACGTTCTCGAAGCCCGGCGCCCGCCGGTTCTCCCGCTCGTCCTCCGGGTACGGCGACCGCCACCGGGTGCCCTTCCGCACCGCCAGCACCCCGACCCCGGCCGGGCCGCCCCACTTGTGCGCGCTGGCGGCCAGCACCGACCAGCCCGGCGGGACCGGCAGCCGCCCGGCCGACTGCGCCGCGTCCACCAGCAGCGGCACCCCGGCCTGCTGGCACGCCTCGGCCACCTCGGCCACCGGTTGCAGGGTGCCCACCTCGTGGTTGGCGGTCTGCAGGCAGGCCAGGGCCGTACCGGGCTCGGCCACGGCGGCGGCGAAGGCGGCGGGGGAGACCCGGCCGAACAGGTTCACGCCCACCGTCTCGACCGTGCCGCCGTCCCGCTCGTGCACCTGCGCGGCGTGCAGCACGCTGGAGTGCTCCACCGCGCTCACCACCAGGCGCCGCCCGGCCCGCCGGCGACCGTTCAGCGTGCCCAGCACCCCCAGGTGCACGGCCTGGGTGCCAGAGGAGGTGAAGCTCACCTCGTCCGGCCGCGCGCCCAGCACGCCGGCCACCTCCGCCCTGGCCTGGTCCAGCAGTAGCCGCGCGCGGCGGGCGGTACCGTACAGTCGGGCCGGATCGGCCCAACCGGCGTCGAGCGTGGCCAGCAGGGCCTCCCGGGCCGCCGGATGCAGGGGCTCGGTCGAAGCCGCGTCGAGATACGCCACAGACAGGACATTAACGGGGGCTGCGCAGGAGGGCGCCGGTGGTCCGCGCTAATGTGTCCCCCAGCATTGAAGTGAATCAAGTAAAACCCGGGAGAAGGTTTCCGGGTTGTTGTGGAACCTGAAAAACGCCCAGAGGAAGAGTCCTTTGGGCTTCACCTGTGGGGTAGGCGATCCGTGAGTCCGACCCGCCGTACGACACGGCGACCGTTGGCCCGCCGCCGGTTGCCCAGGCTCGCCGTGGTGGCGTTGCTGGTGGCGTCCGCGTCGGCGTGTAGTGCCGAAGAGTGGTCCCGCGGGGCCATGCCCGAGCCGCACACCCAGCAGGGCATCAGGATGCTGGATCTGTGGATCGGCTCCTGGGTCGCCGCCGGCGCGACCTTCGTGGTGGTCTTCGGCCTGATCATCTGGTCTGTGATCTTCCATGCGAAGCGCAAGAAGTCCGACCAGGAGCTGCCGCCCCAGGTCCGGTACAACCTGCCGATCGAGATGCTGTACACGCTGGTCCCGCTCGTCATGGTGGCCGTGTTCTTCTATTTCACCGCCCGGGACGAGACCGAGATCATGAAGGTCACCGGCACCGCGCCGGTGAAGGTCAAGGTCGAGGGCTTCCAGTGGAGCTGGCGCTTCACCACCGACTACGACGGCAAGCAGGTCGTGGTCGCGGGCATGCCGGCCGACCTGGCCAAGCAGAGCCTGGAGAACCCGCAGGGCCCGCAGCTGGTGCTGCCCACCGGGACGAAGGTGGAGTTCATGCTCCACTCGCCCGACGTGATCCACTCCTTCTGGATCCCGGCCTTCCTGTTCAAGCAGGACGTGGTCCCCGGCGTCAGCAACCGGTTCGAGATTGACACCCTCGACAAGACCGGCGTCTTCTTCGGCCGGTGCGCCGAGCTCTGCGGTGTCGACCACAGCCGGATGCTCTTCTCGGTGAAGCTGGTCCCGCAGGCCGAGTTCGACCAGTACATCGCCAGCCAGGCGGGAGGCGCGGCATGACCGCCAGTTCCGAATCACTGCCGTTGGGCCCGCGGCCGTTCCGCAAGGGCCGGATCATCGCCAACTGGCTGTCCACCACCGACCACAAGGTGATCGGTCACCTGTACCTGATCACCTCGTTCGTCTTCTTCCTCATCGGCGGCGTGATGGCGCTGGTGATGCGGGCGGAGCTGGCCCAGCCGGGCATGCAGTACGTCTCCAACGAGCAGTTCAACCAGCTGTTCACCATGCACGGCACGATCATGCTGCTGATGTTCGCGACGCCGCTGTTCGCCGGCTTCGCCAACGAGCTGATGCCGCTCCAGATCGGCGCCCCCGACGTGGCCTTCCCCCGCATGAACATGGTGAGCTACTGGCTCTACCTGTTCGGCAGCATCATCGCGGTGAGCGGCTTCTTCACCCCGGGCGGCGCCGCCGCCTTCGGCTGGACGGCCTACTCGCCGCTGTCCAACGCGGTCGCCTCGCCCGGCATGGGCGGCGACCTGTGGATCATGGGTCTGGCCCTGTCCGGTCTGGGTACCATCCTGGGCGCGGTCAACTTCATCACCACGATCATCACCATGCGCGCGCCCGGCATGACCATGTTCCGGATGCCGATCTTCACGTGGAACATCCTGCTCACCAGCATCCTGGTGCTGCTGGCCTTCCCGGTGCTGGCGGCGGCGCTGCTGGTGCTGGAGGCCGACCGCAAGCTCGGCGCGCACGTGTTCGACTCCGCCACCGGCGGGGCGATGCTCTGGCAGCACCTGTTCTGGTTCTTCGGCCACCCCGAGGTGTACATCATCGCGCTGCCGTTCTTCGGCATCATCACCGAGGTGCTCCCGGTCTTCAGCCGCAAGCCGATCTTCGGCTACATCGGCCTGGTCGGCGCCACCATCGCCATCGCCGGTCTGTCGGTGACGGTCTGGGCGCACCACATGTTCGTGACCGGACAGGTGCTCCTGCCGTTCTTCTCGTTCATGACCTTCCTGATCGCGGTGCCCACCGGTGTGAAGTTCTTCAACTGGATCGGCACCATGTGGCGAGGGCATCTCACCTTCGAGACACCCATGCTCTTCGCGATCGGCTTCCTGATCACCTTCCTGCTCGGCGGCCTGACCGGCGTCATCCTGGCCTCGCCGCCGCTGGACTTCCAGATCAGCGACTCCTACTTCGTGGTGGCCCACTTCCACTACGTGGTGTTCGGCACGGTCGTGTTCGCGATGTTCTCCGGCTTCTACTTCTGGTGGCCCAAGTTCACCGGCAAGATGCTCAACGACCGGCTGGGCAAGGTGCACTTCTGGACGCTGTTCGTCGGCTTCCACCTCACCTTCCTGGTGCAGCACTGGCTGGGCGTGGAGGGCTTCCCCCGGCGGTACGCCAACTACTCGCCGGTGGACGGCTTCACCGACCTGAACATGGTCTCCTCGGTCGGCGCGTTCCTGCTGGGCGCCTCCACGCTGCCCTTCCTGTACAACGTGTGGCTGACCCACCGTACGGCGCCGAAGGTCACCGTGGACGACCCCTGGGGCTACGGTGGCTCGCTGGAGTGGGCCACCTCCTGCCCGCCGCCCCGGCACAACTTCCTTGAACTGCCGCGGATCCGCTCCGAGCGCCCGGCCTTCGACATCAAGTACCCGCACCTACCGGCCGGCCCGGCGATCCCCGAACCGGCCCGCGAGCCCATCGAGGAGAGCTGATGAGGGTCCAAGGATGGCTGTTCATCCTCTGCGGCGTGTTCTTCGCCGCGGCGGACCTGGTCTACTGGTTCTGGTCCAAGGAGGTCACCGGAACCACCGCGATGGCGATCTCGGTCGGGCTCGCCTTCATGATCGGCTATTACCTGCTCTTCACCGCCCGCCGCATCGGCGAGCAGCCTGAGGACAACAAGGAGGCCGAGATCAGCGACGGCGCCGGGGAGCTGGGCTTCTTCAGCCCGCACAGCTGGTGGCCGCTGTTCGTCTGCCTCTCCGCGGCGCTGGCCTTCTTCGGCTTCGTCGTCGGCTGGTGGCTGTTCATGATCGGGATGTTCGCCGTCATTATGAGCACCATCGGGTTTGTTTTCCAGTACTACCGAGGCAACTTCTCGCATTAATTCGCGATCGATTCTTACCGAGTCCCGGCCTGCCACGTAGCGGGCCGGGACTCTTTCTTTACCGAGCCCTCAGGCGCACTCTCCGTATCCGGGTACGAACTCAGAGACACGTTGAAGTAGTGGTCTGGGGGGAGTAAGCACGTGAGAGCTGGCGCTGGGGCGCTCGCCCTACTCATGGCGGCGGGCTGTTCCGCCTCCCCGGCTGCCCAGGCGGGCGGCCGGTCCAAACCCGACAACAACCTGAAGAAGACCACCGACGCGGCGGTGGTCAGCGTCTTCCCGGCCAACGGGGCTCGCGACCTGCCGCCGGAACTACCCATCAGGATCGGCACCAGCGGGACCGCGCTCACCACGGTGACCGTGACCGCGGCCGGCATTCCCGTACCCGGCGTGTTCAGCGCCGACCGCACCCGGTGGCGGAGCGTGCGGCCCATGCTCCCTGGCACCGAATACCAGGTCGCCGCGGTGGCGGGGAAGGGCTCCGCGAAGAGCACCTTCAGCACGCTCAAACCCAAGACCGCGTTCACCATCGAGCAGATCCTGCCCAACAAAGAGATGACCTCGTTGACGGTCGGCGTGGGTATGCCGATCATGGTCAAGTTCAGCCACGAGATCAAGGACAGGGTCTCGGTGGAGCGGAACCTGTTCGTGCACGCCTCCCGGCCCGTGGAGGGGGCCTGGCACTGGTTCGACAACAAGACCGTGGCCTACCGCCCCAAGGAGTTCTGGCCCGCGCACACCGACGTACGCTTTGTCGCCCGGCTGAGTGGGGTGCGCGGCGCCGACGGCATGTACGGCTCCAAGGACTACGTCAGGGACTTCAAGATCGGCCGGTCCCAGATCAGCACGGCCAGCGTACGCACCCACATGATGCAGATCCACCGGGACGGCGCGCTGATCCGCAGCGTGCCGATCAGCGCCGGCAAGGGCGGCGTGATGAAGTACCACACCACCAGCGGCATCCACCTGGCCATGTCCCGCGAGCCGGTCACCGTGATGACCTCGCCCGACGCGGGGCCCGGCCAGGCCGGCTACTACTCCCAGACCGTCTACAACACCGTGCGGATCTCCAACAGCGGCGAGTACGTGCACTCGGCGCCCTGGTCGGTGGGCTCGCAGGGCAACTCCAACGTCAGCCACGGCTGCGTGAACATCAGCCCGGCGAACGCCAAGTGGTTCATCGACAACACGCTCATCGGCGATCCGATCATCGTCACCGGCAGTCCCCGGATACTCGAACCGCTCAACGGCTGGGGGCACTGGCAGGAGTCCTGGACCGAGTGGCTCAAGTGGTCCCGCCTCCGCGAGGCCAACACCGACCAGCTCTGACGACACTTCCGGCACAAACAAAAACGGACCCGGGGTACCCCGGGTCCGTTTTGTCACGGTTTGTGGCGACTTAGTGGTGTTCCTTGTGCTCTCCCGGACCAATCGCCGCGTGCTCCTCGTGGCCGTGACCCTCGCCCGCCTCCAACTCCAGCGGTATGTGGTCGGTGCCGTAGGTCTTGCTCATCGACGCCCGGGCCTTGCCGATGATGGAGCGAGCCCCCTTGGGCGGGATGCCCGCCTCGTCCGGCTCGCCCGGCACGATGGGGATCTCCTTCTTGCCGAGCATGTGGTCGGCGATGTCCTCGGCGGGCGGCACGTGCACCTCGATGTACTGGCCGTTCGGGAGCCGCTTGATGACCCCCGACTCCACACCGTGGCCGAGCACGTCCCGGTCCCGGCGCTGGAGGCCGATGCAGATCCGGTACGTGATCCAGTAGGCGATCGCCGGGCCGAGGAAGATGGCGAACCGGCCGAAGATCGTCGTGTGGTACAGGTCGATGTGGAAGTTGGCCGAGATCTCGTCGTTGGCGCCGAGCAGCCAGAGCAGGCCGTAGAACGTGATGCCCGCCATGCCGATCGAGGTCCGGTGCGGGTTGTTGCGGGGACGGTCGGCGATGTGGTGCTCCCGCCGGTCCCCGGTCACCCACTGTTCAAGGAACGGATAGAGCGCCAGACCGGTCATGACGATGCCCATCGGCACCAGGGCCGGTATCAGCACGCTGAGCGGGATCGTATGATCCAGGAAGTTGATCTCCCAGGCCGGCATTATTCGCAGGGCCCCTTCCAGGAAGCCCATATAGAAGTCCGGCTGGGAACCCGCCGAGATGTCCGCGGGGGTATATGGACCGAACAGCCAGATCGGGTTGATCTGGGCGAACGTCCCCAGCCCCGCGACCACCGCGAAGGTGAACAGGAAGTACGCCCCCGCCTTGGCCATGAAGGCCGGGTAGAAGGGCGCGCCCACCACGTTCTGCTCGGTCCGCCCGGTACCGGGCATCTGGGTGTGCTTCTGCACCCACATGAGGATCATGTGGGCCGAGATCAGCGCCAGCAGGATGCCCGGGATCAGCAGGATGTGCAGCGCGTAGAACCGGGAGATCACATCCTCACCCGGGTACTCCCCGCCGAACAGGAAGAACGTCAGGTAGGTGCCGATCACCGGCAGCGAGATCGCGACACCCTCGGTGATCCGCAGACCCGCACCGGAGAGCAGGTCGTCCGGGAGCGAGTAACCGGTCAGGCCCTCGGCCAGCGCCAGCGTCAGCAGCAGCACGCCGATGATCCAGTTGAGCTCGCGCGGCTTGCGGTACGCGCCGGTGAAGAACACCCGGAGCGCGTGCACCATCATGCCGGCCACGAAGATCAGGGCCGCCCAGTGGTGCATCTGCCGGATCAGCAGGCCGCCCCGGACCTCGAAGGTGATGTGCAGCGTCGAGGCGTACGCCTCGGACATCAGGACGCCGCGCAGCTCCTGGTACGGGCCGTCGTAGATCACGTGGCCCATGCCCGGCTTGAACCAGAACGTGAGGAACGTACCGGTGAGCAGCAGGATGATGAACGAGTAGAGCGCGATCTCACCCAGCAGGAACGACCAGTGGTCCGGGAAGACCTTGCGCAGGTTCCGCTTGAGGAAGCTGCCCGCCCCCAGCCGGTCGTCCAGGTAGGAGGCCGGACCGCCGATGAACTTGGGTGTGGTATTCAAGGTGGTCACGATGCGTTCCCCCTGGCTTCCCGGGCCTTCGCCTCGGCGTCGCCGCGCTCCCAGAAGCTGGGACCGACCGGCACGTCGAAGTCGGCCTGGGCGATGAGGTAACCCTCGCTGTCCACGCCGATCGGCAGCTGTGGCAGCGGCCGGGCGGCCGGGCCGAAGATGACCCGCGCGCCGTCGGTCGCGTCGAACGTCGACTGGTGGCAGGGGCAGAGAATGTGGTGGGTGGTCTGCTCGTACAGGGCGGCGGGGCAGCCCACGTGCGTGCAGATCTTGGAGTACGCCACGATGCCGTCGTAGGTCCAGTTCGCGTTGGTCCCGGACTTGAGCTGGTCGGGGCGGAACTTGATGAGGATCAAGGTGGCCTTGGCCAGGGCGTTCAGGTCGTGCTCGTAGCCGTGCGGGACCACCGAGAGGATGCCGCCGGGGGAGTTGAAGTCGGCCGCCCGGATCGGCGCGCCGGTGCCCTCCACGACCAGCCGCAGGCCCTTCTTCCAGACCGTGTGCCGCAGCGAGGTGCCCGGCAGCGGGCCGAGGTCCTTCAGCAGGACCAGCGGCGCCAGGCCGAGCGGGGCGGCGGCCAGCAGCAGCGTGCGGCGGAGCAGCTTGTGCTTGACGAAGCCGCTCTCGTTGGCGCCCGCCACGAAGGTGTCCGCCACGTACTCCCTGGTGTCCGGCGCGGAGGCCATCAGGTGGCGCTCCTGGATCAGGTTGTACTTCGGCATCACCCGGCGCACCCAGATCACGATGCCGCTGGCCAGCGAGAGCAGCGCCACCGTGAGGCTGCTGCCCAGGGCCAGGTTGGAGGCGGCCGTGCTGTTCACCGTGCCCACCTGGAAGATCACGTACGAGGCGATGAAGGCCACGCCGCCCAGGAAAGTGATCAGGAAGAGCAGGGCGACCCAGCGCTCCGCCTTCTTGGCTGCCGCCTCGTCCGGATAGGCGACGCCCGGCTCCTCGACCGGGGCGGGGGGCGCCTCCTTGCCGAGCACCGCGGTGCCCGCGGCCGGAGTGCCGATGACGCGCCTGGGCACGCGTGCGTCATCCTCGTTGGTCGAAGAATGTCCGTTGGCTGTCATGATTTCTTACGCTTCTTCGCGGTGATCCAGATGGCGGCGAGGGACATGAAGCTGATGCCCGCGATCCAGGCGACGAGGCCCTCCGTCACCGGACCGATCCGGCCGAGGCCGAACCCGCCCGGGTCCTTGAGCTCGCGCATGCTCACGATGTACGCGATCATGTTGCGCTTGTCCTCAGGGGTCAGCGTTGAGTCGTTGAAGACCGGCATCGCCTGCGGACCGGTGACCATCGCCTCGTAGATCTGCTCGGGCGTGGCTTCGTTCAGGTTCGGCGCGTACTTGCCGTAGGTGAGAGCGCCACCCGCGCCGACGAAGTTGTGGCACTGGATGCAGTTGGCGCGGAACAGCTCCCCGCCCTTGGCGGCGTCACCCTTGGCCGGGTCCACCATGTCGGCGGTCGGCCGCTCCGGGCCGCCGCCCAGCGACTGCACATAGGCGGACAGCTGCCGGATCGTGTCCTCGTTGACCCACTCGGCCAGCGGTTTGCGCGGCGCCTGTGGACCCGGGTTGGCGGCCGGCATGCGGCCGCTGCTCACCTGGAAGTCCACCGCCGCGGCACCCACGCCGACCAGCGGCGGCGCCATCGAGGTGCCCTCGGCGTTCATGCCGTGACAGCTGGAGCAGTGGGCGACGAACAGGCTCCTGCCCTCGGCCACGTCGTCGGCCTTGCCGGCCGAAATCGCCGCGTCGGCCTGGTTGCCGGGCGCGATCAGGGCGTACGCTCCGCCGAGGAGGCCCAGCGCTAGTGCCAAGACGGCGAAACGCGCGAGGGGATGCCGCCGTCGCGCGGTGATCGAGTTCACCGATATCCCCGTTCCGATCATTTGATGAGGTAGATGGTCGCGAAAAGGCCGATCCAGACCACATCGACGAAGTGCCAGTAGTAGGACACGACGATGGCGCTGGTGGCCTGCTCATGCGTGAAGCGCTTCGCGGCGTACGTGCGTCCCAGCATGAACAGGAACGCGATCAGTCCACCCGTTACGTGCAGTCCGTGGAAGCCCGTGGTCAGGTAGAACACCGAGCCGTAGGCGTCGGAGGAGAGCGTGGTCCCCTCGTGCACCAGGGCCTGGTACTCGATCAGCTGTCCGGCGACGAAGACGGCGCCCATGATGAAGCTGACCAAGTACCAGAAACGGAGTTTCTTGACCTGGCCCTTCTCCGCTGCCCACACGCCGAACTGGCAGGTCACACTGGAGAGGACCAGGATGATCGTGTTTACCGTCGCGAACGGGATGTTCAGCTCGGCGTTCGGCCAGGGCAAGCCCTGCTTGAGGCTGGCCGCCCGGATGGTGAAGTACATCGCGAACAGCGCCGCGAAGAACATGAGCTCGGAGGACAACCAGACGATCGTCCCCACGCTGACCAGGTTCGGCCGGCGGGACGCGTGTGGTGCCGTCGTCGTAGTAATTGCGGATGCTGTCGCCACGCCCAGCATTATTGCGGCTAGCCCCCTCGGTCACCGAACTACCCCCTGCTTAGACTCGGGCGCGCGATCGGACAGGGGTTTCGGAAGTGGGGAAAACCGGGCGCGGAGGATGGCGGGGGCGCGGGCTCGGGTGCTGGGCCGATAGCATCCAGTAGACCCAATGTGGCTCAGTGGGAGTGGACGGGATGAAGGTTCTGGTCTATAGCGACGACGCGGGCACCAGGGAGAAGGTGCGGCTGGCGATCGGTCGGCGGCCTGCCGCCGACGTGCCGGAGGTGGAGATCGTCGAGTGCGCCACCCAGCCCGCGGTGATCCGTTACCTGGACGCCGGGGACGTCGACCTGGCGATCCTGGACGGCGAGGCCGCGCCCGCCGGCGGGATGGGAATCGCGCGGCAGGCCAAGGACGAGGTGCACAACTGCCCGCCGATCCTCCTGATCATCGCGCGGCGGGACGATCGGTGGCTGGCCAACTGGTCGCGGGCCGACGACGTGGTGTCCCAGCCGCTGGACCCGATGGCGGTCGCCGAGGCCGTCGCCGACCTGCTCCGCCGCCGCCTGCCCGTCTCCTGACTCATCGGCCGACCTGACCGGCCCGACCACTTCGAGGAACGTCATGGACGCTCGCACCACCTGGCCATCGCTGCTCAACGCGCTGCTCTCCGGCGAGCATCTGACCGCCGACGAGACCGCGTGGGCGATGGGCGAGATCATGTCCGGCTCGGCCACCCCCGCCCAGATCGCGGCTTTCGTGGTCGCGCTGCGAGCCAAGGGGGAGACGGTCGCCGAGGTGTCCGGGATGGCCCGGACGATGCTGGAGCTGGCCACCCCGCTCACCGTCGACGGGCCGACCGTGGACGTCGTCGGCACCGGCGGCGACCGCGCGCACACCGTCAACGTCTCCACCATGGCGGCCATCGTCGCGGCGGCGGCCGGCGCTCGGGTGGTCAAGCACGGCAACCGGTCGGCCTCCTCCTCCTGCGGCGCGGCCGACGTGCTGGAGCACCTGGGTGTGGTCATCGACGCCTCCCCGGAGGTCACCGCGCGGGTCGCCGTCGAGGCCGGGATCGCGTTCGCGTTCGCGCCGGTCTACCACCCGTCGTTCCGGTTCGCCGGGCCGCCCCGCAAGGAGATCGGCGTCCCGACCGTCTTCAACTTCCTCGGCCCGCTGACCAACCCGGCCCGCCCGCGGGCCCAGGCCATCGGCGTCTTCGACGAGCGCATGCTCCCCGTCGTGGCGGGCGTCTTCGCCGAGCGCGGCGTCTCCGCCCTGGTCTTCCGCGGCGAGGACGGCCTCGACGAACTCTCCACCGCCGCCCCCTCCGCCGTGTACGTCGTGCAGGACGGCGTGGCCACGAGGATCACCCTCGATCCCCTTGAGCTCGGCATCGCCAGGTCCCAGCCGGGCGACCTGCGCGGCGGCGACGCGGCCTTCAACGCGGGCGCGGTGCACGACCTGCTCAGCGGCAAGACCGGTCCGGTCCGCGACGCCGTGCTCCTCAACGCCGCCGCCACCCTGGTCGCCCTGGACGGCCCCTCCGCCGAGGGCCTGGTGCCGCAGCTCCAGGCCGCTCTCACGCGGGCCGCGGAGGCCGTGGACTCCGGGGCGGGCGCGGCCACGCTTGAGCGCTGGGTGGCGGTCAGCCGGAGCTTCAGGTAGCCGGGACCCGGTTCAGCAGGAGACGTACCCGGAGTTCGTAGCCGGTGCTGGTGGGGCACGTGGTCACCGAGCCGCCGAAGAGGGCGGCTCTTTCCCAGATGGCGGCCAGGCGGCCCCGGGGCGTGCCGTTGTCGTGGACCGTCAGGTCGAGGATGTTCTTCTGCCAGTTGAGGGTGACGGCGGCGGTGCCCGCGTCGCCGTGCAGGAGGGCGCTGCGCAGGGCCTCCTCGACGATGCGGTAGACCGACAGTTCGAGGACCGGGCTGTCGGCCGGGTCGCCGGCCTGGTCCAGGGTGGCCCGCAGGCCGGCGGCCTGGAAGCGGTCCAGCAGGCCGGGCAGGTCGGCCAGGCGGGGCGGCGGTCCGCTGGGCATGCCGTCCACCCGGAGCAGGCCGTGCAGGCGTTGCAGGTCCCTGAGCACCTGGCGGCCGGACTCTTCGGCCTCCCGCAGGGTCTGGCGGGCCCGGTCCGGGTCGCGGTCCATGATCACCCGCCCGGCGCCGACACCCAGGGTCATCACGCTCAGATCGTGCGCCACCACGTCATGAAGCTCGCACGCGATCCGCAACCGTTCCTGATCCAGCGTGTCCGCCGAATTCGCCAACCAACGACGTACCGCCCGAGAAGCCGCAATTCTGGACACAAGTAGACGCATCATGCGGGCAAGGTACGGTCGCGGTCCCGTGCGTCGCGTCCCCATCGAGACGGATTTCTCATCATCCGCAGGGGCTATCCCACTTACGATTCCCGACGTGCAAAAGATGGACGTGTATCGGCGGAACGGGTACCGTCAGGGGCGCTGACCAGCAGGCGTGGGAGGAGTTCTCAATGGCAACAAAGGTGCGCCGAGCCCCGGTACCCCCGCCCAAGCAGCGGCGGCCGAAGGCGTTCTCGGTCGGTCTGCTGGTGACGTTCCTGGTCACCGGACTGGCCGGAGCGGGGATCGGGTATCTCGCGACCGCGCCGGGGGCCACGGAGAACGCGATCGCGGAGTTGCGTGCGGCGGACGCCAAGCGGGATCAGGAACAGATCGTCGAGCTGACCACGCAGGCCAAGGCGACGGTCACCGAACTGGAGCAGGTGCTCACCGGGCTGGCCGCCGCGGTGCCGGTGGAGCAGGGGGTCGCGCCGCAACCCGCGGATCCTGCGGTCGTCAAGGGCTGGCAGGAGGTCCTGCGCGCCAGCGTGGACAAGCACGCGGAGTCGGTTTCCGGGATGACGGCCACGAACGTCGCCCGTGGCGGATTCCGCAGCGCCGTGAACACCCTGGCCATCGCCATCGACACCTATGCCGCGAGTCAGGCTCTCCCGGAGGATGCCCGCCGGCCCGTCCTCGACCTCGTGGCCCGGCAGCGGACCGCGGCCGTCATGATGTGGTCGGTAGCGGCCACCCAGCTGGACCAGCTCAACGTGGACGCGGGCCGCGGGCACCAGCATGCGTACCTGAGCAGCTCGCCCGGAGACGGGGCGATGACCGCGGACGAGGTCCCGGAAGGGACGGAGTAACTCGCTAGTGGCGTTCGGGTTTCCGAATAGGCGTTGACTTACCTAATGCCGTTAGGGTTTCATTGGCGGCATGAGGGAGGATCGGCGCGTCCAGCGGCGTAACGCGACCGTGCAGGAGATTCTCGACACGGCCATCGAGGTCATGGGCGAGGAAGGCGCGGCGGCGCTCAGCCTGGCGGAGGTCGCGCGGCGGGTGGGGATGCGCCCGCCGTCGCTGTACCAGTACTTTCCGTCCAAGCTGGCCATCTACGACGCCCTGTTCGAGCGGGGGGCGCGGCAGATGGTCGAGGTGCTGGAGAAGTGCCTGCCCCTGCTGGCAGAGGATCCGCGCCGGGCCATCGCCGAAGGCCAGCAGGCCATGCTCGGCTGGGCGCTGGCCAATCCGGTGCTGGCGCAGCTGCTGTACTGGCGTCCGGCGCCGGGGTTCGAGCCCTCCGCGCAGGCGTTCGCGCCCGCGGTCCGGCAACTGGAGATCCTGGGTACCGCGCTGCGTGCGGCTGTGGACGCGGGGCAACTGGCGCCCGCAGCGGCCGGCGAGGAGGGCCTCGCCCTTTTCACGGTGCTGGTCTCAGGTGTGATCAGCCAGCAGCTCGCCAACGAGCCGTCCGCGGCGGCCGGTGAGGGGCGTTTCGTCAGGCTTGCCCCGACGGGGCTGGACATGTTCTTCCGCTACTTCGCTCCAGACGGTGGAGCGTCCGATGGGTGAGCCGGGGTCGGTTCCTGTGTGGCGTGCGCGCCTGGAAAGCGGTGGGTTCGATGAGTGAGTCGGTGCTGGAGGCGGTCCGTCTGCCGCGGACCGGGCGCGAGCAGTCGGCGGAGGTCGGCGAGGCCGAGGGCCGGGCGGCGGTGGCGCTGCTGGAGAAGCTGGGGGACGGGGACTGGCGGCGTCCCACGGACTGCCCGGAATGGGATGTGCGGGACATGGTCGCGCACCTGGTCGCCCAGTGCGAGGACAACATCCATCTTGGCACGCTGATCCGCCGGGAACTCGTGGGGCGGGTCCGCCACCGAGGCAAGATCGCCTTGGACGGGCACATGGCAGCGCAGCTCGACGACCATGTGGGGGAGGCGGGGCCGGTGTTGGTCGAGCGGTTCGCCCAGTTGTGGCCGCGGGCGGTGCGGGCCCGGCGCGGGCGGCCGGGGGCGTTGCGGAGTATGCGGATCCCTCCAGGGGTGCCCGGGGTGCCGATGATCTCCCTGGGGTATCTGCTCGACGTCATCTACAACCGCGACCTGTGGATGCACCGCGTGGACCTGGCCCGGGCCGCCGGGCTGCCGGTGACCATCGGTGAGCATGACCGGCTGATCGTCGAGCAGGTCGTCCGGGACCTCGCCCTGGCCTGGTCCGGTGCGCCGGTCACGCTGGAGCTGACCGGGCCGGCGGGTGGGTCCTGGCTGGTCGGCGCGGGGGAGCCGGTGGCGGTTGTCCGGGCCGACACCGTGGCGTACATGCGTGCGCTGGCCGGTCGCGACGACGATGTGGCGCTTGAGCTCGTGTCCGGTACGGCGGAGGTCCTGCCTTCGGTGCGCGCCGCCCGGGTCATCTTCTGACGGTCCTTCGTCAGGCCAGGGCCTCCTTGAGCCTGGCGGTGATGTGGTCGCGGGCTTCGGTGGCGGCGTCGAAGAAGCCCGGCAGGACGAAGAAGCTGTGCAGGATGCCGGGGTAGTCGCGGTAGGTGACCGGGACGCCGGCCGCTTCCATGGCGTCGGCGTACGCTCTGCCCTCGTCGCGGAGGGGATCGCATTCCGCGGTGATCACCGTCGCCGGGGCCAGTCCGGATTTGTCGGGCAGGTGGAGGGGGGACAGGCGGGGGTCGTGGGGGTCGGCTCCGTGGGCGTACTTGCGGATGAACCAGGCCATTTCCGCGGCGCCCAGGCCGAAGCCGGAGGCGTAGGCCCGGTAGCTCGGGGTGTCCATGGCGACGTCCGTGACCGGGTAGACCAGGACCTGGTGGGCGAGGGGCAGGCCCGCGTCCCTGGCCAGCCAGGCGGTCACCGCGGCCAGGTTGCCGCCCGCGCTGTCGCCGATCACCGCGATTCTGGCGGGGTCCGCGCCGTAGCGCTCCGGGTGGGCGAACACGTCCCGCACGACCGCCCAGGCGTCCTCGGCGGCGGCCGGGAAGGGGTGTTCGGGGGCGAGCCGGTAGTCGACGGAGATGACGATCGCGCCGGTGCGTACCGCCAGGTCCCGGGCCAGGGGGTCGGCGCGGTCGAGCGTGCCGTAGACCCAGCCGCCACCGTGGAAGTAGATGAGCACGGGAAGGGGGACAGCCGACTCTGAAGCCCGATATATCCGGACAGGGATCCCGGCCACCTGATCGTCAGCCGCTTCCAGAACGTCCGCGCGTGCACCCCGGTACGCCGCCATCGCGTCCAGCCCGCGCAACTGCACGATCTCCTCGTCCGTGACCGTGTCCAGGTCGAGGCCCGTGTCGGTGGGGAACATCTTGAGGTAGGCGGCCGCCTGAGGGTGCAGCATCATGCCCGCACAGTAGCCCAGCCGGTCGACCTTCCGTGGACCAGGCGTGGTCAGACGGCCTTAGATCCGGATATTTCCGGACAACGACTATGGGATCCGCCTCCCACGACAGTTCAGTCGGATTCGGCGAGGCCGAGGGCGAAGGCGGCCTCCAGGTCGTGGCGGGAGTACGCGCGGAACGCGATGTGCGTCTCGGTGTGCAGCACGCCGGGGACCTTGTTCAGCCGCCCGGGCACCACCTCGGCGATCTCCTCGTAGCGGGCGACCCGGACCATCGCCAGCAGATCGAACTCCCCGGTGATCGAGTAGACCTCGCTGACCCCGTCGAGATCGGCGATCGCCTGCGCGACCTCGGGGATCCGATCGACATCGGCGTTGATGTGCACGATCGCGGTGACCATGATGACTCACTCCCGGCTGGTACGGATGCCCGCCCAAACCTATCGCAGCGGCCGGCCCTCCCTCGGCTGGTAGGAACGCCCGTCCTGCTGGGCCCGCTCGTACGCCCGGTCGATCCTGGCCTTGAGCCGCCCGGCCCCGTACGCCGGCTGGCTCCAGATGCCGCCCTCCACCCGGACCAGCCGGACGCCGGGGGAGTCCAGCCAGCGCAGGATGGTCTCGGTCTCCTCGGCGCTGGCGGCGGGCGTCGGCCCCGGGCCGGGCACCACCGTCTCCGCCGTGGCCACCAGCGCCTCCACGTACGGCACGGGGTGGGCGCCCCTGGGCATCACCCCGGCGGCGGTGAGGCGGCCGTACCGGATGACATGGATGTCCCAGTCGCCGTCGCCCACGGGGCTGGCCGCCACCATCTGCGGGATGCGGGTGAGCGAGCTGAGCCGCTGCATGCGGGCGGCGGCCCGGACGTACGCGGCGAGCCGGTCCCGGTCCACGGCCGCCTCCTCGTACCGCTGCTCGGCCGAGAGGCGGTCCATCCGGGCCGACACGGCGGAGAAGATCAGACCGGCGTCCTCCTCCATGGCCTGGCGGGCCCGGGTCACGTGCGCCGCGTACCCCGCCTGGGTCTCCCGGCCGTCGCAGGGGGCGCCGCACTTGCCCAGTTCGGCCAGGGTGCAGGCGGTGCGGCGCACGGTCAGCGATAATCGCTCGCTGCACTGGCGGAGCGGGAGCGCCTCGTGCATGGCGGTTCTGGCGTCGTCGGCGGCGCGGGAGCTGCCGAACGGGCCGAGGTAGGTGGCGCCGTCGTCCTTCAGTTCGCGGACGATGCTCAGGCGGGGGAACGGCTCGTCGGTGAGCTTCAGCCAGACCACCCGTTCCGGGAAGCGGGAGCGGCGGTTGTAGCGCGGTTTGGTGGCGCCGATCATGCGGAGCTCGCGGATCTCGGCCTCCAGCGCGGTCGCGCAGACGATGTGGCGGACCCGTTCGGCGATGCCGATCATCTCGCGGACCCGGGGGCGGGTCTCGCTGGCCGTGAAGTAGCTGCGGACCCGGTTGCGCAGGTTGGAACTCTTGCCGACGTAGAGGGCCTCGCCCCGCACGTCCTCGAACACGTAGACCCCCGGGCGGGCGGGCACGCCCTCGGAGAGGTGGCGCTTGCGCTGCTGCTCGGGGGTGGGCATGCGGACGAATCCGCGCAGTTCCTCCAGCGTGTGCACGCCCAGCGAGCCGACCCGGCCGATCAGGCCGTGCAGCACGTCGACGGTGGCGCGGGCGTCGGCCAGCGCGCGGTGGCAGGGCTCGGTACCGCTCCGGAAGAACCTGGCCAGGGTGGCGAGCTTGCAGTTGGGCGTCTCGTCCCGGTTCAGCACGCGACGGGCCAGATCGGCGGTGTCCACCACCGGGTTGACCGGCGGCGGGTAGCCCTGGGCGGCGCAGGCCGCCTTGATGAAGCCCAGGTCGAAGGGGGCGTTGTGGGCGACCAGCGTGCAGCCCCGGATGAACTCCAGGAAGCTCGGCAGGACCTCGGTCATTTTGGGGGCGGCGACCACCATGGCGTCGGTGATGCCGGTGAGCACCGAGATGAACGGGGGGATCGGGCCGCCGGGGTCCACCAGGGTGGCGAACTCGCCGAGCAGTTCTCCGGCCCTGACCTTGACCGCGCCGATCTCGGTGATGCCGTGCTCCGTGGTCGAGGTGCCGGTCGTCTCCAGGTCGAAGACGACGAAGGTCACCCCTGCCAGGGGTGTACCAAGATCATCCAGAGTGCCCTGTTCCACGTCCTAGACCATAGAGAGGCCGACCGACACTTCCCGGCATTCACTGGAGGGCGCGCCACTCTTTCTGGAGCATCGCGTAGATGATTTCGTCGGTCCATTCGCCCTTGACCCACTCGTTCTGGACCAGGTGCGCTTCCTTGCGCAGACCCAGGCGTTCCATCAGCCGGGCCGAGGCCTTGTTCCGGCCGTCGGCGCGGGCCACCAGCCGGTGCAGGTCGTAGTGGTCGAACCCGAGGCGGAGCAGCTGTCTGGCGGCCTCGGTGGCGAAGCCGTGACCGTGGTGACCGGGATGGAGGGTGTAGCCGATCTCGCCCTGGCGGTGCTCCCTGCTGGTCCAGAAGAGCACGCATTCGCCGATCAGTTCGCCCGTGTCGCGCCGGACCACCGCCAGGGAGAGGGCCTGGCCCTCCTCGGTGAGCTCGCGGACCCGCACCCTGCCTTCCAGCCAGGTCCGTACGGCCGCCAGGTCGCGCGGGGCCCAGTACATGTAGCGGGCGACTTCCGGGAGGGACTGGAAGGCGTGCACCGCCTCCAGATCGTGCATTTCCAGGGGGCGGAGGGTGAGCCGGTCGGTCTCGATCGGGAACATCCGGTCACCCTAGAACAGCCCTGCCCGTGCTCGCCAAAGCTTTTCGGCAGGCCCGCTGACCTGGGCTCGGGGGTTGGTGGCGGGCTTCCGCCTCGGTTGCAGGACTCGGGGCGGAAGCCCTATGTGCAACGTATGTGATGGGAAGGAGTGGTTTCATGCTGAAGGTGATTCCGTAGACGTTTCGTAATCTCTGTCGGATTCGCCCGGGTCTTAGGTGGGATAGTGGGCTATCACCGGCTCTGCCGGGCGTTCATGCGCGACCGAGTGTCAGTCCATGCCCTGGTTGCTCCTGGTTCACGTCGCGGAAAGTGATGTGGTTGCCTCGCAGAGCCGTACCCTTAGTGAAAGACCAGGACGAGGAGCGGTAGGGATGAGTTCAGCCGGAGAGGGCCTGTCTCGTCCCCTGCCCGAGCCGGTACGCGCACATGTGGTCGAGCTGGCGGCGCAGGTGCTCGGGGCGATGCCGGCCGCGAACGTGCCGCCGCCGCTGCGGGGAATCGCCCGGTTCGACCCCCGTAAGCGGGCCCGGCTGGGGAGCGCGCCCATCGCCGCGCAGCTGGAGAACGACAAGGAGTTCCGGGAGCTGGTCGCCGAGGCGCTGACCGCGGCCTGGCCCGAGTTGGTGGCCGCGCTCGCCGAGGAGACCGTGCCGCCCGCCGCCGAACCGGTGCTGGTCGCCGCCGCGGCCTACCTGACCCGGCCGCCGGGCTGGGCGGGGCTGGTGGAGCAGGCCAGGACGGATCTGGAGGAGGCGGCCGCGCTGGGCAACCAGCGGGAGCAGGCCGAGACCCGGCTCCGCGAGCAGCTCGCCGCGCAGCGCACGGCCGCCAAGGAGGAGGTCGACCGGGTCCGCGAGCAGCTCAGGGCGGCCCGGGCGGAGAACGCGGACCTGCGGCGGAAGCTGCACGACGCGCGGGAACGGGCCAAGGCGGCGGAGCTGCGGGCCCAGGAGCTGGACGACGTGACCGCGGACGTCAGGAACCGGATCGCCGGGGCGTCGGCGGCGGCCGAGACCGAGATCCGCAAGCTGCGGGAGCGGCTGGCCGAGGCCGAACGGCAGGTGGAGGCCAGCCGGCGGGCCGCCCGGGAGGGGCGGAGCGTGGAGGACGCCCGGATCCGGGTGTTGATGGACGCGCTGGAGGACGCGGCGAAGGGGCTCAGGAAGGAGCTCGCGCTGCCGACCACGATCAGCCGGCCGGCCGACTACGTGACCCAGGTGACGCCGGGGCCGCCGAGCGTGCGGGCGGTGCCGGCGCGGGCGCTGGCCGACGACGATCCGCAGTTGCTCGATCAGCTGCTGGCCATTCCCAATCTGCATCTGATCATCGACGGCTACAACGTGACCAAGACCGGATACGGGTCGTTGACGCTGGCCGATCAGCGGACTCGGCTGCTGACCGGGCTCGGCGGGCTCGCGGTGCAGGCCAGGGTTGAGATCACGTGTGTGTTCGACGGGGCAGAACTGGATGGGCCGGTGCAGGTTTCCGCGCCGCGCGGGGTGCGGGTGGCGTTCAGCGCGCCCGGGCAGATCGCTGACGACCTGATTCGGCAGCTGGTGCGGATCGAGCCCGCCGGGCGGGCCATCGCGGTGGTCTCCGCGGATCGGGAGGTGGCCGAGTCGGTCCGCCGGATGGGGGCTCGGCCGGTGCCGGCGACCCTTTTGCTCAGGCGGCTTGGCCGTACGTGATGCTGCTGTTGCCCTGAGTGATGAAAGGGGGAAATAGCCGGGAATCGGTTGAGGGAGCATGATCGCTTGAGTAAAGTCCCGACCCAGGTCTGTCGATCTGGAAGGGGCACTTCGTGCGTGGGCGGTTTTCGGTCGCGGCGAGCCTTGTCGCAGCCGTTCTTCTCCTCCCGGTGGTCGGCGCGCAGGCCGATCCGAAACCCACGCTCGCCGAGGCTCAGGCCAAGCTGAAGAAGCTCAACAAGCAGATGGACGACATCGTTGACGAGTACAACGCCGCCAACGAGAAGTGGAAGAAGTCCAAGAAGCAGTACGACCAGGTCAACAGCACGTACAAGGTGCAGGACAAGAAGGTCCAGGCGCTTCGGGCCGGGGTGATCGGGGTCGCGGTCACCAACTATCAGACCGGGGACTTTCGTACGCTGAGCGGGTTGTTCTCCAATGACAACCCGGAGGCGGCGCTCAGTGGGATCGCGTTGATGGATCAGCTGGCCGCCGGGCGGTCGTTGCGGCTGTCCGAGTTCGAGACCGCGATCAAGGATCTGAAGACGCAGCGGGAGAGCAAGAAGAAGACCTTCGATGACGCGACCGTCGTCAAGGACGATCTGGTCAAGCAGAAGAAGAAAGCCGATCGTATGGTGGCGGAGCAGGTAAAACTGCTTCGTGAGCTGGGTGCCTACAATCCCGGCAACACCAACTCCGCCGGTCAGGTCTACACCGGCTCCGCCTCCGGCAACGCCCGGGCCGCCCTTGAGTTCGCCTACGCGCAGATCGGCAAGCCGTACCGCTACGGGGGCACCGGTCCCGGCTCCTGGGACTGCTCCGGCCTCGTCCAGGCATCCTGGGCCAAAGGCGGCGTCAGCCTTCCCCGCACCAGCTACGAGATGTGGGCCTGGGGCGCCAGCCGTCGCGTCTCCGTGAGCGCCCTCGAACCCGGCGACCTCGTCTGGCACAGCGGCTTCGGCCACGTCGGCCTGTACGCCGGCAACGGCAAGGTCGTCCACTCCCCGCAGACCGGCGACGTCGTCAAGGAAGTAAGCCTCTCCGAATACAACCCCGACAAGGCCGTCCGCCCCTGACCGCTACATCTGCCTCTGGGCGATGACGGGGAGTGCCTCAAGGCCACGCACGACCGGCCCGGCGGCGTGAACGCCCTGTTCACCAGGCGGCGCAGCCGCGTGTGGTCGGGCGGATCGCTGTGCACGAGGTTTCGCCGCAGCCCGGTCGGCCCCGACACCCGTCCGCCCGGCACCGGGCATTTGCTCAGCCGGTCGTCCCCGAGTAGATCGCGGACATCGGCGTACCGGGTGACCTGCCACAACACCGTTCCGCGCGAGGTGACCTCCCGATGGACCGGGGACCACCGCCGAAGCCACCCATAGTACGGGTACGGGTCGCTCACCCGGTTTGCGATCAGCTCGGCCGGAACTTCACTGGAATCACCCAAAGTATTCATGATGTCACGAATGGTAGCAGTCATCCCTCGCGGCAGAGGGGTTGGAACGATCTTTGCGGGGGTGGCGAAAGTGGGATTTGAGGGGGGTGATTCGTCTTGTGTGAGGAGAGTCACATTAGTGATTGCAAAGCGGGTTTAAGCTGGGATTTCTCCGAGTATTCGAGGTTTACCGGATCTTTATCTTTGAAGAAAGCTTTGCTGAAACGTTGGGAGATTCGGTAGTTTCTGGCCCGCGGCGAGCACGCCATGCCGTCGCAGATGATCTCAGCCGAATAGGGCTGGTGCATCCATAAAGATCCATGTGTCGCATCTCAGGTGCGACCGGCCGAGTCCGTGCAGCCAGGAGGCACGGAGCCGGGGACCCAAAAGGCTCGGAGCATCGAGCCAGGGGTGAATCGGTGTGAATTCCCACCGTAGGGCGCCTTCCCTGCCCGAATCCGTCAGCTAACCCGGTAGGCATCAGTGGAAGACCGTAGGAGCAATCCTGTCCATCACCCCCGTATGCCTGTCCCGTCTTGCCCGTCTCTCCCTGAGCGGCGTCGCCCTCACCGCCTCGATCGGCGCCTTCGCGACCCAGGCCGTGGCGGCTGAGACGACGACAGTCACCCGAGTGGCGACCCCCAAAACCACCGTCAAGAGCGCTTCCGGCTCGAAAACGATCGTGAAACGTTCCATCAAGGGCAAGGCCGCACGCCAGCGTGCCAAAGCCCAGCGCGCGGTCGAGGTGGCCAAGCAGCAGATCGGCGATCCGTACCGGTGGGGCGCCACCGGACCCGGCGCGTTCGACTGCTCGGGGCTCGCCGTGTACGCCTGGCGCAAGGCCGGTGTGAAGTTGCCCCGCACCACGTACGCCCAGCGCCGCGCGGTGAAGAAGAAGATCTCCTGGCGGAACCTCCAGCCGGGTGACCTGATCTTCACCAGCGGCGGTGGTCACGTGGGGATCTACGTCGGCAAGGGCCGCATGGTGCACTCCCCGCACAGCGGGGCCAGGGTCCGCATCGACAAGCTCAACTCCTACCGCAAGCGCACCTTCGTGGGCGCGGTCCGCCCAGGCGCATAACCCGCACAACCCTCGAACCGGTCCCGCCCGCCCCTGGGCGGGACCGGTTTTCCACAGGCCAGGCTCGCGGGAGCGAGTTTGGTCGGGGAGCGCGCATACGATGCGACGCATGCGTGTTCAGGTGGCCGTGGCGCTTCTGGTGGCCGTGATGTCGGTGGCGGCGCCGGCGTCCGCGGGGCCTGACCGGTTGCTGTCGGACACCCGGCATCTCGCCCGGGAGCATCCGGAGATCTGGACCGGGGCCACGATCGCGCGGGGGGACCAGGCGATGCTCGTGGTCGCGCAGGGGGCGCCCGCGGGCACGGTCACGCTGCGGGAGATCGAGAAGGCGCAGCGGGCGGTGGCCGCGGTGTGGGGGCCCGTCCAGGTGGTCGTGCTGGTGCCCGCGTCAACCGTGCAGGCGGCGGTGCTGGCGGCGCCGGCGGCCGTGGAGGGCATGGCCGCGCTGGCCGACATCGATCACGTGATCATCGAGCCGACGGGCTTCGCGCGGCTCTCCCCGGTCGGCCGCCAGGTGGTGCTGACCCACGAGCTCACCCATGTCGCCACGGGCGCGGCCGGGAGCGCGGACATGGCGATGTGGCTGGTGGAGGGCTTCGCGGACTATGTCGGGTACCTCCACAGCGGCCTGACGGTCCCCACCATCGCCGCCGAACTCGCCGAAGAGGTCGAGTCCGGAAATATCCCCACCGAACTCCCCGACCGCACCGACTTCCACGCCGGTTCGCCACGGCTCCCGCAGGCGTACGAGGAAGCCTGGCTGGCCTGCCGCTACATAGCCGAACACTACGGCCAGGACCGCCTGGTCACCCTCTACCGCCAGGCCCGCCGGTTAGGCACGGAAGCCGCGCTCCGCGACATCCTCGGCCGCACGACCACCGAACTGACCCAGGCCTGGCGCGCCTACCTGGCACAACAACTGCGACCCTAGCCCGGGGGGCATGAAATCCAGGTGATCGACTCCGGCCAGGGCCTGGCGTGCGTGCGGACACCAAGAGCTGTGATACGAAAGGCTAGCTGGACGGGGAGGTGACCAGTGGAACGGTCGGGGACGCGGGGGGCCGCGCTGGCGCTGCTTGGGCTGGGGGTGCTGCTGGTCGGTGTGGTCGCGCTCACCACCCCCTGGCGGGCGCTACCCGACACGAGCGGCGCGGAACGCGAGTTCACCCCCGAGCAGATCGCGCGGTCGCAGGCGTTCGACGCGGCCACCAACCTGCCCTCCTACCTCTCGCTCGGCCTGACCCTGCTGGTCGCGGGTGTGCTGGTGCTCACGCCGATCGGCGCCCGGCTGCTGGCCCACCTGAAAGGCCCCTGGTGGCTGCGCACCCTGCTGGGCGTGCTCGGCGTCTACGCGGTGTCGCTGATACTCCGCTGGCCCATCGGCATGTGGGTGGAGACCGTGCTCCGCGAGTACGGGCTGTCCACCCAGCACTGGCCGGACTGGTCGGCCGACCGGCTCAAGAACTTCGGCCTCCAGGTCGCGATCTCCGCGGTGACCGTCCTGGTCGTGGTCGCGCTGGCCCGCCGCTGGCCACGGCGGTGGTGGATCCCGGCCTCTGCGGGCGCGTTCCTGCTGACCCTGGGACTCTCCTTCGCCTACCCCGTCCTGGTGGAGCCGGTGTTCAACGACTTCACGCCGCTCCCGTCCGGACAGCTCAGGACCGACCTGCTGGCGATGGCAGAACGGGACGGCGTCCCGGTCACGGATGTGCTGGTGGCCGACGCCTCCCGGCGGACCACCGCGCTCAACGCGTACGTGTCGGGCTTCGGGGCGACGCGCAGGATCGTGGTCTACGACAACCTGCTGCAGGGTCCGGAGAAGGAGACCGAGCTGATCGTGGCGCACGAGCTCGGCCACGCCAAGCAGAACGACGTGCTGCACGGCACGCTGGTCGGCGCGCTCGGGGCCGCGTTCGGCACCTGTCTGCTCTTCCTGGCGGCGGAGAAGCTCCGCCGCCGCGCGGGGGTGCCCGCGCTCGGGGATCCGCGCGCGGTCGGCCTGCTGGTCGGGCTGATCTCCCTCGGCACCCTGCTGTCCGGTCCGGTGCAGAACCTGGTCAGCCGCCACATCGAGGCCCGCGCCGACGCGCACGCCCTGGACCTCACCCGAGACCCGGCCGCCTTCACCGCCATGCAGACCCGCCTGGCCACCAGGAACCTCTCCGACCTGTCCCCGGACGTCTTCGAGTACGTGCTGTACGCCTCGCACCCGACCGCGCCGCAGCGTATCGCGATGGCCCGCGACTGGGCCCGCTCGAACGGCCTCGTCGAGCCGTGACCCGCCCGGGCCGGACGCTGATCGTCAGTAACGACTTCCCGCCCCGGCCGGGTGGCATCCAGTCGTTCGTGCACGCGCTGGCCAGCCGCCGGCCGCCCGGTTCCGTGGTGGTGTACGCGCCCCGGTGGGCGGGGTGTGCGGAGTTCGACAGGCGGCAGCCGTACCAGGTGGTCCGGCATCCTGGGACGCTGATGTTGCCGACCAGGGATGTGGCGCGGCGGGCGGCGGAGCTGGTGGAGCCCGGGGGGAGCGTGGTGTTCGGGGCGGCGGCCCCGCTCGGGCTGCTGGCCCCGGCGTTGCGGGCGGCGGGCGCGGAGCGGGTAGTGATGCTCACCCACGGGCACGAGGCGTCCTGGGCCCGGCTGCCGATCGCCCGCGACCTGCTCCGGCGTATCGGCGGCCACGCCGATGTGGTCACCTATCTGGGGGGTTACACCCGCTCGCATCTGGTCACCCAGATTTCCGAGGCCAAGCTGGTACGGCTGGCGCCGGGCGTGGACACCACGCTCTTCCGGCCGGGGGCCGGGGGCGCGGAGGTTCGGGCGGCGCTGGGGCTCACCGGGCGGCCGGTGGTGGTCTGCGTGTCCCGGCTGGTGGCGCGGAAGGGCCAGGACATGCTGATCAGGGCCTGGCCTCGGGTGCTGGCCAAGGTTCCGGACGCGGTGTTACTGCTGGTCGGCGGGGGGCCCGCGCGCCGGTCCCTGGAGCGTGCCGCCGCCGTTTACGGCAAGAGCGTGGTGTTCACCGGTTCTGTGCCATGGTCGGCCCTGCCCGCGCACTACGACGCGGGCGACGTGTTCGCCATGCCCTGCCGTACCCGGCTGAACGGGATCGACGTGGAAGGGCTGGGCATCGTCTACCTGGAGGCGTCCGCCAGCGGTCTGCCCGTCGTGGCCGGCTCCTCCGGTGGGGCCCCGGATGCCGTCCGGCACGGCGAGACCGGCCTGATCGTGGACGGCACCGCGCCGCAGCGGATCGCCGGCGCGCTGGTGGAACTGCTCACCGACCCGGCTCGTGCCCGCGCGATGGGCGAGCGAGGCCGTGCCTGGATCGAACGCGAATGGACCTGGGACCTGGTCGCCGACCGTTTCGCCGACCTCCTCCACCGAAAGCCGGCCCCGGCTCCGGAAGAGCGCTCGGCCCCCTGAAGAACTCGTCGCCGGAGGGTAGGGAATGGTCGAGGGGAGAGGTGAGCGGCCATGGGAGAGTTCCGGCCCGCCGAGATCCAGGTACTGACCTGCGACGTCTTCGGCACCACGGTTGACTGGCACACCGGCGTGACCCGGCAGGTCGCCGCCATCCTCGGCGAGGACGTCGACGCGGTGCGGTTCGCGGGGGAGTGGCGCGATCGCTACCTGCCGTCGATGGCGCGGGTGCGCGAGGGCGGGCGCCCCTTCGTGTATCTCGACACGCTGCACCGGGAGACGCTCGACGAGGTGCTGGAACTGCACGGTGTCGACGCCGACGAGGAGACCCGGCGCCGCCTGGTGCGGGTCTGGCACCGGCTGCCCGCGTGGGAGGACAGCGTCCGGGGTCTCGCCCGGCTGCGTGAGCGCTTCGTCGTGGCGGCGCTGTCGAACGGCGGCTTCGCCCTGATGACCCATCTCGTCAAGGCCGCGGGGCTGCCGTTCGACTGCGTCCTCAGCGCGGAGCTGGCCGGGACGTACAAGCCGGACCCGCGCGTCTACCAGATGGCGACCCGGCTGCTCGACGTCGATCCCGGGCAGGTGCTCATGGTCGCCGCGCACGGCTGGGATCTCGACGGGGCCCGCGCGGCGGGCCTGCGGACCGCGTTCATCGAGCGCCCGGCGGAGAAGGGCCCCGGCCGCGCCGCCGACCGCGCCGAGAACGTTGAGAGCGATCTGTCGGTCTCCAGCTACGTCGAACTCGCCGATGCCCTCCGCTGTTGATCGGGTCGCGGCCAGGCGCCGTGGGTCATGCCGGAGCGGCCGGTTGTCGATCTCGCAGTGGGCGATTGGTTACCGTGAGTGTCCCACCCACCCACCC
>NZ_JAHCST010000081.1 GCF_018476525.1 Acrocarpospora catenulata
AGGACGTGTCCGCGTACCTTCTGGTTGTTCTTCCGGGCGAACTCGATGAGCTTGTCCGCCGGACCCCAGTTGTCCATCTCCATCCTCACCAGAGTCCCCACCACCCCAACCGGCAAGCCCAACAAGAAAGCCCTGGCCACCCTCGCGCCCCTACTGACCCCCTGACCAGGAGGCGGCCCCGGAGCACGGGAGCCGTCAGCGGGTTAGGCGACGGTTCGGGTGCGGCTGGGGGTGCTGTTGGAGAGGCCGTGGAGGTTGAGGGTTTGGGTGATGGTGCGGAGGGCGCGGTGGAGGGTCATTTCGTCGAGGTGGGCGTAGCCGAGGACGATGCCGTTCTTGGGGAGGCTGTGCTGGTGGTAGTAGGGGGACAGGTCGGTGGTGATGATGTCGCGGTCGCGGAGCTCGCGTACGAGGGTGGCGGCGGGGAGCGACTTGGGGAGTAGGAGGGTGGCTGTGGTGCCGGTTTCGGTGCCCAGGAGGGTGGTTTGCGGGTAGGCGCCGAGGGACTGGCGGAGGAGGGCGCGGCGGGAGGCGTACAGGGTGGCGAGGCGGTCGGTGCGGCGGGTTACGCAGCCGGCGTGGAGGAGGTCGGTGAGGACCTGCTGGTGCAGGTGGGAGGGCGGCTCGGGGCCGAGTGGGACGTGGGCCCGTACGGTGGGGGCCAGGTGGCGGGGGACGACCAGGAAGGCGAGGCGGAGCGCGGGGGTGAGCAGCTCGCGGAATGAGCCGATCATGATGGTGCGGGCCGGGTCGCCGACGGTGAGCAGGCTGGGGCGCGGGTTGACGTTGGGGTTGAACAGGCCGTCGAAGGCGGGCTCGATCACCAGGCCGGCGCGCCTGTTAGCCCAGGCGGCGACGGCCCGGCGGCGCTCGGTGGACATCCGGGCACCGAGGGGGTCGTTCCGTTCGGGGGCCACCAGCACCGCCTCGCAGGCGGCGGGGATCAGGTCGGCGCGGGCCCCGGCGCCGTCCACCGGCACCGGCAGCACGGTGGCGTGCCGGGCGAGCGCGGCGCGCAGTGCGGGCGGGGCCGGGTCCTCCAGGCCGAGCACCGCGGGCCGCTCGCCCGCGCCGGGCAGGGCCAGCCGGAGCGCCTCGCCGTACCCGGAGACGACCACCACCTCGTGCTGGTCCAGGATGAGGCCGCGGGAGTCGCGGAGCAGCGCGGCGATCGCCTCGCGGAGCTCGGGCAGGCCGCCCGGAGGCGGCTCGGCCACCGGGGGCGCCTGGTGGCTGGCCCGGCGCCAGGCGGCCCGCCAGGCGGCCAGCGGGAACGCCTCGGCGGTGAGCTGGCCGGGGCTCAGGTCCACCGGGCCCCGCGCGGACCCCGCCGACGCGGACGGCCGGGGCGTGCCGCGCTCCTCGGTCCTGGCCCGGGTCGACACGTACGTGCCGGAGCCGTGCCGGCCGGTGACGTACCCCTCGGCGAAGAGGATCTCGTAGGCGGTCAGCGCCACTCCGCGGGAGACCTGGAGCACCTCGGCCATGGTCCGGGTGGACGGCATCCGGGTCCCCGGCGCCAGCTGCCCCGACTCGATGGCCTGCCGCAGTTGGTGGGCGACCTGGTCGTGCAGGGGCAGCGGCAGGCTGCGATCCACCCGGATCGGGACCTTGAGTCCTTGCGGGTTGCGCATCGATTTCCCCATTTCCTGAGCATGCCGCACCAGATGGCTCAGGGCGGCCGGAGGGATTCCGGCCGCCCCGCACTCAAGGCGTGACATCCCGTTCCACGGGATGGAACCAAGCGGATCTATCGGTCAGCGGGGCGGTAGCAGCAGCGCAGACCGGTCTGCACGGTGGTGCGGAGCTCCTCGCCGATCACCGGGTCGGCCTCGGCGATCCGGCTGAGCGCGCGGCGGATGGCCTTGCCCACCGCGATCCTGGCCCGCTCCTCGCTGCCGGTGAAGCGGCGCACCCGGCCGCCCATGCCGGTGGCGGCGGCCAGCTCGTCGATCAGCCAGTCCCGCTCGGCCCGCAGCGCCTCGGCCCTGGCCAGGTCGTGCTGCGCCTCCAGCTCGTCGATCTCGGCCTGCAGCTGGGCCAGCCGCTGCTTGTAGGTGCGCTTGGCCTGCTCGTCCAGGAGCGGCTGGCCCGAGTCGGACTCGCTCGCGGCGGTGCCGGGCCCGGCCGCCAGGTCGGTGGCCCGGATCTCGCAGCCCGGGTTGGCGATCAGCGTGGCCAGGTGGCGCATGCCGACGCTGTGGTCGACCAGCACGGTCCGGCCGCCCAGCTCGATCTGCCAGTGCCGTCCGTGCCGCCGGCACCGGCCGACGTCGTTGGACTTGATCGGGGTGGTCGTGGCGGGCTCGATGGGCAGCACCATGCCGAGTTCGGCGGCCTCCTGGGCGGCCTGCTTCAGCTCCCGGTCGGCGGCCTGGTCGTGCGAGCCGTTCCGCCGGGCCAGCGCCTGGCCCAGCCGCCACCGCGACAGCACCGCGGCGGGCCAGTGCCCGAGCGCCAGGTTGTCCTGTACGGCCCCGCGCAGGTGTTCCGCCGCCCGGTCCACGTCGCCGGTGGTCAGGCAGGCCACGCCGAGCGCGTGCCGTACCGAGCCGAAGCAGGAGACCCCGATGCTGACGACGACCGGCAGGTGGGCGAACGGGGTGAGCAGCTCGTGCGCCCGGGCGGCGGTCTCGTGGTCGTCCAGCAGGTGGGCCGCCTCCACCACGCCGAACATGGTGGTCAGCCAGCTGCTGGAGCGGGGCAGGTCGGCCAGGTCGCGGCCGCGCAGCCGGGCCAGCATGCCGGCGGCCAGGCGGCGGTCCCCGGCGCTGGCGGCGGCCACCGCCAGCGCGGCGAAGTAGGAGTTGTCCACCGCGCTCAGCATCGGCGAGTTGACCATCTCCAGCAGCACCGGGACCAGCTCCCCGATCCGGCCCTGGAACCAGCGGATGGTGCCGAGCTGGCCGCCGTACCAGCCGGTGGTGTCCACGTCTCCGGCCGCGCTGCCGCGCTCGGCGGAGAGGTTGGCCAGGGTCTCGGCCTGGCCGAACCGGCCGGCGCGGATGGCCAGCATGACGTCCATGGCGCTGACCACGAAGCCGATGGCGCGGTGGTCGTGCAGGCTGAGCCGGGAGCGCAGCTCCTCCAGGCACCGCTCGGCGTGCGGGTCCCCGGCCAGGAAGCGGTCCACGGTCTGCCAGAGCAGCCCCATGAGCAGGTCGCCGCGGCGGCCGGTGGACCCGGCCTGGGCGACCATCTCCTCGGCCAGGTCGGCCCGGAGCATGCCGTGCTCGGGCGCCAGCAGGCAGTGGTGGGCCAGGCTGAGCGCCTCGGTCAGGGCCTGCGTGTCACCGGACCTGCGGGCCTCCCCGACGGTCTTGATGATGCCGGCGTACTCGGCGTTCCGGTAGTCCTCCTCGCCGGCCAGCCTGGCGCGCAGCCGGAGCGCCAGCGGGCCGCGCGGGTCGATCAGGCTCAGCGCGTGTCGCTGGCGCATCCGGATCAGGCCGGCCTCCGCGGCGGTGCGGTGCTCGTGCACCCACACCCCGCCGAGCCCCAGGGCCGCGCGGGCCATCGCCTCGGTGTCGCCCGCCCCCTGGGCCATCCGGTAGGCGTCGTCGAACCAGCGGCGGGCCGCCTGCAGGTCACCGTCCACGTGCAGGGCGCGCTCGCCCGCCACCAGTGTGAATTCGATGCCGTCGGCGAAGTCGGCTGAGCAGGCCTCCAACCCCTGTACCAAGCTCACGGCTTCCTCTCATCCTGCAGGTCGATAGTGCGGTTCCTCCAGGGCTTCTCCCCGTACGTCCCCTAGTGAGCCGCATCCCGCTTGCACGTTCCTTGATGGCCACTTTCTCCGGCCGGCGTGTGACGCAGCGGTGGACTTCTATCGGCGGTGCCGGGGCGTCTGGTGGGAGCCGGTTCCGGTCAGCGCGCGCACCGAGAGCTCGTCGTACCGCTCCGGGTCGGCCTTCTCCCGGCTGAGCAGGGTGCCGGCGACCGCGCAGAGGAAGCCGAACGGGATGGAGACCAGGCCGGGGTTCTCCAGCGGGAAGAGCTGGAAGTCGATCCCGGCCGGCAGCAGCGACAGGCTCGCCCCGGTGACCGGGTCGACCTTGCCGGAGACCACCGGGGACAGCGCCATCAGCAGCAGCGACCCTGCCAGCCCGCCGTAGATCCCGGCCACCGCGCCCGCCGCGTTGAAGCGCTTCCAGAACAGGGAGAGCACGATGGCCGGCAGGTTGGCCGAGGCGGCCATGGCGAAGGCCAGCGCCACCAGGAAGGCCACGTTCAGGTCGCGGGCCACCACCGCGAGCACCACGGCCACCGTGCCGATCAGGAAGGCGGCGAACCGGGCCACCGCCACCTCCTGGGACTCGCGCGGGCGGCCCAGCATCAGCACGTGGCCGAAGTAGTCGTGGGCCAGCGAGGTGGAGGAGGCCAGTACCAGGCCGGAGACCACGGCCAGGATGGTGGCGAAGGCGACCGCGCCGATGAAGGCCAGCAGGATGTCGCCGCCGACCGGGCCCCCGGCGAACTCGCCGAGCGAGTGCGCCAGCTGGAGCGCGGCGGTGTTGCCGGTCGGGTCCTGTGCGGTGATCGCCTGCTGGCCGACCACCGCGGTGGCGCCGAACCCGAGCGCCAGCGTCATCAGGTAGAACAGGCCGACCAGGCCGATCGCCCAGTTCACCGAGGTGCGCGCGGCGCGGGCGTCGGGCACGGTGTAGAAGCGGCTGACGATGTGCGGCAGGCCGGCGGTGCCGAGCACCAGGGCCAGGGCCAGGCTGATGAAGTCGAGTTTGTTGATCAGCGTGCGCAGCGGGTCGCCGTCGATCTCCTTGCCGAACCGCAGGCCGGGCCGGAGGAAGTCGGCGGAGCGGCCGCTGGCCCTGGCCGCCGCGCCGAGCATCTCGCTGAGGTTGAAGCCGAACCGGCCGAGCACCAGCAGGGTGAGGACGAGGGTGCCGGCCATCAGCAGCACGGCCTTGATGATCTGCACCCAGGTGGTGCCCTTCATGCCGCCGTACGTGACGTAGAAGATCATCATCATCCCGACCACGATGATGGTCAGCACCTTGGCGGCTCCCGCCGACATGCCGAGGAAGCTCTCCCCGGGGTGGATGCCGAGCAGCAGGGAGACCAGCGCGCCCGCGCCGACCATCTGGGCGAGCAGGTAGAACACCGACACGGTGACCGTGGACACGGCCGCCGCGGTGCGGACCGCGGGCTGCCGCCTGGCCCGGTAGGAGAGCACGTCGGCCATGGTGAACCTGCCCGCGTTCCGCATCAGCTCGACCAGCAGCAGGGTGAGCAGCCAGGCCACCAGGAAGCCGATGGAGTACAGGAAGCCGTCGTAGCCGGAGAGCGCGATGATCCCGGCGATGCCGAGGAAGGACGCGGCGGACATGTAGTCCCCGGCCAGCGCCAGGCCGTTCTGCGGCCCGGAGAAGGCCCGGCCGCCGGCGTAGAAGTCGTCGGCGCCCCGGGTGGTGGCCCGGGCCCAGACGGTGATGACCAGGGTGATCACGATGAAGATGAGGAAGAGCCCGAAGGTCAGCAGACGGCCGCTCATCGGTGGCTCCCGCGCCGGTGCCGGGGTGTCCAGTTCTCGATCCTGCGGCGCTCGGCCAGGACCCGTTCCTGGCGTTCCCGTTCGGCCCGGCGTTCGGCGGCCTCATCCCGGAGCTGGGCGGAGATCGGGTCCAGCTTGCGCCGGGCGTACCGGGAGTACCGCCAGGCCAGCAGGAAGGTGGAGGCGAACTGCAGGATGCCGAGCAGCAGGGCCACGTTGATGTGGCCGAGGGCCGGGCGGGCCATGAAGTCGCGGGCGAAGGCCGACAGCGCGATGTAGAGGAAGTACCAGGCCAGGAACGATCCCACGATGGTCGTGGCCAGCCGCCGGAACCTGGTTCTGAGCAGACGGAACCGCCGGTCGCTCGCCAGCGCCGCGAAGTCCCCGCCGGGGGTGGCCGGTCCCGTCATGGGGATCCTCCCTGATTACCCTATGTGGTTGTTCGACTCCATAAAGAAACCACACGATGCATGGCTTTTTCCGGAAAACGCGGAAGCTCAGTAGGCTTCGGCGCTGCCGATCACCTGGAGTTTGCGGCGGGCTCGCTCGTAGAAGGTGGTGGTGCCCAGCCGTACCACGTAGGCGGCCGAGACCTGGGCGCTGACGGTCAGCGCCTGGCCGGCCGTCAGGCGTCCGGCGACCTGGCCGTCCACCTCGACGGCCAGCGGGCCGCTGCTGGGCAGCACCTCCAGGGTGACCTCCTCGTCCACCGAGAGCATCATGGTCCGGTTGAAGGTGGAGTGCGCGGCGGCGGGGACCACCAGGAAGCCGGACACGGTGGGCGAGACGATCGGCCCGCCCGCCGAGAAGCTGTACGCGGTGGACCCGGTCGCGGTGGCCACGATCACCGCGTCCGCGGCGAACCGGACGAACGGCACGCCGTCCACCGCGACCGCCACCGCGGCCAGCCCCTCCCCGGGGGTGCGGACCAGGGCGATGTCGTTGAAGGCGCGGACCTCGCCGGTCCCCGGGATCATGGTCTGCACGGCCATCCGGGGCTCCACCGTGTACCGCCGGTTGTCGATGGCCGACAGCGCCGGGGCCAGCTCGTGTACGTCGATCTCGGCGAGGAAGCCGAGCTTGCCCACGTTGACGCCGAGCACGGGGGTGCTCCGGCCGGTGTTGAGCCGCATGGCGCGCAGCATGGTGCCGTCCCCGCCCAGGCTGACCAGCAGGTTGGAGCGGCCCGCCAGGGTGGCGGCGTCCACCGGGACGGCGCTGCAGTCGATGCGGTCCACCTCGTCGTACAGGCCGAGCACGGTCACCTCGCGCAGCCGCGCCCATTCGATGATCGTGTCAATGGCCTCCCGGGGATTCCGGCGGGGGTGCAGCACTATGCCGACCGTTTTCACCATGCCCATGCCGTAACTATGGGCCGGGCCGTGTGACATTCGCGTCAACAGTCGGCCCGGCCGGTTATAGAACCCGTCAAGAAGCCTAAAACCGCCAAATTCACGGGCATTGCTCTGCTCAGAGGGCCGTGCACCACCGCCACGGCACAGAACACGAAATTTCCGGATTTAGGGGCATTTATGGGTGACGTGGTGTTCGTGGCGCTGACCTTCGCGGTCTTCGCGGTGGCCGGGCTGCTGGTCCGGGCGGTGGAACGGCTGTGAGCACGGCCAACCTGATCGGCCTGGTGGCCGCCGTGGTGCTGACGGTCTATCTGGTGGCCGCCCTGCTCTTCCCGGAACGGTTCCAGTGAGCGCCCTGTTCATCCTGTGCATCGTGGCGGTGCTGGCGCTCACCCACCGGCCGCTCGGCGACTACCTGTACCGCGTCTACGCCATCTCCCGCCACCTGCGGCTTGAGCGCGCCATCTACCGCCTGGTGGGGGTCCACCCCGACGCCGAGCAGCGCTGGAACGGCTACGCCCGGAGCCTGCTCGCCTTCTCGCTGCTCTCGGTGCTGCTGGTGTACGCCCTGCAACGCCTCCAGCACCTGCTCCCGCTGAGCCTCGGCCACCCCCCGGTCACCGACCACGTGGCCTGGAACACCGCCATCAGCTTCGTCACCAACACCAACTGGCAGTCGTACGCGGGCGAGTCCACCATGGGCCACCTCGTCCAGGCGGTCGCGCTGGCGGTCCAGAACTTCCTCTCCGCGGCGGCCGGGATGGCGGTCGGCATCGCCCTGGTCCGCGGTTTCGCCCGGCACCGCACGGACACCGTCGGCAACTTCTGGGTGGACCTGACCCGGGGCACCGTACGCGTGCTGCTCCCGATCGCGTTCGTCGCCGCCCTGATCCTGGCCGCGGGCGGGGTGGTGCAGAACTTCGCGGCCGCGCACGAGGTGACCACGCTCGCCGGAACCCCCCAGGCCATCACCGGCGGCCCGGTGGCCTCCCAGGAGTCCATCAAGCTGCTGGGCACCAACGGCGGCGGCTTCTACGGCACCAACTCGGCCCACCCGTTCGAGAACCCCGCCCCCTGGACCAACTGGCTGGAGATCCTGCTCATGCTGGTCATCCCGTTCGCGCTGCCGCGCACCTTCGGCCGCATGGTCGGCCAGCCCCGCCAGGGCTACGCCATCCTCGCCGTGATGACCGTGCTCGCCCTGCTCAGCGTGTGCCTGACCACCGCCGCCGAGCTCACCGGCCACGCCACCGTGCCCCAGGCGGCCGGGGCCGCGCTGGAGGGCAAGGAGGTCAGGTTCGGCGTGCCCGGCTCCGCCGTCTTCGCCGCCGCCGCCACGCTGACCAGCGGGGGCGCGACCAACTCGGCGTACGACTCGTTCACCCCGCTGGGCGGCATGCTGGCCATGTTCAACATGATGCTCGGCGAGGTGGCCCCCGGCGGCGTCGGCTCCGGCCTGTACGGCATGCTCATCCTGGCCGTGATCAGCGTCTTCGTGGCCGGTCTGATGGTCGGCCGCACCCCGGAGTACCTCGGCAAGCACATCGGCTCCCGGGAGATCAAGCTGGCCTCCCTCTACTTCCTGACCACCCCGGTCCTGGTGCTCACCGGCACCGCCCTGGCCATCGGCAACCAGGCCGGCAGGGCCGGCATGCTGAACACCGGCGCGCACGGCTTCTCCGAGATCCTGTACGCCTTCACCAGCGCCGCCAACAACAACGGCTCGGCCTTCGCCGGGCTCACCGCCGCCACCCCCTGGTACGACGTGGCCCTCGGCCTGGCGATGGCCTTCGGCCGCTTCCTGCCCATGGTCTTCGTTCTGGCCCTGGCCGGGTCCCTGGCGGCCCAGTCCCCGGTGCCGGTCTCGGCCGGGACGCTGCCCACCCACCGCCCGCAGTTCGTCGGCCTGGTGGCCGGGGTCACCCTGATCGTGGTCGGCCTCACCTACCTGCCGGCCCTGGCCCTCGGCCCGCTCGCGGAGGGGATCCGCTGATGCTCGTGGACCCCCGGCAGCTGGGCCCCGCCCTGGTCAAGCTGAACCCGCTCACCCTCTGGCGCAACCCGGTGATGTTCATCGTGGAGATCGGCGCCCTGTTCGCCACCGGCCTGGCGATCGTGACGCCGTCCTTCTTCGCCTGGGGGGTGGTCTGCTGGCTCTGGCTGACGGTGATCTTCGCCAACCTGGCCGAGGCGGTGGCGGAGGGCCGCGGCAAGGCCCAGGCGGCCAGCCTGCGCGCGGCCCGGCGGGAGACCGCCGCCCGCCGCCTGCCCGACCCCGCCGACCAGTCCCGCTGGGAGGTGGTCGACGCGCCCGCGCTCCGCCAGGGGGACGTGGTGCTGGTCGAGGCGGGCGAGATCATTCCCGGGGACGGCGACGTGATCGACGGCATCGCCAGCGTGGACGAGTCGGTCATCACCGGCGAGTCCGCCCCGGTCATCCGGGAGTCCGGGGGCGACCGCTCGGCCGTCACCGGCGGCACGAAGGTGCTGTCCGACCGCATCGTGGTCCTGATCACCCAGAAGCCCGGCGCGAGCTTCGTGGACCGGATGATCGCCCTGGTGGAGGGCGCCAACCGGCAGAAGACCCCCAACGAGATCGCCCTCAACATCCTGCTGGCC
This sequence comes from Acrocarpospora catenulata, assembly GCF_018476525.1. Lineage (GTDB taxonomy): Bacteria > Actinomycetota > Actinomycetes > Streptosporangiales > Streptosporangiaceae > Acrocarpospora > Acrocarpospora catenulata. The sequence continues at coordinate 9,487 of NZ_JAHCST010000081.1, forward strand.
GCGCTCACCGTCATCTTCCTGACGGCCACCGCGACCATGCAGCCGATGGCCATCTACGCGGTCGCACAGAACCCGGGCCACCCGGTCACCCTCGCCCTCGGCCCGGACGGGGTGACCGGTATCGCGCTGGTGGCCCTGCTGGTCTGCCTGATCCCCACCACCATCGGTGCCCTGCTGTCGGCCATCGGCATCGCCGGCATGGACCGCCTGATCCGCCGGAACGTCCTGGCCATGTCGGGCCGCGCCGTCGAGGCCGCCGGGGACGTGGGCACCCTGCTGCTGGACAAGACCGGCACCATCACCCTCGGCAACCGGCAGGCCGCCGACTTCCTGCCGGTCGCGGGCGTCACCGAGCAGCAACTGGCCGAGGCCGCGCAGCTGGCCAGCCTGGCGGACCAGACCCCGGAGGGCCGCTCCATCGTGGTCTACGCCAAGGAAAGGTACGGCCTGCGCGAACGCGACCTGACAGGGGCCAGCTGGGTCCCGTTCACCGCGCAGACCCGCATGTCGGGCGTGGACGTGGACGGCCGCCGCATCCGCAAGGGCGCCGCCGCCGCGACCCTGCGCTGGGTGCGGGACAACGGCGGCCACCCGACCGAGCAGGCCGGGCACCTGGTGGACGCCATCTCCAGCACCGGCGGCACTCCGCTGCTGGTGGCGGAGGGAGACCAGGTGCTGGGCGTGATCAACTTGAAGGACGTGGTCAAGAAGGGCATGCGGGAGCGTTTCGACGAGATGCGGCGGATGGGTATCCGGACCGTCATGATCACCGGTGACAACCCGCGAACCGCCAAGGCCATCGCCAACGAGGCTGGAGTGGACGACTTCCTGGCCGAAGCCACACCTGAGGACAAGCTGGCGCTGATCCGTCGAGAGCAGGAGGGAGGCAGGTTGGTGGCGATGACCGGCGACGGCACCAATGACGCCCCCGCGCTGGCCCAGGCCGACGTCGGCGTGGCCATGAACACCGGCACCTCGGCCGCAAAGGAGGCCGGGAACATGGTCGACCTGGACTCCAACCCGACCAAGCTCATCGAGATCGTGGAGATCGGCAAGCAGTTGCTGATCACCCGGGGCGCGCTGACCACCTTCTCGATCGCCAACGACATCGCCAAGTACTTCGCGATCATCCCGGCCATGTTCGCGGCGGTCTATCCCGGCCTGGACGCGCTCAACATCATGCGCCTGGCCAGCCCCCAGTCGGCCATCCTGTCCGCCGTCGTCTTCAACGCCCTCATCATCATCGCGCTCATCCCGCTGGCCCTGCGCGGCGTACGCCACCGGCCGTCCGGCGCGGCCAAGCTGCTCAGCCGGAACCTCTACGTGTACGGCCTGGGCGGCGTCGTCGCCCCCTTCATCGGAATCAAGATCATCGACCTGTTCGTCCACCTGTTCCCGGGGATGGGCTAGATGATCCTCCTGCCCGCCTGGCTGCGCCGGATCTGGGCCGCCGTGCGCGCCCTGGCGGTGCTGACCGTGCTGACCGGAGTGATCTATCCGCTCGCGGTGACCGGGCTGGCCCAGCTCCTCTTCCACCACCAGGCCAACGGATCCCTGCTGGCCGGAGGCGGCAGGACGGTGGGCAGCGAGCTCATCGGCCAGAACTTTCCCGAATCCGGATATTTCCAGAGTCGTCCGTCCGCGGCGGGGAAGGATGGGTACGACACGCTGGCCACCGCCGCGAGCAACCTCGGACCCGAGGACGTGCTCGACCGGCCGGGGAGACCGAGCCTGCTCAGCCAGGTCTGCGCGCGGAGCGTGGCCGTCGGGCGGCGGGAAGGGGTCAGCGGGGCCCGGCCGTACTGCGCGGACGGGGTGGGGGCGGTGGTGAAGGTGTTTCCGTACCGGGTGGTGAGCGCCAACCAGCCGTGCCCGGCGACGCCGTTCGTCGCCAGATACCAGGGGATGCGGGTCGAATGCGCGCGGCCGGGGGAGAACCTGGCGGCGGGGCGCACGGTGCCCGTCCGGGGGAAGGCGCGGGCGGTGGTGCCGGTGGACGCGGTGACGGCGTCCGGTTCCGGGCTGGATCCGGACATCTCCGTCGCGTACGCCGAACTGCAGGCGCCCAGGGTGGCCAGGGAACGCGGCCTCGACCTGGCCCGGGTACGCGCCCTGATCAGGGCGAACACCACCGGCCGGGCGCTGGGGTTCCTGGGGGAGCCCGCGGTGCACGTGCTGCGGCTCAACCTGGCCCTGGACGGGAGGTGACCGGTCATGCCGCGCGGGAAGTTCCGCATCTACCTGGGCGCCGCGCCCGGCGTGGGCAAGACCTACGCCATGCTCTGCGAGGGGCGCCGGGGCATGGCCAGGGGCCGGGACGTGGTGGTCGGCCTGGCCGAGCCGCACGGCCGGGAGCGCACCGCGGTCCTGCTGGAGGGCATGGAGGTGATCCCCCGCAAGCGCATCACCTACCGGGACGCCGAGTTCACCGAACTGGACGTGGCGGCGGTGCTGGCCCGCCATCCGAAGATCGTCCTGGTGGACGAGCTGGCCCACACCAACGTGCCGGGCTCCCGCAACGTCAAACGCTGGCAGGACATCGAGGAGCTGCTGGACGCCGGGATCGACGTGATCTCCACGGTGAACATCCAGCACCTGGAGTCGGTCAACGACGTGGTCCAGGAGATCACCGGCGTGCCCCAGCGGGAGACCGTGCCGGACGAGGTGGTCCGCCGCGCCGACCAGATCGAGCTGGTCGACATGTCCCCGGAGGCGCTCCGCCGCCGCATGGCCCACGGCAACGTGTACGGCCCGGAGAAGGTGGACGCCGCGCTGGCCAACTACTTCCGGGTCGGCAACCTGACCGCGCTGCGCGAGCTGGCCCTGCTCTGGGTGGCCGGCAAGGTCGACGAGCAGCTCGACCGCTACCGGGCAGAACACGGCATCGCCACCACCTGGGAGGCCAGGGAGCGGGTCGTGGTCGCGCTGACCGGCGGTCCCGAGGGCGGCACGCTCATCCGCCGGGCGGCCAGGATCACCGCCAGGACCAAGGGCGCCGACCTGCTCGCCGTGCACATCACCCGGCCCGACGGCCTGACCGGCGGCGACCCCGGCAACCTGGCCAGGCAGCGCACCCTGGTGGAACGCCTGGGCGGCAGCTACCACCAGGTGGTCGGCGACGACGTGCCCGGCGCGCTGATCGACTTCGCCCAGGGGGTGAACGCCACCCAGCTGGTGCTGGGCGCCTCCCGGCGGGGCCGGTTCGCCCAGATCCTCTCCCGGGGCGTGGGCGTGGAGACCACCGCGCGCTCCGGTTCCATCGACGTGCACATGATCACCCACGCCGAGGCGCGGCGCGGGCGGCTCCGGCCGCCCCGCACCCGGGCGGCGCTCACCAGGAACCGGCGGCGGGCCGGGTGGCTGGCCGCCCTGGTCGGGCTGCCGGTGCTCAGCGGGCTGCTGCTGCCGTTCCGCGGCGGGCTCTCGCTGCCCACCGAGATCCTGCTCTTCCTACTGGCCGTGGTGGGCGTGGCGCTGATCGGCGGCATGTGGCCGGCGGTGACCGCGGCGGTGGCCGGGTTCCTGCTGCTCAACTTCTTCTTCGCCCGGCCGGTGCACAGCCTCGCCATCCACGACGGGGCGAACGTGTTCGCGCTGATCACGTACGTGCTGGTGGCGGTGGTGGTGAGCGCGGTGGTGGACCTGGCCGCCCGGCGCACCCGGGAGGCCGCCCGGGCCTCGGCGGACGCCGAGGTGCTCGCCACGCTGGCCGGGCACGTGCTGCGCGGCGAGGCGGCGGTCAGCAAGCTGCTGGCCCGGCTGCGTGAGACGTTCGGGCTGCGCGCGGTCACCCTGCTGGAGCGGGCGGGCGAGCCCAACCCGGACGACCGCTGCGACCCCCGGGCCTGGCGCATCGTGGCCACCGCCGGCGGCCCCCCGGCCACCTGCCCCGACCAGGCCGACACCGACGTGGTCATCGACGAGGAGCTGGTGCTGGCGGCCTTCGGCGGGCCGCTGGACGCGGCCGATCAGCGGGTGCTTGAGGCGTTCGCCGCGGAGACCGCGGTGGCGCTGCGGCAGCGGCGGCTGGAGCAGGAGGCCGAGCGGGCCCGGCCGCTGGCCGAGGCCGACCGGATGCGCACCGCCCTGCTCGCCGCGGTCAGCCACGACCTGCGCGCCCCGCTGGCGGCGGCCAGAGCCGCCGTGGAGAGCCTGTCCGCCACCGACGTGGAGTGGTCGCCGGAGGACCGGGAGGAACTGCTGGCCACCGCAGGGGAGTCGCTGGCCAAGCTGGACCGGCTGGTGGCCAACCTGCTCGACATGAGCCGCCTGCAGGCCGGCGTGCTCGGCGTCGCGCTGCGGCCGGTGGCGGTCGACGAGGTGCTGCCCAGGGCCATCGACGACCTGCCCGACCAGGTGGTCAAGACCGACCTGCCGGACGACCTGCCGGACGTGCTGGCCGACCCGGCCCTGCTGGAACGGGTGCTGGCCAACCTGATCTCCAACGCGGCCCGCTACCAGCCGGGCGGCGCCGTCCTGGTCACCGCCAGCGCGTACGGCGACCGCGTGGAGATCCGGGTGGTCGACCGGGGCCCCGGCCTGCCGCCGGGCGACTACGAGCGCGTCTTCCAGCCGTTCCAGCGGCTCGGGGACCGGGACAGCCACACGGGGGTGGGGCTGGGCCTGGCCCTGTCCCGCGGGCTGGCCGAGGCGATGGGCGGCACCCTGATCCCCGACGAGACCCCCGGCGGCGGGCTCACCATGGTGCTTTCGCTGGAAATTTCGCACTGATCGTCCCCCATGGCTGGACTGGGCACGCCAGGCTGTGGTTGGGTCTCGCGCGTCGGCGAGAGATGATCACCGCGGAGGCGGCCCATGGGGAGACCGGAACGCCCGCTCGACCCGGAGGCGGGGCCGGTTGAGGCGCTCGCCTGGCAACTGCGGCGGCTGCGCGACCAGACCGGCCGGATCAGCTACCGGCGGCTGGCCCAGCGGGCCCACTACTCGGCCAGCACGCTCGCCGACGCCGCCAAGGGCGACCGGCTGCCCTCCCTGGAGGTGACCCTCGCATACGCGCTCGCGCTCGGCGGGGACGAGGCCGAATGGCGGGAGCGCTGGGAGGCGGCGGCCGCGGCGGTCCACGGCGAGCGAGCGCCCGAACCCGAGGTCCCCTGCCCCTACCGCGGGCTGATGGCCTTCGAGCCGGAGCACGGCGAGTGGTTCTTCGGCCGGGACCACCTGGTGGACCGGCTGCGCGAGCTGGCCGGGCGGGCACCGGTGATCGGCGTGTTCGGCGCCTCCGGCAGCGGCAAGTCGTCGCTGCTGCGGGCCGGGCTGCTCGGCGCGCGGGACGGTGACCCGCGCTGGCGGACCCTGCTGGTCACGCCCGGCGAGCACCCGCTGGACGCGCTCTGCGGCCAGGTGGCCAAGGTGTTCGGCGTGGACGTGCATCGGTTACGCGAGGAGCTGGCCGAGGAGCCGGCCGCCCTGGACCTGGCCGTGCGCGGCCGGCTGGCCGACGACGAGCGCGCGCTGCTGGTGGTGGACCAGTTCGAGGAGGTCTTCACGCTCTGCCGGGACGAGCGGGAGCGCGGCCTGTTCACCGCCGCCCTGCTCGACCTGGCCCTCGGGGCGGGGCGGCGCACCACCGTGGTGGTGGGGGTGCGGGCCGACTTCATCGGCCACCTGGACCCCGGGCTGGTGGCGGCGGTGGCCGAGGCCCAGCTCCTGGTCGGCCCACCGGCCGCCGCCGAACTCAGGGAGATCGTGCTGCGGCCGGCCGCCCGGGCCGGGCTGTTCGTCGACCCGGACCTGCTCGCCACCGTGCTGGCCGACACCACCGCCCAGCCCGGCTCGTTGCCGCTGCTGTCGCACGCGCTCCAGGAGACCTGGCGGCACCGGTCGGGGGAGCGGCTGACCCTCGCCGCCTACCAGCGGGTCGGCGGCGTGAACGGCGCGATCGCGCAGACCGCAGAACGGGTGTACGCGGAGTTGGGCCCAGGGGAGCAGCGCCTGGCCCGGCGGGTCTTCCTCCGGCTGACCGCGCTCGGCGAGGGCACCGAGGACACCCGCCGCCCGATCGCCCAGGCCGAACTGGACGGCATCGGCGAGCCGGAGGCGGTGGCCGGGCTGCTGGAGCGGCTGGCCGAGGCGCGCCTGGTGGTGATCGGTGAGGAGTCGGTGGAGGTCGCCCACGAGGCGCTGATCCGGGCCTGGCCCCGGCTGCACCGCTGGCTCACCGACGACCGGGCCGACCTGCGCGTGCACCGCGGCCTCACCGACGCCGCGCACCGCTGGCACGAGCTGCGCCGCGACCCCGGCGCGCTCTACCGTGGGGCGCAACTGGTCGCCGCCGGGGTCTGGGCGGAGGAGAACGCCGGCGAGCTGAACCAGTTGGAGTCGGCCTTCCTCCAGGCCAGCCAGAGCCTGGCACGGCGCAGGACGCGCCTGCTGGCGCGGGTGGCCGGGGTGATGGGGGTGCTGCTGGTGGCCGCGCTGGCGGGCGGGGGTCTGGCCCTCCAGCAGGGCCGGGAAGCGGGCCGGCAGCAGCGGGTGGCCACCTCCCACCAGGTCGCGCTGAAGGCCCGTGAACTGCTCGGCACCGATCCCGACCTGGCCGGGCTGCTGGCCGTCACGGCGTACCGGCTCAACCCCGACGACGAGACGGCCGGGGGCGTGCTCAGCGCGTCAGCCGCCGCACGCCGCCGGACCGAGCTCAACGCGGGCGGCAACTACATGTTCGAGGTGGTCCTCCAGCCGGGCGGCACCCTGCTGGCCGCCGCGGGCTCCGACGGCAAGGTGACGATCTGGGATCCGGCGCGGCAGGCCCCGGTGCGGACCTTCGCCGAGCACCTCGAACCTGGCAAGCCCATCTACGTCCGCCGGGTCGCCTACAGCGCCGACGGCGGCCTGCTCGCCTCACTGGGCCGCACGCAGGGCCCCGCGCCCACGCCCGGGACGCTGGTGGTCCGCGAGCCCGGCACCGGCCGGGTGGTGTTCCGGCTGGCCCGGCCGGAGGTCTCGGACGCGATGGCGATCAGCCCCGACGGCCGCCTGCTGGCCTTCGGCGTCGGCGGCGGCCGGATCGAGGTGTGGGACCTGCCCGCCGGCACCCACCGGGTGTTCGACGGGCGGGAGGGGGTGGTCGGCGGGCTGAGCTTCAGCCAGGACGGGGCGCTGCTGGCCGCCACGACCGGGCAGGAACGGCACCCGGTGGTCTGGGACGTGGCCACCGGACGCCCGCACGCCACCGTCCCGGCCCGCTTCGTGCACCGGATCGTGTTCGGGCCGGGCCGGACCCTGGTCACCGCCTCCGACCAGCTTGGCGTGCACTTCTGGGACGTGACAGGGGCCGAACCGGTCCCGGCGGGGGAACTGCCCCGGCTGGAGCCGTACGCCTGGGACATCTCGGCGCCGGTGGGGGACCTGATCGCGATGGCCGACGAGAACGGCATGATCATGATCTGGGACCACCGGCGGAAGGAACTGGTGACCAGCTACCAGGACCGGACCAGGGCGGAGACCCTGTCGCTGGTGCTCGCGCCGGACGGCCGCCGGGTGGCGTCGGCCGGGTTCGGCGGCGAGATCGTGCTGCGCGATCCGGTGGTGCCGCCGTTCACCGGCCACAGCGCCGCCGTCAACGCGGTCGAGGTCAGCCCCGACGGGACCGTGGTGGCCTCGGCCGGGAGCGACAACACGGTCCGGCTGTGGACGGTGGACGGCCGCCCGATCCGGCGGCTGGACGGCCACTCCGACCACGTCGAGGCGGTCGCGTTCAGCTCGGACGGGGCCAGGCTGGCCGCCGTCACCCGCGACCACCGGGTGGTGCTCTGGGACCTGGCCACCGGCGAGAAGATCACCACCATCCGGTACGAGGGCCTGGGCGCCTCCACCGACGTGGCCTACGAGCCGCACGGGCGCGCGCTGGTGGCCGCGGCGCTCGGCTGGCACCGGTGGGCCCTGGACCCGGCCGGGCAGGCCACTCCCACGCCGTTCCCGGCCCCGCCCGTGTTCGCCACCGGTGTCGCGTACGCGCCGGACGGGAGCCTGGTGGCCGGGACCAGCTCCTCCGGCATCCTGGTCGGCTGGGACCTGGCCGCCGACGCCCAGCGCTACCGGCTGCGGACCGGGCAGGGGGCCGTCCTGGACGTCGCGTTCAGCCCGGACGGCGCAGTGCTGGCGACCGCGGGCGCCAACCGCACGGTGAAGCTGTGGCAGGCCGCGACCGGGAAGGAGCTCGGCACCCTGCCGGGGCACACCGGGACGGTCGAGGCGCTCGCCTTCAGCCGGGACGGGCGGTGGCTGGCCTCCGCGGGCTCCGATCGCACCATCATCGTGTGGAACATGTCCGACCTGACGAAGGTGGCCGTGCTGAGCGGCCATGAGGCGCCCGTGCACGCGCTGGCGTTCACGGCCGGGGGCGACCTGGTCTCCGGGGGCAACGACAGCCGGATCATCCGATGGGCGCTCGATCCCGGCCAGGCGGTGGCGCGGATCTGCGCCGCGGTGGGGCGTGGGCTGAGCCGGGCGGAGTGGGCGGCGTATCTGCCGACGACGCCGTACCAGCCGGTCTGTGGTTGACCGGAGTTGATTGTCCGACCGGCCGGCGGGCATCGGACAACTCGCTGACCTCGGAGACTCCTTCGTATGCGCCGGATATACGAGGGAAACGGAGGCCCCGGCGATGCGGCTGGAGGCGCTCGGACCACTGACGGTGACCGTGGCAGGGGAGACGGTCGCGATCCGCTCGGGCAAGCAGCGCGCGCTGCTGGCCATCCTGCTCGCGCAGGCGGGCCGGCACGTGTCGCCCCGGCGTCTGACGCAGTCGCTGTGGGACGAACCGCCGGCGTCGGCCGCCGAGAATCTGCGCCTGCACCTGTACTACCTGCGCCGCGCGCTCGGCGATCCCGACCGCGTCGTCCGCGAGCCCGCGGGGCTACGCCTGGTGGTACGGCCCGGCGAGGTGGACCTGGCGGACTTCGACCGGCTCGCCCGCGACGGCGACCACGCGCTGGCGCAGGGCCGGCCGGAGCGGGCCGGGAAGGTGTACGCCGAGGCGCTCGCCCTGTGGCGCGGCCCCGCCTACGGGGAACTGGCGGAGGTGCAACTGGTCAGGGAGAGCGTGCTCCGGCTGAACGAGGCCCGGCTACGGGTGATCGAGCAGCGGATCACGGCGGACCTGGCGCTGGGCCGGCACGCCGTCCTGGTGGCCGAGCTGATCCCCCTGGTGGCCGAGCACCCGCTGCGGGAGCGGCTGCGCGCCCACCTGATGCGGGCACTGGACCGGTGCGGCCGCCGGGCCGACGCCCTGGAGGTCTACCGGGTGGGCCGCCAGACCCTCGTGCGGGAGCAGGGTCTGGAGCCAGGGCCCGAGCTCAGGGCGGTGCACGACTCGATCCTGCGTGAGGAGGTCACCCCCGAGTCCGACCGGCGGTGGCTCGCTTCCCCGCCGCGCTCGGGGGCCGGCTGCGTGCGCTGCAGGCGCGCCGGCCGCCGCAGGTCACACGGCTAGCTGCCGGGAGCCGCGCGGTAGACGTCCCGGGCCAGCTTGGTGATTTTCTTGGTCGCGTCGGCCCACGCCGTGGTCTGGGTGGTCAGCAGGACCATGATGTAGCGGTCGCCGATCACGCCGGTGGTGTGCAGCACCGGGTGGACGAAGTCCACGTCGGCCGTGGCCGTACGGGCCCGGACGCATTTGGACGGCGGCACCGAGCCGTACCCGGACCAGCCCTGCTTGACCGCCCACGGCCGGGGGACCGCGCGGGGGATGCCGAAGTACTGGTCGAATCCGTCGCTGCCGCACGGCTCGGCCTTGCGCAGTTCGCCCATGATGGTGTCGCGGACCTTCGGTTCGGCCTTCTCCAGCAGGTAGCGGTAGACCTTGGCGATGTCCAGCGCGCTGATCGCGGTGTACCCCCAGAAGCCGGGCTTGTCGGCGGGCGGCGGGCTGGTGTCGGTGAGCTTGAGCCGCTTGGCCATCCGCAGGATGATCTTCCCCTGCCCGCCGCGCCGCCAGAGCGCGGTGGCCGCGTCGTCGTCGCTGACCCGGAGCATCGGCCGCAGCACGGCCAGGTCGGGCTTGGCCACGTCCTCCAGGTGGTCGATGGCGATGAGCAGCTTGACCACCGAGGCCGAGCGGAAGCGCTTGTGCACGTTGCGGGAGACGGTGACCCGCCTGGCCTGCCGGTCGAAGACCACGTACCCGGCGGTGACGCCGCTCGGCACCACCACCCGCTTGCGCGGCGCGGGCGAGGGCGGCGGCGTGGCCGCCGATTCGAAGGCGGCCGTCTTGGTGACCGGAACAGGTGGCTCCGACGCGCAGCCCCCGAGGACGGGGGCGAGAAGAAGCAGGCCGGCAACGGCCACCAGGCTGGGACGCACCCGCCAAAATTAGCCGAGGAGTCAAATCACGCGCGGAGATATCCACCATTTCACGCGATCATGACGCTTCCCGCGCCGCCGACAGGCGGCTTTCCCGATGCCACAGCACTTCCCGCCGCCGTATCGCCGCGAATACCGCTAACCTTATGTGTCCATGGTGCTACTGCGGGTCATCGCATCTTTCGTCCTGTTATTGACCCCCGGCGCGGATGACGAGGTCATCGGCCAGTTGCCGGGGGTGCCCGCCTATTTCACGGTCGGCACCTGGGACCGGCTGGCGGGCCCGGGCCTGGCGGTCGCCAACCCCGTCTCCGGGCCCGGCCGCCGGGTGGACCCGGAACTCGCCGCCGCCATCGAGGGCGCCCACGACCGGGGGGTGACCGTGCTCGGCTACGTCACCACCGGCTACCTCGGGCGGACCGGCAGGGTCACCCGGTTCGGTGAGACCGGCGAGGCGTCCTGGCTGGCCCAGACGCAGCAGGAGATCGCCGCCTGGTACCGGCTCTACGGAGCGCACGGCCTGGCCGGGATCTTCCTGGACGAGGTCCCCGACGCCTGCGCCGTCACCCCCGGCTACCGGGAGCTGCGCGCCTTCACCCGCAGGTACGACCCGGCCGCCCGGGTCGCCGTCAACCCGGGCACCGGCGTGCCGGACTGCTTCTCCGGGGTGGCCGACGTGCTGGTCGCGTTCGAAGGGGACCTGGCCGCCTACCGGGCGTGGCAGCCGCCGGCCTGGCAGCTCGCCCAGGACCCGCGCCGGTTCTGGCATCTGGTGCACGGCGCCGCCGACCCGGCCGAGGCGATGCGCCTGGGCAGGCTCCGCAACGCGGGCTACATGTACGTGACGCCGGACACCCTGGCCAATCCGTGGGACACCCTGCCGCCCGCCGCGTACTGGGCGGCCGAACGGGAGGCGGGGGCCGCGCCGGTCAAGGTGCCGCCCGCGCGGCCCGGCGCGCCCGAGGTGGCCGTGCGCGGGGCGACCTCGCTCCGGCTGCGCTGGACTGGGGTGACCGGGGCGGTGGCGTACGAGGTCTACCGGGACGGGCAGTGGACGGGCGGCACCCTGGGCGCCGCGCCGGAGTTCGACCTGGACGGCCTGAAGCCCGGCAGGTCCTACGAGTTCCGGGTCCGCGCCAGGGACCGCGCGGGCAACCTCTCGGCGCCTGGCCCGGCCGTACGGCTGGGCACCCTGCCCTTCCCCGGCGTGCGCCCCGCCCCGCCAGGGGACCTGACGGCCACCCGGATCCGCCCCTCGGGGCTGCGCCTGAGCTGGCAGGCCTCCTCCGGGGTGTACGACGTCTACCAGGACGGCCGCCTGATCGCCACCACGACCGGTACGGCTCTCGCGGTGGGCTCCCTGGAACCGGCGACCACCACGACCTTCACGGTGGTCGCCAGGAACGACGCCGGCGGCGCCTCCGGGCCCGATCTGACGGTGACCACGCCCCCGGCGGCCAGTGCGCCCATCACGGAGGCCGCGGGGGAGATCGGCGCGGACGCGGTGGTGTACCAGGCCAGGTTCGGCCGGGCCTTCGACCTCCATCAGGTGCTGCTGGATCTGGACGGGGACCGGGACACCGGAGTCGCCGTGGCCGGGCTCGGGGCCGATCACCTGATCGAGAGCGGGTGGCTGTTCCGCCAGCGGGAGCCGGGGTGGAACTGGACGCCGGTGGCGCCGGTGAGCCTCGCGGTGTCCGATGACCTGTACGTCTGGCGGGTGCCCAAAACCGCATTTCCCGAAATTTCGAGGCATCGGGTGGTCTTCAAGGGCGCGGTGCCGGAGGCGTACAGCGAGGTGGTGGAGATGGGGTGAACCAGGGGAGCGCGGGCCGGGCCCGTGAATCACGGTTCTCCCCGGGCGGATGAGGATTGTTATCCTCCGATGACTCCCTGTGCACCCGGTGCCGTGAGAGCAGAGCTGAGCGCTGTTGGGGCCATGGCAAACTTCAGTTCATCCTGCACCGTGGAGAGCAGCTTTGCAATCCTGCAAATGCAATATTGCAAACTGCCGCTTTGTGGGGAGTCCGCTGATGAGCGCTGGGCGTAGCCCGACGGTCCGGCTCCGGCGTCTGGCCGGTGAGCTGGTCCGGCTGCGTTGCGAGGCGGGCTACTCCCGCGAGGAGGTGTCCCAGCTGCTCGGACTGGCCAGTTCCACGGTGTACCGGATCGAGACAGGGCACACCCGGCCACAGGGCCGGACCATGCGGGACCTCCTCGCTCTCTACGGCGCCACCGATCAGGAGCGGGCAGCCCTGCTCGAACTGATCCGGGACGCCGGCCGTCGCGGGTGGTGGCACAGCTTCGGAGACGTGATCTCCGGGCCGTACGTGGGCTTGGAGGCGGAAGCCGCCAGCGTCCGCAACTACGAGCCGGTGATGCTGCCGGGGCTGCTGGAGACCGAGGACTACGCCCGCGCGGTCATCGGCGCGGCCCTGGTCGAGGACCCGAAGGAGATCGAGCGGCGGATCACCGTGCGGCTGGAGCGGCAACGGCGCCTGTCCGACCCGGCCTTCGAACTCTGGGTGGTGCTCGACGAGGCCGCACTACGGCGACCCGTTGGCGGGCCGCACGTCATGGCCGAGCAGTTGCGCAGGCTCCAGGAGCTCGCCCTCCAGCCGAACGTCACCATCCAGGTGCTGCCGTTCGACGCCGGGGCCTACCTGGGCATGGGCAACCCGCTGGCGATCCTCGCCTTCCCCGACCCCGAGGATGGCGACATCGTCTTCCTGGAGAGCGCCGGCGGCGAGCTCTACCTGGAGGAAGCCGACCAGGTTCGCCGGTACGCCCAAGTCTTCGACCATCTCCGCGCCGCAGCTCTAAGCCCGGAGAAGTCCAGAGAGAAGATCGAATCGGTGGAGAAGGAGATGGCATGAAGGACATTCAGCCAACGGATCTGGCCGACGCGACGTGGCGTAAGGCCACCCGTTCCAACACCCAGGGCAACCAGTGTGTCGAGGTGGCCCAGCTCACGCACGGCGTGGCCGTGCGCGACTCCAAGGACCCCCAGGGTCCCAAGCTGCTGTTCACCCCCGGCGAGTGGGACGCCTTCGTCCACGGGGTGAAGGGCGGCGAGTTCGACCTGTCCTGATCTTCTGAGCCAACCAGAAAAAACGCGTACGGCCCGCACACCGCCTCCCGGTGCGCGGGCCGTACCTTACGTGAGATATGTCAGGCGCAGGCGAGGCCGAGTTCCTGGGTGGCCTCGCTGGCCTTGGTCGCGAACTCGGTCACGGCCGCCGGGTTCGACGGGTCGATCTTGAAGGCGGCCCAGGTGTCGGCCATCTTCGACAGCGACGACTGCAGGTCGCCGTCGGCCTTGGCGGCCAGGTCCTTGAGCTGGCCGGCCAGGTCAGAGGTCGCCTTGTTGATGGCGTCCAGGTCGCCGGCCGAGGCACCGGCCGCGGCGCTGTAGTCGGTGAACGCCTTCACTGCCTCCTGGCAGACCGCCGTGGAGTTGCCACCCCCGCAGGCGGTCAGCAGAGCGGCGGCCGCGAAGGTGACGATGGCGAGGCGAGCGGTTTTCATCGGAGGGATGCCTTCCTAGTGATCTGGGAACGCCAGTGACACTAGGAAGAGTGGGTTGCGGACCACTTTCACTTCGCTTACACCGTTACACGGGCCTTATCTCCCCAGGTGGGTTGGGGGAAGGGCCCAGGGCGCCCTTCCCCCAACGCTTTTACCGGAGCCGCGCGATCAGCGCCTGGGCATCCCTGACCAGAGCGTCCCGCGCCGCCGCGTCGTGGACGTTGCCGGACTTCTCGGCGTGCTTGATGAAGCGGTCAAGCGCGTCGATGGCCTGCGTGGTCCTGCCGCCGTTCTGGTGCTGCTCGGCCGAGTCGAGCGCGGAGAGCAGCGGATCGGCCGCGTCGGCCTTCACCGTTCCCGCGTCCTTGAACCGGGTCACCAGCGCCCGCACATCGGCGTAGGAGGTGGTGGTCGTGAAGGTCACGGTCTGGCTGGTGACCTTCCCGGCCTTGTCGGTGGCGGTGGCCTTGAACTCGTGCTCGCCGAGGCTGAGCGTCCAGAGCGGCACCGTGACGCCGGAGGGGACCTCCTGGCCGTCGATGGTGGCCTTGACGCTGTCGATGCCCGAGGTCGCGTCGGTCGCCGACACCACGGGGGTGATCGAGGCCGAGTCGCCGTACGTGGTGGCTTCCACGCCCGACGCCGACAGCACCGGCGCGGTCTTGTCGATCTTCACGGTGAGCGTGCCGACGGGTGAGACGTTGCCGCCGGTGTCGGTGGCCCGGTACCGGAAGTCGTGCACACCCTCGGCGCTGAGGGTCACCGGGTTGGTGGTGGTGGTCCAGGTCGCGCCGCCGTTGAGCGAGTACTGCCGGCTGGCCACCGCGCCGTTGTCGGTGGCGGTCAGCGTGACGGTGACGTTGCCGGTGTACCAGCCGTTGGCGCCGTCCGGCTGCGCCGGGCTGGCGGTGGCGGTGACGACGGGCGGGGTGGTGTCGCCGACGCCGCCGCCCTGGAAGGTGAAGGCGTCCACCTCGACGCCACCCGTGGAGGTGACGTAGAGCCGGCCGGTGCCGGCGGGCGCCTGGCCCAGCGCGGTGGTGACGGTCTGCCACCCCGCCCCCGCGGGCACGGTCACGGTGGCGAAGGGTGCGGCGGTGGCCGAGTTCCAGCGCAGGGAGAGCGTGCCGGCGCCGGACGCCTTCGTCTGGACTCCGGTGATGCCGGTGAAGTTGACCGGGTCGTAGGCGATCCAGTCCCCGGCGTCGAAGGAGGTGACCTTGCTCCTGGCCGACGCGGTGTCATCGGCGACGACGGTGACGCCGCTGACCTCGTCGGCGTGCTCGGCCTGCATCAGCTTGGGGTTGAGGATGACGGCGGCCTCGCCGCGCGCGGGCGGCAGGCCGTTGGCCCCGTTGTCCCGGTAGCCGACCACGACCACGCCGTAGATGTTCTCGGTCTCGCCGTGCTCGGGAGCGTTGACCGGGGTCGGCCAGGCGCCCGAGCAGCCGGTGCCCTGGGTCTCGGGGTGGGCGTGGGTGTCGTGCCCGAGGCCGAAGTCCCACTGCACCCGGCTGCACACCGGGTTGTTGCCGTCCTCGGCGTCGACGACCCCGATCTGGTACGGCAGCGCGTTGCCCCAGTCGAAGAAGCCGCCGTTGGCGGGCTTCTGGATGGTCACCTCGGGCGCGGTGTTGCCCACGCTGATCTCGATCGAGGTGACCCCGGACAGGCCGCCCGCGTCGGTGACCCGCAGCCGCGCCGTGTAGAGGCCCACCTCGGGGTAGGTGTGCGTGATGGTGGCGCCGGTCGCGTCGAACTCGCCGTCGCCGTCCAGGTCCCAGTCGTAGGTCAGCGGGCCCGGCTCGTCCACGGAGCCGGAGCCGTCGAACTTGACGGTCAGCGGCGCCGAGCTGCTGGAGGCGCGGTCAACGGTGATCTTCGCCTGCGGGGTCTTGTTGCCCGGGGTGTAGTCGATCCGGTAGAGGCCGGCGTCGGGGTTGGCGCGGAAGAAGCCGTCCCCGTACTCCAGGACGTACAGCGAGCCGTCGGGGCCGAACTCGATGTCCATCGGGTTGTCGGTGAGCGGCTGCGCCCCGGTGCGCAGCGCGCTGTTGGGCAGGAAGTGCTCCAGCTTGGTGACCGGCCCGTTCGGGTAGGTCACGGTGAAGGCCGCGAGGTAGTCCTGCGAGAACTCGGCGAAGAACGCCTTGTTGTCCCAGTACTGGGGGAACTTGGTGGGCGACGGGTTGTCCGCGTCGTAGTGGTAGATCGGCCCGCCCATCGGCCCCTGGCCGCCCTGGGGTTCGAACTCGATCAGACCGGCCCACTCCGCGGGCTGGTGGGCGACGGTGTCGCCGTAGTAGAGGTTGGCCGGTACCGCGGGAGGCAGCTGCGCGATCCCGGTGTTCCAGCGCGAGGTGTTCTTCGGACCCGCGTCGCAGTCGAGCCACTCACGCGGCTGGGCGGTGGCGAAGTCCCAGTCGTTGTAGTTGAAGTTGTCGCCCGTGCAGTACGGCCAGCCGCTGTTGATGGGCCTGCTGATCGCCGTGATGTTCCACTCGACGTAGCCCAGCGGTCCCCGGGTGGGGCTGGAGGCTCCGGCGTCCGGTCCGTAGTCACCCCAGGAGACGGTTCCGGTCGCGGCGTCCACGTCCATCCGGAACGGGTTGCGCACGCCGGTCACGAAGATCTCCGGCCGGGTCTTCTCGGTGCCCGGCGCGAACAGGTTGCCGGCCGGGATCGTGTACGACCCGTCCTCCTGCACCTTGATCCTCAGGATCTTGCCGCGCAGGTCGTTGGTGTTGCCCGCGCCGCGCCGCGAGTCGAAGCCGGGGTTCATGCCGGGCGCGTCGTTGTTGGGCGCGTAGCCGTTGGCCCCCGGCGCGCTGGCGGGCGTGTTGTCGCCCGTGGCCAGGTAGAGGTTGCCCTCGTCGTCCCAGTCCATGTCACCGGCGACGTGGCAGCACTGGCCGCGCTGCGTCTCGACCTTGATGATGACCTGCTCGGTGGACAGGTCCAGGGCGCTGCCGGTCCACTTGAACCGGGAGAGCTGGTTGTAGCCCTTCCACTGGTTCCAGTACGACTCGTCCGCCCCGGCGGGCAGCGAGTTGGGCGCCGACCCGGTGGGGGTGGTCGCCGGGTAGGGCGCGGTCATCGTCCGCGGCGCGTAGTAGATGTAGACCCACTTGTTCTCGGCGAAGTCGGGGTCGATGGCGACCGTCTGCAGGCCGTCCTCGGAGTTGGAGTAGACCGGGATGGTGTTGACGATCTTCGTCACGCCGGTGGCCGGGTCGGTCAGCCGGACGTCGCCGTTGCGGGCCGTGTGCAGGACCCGCCGGTCCGGTAAGACGGCCAGGTCGATGGGCTCGCCCACGTTCTTGGTGAGGGTGATCTTCTCGTAGTTCGACCACTCCGTCGCCGGATTCTGGCCTGGATCGGCCTGCGCCGGGACGGCGGCGAGCATGCTGAACGGAAGGGCCAGGGCGCCGATGAGGACGCCCAGCGCCGTTCGGGTACGCTGCATGGCGGTACTGCTCCTTGAAACAGGGAGTATCAGAACCCGGACCGCTACGCCTGCCGGGGCAATCGGCAGAGTTCGCGTAGCGGTCCGGTAGAAACTGTCGTCGCCGAGGATCGTCAGCCGCGCAGCGCGGCCATTCCGGCGTAGCTCACCTGGGCGAGCTGGAGCGACTGCATCGGGTCGGTGCCCGGGGCGTTGTCCTGCTCGTACATGGGGTTGTGGTAGCCCTTGGCGCCCATCTGCGAGAAGAAGTTCTTGTAGTCGATGTCACCGGTGCCGAACGGCACCATGTCGTAGCCGTTGGCGGTGGCAGTGTTGATCTTGCCGTCCTTGGCGTGGAACAGCGGGAAGCGCTTGGTCTGCGCCTGGACGACGGCCAGCGGGTTGAAGATGCTGGTCTGCGAGGAGCCGTCGGCCGCGGTGAAGACGCGGTGCTTGTACTGGGCCACGTGCGCCCAGAAGATGTCCATCTCCAGCCAGACGTGCTCGGGGTTGGTGATGCTCAGGAAGTACTCCAGCTTCCTGATGCCCGAGGAGCGGGTCGGCCGGCCCAGCGCGTCCAGCGGACCGCTGTCCAGCAGGAAGTTGTAGGCGGCGTCGTGGTTGTGGGTGTACATCTTGAGCCCGGCCGCGGTGGCCAGGGAGCCCAGGTAGTTCCACTTCTCCGCCGCGACGTCCCAGTCGCCCTTGAAGTTGCTGCTCGTGGGGTCGTTGCCGGTGCCCACGTGGCCCAGGCCCAGGATGTTGGCGATCTCGAGGGTCTCCTGCCACCGGGTGAGGTCGGCGGGAGTCAGCGGCCAGGACGAAGGGATGAAGCCGTGGTTGCCCTCGGCCTCCAGCCCGTTGTCGTCGAGCCACTGCCGCAGCTGCCGCGCGCCCTCGACGGTGCCCATGTTGGCGCCGCCTTCGGAGTTGGCGTTCTGCGTGTAGCCCGCGAACTCGACCTGCTTGTAGCCGATCCGGGCGAGTTCCTCGAACACCCGG
This sequence comes from Acrocarpospora catenulata, assembly GCF_018476525.1. GTDB lineage: Bacteria > Actinomycetota > Actinomycetes > Streptosporangiales > Streptosporangiaceae > Acrocarpospora > Acrocarpospora catenulata. Next base: position 27,782 of record NZ_JAHCST010000081.1, read on the forward strand.
CGGAAGCCGGAGGGGTGCGGGGTGGTCAGCGGGTTGCGAGAGATCGCGTCACGCACCGTGTAGAGGATGATGCCCCGCTTGCCCGGGGGGACCAGGACGCCGTTACCGGCAAGTGCCGCACCGGGAGTGGTGAGCGGGATCGCGGCCGCGGCGGCCATGCCGGTGGTGGCGGCCAGGAACTGGCGGCGGTTCAGGCCGAGACGGCGGCGGAGGGGTTCTTCGTGGGCATGCGTGTCGCTCACGCTTGTTCCCTTTCAGTGAGGGACGCGTGCGCCGACCACGTCACTGTGGTTCCTTGTCGAGCCCGCGAGCATGCCACCGCCGTTGAGCTGAGCGATCACATTGTTACTACGTGATCCGAGAAGGGTCAATGGTCGTCATACGCCCGTAATCTGGGCAGCGAGCCCCGACTACGGGGCGTGACGTGGGACACTTTTTCCTGTGAGTCGGCAGACTTCTGTTGACAAAAATCATAAGTCCGGTCTACCGTCCCGAAACATGTAGGACATATGTGGTTGTGCCTACAAAACATCCGATGTCTCAGTGGTCCCGGTCCGCGACAGCGACCGGACCCCCCAACCCTCATCCACTGATCACAACCCCGACTCTGGAGGATTCGGCTCGGTCCCTCCCGCCGTAGCGCCGAAACGGCGGATCGCGAGGGAATGCCAACCCGTTCCGAATCCTCCAGGGGGCCACTCCCTGGTCCGCTTACGAGCTCTCCGCATCCCGCCGCCTGGGTGGGACGCTGTCCGCTGTGCCCGCCCGAGAGGAGTGATCTGATGATGGTGGTAACCGGAGCGCGGATCCCGCCCTCGACCGCCGGACGCCCCGCGGGCGCCCGGTGTTACAGCCGGTCATGAAAATTTCAGTTATTCCAGGCGTATTTCGAGGGTTTTTCAAGGCGATCTCTGGGAGCGCTCCCATACGGGAGCCTATTTCCCGGTTTTCGTCAAGCCCCGTTCCGGTGCGGCTCGCGGGACTCCGCAGGAGCCGCACCGGGCGATCAGCTTCCCCGGGCGCCTCAGGTCCTCTGGATGTCTCAGATTCCCTGGGTGTCTCAGGTTCCCTGGGCGTCGAACGCCGCCTGGATCTGGTCCAGGGCGGCGTCCAGCGACGACTTCAGCGCGGGCGTCAGGGCGCCCTCGCGGAGCCGGTCGTTCAGCTTGACGCGGATGTTCGCCACGGCGGCCCGGTCGTTGTTGGCGACCATGTTCCTGATCACGTTCCGCAGGTCCAGCGCCACGTCGTCGCGGATCTGCCCGCTCGCCTCCGCCGCGTTCACCAGGGAGGTGAAACCGTCCGCCGCCGCCGCCACCGTGCGCGAGCCGGTCGGGCTGGCCAGCGGGAGCGGGGCGAGCGTCTGGGTGTCGCTCGGCCGCGGCGTGGGCCGGGGCGTCGAACTCGGCTGCGCCGCCGGGGCGCCGCCGGGGTCCTCAGGTTCCTCGGTCCGGTCCGGGACGTTGATCGGCCTGGCCCGGTCACCGGTTCCGTCCCCGGCCCGCCCACCGGTCCTGTCGCCGCCCTCGTCCCCGCCGCGCTCGTCGGCGTTGGCGGTCGGACCGGCCTCGGGGTCGGTTTCGGAGCCGGCGTCCTGGTCCTGGTCGGCCTCGGCGCCGGTGCGCTGGGTGGCGTGCGCGACCGGGCTCGGCAGGGTCGCCGCCGCCACGCCCGCGGGCACCGCGGTCGGCTGCTGCCAGAGCAGCACGCCGAGGGCGAGCACTCCGGCCACCCCCGCGGCCCACTTCAGCCAGCCCGGCTCCCGCTCGCTCTCCCCGGGGATCAGCGCCGCGGCCACCTCCCGGGCGGTCGGCCGGTCCGCCGGCTCGGGGGACAGGCACCGGCGGCAGAGCGCCGCGATCTCCGGGGGCAGCCCCGGCACGCCGTCCGGGCTCGGCGGCGGGCCCTCCCTGCGGGCCGCCTCGATGCCCTCCCAGGTGGTCTCCGGGTACGGCGGGGCCCCGGTGAGCATCTCGTAGAGCAGCACGCCGAGCGAGTACACGTCCACCGCCGGGGCGGCCGGCAGCTCCTTGAGCCGCTCGGGCGCCACGTACGGCGGGGTGCCGAAGTCGGCCACCAGCTCGTCGCCGGCCTCCCCGGCGAAGGCGGCGATGCCGAAGTCGAGCAGTTTCGCCCCGTCCGGGGCGAGCAGCACGTTCTCCGGGGTGACGTCCCGGTGCACGATGCCGCGGTCATGGGCCGCCGCCAGCACCAGGGCCAGCCGGGCGGCGATGGCGGTCGCCTCCGCCCAGGGCAACGGCCCCTCGCTGATGCGGTCGGCCAGGGGACGGCCCTCCAGCAGACGCATCACGACGTACGCGGCGAGACGGCCACGCGGGGTGACCGTCTCGCCGTAGTCGTACACCTCGATGGCGTCCGGATGGATCAGCCGGGCGGTGGCCCGGGCCTCGCGCCTGATCAGCTCGCGACCCGGGTTGTCGTCGTCCAGCGCGCCGTCCAGCACCTTGATCGCCACAGTCCGCTGTAAGGACTGGTCGAAGGCGCGCCAGATCACCGACATACCGCCCGTGGCAATCCGCTCCTGCAGCAGATAGCGACGGGTCAGGACGTCGCCCTCGGCCAGCTCAGGTTGATTCACGGACGACCAGTTCTGTGGGCAACACGGGGTTGCCCTTCGGTATCTCGTCCTCGGCGAGGGCCATGAGCAGCATGCGGGCGGCCAGGGCCGCCAGCTCCTCGACCGGTTGGCGGACGGTGGTGAGGGCGGGGGTGGTGTGCCGGGCGATGGGGGCGTCGTCGAAGCCGATCACCGCGACGTCGTCGGGCACCTTGCGCCCGGCCCGCCGCAGCGCCTGCATCGCGCCCGCCGCCATCACGTCGGAGGCCGCGAACACGGCGTCCAGCCGCGGCGCGCGCTGCAGCAGCCACTGCATCGCGTGCGCGCCCGAGGCGTGGGTGAAGTCGCCGTAGGCCACGGGCATGTCGGTGATGCCCGCGTCCCGCAGGGTCTCCCGGAAGCCGTCCAGGCGGTCCCTGGCGGCCGGCAGGGTGGGCGGCCCGGCGATCGTGGCGATCACCCGGCGGTTGCCGAGCAGCAGGTGCTCTGCCGCCTGGCGACCGCCGTCGCGGTTGTCCATGTCGACGAACGGCAGGTCAACGCCGTCCGGCGGCCGGCCCGCGCTCCGTACCGGGATGCCGGAGGCGGCGAGGGTGACCGCCAGTGGATGCCTGGCCCGGGCGCCCACCAGGAGCACCCCGTCCACGGCCCCCGCCACCAGCGGTGGGGCCGCGATCGCCGCGGTGGCGGGGGTGGCCGTCATCACCACGAGGGGGACCCCGTGGGCGGCGAACACCTCCTCTGCCGCCGACAGCAGTCGGGCGTAGAAGGGTTCGCTGAACAGCCGTGGAGTCTGCTCGCAGATCACGGCGGCAACGATCTGGTCGGTGCGTCTGGCGGTCGAGCCCCGGGGGGCACGGCGCCGTACATAGCCCAGGCGGGACATGGCGTCGTGCACCTGTCTCCTGGTCGATGTGGTGACGCGTACCGAGCCCGTCAGGACTCGGGAAGCGGTTGCCGGGGAGACGCCAGCAGCGGCGGCTACCTCTGCGAGGGTGGGAAGATCGGCCATCCGGTCTCCTCAGGCCCGAAGTGTGTCACGCGGCGGCTTGGGAGCGCTCCCAAGAACGTATCACTGTTTCGGGCGTGTCAACAGAGGTTTCGTCGCGATGAAACTTTTCATCGCCTTTCACCTGGCTTGCGCATGGGGGCAGGGTAGATGATGGCGCGGCAATCCGTGAGGTTATCGGGGTAATCGAGGCAGATATGTCGGTAGAAATTACCCTTTGAAGTCGAAAAAGTGCTCGTCGTAGTCAAACAGTGTTACAGCGGGAGTTCGGTAGCAAGACATCTCATTGTTATCTCAATCCGTCGTATCGACTCCTACACAGCGCAGGACCTGGGACGCTGCCTCCTGACCCCCGACTTGACAACGTGACCCGCCGCTCTCCCGCCGCCGGCCGGGTTCCCGGCCCGGTGAAGGCCGCGTCCGGCGGGTGCCGGGCGCGGCCGGAGTTACCGCCGTCAGCGTTTTGCCGGAATCCGGGCGTCGGCCAGGATGTCCAGGCTCGCCTTCTCCGCCAGCGTCGCCACCGGGGCCCAGATGAACAGGCCAGGGATGCGCGGGAAGGCCGAGGCGTCCACCACCCGCAGGTTGCTGGTGCCGCGCACCCGGAACCTGCTGTCCAGCACCGCCATCGGATCGTCGTCCGGGCCGATCGGGTTGGTGCAGGAGGCGTGGTGGCCCCAGGCCTCCCTGCGGACCCAGGCCGCCAGCTGCTCCCTGGTCCTGACCTGGGGGCCGGGCCAGATCTCGGTGCCGGAACCCACCCGGTCGTTCATCCGGCGGATCATCTCCACCGCCTCCACCATGGCGGCGACGTCCCGGTCGCCGCCCCGGCCGTCGTCGAAGCTGCGGAAGTTGATCAGCGGCGGCTGGGTGGGGTCGGCGGAGCGGAGCCGTACCGTGCCGGTGCGGGACTCGGCGTAGCCCTTCAGGACCAGCCAGGTGAACTTGTCCTTGACGTACCCGGGTGGGCCGAAGCCGGGCGCGTAGCCGCGGAAGTCCAGCGGGCCGCCGAAGACGTACATTTCGGGGCGGGCGCCGGTGCCGTACCGGCGCTTGATGCCGCCGATCACCCCGTTGGTGGAGTACGGCGTGAGCCCGGCCGCCCCCACCATCGAGGCCCCCTGCCAGGCGGTCAGGCACGGGTCCAGCGGGGTCTTGCCGAAGGAGCACGCCTGGAGCAGGAGGAAGGGCGGGTACTGGGAGACCACCGGCACCTCGTACCGGTCCTGGAGGTTGCCGCCCACGCCGGGCAGGTCGATCTGGACGGGCACGCCGAGCCGGGCCAGGTGGTCGCGGGGGCCGCGCGCCGCCGCCCGTCCGGGCCCGGCGCCAGCACCACCCGCTCGGCCAGCGCGCCGGTCCGGACGATCAGCCGGGACGGGTGCGCGGCCCGGGCGCTGAGCAGCCGCTCCCGCATGCTGTGCCGTTTGCCGTGCCGGGTGGACTGGGGTGGGTAGAAGAAGCCCTGGGTGCCCGCGTCCACGAACGCCCTGTCGTTGATCGAGCGCTGGTTCCGCACGTCACCGCCGCCGGGCAGCGCCTGCGCCTCGGTGACGGCGGAGGCCACGATCCGGCCCAGCTGGGGATCGATCTTGAAGATGTCCACCAGGCCGAACTCGGTGGGCTGCCAGGACAGGAACCGCTCCCAGTGCCCCCACATGGTCTCGGGGTTCCAGCCGTCGTCGCCGGTCAGGCGCTGGATGAAGGCCCAGTCGGCCGGGTCGGCGGCCATCGTGATGGTCGCGTTGTGCGCGGTGCAGCCGCCCAGCGCCGAGGCCCGGGGGTAGAGCACGCCCCGGCCGGTCACCCACTGGCTGCAGGTGGCGTTGTAGTCCAGGTCCGAGTAGTGCTGGACGTAGAAGTCCCAGCGGATCCTGGTGTCCTCGCTGACCGCGAAGTTACTCAGGACCGGCACGTCGTACCAGCGCCGGTCGCCCTCGGCGGGGCCGGCCTCCAGGACCAGCACGGTGAACCCGGCCGCGGCCAGGTTGGCGGCCAGCGGCGTGCCGCCCGGGCCGGAGCCGATGATCACATAGTCGGCCTCGTCAGGGTCTGTATGGAGGTCCGTACGGGCTTGGGCGGTCCCGAGGTCCAGGCCGGCCAGCAGCACGGCGCCCGCCCCCAGGCGGAGGGCGTCCCGGCGGCCAAAGGTATGTACCCGATCTTTCATATCCGTCCCCGATTGCCGTCAGCTCGAAGGGGGGACGATCAACGCTGATCACTATGTGTACGCGAAATCATTACACATCGTGATCGACGATCATCGAACATCACGCTGGGGACACCATGACTAGGGACGTGAGCGACCGGGCCGCCCGTGGCCGGGGCAGCCCGACCAGGCGCGCGGCGATCGTGCTCGGCGCGACCTCCGCGACCATCCTCGCGGGGGCCGCCGCCTTCATCCTGTTCGGCCCGCACTATCGGGGCGGGCCCGTCCCCGTCCGGGCGTTCGCGGCCGACCTGCCCGGCCGCATCGCCGCCGACCAGCGGTACCTGACGCAGGCCCCGGGGGACGCCACGGTCTGGGCCGAGCTGGGCATCGGCTATGTCGAGCAGGCCCGGCGCACCGGCGACGCCGCCTACTACCCGAAGGCGGAGCAGGCGCTGCGCGAGTCGCTCCGGCTCCAGCCGGAGACCAACGACACCGCGCTGGTCGGCATGGCCGCGCTGACCGGGGCCCGGCGCGACTTCGCCGGGTCCAGGGACTGGGCGACGCGGGCCACCACCGCCAACCCGCGCAACCCGCTCGCCCACGGCCTGCTCTCCGACGCCTACCTCCAGCTGGGGGACACCCGGCGGGCGGACGGGGAACTGCAGAAGATGCTGGAGGCCAAGCCCGGCGTGGCGTCCTTCACCCGGGCCGCCGAGCTCTACCGGCTCCGCAACGAGCGCGACCGGGCGGCGCAGGCCCTCAACCTGGCCCTGGACTCGGCGGTGGGCAGCGCCGACCTGGCCGATGTGCGCAGCCGCCTGGGCGACCTGGCCTGGGACTCGGGGTGGCCGAACCGCTCGCTGCGCGCCTACGACCTGGCGCTGCGGGCCGAGCCCGGGCACCCGGACGCGCTGGCCGGGCGGGCCAGGGCGCTGGCCGCGCTGCACCGCGAGGACGAGGCGCTGACCGCGTACGCCGCGGCGGTGGCCCGCCATCCGCGCCCGCAGACCCTCCTGGAGTACGGCGAGCTCTACCAGTCCCTGGGCCGGACCGGCGAGGCCCAGGCACAGTACCGGGGGGTACGCGGGGCGCTGTCCCAGCTGGCCGCCAAAGGGGTGGTGGACGACCTGGTGGCCGGGCGGTTCGAGGCCGACCACGGGGATCCGGCGGTGGCGGTGACCCGGCTGGCCCGGGAGTGGAAGCGCCGCCCCAACGACGAGGTGGCCGACGCCTACGCCTGGGCGCTGCACCGGGCCGGGCGGAATCAGGAGGCGATCAAGTACGCCCGGCAGAACACCGCGCTCGCCGCCTACCACCGTGGCGAGATCGAACGCGCGCTCGGCCGTGAGGCGGACGCCGAGCGCAGCCGCGCTCGCGCGCTGAAGCTCAACCCGCACTTCTCTCCCCTGTACGCCCAGGAGGTGGCCGATGGACGGTGACCAGCTGCGTCGGCTGGTGGACGAGGTGGTCAGGGCGCTCGGCGGGGAGGCCGAGGTACAGCTGGACGAGGTCGAGGAGTGCGACCCCTCCTGGGAGCCCGGCCCGGAGTGCACCTCGGTCCGGCACAACTACGTTGTCCATGTAAAACCTGGTATGTCGGATATTTCGGGGATTATCTATGGGCCGATCCGGCAGCGCATCGGGCCGGACTGGCAGGTCGCCGAACGGCCCGCCGGGGAAACCCTGGCAGTCGACTTCACCAGACGTGACGGCACCATGCTCGGGGTCACCTTCGACCCCGACGGCAAGGGGCCGGTCGTGGTACGCGGCCGAACCGGCTGCTCCTGACGGGGGGTGCGCCGAGCCCTCGCCCGGCGCACCTCTCCCTTTCTATGGGCCCGCCTCCGGCGGGCCGGCCCGGCTGTGACATTGGCCGCGCCTCCGGCACGGCGGGCCGG
>NZ_JAHCST010000082.1 GCF_018476525.1 Acrocarpospora catenulata
CCAAATCCGGCCGAAGGCCATAATGGGTGGGCGGGTGGGGAGAACCCGCTAGGGCCTGTCTCAAAGACAGGTCAGCCAGTCGTTGATCATGGCGATCTGGAGAAGAGCCTCGTAGCGGACGGCGAGCTTGTCATACCTGGTGGCCACCGCGCGATGGCGTTTGAGCCGGTTGATGCCGCACTCGACGGCATGGCGCCGCCGGTAGTCGACCGCGCAGAATGTGGGTGGCCGGCCGCCCCGGCTGCCCCTGTTCCTGCGGTGACGGATCTGGTCGGCACGGGTGCTCCTCGCGGGGGACCTCGACCACGCGGATCTGGCGGTCGTCGAGCTCGGCCAGGACGTCCCCGCAGACATCGTGCTGCTACCGCGGATCGGGTTCGCGCGGGTCGCCGACCGCACCGCGTACCTGGAGGTGGTCGAGGGCTGCGGCGCGGTCGGGTTCCGCCGCTTCATGGAGCGCGGCGAGGGCCGGGACACAGTCCGCCATCCCGCGCAGGTCAGCGGTCAGATCCCCGTTTCGCAGCGGTCGGGGCCTGGCCTTCTCACCCTGCAAACCCACCACCACCCCGACCACCGGCTGCCGCCGGCAGGAACGACACTGACCGGCACAGCTTGGGCGGGCATGTCCGGCGCTGCGGTGCTGGTCGGCGATCGGGTCGTCGGAGTGGTGTCCGAACATGCTCCCCGCCAGGGCGCCTCTGATCTCACCTTCGTGCCGATCACCTTGATCGACCGACTTCCCGACAGCACCGCCTGGTGGACCCTCCTGGGCACCACCCTCGATCGCCTGCCCATCCTGCCAGGACCAGGCACCCGGCAGGCTCCCGGCCCGCAGCCGCCCGGCCGACTCTTGGAGACGTTCACCGACCCGTTCGTCCTGGAAGTCCACCGCCCCATTCGCCTCGACGACCATCCCGGCCTGCCCCCGTTACCGCCGTACGTGCCACGCGCCCACGACCAGCAGCTCGCCGCGGCCGCCGAACGCGCCCTCGGCGGGCAGAGCGCGCTGGCGGTGCTGGTGGGCGGATCCTCCACCGGTAAGACCCGCGCCTGCTGGGAAGCCCTCGCCTCCCTGCGGGAGTCGGGACACAGCTGGCGGCTGTGGCACCCGATCGACCCCACCCGCCCCGATGCCGCCCTGGCCGCACTCGCCCACGTCGGGCCGCGCACAGTGGTGTGGCTGAACGAGGCCCAGTTCTACCTCGACACCCCGCTGGGCGAGCAGATCTCGGCCGGGCTACGCGAACTTCTCCGCACCCCGGCCCTCGCTCGCCGCATCCACCTCCGCAGTATGACTGACGCGCTCCCTGTTTGACCCGCAGAGAACATGGTCGGGCCGCCTCGGTCCCGATGGGGTTGAGGAATGCAGGAACAGCCATTAGCGCTGAGACGGATCTTGATGGTTGGTCACGGGCGGTACGGGCCAGCCTGGCTCGGCACGAGTTACGGTCCGGGCGCGCGGGGATAAGTCGGGCGCTGGGTCAGCCTGACGGGGGTCAGGTGATGTTCAGGACGAGCGCCAGTGGGGATTCCGGCGGTAGTTCCAGGAGCAGGTGGTGAGCGGTGCCATCGGGGCTTGGGTCCACGCTGAGGATCGTGCATCCGTGGGCGTGGGCGGGCCAGTCCAGCGGGTAGCGGTCAGCGGGGCCAACAAATCGGCAGGGTCGATGCCGCCGCGCACGGCCCGGGTTAACTGCGCCGGCCAGATCCACCGATGCGAGAACGGCAAGATCGTCCGCTGGTCGTAGCAGTGACTTCCTGACCTGGGCTGGGTGGATGCCTTGCTCCCACCCGGTGACGGGGGTCGACCAGCATCGGAACGCGAGATCATGGGTTGGGGGTGAGAGTGGCGCGCTGGGATTCGTGGCGGTCGTGGAGGTGGCGGCGCATGAGGAGGGCGGCCATCTCGGCGTCGGCCTCCAGGACGGCGCGGATCACGCGGGCGTGCTCCGACCACGAGTCCTCGGGGGAGGTGACGAGGCCGCCGACGAGGTGGTGCGCCTGGTTGCGCACGGAGCGGAGCAGGGCGACGAGCACTCGTGAGCCGGTGCCGCCGGCCAGCAGTTCGTGGAAGTCGCCGTTGAGCCGCTTGAGCGCGGACTGGTCTCCCGCCTCGGCCGCCTGGGAGCCGGCGAGGAGCACGCGCTCCAGCTCGTTCATGGTCTCGGAGTCGCGCCGCTCGGCGGTCTTGCGCACCGCGATGAGCTCCAGCGCGAGCCTGATCTCCTGGATGGTGGCCAGCTCTTCCTGGTCGAACACCGCCACCCGCACGCCGCGCCGCGGGGCCGTCTGAACCAGGCCCTCGGCCTCCAGCCGGCGGAACGCCTCGCGCACCGGCAGCCGGGACACGCCCAGCCGCTCGGAGATGGCCCCCTCACCCAGGCGGCTGCCCGGCGCGAGGGTGCCGTCGAGTATCCAGCTGCGGAGCTGGTCGGCGACCTCGTCACGGAGTGCCCGATGCGACTCGCCGATCGACATGACGCCCCCTCCTCTTGACAATCCTGCATACAGTATCGCAGACAGCCGGGAAAGACGATCGTCACGCCCTCACTGCCCGGACCACGCGTTTATGCGAATTATCACACGAGTGAGCCGCTGGAGGTGCTGCCTTCGACCATTGTCAACCCACCCATTTCGGATACAATATCCGCCATGTCATTGCCCTCGGGGGTGGGAGCCTCTCCGGTGCGCCCCGACGCCGTCGCCAAGCTGACCGGCGAGTTCAGGTACGCGACCGAGCTGCACGCCCCCGGCGAGCTGCACGGCGCGACCGTACGCAGCCCCGTCGCCGCCGCCGACCTGCTCGGCGTCGAGACGGCGGAGGCGATGCGCGTGCGCGGCGCGTACCGGGTGCTGACCATCGCCGACGTGCCCGGCGCGCGGCGCGTCGGGGTGAAGACCCCCGACCAGCCCGTGCTCGCCGACGGCCGCGTCCGCCACCACGGCGAGCCGATCGCCTTCGCGCTCGCCGACACCGCCGAGGCGGCCCGCCGCATGGCACTGCTGGTGCGCCCGATCCTGCGCCCGCACCCCGCCCTGCTCGACCCCGAGCGCGCGCTCGACGCCGACGCCCCCCGTGTCGGGCCGGACGGGAGCAACCTGGTCCATCGGCTGCGGCTCGCGCACGGGACCGCCCGCCGGGGCGCGATCGGCGTACGCCGCCGGTGGCGGACCGGGCGGCAGGACGCGGCGTTCCTGGCCCCTGAGGCCGGTCTTGCGTTCCCCGACGGCGCGGGCGGGATCGTGCTGCGCGTGGCGACCCAGGACCTGCACCACGACCGGGCGCAGATCGCGGCGGCGCTCGGCCTGCCCGAGGAGCGCGTGCGCGTGGAGCTGGCCGGTGTCGGCGGCGCGTTCGGCGGGCGCGAGGACATCACCGTGCACGTGCACCTCTGCCTCGCCGCCCTGCTCAGCGGCCGCCCCGTGCGCGCGCTCTACTCGCGGGCCGAGTCCTTCGGCGCCCACCCGAGCAGGCACCCGGCGATCATGACGTACGAGCTGACCGCCGACCCCGACGGCACGTTCGTCTCGCTCGCCGCCGACCTGCTGTTCGACGGCGGCGCGTACGCCAGCACGTCCAAGGCCGTCGTCGGCGTCGCGCACTACTTCGCCGCAGGGCCCTACCGGATCCCGCGCGTCGAGATCGCCACCCGCGCCGTCTACACCAACAACCCGGTGGCCGGGGCGCTGCGCGGGTTCGGCGCGACGCAGGTGTGTTTCGCCATGGAGTCCACCGTCGACGCGCTCGCCGCCGAGCTGAGCCTCGACCCCGCCGACGTACGCCGCCGCAACCTGCTCGAACCGGGCGAGGCGCTGGCCACCAGCGGGCAGGCGCTGGAGGGCGTCGCCGCACCCGCGAGCCTCCTCGACGCGCTCGACGCCGTGCCGCCGCCGGCGGCCGCGCCCGCGCCCGGCCTCCGGCGCGGGGTGGGCGTGGCCGTCGGGATCAAGAGCGCCGGGCTCGGCGACGGACGGGCCGAGGGCGCGGGCATCGTGCTGCGCGCCGACCGCCACGGCGTCGAGATCGCCACCGCCGCCCCCGAGGTGGGCCAGGGCGTACGCGCGGTGCTGGCGCAGATCGTCACCGAATGCCTCGGCCCGGTGCCGATCACGTTCGCGGACTCCACCTCGACGCTGCCGGCCAGCGGCGGCAGCAAGGCGAGCCGGCAGACCATGGCCTCAGGTGGCGCCGCGCTCCGCGCCGCGACCCGTCTCAGGCAGCGACTCGGCGGCGCCTTCCCCGTGGATCTCGCGGCGCTGGGCGACGGGACCTCGATCGTGGTCGAGGAGCGGTACGACGCGCCGCCCACCGCCGCGCCCGATCCGCGCACCGGGCGCGGCGACCCGCACCTCGCCTTCCAGCTCACCGCGCACCGCGCCGTCGTGGACGTGGACCCCGCCCTCGGCACGGCCCAGGTGGTGCAGCTCGTCGCGGCCCAGGACGTGGGCCGGGCGCTGAACCCGGCGCTGGTACGCGGCCAGCTCGCCGGCGGCACCGTCCAGGGCGCGGGGTTCGCGCTGCTGGAGGAGATCCCGGTGGACGCGGACGGGCGGGGCGGCGCGGCCGGGTTCGGCACGTACCTGCTGCCCGCGGCGGTGGACGTGCCCGAGGTGATCCCGGTGATCGTCGAGTCCGGCGACCCGCGGCTGCCGTTCGGCGCCAAGGGCGTCGGCGAAGGCCCGCTGATCTCCTCCCCCGCCGCCGTGGCCGCCGCACTCCGTGCCGCCACGGGCCGCCCGGTCGCCCGCATCCCCGCCCACCCCGAGGACCTCGCCACCTCCCACGACCCCGCTGCCGCCGCAGCGGCGGCAGCGCCTCGGACGGAAGAATCCGCGGCGGTGGATGGCTGATGGCGTACCTGCGGCCGGCCACGATCGCGTCCGCGCTGGCGGCGCGGGCCGAGCTGCCGCGCGCCCTCGTGTGCGGCGGCGGCACCGCCGTCCAGCCCGCGATGAACGCCGGGCTGCTGCGGCCCGCCGACGTGCTCGACCTGGGCGGGCTCCGCGACGGCGCGGCGATCGACGCCTGCGGGGACCGGGTCAGGCTCGGCCCTGTCGTACGCGTCGCCGCGGCCGCCCGCGCCCACGCCCTCGGCGCCGGGGTGCTGGACGGGCTGCTGCGCGGGTTCGCCACGCCCGCCGTGCGCGAACGCGCCACGCTGACCGGCAACCTGTTCCAGGCCCCCGCCGACCTCGCGGTGGTGCTGACCGCGCTGGACGGCTCGCTGATCGCCGCCGCCGCGCGCTCCCGGGGCGAGCGGAGGCTGCCGGTGACCACAGCGGACGCGCTCGAGCCGGACGAGCTGGCCATCGGGCTGGATCTCGCGGTGCCGGCGGCCTTCGCCTACGAGCGGCTCGCGGTCCGCGAGGTCGCGGCCCCTACGCTCGCCGCCGTGGCGGCGGCCCTGCTGGCCGGCGGCCCGCGCGCCGCCGTAACCGGATACCGGACCGGAACCGCCGTCCCCTGCCCCGGCGCGGTCCCGCACCTGGCCGACCCGGCCGGGGCGGACGGTTTCGCGGCGGAGGTCGTGGCCGCCGCCGCTCCCCCGACCCCGTACGCCCGCCGCTCCGTGGCCGCCCTGGCTCGCCGCTGCCACCGCCGCATCCACCGTGGAGACGCCCGTGGAGACGCCGATGTCCGGCGATGACCTGGTGGAGGTGCGCGGGACGCTGGACGGCGAGCCGTACCACGCCGAGGTGCCGGTGTGGGCCTCGCTGCTCGACGCCCTGGAGGCGGCGGGACGCCCGCTCCCGGCCGGGTGCCGGGGCGGCCAGTGCGGAAGCTGCACGGTGTCGCTCGACGGGGTGCCGACGCCGGCGTGCGTCGTGCCCGCGGGCGCGGCGGCCGGCGCGGTGGTGGAGACCGCTCGGCGGGCCGCCCTGCCCGTGCTGGTGGCGGAGCTGGCGGCGGCCGGCGCCACCCAGTGCGGCTACTGCTCCCCCGGCCTGGTGGTCGCGCTCTCGCACCTGCTGAGCACGAGCCCCTCCCTCGACGCCCCGGCCGTCCGCGAGGCGCTCACCGGTCACCTGTGCCGTTGCACCGGCTACGAGGCCATCGTGACCGCCACGCTCGCCGCCGCGGCCCGCCTGACCTCCTAGATCTCGATGATCTGAGATTTTGTATCCCATAATTGCGGCTGGGCTCATGGCGCGATGCCGCGGATACATGACCACGCAACCGCAGGTCCATACGCATCCACACGCCCCGCACCGCGGTCCAGGTAACGTGGCATTAACCAGATTATCGGCTAGCCGCAACAAAATCGGGATACAAAATCCTTCATGACAAGCGTTTCGCAAGCCGCGCGGCCACTGGTCAGCGTGCGCGGGCTCGACCACATCGTCCTGCATGTCGCCGATCCGCTGCGCTCCCTCGACTGGTACACCGCCAAGCTCGGCATGCGCCCGCTGCGCGTCGCGGAGTTCCGCACGGGCAAGGCGCCGTTCCCCTCGGTCGAGGTGACACCCGGCGTGATCATCGATCTGGACCCGAGGGGCAAGCGCACCGGCGAGAACCTCGCGCACTTCTGCATCGAGGTGGACACGATCGACCTCAAGGAACTGGCGGGGTCCGGGGCCTTCGGCAAGGTGGCCGGGCCGTTCCGGCGCTGGGGCGCACGCGGCGAGGCCGACCTCGTCTACATCACCGACCCCGACGGGAACGTGATCGAGCTGCGCCACTACGGCCCCAGCCAGGTCAACGACTACGGCCCGAACCGGGCGGTACGGCCGGAATGACCGCCACCGCCGTCCTGGCCGCCAACGCGGTGGCGCACGGCTCCCTCGGCGTCGTCGGCGCGGGCGCGCGCACCGCGGCGGCGATCGGCGCCGCCGCCCTGCTCGACGGCGGCAACGCCTTCGACGCCGTGATCGCGGCCGGGCTGGCGGAGACCGTGCTGCTGCCGCCCAAGTGCGGTCTCGCCGGTGACGTGGTCGCCCTGGTCCTGCCGGCGGGCCGGTCCGCGCCGCGCGCGCTGCTGTCGATCGGGGCCGCCGCCCGGCGGCTCCCCAAGGCGCTGGCCACCCGCCCGCTCCCCCGCGACGGCGGACTTTCCGTCGGCGTGCCGGGGGCGCCCGGCGGGTACGCGGCGCTGGCCGATCTTGGCCGGCTGGGTCTGGATCGGCTCGCCCGGCCCGCGATCGAGCTGGCGCGGCGCGGGATCGTCTGGCCGGAGCTGTGCGCGGCGCTCGCGCGGGAGGCGGACGACCTGCTCGCCTACCATCAGCCCGCCGGCTGCCGGTACCGGCCGGCGGCGGGCCCGCTCCAGGCCGGGACCCTGCTCCGCCTTCCAGGGCTCGCGCTGCTGCTGGGCGAGTTCGCCGAGCGCGGGGCCGGTCTGTTCCACGGCCCGGCGGGCGCCGTACTCGCCGAGCGGGTCGCGGCGGCGGGCGGCGTGGTCGGCCGCGACGACCTGGCCGCCCCGACTGCCGAATGGGCGGAGCCGGTCAGACAGGACGCGATCTGGGCGACGCCCGCGCCGACGCGCGGACCGGCGCTGCTCGCCGCGCTCGCGGGCGAACGAGCGCTCGTGGGCGGGCCGATCGGCGAAGGCACGTCGGTGGTCGCGGCGGCGGATAACGAAGGAAACGCGGTGGTGATGGTGCACTCGAACTCGCATCCGCAGTTCGGCAGCGGCCTGGTGGCCGAGCCTTACGACCTGGTGCTGTCCAACCGGGCCGGGCGCGGCTTCCACCCCGATCCCGGCCACCCGGACGGGCCCGCGCCGGGCCGCAGGCCGCCGACCACGTTGCACGCCTGGGCGCTGGACACCCGCGGCACCGGCAGGCCCGACGTGTTCGGCGCCACGCCGGGCGGCGAGCAGCAGGTGCCGTGGAACGCGCAGGTGCTCGGCGACCTCATGACCACGGGTCCTGACGATCTCGGCGCCATCCTGACCGGTCCACGCTGGTCCCTCCAGGACGGCACGCGGGTGCCGGTGGAGGAGTCCGCGTCGGCCGTACGCCCGGCGCACGTCCTCCTGCGCGTCACCGGCGCCGGCCTGACCGCCGCCGCCGATCCCCGTATCGGCGCCATCGCGCTGGGCGTGTGAGATGCGCGTATCGCTGCTCGGCACCGGCGGGATCGGCGGCACGCTGCGCGACCTGCTCGCGGCGGGGCGCGTGGCCGGATGCGTGACCGGCGCCGCCGTCGGCTCGCGCTTCCCCGCCGGGGCGGTGGTGGCCGAGCTGACCGGGAGCGGGGATGTGGTGGTCGAGGCGGCGGGCGGCGCGGCGGTGCGCGCCTACGGCGCGCGGGTGCTGGCCGCGGGCCGCGACCTGGTCGTGTGCAGCGCGGGCGCGCTGGCCGACGACGCCGTGCACGCCGCGCTCGACGCCGCCGCGCTGGCCGGGGGCGCCCGCTGGACGGTGCCGCCGGGCGCGATCGGCGGCCTGGACCTGCTGGCCGCCGCCATCCGCGCGGACGGCGCCGCGGAGGTCACCCTCACGACCGTCAAGACGCCCGGCGCGCTGGGCGTGGCGGGCGCGGGGATCGTGTTCGAGGGCACGGCGCGCGAGGCGGCGCTGCGGTTCCCGAAGACGGCGAACGTCGCGGTCACCCTCGGGCTGGCCACCACCGGCATCGACCGGGTGCGCGTGGTGGTGACCGCGGACCCCGCGGCGCGGCGCACCCGGCATGAGATCGCGGCCCGGACAGCCGTCGGCGAGTACCGGTTCGCGCTGGTCAACGACACGCTCGCCGCCTCAGGGGGGCGGACGTCGGCGATCACGGTGTGGTCGGTCGTCCGTGCGCTCGAGGAACTCGCCGCACGGGGGCGAACTCCCCTTCCGCTCAAGAAAGGAGCGCCATCATGACCGAGGGCGCGACGACCGTCGCCGTACGGCCCAAGGAGGGTGCCCCGCGCGGCCTGCTGGCCTTCCGCGGGGTGGAGATGGTCTTCCCCAACGGGGTGCACGCGGTGCACACGGTCGACATGGACATCGCCCCCGGCGAGTTCGTCTCCGTGGTGGGCCCGTCCGGCTGCGGTAAGAGCACGCTGCTGCGGATCGCGTCGGGCCTGGCGCGGCCGACGGCGGGCGAGGTGGTGCTGAACACCGGCCACATCGCCTACGTGTTCCAGGATCCGACGCTGCTCCCGTGGCGTACGGTGCGGCAGAACGTCGAGCTGTGCACCCAGCTCAAGAAGCTGCCCAAAGCCGAGCGGGCGGAGAAGGCGCGGCAGGCGATCGAGATGGTGGGCCTGGCCGGGTTCGAGAACCGCCATCCGAACCAGCTCTCCGGCGGCATGCGGATGCGGGCCAGCCTGGCTCGGGCGCTGACGCTGGAACCCGAGGTGTTCCTGTTCGACGAGCCGTTCGGCGCGATCGACGAGATCACCAGAGAGCGGCTCAACAGCGAGCTGCTGCGCATCTTCCGGGCCCGCGCGTTCGCCGGGGTGTTCGTCACGCACTCGATCGCGGAGGCGGTGTTCCTGTCCACCCGGGTGGCGGTGATGTGCGCCCGGCCAGGCCGGATCATCGGCGAGTTCGAGGTGCCCTTCCCCTACCCGCGCGAGCCCGAGCTGCGCTCGACGCCGGAGTTCGCCGCACTCACCGGCGAGATCGGCCGCTGCCTGAGGAGTGGTGCCCAGTGATATCAACCATGGCGCCCGGCGTGCCGGCGGCGTCCACCGCCGAGCCGGTCACGTCCGCCGGACAGGCCCGGATGCGCGGGTATGTCACCATGGGCGGGCCGCCGCTGATCGTCTTCGCCCTGTTCGTGGCGGTCTGGTACCTGATCTCGTACGGCCTGCTCAGCGAACGCCGCCGTTTCCTGCTGCCTCCCCCGCACGACGTGGTGTCCGTCGGCTTCCTGGACTGGCACAACTTCGCGGAGATCCTGGCCGGTCTGAGCTCGACCGCCGCGATCTCACTCGCCGGATTCGCGATCGCCGGGACGATCGGGTTCACGCTGGCCGTGGTCATGTCGCAGTCGGTCGCGATGGAGCGATCCTTCTACCCGTACGCGGTGGCGCTGCAGACGCTGCCCGTGCTGGCCATGACGCCGCTGGTCGGGCTCTGGTTCGGGTTCGACACCTTCAGCCGGATCCTGATCTGCTCGATCCTGGCGTTGTTCCCGATCATCACCAACACCCTGTTCGGCCTGAAGTCGGTCGAGCCGTCGCAGCGCGACCTGTTCGACCTGATGAAGGCCGGCCGGTGGACGCGGCTGTGGCGGCTGGAGATCCCGGCGGCGCTGCCCAACATCCTCACCGGGCTGCGCATCTCCGGCGGCCTTTCGGTCATCGGCGCGATCGTGGCCGACTTCTTCTTCCGGCAGGGCGATCCGGGCATCGGGCGCCTGCTGGACATCTACCGGGCGTCCCTGGAGACCGAGCGGCTGTACGCCGCGATCATCTGCTCCTCGCTGCTCGGCCTGGCCCTCTTCCTGACCAACACCCTGATCAGCCGGCACGTGCTGCGGAACTGGCATGCCTCGGCGCACTCGAAGTCAAGCTGAAATGCGAGCCACGATATGAAATCCATTCGCACGCTGGCCGCGGCCGGCCTCCTCACCCTGACCGCCGCCTGCGGCGGGGACACCACCGAGGCGGCGGCCCCGCAGGCCGCGCCGACGGTGACCACGGGCGTCTCGCTCAAGGGCGTCTGCCCCGACACGATCTCCATCCAGCTGAGCTGGTTCCCCGAAGCCGAGTACGGCGGGATGTACCAGCTCATCGGCCCCGGCGGCACCCTCGACGCCAAGACCGGCGTGTACCGGGGCCCGCTGGCCGACACCGGGGTGAACGTGGAGGTGCGGGCGGGCGGCCCGCTCACCGGCAACGACCAGGTGACCGCGCAGCTGTACAAGGACGACTCGCTGTTCATGGGCATGCTGGCCACCGACGAGGCGATCCAGAACTCCCGGGAGCAGCCGACCGTCGCGGTCATGAGCTACTTCGACAAGGATCCGCAGATCCTGATGTACAACCCGGAGAAGTTCGACTTCAAGTCGATCGCGGACATCGGCAAGACGGACACGCCGGTGCTGTACTTCGAGGGCTCGACCTACATGGAGTATCTGGTCGGCTCAGGCCAGCTCAAGAAGAGCCAGGTGGACGGGTCCTACCAGGGCAGCGCCGACCGGTGGGTGGCCTCCGACGGCGGGGTGGTGCAGTCGGGGCTGGCCAGCGCCGAGCCGTACAAGTACGGCAGCGAGACCCGCGGCTGGAACAAGCCGGTCAGCACGCTGCTCGTGTACGACGCCGGCTACGTGAACTACGCCAGCTCGCTGTCGATGCGGCCGGAGCTGGTGACGCGGTACGACGCCTGCCTCAAGGAGTTCGTGCCGATGATGCAGCGGGCGTGGGTGGACTTCCTGAAGAACCCGGGCCCCATCTCCGCCAAGATCACCGAGATGAACCGGGAGATCGGCGAGTTCTGGCAGACCAGCGAGGGCCTGAACGCCGCCGCGGTCAAGACGATCCTGGACCGGCAGCTCGCGGCCAACGACTCCACCGGCACCATCGGCCGCTTCGACGAGACCCGCGTGCAGAAGATGATCGACATCCTGTCGCCGATCTTCGCCGCGCAGAACAAGGCGCTCAAGGACGGGCTCAAACCTTCCGACATCTACACCAACAAGTACGTCAAGGACGGCATCGGCCTCTGAGGCCCATCCCCAGGAAGGAGAAGCACGTGGACACCGTGCTTGACGACAAGATCCGCGCCCGCGCCGCGGAGATCCTCCTCGACGTGGAGCGGTGCACCGACCCGGTGCAGTCCGCGCAGCTCCTGCCCCGCCAGGTCTACACCAGCCAGGACTTCTTCGAGTTCGAGAAGCAGGCCATCTTCGGCCGCGAGTGGCTGTGCGTCGCGCACGTCAACGAGATCCCCAGCCCCGGGGACCAGCTCCCGATGACGATCTTCGACGAGCCGATCGTGGTGCTCCGCGACCTCAGTGGCGAGATCCGGACGCTGTCCACGGTCTGCCAGCACCGCGGGCATCCGATCTTCGACGGGCTGAACGCCCGGGATGCCGAGGCGCCCTGCCTGAACGGCACCAAGCTGGTCTGCCCGTACCACAACTGGGCGTTCGGTCTGGACGGCAAGCTGGTCGCGGCCCCGCAGATGACCGAGACCGTGCCGCTGAAGGACCTGCGCCGGTTCGTCCGGCTGCCGGCGGTGCGCACCGAGATCTTCCACGGCCTGGTGTTCGTGAACTTCGACCCGGACGCCCGCCCGCTCGCCCCCACCCTGGCCAAGCTGGACGCCGAGCTGGCCACGTTCGGGCTGGACGAGCTGGTGCCGATGCCCGCCTCGATGCGCCGCGACCTGCCGTGGAACTGGAAGATCCACCACGACAACGCGCTGGAGCCCTACCACACCGCGTTCGTGCATAAGGGCGTGCACGAGAGCGCGCCGTCGCGGCTGGCGGAGTTCGGCGAGTTCGAGCCGGGCGACGGGCAGATCATGCACCCGACGTACCTGGTCAGCGAGGAGGCCAGCCTCGGCGACGCGGCCGACGGCAGGCGGCGCACGCCGGGCATCCCCGGCCTGACCGAGGAGCAGCGCAGGCGGGTGATGTTCGCGTCGGTGCCGCCGCTGATCTTCGGTATTTTCCAGCCGACGTTCGTCAGCCTGTCATTCGTGCTGCCCACCTCGGCCCGCACGATCGACCTGCGCCGGGTCAACCTGTACCCGAAGTCGGCAGTCGAGGTGCCCGGCTTCGAGGAGATCTACGCCGAGCAGCTCAAGCGCAAGGCGGTGGCGATCGAGCAGGACGCCGTCACCACCGAGGCGCTCCAGCGCGGGTACGAGTCCAGGTTCGCGCCGCGCGGGCCGCTGGCCAAGCTGGAGACCACGATCCCGCAGATGAACGCCTGGCTGCTCACCCGCTACCAGGCCGCGCTGGGGGCCACCGGTGGGTGAGCCGGGTGAGGCGCTGCTGGCGCGGCTGGAACTGCTGGAGTCACGGCACGAGATCGAGCAGCTCATGGTGGCGTACATGGCCGCGGCCGACCGCGAGGCGGACAAGGGCCACCATGTGAGCGTGCTGTTCACCCAGGACGGCCGCTGGGAGAGCGTGGGCCCGCACGGCAACCCCGGCTGGGCGGCCGTCGGCCGGCCGGCGCTGGTGCGGAAGTTCGACCGCAACGTCGACCGGATGCCGTTCGCGGCGCACTTCCTGACCAATGGCGCCGTCGAGGTGGACGGCGACGCCGCGCGCGGCCGGTGGATGTACTTCCAGGCGTGCACCTACCGCGGCGACCAGCCGCTGTGGATCGCGGGGAGCTACGACAACGAGTTCCGCCGCGAGGACGGCCGGTGGCTCATCTCGCATCTGCGCGTGCACAACTTCTTCACCACGCCCTTCGACAAGGGCTGGGTGGCCGTTCCCCACATGGAGACCCCCTGATGAGCTATCGGCACCAGATCCTGCGCAACCTCAGATACGGTACGTTGCCCGCGTTCATGAAGTTGCAGCGGGAGAAGAACGAGTTGTACGCGGCCGAGGGCCTCACGCCGTACCGGGTGTGGGCACCGGCGTTCGGCGGGCTGCACCACCTGGTGCTGGAGGCGGAGTTCCCGACGATGGCGGAGTTCGAGCGGCAGCACGTCACCGCCAAGAGCGTCGCCCGGGTGGCGGAGATCAACGCGGCTCAGCTCGAGTACGTCATCGAGGGTAGCGCCGAGGATCGCCTGCAACGCCTCGGCCTGGACGCGTGACGTCGAGAGTCAACTTTCACGAACGCTGGACCAGGCAGGCGCCCCCGGCGTATGACCGTTTCCAGGCGCAGAACCCCTTCAGTCGCTGATCATCACCTTGACCGCCGTGGGGTCGTCGAGGGCGTAGCGGAAGGCTGCGTTGATGTCGGTGAGGGGGAACCGCCGGGAGACGGCGAAACCCAGTCGTACGGTGCCGGTGTTGGAGTCCCTGGGAATGGTCGCAGAGGTGGGTGGCGTCGTCGGCGCAGTACGGGCAGCGGCCGCACGACCGCATCGGGCGGACCATCGTCACCGTGCCGACCGGCAGGCCGGTCACCGCCTCTCCGGCCTCGGTCACGCGGGCGACGATCTCGTGGCCCAGCACCTGGTCCGGACCTGCGCCGCCGGTCCGGTACAGGGCGACGTCCGAGCCGCAGACGCCGACGCCGAGGACGTCGAGCCGTACGTCGCGCGGCCCGAGCACCGCCGGGTGGCAGGCTCGACCACGAACGCCTCCGCTCCCGCGAGCAACGCCCGCCGCGCGCTCACCGGTGCCCCTGCCGGAGGGCGTACCGCAGGCGGTCGATCCGTACCGACGCGGGTGG
Source organism: Acrocarpospora catenulata (assembly GCF_018476525.1). GTDB lineage: Bacteria > Actinomycetota > Actinomycetes > Streptosporangiales > Streptosporangiaceae > Acrocarpospora > Acrocarpospora catenulata. The sequence continues at coordinate 14,253 of NZ_JAHCST010000082.1, forward strand.
GGAGAACCCGCTGGTCCCAGCGTCACGATGACCTGGCCACCGCCGCACGAATCCGATCGGCGAAGGCATGTCGGTGGTGAGTGTTACGGTCGCGCGTATGCGAACCGATTACCTTCCGTGGTCCGATGCGGTGGAGCTGTTCGAGCGCCGGGGATTGCCGAAGGAAACGTACGAGAACCTGTACGAGGAGGAGTACATCCTGGTTCCCGGTCCTGCCTCGGTGAGCGGGGAACTTCCCCTCGACGAGCACGACCGGACTCCCTGGCGGAAGGACACGCCCGACGGGGCGACCGGGTACGTCGTAGATGGCGACCTGACCGTCGACGGCAACATCGTCGACGTGGATGACGGCGCCGCCGCGCTGATCGTCCTGGGGGACCTCCGGGCGAGAAACATCTACCTGGCGGGCGACACGAAGCTGATAGTGCTCGGTCATGTGACAGCGGAAACCTTCGTCGGCGACATGACCGACAAGCTGGTGATGATCCACGGCGATGTGCGCACCACCGTGACGATCTTCTGGAACGAGTTCTGCCCCGACCTGGTCGCCGGCACTCTCCACGGCAGAACCCTCGCCCCCGCCTACCTCGACCTACCCACCGCGCCCATCGGCGGCCTGGTCGACCCCACGCCGGAAGCCCCGCTCACCAGCCTCCTGGTCCCCGAACTACTGATCACCGACGCCCCTGACCCCGACGACTTCCCCGAGCTCGGCATCCGTGGCTCCGCCCTCCGCGAGCACCTCCTCTCCGGCCTCCCCCTCACCAGAACCCCCTGATCCGAGTGAAATTGAGCAGGGGTAGTCACCCCGCGCGTGCGGGGCGGATTTGCCGGTGCCCTCGCAAGAGCGGCGGAGATCCTCCCGCTCGCGATCAACCTCGCCGACCTTCCAGAGGATCTGCTCCGCAGGCTTTTTGACGCCTTCCGCCTCGAAGTCCGCTACCGCCTCGCCCGCCACGACGTGCTCATCCGCGTCACGATAAGAAGGACGGCTTGTCCATGATTCAGGCCCTGACAAGCGAAATCGCCGACCCACCCGGAGGCGGATCGGCGATCGAAAGGCGTTTCCTCGGTTGAGGGCACGCCAGGAGCGGTGGATCAGGCTTCGATGCAGGAGGAGATCTGTTTCGGGGCTCGGGTGACCGGCGGGGATCCGGGGCTGACCATGTAGAAACCGGACGCGGTCGCGCAGAACTGCTGGAGACCTGAGGGGTTGGAGGTGTACACCACGGCTCTGCAGGACCATTCGACCACGCAGTTGTTGTAGCCCTGGAGGTACTTCGGCTTGGTCATGGTAATACGGGCGTAGATGACGTGCGCCACCTGGTTGCAGTCCATGATCTCGGTCGCCGAGACCTCATAGTTGCTCCTGTACCACTCGATCTTGTGTGTACAGCTCACCTCGGCGGCCGACGCGGGGGACTGGGCCAGCAGCCCACCGGATATCGCGAAAACCAGGGTAAGGAGCACCCGAATGAATCGCGGAACTGTCATTTCTTCCTTTCGTGTTTTTCAGGTGAACGGAGAGCGGCTCAGGCCGTCGTGCAGGCTTCGATGGGCTTGAGCGCCTGCGACGTCCCGGGAGGCAGGTCCATGTAGTCCTTGAACCATTCGCCGTGTGCTCTCGCGCAATACGTCTGGGTACCCGGCGTGTTGACCATTCCGGCGACCGACGTGCACGACCTGGCCGGCTCGCACCACTTCGACCCCTTACGGATCTCCGGCCGATAGAACTCCACCTTGGAATAGATCGCGTAAACGGAACCGTTGCAGCTCACATTCTCGAATACGCTCACTTCGTACTGGGTCTTGTAGAACTCCAGGGTGTGGCCGCAAGAAACGGCGGCGTAAGCGGGTGCAACGGTGGTGGCCGCCGCGAACGTGACCAGCACGGCGCCCATTCGGGCCATTTTCCGGAGCATTCATCGTCCTCTTCGTCGAATCGGTCCGTCTCGCTAAATTTAGGCCTCGTCTGTATAAGCGCCGTATATGCGACGTTGTCAGGCCCCGATTCCGGCCGGCATTGCCTGCGGCAGCGGATCCGGCCGAAGGTCAACACGGGCGGGTGGGACATCCACGGTGCCCTAGGGGCGATGGCGCGAACCCGGGTTGCGTCCATGGCGGTGGCGTACGAGTTTCCGCTGGTAGCAGGCGTGGCGTCGGGAAATGAGGACGGCCATCGCGTGATCCTTCCGGTAGCGATGCCAAGATCGAAGGAGACGAACGCGATGGCCGTGAACGACAGCGTGGACCCTGCCGCCTGGCTGGCACGCGAGCTAGAGACCAGCGACCCGGCTACCTGACTCAATGCCGGAGTGGACGCTACTGAGGTAGCCGCCCGAGCAGGCAACAGCGTGGAAGTGCTCCTCAAGCGCTACGCCAAGTGCCTTGACGGTCGCCAAGAGCAGAACAACCGCCGGATAGAGGCCGCGCTGACCGTCTGAGATTTGGTCCACCACCAGCGAGCATCAACGAGAACGGGCGGGACTCCATGAGACTGGAGACCCGCCCGTTTCTACGTTGTTCGCCCTGGTCATCGGCCGATTCCGCTGACCATGGTCTTGTGCCCCCTGCAGGATTCGAACCTGCGCACCCGGCTCCGGAGGCCAGCCACGATCACGGCTCTGACCTTGGGGAATACGACGCAGGTGGCGTGATCTGTACGGCCACAGTACGCGAGAGCGGTGCTGAGCCCTTTGAAAGTCAGTCGCTACCAGCACTAGGCCGCATGCCTAAACGGCCTGTCCAAGGAGGAGCTTCTCCCATAGCTCCTGTCCTTGAGCGGCGAACAGGCGCGGGGACTCGGTGACTTCGTCGCCCTCGAAGCGACGAATGAACGTCAGTCCTCCGGACACGATCAGCTCGTAACGGACCCGCCTGCATGAGCACGTGCGGCCACGCTCCCGCTCGGTGCCACTACGGGCGTACGCCGGCCGCCACAGGATCGCTTCGGGCGCCGCAGTCGGAGGCGACACGTGCCGGTCGTGATGGCTCGGGAGGGAAGTCACTGGCACGAACACCATGCTAAGCAGCTTCACCATACTTCACCATAGTGAACCTTGGCCGAGTGTGGGTATCCGCAGGTCGGCGGGGGTGCTTACGGTTCAACGCATGATTGAGTGGCGGGGGAACGTGCCCAAGTCAGACCAGATCGCCGACGCAATCCGGGCACGCATCGCCGACGGCACGTACGAGCCCGACAAACGGGTACCCAGCGAACACGAACTCGTCACCGAATTCGACGTGGCACGCGGCACCGCGCGGAAAGCGCTGGAGAAACTACGCGCCACAGGCGACATTTACAGTGTGCGCGGCCTGGGACATTTCGTGTCGCCGCCGGGACAGCTTGCGCAATGAAGCCTCGCCAACGCGCAATCAGTCGAGTGCGTACTCGGCAGACAGTTCGCGGCCAAGCCCTAGGAAGTCCACGGCATACTCAGTAACGTCTCCGTTTTGGTCCCAGTACGTGTTGGCCATTGTTAGCACGGGTGCATCAGGGCTGAGTCCAATCAGAGACGCGATGTCCTCAGGAACAGAACGAATGGCAACAACGTCACGGCGCCGAACTGCCCGCCGTCCAGTTCGTTCTTCGACTAGCCCGAAGGTCATTTTCGGCAGCGGATCTGTTCCAAGCAATTCCGGCGCGGCATCCGCGAAGTCTTCGGGTAGCCATGACGTGGAGAGAGCTACTATTCCCTCATCATCGAGGTAGCGTCGCCGTCGCTGGATTACCCTAGCTGCTTCGCTCACGCCTAGGACCTCTGCGACCCCTGCGGGCACTGAGATCAACCCAGCTGACACGATTTCCGCGCGTTCTCCGGGACGGTACCCATTGCCAGTCGCACGGAGCATTTGAAGCCGGTCCGGCCCCGTTGTCTGCTTTCGCGAGATAGATACGAACGTCCCCTGATTTGAGCTTCTCACATATCCCTCTGAGCGAAGCTGTGTCAGAGCCTTAGCTGCCGTGGCCGTAGCGACCCCCCAGTCACGGGCAATCTCAGCCACGGATGGCAGCTTATGTCCTTCAGTCAAGACACCTTCGAGAATCTCGCGCCGAAAGTGCTCAGTGATCTGCACATAAGGCGGGGCTGGCCGTTGGAGCCGAGGCGACACCTGAGACCCCCTTCCAGGGCTGCGTTCTAGTTCGCGTACCTAGTCTACCCGTCTGCCTTCGCCACCCCAAGGTTGGGCTGACCGGAGGCTCTCTGCGGCACCGCCTTGCATCTGTGTGCTAGTTCGCGTATACATGTTCGTGAGCTAGCACGCGAAGTGCACCCCAAAGCGCATTGCTCTGGGCGGCTTGAGGTTGCAGCCGGAAGACCTGGAAGGCGGCACAGACGTGTGTCGCACGCCGGCCGGTTGCTGCACTACCGACGGGTGGGCGCACCTGCTACCTGACAACTTCATCCGGGCTTTGGGCCGCCTCCCACTGAAAAGGCTGCCCCCGCGCAGGTCACGATCCTGCGCGCCTGACCGGGGCACGGGTGCTGACCCGTCTCCCTCATCACGAATCGACACGACCGAAGGGTTCGGTCCATGAAGCGACGTAAGGCCGTCCAGTTCTACAGCTCGGACGGCGGCGAGACCTACACGGGCGATTGCCCGAGGTGGATCGCCACCACGAGATATTTCCGCCCTGACTTGGGTGAGCGCACGGTCATCGTCTACGGCAAGGGCCCGTGGCCCTGCGCCTGCTCTCGTCATTGCCGTGGCGAACTGCGCTGACTCTCAACAGCCCTGATGGTCGAAAGGCGGGGTTCGACTCCCCGCCGGGGCACTGCCGGCCAACCGGCCCGGTACCCCGTCAACCCCAGAGGGCAGCCCCCCATCGGCCAAGACATGGGGCTGCCCTACTCCAGCAAGGAGCTTCATCATCATGCCCCAGAACTCCATCCCTCAGGGCAGGCCGTACGGCCAGCCCCCGGCCGCGCCCACCCCGCTGAGGGGAGCCGCTCGTCTGGACTGGGCTTCGTGCACGGACCCGAAGTGCACGGACCCGAAGTGCACGTGCGCCGTGCGGAGCGTCCAGCGGTGAGCGCCCCGCGGCTGGCGTACGTCCACCCGGTGGTCAACCTGCTTGACGCGCTCACCGGCGAGTTGCCGGAGGAGCTGGCCGACGGCGCGGCGTGCGGGCTGGACCCGGAGCTGCACACCGGCCCTGACCTGTTCGGTGAGGAGTCGGCCGAGGAGCGGGCGGCCCGGGAGGACGTGGCCAAGAGCGTGTGCGCCGAGTGTCCGGTGCGGCTGCGCTGCCTGGCCACGGCCCTGCTCATCCGGCCCGAGACCGGAGTCTGGGCGGGATATCCCGCTGAGGAGCTGGCCCGGCCGCTGGTCCGGACTTATGCGGTTGCGACCGTGTGCCTGGCCCACCGGGACGGGGTGGCGTCGTGAGCCGCTACCAGTGCCCGCTCTGCCACCGCATGCACCCGACCGCGGCCCGCCCCACGTGTCCGGTGCACGGGACCGGCCACAGCACCAGGTGCGACGGCTGCCGGACGGCTGCCCAGAATCCCCCGTGCGGGGGTGGCCGATGAGCCGCCGCGGCGTGCAGGGCTACGCGCTGCCCAAGCCGTCCAAGCCGGTGCCGGCCCCGCCGGTCCTTCTCCCGGCAAGGCCGCCCGCCAAACCCCGGCGGTGATCCTCCGCGTCACCGCCGGGGTTCCCGCACACCCCCATCCCGCTCCCTCCCGGGTCGCTTCGCCCCGGTCTTCCGGGCGAGGAACGCCCCCGCACGAGAGGCAAACCATCATGGCCCTTTCCCTCACCACGCCCATGCTCCAGACGCAGCAGGCCAGCGTCCTGGCGCTGGGACAACTCCTCACCCACACGGACATGCCCTTGGTCAGCTGGCATATCGACGCCGTCTACGGCGGCCTCGACGGCCAGATCGGCATCTGGGCTGGCACCCGCGACGAACGGCGCGAGCTGCTTTCCCGGTGGGCCGATGTGCTCGGCGCCGATATCTACATCGGCCATGCCGGTACGGAGGCCGAACACTTCGCCATCCGCGCCGGGGTCGCCGGTGCCGAGGTGCGGATCTGGACCACCGCCACCGAAGAGCCGCCGGACCGCCGCTGACATCGCGTGTTCTGCCCGGCTGTTGCGGGTGCCCGCCCGGCCTTGTGCGGGTCGGGCGGGTGCCCGGAGCGACCGGCTCCACCTCACCCGCCAAGGAGGAAAGCAGCCCATGAGCACCGACCGGAGGACGCAGACCGATCACGAGCGGGACATGGAACGCCTCGCCACCCGCCTCGTGCAGATGAACCGCAGGGATGCCGCGGTCACCGGCTCCGACCCGCGCAACGACACCGGCAAGCAGACCGGCACGAAGTGAGCCCGGCCGCTGTCCGGGGTGCCCGCCCGGCCAGGCGCCGGGCGGGCACCCGAAACAGCCGCTCAACCCCCTCTCCATCCCCCCTGAAGGAGTCGACACGTGAGAAGCCGTATGACGCCCGAGCAGTTGGCCGCGCTGAAGGGCCGGGCCGCTAAGGCCGACGAACTCAACGATCTGGCCTTGCTGGCCACCGGGATGTCCAGCACCCGGGTGGAGGCACGCCGCGCCGACGCCGAACTGGAGCGGCGTGTGGGCAGGCGCCGGGCGGCCCGCCTGAAGGAGGACATCAAGGTCCAGGCCGGTGCCAGGTCGAAGGGGCTACGCCGGTGGCTGTGAAGCTGTTCAAGACCCGAGAGCAGGCACTGAGGCAGCAGGGTGAGGCCAGCGTCCGCCTGCTGCGGGAGGCCTCTGAGGCCCGCGCCTGCGGCGACCACGCGACAGCCGCGCACAAGGTCGCGCTGGCCAAGGATCTCGACTCGGTGGCCGCGCAGATCGAGCGTGGCGACCTGGACGACCTGATCGAGCTCCCGTAGAAGCGGCTGACGCTGCGGATCCTCACCGGACCCGTGCCGGTGAGGTTTCCGGGGCGTCAGCCCCAGAGAGGAGATCACATGCTCGGCAGGAAGAAGATCACGCACATCATCAGCACCCCGCCGAAGCCGGAGGCCAGCCTGGCCGACCACATCAGGGGCGGCCCGATCGCGGTGTACGGGCGGAAGGACCTGAAGGCCCGGCGCAAGGCCGCCGAGGAGGCCGGTGTTGAGCTGACCGTCCGAAAGCTCAGGAGGGGGGAGCGGTGACCGTCTGCCCTTCCACCAGCAGCACTTTCTACGAGAACGGCACCGTGGAGGTCTGTGACCTCTGCGTGGAAGTCCTATGGGAGGCACCCCCACCTGATTCACCGGTCCAGTGACGGCGCCCGTGCCATCCGGGTACCCGGAGGCGCTCTGATCAGCGAACCCCCTAGGTAGCCGACGCTGCGGATCCTCACCGGCCCTGTTCCGGTGAGGTGTCCGGGGCGCCCGCCCCCTGAAAGAAACGGCAACGGCCAGCGACAGGAACAGGATCATGGGAATCTTTCGCAAGCGTCCCCAGCAGGCGACCCCGGGGAACACCGACCTACCTCCCCCGATCAACGCTCGTGAGCAGCGCGTGGACCGGTGGAGGAAGGAACGTCTGGAGAAGGCGGGCCTTCTGGATAAGGCCCGCAAGGCTCACGCGGGAGCACAGGGGATCTACAACATGTACGCCCCTGGAAGCCAAAAGGACAAGGCGGGGGCCCAGCTCAACGCCGCGGCCGACGCCCTGCGTGACGCCCAGGCAGCGTTTGAAGCCGTGAACCAATACTCCGACTGGGACAAGGCGAACTAGAAGGAACCCCGCCCATGTCTCGCATCCGCTCCGCGTTCTTCGACCCGACCGGCGCCCGGTACGGCATCCCCACCTACCCGTGGCGGATCGCGCCGCCGCACCTGATGACGCTGCGCCAGCTGGCCGCCCGGGGTTTGCGTCCCGGCGGGCAGGATGTTCAGGCACAGGTGATGTGGCGCTCTCGCCGCTACGGCGCTCCAGGGGTGCGGGTCGCCTTCCTCTACGACGTGCGGTTCGCGCTGCCGAAGCGGACCGCCACCGCGCGGCAGCTGGAAGCGCTGGCCAAGGCCAACGCCGCCCGCCGCACCTGCCCGCAATGCCGAACCGATGCCGGGTACGTGCTGCCCCGCCATCTGGGCATCTGCCTGGACTGCGCCCGCAGTTCCGCAGGGACGCAGGTGGCCGCGTGACCGGCCGCCGCTTCTGCGTCACCCGCACCGCCGGGCGTGCCAAGCCCGGGTTCATCCCGGCGCATGAGCCCGGCCCCGATCATCCGAACGCCCCCGGCCCCGGCACGGTCACGTGCTGGTGGTGCAACGGGGACGGCTGCCGATCCTGCGCGGGCTCCGGGCTGCTGCCTGATGACATCCCCGACGCCGACACCTGAAGAATCCGAGGACCGTTGATGACCACCATCACCCCATCCCCCGACCCGGGGGATCCCTACATCGCCGACGGCCTGGCCGCGCTGCAAGACCATCTGACCCAGGCGGCCCGCCCCGCGCCCACCGCTACGCCCGCCGGCACCGTCGCTGTCCCGGCCGATGACGTGGTGAGCGGTGAGCCCGCCCCGGTGTCGCGCCGGGTGCGCCGGTTGCGTGCCGAGGTCGCCGAGGCGCATCAGCTGGCCGGCCTTCAGGAGGACGATGTCCCGCTGTTGCTGGACACGCCGAAGGTCCGCAAGCGGCGGCGGAAGGCCAACGAGGCCGCGCGGCTGCACGCGCTGTCCCGCGAGCCCGCTCAGCTCGCCTACTCCGCCGCCAAGGCCCGCCGGCGGATCAACATCGGCCTGACCGTGGCGCTGGTTCTGGCGCTGGGCTGGTCTACCGCGGGCGTTCAGGTCTTTGCCTCCGACGGCGCTGATGCGTGGTCGCCGGGCTGGGTCTTCGCGTGGTTCGTGGAGCCGTTCATGTCGATCGCGCTGCTGTGCTTCGTCGCAGCCAGAGCGTTCTTCGGCACCCGTGGCCAGCCGGTGAAGGATCCCGTCCTGGACCGCGTTGAGCGTCTGTTCCTGTTCCTGACGCTGGGGATGAACGCCTTCCCGTACTTGCCGGGTGTGGCTGAGGAGTTCAGCTTTCCCCGGCTTGTCCTTCACCTGCTGGGTCCGATCGTGGCCTACGCGGTGGTGACCGGCTGGCCGCGCCTGCTGGCTCAGTTCGCCGCGCTGGATCACGGCCTGCCCACCTCCGGTCCAGCAGATCCCCTTACCGGACCCCTTACCGGCCTTACGTACGGCGCAAACACCGCCGGTCCGGTAAGGGCGACGCCCAGTCCGGAGGTTGCTCGCCTGATCGAGCGGGCTCGGGAGCTCATCGCCGCCGGGGAGCTTCCGCAGGCCCCCAGCGCCTACCGGCTTCAGCGGACCCTGCGGTGCCGCATGGACGACGCCCGGATGGTCCGCGACCACCTGTCCAACCCGTCCAGCCCGCCCGACCCCGGAATGAGCCGCCCGTGAGCACCGGCATGCCCAACCCTAACCAGATCATGCAGCAGCTTCAGGCCGCCCGCGACGCAGGTGCCGACTGGGCCACGCTGCGGGAACTGGAGGACGCCTACGGCCGGGCCATGGATGAGGTGTCGCGGATACTCACGGCCGCGGTCGCCGAACTCAACCAGCGGGCGGCCGATCTCAAGCGGCACGGGCGGGGGAAGCGCGCATGACACTGCACGTCACCAACGACCGGATCGCCTCCGACGTCATCGGCGAGTACGCCTTTCGCGACGGGTCCGGCTGGCGGGTCGCCTTCACCGACCACCCGGAAGGCGCCACCCACAGCAACCTGATCACCCACAAGCAGGCGATCACCGCGCTGCGGCTGTTCGAGGCGTACGCCTCCAACCCGCACCCGCGTTCCCAGACCTGGAAGCGCATCGCCAAGTGGCGTCGCGAACTGGAGATGGAACCGGACCCCAAGTGCGACGTCCCCGGCGGCTGGCGACTGGCCGCCGGGCTGGCCGCCCTGCTGCTGACCGTCGCGATCGGGCTGCTGCTGGCCATCCCCGCCGGGCTGGCCGCACTCGACCGCACCCCGCACGACGTTCGGTCCGGCGCCTGGCACGGCCTTGACCAGCTCTTCCCCACCGCTTTCATCCCCGCCGCCACGAGCGGCACGCAGGGCGCGACCTCCCTTCCGCCAAGAACAGCGGTCGCGCCCTGCCACCCCGCCCACATTTCGGCAAACGGAAACGAGGTGACCTCATCATGACGCACTTCCTGCTCACCGCCGTCCTCGTGGCGGCGCTGCTGGCGCTGCTCAGCGCCCGCCCCGACACTCCCGCCGCGACCACGCCGCCCCGCGCCTGGAAGGACCTGCGCGCTGCGGGCGGCAGACGGATCGCCTGGACGATGCTGCGGGCTGTGGCCGGAGTGCTGGCCATCACCGTGGTCGCCGCGCTGCGCACCGGCCTGTACGGCACGGCCCTGACCGTCGCCGGGATCGCCTGCATGGTCGCCTCCCTGGCGGCGCTGGACCGGCGGGCCGTGCGGCTGCACCGATTGGAGGTGCGGGCATGAGCACCGCCAGCGAGCACCAGACCCTGGAGGGCGTCGTGATTCCCCTGCGCGCCGGCCAGGACGATGCCCCGCAGCAGGAGGAGAACCCGGCGGGCTGGCTGGCCCGCCAGCAGGCCCGGGACCTGCCCGAGCTGGGTCCGTGGCTGCCGACCCGGGCGCACGCGCGGCAGACCGCCGCCTGGGCGGCACAGTGGGGATGGTGGCACGCGCGTTTCCACGCCCGCCGTTCCCCCCGCTACCTGGCCCGGCTGCTGGGACGCTGCGCACGCGCCGGCGGGCGCGGCGTCCGCTGGTGGGCCGTGTGGGTCTACGCCCCCGAGCAGGCCGCGCAGGTGAAGGCGGTGCGCCACCAGATGCGGGTGATCACCCGCGAGACCCGGCAGACCAAGAACGGGCAGGCCGCGCGTGAGGCCGCCCTGACGTTGCGCGGCATGGAGCTTCAGCTCGACGCGGCCCGTAAGCGGCTGCACGGCTGGCGGGCGGCCAAGCTCGCCTCCACCGCCCTGCTCGCCGGTGGGGCCCTGGCCGGGCTGGACGGCGCCGCCGTGGCGGTCGGCGGGTGGGTCTACCCGGCCGCCGGACTGCTGGCGGTGACGATCGGCGCGCTGACCGGCCGCCGCGAGCAAGAGGCGCCCCTGGTGGATGCCGGTGCTCCGGCTCCGGTGCGGGTCGATCTGCGACCGGATCAGCTCAACGCGGCTTTCCGGGCGGCCGGGCTGCTCAAGGGTGAGGACGCCTCGCTGGCGCTGTCCGGGCTCGGGATCTCCCGTCTGGGCAAGGGCTGGTGCGCGGTGGTGGACCTGCCCCGCGGTGGCGGTAAGACCGCCGCCGACGCCATCGCCAAGCGCAACACCCTGGCCGCTGAGCTGGGGGTGGATGAGATTCAGCTCATCATGCAGCGGGTGCGCGCCGCCGCCGGCGGGCACGCCGGAAGGCTGTCGATCTGGGTCGCCGACGATGATCCCTACCTGGGCAAGCCGACACCGTCGCAGCTGATCGAGGCCGAGGCGTTCGATTTCTGGAAGCCGGTCCCGTTCGGGCGCGATGCTCAGGGCAACCGGATCGAGGTCGGGTTGCTGTGGCAGTCGGCGTTCTTCGGCGGCCTGCCCCGCCGGGGCAAGACCTTCTCCATGCGGCTGCTGATCGCCGCCGCCGCACTGGACGGATGGGCCCGCCTCTACCTGGCCGATGGCAAGGGCGGCGCGGACTTCCGCGCGGTCGCGCAGATCGCGCACCGCTACGTGCAGGGCGCCGATGAGTCCAAGGGCGACCTGGAGGCGTTTGAGGCCATGCTGGACGAACTGATCTCCGAGATGACCCGCCGGTTCGCGCTGTTCGCCACCCTGCCGACCTCCATGTGCCCGGAGGGCAAGCTCACTCCGGAGATCATGCGCGCGTACGGCCTGCCGCTGATCCTCATCGCGATCGACGAACTGCAGGAGTACCTGGAGGCGCTGGAGAGCGACAAGGACCGGGCGCGGGTCATCGGCAAGATGGCCCGCATCGCCCGCCGCGGCCCGGCCGCCGGGTTCATCCCGGTCTACGCCAGCCAGCGGCCGGACGCCAAGAGCGTGCCGACCAAACTCCGGGAAATCGTCTCCTACCGGTACTGCACCCAGGTCACCGACAAGACCAGCTCCGACATGGTCCTGGGCGACGGCAAGGCCAACCAGGGCGCCGACGCCTCCGCCCTGTCGGAGGAACACGTCGGCGTCGGGGTGCTGGTCACCGGCCCCGCCTCGCACGTCACGGTCAAAGCCGACCTGATGGACAACGTGGCCTTCGAGCGCGTGTGCCAGCGTGGCCGCGTCCTGCGGGAGAAGGCCGGGACGCTGTCCGGCCACGCGACCGGCGACCTCCAGACCGCCGGTGCCGCCGGGTTCGTCATCCCGCCCATCGTGGCCGATGTCCTGGAGGTCATGGGCCAGCGCACCCGCATCTGGACCGAGGACCTGCTGTCCGGGCTGGCCAACCTGGATGAGGACACCTACGGCGACTACGACGCCGGCCAGCTGGCCGCCGAGCTGGAAGCCGCCGGGGTCAAGCGCTCCAGCAAGCAAGTCCGCATCGGCGACGCCAACCGCGCCGGCTACTACCGGCGCGACGTCGAAGGCGTGATCCCGGCCGACCTGCTCACCCGGACCGTAGAGGGGTCCCCCTCTACCCCGGCCGCCGACCCGGCCACCGCCTGACCCCCTCTGCACCCGGGTGCGAGTGCAGAGGGGCCCCGCTACAGCCGTAGCGGGGCCCGTAGAGGGGTGTAGCCCCTCCTGACCTGCGGCGTAGCGGCCGTAGAGGCCACCGCCCGCCCGGTGCTGCCCGCTTGGAATCACCACTCATCAGCCATCCACTGACCACCCTGAGAGGGGATCCGACCATGACCGACATCACCTACACCCACCCTGACGTCCTCACCGCGGGCATGCTCCAGGGGTGGGCCGACCCGGCGCTGGACCCCGCCGAAATCGACTGGGCGGCCCGGCAGGCCCGCGCCGCCATCCCCTTCCGCGTGATCGACGGACGCCCGCTCAACCCGTTCGCTCCGACCGGCATCCGCTACGGCCGCAACCAGCTCGGACACTGGGGTGAGGCCCTATGCGCCGACGCCATCGTCACCGCCGAGATCGGAGACACCGAGGGTGACGACCGGTGGCTGGTCATGGTCGAACGCAGCGACGGGCACGGGTGGGCGCTGCCCGGGGGTCATGTGGACCCCGGGGAGGACCCTGCGCACGCCGCCGTCCGGGAACTGGCCGAAGAGACCGGCCTGACCCTGCACGGTGCGCACTGGCAGACCCTGCCGGCCCGGTACGTGCCCGACCCCCGGGCCAGTGACGAAGCGTGGATGGTCACCATGCCGTCGCTGACCCGCCTGCGCGTCAGCCACTGGAACGAGCTGCCGGTCCCGGTTGGCGCCGACGATGCCTGGCGTGCCGCCTGGATCATTTGTGACGACTACGCCGCCCTAGTCCGCGACCTGGCCGACATCTACGGCGGACAGGTGTTCCCCGCCCACCGCGACCTTCTCGCCGAGCTGCTGGGAACCCGCCGGTGAGCACAGGCCACGCCATGAGCACGGCCGCCCGCAACGCGCCGGACATCGTCATCTACCAGGGGCAGCGCTACCGCCTCCACCAGGGGCGGATCGTGCTCGACTGGCGCGACCGCCCGTTCCGGCACCATCGGCAGGGCTGCCTGCTGTGCTGCACCGTCCGCGTAGCCTCCCGGCCCGGAGCCCCGCTGCGCCACCCCGCCGACTGCGCCAACTGCGGCCCCGGCTGGCGCGGCACCCGCCCCGACCCATGCCAGACCTGCGGCAAGACCGCTCACCACCTGGCCCCCAACGGACAGCCCACACACAAGGTCTGTTTCGAGCTGGCCGTCACCGCCCAGGTCCTGACCACCGCCCCCACCGCCGACCTCTTCACCGGCGCCCGGAAGGAAGCCGCATGACCGGCCCTGACCCGACCTCGACTGTGACCACCCCTGATGACTCGCCCCGTTACGGACACAGCTTCCACCGAATCCAGATGATCGACGTGCACTGTGCGCTCTGCGGTGTCATCGGTTCCGACCCCTACAACAGCTACGCCAGCACCACGGGCATCCCGTACTTCTACAGTCTCGAATCCGCAGTCGAACGACTGCCGGCCCGCCACGGCTGGACCCGTGCGCCGGAGCTCGAACCCGCTGACGTCAGCCTCTACGACCAGCGGTGGCTGTGCCCCGCCTGCACCGATACCCATCACTGCAACGTCCACGGCCACCAGCCCGAGACGACCCCCGCCCGCCGGACCCCCTCCGGCACGTGGGTGGGTCCCTGCGAGCGCTGCTCACACTGCCGCGCCTACCTCACCCGCCCGCCCCTGAAGCACCCCGGGCGTCTGATGCGCCTGTGGGTCATCCTGCGTCAGCCCCGAGCCGTGGCCCGGAGCCTGGCTCTGCGCTACCGGTTGCACCGCTACTTGCGGGAAACCCGCAACCCGTCGTTCTGAAGTGCTCGCCGCTCACGCCATCACCAGCCCACCGGAAGGAAGCCGCATGAAGATCCGCGTCATCTGCCTGCCGGACGAGGTTGACGACGTCACGCGCGTGCTCGCCGACGCCTTCGATCTGATCGAGATCTCCGCCCCGTACCCGATGCGGGGAACCAGCCGCAACGTCCGGGTCTACGCCGAAGTCCGGCTTCAACCCTAGCAACACGCTCAGCAGCCCCTACAGGCTCACTAGACGCGCATTCCTTGTATAGACATCCGGACATAGATCAAAAGCGCTCTACGGCGCTCTCAAGCCGCCCCAGACGGCTTCCGTCGCTTCGATCAATCGTCTGAAAGGACCTGGCCTCACCATGCCCAAGAAGATCTACAGCATCTATCCGGTCGCCCCTGGAAGCATCTGGGCCTGCCAGAGCCTCCCCGGGCGAACCATCGTGGTCGAAAGGGTGGACGGCCAGCACGCCGTCTGCACCACACTGACCAACTCCAACCAAGTGCAGCGCATCCTCGACCTCGGCGAGGCCGCCCACTCCTACACCCGCGACATGCGCGGCACCGTCTGCCGCATCCTCGTGGACTCCTTCCGTCCCACCAGTGACGGGTTCGTGTTCGTCACCTTCACCGGCGCCCACCTGTCCAAGCTGGCCGACCCTGCTGGACATCGGCACCGCTCCTAGCGCCCTGCATGCCTGGCCATTCACACCGCAGCCGTGGAGGGGCGGCCCTGCCGTCCCTCCGGAAGGAGCACCCGACCGTGACCACCCATCCCGTCCTGCGGTACGCCCTGGCCGCCGCCCGGCGCGGCTGGCCGGTCTTCCCGCTAGCACCGGGCGACAAAGAGCCGCTCAAAGGCTGGCCCAGGGATCGCCGTCGCTGACCGGCTTGCGGTAGCTCGCCGGATCCGCCGTCGCGCTGGTAAATCCCGGCCTGCACAGTTCGTCGATCACGACGCCGCCGTTGCCGAATGCCAGCGTGTCGCTGTCGAGCGCCAACACGACATCGTCCAACCCGCGCTCTCGGATCAGGCAGTCGTAGTTCAACAGCGCGATGCGCGTCTCCTCTGTCATGGCTTGACGGTAACCCGCCATCGTCGCCGCTGTCCCGCGCCGGATCACAACCCCCCGCCCTTCACCCGTGCGCCTGCCCGCCGACCCGGTCAGGGCGGGTCACAGAAGAACCAGGCCAGCACCGTGCCGCCGCCGCTCAAGGAACCAGCCGATGCCATCGCCTTGCGACCTCATCCACTCCGCACTCACCCACATCGCCCAGGGCATCCCGGTCCTGCCCTGCACACCCGGAGGCAAGCGACCCCTGGGCCAGCTTGTCCCGAACGGCTTCCACGGCGCGAGCGACGATTCTGAGTTGGTCTCCCGCTGGTGGCAGCACTGCCCAAACGCCAATGTCGCCATCCCCACCGGCCAGGGCAGCTTCGATGTCCTGGATGTGGACGTCAAACCTGCCGGTAGCGGGTACGCGGCCCTGAACCAGCTCAAGGCCGCGGGCATCTTGCCGCCGCCGCTGGCGATCATCGCCACCCCGTCGGGCGGGCTGCACTGCTACTACCCCGGCACCGCCCAAACCTGCGGCTCGCTGTCCAGCCACTTCCTGGACTTCAAAGCCACCGGCGGCTACGTCCTCATCCCACCGAGCGTGGTCAACGGCACGGCCTACCGGCTCATCGCACGGCCCGAGGGCGCGGGAGACCAACTCAACTGGAGCACGGTCCGCCAGTTCCTCACCCCACCCCGACCCCGCACGGCAACCCCCACGCCGCGCGCCCGTCCAGCAACCGGTACGGGCATTCCCGGCCTGGCCGCCTGGCTGGCCACCCAGACCAAGGGCAATCGCAACCGGGGCCTGTTCTGGGCCTGCTGCCGCGCCGTCGAAAACGGCGCCACCGAAACCGACCTCGACACCCTGGTGGCCGCCATCGTCGCGCAAGGACTCGACCAGCGCGAGGCACGCCGCACCGCAGCCGACGCCCTGCGCATCGCCAGAAGGACCGCATGAGCTCTACCGCCACGACCGAGGACACGACCGAGGAAAGGACGGCGTACCAGTGAACGACTCCATCCCCGTGCACGTGGGGTCCGGACCCGAGACCATCAGGGTTCTCAAAGCCGCCCTGGCCGACAACCTGCTACCCGACACCTACGTGTCCGGCGGCGCGCTGGTCCACATGGAAACCGTCTCCGGCGAGCAGGCCAGCCCGGCCGCCGACGAGGACTCACCCCTTCCGGTCACCGCCAGCACGATCACCCCCGCCACCCTCGCCGGGCTGCTGGCAGAACACGCCTACGTCTACCGGCTCCGCTCCCGCAAGGACAGCAAAGGCGAGCCGGAGTTCTACGAGGAAGAGGTCACCCCGCCCCGGGAAATCCTCTCCTCCGTGCTGGCCGGCAAGACCTGGCCCAAGGTTCCGCCGCTGCGCGGCGTGATCGGCGCGCCGGTCCTGCGCCGGGACGGCACCCTGCTGCAACGCCCCGGCTACGACCCGGCCACCGGCCTGTACCTGGCCTCAAAAGTCGCGCTACCGCCGGTCCCGGACCGGCCTACCCCTGAGCAGGTGCAGGCCGCGCGGGATTTCCTGCTCAACCGGTTCCTGTGTGACTTCCCGTGGGCCAGCCCGGCCGACCGGGCCAACTACCTGGCGCTGCTGGCCACCCCGATCCTGCGGCACTTCACCCGCTCGCTGACCCCGTTCGCCCTGATCGACGCCACCATGCCCGCCTCCGGCAAGAGCATTTTGACCGGCGGCCCCGGCATGCTCTACGGCCAGCGGGTCATGCCCTGGGCCTACGCCGATGAGGAGCTCCGCAAGAGCATCACCGCGGTACTGGCCGAACAGGTCGGCGTGGTGGTGTGGGACAACCTCGCCGAAGGCACCGTCATCGACTCGCCCACCCTCGCCTTGCTCGTCACGGCCGGCGTGTGGTCCGACCGCCAGCTGGGTGCCTCCCGCAACATCGCCACCGTCAACGACCGGCTGTGGATGGCCACCGGCAACAACCTCCAAGTCGGCGGAGACATGGCCTCCCGGACGGTCCGGGTCCACCTGGACCCCAACATGCCCCGCCCCGAACAGCGCGACCAATCCCGGTTCGGGATCCCGCACCTGGACCAGTGGATCACCGTCCCGGCCAACCAGCTCACCGTGCTGTGGCACCTGCTGGTCCTGGTCCTGGACTGGACCAGCAAGGGCGCACCCCGAGCCGCCACCCTGTCCATGCGCCAGTTCACCCCGTGGGCGCACCACCTGGGCGGCTTCCTGGCTCACCACGGCATCGACGGTTTCCTGGCCAACGCCGCCGACGTCCGGGACATCGACGAGGACGAAACCCGCTGGCGCGGCTTCCTGGCCTGCTGGCACACCCTGCACGGCACCCAACCCAGGACCGCCGCCGAGCTACGCCGCTCCGCAGAACCGACCTCATCGGGCAGCGACGAACACGACCCGTGGGATGGCCAGTTCATCACCACTCACACCGGCCGCTTGCCCAATCCCATCTCCCTTGGCCGCCTCCTCACCGGCCAGACGGGACGGTGGCGCGGCGACTACGTCATCCGCTCAGCCAAGGACGACAGGGGGACCCGAAACGTCTTTTGGGTCGAGTGCCATGGCTAACCGGACCACAAGAAGGGCTGAAACATCTCTACATCCCTGCAACCCTGCACGATCATGTTTGACCAGCACAAACATCCGCAGAGGTAGACCAGGTCAAGGAATACGCATCTCTGCATCCCTGCGCCGAGTGCAGAGATAACCCGGTTTTGCAGAGATGAACCAGGCCGAAGCCTCTACATCTCTGCACGCATCTCCCCAGCTCACAGCCACTTTTGCAGAGATGCAGAGATGCAGAGATGTTTCAGCCCCTCCCACACCACAAACACGCCGAACCCACCACCAATCACGAGCGGAAGGAGCCACTATCATGACCGTCATCGACG
This sequence comes from Acrocarpospora catenulata, assembly GCF_018476525.1. Lineage (GTDB taxonomy): Bacteria > Actinomycetota > Actinomycetes > Streptosporangiales > Streptosporangiaceae > Acrocarpospora > Acrocarpospora catenulata. The sequence continues at coordinate 32,635 of NZ_JAHCST010000082.1, forward strand.
TCCGGAAGGCCGCCAACCATCGCGGCTATTGGATGACCGTTCCCGAGATTCTCGCCGATCTCCAGATTCCTCGCCGGACCTGGCAGCGTTGGCGCGCTCTCGGCAAGACGCCGGAATGCACGCGCTTGCCCAATGGAGACCTGCGCGTCAAGCGCCACGACTATGATGCGTGGCTTGACTCCCTCGCCGAGGACGAGCGGAATCATCGCCGATGAAGACGTACAACGTCCGATTCTGGAAGATCTCGAAGAAGAAGACCGGTGCCGCGCCATACCTCGTTCGCTGGGTCGTGGACGGCACCGTATTTCCCCGCCACTTCACCACGGCGGCACTGGCCGACAGCTTCCGTTCCGAACTCGTTCAGGCGGCCCGTCGCGGCGAGGCTTTCGACACGGACACGGGGCTTCCAGAGTCCATGACGCGCGCCAAGACCGGCATGACCTGGTATCAGCATGCGTGCGAATACGTCAATGACCGATGGGACAAGGTCTCCGGCAAACAGCGGATCTCGATCGCGGAAACCCTTACCGCGGTAACTCCCGTACTCGTGCGGGAGCGGCGCGGCGCTCCGGATCTGGCCATTCTGCGTACTGCGTTGTACCGATGGGCCTTCAATAAGCCGCGTCGCGGCACCGACATGCCCCCTGAAGTCGCAGCTGCGCTCAAGTGGCTTGACAGGGTGTCGATCCCGGTGGCTGAGCTTGCCGAGTATGATCGCATCGCTGCCGCTCTGGAGGCATGTGCCAGAAAGCTGGACGGCAAGCCCGCGGCCGCCGGCTATTTCAGCCGCCGCCGCCGCGTGCTCTACAACATCCTCAACTACGCCGTAGTCAGGAAGCGTCTCCAGTCCAACCCGATAAACGGCCTGGACTGGAAGGCGCCCGAGGATGACGTGTGTGAGGAGGTAGACCCCGCCGCCGTTGCCTCCCCCGAGCAAGTACGCGAACTGTTGACCGCCGTCAGCTACGCGGGATGGCGGCGCGGTCCCCGGCTCGTGGCTTTCTTCGCCTGCATGTATTTCGCGATGATGCGACCCGGTGAAGTTATCGCGCTCCGAAGGCAAGACTGCGATCTGCCCGAGAAGGGTTGGGGGCGGCTCATGCTCGGAGACTCCCGCCCCACCGTGGGCACCGAATGGACTGACGACGGCAAGGTTCACGAGGCTCGCGGGCTCAAGGGCAGGCCTCGTAAGGCCAAGCGGCCGGTGCCCATTCCGCCCGAGTTGGTCACGATTCTGCGGAAGCACATCGCCCGGTACGGCGTGGCCGACGACGGACGGCTGTTCCGTACCGAGCGGAACGGCATGCTTCAGGCGTCGGGCTACACCCGAACATGGCGAACGGCTCGCTCACTGGCGCTGTCCCCCGCCCAGGTCGCTTCCGAGCTGGCGCGGCGACCGTACGACCTGCGGCACGCAGGGGTTTCCATGCGGCTCAACGCGGGGATTCCCGCAACCCAGGTAGCAGAGTGGGCAGGTCACAGCGTGGAAGTCCTTCTTAAGATCTACGCCAAGTGCATCGACGGACGCGACCATGTGTGGCGCGACCTCGTGGATCGCGCTCTTGAAGGCGAAGCTGGGTAGCCCCGACCTGCACACCGCCCAGTGAGAAGGGCGGGGACGCGCGTGCGTCCCCGCCCCCTCCCTCGCCAACGCACGCGAGTCACCTTCGTGCAGCGGTACGCCCCTGGTACGCAACCAGTGGCACACGTTCGAATTCCACGGCATCTGATGGCATAGCCCGGAAAGCAGAACGACCCGCGTTTCCGCAGGTCGTAGCCGGGTTTCCCCTGGTAGTTCGGTAGTGCCCCCTGCAGGATTCGAACCTGCGCACCCGGCTCCGGAGGCCGGTGCTCTATCCCCTGAGCTAAGGGGGCGCGCTCAACCGATAGTTAGATTACCAGTACTCGGGGAGCACTCTCACCGTGATTCGTGGGGGTGTTGAGGGGAGGGGGTGCACATCTGGAGAAAAGCGCGCGGCGGGTGGGTGGG
>NZ_JAHCST010000083.1 GCF_018476525.1 Acrocarpospora catenulata
CCGCGGGCCCGTGGATCCCCGTCAACCCGGCACGACAGCCGGGCCACAACACTGACCCGATCACGCAATCAACGCTCAGCCGGACCATTCAACCGACCACGGGAAGATCACGAAAGATCCAGGCTAGGAGGCCACCGCGTACGGCCGCGCCGGGACACGTGGCCGCCGGCAGAAGTAGACGAACGCCGGTGGCAGGTTGGCCCACAGCGTCCGGCTGACCACGACCTCCTCGAAGCGCAGGTTCAGCGACCGCCGCAACCGGCGGGCGGGCCCGGCCCACCGCGTGTGGGTGTAGGCGAACGTGGTGAACGCGCCGTGCGGGGCGAGGGCGCCGGTGATGGCGGCCAGGAGATCGCCCTGCCGCTCGGCGGTGAACGCCGCCCAGGGCAGCCCGCTCACGATCACATCGGCCTGGTGGTGACCGCGTTCCGCCAGCGTCTCGGACAGCGCCCGGGCGTCGGCCACCGCGACCTCCACCTGCGGGTAGCGGGCGGCGAGACGCTCGGCGAACCGTTCGTTGACCTCGATCGCCAGGTGGTGGCCGCGGCCTGCCAGCCGCCGCTGGATGATCTCCGTGAACGCGCCCGTACCGGGGCCGAGCTCGACGACCAGCGGGCTGCCTTCCCGCGGCACGGCCGTGGTGACCAGGTCCGCCAGTGGCCCCCCGCTCGGTGCGACGGCGCCGACCGTGAAGGGGGCGCGCAGGAACTCGCGCAGGAACACCGAGCGGTCGCCGGATGTCCTTCCAGCGCCGTTGACAGCACGGTCGGGGTCCAAACCAGGTCGGGGCAGAGTTCCTTGCCGGGCAACGCCGTCATCGTGGCGTGAATAACCGTGACCTACGGCCATGGGATGACCTCCTCACTCGTGAAGCGTTCGCAGGTCAACTGTCGGCTTCGCCCGGCAGAGTCACATCAGCAATTCGACTCCCCTGGCGGCACGGGCCGGACGCCCCCACCGATTAGGTATTTCGACAGATGCCTCGCCTCGGCCGGTGCGCGAGCATCGGGTGCGTGACGAGGCTCCCTGGGGCGGATCGGCCCGCAACGCCGCTCGGCCGGCGTGAGATCCGCGACCGCGCCCTCTTCGACATGGAGGACGGGCCGGTGACGCCGTCGAACCGGGCGGAGCTGACGTCCGTCGCGCGCCTGCTCAACGCGCTGCTGGCGAGCCTGATCGTGTCCTCGTTGCAGTACGAGCAGCACGCGCTGCTCGTCAGGGCGCCCTCGCATCGAGCGGTCGCGACGTACCTCTACGACTGCTCCGATGCCGACCGCCGCGGCGCCCGGCTGCTCGCGGCACGCGTGCGGCAGCTCGGCTTCGCCGCCGACCACGACCCGCGCCATCTGGTCGCCCGCTCGTACGTCACCTTCCAGACCTTCTCCGACGACGACCTGGCGGGCATCGTCACCCAGGAGCTCATCGCCGTGCGAATCCTCGTGCAGACCATGCAGGAGGCCGTGCGATGGATCGCCGACACCGACCCGACCACGCGGCGCCTTCTTGAACGGTTGCTCGAGGACAAGGAGGCCCAGGCCGACGAGCTCAGCGCGCAGGCGGCCGCGGATCGCCGGAATACGCCGTGAGCGCGTCCCTGAGTCCCGCGCGCGAGGTGATGCCGAGCTTGGGGAAGATTCGGTAGAGGTGCGCGCCGACCGTGCGGTGCGACAGGTACAGGCGCTCGGCGATCTGCTTGTTGGACAGGCCGCCCGCCGCGAGTTGCGCGATCTGGAACTCCTGCGCCGTCAAGGCGGCAGGACCGCCCGACGGCAGGTCGGCCTGCCGGTAGCCGCTCGCGCGCAGCTCGCCCTGGGTGCGTTCCAGCCAGGGCCGCGCGGCCATGGCGGCGAATCCGTCGTGGGCCGCGAGCAGGTGGCGGCGTGCCTCGGACGCCGACCGGCCGCGGCGGAGCCTCTCGCCGAACGCGAGCCTGACCCGCGAGGCGTCGAACAACCACCGTTCCGTCGCGGGGGCGGCCAGCAGTTCCTCTAGCCTCGCCGACGTCTCGTCGTCGTCGAAGACGAGCGCCTGCGCGCCCGCCTGGATCAACGCCATCCTGGCCGACAGCCCGCCCACACCGGCCTCCCGCATCGCCTCGACGTGCGCCCTGGCCTCAACCGTGTGCCCGACCCGCACCGCCGCCTCGACCAGGTCGAACATGACCCAGGTGCAGTGCGGGACGTGCGAGGCCAGGACACCGGGCGGACTCATCGCGGCGGCGTGCCGCAGGGCGGCCTCGAAGTCACCCTCGCCCAGTGCGGCCAGGGCCCGTGGATGGTGCGCGAACAGCGCCGCGGCCGACACCCTGCGCGGCAGCGCCCAGTGGGTCATCTCGTCGGCCAGCGCGTACGCCTCGTCGAACCGGCCCCGGCCGGCGGCGATGAGCGCCTTGTTGTACAGGAAGTACCAGGCGAAGAACGAGAACCCGCTGGTGTCACAGACCCGGTGCCCCTCGATGGCGAGTTCCTCGGCCTCGTCCCACCGGCCGACGAGATAGTCGTCCAGGCACAGGTGCATCAGGGCGCCGATGTGCCGGCGCGGCGCCCCGCCATCGCGTCCTTGCTGGACCAGCCGCCAGCAGGACTCACGGCAGTCGCCCAGACGGTCCAGATAGACCGACGCCGTGCCGATCCGCATGATCCGCGTGGGATCCTCCTCCTCCGGCAGCGTGCGCAAGATCGCATCGATCGTCGGCAGCGCCGAAGCCGCGGTGCGTACCGGATCGGCGAACGTCCTGCCCGCCAGCGCGAGGACGTCGGGCGGCCGCGGCTCCAGCCTGCGCAGCGCCCGGTCGAACGCCTCCCAGTACGACGGGTCGCTGCCGTACCAGCACAACAACAGCAAGGTGTGCATGGCCTCGATCAACGCGGGGTTGTCGGCGCGGTAGCCGTGGTCGCCGGTCTCGATGGCCCCCACCAGGAGGCGGTGCGCGGTGTTCACGTCACCGTCCCCGTTGAGCATCAGGAAGGCGGCCGCGTTGGCGGCCAGGAGGGAGCCCGCGGAGTCCGGGTCCGCCCGGCGGGCGTCCATCAGCAGCGACCTGGCGTCGTCGATCGCGCCGCTCGCCTCCGCGCCGATGTAGGCCGCCTTGGCCAGCCGTCGGCCCCGGCTCGCGCTCGTCTCGCTCAGCTCGGCGGCGCGGATCAGAACAGTGATCGCGGAGAAGGCGTCCCCACGGAGCATCACCCGATGTGCCGACTCTTCGAGCAACTGCGCGACCATCTCGTCCGGAGCGACGGCGGCCGCCGCGAGATGCCACGCGCGACGCTCCCGGTTGCCTTCCAACACTCCGGCGAGGGCCAGGTGCGCGTTGCGGCGCTCCTCGTGGGTGGACATGGCCACGATCGCCGACCGGATCAGCGGATGCCGGAAGGCGATCTGGGCCGTGGCGTCGTCCACGCGCACCAGTTGCGCGCGCTCGGCCGGGGCCAGGTCCGCCAGACCGAGCGTGTCCCCCGCGGCGTCCCTGAGCACCCGGACGTCACCGCTGCCCTCGAACGTGGCCAGCAACAGCAGCCTGCGGGTCGGCTCCGGCAACTCGGCGATCCGGGAGGCGAACATCGCCTGGAGCCGGTCGCTGAGCGGAACCACCTCGGGTTGCGCCACCGGCTGCCGTAGCGCGCCCAGCAAGGTGGACGGCAGCTCCGTCAACGCCAGCGGATTGCCTTGGGCGAGGTCGAGCAGCCGCTGCCGGACCCGGGTCGGCATCTCGGGAAAGCTGGCCTCGACCAACTGCCTGGCCGCCTCGTCGCCCAACGGCTGCACGATCATCTCGGTCAGTCCCCGCGGGTCCAGCAAGCTCGCCGTCCCCGTTCTGGCCGAGACCAGCATGCCCGCCCGTTCCCCTGCCAGGCGGCGGGCGAGGAAACCCAGCACGACGGCGCTGGCCCGGTCGATCCACTGCACGTCGTCCACCAGGAGGACGAGCGGCACGTCGGCGGTGACCTCTTTGACGAGCAGGAGCGCCGCGTTGCAGACCAGCAGCGCGTCTGTCGGAGCGCCGACGCCGAACCCGAGCGCCACCGACAGCGCCGCCCCCAGTCCTGGCGGGAGGTGTTCGATCTGCGCGTGGACCGGCAGGAGAAGCTGATTGAGGCAGGAGTAACTGACGTCGGCTTCGAACTCCGAGCCGGACGCCCGCAACACCCGCAGGTCCGCGGCGGTCGCACGCTCCGCCGCGGCGGCCATGAGAGCGGACTTGCCCACACCGGGCTCACCCCACATCAGCCACGCCGCGCCACGCCCCCGGACGTCGTCGAGAAAGCCGTCGAGCCGTTCCAGGTCGGCACGGCGTCCGAAGAGTTCAACGCTTGCCATGGGCACCTCACGGCCGTCGGTTCCGTTCCACCCGACGCGTACTGGCCGCGCCGAGGTTCCCACAGCCAATTCGGCTTCACGACGAGGCAAACGACTGATCGCGTGGTTGTCGGGAGCATAACTCCACACACAACGGACACAGCAGTCATGTTTGCCCGTCGTCCCCAAGAAGGCAGAATCGGGCAACCCTTCGCGAGAATCGAGCAAGTACGGCGACAGCCGCGCCCAGCTCGTCGCGATCTTGGAGGCTGCCGCCACTGTCCGGGTGTTCGGCTGGCGGGCCCGGTAGGTAGGCGGCATGCCCCCGGGCAAAGGCGCGATCCAGAAGCGGGCAGAGCTTACGGAGCAGGGGCCTCGGAAGACGCACATGGAACGACAGTTCCGGCTCCGGCGCGGCTAAGCGAGGCCGCGTGCTCGCCCAGAACGCCCGGATCGGTATTCGGCATGCTCAAAATTTCTCTGCTCTGGCGAGAAATGATCGCTCGACTCCTTACATAGGCACAGGTGTCCGTAGGTCGCACTATCCAGGAGACGAGCATGGGGATGCCGAGGAGATCGGGCACGGGAATGGCCCGTGGATAACGCGCAGGCCAGATTCGAGGTCGTCTATCGGGAAACATATGGCCAGATCACGGCGTACGCGGCACGCCGCTGCGCGTCGCCGCAGGACGCGGCGGACGTGGTGGCGGAGACCTTCGCCATCACCTGGCGGCGGATAGGCGAGCTGCCGGACGGGGAGGAAGCCACGCTGTGGCTGTACGGCGTGGCACGCAAGGTGCTGGCCAACCACCATCGAGGCGAGTTTCGCCGCCAGGCTCGCAGTGTGCAGCTCGACGCCGAGATGGCCGACCTGTATGGAGCCTCACCCGACAGCGGGGTTGAGCTGAAGGCGATCGCGCAGATCTTCCAGACCTTGTCGGACGACGATCGCGAGCTGTTGTCGCTGGTCGCCTGGGAAGGCCTGGACCGGCAGGAGGTCGCCACCGTGCTCGGTCTGTCGCGCAACGCCGTACGCATCAGACTCCACCGCGCCCGCAGGCGCTTTGCTCGCGCGCTCGCCGAGGCGGACGTCCGCTTCACGTCAGAAAGCCGGTTGGTCCCGGCGGAGAGGCAACTGTGAAGAACATCGACGACATCGACGCGATCACGCGCAGGTTGGCGCGGGTGGAGCCGGGCCGGCCGGGAGGCCGCCCTTCCGACGCGGGGGCGCGGACCCTGCTGGCCTCGATCACCGCTGAGGAGCCTGGCCCGTCCGTGGCTCGCCCCCGCAGACACCGTCCCCGGCGGCTGGTCCTCGGGTTGGCGGGCGCGGGACTGCTCGCCGCGGGCATCGTGATGGTCCCGAGCCTGCTACAGAACGGCGTGTCGCCTTCCTACGCGGTCACCAAGAATTCCGACGGCGTCGTGTACGTCAAGGTCCGGGATTTCCGTGACGCCGCAGGACTGTCGAAACAGTTGAAGGAGCTCGACGTCCCCGCCATCGTCGATTACGCCCCTCCGGGCATGTGGTGCCGGGAACCGCGCGGGACCTACGTCCAGGACATCCCCGCCGGGCTGTACTCCGTGCCGGAGAACATTCCCGGCGAAGAGTCCGCCGGCGGCTGGCAGATGCGGATCGACACCAAGCTCTTCGAGCCCGGCCAGACCTTCGTCTGGACGATCGGAGAGGAGGGCACCAGCACCATCCTCATGAACGACCCGGTCGCGCCATGCGTCCTCGTACCCGACGACAGCCACCAGCCGAAGGTGTACGAGTCCGACTACCAGCTGGCCACCACGAAGGGCCGCTCGCTCGCTGGTCTTCGGGTGGATGAGAAGACCGTCGGCGAGGTCCTCCCCGAACTCAGGCAACGTGGATTGAAGATTACCTACGTCATCTTGGAGATCCCACCGGGAAACCCGGGCGGCTACATCGAACTCGGCACACAGACCACTCCCGTCGGCGACGACTGGATCGTCTGGGAGGCCGAGGAGTCCATCCGCAAGCCAGGGGAGATCCGCCTGCTCGTCACCGACAAGCGCTACGACAAGAACCCCATCTACGGCGGCCCACGCGACAACGTCATCCAGGAGTAGCGAACACCAACCTGTCCGCAGCCGCTCGGCCCCGCGGCCCCGTTCGCCCAGCAGGCCGCGGGGCCGCCGCAGCGAAGAGCGGGCAAGCCACTCCCGCCTGATACTCGACGACCACCAAACTGGAACCGCCGGTATTGCTCGAACGCTGGCCGTGCCAAGGTGGATCGGGCTCGGCGACGTGCCGTGTTAGCGGCTACAGGAGAATCGAAACTGAACCGTGTACGGGTGACAAGGGTGGAAGAGTTCTTCGGCAACCTGACCGGGTCGCTGATCGACCTGACGTTTCAGATGTTCGCCACGTTCTTTCTCGCGGCGGGGACAGCCCCCATCATCCGCGGCGAGTTCGGCCTTGTCCCGCTCCTTTTCCTCTGCGGCGGCCTGGCGCTCATGGCGTTACTGGTCCGGAGGGTCCTCCGCGTCACGTACATCCTCAGTCTGGGCACCCCGCGCGTGAACCTTCCCGTGAACACGGGATCGATCCCGTACTTCGTCTTGGACCTCGCCTGGCTCGCCTTCGGTGTGACCTGGCTGCACGGCTCACTGACCGCGCCTGCCTCCCTGGACCCCGCCTACGACTACGGCGGCCCGGCCGTCGTCCTGCTGGCCGCGCTCCCGCTGCTCTGCCTGCGCGTATGGACGCGCCTCCATCAGAAGCATTGACCGCGGGCGAACACCGGCCGGCCACGCTCACGCCGCGCTCCGCACCAATCCCAAGCGAGGGACCCAGCAGCGGCTGTTCTCCATGACCCGGCTGCCGTCAACCATGTCCCGGCATGGAACGGGATGGAACTGGATGTCCCGGGACGTCACTGGACGTCACGCCCTGATGGTGTGAGTCGATCACGGAGGAAAATCGTGTTACGTACAGTGATAGGCCTGGTACTGATGGGCAGCATGCTCGTCGTGCCGGGCGTGTCGGCGGGTGCGACGGCGCCTGATCCGGCCATCAGCAGGGACATCGAGGCGCTGCGGACGTCCAGGGACTTCGGCGCGGAGCTCGACGGCTACCTGGAGACGGCGGTGAAGGCGGTGGAACAGGAGGAGGAGTGCGAAGCGGCCACGGCGCTACAGTCCTTCGCCGACCAGGTGAGTTATACCGACGCCGCCCGGCAGGCGGCCCGGCTGCGTGGACGGGTGCTGGCCGTGCTGCCCGACGAGAAGGGGTGCGCGGGGCCGATCACCGTCTACGCGGACCCCGACAAGATCAAGGTCGGGGATCCGCTCCCCGGCGAGCAGGGCACCACGCGGCCGGTCGCCGCGCTGGTGGACCAGGAGGGACGGCGGTCGGAGTTCGTCGCCGACGAGTTGCTGCTGTCCACCGACGACGAGGCCGAACTCGACAAGTTCGTCGCCCGTTGGGACGGCAAGGTGCTGAACCGGATCGACGGGGGGCCCACCCCGACGTACCTGGTTCGGATCACCACGGAGCGGGCGGAGCCGGAGAAGCTGGGCGACCACCTGGCCGCGCTCAACGGCGACCAGCGGAAGGCGACCGCGCTCGCCGTCTCCGGCGAGCAGGGTCTCCGGTTGCTGGCGGCGGCCGCCGCGGAGGCCACCGAGAAGCTGGAGGTCGGCGTCAACTGGGTGTACGCGCCCACGGACTTCGCCGACCGCAAGACCACCGAGGCCGGCCACGGGGTGCCCGGATTCACCGTCGGCAGCTCGCTCTACACCCGGGACGCCTACCAGTGGTCGTACCTCTCCTCCGTCGGAGCGCAGGCGATCGGGGTGGCCGAGGCGTGGACGGTGCTCGACTCGATCGGGCGGCTGGACAACACCGTGGAGCTGGGCATCGTCGACCAGGGCTTCGCCCCGGCGGTCAACGGCGACCTGCCGGCCAACCCGGACATGGTGAGCGTGGTGGCGTCGACCGACCCCGGGACTCCGGGGATCCCGGGAGCTCGCTGGCACGGCACCCAGGCGGCGACCGCCGCCGCCGGCGTGCCGGACAACTTCATCGGCGGGGCGGGGCCGGCGGGGCCGGTCGCCCACCTGAACCTGGTCTACATCCCCTACACAACGGAGGGCATGATGGTCGGCCTGCACAACGCCAAGTGGATGGGCAGCAAGATCATCAACTTCAGCATGGGCATGTCCGTGCACTGGTCGATGGCGTGGACGCTACTGGTGCTCAACAGCCATTTCCGGCACGCCAGGGAGTCCGGCGTCCTGATCTACGCCAGCGCGATGAACGACGGCGAGGACGTGGACGCCGTGACGTGCTTCATCGGCTGCTGGGAGAGTGCCTGGCACACGCCCTGCGAGTTCGGCGGCGTACGCTGCGTGGGCGGACTGGACATCCAGAGCCGAAACCGGCACCCGAATTCCAACCACGGCGACGAAGACGTCGACATCTTCGCCCCCTACCAGCTCCTGCACGGCGCCGACCCCGGCTTCCCCGACCAGAGCACGGTCAGGAAGATCAATGGGACCAGTTTCAGCTCACCGTTCGCCGCGGGGGTCGCGGCGCTCGTCTGGGCCGCCGACCCGACCATGAGCGCGGACCGGGTGGACTCTTTGGTGATGAACCACCTCGGGTCCAGCAGCGATGCCACCGTGGGCAGGCGCGTCATCAACGCGCTGAGCGCGGTCCGCGACGCGCTGCCCCCGCTTGTGCGGATCACCACTCCGCACGACGGGCAGACCATCTCGGCGCTGACCCCCACCCAGTTCAAGGCCAACGTTTTCGACGACGGCCTCGGCACCCCCACGGTGACGTGGACCCTTAACGGGACCACCGTGCTCGGCCAGGGCACGTCGATCACCGCGACGCCGCCGCCGGGCACCTTCCAGGTCAGGGCCACCGCCGTCTTCCCCGGCGGGCAGGTCGCCACCGACCAGATCAACGTGACCGTGCAGAACCTGACCCCCGCGATGAAGATCACCGGACCGCTCGGCGGCGTCTTCGGCAGGACCGAGCCGATCCCGTTCCACGCGACCAGCCTGGACGACATCGGCCAACTCCCGGAGAACGCGGTCCGCTGGTACCTCGACGGCAGCCAGAACAGCTTCGCCACCGGCCACAACCCGGTGGTCCCGCTCGCCACCACCCCCGGCCAGCACACCGTCACGGTACGCGGGTGCGACACGTTCGGGCTGTGCGGCTCCGACACGGTCACCGTCTCGATCATCCCGGACTCGGCCAACCAGCCGCCCCAGGTCCGGATCACCAATCCGGCCAACGGCGCCAAGCTCTGGGTGAACGGCAACTCCAACGGGCAGTACTTCCACGAGATCACCCTGAACGCCACCGCGACCGACCCGGAGGGCGGCGCCGTCACCCTCGTCTGGAAGGACAACGGCACAGTGATCGGGACCGGTCCCAACCCGCAGGTCCGCCTGCTCGGCGGGTGCGGCGACGCCATCCACGACCTGACGCTGATCGGCACCGACGGTGCGGGCAACAGCCGTCAGGACACCGTCCAGGTCATGGTCTCCCTGGTCTGCTGAGCCCGGCCCCGGGTACGGCCGGCGGCGGCGCACCACGAGCGCGATGACAACGAACACCATAATCATCGCGCCAAGCCGCCGACCGGCCATACCCTCCGGGGACCGGTCAAGTCACGCTCCGGGAACCACCCCGCCCCCAGACGCGGCCTCAGGAACGAGGCAGCTCTCAGAGATCAACCTGGTGTTGCTCGTTCGCCGGGGTCTGGGCGTCCGGGGTCTGGGCGTCGATGAAGCGGAGGATGTGCTGGTTTACCAGGTCGGGGACCTCTAACGGGAGTCCGTGCCCGGCTTTGGGCAGGATGTCGACCTGTGCGCCGGGGATGAGGTCCTGGATCCTGCGCCGGGCGGCGGGGACGTCCAGCAGTGCGCTGCGCCCGGCCAGCAGCGCGAATGTGGGGACGGACACCGCGCGCAGTTCCTCGTCGGTGAACGGCCGGGCCGGCGGGCGGGTGGGTCCGAACGTGCGATACCCCATCATGATCGGCTTCATCAGCTCGGGGGGTGACAGGAGCGCGGCGTTGGCCAGCAGCCGTCCGAGCCGCGGACGGAACCGGCGCGGGGCAAGCATCGCCAGAGCTCCGGCGATCATGTTGAGGAAGAACTTCGCGGGCACCCTGCTCACGCCGCCCGGGTCCAGCAGGATGACGGAGGCGAGCCGTTCGGGGCCGTGGATGGCCTGGTTGAGGGCCAGCCAGCCGCCGTAGGAGAGTCCGACCAGGTGAACGCGGCGCAGGTCGAGCCCGGCCAGCACCTCGTTCACCCACCGGGCGTTGTCGGCCGAGTCGGCCACCACCGTGTGCTGCACGCTCCGCCCGGGGTCGTCGATGGTGTCGACCGCGATCAGCGGGTGCCGCTCGCCCAGCGCGGCGACCTGCGGGTACCAGGTGGCGGCGTTGGCGCCGGCGCCGTGCAGCAACACGACGGGATCGCCGTCGCCGGTTCCGTAGCGGTGCACGTGGACGGTGCCGAAGCTGGTTTCGACATCGGTTTCCCAACGCGGCCGGGGCCACAGCTCCATGGCCTGCTCGTACGCCCGCAGAAACTCTTGCTTCGCCTCCTCGCCGGTGAACCGCCCCACCTTGGTTCTGGTCACGTCGCCTCCCAAATCTTTGATACCGACGTATCAAAGCGATAATACACGTGTACCAAACTTTTCCGGGATCACAGAGGACAGGCGATGCCCAAACTGGCCGACCGCGATACACGGCACACCCAGATCCTGGAGGCGCTGCTCCGCGTCGCCGGCAGCCAGGGCCTGCACGCGGTCACCATGCGGTCGGTCGCGGCCGAGGCGAACATCTCCCTGCGCCTGGTGCAGTACTACTTCGAAACCAAGGAGAAACTCCTGCTCGCCGCGCTCGACCACCTAGCCGGGCGCCAACGCGAACGGATCCAGACCCGGGTACGCGACACCGACGCCCCCGACGACCCCCGGACGATCATCGAGGCCGTGCTGACCGAGTCGCTCCCGACCGACCAGGACAGCCGCACCTTCCACCTCGTGTACACCGCCTACGCGGTCCACGCGGCCACCGACCCCGCACTGGCCGCCCAGCCCTTCCTGCGCGCCCCCGACACCATGGAGCACTTCCTCGCCGACCAGCTCCGCCACGCCCAGCGCGACGGAACCCTGCCCCCACACCGCGACGCCCACACCGAGGCCGCCATCCTGCTCGCCCTCTCCGCAGGACTCGGCACCGCCGTCCTGCTCGGCCAACGCACCGCCGAGAACGCGACAACCGCGATCTCCTACCACCTCGACCACCTCGGCCTCACACGCCGACCGGCGTGACCCTCCGGGCGTCAATCTCGGCCATATGGGCTGACCTGCGTATCAAGAAAGGTCACCGTACTGGCAGGCCGGTGATGGCGCGACTGATGATCAAGCGTTGGATCTCTGAGGTGCCCTCGAAGATGGTGAAGATTTTGGCGTCGCGGTGGAAGCGTTCCACGGGGTGGTCGCGGGTGTAGCCGGCGCCGCCGAGGATTTGGATGGCCTGTTCGGTGACCCAGACGGCGGTTTCGCTGGCGGTGAGTTTGCTCATCGAGCCTTGGGCGGTGTCGAAGGGGCGGGCGTTGCGGGCCATCCAGGCGGCGCGCCAGGTGAGGAGGCGGGCGATGTCCACCCGGGTGACCATGTCGGCCAGGAGGAAGGCGATCGCCTGGTTTTCGGCGATCTTGCGGCCGAACTGGGTGCGGGTCTGGGCGTAGTCGAGGGCGTACTCGTAGGCGGCGCGGGCGATGCCGACGGCCATCGAGGCGACGATGGGGCGGGTGGTCTCGAAGGTGCGCAGGGCGCCCTGTTCGCCGGTGCGCCGGCCGGAGCGGGCGCGGTCCAGGCGGGCTTCCAGTTTCTCGGGGCCGCCGAGCAGGCAGGCGGCGGGCAGCCGTACGTCGTCGAGGACGACCTCGGCGGTGTGGGAGGCGCGGATGCCGTGTTTGCGGAACTTCTGGCCCTGGGAGAGCCCGGGGGTGCCGGGCGGGACGATGAAGGTGGCCTGGCCGCGGCTGCCGAGTGACGGGTCGACGGAGGCCACGACCAGGTGCACGCCGGCGATGCCGCCGTTGGTGGCCCAGGTTTTCACGCCGTTGAGCCGCCAGTCGCCGCCCGGCTCCTGGACGGCCTTGGTCCGGATGGCGCCGATGTCGGAGCCCGCCTCCGGCTCGGAGGCGCAGAAGGCGCCGACCTTGACGTCGGACGGCGTGCCGAACATCTCGGGCAGCCACTCCCCCACCTGTTCCGGGGTGCCTCCGGCGGAGAGCGCGGCGGCGGCCAGGCCGGTCCCGGCGATGGACAGGCCGATCCCGGCATCGCCCCAGAAGAGTTCCTCGAAGGCGATGGGCAGCCCGAGGCCGGATTCCTCGAACCACTGGGTGGCGAAGAAGTCGAGCGAGTAGAGACCGATCTTGGCGGCCTCCTGGAGCACCGGCCACGGGGTCTCCTCGCGCTCGTCCCACTCGGCGCCGGCGGGGCGGACCACGTCCCGGGCGAACTCGTGGACCCAGTCGCGGACCTCGCGGTTGTGCTCGCTCGGCTCGGGGTTGAAGCTCATCGCCAGCCTTTCCTCGCGCGTCGGCGATCACATGTTGTGGCGGAGGTGTACGGGGTCGCGCCAGCCGAGCATGGCCTCGGTCATCCGGACGGCGTCCACGGTCGCCCGTACCTCGTGGACTCGGACGATCCGGGCGCCCTGCAGGATGCAGAAGACGGCGGCGGCGAGCGAGCCGGGGAGGCGGTCGTGCTGCGGGCGGTCGAGGGTTTCGCCGATGAAGTCCTTGTTGGACAGGGCCACCAGGAGGGGGTGGCCGAGGGCGGCGAGCTCGGACAGGCGGCGGGTGATGGTGAGGCTGTGCAGGGTGTTCTTGTTGAGGTCGTGGCCGGGGTCGATGATGATCTTGTCGGCGGCGACGCCCGCGTCGAGCGCGCACGCGACCCGGGCTCGCAAAAATGATATGACTTCGGCGGTTACGTCGTCATATGTCGGGCGGGGGTGGCGGACCCGGGGGCCGGAGATGCTGTGGGTGACCACCAGGCCTGCCCCGGCCTCGGCCACCGCGGCGGCCAATGCAGGGTCGCTGACCCCGCTGGTGTCGTTGACCACGTCGGCGCCGGCGGCGAGCGCGTGCCGGGCCACCACACCCCGGTGGGTGTCGACGGAGATGACCGCGTCGGTGGCCGCGCGAACGGCGGTGATCAGCGGGGCCACCCGGTCGATCTCCTCCTCGGGGCTGACCTGCGGGCCGTCGGGCCCGAACGGCACGCCACCGATGTCCAGCCAGTCGGCTCCCTCGGCGACCGCGGCCAGCGCGGCGTCCACCGCCTTGTCCAGGGCGAAGGTGCGGCCGCGGTCGTGGAAGGAGTCCGGCGTCCGGTTGATGATCGCCATCACCGCCACCTGACGGTCGAAGTCGAAGGTCCTGGCGCCCAGCTTCATGTCCCTCCCCGGGGGCCGGCCGGCGGCAGTGGCGCCGCGGCGGCGGTCATCAGATGGCGGACGAATGCCTCACGATCTTTGTCGTGGCCACGGTAGCTGGCGATCGTCTCGGTGAGAGAGGCGACCCACTGGTCCCAGGCGGGCCGGTACTCGGGGTGCAGCCGCCCGGCGGTGACCGCGACGTCCAGGATCGCCCGCCCGATCTCCTGTCCCATGCCTGGTTTGTAGCGGAACCGCTGCCGGTAGACCCCGATCGGGGTGACGAGGAAGGGCCGCCGGGCGACGGCCGCCGTCAGGTTCAGGTACGCCTCCGCCCCGAAATCATCCGGCAGGCCCTCGGCCAGATCCGGCCGGACCACGCGGAACCCGCTCAACGGACGCCGCCCGAACCGCCCGTCCGCCTCGGGGAAGAGCACCCTCACCAAAGTGGGGTAAAGCGCGATGGTGTTGGCCAGAACCGGCTCCGGCGGCGGATCGCGGAACTCCCCGACGACCATCGCCAGCTCCGCCGGGCCGGTCAGAGCCGCCTCCCGCAGCAGCGACGGAATGTTGTCGGAGGTCTCGATGAGATCCGCGTCCAGATAGCAGATCCAGGGAGTGTCGGTGTTCTTGGCGGCGAGCCGCATCGCCGCGCCCTTGCCCAGCGGTCCCGGGACGACCTCGGCGCCGGCGGCCAGCGCCCGCGAGGCGGTGTCGTCGGTGGAGCCACTGTCCACGACCAGAACCCGGTCGCCGGAACGCGCGGCGGCCAGCGCCTGGGCCACCGCGTCTCCCACGGTCGCCGCCTCGTCGTGGGCTAGAATCGCGAAAGTGATCATTTATGATCCTTTACCCCCCGTCTGGACCGTGAGCTGGTTTCGAGGCTACGACCTGGGGGTCCTCTCCGATATTCCCCCGCCGGAACTCCTAGCCGCCGGCATGCGCCAGGACGCCGAGCCGTACGACGTGAGCGCCAACACCTTCTACGACCTCCAGTCCCGCCGCCTCGGCCACTTCGCCAGGGTACGGCTGGCGCCCATCCCCTTCGACGGCGTGCTCCGGCTCCCCCAGGGCGACCAGCCGGTCAGCGGCAAGGTCTCCATTCACATCCTGGCCCACGCGTCCGGGTTCGTCGTCATCCGCCCGACCCTCCTCGCCCAGCACGCCACCCTCCCCCGCGCGGCCGGCGCCGACCTCCTGCACCAGTTCGACCGCGCCTTCTGGGTGTACGACTACCCGCTCGCCTGGCACGTACCCGACAGTCCCGGACCGGTCACCGGCGGGGTGCGCAGCCTGATGAACTGGGTCTACCTCGACCTCACCGAACGGGTCAGGGGTCGGACGGGATCGCCCCTGCACACCTGGGCGGTGGAGGGCATGAAGGGCTGCGACCGCCTGCACGAGATGGCCGCGCGCGGGGAGATCGCCTACCCCTTCCCGGTGAGCTTCGGACCCCAGATCGAGCTGGTGCTCCCCCGCCTGGACCGCCTGGTCACCGAGGATCCCGTCCGGCACGCCCGGGCGGTCGCCCAGGCCCTGCTCTATCCGGGCGACCAGACGATCCCCCCGAATCCCGTGGGCTCCAACCAGCTCGACCCCGACGTCTGGTGGTTTCTCAGCGAGTCCCGCGCGCTCCTGCTCAGCTCGACCGGGCAGGTCGATCCCTGCCACGACACCGTGGACGCCGACCGTACCCAGCTGATGGAGTTCCTGGCGCTCCGCCGGACCACGTTGATGTGCGTGCAGCGGGACACCCAGCGGGTGCTCACCGAACGGCGCTCGGTGAGCCGGGCGCAGGTGGAGCGGTGGCAGCACATCGTGGCCAGCACCAGCGACGACTACGTGCTCGACTCCCGGATCGGCCAGTTGCTGGCCCCGCTGCTCCGCCACAACCTGGACGACGTACGCGTCCGGGACCTGACCGGCCTGGAAACCCAGGTGCGCCAGAACCTGGCCTGGTTCCAGCAGCGGATGGACACCCTCTCGGAGTGGACGGGCGGCCTGGTCGGGGCGGCGGTCGGCGCGGCGGCCATGGTGCTGAGCCTGCAGGAGGTGGTCAAGGTGCTGCTGGCCCGGGCCACCGGCGTGGAGGTGGAGAAGGTGCTCAACCACCACGGGGCCGTCTTCGCCGTGATCATGTTCGGGCTGGTCTGCGCCTCGTTCCTGCTCTCGCTGGCCGGGATCCGGCTGGTCACCTCGCGGTTGCGCCCGTTCCGCTTCCGGACCGGGCGCCGGGCTCAGCCCGCCGCGGCGTGGCGTTCCAGGAAGGCGTAGACGTCGGCCTCGTCCACGCCGGGGAAGGAACCGGGCGGCAGGGCGGCCAGCACGTGTGAGTTCGCGCGGGCGGACGGCCAGGCGTAGCCCTCCCAGCGTTGCGTCAGCTCGGTCGGCGGGCGGCGGCAGCATTCGCCGTTCGGGCAGTTGGACTTGGTCCGTACCGTGGTCTCGCGGCCGCGGAACCAGCGGGACTCGCGGAACGGCACGCCCAGGGTGATCGCGAAGTCCTTCGCCTGGGACAGGTCCACGTGCGCGACGCAGAAGTGGGTGCCGACCGGGGAGTCCGAATACTGGTGGTACGGGGAGTCCCGGTCCCCGGACTGGAAGACCCGCCGCCCCGACCACTGCCGGCAGAGCCGCTGCCCCTCGATGGCCCCCTGCTCGTCGGCGGGGAAGACGATCCCGTCGTTCTCGTACGCCTTGTAGATGATGCCCCCGGCGTCGTTGCGGACGAAGTGGCAGACCAGGTCCAGGTGGTGGGTGGCCAAGTTGGTGAACCGGTGGGCGGCCATCTCGTAGGAGACGGCGAAGACGTCCCGCAGGTCCTCCACCGACAGCGCCCGGTCCCGCTTGGCCTCCAGCAGGTACGGCACCGCCGCGGCCTCCGGCACCAGCACGGCGGCGGCGAAGTAGTTGGCCTCCACCCGCTGGCGGAGGAAGTCGGCGAAGTCGCGGGGTTTGTGGTGGCCGAGGGCGAAGTGCCCGATGGTCTGGAGCAGGATGGTCCGCGGGGTGTGCATCCCGAGGTGCTCGCGTTTGAGGTAGATGCGGCGGTTGCGGAGATCGGTCACTGAGCGGGCGGATCTCGGCAGGTCGGGCGCGGTGTGCACGGTGAACCCGAAGTGCGTCACCAGCGCCTGCACGGTGCTCTGCGAGAGCGCGCCCGTACGGTACCCGACGGCGGCCAGCGCCTCGGCGGCGGCGCGCTCGATCTCCTCGAAGTAGTTGCCCAGCTCCCGCTGCCTGCGGCGGAGCTCGGCGTTGGCGGCGCGAGCCTCCTCCGGGGTGGCGGTGCCCTTGGCCTGCCGGGCCTTGAGCTCCTCGTACAGGCCGAGGATGTGCTCAAGCACGTCATTGGTGATCTTGGCGGAGACCTTCAGCTTGGTCAGCCCGAGTGAGGCGTACAGCGGGTCGCGCTGGGCCTCCTCCAGGGCGATCTCCAACTGGGCCCGCCGGTTCGGCGCCTGCCGCCTGAGCAGCTCCTCGACCTGCACGTTCAGCGCGCCGGCCAGCGACTTCAGCAGCGACAGCTTCGGCTCGCGCTTGCCGTTCTCCAGCAGTGAGAGCTGACTGGGCGCGCGGCCGACCCGCTCGCCGAGCTCGGACAGGGTCAGCCCGCGCTGCCGCCGCAGGTGTTTGAGCCGCTGGCCGAAGGCGAGCAGATCGAGCTCCTGCGTCAAAGACAGCGGTTCTTCGCCGGTCAAGGAGGGCATGCATCGATCCTAGGCAGAATTTCACGCCTTCTTCCACCCTAGTGTGAGCGACTCCACACAACGCGCGACGGTACGCGCCACCGGGCCGGGTAAAACCCCTTATATCCGGACAAATCTGGCAGCTTGGAGTGACCTGGCTCACAACAATTGGTCTAGTCCACAGAGAAAAGTTGCCGTTTCTTCTTCGCTGAATACCAGACAGTCTTGTGAGACAAGAAAATTTGAGCATATTTCGAGCAACCTCGCCTTGCTGGATCTCTTGACGTCGACACAAACTCAAAACAAGCACCCAGGTGACGACGAGGCCCGCCGAACGGGATGTGCACCCAACCGGGCCGGCAACAAGGGAGTGAGTGGAGATGATGGTGGAACGCCTCAAAGCCGAGGCCGCCCAACTCCGGCATGACTGGGAGACCAACCCGCGCTGGGCCGGGGTGGAGCGGTCCTACCAGGCCGAGGACGTGGTGAAACTGCGCGGCTCCGTGCAGGAGCAGTACACGCTGGCCCGCCTCGGCGCCAAGCGGCTCTGGGACCTTCTGCACACCGAGGACTACGTGCACTCGCTTGGCGCGCTGACCGGAAACCAGGCGGTGCAGCAGGTCAGAGCGGGGCTCAAGGCGATCTACCTGTCCGGCTGGCAGGTCGCGGCGGACGCCAACCTGGGCGGGCAGACCTACCCGGACCAGAGCCTCTACCCGGCCAACTCGGTCCCCGCCGTGGTGCGCCGGATCAACAACGCGCTGCTCCGCGCCGACCAGATCACCTGGGCCGAAGGGTTCCAGGACGGAAACGGCGAGCCGCCCCCGCACTGGCTGGCCCCGATCGTGGCCGACGCCGAGGCCGGGTTCGGTGGCGTGCTCAACGCGTTCGAGCTGATGAAGGGCATGATCGTGGCAGGGGCCGCGGGCGTGCACTGGGAGGACCAGCTGGCCTCCGAGAAGAAGTGCGGGCACCTCGGCGGGAAGGTCCTGATCCCGACCGGCCAGCACATCAAGACCCTCAACGCGGCCCGGCTGGCCGCCGACGTCTGCGGGGTGTCCACGCTGGTCGTGGCCCGCACCGACGCCCAGGCGGCGACCCTGCTCACCAGCGACGTCGACCCCCGCGACCAGCCGTTCACCACCGGTGAGCGGACCGCGGAGGGCTTCTACCGGGTGCGCAACGGGGTGGACGCGTGCGTGGCGCGCGGCCTGGCGTACGCGCCGTACTCCGACCTGCTCTGGATGGAGACCGCCACCCCCGACCTGGACGTGGCCCGCGAGTTCGCCGAGGCGATCAAGGCCGAGTACCCGGACCAGATGCTCGCCTACAACTGCTCCCCGTCCTTCAACTGGAAGCGGCACCTGGACGACTCCACCATCGCCAAGTTCCAGCGGGAGCTCGGGCACATGGGGTACAAGTTCCAGTTCATCACGCTGGCCGGCTTCCACTCGCTCAACTACGCCATGTTCGACCTGGCCAGGGGCTTCGCCGACGAGGGCATGACCGCCTACGTCGACCTCCAGGAGCGCGAGTTCGCCGCCGAGCGCCGCGGCTACACCGCCACGCGCCACCAGCGTGAGGTCGGCACCGGCTACTTCGACCTGGTCAGCACGGCCATCGCCCCCGAGTCCTCGACCACCGCGCTGCGCGGCTCCACCGAGGAGGCCCAGTTCCACGACTGATCCCGACGGCCGCCAAGCCCATTGGCCCCGCCACACCGCAGGTCACCCCCAGGGACCTGACGGCTGATGTGGCGGGGCCAATGTCATGGATGCAACAGTTCGCCATGCCGAACCGTCCAGACGGTGTGGAAGAAGACGACGACTACGCGAGGTTCGCCCGGGACCGTGCGGACGCGCTGCTCCGGTTCGGCTACGTCCTGACCGGCAACCCGCACGACGCCGCCGACCTGACCCAGGAGGCCCTGGTACGGCTCCGCGCGGCCTGGCCTCGCGTCCGGCGCAAGAGCGACCCTGAGGCGTACGCGCGGACCACGATGGCCCGCCTGCACGTCAACGCCTGGCGATTACGCCGCCGCGAGCAACTGACCTGGAACCCGCCGGACCGGCCCGTCTTCGACTCCCCCGAGGACGGCGACCTGTGGGCGAGCCTGGCCACCCTGCCCAAGAAGCAGCGCACCGTCCTGGTGCTGCGCTACTACGAGGACCTCTCCGACGCCGCGATCGCCGACATCATGGGCATCTCCCGGGGCACGGTCCGCAGCCAGGCCGCCCGCGGCCTCGACAAGCTCCGCACCCTCCAGCCTTCCGGGAGCCCGCGATGAACGACCTCGAAGAACGGCTCCGGCGCACGCTCCGCACCGCCGCCCGGCAGCTGCCGCCCGCTCCCCCGGAGCTGACCGCCCCCCGGCGGCGCTTCCGCTTCGTCTACCCTCTGGCCGCCGCGGCCACCGCCGCCGCGACCGTGACGGCCGCCGTCCTCTTCGCCCCGGGTACGCCCGGGGGAGACGGCACGATCACCGCCCGGCCGCCGTCGGCCACCGCCGGGCCGTCGCGCTCGCCCGAGGTGGAGTACCCCCCGCCCCTCGCGGAGGTCTGGCCGGACGCGGTCCGGGAGATCCCGAACCGGCTCCCCAACGGCAAGAAGTTCCACGCGCTGCTCTTCCTCGACGACGGCAAGCTGCTCGTCAACACCGAGGCGAGCTTCGAGAAGGCCGACATGCTCGCCTCCTACGACCTGGCCACCGGCGAGACCAGGGAACTGGTCAGGGTGCCCACCCTGCCCAAGACCACCATGTACGCCTCCCACTTCACCACCGGGGAGGGGCGCATCCTCTGGGTGACCGCCCGCCGCGACGGGGGGCGGCACATCGCCGAGATCTGGTCCGCGCCGGTCACCGGCGGCCAGGCAACGGTCCTCGGCACCGTCGACGACGACAGCCGCGGCGAGAGCGGCTCGATCTACAACCTGACCGTCGCCGACGGCGCCGCCTACTGGTCCAAGGGAGGCGACGGCGGCCTCTGGCGCCTCCCCCTCGACGGCGGCGCGCCGCAGCGGGTGCCCGGCACCGACGGCTACCACCTGTACGCCTACCCGTGGCTGGGCCGGCCCGACGAGTACGCCGCCGGCGGCGAACCCGCCTTCGGCGAGTTGCTCAACTTCAGGACCGGCGAACGCCGTCAGTCCGGGATCGACGTCCGGGAGCCGGAGAAGGTGGAGGTCGAGGACAGCAACGGCCAGAAGCGGGTGGTCTCCCGTCAGGACGAGCGATCCTCCTGGTGGAGCTGCGGTCTCACCCGCTGTGTCGGCCAGCAGAACGAACCGGAGGAGGCGGCCGTCCTCCAGCTCCGGGGCAACCCGGAGCGCCAGGTCATCCCCCACCTGTCCGTCATGGGCCCGCCCGCCATCGCGCTCGACCGTTTCGTCCTGCTCGAGCTGAAGAGCGACCTGGCATCGGGATCGCGAATGATGGGCCAGGTGATGGTCGACCTCGAAACCGGCAAGACCGCCGACCTCGGCCTGCGCCCGGCCGAGGACGGCACCTTCAGCTCCACGGCGTTCCAGGGCGGCGACACCGACATGTACGCCTACGGGCTGAACGGCAAGATCGTCATCGTCAACCTGAAGGCCATCCGGTAGGCCCCGCTCACGGTGACGGCGACGGGGACGGCGAGGGGGACGGGCTGGGCGACGGGGACGGGGAGGGCTGCGGGGACTCCTCGTCACCCCACTGGGGCTCGGTGGTGATACCGCCCGTCGGGATGGGACTGCGGGTCGGGGACGCCGAGGGGGCCGCCGTGTTCGACGGCGGCGGCCCGGTCTCGGTGGGCGGGGCCGGGGAGGGGAACATCGAGCTCCACGGGTCGTCCGGCGTCTCCCCCGCCGGGGGAACGGTCCGGGTCGCGGTCACGGTGACCTGCACTCCGGCCGTGGGCCGCCCGTCCACGATGGGCCGCGAGGTGCCCAGCACCCCGGGCACCAGCGTGCTGTCCTCCTCGGGAATGACCAGCGGGATGGCCGCCGGCGGCTCCGCCACCCCCTCGAACCGCGCCGCGCCGCCCTCCGCGGCCGCGATCACCGTCATCGCCGCGATGGACACGGTGGCCAGCGCCGCGAACCCCGCGTGCGCGGTCCCCAGCGGCTTACGCGCCCGGCGCCGCCGCTTCCCCGTGTCCACGGGCGCGAACTCGACGGACTCCCCCACCGGCGCCGGCTCGGGCGGGTACGGCACCGGCTGCCAGATCTCCTCCAGCACCGAGGCCACCGCCACCCGGTTGTCGGAGGCCAGCCCGATCCCCCCGGCCACCAGCAGCGCGGCCAGCAGCTCCGCCGCGTCGGGCCGCTCGGTGGGCTCCTTGCGCAGCGCCGCGGAGACCGTGTCCCACAGCAGCTTGGGCACCGCCGCCACCCGGGGCTCCTCCACCAGGATGCGGCGCATCACCACCTCGGGCTCCCCTGACCCGAACGGATGGTGCCCCGTGGCCGCGAACGCGACCAGGCAGCCCCAGGAGAAGATGTCCGAGGAGGGCAGCGCGTGGCCGCCGGTGAGCCGTTCCGGGGCGACCCACCCGGGGCTGCCCATCACCTGCCCGGCCTGCGTGTGCGCGGCCAGCACGTCCAGGTCCCTGGCGATGCCGAAGTCGATCACGAAGGGACCGCGCGGCGAGAGCAGCACGTTCCCCGGCTTGAGGTCCCGGTGCACCAGGCCCGCCTCGTGCGTGGCCAGCAGCGCGGCGGCCGTGCCCAGGGCCACGCCGTACGCCAGGTCGGGGGTGAGCGGCCCGCGGGCCGCGATCACCTGGGAGAGCGCGGGCCCCGAGATGTACTCGGTGACCAGGAAGGGCCGATCCTGATCAAGCCCGTGCTCCAGCACCGCGGCGGTGCAAAAGGGAACAACCCGCCGCGAAAACGCCACTTCTTCCTCAAAACGCGCCCGCAGCACCCGATCCGCCAGGTGCACCGCATGGGGCGTCTTCAGCGCGACCAGCCCGCCATCGGGATGTTCCGCGAGATAGACCACACCCATCCCACCGGTGCCCAACCGCCCCAGCAGCAGGTACCGCCCAATGATGACCGGGTCCCCCACGGAGAGCGGCCGCACACCGGGGGGCATGCCACTCCGAAGCCCAGCTCCACGCGCCATAGGCCAACTGTGCGGCGTTGGAACGCGCCAAGGAGGTAACTAGTCACAGTCGGCATGACAGGTAAGGCCACTGGCACCTCAAGGTAAGAATTCCCAGGTCGCAGCGGCCACAGCCGTCACAGCACTCACGCGGCGGCGGCGTCTGACTCCATGGTCTCGACGGCCTCGACGAAGCCGCGAATATGCCCGAAGACCAGTCGGGCTTCGGGCACGATGTCGGCCAGCAGGGCGAACACGTGGGGCATTCGATTCCACTCCTCGTACCGTACGGGGACGTCGGCCTTGCGGGCCTGCTCGGCCACCCGGTAGGCCTCGGCGCGCAGGACCTCGGTGGAGCCGGTGACGATCATGAGTGGCGGGATGCCGATGTAGTCGCCGTAGACGGGGGAGACCAGGGGGTCGGTGGAGTCGAGACCGGCGGTCCACTGGCGGGCCAGCCAGTCGACCCGGCTGGCGGGGAGCATGGGGTCGGCCCAGCGGTTGGCGCTGCGGGGAACGTCGCTGAGGTCGGTCCACGGGGACAGGCAGATGCCGGCGGCGGGCAGCGGGAGACCGGCGTCCCGGAGGGAGAGCAGGGTGGCGAGGGTGAGGTGGCCGCCGGCGGAGTCACCGGCCAGGATGATGCCCTCCGGCTCGTGGCCACGCTCCAGCAGCGCCCGGTAGGCGGCGAGCGAGTCGGCCAGCGAGTCGGCCAGGGTGTTGACGGGTCCCTGGCGGTAGTCGAGGGCCAGCACCGGACGGCGGGTCACCATGGACAGTCGCCAGGTGATCGGCCGGTGGGTCACCGGGGAGCCGATGAAGTAGCCACCACCGTGCAGGTAAAGCACGACTTTGCCCTCGTCCAACTCCTCCCCGCCACGCACCCACTCGCCGGGGCAACCCCCCAGGTCATCAGGGGTGATGGTGGTGCCGGTCGGCATCATGCCCGGCAACAGGCCCGGGACCCGGCCGCCGAAGGCGATCAGGCGCTGGGCCACCACCAGGCTCATGCTGTGGCGCAACAAGACCGAGGAAATAGGCTTCATCGTGCCGCGCAACAGCCCGTTACACGCGGCGGCCTGCCAGCTGACGGGGTACGTGGGGCGTACGTCAACGTTGATGTCGTCCATGCAGACCTCCCTAATAGGACATTTCCCCACAAACAGTCATATCTACCGTGGGGTAGGTAACCCATGGCTTACAGCCGTGTTACAAATCGGAAATAGGAGCGTGACTTGGCCGGTTACTCGGGCACCCCGCTGCCGCGGAAGCTGGGCATCAAGCCCGGCCACCGGGTGCTGCTGCTCGGCGCCCCCGCGACCCTCGCCGACCAGGGCGTCGACGGCGACCACGCCGACGACGGCGCTCCCGAGCCGTACGACGTGATCCTGCTCTTCTGCCCCGATCTGGCCGTGCTGCACGAGGGCTTCCCCGGCGCGGCGGCCAGGCTGGCCAGGAACGGCGGCCTCTGGGTCTGCTGGCCGAAGAAGTCCAGCGGCGTCCCCACCGACCTCACCGAGAACCCGGTCCGCGACTACGGACTGGCCAGGAGACTCGTCGACAACAAGGTATGCGCTGTCGACACCACCTGGTCCGGGCTGCGCTTCGTCTACCGGCTGGCCGACCGCTAGCACACGCGCCCGCGCCTGGCACGCCGTAGCTTCGAAGCGAAGTCACGGTAAAGGAGTTCTCCGATGGGTCGTGGGCATCCTCGGTACGCCCGGTATTACGCGCGGGTCAGCCCGGCGCTGGAACGCAGCCTGGCCCCGCACCGCCGGGCCCTGCTGGCGGGGCTGTCCGGGCGGGTGGTGGAGGTGGGCGCGGGTAACGGGCTCAACTTCCCGCACTACCCGCCGGCGGTCACGGAGGTCCTGGCCGTCGAGCCAGAGCCCCTGCTGCGTTCCCTGGCGGAGGCGAGCGCCGCCCGGGCGGCTGTCTCGATCAAGGTCGTGGACGGCGTGGCCGAGGACCTGCCCGCCGGGGACGCCTCGTTCGACGCCGCGGTCACCTGCCTGGTGCTGTGCACGGTCACCGACCAGGCCGGGGCGCTCGCCGAGCTCCGCCGGGTCCTGCGTCCGGGGGGTGAACTGCGGTTCCTTGAACACGTACGGGCCGAGAGCGCGGGCCGGCGGCGGGTTCAGCGGGTGCTGGACGCCACGGTGTTCCCGCTGCTCGTCGGCGGGTGCCACTGCGGCAGGGACACCGCCGCGGCCATCGAGGCCGCCGGGTTCACGATCGGCAGGGTCAAGCGGCTGGGCACGGCGGACACCGGGATCCCCTTTCCCTCGGCGCCCCAGCTGCTGGGCGCCGCCACGTCAGGGTCCGCTCAGTAGTACTCCGGCTGGGTCTCCTCATACTCGTCGTCCTCGTCGCGGGCCGGGCCCGACCAACGAGACGGCATGAGCACGGGGACGAACAGGGCGATGCCCAGCAGGCCGTAGACGCCGTTGCCGAGCAGGGTGAGCATGCCCTGGCCCGCCTCGGCGATCTCCTTCTGGACCGAGGCGCCGGCGGGGGCCAGTTCGGCGGCGCGGCTGACGTCCAGCGCGTACACCACCGTCCAGGCCAGCAGGACCATGGACGGGATGAAGGTGGCGACCGGGGAGATCCGGCCGGAGAGCACCAGGCCGACCAGCAGGCCGAGCACGAGCATGATGCCGAGGGCGATCAGCATCCGGGTGTCCCGGCTCGGGTCGATGTTCTCGGTCATGCCCCGGTTGGACTCCCGGGTGGCCCAGCCACCCCCGAACAGCAGGGCAGCGGCGACGATGACGCCCACCAGCAGCCCGAAGATGTGCCGCATGTCCACCACCTCGTCCGGGAACGCCCGGAGGAGCGTTCGCGTCGGCCACATTAGCGACAAACCTTCTGAAAAGGCACGCGCCTTGACGAGAAAGATCTTTTCCCTGCTCTCCAACACCGTGCCCGGTGCGTGAGAAGATGACCAACCGTGTCCCCCCATCCGCACGACAGGCCCGACGAGCCGGCCGATCTGCCGTTCCGTCTGGTGAGATCTGCGGCTTTCGCCACGGTTTGCGTGCTGCTCGCGGCGCTGGGGCACCGGCTGGCCGGTGGGGACGGGCCCACCACCTGGGGGCTGACCGTCGCCGGACTGGCCGTCTTCGGCTCCGCCGCCGCGCTGGCCGGGCGGGAGCGCTCCCCCGCGCTGATCGCGGGGCTGCTGCTGGCGGCCCAGGCCGGGCTGCACGAACTTTTCAACCACGGCGCGACCGTCAAGGCCGTGCTCGGCATCGGGCTCACCGCCTCCGGTGGGCATCACGGGCAGGGCCTGGGGATCACGATCGGCATGCTGCTCGCGCACCTCACCGCGAGCCTGGTCACCGCCTGGTGGCTGGCCCGGGGAGAGAACGCGCTCTGGGCGCTGCTGCGCCGGGTGGGCGCCGCCGCCCGCGGTCTCGTCCGGCTGCTGGACGCGACCGCCCCGCTGGTCCTGGCGCCGGTCGTTCCGGTACGCGCCGAGCAGGCACCGCGTCCGCGACGCGGCCAACTCCGGCACACGCTGGTCAGACGGGGTCCTCCACTACCCGCCTGAACCACACCGTCGGGACCAGGTCCCGAAATTTCCCTGCTCAATGAGAAACCCGTCCCATAGACAGCCACATGGCCTCCGACCAGGCCACTCACTGTTGCGGCTGTCTTGATCACGACTTTCTCATTGAAAGCGGGCCGTGTCGGTCCGCCAGCCCCCCATGTTCTTTTCATTCAGTGGAGTACGCATGTCCATCCTTCGTCGCGCCCTGGCCGTCACCGCCGGGGTCACCGCGCTCACCCTCGGCCTGGCCTTGCCCGCCCTCGCGCACGTCACCGTCAACCCCAAGACCGCGGAGAAGGGCGGCTTCACCAAGGTCGCCTTCCGGGTGCCCAACGAGCGCGACGACGCCTCGACCACCAAGGTCGAGGTCGAGCTGCCGACCGACCACCCGCTCGCGTTCGTCTCGGTCCGCCCGGTGCCCGGCTGGGACGTCAAGGTCACCGAGGGCAAGATCGACCCGCCGGTGCAGACCAAGTACGGCGAGATCAGCGAGGCGGTCACGAAGATCATCTGGTCCGGCGGCAAGGTGGAGCCCGGCCAGTTCCAGGAGTTCGAGGTCTCCATGGGCTTCATGCCCGACAACGTGGACCAACTGGTCTTCCCGGCCACCCAGACCTACTCCAGCGGCGAGGTGGTCAAGTGGGCCGACGAGCCGAAGGCGGACGGCAGCGAGGCCGAGCACCCCGCCCCCACGCTGAAGCTGGTCGCCCCGACCGGTGACGACACCCACGGCGCCGCCGCTCCCTCCCCCGCCGCCGAGCACTCGGCGGCGCCGAGCGTGGTCCCGGTCGCCGACACCAGCACGGCGGCGCCCGCCGCCGCCTCGGACGGCACCGCCCGCCTGATCGGCGGCATCGGCATCGCGGTCGGCATCGCCGGGGTCGCGGTGGCGGTCCTCGCGCTGCGCCGCCGCCCGGCCGCCTGAGTGTGACGCCCCGGGCCGTGGCCGCCCCCATGCGGCCACGGTCCGTCAGGCGGTGACGTCCTTGCCGGTGAACCTGGCCCAGGCGATCGAGCCGAAAATCACCACGTACGCCAGGTAGGCCAGCAGTCCCTCCCCCATCCGGTCGAAGCCGATCGGATCGCGGAGCGCGCCGTCGGCGACGTTCCACCAGGAGGTGAGCAGGTACGGCTTGATGGCGGACAACGCCGGAATGGCCTGGAGCACCTGGGCCACCACCAGCAGCACCACGGTGGCGGCGATCGCCCCGATGGGCGCCTCGGTGAGCGTGGAGACGGCCAGCGCGAGAGCTCCCAGCGCGGCCATCCCCGCGGCGGTGTAGAGCGCGACAAGCCCGATCCGCAGCAGCCCGTCGGCCAACGGGACCGTGGTGCCCGACAGCAGCGTCACCGGCCCGACCGGGAAGAGCGCGAACCCGGCGGCCAGCCCCGCCACCGCCACCACCAAGCAGGCCGTAAACGCAAATATCACGATATTTCCGTACTTGACGGCGAGCAGGTGGGTACGGCCCGCCGGGGCGGTGAGCAGGTACCGCAGGGTGCCCAGGTTCGCCTCCCCCGCGATCGCGTCCCCCGCCACCACGGCCACCGCCAGCGGCAGGATCAGCGGCACCATCACGAAGAACGCCGCGAAGGTGAGCACCACCCCGTTCCCCGCCACCTGCGACAGGAACGCCTGCGGCCCCTCCGCTCCGTCGCCGGCGATCCGCAGCCCGACCCCGACCAGCACCGGGACCACGGCCAGCACCCCGAGCAGCGCCAGGTTCCTAGGCCGCCGGAAGGTCAGCCCCACCTCCGAGCGGAGCAGCCGGAGCGGATCACGCCTCGACATCGAACCCCTCCCCCGTCAATCCCACGAACACCTCTTCCAGGCTCGGCCGCAGCACCTGGAACCCCCGCACCGCGACCCCGTCTCCGACCAGCGCGGCCACCACCCGCTCCGGCGCCACCCCGCCCAGGTCGGCGAAGACCTCCCCCGCCCCGCCACTCGGTTCGCCCAGCCCCAGCCGGGTCAGCACGGCGACCGTCTCCGTCACGTCAGGCGTCTCCACCCGGACCCGGGGCACCGCCTCGGCGCGCAGCTCGCCCAGCGTGCCCTGGGCGACCAGCCGCCCGGCCCGCATCACCCCGGCGTGCGTGCACATCTGCTCCACCTCGGCGAGCAGGTGCGAGGAGACGAACACGGTGGTGCCGCCCGCCGCGATCTCCTTGATCAGCGTACGGACCTCCCTGGTGCCCTGGGGGTCGAGCCCGTTGGTGGGCTCGTCCAGCACCAGCAGCTCGCGCGGCCCGAGCAGGGTGGCCGCGATGGCCAGCCGCTGCCGCATGCCCAGCGAATAGGCCCGGTAGCGCTTGCGGGCCGCCGCCGCCAGCCCGACCCGGTCCAGCGCCTCGGCCACCCTGCCCTCGGCGGTCCCGGCCCGCGCCCCGGGGTCGGCCGCGTCGAACCGGCGCAGGTTGGCCGCCCCCGACAGGTACGGGTAGAAGGCCGGGCCCTCCACCAGCGCGCCCACCCGGGGCAGCGCCTCGGCGGGCGAGCCGGCCCCCAGCAGCGTGCTGGTCCCGGCGGTGGGGGTGATCAGGCCGAGCAGCATGCGGATGGTGGTGGTCTTCCCCGAGCCGTTGGGCCCGAGGAATCCGAAGATCGCTCCCCGGGGCACGGTGAGGTCGAGGCCGTCCACGGCGAGCTGCCCGCCGCGGAAGCGTTTGGTGAGGCCCCGGGTGAGGATGGCGGCCCCCTCGGCGGGGGACGCCGTGCGCGCGTCCCCCGCCGAGGTCGTGGTGATCGTCACCGGGTGCCCGCCGCCTGGTAGAGCGCCTCCGGCGTGACCGCCCCCGCCAGGACGCGGCCGTCGTCGGTGAGCAGCACCGACACCACCTTGGTCCGGATCAGCCGCCCGCTGCCCCAGTCCCCGCTGACCGGGGTGGCCGAGCTCAGCACGGTCGTGGCGGCCTCGGGCAGCTGGGCGGCGTCGAAGGGCGCCACCACCACCGCCGACCAGCCGGAGCCGACGACCTTGACCTCCTCGTCCTTCGCGGCGGCGGCGACGCGCTCCCTGGGGAGGGCGGGGATCTCGCCGTCCTTCACCGTGGCGCCAGGGGGCGGGGTGAAGTCGAAGTTCTCCGGGGCCGGGCGGGAGAAGGTGACCGAGTCGAAGCCGACCTCGAAGGCGGGTTCTGCCGCGCCCTTGGCGTACAGCTGGACGCGGAGCGGGATCAGGGTCTCGCCGTCCACGGCCAGCCGGACGTCCCTGATCAGGGAGGTGGCCGCCTTCGGGGTGAGCACCAGCTCGTAGGCGGCCCGGCCGGCCACGGTGGCGTCGTTGCCCACGGTGACGCCGGTGGAGTCGCCGGCCGCGGCCAGCGCCCGTTCGGCCGCGTCCTGCGGGGTGATCACGGTCGGCAGCGGGGTGGGCGCCGGTTCGGCCGGCGTGCGGAACCGTACGGCGGTGTTGGCCGCGCTGTCCCACCACCAGGTCTGCTCACCGTTGACGATGAGGTCGTGCTCGCTCATCGGGCCGGGCAGCGCGAGCCTGAGCCGGTCCTCGGCGCCGTACCAGATCTTGACCTGGTGCGAACCGGCGAGCAGGGACAGCGGCGAGGCGGTGCTCTCCCCGGCCAGGGCCGACAGGCCCGGCACGCCGAGCGAGGCGGTCTCGATGATGGTGCCGGACATCGGCGGCAGCGTGCCGGAACCCCACCGGGCGGTCACGTCGGCCAGCAGCTGCTCGGCCGTGCGCTCCGGCAACACCGGGTCCCCCTGCACCGCGGCGATCACCGGCCCGGAGCCGACGGCCACCGCGACCACGGCGACCGCGGCCACCGGAACCCCCCACCTCACGGCGCGTGCTCTCTTGGGCATCTCACTTCTCCAATCTGATGGATACCGTCCCACCTTGCGCAGTCGGACCTGTGCCACCGCTGAGAGCGCCTGAGATCGTTCTCAGCCGAACTGATCACCAACTTGGGGTCACAGTTGCTGAGCAATATCGACACGGAGAGTAATCGCTTAAATACTCTCCGCTAGCAACCCCGTTGCCTTCCGGGCTCCGGGAAGCCGATCAGAAGGAGAACGATTCAGGTGAAGAAGTCGACGGTCCTCGCCCTCACCGCCCTGACCGTGCTGTCCGCCGGGGCCGGTATCGCGGCGGTGGCCAACGCCCAGACCCGCGACGTCCCCGCGGTCGCGCAGGGCGCGCTGCCCCCCGGCTACCAGCTGATCAAGCTCCCCAACGCCAACGTCGGCAACTTCGAGCGCCGCACGCTCTTCTGCCCCGGCGCCAAGCGCGTCCTCGGGGGCGGCGCGGAGGCCCAGGGCCCGAACGCGGTGCTGGTCGGCTCCTTCCCCACCGACGACGGGCGGGGCTGGATCGGCATCGGCCGCCAGATCGGCGCCAACGGCGTCGGCATCAGCGTCTTCGCGGTCTGCGCGGACTGACCTCCGGGCCGGCCCTCCTGGCCCCTCTGCCCGGGGGGCCGGCCCCGCTCTCAGCCAGATCTCAGCAGGTTGCACCCAGAATGGGGGCCATGCGGGTACTGGTGGTGGAAGACGAGCGGCGGATGGCGGCGGCGCTCCAGCGCGGGCTGCGGGCCGAGGGATTCGCCGTGGATCTGGCCCACGACGGCGAGGAGGGGCTGCACCTGGCACAGGTCGGCGACTACGACGTGGTGGTGCTGGACATCATGCTGCCCCGGCTGTCCGGCTACAACGTCTGCAAACGCCTGCGCGCCGCGGAGAACTGGGTGCCGATCCTGATGCTCTCCGCCAAGGACGGCGAGTACGACCAGGCCGACGGCCTCGACCTGGGCGCCGACGACTACCTCACCAAACCCTTCTCGTACGTGGTGCTGGTGGCCAGGCTCCGGGCCCTGCTGCGCCGGGGCGGCGGACGGCGGCCCAGCGTGCTGCGGGCCGGGGACCTCACCCTGGACCCCGCGCGCCGGCAGGTCGCCCGGGCCGACACGCCGATCGACCTCACCCCCCGCGAGTTCGCGCTGCTGGAATACCTGATGCGCCGCCACGACGAGGTGGTCTCCAAGGCCGAGATCCTGGAACACGTCTGGGACACCTACGACACCGACCCCAACGTGGTCGAGGTGTACGTCGGCTACCTGCGGCGCAAGATCGACACCCCGTTCGGGCGTGGCGCCGTGCAGACCGTACGGGGCGCCGGTTACCGGCTGGTCAGCGATGGCGGCTGAGCCGCGCGGCGGCCCCGCGGGGTGGTGGCGGCGGCGCTCGCTCCGGGTCCGGCTGACTGCGGCCGCCGCGGCGGTGCTCGCCCTCGGTCTGGCGCTGTCGGCGTACGTCTTCGTGGACGTGCTCCGGCGGGCCCTGGTGTCCACCATCGACGAGGGCATCCACCAGCGGGCCCGCGAGGTGGTGGCGCTGGCCGACGCCCACCGGCTGGACGGCCCGATCGCCACCACCGACACCACCGTGGTGCAGGTGGTCGGGCCGGACGGCCGCATCCTGGCGGCGACCGCGGGAACCGACCGCCTGGTCCCGTTGCTGAAGGCCGCCGACCGGGCCGAGGTGGTCGTCGCGGGCAAGGCCCGCTACCTGGACGGCCGCCCGTACGGCATCCCCGGCGTGCTCCGGGTGACGGTGCTCAGCGCCGACGACGGGATCACCGTGATCGCGGCCCGCTCGGTCGCCGAGGTGCAGGCCAGCACCAAGGCCGCCGCGCACGTGCTGCTGATCGGGACCCCGCTGCTGCTGGTGCTCCTGGCCGGCGCGTCCTGGCTGGTCATCGGGCGCACCCTGCGGCCCATCGACGCGCTCCGCCGGGGCGCCGCGGAGATCACCGGGACGGCCAGGTCGCGGCGGCTGCCGGTGCCGGAGGCGCACGACGAGGTGCACTCGCTGGCGATGACCCTCAACGACATGCTGGACCGTCTGGAGGCGGCCGGGCAGCGGCAGCGCGCCCTGGTCTCCGACGCCGCGCACGAGCTGCGCAGCCCGCTGGCCAGCATGCGGCTGCAGCTGGAGGTGGCGCTCAGCCACCCGGAGGGCGAGGACTGGCGGGAGACCGCCGACGGCGTGCTGGAGGACACCCTGCGCCTGTCCCGGCTGGCCGAGGACCTGCTCGCGCTGGCCCGGCTGGACGAGGGCCGCCCGTCCCGCCGCGAGCCGGTGGACCTGGGCGAACTGGTCACCCGCACCGCCGACCGGTACGGCATCGCCGCCGACGTGCCGGCCGCCGCGCTGACCGTGACCGGGGACGCCATGGACCTCGGCCGGGTGCTCACCAACCTGATCGACAACGCGGTCCGGCACCGCAGCGAGAAGGTGTCGGTGGCCCTGGCCCAGGACGGCTCGTACGCCGAGATCACGGTGACCGACGACGGGCCCGGCATCCCCGCCGCCGACCGGGAACGGGTCTTCGACCGGTTCACCCGGCTGGACTCCGCGCGCAGCCGCGACGACGGCGGCGCCGGGCTCGGCCTGTCCATCGTCCGGACCACCGTGCACGCCCACCACGGCACCGTGCGCCTCGCCGACGCCTCCCCCGGGCTGACCGCCGTGGTACGGCTGCCGCTGGCCTAGGGTGGGTGCCGTGTTAGCGGAGTCGGGCCGGAGCGTGGGCGAACTGCTCGCGGAGCTGGCCGGGATGAAGGCGGCGGATCTGCCGGTGCGCGGGGGCAAGGTCACCGCGTACGTGTACGACACCGGAAGGCCCGAGGTGCACGCGGCGGCGCAGGCCGCGTACGCCGAGATGCTCGAGGTCAACATGCTGGACCCGACCGCGTTCCCCAGCATGGTGGCGCTGGAGAAACAGGTGGTCGGGGCGGTGGCGGAGCTGCTCGGGGAGCCGGCCGCGCCGGGTGTCTTCACCAGCGGCGGGACCGAGTCGATCATGCTGGCGGTGAAGGCGGCCAGGGACGCCCGCGGCGTGGCGGGGGCGCAGATCGTGGTCCCGGTGACCGCGCACCCGGCCTTCCACAAGGCGGCGCACTACCTGGGCCTGGAGGTCGTGGCGGTGCCGGTGGACCTGGAGAGCTTCCAGGTGTCGCCGGCGGCGGTGGCGGAGGCGATCACCGACAGGACCGTACTCGTGGTGGCCTCGGCGCCCTCCTACCCGCAAGGGGTGATCGACCCGGTCGCGGAGGTCGCGGCGGTGGCCGCGGCGCGCGGGGTGTTCTGCCACGTGGACGCCTGTGTCGGCGGGTGGCTGCTGCCGTGGCTGCGGGAGGCGGGGGCCGAGGTGCCGCCGTTCGACCTGCGGGTGCCCGGGGTGACCTCGATCTCCTGCGACCTGCACAAGTTCGGGTACGCGCCGAAGGGCGCCTCGGTGGTGCTGTTCAAGGACGCGGGGCTGCGGCGGAAGGCGTACTTCGCGTCGGCGGCCTGGCCCGGGTACACGATCATCAACTCGACCGTGCAGAGCTCGCGGTCGGCCGGGCCGCTGGGCGGGGCCTGGGCGACGCTGGGCGCGCTCGGGCGGGAGGGCTACCGGGAGCTGGGGCGGCAGACGCTGGAGGCGACCCGGCTGCTGGTCGACGGGGTGCGGGCCATCCCGGGCCTGCGGGTGCTCGGCGAGCCCGCGGCGTCGCTGGTGGCCATCGCCGGGTCGCCCGAGGTGGACGTGTTCGTGCTGGCCGACGAGGCGCGCCGGCTGGGCTGGTTCCTCCAGCCGCAGCTCTCGTACGCGGGGATTCCGGCCAACATCCACATCACGGTCACCGGGGTCACGCTTCAGGGCGTCGGGGAGATGCTCGACGTGATCGCCAAGGCCGCCGAGGCGGCACGGGACCGGGGCCCGGCGGTGGTGCCTGAGGGGCTGCCCGAGCTGATCGCCGGGCTGGATCTGGATGCACTGGACGACGCCACCTTCGTGGAGCTGGCCGCCTCCGTGGGCATCGACCTGCGTAGTCGGGAGCAGCCCGAGATGGCCGCCGTGAACGCAGTGCTGGACGCGCTTCCGGCCGCGACCAGGGAGGCGATACTGGTGCGCTTCCTGTCGGTGATCTACTCCTGAGCTGTCGGCCACGGTCCTGGCCGTCCAGCGACGTCCAATCCCGGCGGAGGCCGGACCCGGAGGGTTACGAGGGTGGGTGGGTGGGAGTGCCACGGCAAGCAATCCGCCCGCCTGAAAAG
>NZ_JAHCST010000084.1 GCF_018476525.1 Acrocarpospora catenulata
CCACCCACCCACCCTCGTGACCCTCCGGGTCCGGGCCCGGCTGCCGCCGGGGCGGCGACAACCGCTGGGCGCATGGGAGTTGGTTGCCGTGGTTCTCCCACCCGCTCTGTCTGGCCTTCGGCCGGGCCCGGCTCCGCAGGGCGGGCCTTTTCGACGCTCACTCGACCGCCAACGCCTATAAGCCGCAATCAATGCCCACCGCGCCACAACTGCAAATCGGAAACCAACGCCCGCAAGGCCGCCGCCGGCCACGAGTTGGCAGGGCCAAGGCTCACTTGGCGCTCTCCGCGATCTTCTTGGTTTCGCCATTGTCGGCTGCCTCGACGGACTCCCAGAGGGTGACGTACCAAGGGGCCTTGCCCGTGACCTCGGGGCCGGTTTGGGCCTTGCCCTGGGAGGGGGCGGTGAGGACGCCGTAGCACTTGGCGCCGGGCTCGCAGAAGTGGAGTTTCTCCTTGGCCTGGCGTTTGACGTAGTCGGGGTCCTCGAGACGCTTGCGTTGCTCTTCGAGGGCGCGCAGGTCGCCTAGGGCCTTGGCTTGTTGTTGTTCCAGTTGGGCGATCTGGCGGCGTTGGGCGATGAACTCGCGTACGGGGTAGGCGAGGCTCATCGCGATCGCGCAGACGACGACGGCCAGGATGGCCGCTCTGCCGGTCAGTTGCGGGCGTTTCGCCATCAATCCCCCTCAGCCGGTTCCGGTACGGCTCGCGCCATAAAGGCGCGAGCCGTACCGCAAAACTTAGCCCTGGAAGCGGGGGAAAGCCGCGCGACCCGCGTAGCGGGCGGCGTCGTCGAGGAGTTCCTCGATGCGGAGCAGCTGGTTGTACTTGGCCACCCGGTCGGAGCGGGCGGGGGCGCCGGTCTTGATCTGGCCGCAGTTGGTGGCGACGGCCAGGTCGGCGATGGTGACGTCCTCGGTCTCGCCGGAGCGGTGGCTCATCATGCAGCGGTAGCCGCTGCGGTGGGCCAGGTCCACCGCGTCCAGGGTCTCGGTCAGGGTGCCGATCTGGTTGACCTTGACGAGGAGGGCGTTGGCGGTGTTCTCGGCGATGCCGCGGGCCAGGCGCTTGGGGTTGGTGACGAACAGGTCGTCCCCGACCAGCTGGACCTTGGTGCCGAGGGCCTCGGTCATGGCGTGCCAGCCCGCCCAGTCCTCCTCGTTCAGCGGGTCCTCGATGGAGACCAGCGGGTAGTTGGCGACCAGGTCGGAGTAGAAGGCGATCAGCTCGTCGGAGCCGATGCCCTTACCGTCGATCGTGTAGACGCCGCCGGAGTGGAACTCGGAGGCGGCCACGTCAAGCGCGAGGGCGATGTCCTCGGCGGGGCGGTAGCCGGCCTTCTCGATGGCGACCAGGATGAGGTCCAGCGCGTCACGGTTGCTGGGCAGGTTGGGGGCGAAGCCGCCCTCGTCGCCCAGGCCGGTGGCGTAGCCCTTCTCCTTCAGGACGGACTTGAGCGCGTGGTAGGTCTCGGTGCCCATGCGGAGCGCGTCCGAGAAGGTCTCGGCGCCGATCGGCGCGATCATGAACTCCTGGATGTCCACGTTGGTGTCGGCGTGCGCGCCGCCGTTCAGGATGTTCATCATCGGGACCGGGAGCACGTGCGCGTTGGGACCCCCGACGTACCGGAACAGGCGCAGGTCGGAGGACTCGGCCGCCGCCTTGGCCACGGCCAGGGAGACGCCCAGGATGGCGTTGGCGCCCAGGCGGGCCTTGTTGGGCGTGCCGTCCAGGTCGATCATCGTCTGGTCGATGATGCGCTGCTCCTCGGCCTCGATGCCGAGGATCTCGTCCTGGATCTCGTCGGTGACCGCGAGCACGGCCTTCTCGACGCTCTTGCCGTTGTAGCGGGAACCGCCGTCGCGCAGCTCGACCGCCTCGAACTGGCCGGTGGACGCGCCGCTCGGCACCGCCGCGCGACCCAGGCTGCCGTCCTCCAGCAGGACTTCCACCTCGACTGTGGGGTTACCCCGTGAATCGAGGATCTCGCGTGCGTGTACGGCCTCGATAGCAGCCACGAAGCACTCCTTGAATGGAAGGAATCGAAGACACTTTGCGACAAGAGCCTACCGAGGGCTACTCCTCGGTAACCGCATCTTGTCCATCTGTCGAGACACGTGTCACCGCGTCCCGGAACGAGCGCGCCACCGCCCGCAGTTCGGCCTCCGGGTCAAGGCCCTGGGCGCGCGCCTCGCGGACCAGGTCGAACAGGCGCAGGCCCAGATCGGAGCCGGACGGCCGGAGGTCGGCGTGCGCGCCGGCCCGGCGGAGCAGCTGGGCGGCCAGGGAGAGCGCGGGCTGGCCCATCGGCACCCCGCTCAGCGGGGAGCCGGACCCCTTGGCGGCCCGCTCGGCCTTCTTGATCGCCTCCCAGTTGGCGTTGACCTCGTCGGCGTCGGCGACGGTGACGTCCCCGAAGACGTGCGGGTGGCGCCGGACCAGCTTGTCGACGATGCCCTCGGCGACGTCGTCGATGTCGAAGCCGTCCTCCCGCTCCTGGGCGACCCTGGCGTGGAAGACCACCTGGAAGAACAGGTCGCCCAGTTCCTCCTGAAGGGCGGCGTAGTCGCCGGCCTCGATGGTCTCCAGGACCTCGTACGCCTCCTCCAGCAGGTACGGCACCAGCGACTCGTGGGTCTGCTTGCCGTCCCAGGGGCATTTGCGCCGGAGCTGGTCCATGACGCCCACCATGTCCAGCAACCGCGCGCCGGGCAGATCGTACGACCCGGGCACGACCTCGATCTCGGGCGGCTCGGGAAGCGCCAGCGCGGCGTGCCCGACGGCTCGCATGAAGTCCTCGTCCCCGGACGGAGAGGCCAGCCAGACCAGCGTCTCCCCCACGGCCTCAGCGGCAATCCCCGGCGCATCCGCCCGAATCTCGACATTTCGGGAAATGAACGGGAGTAGGGGGTGGTCGGCGGACCCGGCAAGCAGCCGCCCGCTCGCCAGCACCTCCCAGGCGCGCCCGCTCAGCAGACCGGGCGCGACCCGCGGCGAGGTGGTGACGATGATCAGGGGCATCAGCCGGCCGGCGCCGCGGCGACCTCGTCGGAGGCGGCGGTGGAGGCAGTGGAGCCGATCTTGCCGAACTTGGTGTCCTGCACCCAGCCCACGCTCGGATCGAAGTCACCGTAGCGGGGGTTGATCTCGACCTTGACCTTGTCGGCCTCGACGGCCAGCTTCTGCTGGCCGGCGGTCGCGGCGGCCTCGTCGGTGCCGCCACCCAGCTGGGCGATCATCTTCTGCGCGCCGATCGAGGCCCGCAGCCACTCCCGCACCATGGTCGGCGGCACACCCCGGCCGAGCAGCGCCGAGTTCACGGCGGCGTCGCCGCCCTGCTGGGCCATGAAGGCATCGATCTCACCCTCGCTGACGAACACCCCGTTGTTCTGCGCGACCTTGATGAACTGGCGCACGTTGACGAGCTGGAGCAGCACCGCCTGCGGCACGGTGCCGGGCAGCCGGGTCTGGTCGACCGGCATCTTGGCGGCCTCCAGCGCGGACTGGAACTCCTGCACGTAGTTGTCCAGCTGCTGGGTGCTGATGCGCTGGTCGCCGATGGTGGCGGCGGCGCCGACCTGGACCGGGCTGCAGGCGGTCACCGCCGCGCAGGCCAGGGCCGCCGCGGCCAGTAGAACACGCTTCACGATTCGATCCTCCGGGGTGATGGACTACGTCACCCTATCAACGGGACCCACTGGTGCCCGAAACGCGCATGGGCTCCAGGAACATGGCCTCCACCAGGTCCCCGCACCACTTGAGCAGTTCCAGGTCGCGCAGCGGCTGCCCGCCGATCGGCCTGGTCTTGGGCACCGGCACCAGCAGGGTCTCGGTGGCCTGCTTGACCAGGGCCTTCGGATAGAGCCGCTGAAGCCGTACGGTCTGCGAATCTTTCAGAACGACCGGGGCGAACTTGATGTTGGTCCCCATCAGTTGCACATCGGTCAGCCCGGCCTTCCTGGCCCTGATCCGGAACCTGGCCACCTCCAGCAGGTTGTCCACCTCGGTGGGGAGCCTGCCGTACCGGTCGGTGAGCTCGTCGCGAACGGCGGTGATGTCCTCCTCGGAGGAGATGGCGGCGATCCGCTTGTAGGCCTCCAGCCGGAGCCGCTCGCTGGTCACGTAGTCGTGCGGGATGTGGGCGTTGATGGGCAGCTCGACCTTGACGTCCGGCTGCTCGACGACGGTCTCCCCGGAGAGCTTGCGCTTCTGCTCCTGGACAGCTTCCGCCATCATCCGCACGTACAGGTCGAAACCGACGCCCTGGATGTGGCCGGACTGCTCGGCGCCCAGGATGTTGCCGGCGCCCCGGATCTCCAGGTCCTTCATCGCCACGTACATGCCGGCGCCCATCTCGGTGTGCTGGGCGATGGTGGCCAGCCGCTCGTGGGCGGTCTCGGTGAGCGGGTTCTCCGGCGGGTAGAGGAAGTAGGCGTAGCCGCGCTCGCGGCCCCGGCCGACCCGGCCCCGGAGCTGGTGGAGCTGGCTGAGGCCGTAGTTGTCGGCCCGGTCCACGATGAGGGTGTTGGCGTTGGGCACGTCCAGGCCCGACTCCACGATCGTGGTGGAGACCAGCACGTCGAAGTCGCGCTCCCAGAAGCCGACCATGATGCGTTCCAGCTGCTGCTCGTTCATCTGGCCGTGCGCGACCGCGATGCGCGCCTCGGGGACCAGCTCGTGCAGCCGGGCGGCCACCTTGTCGATGCTGCGCACCCGGTTGTGCACGAAGAACACCTGGCCGTCGCGCATCAGCTCGCGCCGGATGGCCGCCGCGATCTGCTTCTCGTCGTACGGGCCGACGAAGGTGAGGATCGGGTGGCGCTCCTCCGGCGGGGTGAGGATGGTGGACATCTCCCGGATGCCGGTCAGGCCCATCTCCAGGGTGCGCGGGATGGGGGTGGCCGACATGGCCAGCACGTCCACCTGGGTGCGCAGGTGCTTCATCTGCTCCTTGTGCTCGACCCCGAAGCGCTGCTCCTCGTCCACGATGATCAGCCCGAGGTCCTTGAACCTGACCTCGGGCGAGAAGAGCCGGTGGGTGCCGATCACCACGTCCACGCCGCCGGTCTTGAGGCCCTCCATGGTCTCCTTGACCTCGGCGTCGGTCTGAAAGCGGGAGACCGGGCGGACCACGACCGGGAAGTTGGCGAAGCGTTCCCCGAAGGTGGACAGGTGCTGCTGGACCAGCAGGGTGGTGGGCACCAGCACGGCCACCTGCTTGCCGTCCTGGACCGCCTTGAAGGCGGCGCGGACCGCGATCTCGGTCTTGCCATAGCCGACGTCGCCGCAGATCAGCCGGTCCATCGGGATCGCGCGTTCCATGTCCCGCTTGACCTCGTCGATGGCTTCCAGCTGGTCGGCGGTCTCCGCGTACGGGAAGGCGTCCTCCATCTCGCGCTGCCACGGGGAGTCGGCGGCGAACGGGTGGCCCGGGGAGGCCATGCGGGCCGAGTAGAGGCGGATGAGTTCCCCGGCGATCTCCTTGACCGCCTTTTTCGCGCGGGTCTTGGCCTTGGCCCAGTCGGCGCCGCCCATGCGGTTGAGGGTGGGCGACTCGCCGCCGACGTAGCGGGTGACCTCATCCAGCTGGTCGGTGGGGACGTAGAGGCGGTCGCCCTTGGCGTACTCGATGACCAGGTACTCCCGGGTGGCGCCCTGCACGGTGCGCTGGACCATCTCGATGTAGCGGCCGACGCCGTGCTGCTCGTGCACCACGTGGTCGCCGATCTTGAGCTGGAGCGGGTCGACCATGTTCCTGCGGCGGCTGGGCAGGCGGCGCATGTCCTTGGTGCTGGCCTTCTGGCCGACCAGGTCCAGGTGGGTGAGCACGGCCAGCCACGGGGTGACGAAGCCGTGCTCCAGGCGGCCGGTGGTGACGTGGACGACGCTCCGCTCCGGCGGGCCGGTGAGGGCGGGCACCAGGCGGGCGGGCACGTCGACGCCCTTGAGCAGCTCGACCATGCGCT
This sequence comes from Acrocarpospora catenulata, assembly GCF_018476525.1. Taxonomy (GTDB): domain Bacteria; phylum Actinomycetota; class Actinomycetes; order Streptosporangiales; family Streptosporangiaceae; genus Acrocarpospora; species Acrocarpospora catenulata. The sequence continues at coordinate 5,966 of NZ_JAHCST010000084.1, forward strand.
CGGCCGGGCCATGGCCCTCGCTGAGCAGCACCACCGAACGGCCGGAGCCGAGCCAGCCCTTGATGTCGGCCAGCGCCCGCTGGGTGTCCCCCCGGTACGCCTCGACGTCGGCGGCGGCCAGCTCCTGGCCGTCGCCGAAGGGCGCGATGCTCCACCAGGGCTGGCCGAGCTCCCCGGCGTGCGTGCGGACCTCCTCCAGGGTGCGGAAGGCGGCGGCGTCCAGGTCGATGGGGGCCTCGCCACCGGCGGCGGCGGTGATCCAGGACGCCTCCAGGAACTCCTGGCTGGTGCGGACCAGCTCCACCGCGCGGCCCCGGATGCGCTCGGGGTCGCAGACCAGCACGGCCGAGCCGATGTTGAGGTGGTCGAGCAGCAGGTCCATGCCCCCGGCCAGCACGGGCGCGAACGCCTCCATGCCCTCCACGGGCACGCCCTCGGCCAGCTGGTCGAGGATCTCCTTCAGCGCCGGGTGGGCCTCGGCCAGCTCGCGGGCCCGCTCCCGCACCTCGGCGGTGAGCAGCAGTTCCCGGCAGGGGGCGGCGAACAGGCCGTCCTGGGCGACCTCAAGGGAGCGCTGGTCGGCCACCCTGAACCAGCGGATCTCCTCCACGGTGTCACCCCAGAACTCCAGCCGGAGGGGGTGCTCCTCGGTGGGCGGGAAGACGTCGAGCAGGCCGCCGCGGACCGCCACCTCGCCGCGCTTCTCCACCATGTCGACCCGGTGGTAGCCGTTCTCCACCAGACCGGCGACCACGTCCTCCAGCTCGGCGTCGTCCCCGGCGCGCAGCCGTACGGGCTGGAGGTCGCCCAGGCCCGCCACGATGGGCTGCAGCACCGCGCGGACGGGAGCCACCACGACCTGGAGCGGGCCCGCCGAGAGGTCGCCCTGGACGGGGTGGGCTAGGCGGCGGAGCACGGCCAGGCGCTGGCCGACCGTGTCGCTGCGCGGAGAGAGGCGCTCGTGCGGCAGGGTCTCCCAGGCGGGGAAGATCGCGACCCGGTTCTCCGGGAGCAGGCTGGTGAGCGCGGCGGCCAGGTCCTCGGCCTCGCGGCCGGTGGCGGTGATCGCGAGCACCGGCCGGGAGCGGGCCAACGCCGCCACCGCGAACGGGCGCAGGGCCGACGGCGCGATCAGATCGACGCCGACCGTCTTGTTCTCCAGCGCCTCGGTGAGCCCGGGGTCGGAGACGACCACATCGAGCAGGCCGGAGAGGGTACTGGTTTCGGACATCGCCTGTTGGCCCCCACATGTGTGCACCGCCGCGCCGGCCGTGTCGATGGCAGCACGAACATCCCGGAACCACTCTGGGACCGGGGGTATTGACACCAGGCTACTTCCCCCGGGCCCGGCACTGTGCGAGTCGGGGCGGAAACCCCGATGAATGAGTAATCGATTGACTACTCTTCGTGACATGTCTGAGGTGCGAATGACGGCCGCGGGCGAGGCGTTCAGCCAGCGGATCCGCGAGCAGTGGAACGAGCAGCTGGGGCGCCAGCTCGACATCCTGGTCGCCGGCTGCGGCCGCGGCACCCCTCTGGAGCTGGACCGGGTCACCGCCCGGGTGACGGGGGTGGACGAGGACCGGCCGGTGTTGCGGGCGGCCACGGAGGAGCGGTCCGATCTGGACTCCTGGGCACTGGGGGACCTGCGGTCGGTGCCGATGCTGCCCCGGTCGTACGACGTGGCGTGCGTGGAGTTCCTGCTTGAGCGCATTCCGCACGCGGAGCTGGTGCTGGACCGGATCGTGAACGGGCTGCGGCCGGGCGGCCTGCTGCTCATCCGGATACGGGACCGGGATTCGGCGTACGGCCTGTGCGCGCGGCTCGTCCCCGGTTGGGTACGGCGGCTCGTCTGGCGGTCCTTCGCCCCGGAGGGCGCGGTCGGGCCCCTCCCGGCGGTCTACGAGGCGGTGACCTCCCGGGAGGGAATGCACGCCTACTGCATGATGCGCGGCCTGATGGTCGCCGAGGAGCACGCGATGACCAGCGGCCCGGCCCGGCTGGGGCCACGCGGCGGCCTGGTGTCCGGGGTCTGCCGGATGATCGGGCGGCTGTCCCGGGGGCGCCGCACGGCCGCCCACGACGAGATCACCCTGGTCATCCGGAAACCCCAGCACCATTTCACCCGGCTGCTCTGAGCGTGCGCCTCATCTGAGCGTGAACAGCGGGTACCAGATCTCCCCCTGGGAGGTGACCTGGCGGTCGGCCGACAGCCGGACCTTCTCCCCGCCGTCCACGCTCATCAGGTAGTAGGCGAGGTCGCCGCCGAGCTTGCAGGACTTCTGGCAGGTGCTGACGACCAGATGGTCGTCGTCCGCCCAGGCGAGCAACTCCAGCGCCGGCAGCCGGCTGACCACCCGTCCGGTCCGCAGATCGGTCAGGAACGCGTCGCCGTGCGGCTCGTCCGGGGCGGTGCCGTTGGCGATCAGCCTTCCGTCCGGTGAGACGCCCGCCGCCTGGACGGTGTTCACCCAGCCGGGCGGCGTGGGCTGCCGGTTGCCCTCCTGGTCGTAGAAGACCCGCCCCGGGCGGGTGATCTGCGGTTCCCAGATGAGCGCGCCGTCGTCGCTCCAGCCGAAGTCACGGCGGCTGGTCATGCCCTCGGCGGAGTCGTGGTCGCCCGCCGTGAGCGGGTGGAAGTCGACCTCTCCGGTGGCCACGTCCACGAAGGCGTATCCGGTCCTGCCGGCGTCCACGGGGAGCCGCGCGTCAGGATCGCGGGAATAGGTGGTGACCAGCAGGCGGGCGCCGTCCGGCGACCAGACGACGGCCCCGGCCGGTTCCGGCAGCTCGATCCACCGGCTCACCTTGTTCGAAGTGGCCAGGTCGACGAGGCCGACCCTCCTGACGGGTAGCCCCCGCTCCAGCACGGCCGCCGTCCGCAGGCCGGGGGCGACGTCCACCCAGGCCCAGTCCGTCCGCTCGTAACGGCCCGATACCGGGTTGTACACGTGCCACCTCCGCCCGGGCCGCCCGGGAACCTCCAGGTAGTAGGCCGAGAGGGCGACCCGCTTGGCGGCGATCAGGCGCGCCGGGGGGTCGGTCCGGGTGTCGGTCCTGATGTCGGTCGGGGCCGGGCTCGCGACGGTGTCCAGCCCGGCGGGCCCCGCGACGGGCCGGATCACGCCCGGCACGACGATCGCCGTGACCAGCGCCGCCGCCGCGGCCACCGCGGTCAGCAGCGGACGGAAACGACGCCGCCGCCGGGCCAGTGCCCGCTCGGCCAGGTCGTCCGGTACGCGGGCCTGTTCCGACCAGCCCCGGAGGGTCTCCTTGAGCAGGGTCTCCTCGTTCATGGGGTCACCTCCGCGAGCCTGAGTTCGGTGGCCAGGGCACGCAGCCGGGCCAGCGACCGGTGGGCGGTGCTCCGTACCGTGCCGACGGAGCAGCCCATGATGCGGGCCACCTCGTCCTCCGGCAGGTCCTCGTAGTAGCGCAGCACCAGGATCGCCCGCTGCCGCGCGGTCAGCCTGGTCAGCGCCTGCCGCAGGGCCAGCCGCAGGTCCACCGCGCCGCTCGGGTCCGCCATCGGCCGGTCCGGCGGCACGGCCATCGCCGTCTCCCTGCGCCGCCAAGCCAGCCGCCAGGCGCTGATCTGCTGGTGGTACATGGCCTTCCTGACGTACGCCTCCGGATCGTCGATCCGGGCCCACCGGGTCGCGACTTTGGCCAGGCAGATCTGGACCAGGTCTTCCGCCGTGTGCTGGTCGCCTCCGGTGAGGAGGTAGCCCAGCGCCATCAGGGCGGGCCCCCGCGCCGCCACGAAGTCGCGGAACCTCCGTTCGCCCTCAGCATCCACGCCGCCTCCTCGTCCAGCTAATGTCAGCCTTCTAGACGTCCCTGGACTGCCGCCGCTATGCCTAGGAAATACCTATGAGTGATGCCCCCGAGATCGAGTGGACCCCCGACGCCCGTGAACTCGCCGACCTGGAACTGCTGCTGTCCGGCGCGTTCAGCCCGCTGACCGGGTTTCTCGGGGCGGCCGACGTGGCCGCGGTGCTGGCGCGGGGGCAGTTGGCGGACGGTACGCCGTGGCCCGATCCGATCACGATCGCGCTGCCGGAGGAAGCCGGGGTGGGGTCGCGGGTGACCCTGACCGACCCGGAGGGCGCGGCGCTGGCCGTCTTGACCGTGGCCGAGCGGGACGGGCACCACGCGTCCGGTCTGGTGGAGCCGGTGGGCGCCCCTGTTTACGGGCCGTTCGCCCGGTTGCGCCGTACGCCTGCCGAGGTGCGCAAGGACCTGCCCGAGGAGGTGCTCGGCGTCACCCTTCGCGGTCCCCTCGACTCGACCGCCCTGGCCGAGGTGGCCGCCACCGCCGAGGAGCTCGACGCCACCGTGCTGCTACTCCCCCTCGTGTACGGCGAGTCCGGGCCCGCCGTGGTCCGCGCCGCGCTGAAAGCCTCCGCCGAGCTGCCCGGGTCGACCGTGGTGGCCGTGCCGCTGGCCCCCCGCGAGGATCCCGAGATCGACCTGGAACTGCGCGAGCACGTGGCCACCGCCTACGGCGCCACCGAGCACTACGCGGGCCCGGCCCCGATCAGCATCCCCGGGCCCCCGCACCGCCGCGGCCTGGTCGTCTTCTTCACCGGCCTGTCCGGCTCCGGCAAGTCCACGGTGGCCCGAGGGCTACGGGACGCGCTGCTGGAACGCGGCGGGCGCACGGTCACCTACCTGGACGGGGACGTGGTCCGCCGGCTGCTCTCCAAGGGCCTGACCTTCTCCCGGGAGGACCGGGACCTCAACATCCGGCGCATCGGCTACGTGGCCGCCGAGGTGGCCCGGCACGGTGGGCTGGCCATCTGCGCGCCGATCGCCCCCTACGCCGACACCCGGTTCGAGGTCCGCGAGATGGTGGAGTCGGTCGGGGCCGACTTCCTGCTCGTGCACGTCTCCACCCCGCTCGAAGAGTGCGAGCGCCGCGACCGCAAGGGGCTGTACGCCAAAGCGCGGGCCGGCCTCATCCCCGAGTTCACCGGGATCTCAGCACCCTACGAGGAACCCGACGACGCGGACCTCGAACTGGACACCACCGGCATGTCCGTGGACCGCGCGGTCGCCACCGTGCTCAACCACCTGGTCACCGGGGGCTGGGTGCGATGAGCGTGCTCGACCCGGCCCTGGTGGCCGGCTCCTTCTTCGTCGCGATCATCGTCGGGTTGACCGGCATGGGCGGTGGCGCCCTGATGACACCGATGATGATGCTGTTCTTCAACGTGCCCCCACTGGCCGCCGTCTCCAGCGACCTGGTCGCCTCAGCCGTGATGAAACCGGTCGGCGGCCTGGTCCACCTGCGCCGGGGCACGGTGCACCTACCGCTCGTGGGCTGGCTCTGCGTCGGCTCCGTCCCGGCCGCCTTCGCCGGAGTCCTGATCATGCGAGCCCTCGGCGACGTCCAGGAGGTCGTCAAGTACGCCCTCGGAATCGCCCTCCTGCTGGCCGTGGCCGGACTGGTGGGCAAGGCCCTACTCGGGAGGCGGTCCACAAAGGTCGACGAATCTATTCACTTGCGCCCAATCCCGACCGTACTGATCGGTATGGTCGGCGGCGTAATCGTCGGCATGACCTCAGTAGGCTCAGGCTCCCTCATCATCGTGATGCTCCTGGTCGTCTACCCGATGATCAGCGCCAACCAACTGGTAGGCACCGACCTGCTCCAAGCCGTCCCCCTGGTCATGTCCGCCGCCTTCGGCCACCTCCTCTTCGGCGACTTCCAACTGGACCTGACCGCCTCCCTCCTCCTCGGCTCCATCCCCGGCGTCTACCTGGGCGCCCGAATCTCCTCCTGGGCCCCCGGCCACGTCATCCGCCCCATCCTCGCCGTCGTCCTGTTCGCCTCCGCCCTGAAACTCCTCGGCGTGAGCAACACGGCCCTGCTGTGGTGGGTGGCGGGCTTCATCGCCGCCGGCGCGGCCGGCTGGCTGGCCGTCGCCCGCATGATCAAGCCGTCCACCGAGGTCAGCGCAGACACCTGACGATCAGCGCGAAGGCTTTCCAAGTGTGGACAGGCTCTTTCGGACGGTCTTGGTTATCGGGTGATCGCCGCCTAGCACCCGCTCACAGTTGGCCAGAGTCTGCACATACAAGGGGATGGCCCGGCCCAGATCCCCCGCCGCCCGGTAGGCGCAGGCCAGGTTGTAACGGGAGGTCAGGGTGTCCGGGTGATCGCCACCCAGCACCCGCTCCTGCTCGGCCAGAGTCTGCTCGAACAGGGAAATGGCCCGGCCCAGATCCCCCGTCGTCCGGTAAGCGTGGGCGAGGTTATTGCGGGAGGTCAGGGTGGAGGGGTGGTCATCGCCCAGCACCCGCTCCATCTCGGCCAGAGTCTGCTCGAACAAGGAAATGGCCCGGCCCAGATCCCCCGCCGCCTCGTAGGCGGAAGCCAGGTTGTTACGGGAGGTCAGGGTGGAGGGGTGGTCATCGCCCAGCACCCGCTCCATCTCGGCCAGAGTCTGCTCGAACAAGGAAATGGCCCGGCCCAGATCCCCCGCCGCCCGGTAGGCGGAAGCCAGGTTGTTACGGGAGGTCAGGGTGGAGGGGTGGTCATCGCCCAGCACCCGCTCCATCTCGGCCAGAGTCTGCTCGAACAAGGAAATGGCCCGGCCCAGATCCCCCGCCGCCCGGTAGGCGGAAGCCAGGTTGTTACGGGAGGTCAGGGTGGAGGGGTGGTCATCGCCCAGCACCCGCTCCATCTCGGCCAGAGTCTGCTCGAACAAGGAAATGGCCCGGCCCAGATCCCCCGCCGTCCGATAAGCGTAGGCCAGGTTGTTACGGGAACCCAAGGTGTCCGGGTGATCGCCACCCAGCAGCCGCTCCCGCTCGGCCAGAGTCTGCTCATACAGGGGGATGGCCCGGCCCAGATCCCCCGCCTCCCAATAGGCGTAGGCCAGGCTGTTACGGGAACTCAGGGTGTCCGGGTGATCACCACCCAGCAGCCGCTCCCGCTCGCCCAGAATCTGCTCATACAGGGGGATGGCGCGCGGCAGGTCAGCCAGATTGGTCAGGTAATGGGCGCACCAGGTCCGTAGTCCAAGCAGGTAGGCGGACGGTTCGTCGAGTTCGGTGGTGGTGAGGGTGTGCAGTGCGGTGGTCTGTTCAAGCAACATTTCCACCGCAGGACGGGCAGCCCAGGTGGCGGCCCCGTGGGGGATCTCATAGTTGAAGCGGGCTAGCAGGGCGATGGCGTCGGCGACGATGTCGGGCAGTCGGTTGTCGTGCTGATCGCTGGTCTCGGTATCGGGCTGGGGGGTATGGCGAGCGCGTTCGCGTAGGACCCGCTGGATGAGGCGGTGTATCCCGATGGTGGTGCCGTCCTCGCTGAAGGTGATCAGGGAGGTGTCGGCCAGGTCGGCCAGGAGCCGGTCCAGGTCTGAGGTCTGGGCCGGGTCGGGGGTCATCGTGCCGTACAGGATCGGTCGGGGGACGCCGGCAGGGGACAGGACCGCCAGCAGTTCCAGCAACTGGCCCGCGCCGGGGATGGTGTCTTCGGCCTGGGTGAGCGACAGCAGGATCGCCTCGGCGGTCCCGGCCGGGTAGCCGTCGCCCGACTCCGGTAAGTGCTCGTGCAGGGGGAAGTCGCGTAGCAGGGTCAGGTAGGCGGGGTAGGAGAGGTGGCGGCGGGCGATCAGTGCGGCTGCCTGGCCCAGTGCCAGCGGTAGATAGCCCAGTTCCTCAGCTACATTCTCGGCGCCTGGGTCGGTGCGGCCGGTGCGCTGGTGCAGGAAGGTGATGGCCTGGTCGGGGGTGAACACGCTGACCTCGACCGGGTGGAACAGGGTGTGGAAGGCGCGGTTGCGGGTGGTGATCACGATTCGGGTGGCGCCGGTGGCCGGGCACCAGGGGCGGACTGTGTCGAGGTCGGTGGCGTTGTCGAACACCAGCAGGCCCGGTTGGGCTGAGGCGGCCAGCCAGGCGCGGGCTTTGGTGGCGGAGGTACGGGCATCCTCGTCGGGATCGGGCAGGTTCAGGCGGCGGGCGAGCGCGGCCAGTCCGGTCACGATCTGGTCTTCGGTTTGGGCGGTGATCCAGGCCACCAGCGGCCATCCGGCTTGCTGGCAGGTCCAGGCGTAGGAGGCGGCCAGCATCGTCTTGCCTACCCCGGGGGTTCCGGTGACCGCGTCCACCACCGCCGCGCCCGTGCGGCTGATCCGCTCGTGCAACCGTTCCAGCAGGTCCTCGCGCAGCTGGAACGCCCGGGGCTGCTGCGGGATGTCTCCCTCGACGATCTGCTCCCGCACTGGTGGCGGCTCAGCGGTGCCGATGGTCACGTTTGCGGCGGTCTGGATCTGCACGAGGTTGCCGTACACGGTGGTGTTGGTGACCATCTGGCTGCCCGCCGGTGGACTGCCGTCACCCTGCCCACTGGTCCCATGCCCGTCTGGACTGCTGGGCTTCGGCGCCGCCATGTCTCCATGCTGGCTATCCGACCCCTCCTCGGCAGCCGATCACGGGAAATAGCAACCAAACCGCCACACCTACCGACATCTAGCTCACGCGCTGGCCCCCGCGTACGAGCGCAGGGCGATGCGCCATAGCAGGGACGAGAGCACCAAGCCGATCACCGCGACGGCCATGGCGATGCCCGCTCCCGCCAGCGACAGGCGGCTCAGGAGGGCCAGGGCGGGCAGGGTGGTCAGTAGCGCGACCGGCAGGACGAAAGTGAAGAGCCGGGCCACGAAACCGCCGTAGAAGTCAACCGGGAAGCGGCCCACCTCGAAGACGGCGGTGATGAGGTCGTCGAGGCCGTCGGCCTGTACGGTCCAGACGAGCAGGGAGAGCAGGGTCAGGCCCAGGGCGTACACGATCAGTACTGCCGCGATGAGCGTGACTGCGAAGAGCAGCAGCAAGGCCACGCCTGGCGGGCCGTTGTACAGGATCGCGCCCGTCACGGCCGTTGCCAGGCCGAGCACGAGGTCTGGCCACAGGACCGGGTTGAAGCGGCGGAGGCTGACCAGGAACTGGGGGCTGGCCGGTTTGAGGAGTAGGTAGTCGAGGGTGCCCAGTCTGATGTGCTCGGCCATCTGGCGTAGGTTCGGTGAGACCAGGAACTGTCGTAGGCCGTTCATCAGGAAGAACATGCCCAGTACGGTGAGCGCCTCGGGGAACGTCCAGTCCAGGATGGTGTCCGTAAAACGGTAGAACAGTGCGACTCCGAGGATGGCCCAGGCGAGCCAGTAGAGGGTCATGACCAGTCCGGCCAGGAAGTCGGCCCGGTAGGCGATCTCGGCTCGTACCGAGTCGCGGTGGAACACGCGGAGCATGCGCAGGTAGTCGCGGGTGCGGCGGAGGTTTCGCATGTCACGACCCCACGGCGTCGTAGCGGCGCAGGCCGGCCCGCCACAGTACGCGGTAGAGCACCAGGAAGATCAGGATCCAGACGGCGGCGACGCCGAGCAGGCGCAGGGCCTCGGCCGCCGGAAGCTCGCCGATGAGGGCGTGTACGGGGGTGGCCAGCGTGGCCGCGAACGGGGACAGTTCGGCGACCGATCTGAGCCCTTCGGGAAGCGTGGCCAGCGGTGCGATCCAGCCGCTGAGGAAGAAGCCCACTCCCCACCAGAGCATGTAGATCCGGCCCACCTGGGTGAGCCAGAAGGCGAGCATGCTGATGGCGGAGGCCATCAGGAATTTCAGCGCGAAGGCGGCCAGCACCGCCAGCACGGCCAGCGCCGCCTCGGCCACCGAGCCCGGCCGCCGGAAGCCCGGCACCACGACCAGGAGCACGACGAGCGCGGCCACCCCGACGGACCCGGCCAGGGCCCGGCGGCACAACTCCTGGCAGAGCAGGTGATGGACGGGGTCACGCGGGCGCAGCAGCCGCGCGTTCAGGCCGCCCAGCCGGATCTCACGGTCCCAGATGTAGGCCACCCAGACGGTGGTGAGCTGGTTGACGACCGCGGTGACCACGTAGTACGCGACGAAGTACTCGGCGTCGAGACCGGCCGGGCTGGTCTGCCGGGAGACGGTGAGCCACACGCCCAGCATGACGAACGGGAACACGGTGCTGAGCAGGTAGACGACCAGCCCGGCGCGGAAGGCCATGGCCTCCCGCCAGGAGACCACCAGCAGCCCGCGATAGGTCTGCCACATCAGGAACGCGCCGCCTTTGTGATCTTCTTGCGGAGCACGTCCTCCAGTGGCGGGCCGGCGATGGCGATGTCCCTGACCGGGTAGTGGTTGAGGATGTGCGCGGCCAGCGCGCTCGCCTCGTCGCGCGGCGCCCGGATCACGATGGTCGTACCGTCCTGGCGCAGCGCGTCCACGCCGGGGATCACCACCGGCTCGGCGGTGGCGAGCTGGACGGTCAGCACGCGTTCCTCGTCCTCGACGCCGACCAGTTCGGTCAGCGTGCCGTCGTAGGCGATCCGGCCGCTGCCGATGATCATCACCCGGGACGCGAGCGTGGTGATGTCGTCCAGGTAGTGGCTGGTGAGCAGCACCGTCGCGCCGTGCCGTGCCACGTAGTCCCGGACGAAGGAGCGGACCGCGTCCTGGGCGTCGAAGTCCAGGCCCAGGGTGGGCTCGTCCAGGAAGAGCACGGCCGGGCGGTGCAGCATGGCGGCGGCCAGTTCGCAGCGGGCGCGCTCGCCCAGGCTGAGCTGGCGTACGGGCTTGCGCAGCACCGGACCGAGGGCCAGCAGCTCGGTCAGCTCCTCGACCGCGGCCTGGAACTCCGCCTTGCCGAGGCCGTAGATGGCCTGGTTGGCCAGGAAGCTGTCCCAGGTCGGCAGGTCCCAGAGCAGCTGGTTGCGCTGGCCCATGACCAGGGTGATCCGCCGGAGCAGGTCGCGGTGGCGGTGGTGCGGCGTGTGCCCGAGCACCTCAACCGTCCCGGAAGTGGGATGCAGCACCCCGGACAGGCATTTCAGCACGGTGGTCTTGCCCGCTCCGTTCGGACCCACGAAGCCGACGATCTCACCGGCTTCGAGCGAGAAGGAGACCCCCGCCACGGCCGGCACGGTCGTCATCGGCGACCGTAACAGCCGCCGCAGACCGCGTTGTTCGGATGAGACCCGCACCCGGTAGTGGCGGGTCAATTCCCGCACGGTGATGACCGGCATCGCTCCCCCGGTTCCTGTCGACGCCTTTGTCCCGATCTTCCGGACATGACAACGTGACTTCGGGGATGAAATCAACCCATTTATTGCAGGGCCTCGCGCGGCTGGTTCCCGGGCTATCCGGCGGGGACTTTCGTCACCGAGAAATGGGAATCGGTGGCGAGGGCGGTGAAGGCGGTCGCGGCGGCCGGGGTGGTGTCGAAGCGGGTGTCGCCGCGTGGGGCCCAGGGGGAGTCGAAGTAGACCAGGGCCTTGATCTGGGGGTAGGCGCGGATCTGGGCGCGTACCGAGCGGTAGAAGTCGGGCTTGAAGCGGGGATGGTCCTGGCGTTCGAAGGCTCCCCACTCGGCGACCATGATGGGCTTGGCGGGGAAGCGGGACTGTGCCCAGCGGTAGAAACCCGGCCATTCCGGGTGGTCGGGGCGGGTCTTGTCGACCAGGCCGGCGAAGTCGGCGACCCGCCCGTCCGCGTACGGATCCAGACCGATCCAGTCGACCACGTCGTCACCGGGGTAGAGCCGCTCGAACCAGGGCTTGGACGACCAGTTCGGGGCGCCCATGTACGTCATGACAGTGACCGCGTTCCGTACGCCCTGGGCCCGCAGCCGGGTGACCACGTGCCGGAACATGTTCGCGTAGTCCTCGGCGGAGCGGCCGGGGGCGGCGGCGACGTCGTCCTCCGGCTCGTGGTGGATGGTGAGGAAGAACCGGCCGGGGAAGGTGCGCAGGATGTACGCCGCCAGGGCGTCGATGCGCCGGTCCACGGCGCCGGACGCGATCTCCGCCCAGGTGTGGCGGAGGGACGGCTTCCAGTTGATCAGCAGTAGCCGGGGGCCGGCGGCCAGGGCACGCTCCTCGGGGGTCGGGAAGAGCTCGCCGCCCCGGTGGTAGACGTGCACGATGTCGGCGGGCCGGCCCATGCGCTCCTCCGTGCGGGCCACGGCGCGGGACGGCCGGTGGCCGGTGAAGACCTCCGGGGCGACGCCCCACCAGGCGCCGCAGGTGGGGATGAGCTTGGCGGTGACCACGCAGTCGTGGGCGAGCGGATGCCCGGGTGGGCTGAAGCGGGGGCGGGGGTTGGCCGACGTCGTTGAACCGGAATTTCCGGAAATGCCGGACGCGGCCGCGCAGCCGGTGAGCAGCGCGGCCGAGCCGATGGCCGCCACCCGCTTGACGTTGAACGTGACGCGCATGCGTTCACCTTTCCATCAATGCCAGGGAGCGGGGGGCGTTCTTTCTCATATCACATGAGCCGACATGTCCGTTGAACGACGGTTATTGTCACGTGATTCGACGACAGAAAATCTTCAATATTCGGTGGGGGAATCTTCAGCCGCGCCTATAGTTCGTAGTCCTTTCACCGATCCGCCGTCCCGTCACGAGGTCCTTGATGAGCCTGTCGCCGCACAGCCGCGATCTCGCCGAGTACCTGGGGGTGTTCCGGCGGCGGTGGTTGTCGCTGCTGTTCTGCCTGGTCGCGTGGCTGGCGGCGGGAGCCGGGGCGGTGTTCCTGCTGCCGTCGGCGTACACGTCGGCGGCCGAGGTGCAGGTGGTGGCCAGCGGGGTCGCCGAACCGGGCAATCTGGTGACGCAGCGGCAGCGGGAATCCCTCAATCTGGATACCGAGGCGCAGATCGTTCAATCGTCGGTGGTTGCCACCCAAGCCGCCCAGACCCTGAATTATCCGGATGTGGAGGGGTTGCGGGATAGGGTCCGGGTCGATGTTCCCCCGAATTCCGGAATTCTCCGGATTTCGTTTACGGCACCGGATGCGGCGTCGGCCGCAGCGGGGGCGCAGGCGTTCGCGGAGGCGTACCTGAAACACCGCGCCGCCGCCGCGACGGAAACGCTTTCTGTGCAGATGAACGCGTTGATCGCGAAACTCCGCCAGGTCAACGCCTCGCTCACCAAGGCCGCTGGCGAGGTGGCCACGCTCCCCCGGGCCTCGGCCGCGCGCAGCCTCGCCCTCCACCAGCAGTCCATGCTGGCCCGCCAGGCGACCACCCTCGCCCTCCGGTACGACACCCTCAAAACCACCCCGATCACCCCCGGCACGGTGATCAGCCCCGCCCGTCCCCCGGCCACCACGAGCTCTCCCCGCCCGCCGATCTACCTCGGTGGCGCGCTCTTCCTCGGCCTGCTGACCGGCGTCGTCCTCGCCTTCGCCCGGGAGTCCAGGTGAGGGCGGTCTGGCCGATCTGGGCGCTGCTGGTGGGATATCCGGTCTGGTGGGCGCTGGGGTTCGGGGGGCTGGCGGTCGTCGTGGTGGCCGTTCCCATGGGCTTGGTGCTGTGGCGGCGGCGGCCGATCCGGGTCCCGAAGGGGTTCGGATGGTGGGCGCTGCTGATCGTGGGGTACCTGCTGAGCGCGCTCACCCTCGGCGAGTCGCCCGAAGGCACGTACGGGGAGTTCGGCGGCGGCCGGGTGGCCGGGTACCTGATGCGGCTGACCGTCTATCTGGCGCTGCTGGTCATGGTGCTCTACCTGGGCAACCTCACCCGGGACGAACTCCCGCAGCTCCGGCTGGTCCGGATGCTCGGCGCGCTCTTCCTGACCACGGTCGCGGGCGGGCTGCTCGGGGTGCTGGCGCCGACGTTCGCGTTCACCTCGCCGGTCGAGCGGGTGCTGCCGGGCTGGCTCGCCACGCACCCGTTCGTCACCAACCTCATCCATCCGACGGCGGCCCAGATCCAGTACGTGCTGGGCCACGCCCTGCCCCGGCCGGAGGCGCCGTACGAATGGGCCAACGCCTGGGGCAGCAACCTGTCCGTGCTGGTCATCTGGTTCGTGGTCGGCTGGTGGGCGTACGGGGGGCCGCTGCGCAAGGCGCTGCTGGCCGTGGTGCTGGCGGTGGCGGCGGTTCCGGTCGTGTACTCGCTCAACCGGGGGCTGTGGATCGGGCTGGGCTTCTCCCTGGCGTACCTGGCGGTGCGGGGACGGCGGCTCCTGCCGGCCGGGCTCGCGGTGGCGGCGGGGGCGGTCCTCGCGTTCAGCCCGCTCGGCGGCCTGGTCACCCAGCGCCTGGACAATCCGCACAGCAACGACATCCGGGCGTTCACCGTGACCGCGACCGTCCGGGCCGCCGCGAGCTCGCCGGTCATCGGGTACGGGAACACCCGGTACGCCTACGGCAGCCACCGCACCATCACCACCGGCCGGACGGACTGGTGCCGCGAGTGCGGCCATCCCCCGCTGGGCAGCGACGGGCAGCTCTGGCTGCTGATAATCACCCAGGGGTTCGCGGGGGCAGCGCTCTACGTCGTGTTCTTCGCGGGAGCCGTACGCCGGTACTGGACTGATCGTTCGCCGATCGGGCAGGCGGGTGTGCTGGTGATGCTGCTGGCGCTGTTCTACATGGTCATCTACGACGGCATGATCACCGCACTCAGCCTGTACCTGATCTCGTTCGCGCTGCTGTGGCGGAACGCCACATGAGCGACGCCCGCCTCCGCCTCCGCTACCTCGAAGAGGTGATCACTTTGCTCTTCCCGCCCGACCTCCGCACCTCGGCCCGTACCCTGCTGCCGCACCGTCTGGTCCCCCGGCGGCTGGTCCCCCGCGCCCGCTGGCACGTGGGAGGACGCCTGCTGGTCGGCGACGGTCCCGACACCATCGAAACCCACCTGAGCACGGTGTTCGGGCGGCGGGTACACACGGTGGTGCGGGTGCGCCCGGCCCGGCGGGCCAACCGCAAACCCGTCCTGGAGGCGTACGGGACGAGCGGGCTGCTCGGGTTCGTCAAGATCGGGGACAGCGACCGGGCGCGGCGGCTGGTCCGGCACGAGGCGGCGACCCTGCGCGGGCTGCCCGAACTGCGCACGGTGGTGGCGCCGGAAGTGCTCCATCACGGCAGCTGGCGCGGGCTGGACGTGCTGGTGTTGTCCCCGCTTCCGATCACCACCGCGGGGATCGCGCCCGGGACGCTCGTCTCGGCGGTCGCGGAGATCGCGGCGCTGCATCCGTCCGGGGCCTGGCACGGGGACTTCTCGCCGTGGAACCTGGCGGCGGGCGCGGACGGGCGGCTGCTGGTCTGGGACTGGGAGCGTTTCGGCACCGAAGTGCCGACCGGGTTCGACGCGCTGCACCACTTCTTCCAGTCGGCGCTGCGGCGGATGCGCCCGCCGGTGGCCGCGCAGGCGTGTGTCGCCCAGGCGGGGCGGGTGCTGGAGCCGTTCGGGTACGCGACGGGAGCGGCCCGGCTGGTCGCCGCGCGCTACCTGATCACGCTCGCCGATCGCTACTCCGCCGACGGGCACCAGCCGCTGGGCGACCCCGTGACCTGGCTCAACCCTGTTCTGGATCATCTGGAGGTGCTGCCGTGAGCGCTCTGAAGACCACCGCCCACGCGGTGTCCATCACCGCCGGGCGGCTGACCGGACGCCGGCGCATGTTGCCGTCCTTTCTGATCATCGGCGCCCAGCGTTGCGGGACGACGTCCCTGTATCGGGCGTTGGCGCAGCATCCGCTGATGGTCAAGCCGGTGCTCCGGAAGGGCGTGCACTACTTCGACATGGCCTACGACCGGGGCTTGTCGTGGTACCGGGCGCATTTTCCGTTACGCGCGACGGCCGCCAGGCTGGAGCACCGGTACGGCTGCCGCCCGCTGGCCTTCGAATCCTCGCCCTACTACCTGTTCCATCCGCTGGCGGTTTCCCGGATCGCCTGGGATCTGCCGGGGGTGAAGCTGATCGTACTGGTACGGGATCCGGTGGAGCGCGCCTATTCGGCCCACGCGCACGAGTTGGCGCGGGGGTTCGAGACGGAGGCGTCGTTCGAGCGGGCCATCGACCTGGAGGAGGAGCGCCTGGCGGGGGCCGCCGAGCGGATGCGGAGCGATCCCGGTTATGTCAGTCACGCCCATCGGCACCAGGCGTACCTGTCGCGGGGGCGGTACGCCGAGCAGTTGGCGCGGCTGGATCTGCTGGTCGGGCCGGAGCGGCTGCTCGTGCTCGACAGCGGTCACTTCTTCGCCGAACCCGAGCCGGCCTATGAGCGGGTGCTCAGGTTCCTCGGTCTGCCCCAGCTGGGCAACCCGGTGTTCGAACGCCACAATGCCCGTCCCCGAGCGGAGATGCCCGACTCCCTCCGCCGCCGCTTGTCCGACTATTTCCTGACGTGGGATGCCCTCCTCCAGCCGTGGCTCGGGGGAACGCCGTCATGGCGGCATTGATCCCCCCGGGCGGTCGGACGGCTGGTGAGAGCCGGAAGACGGCAGGAGTCACGGGGGTGCTCCTGCATATGGTCGGGCGGAAGAACGCCGCCGGTCTGGTGGGGGCAGGGGTGAACGCTGCCGCGCAGTTTCTGCTGGTCGTGGTGGTGACGCGGACGCTCGACACGGCGGCGGCGGGGACGTTCTTCACGATCACGGCGGCGATGGTGATGCTGGCCGGGGTGCTTCGCCTGGACGCGGGGAACGGGTTGATCTACTTCCGCGCCCGCACAACCCGAGTCCCGAAATTTCGTGACATGGAGGTTCGGGGGCAGCCGGCGACGGCGTCGCCCTCGCGGCCGTTGTTGTGGGTGGCGTTGGCGCCGGTGGTGCTGGGGTCGGTGGCGGCGGGAGCAGGGCTGGCCAGCGGGTCGGCGATGATCCTTCCGGCGGCGCTCGTACTGCCTTTCGTGGTGGTCGCGGACGTGCTCGTGTCGGCCACCAGAGGGCGGGGATCGATGCGGCCGACGCTCCTGCTGGACGGCCTGCTCCAGCCCATCGGCCAGCTGGTCCTGGTGACGGTCGCCGTGCTCGCCGGGGCTCCTTTCCCGGTGATCCTGCTGGCCTGGGCCCTCCCGGCGATCCCGGTCACCCTGCTGGCGGCCCGCCAACTCGCCCGCAGGCCCTACGGTTCGGTCACCTGGCCGGAATTCTGGCGCTACACCGCTCCGCGTTCGGTGGCCGCCGCCATCCAGGCCGTGTTCCAGCGCCTGGACATCGTGCTCGTCGCCCTGCTAGCGGGTCCGGCCCAGGCCGCGATTTACACCGCCGCCACCCGGTTCAGGGTGGTGGGGCAACTGGTCAGCCAGGGGCTGGCGCAGGCCGTACAGCCGAGGCTGGTGCGCGCGATGGCGGACGGCGACCCGGCGGAGGCCTGGCGGGCCTACCGGCGGGCCACCCGGACGTTGATCGTGCTCACCTGGCCGCTCTGGGTGGGGTACGCGGCCTTCGCCCCATGGATCCTCCAGCTGTTCGGACCGGGCTACCCGCAGGCCGCGGACATCGCGCTGGTGTTGTCGATCACCATGCTGGTCGCCACCGGCTGCGGCCTGGTCGACGTGGTGCTGATCGCGGCCGGCCGTACCACCACCAGCCTGGTCAACACCGCCGCCGCGGTCGGCACCACCGTCCTGCTGGACCTGCTGCTGGTCCCCGGCCTGGGCGCGCTGGGCGCGGCGCTCGGCTGGTCCGGGGGCGTGCTGGTCAAGAACCTGCTCCCGCTCGCCCAGATCACCCGGAGCTACGCCCCCCGGGTCGCCGCATGACCATCCTCGTCACGGGCCTCCCCCGCAGCGGCACCAGCTGGACCGGCCAGATGCTCCGCGCCTCCGGCGAACTCGTGTACGTCAACGAACCGCTCAACCCGGAACGCGACTACCCGGGCGTGCTGAACGGCCCCCGGCCCTGGCGGTTCCAGTACATCTGCGCCGACAACGAAGCCGACTGGCTGCCCGCCTTCACCGCCACCGCGCGCCTGCGCTACCGCTTCCTGCCCGAGCTGCGCCGCAACCGCGACCCGGGCTCGCTGGCCCGGCTGGCCAAGCACGGCACCGCGTTCACCCTCGGCCGGCTGCGCGGCCGCCGCGCCCTGCTGGACGACCCGTTCGCCCTGTTCTCTGCAGGCTGGTTCGCCACCCGGCTCGGCTGCCAGGTGATCATCCTGGTCCGCGAGGCGGTCCCGTTCGTGGGCAGCTGGCAGCACCTCGGCTGGACCGTCTACTTCCACGAGCTGCTGGAACAGCCCCTGCTCACCCGCGACCACCCGGGCCTGCTCGCGCTGCGCGAGCACGTCGGCAGCCAGGACCGCCTGGCCAAGGCGGCGGCCCTCTGGCGGGCCGCCCGCGACGTGACGGCCACCATCGCGGCCGGCACCCCGGGGGTCCGGGTGGTCGGTTACGAGGCCCTCGCCGCCGATCCCCTGGCCGGCTTCCGCGACCTCTACGAATGGTGCGGCCTGCCGTGGACCGACCGGGCGGCGCGGCTGATCCACCGCGCCTGCACCGGTTCCGCCGCCGAGCGGCCGTTCGCCTGGTCCGGGCTGACCCGGACCGCCTTCCGCCGCACCGACAGCGCGGCGGCGGCCACCCGGAGCAGGCTCTCCCCCGCCGAGGCCCGCCGGGTGACCGCGCTCGTCAGGTGAACAGGCGCCTGACCGCGCAGAGGGTTAACAGGCCCAGCGCGTACGGCAGGTCGTCCACCAGGTATCGCCTGGCCAGCCGGGCCGGTTCGGTGGCCAGGCGGAACAGCCACTCCAGGCCGAGGTCGCGCATCCAGGCGGGCGCCCGCTGCACCGACCCGGCGGCGAAGGCGATGGCCGAGCCGCAGCCGACGAACCAGGCCCCCGGCAGGTCGTCGCGGAGCCGCTCGATGACCAGGTCCTGCTTGGGGAACCCGAGCCCGACGAAGACCAGCAGCGGCGCCGCGTCCACCAACGCCTTGCGGACCTGCTCGAACTGCTCGTGGTCGTGCTCGAACCCGTACGGCGGGGCGTCCACCCCGGCGATGATCAACCCCGGATACCGGTCGCAGAGCGCGATGGCGGCCTGGTCGGCCACCCCGGGCGCGCCCCCCAGCAGGTAGACCGGCACCCGGTAGAACGCCGCCGCCTCCGACAGGGACCAGATCAGGTCGGCGCCGGTGATCCGCGCCGGCACCGGACGGCCCAGCAGGCGGGCCGCCCAGACCAGCGGCATGCCGTCCGCCACCGCCAGCTCCGCCCGGAGCACCAGCGCGCGCAGGCGCTCGTCCCTGGCACAGGACCGGCAGATGTCCACGTTCGGGGTGACCAGATGACCGCCGCGCCCGCGCCGGAGCGCGCCGATCACCCGGTCCACCACCTCGATCTCGGTCAGCCGGTCGAGCTCGATCCCAGCCACCGCCACCCGGCGCCGCCGCACCGGCCGGTCGGGGGAGAGCCGCTGCCGGGGAATGACCGGTAGAGAAGTCAGCCGCATCAGATTCCGTGACCCCTGGTGTGCAACAGGGACAGCACGGTGCGCGCCGGGACCAGCCCGGCCGCCACCGCCAGCGCGATCGGCGCCCGCGGCTCGCTCCGCCGCGCGGCCATCGCCCGCACCGCCCAGCGCGCGGCCTCCCGGCGGCGGCCCAGCGCGGCGTGGTGGAAGGCAAGCTGGCCGTAGATCCTGGCCACCCCTCGCTGGTCGGCGGCCAGTTCGGGGTGGCGGGCCAGCATCCACTCCAGCCCGGCGATGCGTTCCCCCCAGCGGGCCACCGCGCGCTGCCCGTCCCAGCCGACCCGGACCAGCGGCCGGTCCACGTGCGCGATCGGCCGCCGCTTGGCCGCGCGCAGGGCCAGGTCCCAGTCCTCGTTCTGGCCGCCGGGGGCGCTCTCGTCCACCCAGTACGCGCCGCGGCGGAACAGGAAGGTCGAGGAGTGCACCATGACCATCCGGGATCGCACCAGGTCGGTGAGGGTGATCTCCGGTTTGCCCGCGGTGCGGGTGATCCGGCGCGAGCCGTACGCGACCTCGATGGCGCAGCTGGCGAACTCGGCGTCGCCGAGGGCTTCGAGCTGGGCGGCGAGCTTGCCGGGCAGCCACAGGTCGTCGTCGTCGCAGAAGGCCACCAGGTCGGTGCCGAGCGCGGCGATGCCGGTGTTGCGGGCGCCGGGGAGGCCGGGGGTGAGCCGGTTGGGCAGCACCCGGACCTGCCGGGTCAGGTCGCCCAGCTGGCCGGCGACGTCGATGGGATCGCAGTCATCGGCGACCACGACCACGGCGGCGGGTTCCTGGGCGAGCACGGCGGCCAGGGCCGCGCGCAGTGGCCCCGGCCGGTCGCCGCAGGTGGGGATGACCACACCGACGGACGGGTTCATAGGGGTTCTCCGTAGTTCAGCGGTAGGCCAGGCGGTAGCCGTACCGGAGCAGAAAAGGCAGGGTGATGAGGGTGACCGCCCAGCGGTGGTGGCGCGGGAGGCCGGGGGTCGTGCGCCGGAACCTGACCCGGCCGACGGTGAAGCGCATCGGGTTGCCGGAGACGGTGTGGGCGACGCCGAGGCGGGCTTCTCGGCCGGTGATGAAGTCGAGGGTGTCGGGGGCGCACTGCAGGCCGAGCCGGTCGGCCAGGCCGCGCAGGGTTTCGGCCGGTTCGGCCACCAGATCCTCGTAGTGCACCCGGAGTACCGGCACGCCCCGGCCGCGGAGCAACTCGAAGGCGAGATTCTGGACCAGCCAGTGCACCGCGGTGCGGGCGGGGCTCCACCTGGTCATCGGATGGCCGTCCTCCGGGCGGGCCACCTTGCGCCGCCAGGAAGCGGCCACCGCGCGCGGGTCGCGCACCACGTGCACCACCCGCAGGTCGATGATGGCGGCCAGGCAGTAGGCCAGCGAGGCGTGCTTGCTGGAGTCCACCACGACCTGGCCGCCGCCGATCTCCGCGGCGGCGGCGTAGAGCCGGTGGTAGGCCGCCACGTACTCGGTGAGCAGGGCCTCCCGGCTGATCAGGCCGAGCGCGAAGACCGGGACCCGGCGGGTGCGGTCCACCTGGTCACGCAACTCCAGCAGCCGATCGGCCTTGCCCGGCCGCCAGCCACCGAACGCGCGGTCACCCACCCGGTGCCAGAAGGGGCACTGGGAGAACGGCAACCGGCAGCCGCAGGGCTCGTCGGCCCGCACGCCGCGCTGCCACAGGTGCACCACCTCGCCGAGCGCGGCGACCCCCGGCAGTTCGCCGAGCAGGCGCTCCAGCAGCGTGGTGCCACTGCGGCCCAGCCCGCCCACAAAGATCACCGGCAGAGCGTCAGTCACGTACGACTCCCGAAAGGAATACGGAACGTGCTGACGTTAGCGCGGAGAGTAACCGGATGTTCAGCGAACGGGCAATGTTTTACCTGGTCAGACGATCATTCCGGCCCCGACCGTGCCGTTGGTGGCCTCGTCGATCAGGATGAAGCCCCCGGTGAGCCGGTTCCTGGCGTAATCGTCCACGAACAGCGGCTGGGTGATGCGGAGCGAGACCCGCCCGATCTCGTTCAGCGTCAGCTCGGCGGCCGACTCGTCACGGTGCAGGGTGTTCACGTCCAGCCGGTAGTGCAGGTCCTTGACCAGCGCCCGGGCGGTGCGGGTGGTGTGCTTGATGGTCAGCTTGGTCCGGGGGCGCAGCCGCAGGCCGTCTGCCATCCAGCAGACCATCGCGTCGATCTCCTGGGTGACGGCGGGCTGGTTGTGCGGGCGGCAGATCATGTCGCCGCGCGAGATGTCGATCTCGTCCTCCAGCCGGAGCGTCACCGACATGGGCGGGAACGCCTCCTCCACCGGCCCGTCGAAGGTGTCGATGGCCGCGATCCGGGTGGTCAGACCGGAGGGCAGGTGGAGCACCTCGTCGCCCGGCTTCAGCACGCCACCGGCCACCTGACCGGCGTAGCCCCGGTAGTCGTGGAACTCGGTGCGGTGCGGACGGATCACGTACTGCACGGGGAAGCGCACGTCGACCAGGTTCCGGTCGGAGGCGATGTGCACGTTCTCCAGGTGGTGCAGCAGCGAGGAGCCCTGGTACCAGGGCATGTTCTCGGAGCGGGAGACCACGTTGTCGCCGTGCAGCGCGGAGATCGGGATGAAGGTCAGGTCGCTGGCGTTGAGCTTGGAGGCGAAGGAGGTGAACTCCTCGCGGATCTCCTCGAACCGCTCCTCGGAGTAGCCGACCAGGTCCATCTTGTTCACCGCGAGCACCAGGTGCGGCACCCGGAGCAGGGTGGTCAGGAAGGCGTGCCGCCGGGACTGCTCCAGCACGCCCTTGCGGGCGTCGATCAGGATGATGGCCAGGTCGGCGGTGGAGGCGCCGGTGACCATGTTCCTGGTGTACTGGATGTGCCCGGGAGTGTCGGCGATGATGAACTTCCGCTTGGGCGTGGCGAAGTAGCGGTAGGCCACGTCGATGGTGATGCCCTGCTCCCGCTCGGCGCGCAGGCCGTCGGTGAGCAGCGAAAGGTCGGTGTACTCGGTCCCCCGGTCCCGGCTGGTGCGCTCCACTGCCTCCAACTGGTCCTCGAAGATGGCCTTGGAGTCGAAGAGCAGGCGGCCGATGAGGGTGGATTTCCCGTCGTCCACGGAACCTGCGGTGGCGAAGCGAAGGATGTCCATTACCGGCGCGCTCCCCTGATCTGGACGGCCATTTCTAGAAATACCCTTCCTTCTTGCGGTCTTCCATCGCGGCCTCCGAAGCCCGGTCGTCCGCCCGGGTGGCCCCGCGCTCGGTGATCCGGGTGGCCGCGATCTCGTCGATGATCTCGCTGACCGTGCTGGCGGTGGACGGCACCGCGCCGGTGCAGGTGATGTCGCCGACCGTGCGGTAGCGCACCACGGCCTCGAAGAGCGGCTCGTCCTCGCCGCGCTCCAGCACGTCGGACTCCGGCAGGAGCATGCCGTCCCGCTCGAAGACCCGGCGGGTGTGGGCGAAGTAGATGGACGGGATCTCGATGCCCTCGCGGCGGATGTAGTCCCAGACGTCCAGCTCGGTCCAGTTGGAGAGCGGGAAGACCCGGATGTGCTCACCCTTGCGGATCTTCGCGTTGTACAGGTTCCAGAGCTCGGGCCGCTGGTTCTTCGGGTCCCACTGGCCGAAGTCGTCGCGGAAGGAGAAGACCCGCTCCTTGGCCCTGGCCTTCTCCTCGTCCCGCCGGGCGCCGCCGAAGACCGCGTCGAACTCCTGCTCCTCGATCGCGTCCAGCAGGGTGGTGGTCTGCAGGCGGTTGCGCGAGGCGCGCCGGCCGGTCTCCTCGACCACCCGGCCCGCGTCGATGGACGCCTGCACCGAGGCCACCACCAGCCGGGCGCTCAGCTCGGCCACCCGCTTGTCGCGGAACTCGATGACCTCGGCGAAGTTGTGCCCGGTGTCCACGTGCATGAGCGGGAACGGGATCGGGGCGGGCCAGAACGCCTTCTCGGCGACCCGCAGCATCACGATCGAATCCTTGCCGCCGGAGAACAGCAGGCAGGGGCGCTCGAACTCGGCCGCGACCTCACGCATGATGTGGATCGCCTCGGCTTCGAGGACATCGAGCTGCGACGTGGTGTAGTCGCGCTGAAGCATGGGGGCTTCCTATCGGTGGAGGTCGGTGGAGGCTTTCCTATCGGTGGAGATCATGGATTCCGGCGAGCAACGTCGGCGCCAGATCCGGTAGGGAGACCAGGATATCCGGCAGAGAGGGGTCACCCTGGTTGTAGGTGAGCGGCGAGCCGTCGATTCGGCTGGCGTGCGCGCCCGCGGCCAGGGCCACCGCCACGGGGGCGGCCGAGTCCCATTCGTACTGGCCACCGGCGTGTACGTAGGCCTCGACCTCGCCGGTGAGCACGGCACAGATCTTGGCGCCCGCGCTGCCGATCGGGACCAGGTCGGCGCCGACCAGGTAGGCCAGCTTCTGCACGAACTCCGGCGGCCGGGTGCGGCTCACCGCGATCCGGAACCGGGTGCCCGCGTGGCGGGGCAGCTTCGGGGGCTCACCGGTGGAGAGCGTGCGCCCCTGGGCGGGCAGCGCCACCGCGCCCGCGGCCAGCCGGCCCTGCTCCCAGAGGGCCACGTGCACCGCCCAGTCCGCCCGGCCGGCCTCGCCGAACTCGCGGGTGCCGTCCAGCGGGTCGACGATCCACACCCGGTTGGCCGCCAACCGGGCCGGGTCCGCGCGCTCCCCCTCCTCCGACAGCACGCTGTCGCTCGGGCGCAGCCGCTCCAGCGACTCGGTGAGGAACCTGTGGGAGGACCGGTCACCGGCGTCCTTGAGCGCCTTGGGGTCGTCGAAGCCGTACTTGGCGCGCAACTGGAGCAACTTCTCGCCGGCTTCGGTCGCCAGGTCGGCGGCCAAGGCGTGGTCGTCCCGAATCGTCTTCACTGTTTAGTACGCTCCCGCTCCGCGTGCCACGGCCGACCACGTCTTCCAGAGGATCTGAAGATCCAACATCAGCGACCAGTTCTCGACATAACGTAGGTCCAACCGTACCGATTCCTCCCAGGAGAGGTCGGATCGCCCGTTGACCTGCCAGAGGCCGGTCATGCCCGGGCGGACCAGCAGGCGGCGGCGGACGTCGTCGCCGTACCTGGCCACCTCGGCGGGGAGTGGGGGGCGCGGGCCGACCAGGGACATGTGGCCGCGGGCCACGTTGAGCAGCTGGGGCAGCTCGTCCAGCGAGTGGCGGCGGAGCCAGGCGCCCAGCCGGGTCAGCCGGGGATCGTGACGGATCTTGAAAAGCACGCCCTCGACGTCGCTGACCAGCTCGACCTTGCGCGCCTCCGCGTCCACCCGCATGGTACGAAATTTCAGGATCGTGAACTCCACGCCGTCGCGGCCCACCCGGGTCTGCCGGAAGAGCGCCGGGCCCTTGCTGGTGGCCCGGACGCCGATCGCCAGCCCGGCCAGCAGCGGGGCCAGCAGCACCAGGGCCAGGCCCGCCACCGCCCGGTCGAAGCCGTTCTTGATCAGCCGCCGGGCGCCGGCCAGTTCGGGATGCTCCACGTGCAGCAACGGTAGCCCCGCCACCGGCCGGATCGTGGTCCGCGGCCCGGCCACCTCCATCAGCGCCGGAGCCACCACCAGGTCGGTGCGGCTGCGCTCCAGCCGCCAGGCCAGGCGGCGCAGCGCGGTGCCGTCGAACTCGGGGCAGGCCAGCACGGCCACCGTGTCGGCCCGCAGCTGGGCCACCACGATCGGCACGTCGGTGAAGTCGCCCAGCACCGGCACACCCACCTCACCGCGCCCGGTGGGCAGGCAGGCGGCGACCACGTCCATGCCGTGGTAGCGCTCCCGGCGGAACCGGCGGATCAGGTCGGCGACCGCCTCGGGGTGACCGACCGCGATCACCCGGCGCATGCAGTGCCCCCGGGCGCGGCGGCGGTGCAGGGCGCGACGCAACCCGTACCTGCCGAGGAGGGTGAAAACGGTGGTCAGCGGGAGGGCCAGCACCAGATAGCCGCGGGCCAGGTCGGTCTTGGTCACGTAGGCCACGACGGCGACCGCGGCGGTCACCGCGAAGCCCGACTGGGCGACCCGGCGGAACTCCTCGGAGCCCACACCGATCAGTCGGGGCTCGTAGACGCGGTTGAGTCCCATCACGATCACCCATAACAATGGGAGCGTTCCACTCAACGCTACGTAGGGCACCACGTACGCAGTGACTTCGCCGAAGCGCACGGCCACCGCGACCGCACCGGCGAGAAGGGCGCACACGATGTCGCACAAGACCGCAGCGGCACGGTATCGGATGGTCCAGCTCGGCGGGCGTGCGCCTGCTGGAACCGTCTTCGGCCGTTCGGCGACGACCGCCTTCACCTCACCGTCCCACACCTGAGGACCTCCGTGTAACCGTCCGCATACCTAACGTATACGACCGCTGGAAATGCTAGCGCCGCCCTGGAGAGAATTCAGTGAAAGCCGAGACCTACATATCCGTCGATATCGAGGCCGACGGCCCCATTCCCGGCCCGTATTCCATGGTCAGTTTCGGGATGGCGGTGGCCGGGCGCATGACCGGGCGGGTTTTCGAACCGCTCGATCCCACCGCGACCACCTTTTATGCGGAATTACGCCCGATCAGCGATGATTTCGTCCCCGAGGCGCTGGCGGTCTCCGGCCTCGACCGCGACCTGCTCCTGCGCGAGGGCCGCGACGCCCGCGAGGCCATGAAGGCCGCCGCGGCCTGGATTTCCCAGACTTGCGGCAAAACCACACCGGTGCTCGCCGCCTATCCACTTTCCTACGATTGGATGTGGATGTATTGGTACTTCATGAATTTCGCGGGAGCCTCCCCGTTCGGCCATTCCCGGTGCATTGACATAAAAACCCTCTACGCCGCCAAAGCCGGGGTACCGGTCGGCTGGTCGACAAAACGCCAAATGCCCCGCGAACTTCGCGCCACCCGGGCCCACTCCCACCACGCCCTCGACGACGCGATCGAACAGGCCGAACTCTTCCAGAACCTGATGACCTGGCGTCCCTCGCCCTGAAGCGCGCCCGCGGGTCAGCGCGGCGGACCTGACACGTTGAGGTCCGCCGCGTGGAACTTGTTCTGGGTGGGTTCCAGGCCCACCTGGATCAGGGACTCCACCACGTCGGCGGCCCGGTCCACCAGGAAGGGCAGGTCCTTGCGCTCCGCCGTGGCGAAGTCCTTCAGCACGTAGACGGCCGTGTCCATCCGGCCGGGCGGCCGGCCGATCCCGAAGCGGACGCGCAGGTAGGCCGGGCCGCCCAGCGATTTCGTGATGGACTTCAGGCCGTTGTGCCCGTTGTCTCCGCCCCCGAGCTTCATGCGCAGCGCGCCATAGGGGACATCCAGCTCATCGTGGACGACAACCAGCTGGGTGGTCTTGTAGAAGTCGATGAGCGCCTTGACCGGGCCGCCGGACAGGTTCATGAACGACAGCGGCTTGGCCACCACCGCGGACACCCCCGCCAGCCGCCCTTCGACGACCTCGGCCCGCGCCCGGTGCACCTTGAACCGGCCACCCATGCGGGCGGCCAGCTCGTCCGCCACCATGAACCCGGCGTTGTGCCGGTTCCCGGCATACTCCGCTCCGGGATTCCCCAGCCCAACGATCAGCCATTTGTCCACGCGTACGACTCTAGGGCACCCCGGCCGTGAGATCGGAAAGCTACTTCTCGGGGCAGGCGATCTTGGAATCGTAGGTGAAGATCACGCTGTCGAATTCAGGGTCCTTGTTCCGTTTGGGGGCGCCGAAGGTGAAGGCGACGCCCACCGGGTGCTTCTTGAGGTCGCGCAGGGGGATGGAGACCGCGAAGTCGCCGTTGGCCTTGCGCTTGGGCACGATGACGACCATCATCACGGCGCACTTGGGGGCCTTGCGGTGGGCTGTGACGTTGACGTTCTGGGCGTCCAGGTCCTTCACCAGCCGGTCGAAGTCGATCTTGTTCTTTCCGGCGGAGTGGACGGTGAGCTTGAGCAACTGCTTGGGCTTGGCCTCCGCCGTGGCGAGGTGGGCGGGGGACGTGGCCGGCCGGCTCGCGGCGGCCATGGGGGCGGCGGGCTGTTCGGCCGGGGGGCGGAAGAGGGCGAACACGGTGGCGACGATGGTCAGGGGGGCGGCGACGCCGATCAGGAGGGGGCCGCGCCACGAGGGGCGGGCGGGCGTTTCCCGCAGGTGGGTCATCAGGTTGTCCTTCAGCAGACGGTGACGGTCGCCGGGGAGGCCGGTGATGGTGGGGGGCGGCAGTAGCCGGGCCAGTTCCTCGTGCTCTGGGGGGTTCATCGGGGTTGCTCCTGGATCGACCGGACCGCGGGTGCGCGGTCAACTCGTACCTGTCCGCCGGCGTATCGGCGCTGCAGTTCTTTCTCGGTGAGCCTGTGCAGGCGGGCCCTGGCCCGGGAGAGGTGCGCGCGGACCGTGCTCTCCTTGACGCCCAGGGCCTCGGCGGCGGCCGCGTGGCTGAGTCCGGCCCACACGCACAGGGCGACGACCTCGCGTTCGGCCGGGCGCAGGTGGTTCAGCGCCGTCCGGGCCGCGCGCAGGCGGTCGGCGTCGGCCAGGCGGGTGACCAGTTCGTCGGCGAAGTCGGGGACGGCGTCCGGGGGCGGGAGGCGTACCAGGGCGTTCTGGTGGCGGCGGGCGGCGCGGGTGGTGTTGCGGAGCACGTTGACGGCGATGCCGAAGAGCCAGGGCTGGAGGCTGTCGCCGTCGGGGCGCACGCGGGCGCGCAGCCGCCAGGCTTCCAGGAAGGTGAGGGAGACCACGTCCTCGGCTTCGGCGGGTGAGCCGGTCATGCGGGCGGCGTGCCGGTAGAGGACGGGCGCGTGCGCGTCGAAGAGTTCGGCGAACGCGTCGGGGTCTCCGGCCCGGACCCTGGCCCGTAGTGAATGCTCCACGTTCGTCCCTGTCCGGTCGCAGGGTTGCGCTGCACAAAAAACCCCGCCCGGTGGCCCGGGCGGGGTTTC
>NZ_JAHCST010000085.1 GCF_018476525.1 Acrocarpospora catenulata
ACCGCGGGCCCGTGGATCCCCGTCAACCCGGCACGACAGCCGGGCCACAACACTGACCCGATCACGCAATCAACGCTCAGCCGGACCATTCAACCGACCACGGGAAGATCACGAAAGATCCAGGTTAGCGCTTCGGCTTCTTAGCCCCGGTCCGATCTTCGGACCGGGGCTTCTCATTAAAAAGAGAAGAGCCCCCGGCACGAGACCGGAGGCCTTCCCGCTAGGAGCTATTTATCGGCTATTGATTGCAGTGGTATCAGCCGAAGTTGCCGGAGAATGGAACGTCGCCGTTCCAGCCGCCATGCATGGCGCCGTTGATGATCATGGAACCGAAGTTGACTCCATTCTTGACGTACCAGTACCCCGTACCACCAACCGGGCGATAGATACCCGCATCGGAATACCCATCGCCGTTGAAGTCGGCCACTACCGGAACATCCTGCGCCCAGCCGCCATGCGTTTGACCCCACATCCAGGGGATCTGCTGGCCATTGGTGCCATTGATGAAGTACCAGTAGCCGGTACCGCCGACCGAGCGCCAGACACCGAAGTCGGCATACTTGTCGCCGTTGAAGTCGCCTACGAGCGGGACGTCTCCGGGCTGGCCGAAGTACGCTCCGTAGGTGGCAGTGGGCTGGCCGTTGGTGCCGTTGATGATGTACCACGTACCGTTGCGCCACACACCGAAGTCGGCGTAGCCGTCGCCGGTGAAATCGCCGACCACCGGGATGTCGCCTGGCTGACCGAACTGCGTGCCCCAAATGGCGAGGTGCGCACCGTTTTGGCGACCGTCCATGACATACCAGGTACCGAAACCATTTTCGATGCGGTAGATGACGAAGTCAGAGATTCCGTCACGGTTGAAGTCGCCGGAAAGCGGGATGTCTCCCGCCCAGCCGCCATGCGCCCAACCGTTGACTGCGTACGTGGTTGCGTTTGTACCATCGTTGCGCTTGACGTACCAGTAGCCAGTGCCGTTGATGACACGGTAGATGCCGAAGTCGTCCAGGGGGACCTTGGGACCCATCTGGCCAAGACCGCTGCTGCAATCTGCCCCCGTGAACGACGTACCGCTCCACGTTCCGTTGCCGCCGTTCGGACCGGTTGGCGTCAGGTCAGGTGCTCCGCAGATGCGGGTGCCGTGTGCGGTGTCGAAGGGGATGACCGAGCTGTTGTAGCAGTTCGAGGCACCCCACATCTGGAAGTGAATGTGGGCGAGGTTGTTGTTACCTCGGTTACCGGCCGCAGCGACCGTGCCCACCAGCTGACCCGCCGTCACCGAACCGCTCGTGATGGAGCTGTCGATGTGGGTGAGTGTGTAGCTTCTGCCTCCTGCGATGTTGACACACAGGTTGCCGTAGCTGGCCTGGTAGTAGGACACCGTGCCGCCAATCGGGGCACGAACGTTCCTCCCGGCAGCAGAGTTGTTGCAGCCCGCGCCGGTCAGGTCGAGTCCGTACTCCGATGTACCCGTGTGGGAGACGGGTCCGTTGTATCCCTGACAGATGTTCCACGTCTGTCCGAGGTCGAACGGCGGCAAGATGTCACCGGTGGCCGCCTTCGCGGGACTGGTATTCATGACGATCAGACCCCCTGTTAGGAGGGTCAGTACTACTGCGAAGATCAGGCCACGCCTGCCCCGCGGTGGTAATATCGCCGCTTTCACGACGATCCCTTCTCGGGTAGGTACTACGCTTCCCTAACCCGGCTCTTTATTCATGTTTATGAATAGAAAGCTGGATAGGGAAGCGCAGGATTGGACAATATAGCAAAAGCAGGTACTAGTCAACGGTTTGATCGCTTTCTAACAAAACCCCCTTGCGCAGGGTTCGCCTTCTTTGGCGATGAACAATTCATCGTGATCCATGAACGGATTTACTGCGGATGGGGCAAACTTTCCCGTGTCCCAGATTGGGGCAGGTGAGACGCATCTTGGTCTCTTGAGCTGGTATGCAAGGCCCCAGGGCAAGCCCAGAGCGATCTCGATCTGGCCAACGAAGAAGACAGCCAGCCCAGTGAGAGATCAAGATCACCAGGCTGGATCATTTGCATGGGACTATCCAGTAGCCCCCGGCCAGTTATCCTCATGCTCGACGAACGTCCCCTTGCAGGGGACGGTAAATACCCAACTCAGATCGCGCAGGAGAGCCATAGCTTGCCGGACGGTGCCCCGGCTCACTTGATAGCATCTGGCGAATCGGTCTTCGCTGGGGAGCTGGTCAAGGGGTAGAAACGTTCCTCCCCGGATATCGGAGATGATCTCATCAGCGATTGTCCGGTAGATGGATTTCCTGCGGCAAGGCACAGGTGAGAGACGGCTGGAGCGCTGGCCGACGAAGGTCCCGTAGCCCTGCGCCATGTAGGCCAGGCTTTCATTGCGGAGAACTCTCACTGCCCTATTGGCAGTTTTGAGACCGACCCCGTAGCGCTTCGCGATCTCCTTTTCGCTGGGGAGCATGTCGCCGTCTTTGAGTACCCGGCTCTTGATCTGCGCCCGGAACATGTTGGCGATCTGCTGGTACATCGGCAGTGGTCCTTCCCGGTCCACCTCTGTATCGAGGGGAAACGCGAACACACTCACTCCAATCAGGGGGTGACCATCAAAGGGATGCCGTGACGGCGCGCAGAACGGGCCTCGCGAAGGTTGCGCTAAGAGGCAACAGAGGATGACGGACGGGCCTGGTCCATTGCCCGGTAGCGCAACGCGATGTGACGAGCGCTGGTCGCCGGATTGGTAGCCGGGACCCAAAGGTAAATCTTGTAACCGGTTCGGACGTCTGTCTTCCCAGCCCACCAGCTGTAAAAGTGGCCGTCGGTCCACACCACTAGTTCCGGGCGCACGGATATGAGCGCGATGAATTCAGCCGCCCGCACGTGCCCGACAATCCCCAGATTCTCAAGCTGGTGTCGCAACCGCTCGGCGGCTCTGGCCGCAGCAAGGGCCGGATTTTGGTACGCCCATTGGCCGGCTGTCCGGGAGCGCGTGTCCGTCATGGACAATACGTTGGCGCTCGGCCCTTAGCCTGTCAGTGGCACTCTGCCGCGCGGCCCGTGCCGAAGTACCACAGACCTTATAGGTCCAGCCCCATGAAGTCGGCGAGGTCGCGCATCTCATCGGTGAGGGTGCGGCGCTTGCCCGTGATGGTGGCGAGAATGTCATGGGCGTAACGCTGGTGCGGCAGCCATTCGGGAGCATCCCACCGAATCCTGGACAGAAGTTCAAGCGCCTGCCCGTACTGCCGCAGCTGCACGTGGGCATAGGCGACATCGAGCAGATGTCGGTTGAGATTGTCGCTGGTCGGATTCGCTGCCTGCGGAATCTGTTGTGCTAGCCGCAGCGCTTTGGCGGGGTTGGCATCGATGATGGCGTTCTCGACGTTCTTCATCTGAACGGTGGCCGGGCCGAACGTGGTGAAGTACTCGTGGTAGCTGCCGTGTTCGCGGCCGATCCGGACTGCGCCCGCGAGCGCCAGCCGCATGAAGTCCTCGGCTTCGGACGCGCGGTTGTCACGAATGGCCGCCGCAGAGCCACGTAGCAGCAGCCACCCCCAGGCGGCGACCTCCCGGTCGGTGGCGCGCGACATCCGGGGTTCGATGCGGTCCGCCCACAGGGTGGCGAGCTCCCGCGCCTCATCCAATTTGCCCTGGCGCAGCAGGAGCCAGCACTGGGTGATGACAGCGGAAGCCGCCTCAATGTCGTCGCCCGTGTCCTGGGCATCGCGCAGGGCAATGCCCAGAGCAAGCTCTGAGGCCTTGAAATGGCGGGTTTGCGTGGCGAGCGAACCGACGACTTGCATGACACGAGCGCGCAGTGCCAGCGCCGTACTTGCCTCGTCTTCTTGTGCAGCCACAAGCGCGTTGGCTTCGGTCACCAGCGGGAGCAGCACGGTGGCCAGCTCGCGGTAGTTGTCGAGGTGGTAGAGCCGTACGGCTGCTGTCACTGCCGAATCAAGACCGCCCGTTGTTGGCAGGGGATCGCCTGTCGCGTCATCCTGGCCTGTCATGGCACGCATGACTTGCTGCCACTGCGGGTCAGTTACGCTTCCCGCCACGCTTTGACGCTCACCTATGAGCGTGGTAGTCGCGACACCAAGGGATTTGGCGATCTTCCGCAGGGTTTCCAGCCGGGTGTCTGGCCGTTCCCCCTGCTCGATCTTCCTGATGAGGGAGAGCGACACGCCTGCCAGCGATGCCAGTTCACTTTGAGTCAGGCCACGCCGCTTACGGGCGGCAGCCAAGCGATCCCCCAGGGAACTCATGGGTCAATTGTTACGCTCCGGCACCCCCGGTGAGCAACGGCTGGCTCGTTGTCGCGGAGCTGGACCAACGCCATGCTGAGAGCGGGTCGGGCGCGGACGCTCACGGTGGAGTAAGGGGGCGGAAGACGGCTTTTGGGTGGTTGGACCTTGGCTGGCTTGCTCGACCTAGCCCTAGAGGGCCAGGGTTCGAGTAAGACAGCCATGGTGGAGCTATGGGGACTCGAACCCCAGACCCCCTCCATGCCATGGAGGTGCGCTACCAGCTGCGCTATAGCCCCTTACCCAAACACCGGACCGAACCTCGATCGCGGTGCCACGCCAGTGTATAGGACACCAGGCACCTGGCTGTAATCGTTAGTTCCACGCTCGTGCCCCATGCGATCGGGCACCCGAGTCAGCCCTTGCCGCTTGCGCACCTCCGCAAGCTGCCATCCCTGCGCCTCCTCGGTTAGCCGCCGGGTCTCCGCGTCAAACCGCTCCCCCCACCTGCGGTTTCGATCGCCCGCTCAAGATGCCCGCTGTCACGCCACCGCCGGATACCGCTCACTGGCCCCATCCTGTCACGCCGCTTCGGCCCAGGTTTGCGGAATCGGGTCAGCTCAGTGAGGCGGTGCGGGTGAGGAGGTCGGCGAGTTCGGCTACCGCGGGGTCTTCGGTGGTGGTGGCCAGTTCGGTGGCTCGGGTGGTGAGGGCGGGGAGGGGGAGGTGGGTGAAGGTGTCGTGGGTGCGGAGGTAGTCGGCCAGGGCGGCGGCGAGGACGGTGACCTGGAAGCGGGGGGAGGTGGTGGTCCAGAGGTCGGGGGCCAGGGCGGAGGTGTCGAGGGAGTGGGAGACCTCGGCGGGGCGGCGGGTGTCGGGGTCGAGCCAGCGGACGGTGATGGTGGCGAGCTGGCCGGTGGCGTCGGGGCGGAGGCGGACGCGGTAGAGGGCGGTCACCGAGTGGCCGGGGCCGACCTCACCGCCGTCGCGGGAGTCGTCGCGGAAGTCCTCGGCGGCCAGCGCCCGGTTCTCGTAGCCGAGCAGGTGGTAGGAGTCGACCACGCCGGGATTGAAGGCGACCTGGGCCTTGGCGTCGCGGGCGCGCAGGTCGAGCGTGGTGGGAAGCTGCTCGACGAAGGCCTTGCGGGCCTCCTCGGAGGTGCTCACGTAGATGGCCGCGCCGTCGCCGTTGTCGGCGAGTTGCTCCATCAGCGTGTCGCCGTACTCGCGGCCGACCCCGACCGTGAGCAGCGTGATCTGCTTGCGGGAGTACTCGGCGACCCGGTCGAGGATGGCCTGCCAGGAGGTGGAGCCGGTGTTGGCCAGCCCGTCGGAGAGCAGGATGACCCGATTGGTGGCGACGGAGCGGAACTCCCGGGAGGCTTCCTGGTAGCCGAGGACCAGGCCGCCCTCCAGGTTGGTGGAGCCCTCGATGCCAAGCGAATCGATGGCGCGGTGCAGTTCGGCGCGTTCGGCGACGGGAGTCATCGGCGCGACCACCCGCGCCTGCTCGCTGAAGGTCACCAGGGCCACCTGGTCACCGGCCATGAGCTGGTCGACCAGGGCGTGCAGCGCGTCCTTGACCAGGTCCAGGCGCCCCGGTTCGCTCATGGACCCGGACACGTCCACGACGAAAGTCAGGCTGGCCGGGCGGCGTTCGGCGTTCCCGGCGCGCCGGGTGCTCATGCCGATCCGCACCACCGCCTCCCGCTCCCCGAGCAGGGCCCCGTCCGCGTGAACGGCGAACCCGTTGCCCTCCGGCTCCGGATAGTCCTGCCGGAACGCGTTCACGAATTCCTCGGTCCTGATCTGCGACGCCTCCGGCCACCGCCCCTCCTGGATGGTGCGGCGGGCGTAACCGTACGAGGCGGTGTCCACGTCCAGCGCGAACGTGGACACCATGGAGGCCGGGGGAACCTCCCTGGGCGCGAGGTTGGGATCGGCGGCCTGCGCGGGCGCGGCGCGCTCACCGCGGTCGGCCGGTTCGGACCCGCCGCCCCCGCAGGCCCCCAGGAGCAGGGCGGAGATCACGAGTAATGGCGCGGCCAGACGTGCCTTCATGGTTCGCCTCCATCTGCAACGGTGTTCTCCCCCGTACGACGAGAGGTCCGGCGGAAAGGCCGGTCGCGTCACCCAAGCGTCGGCAAACCGTACTCCCGGTGTTATTCGGCGAGCAGTTCCGCGAGCGCGGCCCGATCGTTGACGCCGGTCTTCTCGTAGACCGCGTAGAGCGTGTTGGCCACGGTCCTGATCGACAGCACCAGCCGTTCGGCGATCTCCCGGTTGGTCAGACCCCGGGCCGCGAGCACCGCGACCTCCCGCTGGCGCGGCGTGAGCCCGGGCACCTCAAGGTCGAGCAGCGCGCTGGTCCGTGCCCCCTGGCAGCGCCGGGTCAGCGTCCAGGCCCGCGTCTCGGCCGCCCGCGCGCCGCGCGCCAGCCCTTTCTCCCGGTACGCCAGGGACGCGCGGGCGGCGGCTTCGGCCGCGAGCAGGGGCATGCCGAAGGATTCGAAGCCGCTGGCGACCTCGTCCAGCTCGGCGGGGGTGGTGGCGGTGGCATGCCGTACCAGGAGGGGGTAGAAGGGACCTTCGGCGGCGAGGGCGGTGAGGCGGTCGGCGGCCAGGGTTGGGTGGCCAAGACGGACCACGTCGTGCAGGCCGATCATGGCGTAGCCGGGGAGGGGGCAGTCGGCGACGGTGAGCGCGGTCGCGACGGCGCCGATGAGGTCGCCCCTGGCCGCGCGGGTCCAGGTTTCGGCGATCCGGAGCGGGATCAGGGCGTGCGGGCCGGTGGGGATGACCGCGGCGGCGGCGCGGCGCAGGGTGGCCTCGGCCGCGTCCACCTCGCCCAGCAGCGCCTGCGCGTGCGCGAG
Source organism: Acrocarpospora catenulata (assembly GCF_018476525.1). Taxonomy (GTDB): domain Bacteria; phylum Actinomycetota; class Actinomycetes; order Streptosporangiales; family Streptosporangiaceae; genus Acrocarpospora; species Acrocarpospora catenulata. The sequence continues at coordinate 7,112 of NZ_JAHCST010000085.1, forward strand.
CTCCCCCAGGCAGGGGCCCCCGAAGCTGCTCCGCTCCGGCAGCAGCGCGGCGGCCTCGGCGGCCGTGTCGAGCGCGGCCCTGACCTCGCCGCGCAGCCGGAGCACCTGCGCCGTGTAGGCCCCGAACGTCACGCTGGACCGGGCCCAGCCATCCTCGCCGCGTCCGTGCTCGGCCAGCCGCCCCGCCTCGGCCAGGTCACCGGTGAGCAGGGCGTTCCGCAGCCGAGACTCGATCAGCGAGGCCGTCATGCCGATCGGGACCTCCTCCAGATCGGTCATCAGATCCTCGATCCAGTGCCGGCACTCGCGGACCCGCCCGGCCGAGCTCAGGATCATCGCGCGCGTCACCCCGCCGGCGATGCGTCCGCGGCGCCCCGGCGGGCCTAGCCGCTCGGCCGCCTCCAGGCGGCGGATGGCGTCGGCGGGGTCGCCGGCGAGCGCGCTCACCGCCGCGCCCACGAACAACAGCCCCTGCCGCGCCTCCATGGTGAGATCGTCACCGTCGGCCGCGTCCAGCACGGCCATGGCCTGGTTCAGCCGTCCCATGCCCTGCAGCAGGTTGAACGCCCGGGCGGCGGCGTAGTCCACCCGGCGCTCGCCGGTGATTCCGGACTCGGCCAGCTCCCGGAACACCTGCTCCGCCTCGGTGTACCGGTCGGCGTAGGCGAGGATGGAGGCGAGGCTGAGCCGGATCGCGAAGCCGCCGCCGGACTCGATGGCGGCCCTGGCCAGCCGTTCGGCCAAGGCCAGGTCGCGGACCGCCCTGGCCTGGTCGGCGGCGCGGGCCAGCAGGCCAGGGTCGCCTGGTGCGCCCGCGTCCAGCCGCCAGACGGCGACCCGGAGCACGTCCTCCCGGCGGCGCATGCCGGTCGGCTCGGTGAGGTCGGCCAGCCGCCGGAGCACCGAGCGGGCGCGCAGAGTGCCGCACGATTCGCGGATGACCTCGGCGTAGAGGGGGTGGGCCAGCCGGGCCTGGAGGCGTCTGCCGTCGGCCCGCACGGTCACCAGTTGCCGGGTCTCCAGGCGTTCCACCACGTCGGGCGGGCCGAGCACGTCCACGCCGAGCGGCTCCCCGTACGCCAGGAGGTCGAGGATGTCGCGTTCGGGGTCGGTCAGCTCGCCGATGCGGGCCGCGACCGTCTCCCGCAGAGTGGCGGTCAGCGCCAGCGGGCCGTGCCAGAGCCAGAGCCCGCCGACGTCCCTGAGCACCCCGGAGAGCACGAGTTCCCGCAGGTAGAGCGGGTTGCCCTGGCTGGAGCGCCAGAACCGGGTGAGGGTGGCCTTCTCGATCCGGCCACCCAGCGCGGCGGCGAGCAGTTGCTCGGTCTCGGCCAGCGTGAGCGGCTCCAGGTCAAGCCGGGGCACCAGGTCGTCCTTCCAGAGCGCGACCACCGCGTCCGGGGCGGGGGCGCCCGCGCGTACCGTGGCCAGCACCCGGACCCGCCCGTCCAGCACCAGCCGGTGCACCAGCGCGGCCGAGACCGGGTCGAGCAGGTGCGCGTCGTCCACCACCAGGGTGGCGGCCTCGATGGCCGGGGCCGCCCAGCTCAGCGGATTGCCGGCGGGCGGTTCCTGCGGCAGCAGGTGGGCGAAGGCGCCGAGCGGAATCTCGGCCGCCGAGGCGGTGGCCCGCACCCAGGCGACCCCGGGCTCCTCGGCCACGGCCCGCTCCACCAGGCGGCTTTTGCCCGCACCGGCGGGGCCGGCCACCACCAACCCCCGGGAGGCAGACCGGAGCGCGGCCAGCGCGGCGGACCGGCCAGCGAAAGGCCATGAGCTCGGCACAGGCCCGACAGTATTTGAGTAGGCCCTACTCATGCGACCCCACCTCGGCCCCCACACCATCGGACCATGAACATGACGCTGACCGCCGACCTCACCGAGCTCGTCCGGGAGAGTCTGGGCGACCCGCGGGCGGAGATCGCCGAGCAGCGGGTCGAGCCGATCCACCATCCGACCCACATGCTCTCCACCGCCGGGCTGTACCGGGTGCGCGGCACCACCACGGCCGGACGTGCCTGGTCGTTCGTGGTCAAGTCCGTGCAGTCGGTTAAGCACTGGCCGGGCCTGGACACGGTGCCGGAGGCGCTCCGGGCCGATTTCGTGGCCGGGTTCCCGTGGCGTACCGACGTGGACGTCTATCTGGCCGACGAGCCGCTCCCCGCCGGCCTGCGCCTGCCACGGTTGCACCGGTTGGACGATCTGGGCGAGGACCGGCTGGTGATGTGGCTGGAGGACGTCGACGCCCGCCAGGACCGGTGGGACATCGGGAGGTACCGGACGGCCGCGCGGCTGCTCGGCGAGCTCGCCGCCGCGCGCCGGGTAGGGGACCCGGGCCCCGACCTCGGCCTGCACGCGATCTACCAGGGCCCGATCAGCCACCTGTTCCTGCCCGCCTTCGCCGACGAGGCGATCTGGCGCCACCCGCTGATGCCCGGCCCAGACGACCCGCTCCGTACCGATCTGCTGACAATGGCCGACTTCATCCCAGAAGTACTGGAAACCCTGGCCCGGCTCCCGCGTACCCGCTGCCACGGTGACGCCAGCCCCGCCAACCTGCTGGTCCCCCTGGACGACTCGGCCGAATTCGTGGCCATCGACTGGAGCTGGGGCACCCCCACAGCGGTCGGCTTCGACCTCGGGCAACTGCTGGTGGGCCAGTTCCACGACGGTGTCGGCGATCCCGCCGAGTTGCCCGCCATTCACTCGACCATCCTGGAGGCGTACACGACGGCGCTCGGCGGCGACCCCGAGCAGGTCATGCTCGGGTACGTCGGGGCGCTGACCATCCGCTCGCTCTGGATGGCCCTCCCGATCGAGCGGCTGTCCGACGAGCCGGGACCCGAACTGGCCGACCTGTTCCGCAAACGCGTCGCCCTGGCCCGCTTCATCACCGGCCTCGCCCGCCGGTACGGCTTCGCCTAGATCGGAAGCGAGAACCAGACCGTCTTGCCGCCCGCCACCCGGCTGGTCCCCCACCGGGCCGCGAGCTGGCTCACCAGGTAGAGCCCGCGCCCGTCCTCGTCGAGATGGCCGGGCTCGCGGAGCACCGGCATGCGGTGGTCGTCGTCGCTGACCTCGCAGAGCAGCACGTCCGTACGGAGCAGCCGGACCGTGATCGGCCGGGGTGTGGTGCGCACCGCGTTGGTGACCAGCTCGGAGGCGAGTAATTCGGCGGCCGGAACCAGCCGCCCCAGTCCCCACCCCTCCAGGGTGCGCCGGACCAGGCCGCGCACCCGCCCCGGTGTCTGTACCTGCGGCTCCAGCAGCCACTGCGCCACGTCGTTGCTGGGGATGCCCTCGAACTTGATGGCCAGCAGGGTCACGTCGTCGACCTGCCCGTCCGGGATCACCGTGTCGCAGAGGTCCTCGATCGGGCCGCCCGCCGAGAGCTTGCGCCGCAGCCGCTCCACGCCCATCAGGATGTCCTCGCCGCGCTCCTCCACCAGGCCGTCGGTGTAGAGCACCAGCATGCTGCCGTCCTGGGCGGCGATCTCGGTGGTCTCGAAGGGGGTACGTCCCAGCCCGATCGGGGCGCAGCTCGGCGGGGCCAGCACCTCGGCCTTGCCGTCCGGGCCGACCAGGATCGGGGGCAGATGCCCGGCGCTGGCGATCGTGCACCGCCGCAGCACCGGGTCGTACACGCAGTACACGCAGGTGGTGATGGTCTGGGCGGCCAGCCGCTGGGCCATCTCGTCCAGCGAGTGCAGCACCTGCTCGGCCGGCAGATCCAGCGAGGCCAGGGTCTGTACGGCGGTGCGGAGCTGGCCCATGATCGCCGCCGCGTCCAGCCCGTGACCCATGACGTCGCCCACCACCATGGCCACCCGGCTTCCCGGCAGCGGGATCACGTCGAACCAGTCCCCGCCCACCCTGGCCGCGGCCGGTTGGTACCGGAACGCGATCTGTAAGCCGGGCAGGGCGGGTGGGCGGCCCGGGCGCATGCCGCGCTGGAGCGTTTCCACGGTCTCCAGCTGCTGGCGGTGCAACCGGCCGTGGAAGATCGTCAACGCGGCCGGGACGCCGAGCTGGCCCGCCAGCTGCACATCGGCGTCGTCGAACGGGGTCCGTTCACGGTCCCTGGCCAGTACGGCGTAGCCGATCGCCTTGCCGTACGCGCGGAGCGGGACGACCAGCAGCCCGTCCACCAGGGCGGGTTTGACCAGTTCGTCGGCGGTCCAGCGCAGCGGCAGGCGGCCCCGGGGGTCGATCCGGTGGGCCGTCGCGCCGCCGTCCAGGTAGACGGCGGCGCCGTCGGCCAGCCGGGGCACCGCTGCTTCGCAGAGCAACCGGACGGCCTGCTCTGGATCGAGGCTGTCCCCGATCGCCCGCATCGCCTCACTGAGAAAGGAGAGCGAGTCCCCGTCCCATGACACGGTTCAGAACTGGTTGCGCCGGCAGTTGAGGAAGAGCTGGATCTCCGGGGGTGCCTGGGTGGTGGCCGGGGCGTAGGAGATGTCGGTCTCCAGGACCACGGTGAACCCGGCCTCCTCGATCACTTGGCGGAGTTCGTCGCGGAGGTAACCCGTCACGCGTACGGGGGCGCCCAGGAACTGAAAGGGCACGTCGTCGAGGTCGATCTCGACCATGCTCAGGGCCAGCACGCCGCCCGGGTTGAGCACGTCGTGAATCTTCTTCAGCGCGGTGACGATCTCGGCGCGCGGGAGCATGAGCAGGACGAAGAAGGCCACCACGGCGTCGAAGCGGCCGAGGGAGTCGTCCAGGTCGGTGACGTCGCGGAGGAGGAACGTGCCTTCGGGGACGTTCTTGCGGGCGAGGTCCAGCATGACCGGGGAGATGTCGAGCCCGACCACCTCGCAGCCGGCCTCGGCGAACTGCTGCGCGGTCGGGGAGCCGGTGCCGCAGCCGACGTCCAGGACGCGGGCGCCCGGCTGGAGTTGTTTGATCAGCCACTCACCGGCGGCGATCTGTCCTTCCTTGTGGGGGAAGGCGTCGTCGTATCGGGAACCGATACGGTTGAACGCTTCAGCCTGTAGCGCGCGGTACTCCTCGCGGGAGCTTCCCGAACCAGATTCAGTTGTCATCTATGCCGCCATTGTGATCAGCCGTCGCCTGCCCACTCTTAGATAGGGGCCCAACGCACATAAGTCAAGATATAGCGACGTAAATTCAGAATTTCGTCACTACGACATGCGAAGTTAGCCCTTACACACCCAAACTGGACAGTCAACTTTCCGGTCAAGTGTACGCTCGCCGCCCTAGACTACCCTCTCCCCGGCAATTCGGACCCTCTCTCACGTATCCCAGTTACGCAACCCTCCCACCACGGATCACAAGCACCCCCACCCCACCCGAAAAACCACACAATTTCCCACAAACCGCCCATATTCCCACCCTCGAACACGACCCCGGCAACGCCGACTGCCAGGGCAATCGCTGCCGGCGCTCCGCCTCTGGCCGAGAGGCGTGAGTCAGTGAGTCGTGCCGTGGCAGGCGGGTCCACCTGACGTCTCGCCCGAGCTCCTGTAAGAACCGGGGTGCCAGACAGCCTCGGAACTCGGCGGCCAGGACGCCCTGCGGCGCCTCGACGGGCCCGCATCCCCCGACCACACGGCCAGACGAGCGAACCTTCGCTCGAAAGCTCGCGGATATTTCAGGGTCGCCGAAACGCAACCTCTTCGCGCCAAGCTTGACCGGAACGCGCGGATCATTCGTAGTAGATGTACTGATCAATGTCCACGGCCGCACCGGCGACGGCCAGCCATTCGATCAGCTCCGCCTCCAGAACTATCCCTTTCTCAAAGACATTATCCGGATCACGAAACTCCTGAACGACTACCAGGCTTGCTTCCCAACCACCCTCCGTGGCCAACTCCCTGATGACACGAGCCGTAGGGAGCCCCCAGGACATCAGCTCGTTCAGCGCGCCATCGGGACTTCCAACGATGTTCTTCGGCCCGAAGCACACCTTCCAGGAGCTGAACTTGCGCGGTCGTCCGCTCCTCGGCGACGTCTCGCCGACTCTCCACACTTCGTCGGGAGTTCTGCCGACAGCACGGGTCACCGAATCAGGATCCCCTGAGTCACTGACCAGTCTTAAATACACACGAAACATCCTCTACCAGTCCCCGGTCGAGGCAAACAAGGCCGACATCGACGCTCGGTCGGAACAAGCGATGACACTCAATTATTCATGCTCCGAACTTTGACGGCCGGTTTCAGGCGATCTCCTTCAGATCGAGGATGAGGGCGAACGGGTTGTCATAGCCGACCCAGGTGCCGGGGCCGGCTCCTTCCTCCTTCTTGGTCAGTAGGCAGGAGTCGAGCAGTTGGTGGATGCGGCCGTGGTCGAGGCCCGGGCCGGTGAAGACCAGGTGTTGGACGCGGTCCCCACTGATCGGATGCCAGTCCAGGGTGGCGGCCATGCGGCGGGCTGGGGAGATCGTGTCCCAGGCGGTCTCGGGTAGTGCGGCCAGCCAGGGTCCGGTGTCCTCCAGCCAGACGACTCCCGCGACCGCGTCCCAGGCGAGCAGCCGGTCGGGTGCGGTGGGCAGCCAGAATCGGCCGCGTGAGCGGACCGATGAGGTGACCAGTTCGTCCATCGCTTCGAAGAGACGGGTGGGGTGCAGTGGGTGGACACGGCGCCACACGACCGTGGTGATCTCCTCATCCTCGGCGTCGCAGGGCAGCTGGGCGGTGGCGGGGTCGACGCGTTCGGCCAGCTCCGCGGTGCACAGCGCGGCGCCGGTGACGTGCGGCAGCGTGCCGATCTCGTGTATCGGCGTCAGGGGGGCGAGGTGGGCGACCACCGCCCGGGCGAGGCCGGTGTCCTCCTCGTCGCCGCCGTGCAGTACCAAACCCGTGGCGTACTCGAGTTGGGTGGCCAGGACTCCAGCCAGGTAGCGCGGGTCGCCTCCCGCCGCTTGCTTGCCGACCCCCGCGAGGCGATCGCCACGGGTGATGTCGATGGGCATGCGTTCCGCGTCGAGGGCGGTGAGCACGCAGGTCAGCCGCAGGATGTCGCGGGTTTCGGCGCAGCCGATCGCCTCGGCCACCGCGCGAGGTTCCACCGAGTCCCACAGGTCCACGATCAGCAGGGAGGCGCCGGAGGCCAGCTGCAGCAGTTGCGGCAGCAGGTCCTCGCGGATGGTGCAGGTGACGCAGCCGTGCGCGAGCGACACCTCGGCCAGGTCGATCAAACCCGTCCTGTCCCGGACGATCCGGCTGACGCGGTCCTCGCTGATCGTGCTCAGGTCGTGGTGCACGGCGATCGATCCGGGGTGGTCCTGCAGCAGCCGGTCGACGGTGGCCGTGCGGGCCGAGGCGTACAGGCCAGCGATGAGGACGACGGGGGTGGACACGAGCCCTCCAGTTGCGAAAATGAAAACGATTGTCGTTATCATGGCACAGCTTCTCGACCGAAGGGCATCCCACTTGGCCAGAAACGAGCTCCGCCCGGTGATCAAACTCCGATCGACCGCCGGGACCGGCTACACGTACGTGACCACCAAGAACCGGCGCAACAACCCGGACAGACTCACCCTCCGCAAGTACGACCCGACCATCCGCCAACACGTGCTGTTCCGGGAGGAACGTTGAAAAAGGGCATCCACCCCGGCTACCACCCGGTCGTCTTCCGCGACCCGGGCGCGGACTTCGCGTTCCTCACGCGGTCCACGATCACCAGCGACAAGACCATCGAGTGGACCGACGGCAACACCTATCCGGTCGTCGACGTCGACGTCTCCTCCGCGAGCCACCCCTTCTACACCGGCCGCAACCGCGTCCTGGACACCGCCGGGCGCGTCGAGCGGTTCAACCAGCGCTACGGGAGGAACTGATGTCCGCCCACTGCCAGCTCACCGGCGTCAAACCGGTCTTCGGCAACAACGTCTCCCACTCCCATCGGCGCACCCGGCGACGGTGGAACCCCAACATCCAGCACCGCCGCTACTGGGTGCCGAGCGAGGGTCGTTTCGTCCGGCTGGCGCTCAGCGCCCGGGCGATCAAGACCATCGACAAGATCGGCATCGAGCAGGCCGTCGCCCGGATCCGCGCCCGGGGAGAGCGAATCTGATGGCCAAGAAGAGCAAGATCGCGGCAAACGAGCGGCGCAAGGTCATCGTGGCCCGCCACGCGGCGCGGCGTACGGAGTTGAAGGAGGTCATCCGTACCGGCACACCGGAACAGCGGGCGGCGGCCGTACGGGAACTGGGCCGGCAGCCGCGGGACGCCAGCGCCACCCGCGTGCGCAACCGCGACTCCGTCGACGGACGGCCTCGCGGCCACCTCGGCAAGTTCGGCCTCTCCCGGATCAGGTTCCGGCAGCTGGCCCACCGGGGCGAACTCCCCGGCATCACCAAAGCGAGCTGGTAGCCATGGCCGGGTCACCCGCCCTGATTCCCCTTGGCGGGCGACCCGGGGCCTCGCCAGCCGGTCGACCTCGGAATTCGCCACCACCAGACCAGCGCTTTGCCCGAATGGCACCGGCTTCGGGAAGAAATCACGTTGCCGGTGAAGACGACGAGTATCTGCCGCTTTGCCGGAGGTCGAGCAATGAACTGATCAGTGAGGTGGAGTCCAGTGACCATATCTGTCGAACATCATCCGCATCCGAATCACACTCACGTGCATGGGGCCGGGTGCGGGCATGTCGCCGTACCGCATGCCGATCACGTCGACTACGTGCACGACGGTTGCCTGCACCGGGTGCACGAAGATCACATCGATGAATGCGAGCCGGCGGGGCACGTCCCTCACGGTGACCACGATCACCAGCACGGGCCTGGCTGCGGACACGTCGCCGTACCACACGGTGATCATGTCGACTACGTCCACGACGGCCACCGCCACGCCATCCACAACGGGCACTGGGACGAGCACTGAGCCGGCCCCGGCACACCTGCGCGCAACACGGCCGAAAGTCTTCGAAACTTTCGGCCTCGGCGCCCAGGATTTGGCTCGTTGAACAGAGGCTTTCATTGGCCGACTGCACACTTGATCAGCCAGACAGGACGAACTACCAGGCAAAATGCCCGCTCAATGAATCCTGAATCAAGATCAAGTTTCGGACATATTTCCGAAAGTTGTTGACAGTTCGACGAACTCAGACACATACTCTCGCCATCGACAGACCTCAAACACTGTCGATCCGGGTCACCCCCCGCGACCTGGTCCTCCGGTCGTCGACCCCATGACGGCCGGTCACTCCGCCGCGTCGTACGGCGCCTACGCGCGGCGGCCGTCATCCTGTGCCACCGACTGCTCCCGTCGGGTCGTATCACGCTGCCCGGCCTCCCGGCCGGCCCTCAGCAGGAGGAAGCACGCACATGAACGACGCCCCCGCCCGCCCGAAGCGCCGCAGACACGGCCGCACCAGACTGTTCATCGGCGGCGCCTGGGCCGCAGCGCTGGCCCTGATCACGATGATGCCCGGCGTCGCCCACGCGGCCATCACCACGAACCAGACCGGCACCAACAACGGCTACTTCTATTCTTTCTGGACCGACAGCCAGGGAACGGTCTCCATGGAACTGGGGTCCGGCGGAAACTACAGCACTTCATGGCAGAACACCGGGAACTTCGTCGCCGGTAAGGGCTGGAGCACCGGCGGACGCAGGGCCGTGACCTACTCGGGCAGCTTCAACCCGTCAGGCAACGCGTACCTGACCCTCTACGGGTGGACGAGAAACCCGCTGATCGAGTACTACATCGTCGACAACTGGGGCACCTACCGGCCCACCGGAACATTCAAGGGCACCGTCACCAGCGACGGCGGCACGTACGACATCTACGAGACGACGCGCACCAACGCGCCCTCCATCGAAGGCACCAGGACCTTCAAGCAGTTCTGGAGCGTCCGGCAGTCGAAGAAGACGGGTGGGACCATCACCAGTGGCAACCACTTCGACGCATGGGCCAGCAAGGGAATGCAACTGGGCAGCCACGACTACATGATCCTCGCCACTGAGGGCTACCAGAGCAGCGGAAACTCCAACATCACGATTGGCGGCAGCACCGGTGGCGGCGGTGGCGGCACCACGCCGCCTCCGAGTGGCGGTGGCGGCGGCAGCTGCACCGCCTCGCTGTCGGCGGGCCAGCAGTGGAGCGACCGCTACAACCTCAACGTCTCGGTCTCCGGCTCCAGCAACTGGACGGTCACGATGAACGTCCCGTCCCCCGCCAAGATCATCGCTACCTGGAACATCAGCGCCAGCTACCCCACCGCCCAGCAACTGGTCGCCAGGCCCAACGGCAACGGCAACAACTGGGGTGTGACGATCCAGCACAACGGTAACTGGACCTGGCCGTCGGTCTCCTGCAGCGCGAGCTGACCCCCGAACACCCGAAACACCGCACCATTGGCGCGGCGGCCCCTGGCCGCCGCGCCACGCCACTGCCGGCAGATGGCCACCACGCGCATCACGAAGATCAGACCGCGGGGGCGGGCTTGGCGGCATCACCCAGGAGTCGGACCGATCGATCGGGCCTTGGCGAGTCGGGCAGGTCGATCGGTAGCACTTCATCCGTTGGTGTGGCATCCGTCACCCAGTGTTCTTCCGTGGGGATCAGGGTGCTGTCCCGGACCTGAAGCAGCATTCGGGACGGGAGACCAGCAATGGGCCACCACCATCACCACCACAACAACAACCTTCCACACGACCACTCGGGCGACCTGTCGGTTCCGGATGCCGAGCTGACCTCCGGCGAACTGAGCCGCCGGTCGCTGATGCGCAGGGCCGGACTGCTCGGGGCGGCCGCGGTGGCCGTCGGAGCGACCTCGCTTCCGGGGACGGCCATGGCCACCCCCCACCACCGCGGGCGGGAGCCGAAGTACGGATACCAGTGGCTGGCGGGCGACCACCACATCCACACCCAGTACAGCAGCGACGCCATCTACCGCGTGATCGACCACGTGCGGCACGCCAACGCGTACGGCCTGGACTGGATGGTCATCACCGACCATGGTGGCCCCGAGCACGCGCGGATCGGTGTGGAGAAGGTCAACCCGGACATCGTCAAGGCACGTGAGGAGTACGAGGACGTCCTGGTGTTCCAGGGGCTGGAATGGAACATCCCGGCCGCCGAGCACGCCACCGTCTTCGTGCACCCGGGCCGCAACGAGGTCGCGGTGCTGAAGGAGTTCGAGAACGCCTACGACGGCACGGTCAAGGGCGCCGGCGACTCCACCCCGGCCAACGAGGCCCTGGCCGTCGCCGGTATCGCGTTCCTGGGCGAGCAGGTGCGCCGCCGCCGCATCCCGGACGCGCTGTTCTTCGCCAACCACCCGGCGCGGCGCGGCGTCGACTCCCCGCACGAGATCCGCGCCTGGCGGGACGCCGACCCGGCGATCGCGGTCGGCTTCGAGGGCGCGCCCGGCCACCAGGCCGCCGGTATCAAGGCACCGCTCGGCCCCGGCAGCGGCCGCGGCTTCTACAGCGGCAGCCCGAGCGCGGCCTCCTTCCCGGGCTACCCCGTGGAGAGCTACCGCACGTTCGGCGGCTTCGACTGGATGACCTCCACGGTCGGCGGCCTCTGGGACAGCCTGCTCGCCGAGGGCAAGCCGTGGTGGATCACCGCCAACTCCGACTCGCACACCGTCTACGGCGACACCGCCCAGCGCGGCCCCAACAGCAACTTCCCCGCCAACGGCTTCTACAACGACCCCGTGTACGGCCAGCCCACCCAGGTGTCGGCGGGCGACTTCTGGCCCGGCTTCTACAGCCGCACCAGCGTCGGCGCCGAGGACTTCTCCTACGCGGCCGTCATGCGCGGCCTGCGGGCGGGCAGAGTCTGGGTCGACCACGGCCACCTGATCGCCGGCCTGAACGTGCGGGCGCGGGCGGTCGGCGACCGTAACGGCGTGACCCTCGGGGACACGCTGACCGTGCGCAAGGGCACCGCGGTCGAGCTGGTCATCGAGATCGACCTGGCCACCGAGCCGAACTGGGCGCAGTTCGTGCCGGTGCTGGCCCGGGTGGACGTCATCCAGGGTGACGTCACCGGCCCGGCGGCCGACCCCGACGTGTTCACCACGCCCAGCACCAAGGTGGTCAAGTCCTTCGAGGTGGGCGCGGGCGCCAAGGGCACCGTGCGGTTCACCTACGGCCTCGGGCGCCTCGACCGGCCGGTCTACCTGCGGGTGCGCGGGACCGACGGGCTGCGCTCGGAGGTCGGCCTGCTCGGCGCCGGGGTGGACCCGGCCGGGCCCAAGATGGACGTGCTCGGGGACGCCGACCCGTGGCTCGACCTCTGGTTCTACACCAACCCGATCTGGGTGCGGACCAAGTGAAATGATCGTTCTGGGAGTTGACGCCGGCAGCCCCGACGTCCCGGCGGCCGAGCACACGATCCACGACCTGATCGCGCTGCTCGGCCGACCGGCCCTGGCCTGCACGCACTTCATCCGCTCCGGCCGCCCGCACGTGGCGATCAGCCTCGCCCTGGACACGCTCCCCGCCGAACTTCCCGCCGGGTATGGCCTGGCCTGGGAGGACCGGCGAACCGGCCCCGAGGAACTCGCCGCGGGAGCGGAACTGGCCCTGGCCGAGCACACCTCGGGCGCCGGCCGTGCCGTCCTCTTCCCCGGCTCCGCCCACCTCACCGGAACCCTCACGGTGGGCGAACTCGTCGACCGCTCGGCGATCTCCGCCGTGACCGTGCTGGCCTCGGCCACGCCACCCGCTCCCGAAACCCTTCTGGACACCCGCGGCTACCTCCGCCCCGAACGGAAGAACGGCATCCTCACGCTGGCCACAACCCCCGGCCTCCTGCCGGACGGCTCCCACGGCCTGGTCCCCTTCGAAATCGTCGACCCCCAAGCCTGCTGCGGCGGCCACTGACAGCCACCGACTGTCACCCACCGTAGACAAGCCCGCCGACAATTCTCAGCGAGGGACCGGCACCCTCGGCGACACCCCCGAAAATCGCCGAGGGGCACGGCCATGGCCGGCTACGAGCCCTGATCCTTCTTGATCATCTCGGCGCCGGACACCGTCACCGGAGGCACGGCCTTGCGTCCTCCGTTCGCGATCAGCCAGAGAATCCACGCCTGAAGCAGTCCCACGGCGGGGAAGATCAGCATGGAGAACTCCGAGTCAGGCAGCGGGATGAATATCACCAGCTGCGACAGAGGCGCGGTGAGCCAGATCAGCAACACCCCCTCCAAGCCGTCGCTCCCCGGCTGACGCACCGCGATCTCCACGTAGATCGTCGCCGCGAGAACGAGAAACGCGTAGATCCCCGCGAGGGCGAGGGCGAAGCGACCCCGGTTGTACCGGGATACGTAGCGGGTAACGGTCCTGATTGGTCGCATAGTTCAGAGTTTGCTACCCCAGAGCGCCGCGCTCGTGAGTACGAGTACTCAGCTACCGGCGACACAGTACGCAAATCACGAAAAATACTGGCATGGAGGATTACCAGCGGGCCCTCATCGGCCAGATGACCACCCGCCTCGACCTGTACGAATCAGGCGATCTCTCCATATCCAAGCTCGTCCAGGACCTCAGAGGCCTGTTCGACGCAGCCGACCCCCACGAGCGCATCATCCACGACTCGTTCGAACACCTCTGGTCCGACCTGGACGCAGAAGCCGACCTGAGAACGGAACCCTGGGCGCCTCCCGGTCTCGCCGACGACGCCCACCTGGCCAAACTCATCAGCGCCTTACGCTCCTGGATCGCCGTCATCACCCGATAGGCCCAGGCCACGGCCGCGTGCTCAGGTGAAGATGAGTACCTCAGCGGTATCGGCGGCAGAGCTCTTCGGAGATCATCATCTCCATGAAATGGTGGATTTTTCTGGTTTCGCTGGCTTTTGCGGTCTTCGCGGCCTGGCTGACTTTTCATACCGGGGTGGCACCCAGCACCCTGCTCGCCGTACTCGTCGGTGCCATCAGCCTGATCTGGCTACTCGTCCTGCTGACCGTGCCGTGGAACCTCTACTTCGCGGCCCGGAGGGTGGTCCACGAGACCCACCTGTCCCGCGAGCGCGGCATCGAGGTCCCCCAGTCCCGCGAGGACGAGGCGAACGGCATCGCCCGCCGCATGCTCCGCTTCGCCATCGCCGGGCACCTCGTCTCAGCGGCCGTCATCGCCGTCATCACCTACTTCTCCGGCGCCCAGGTCGGCTACTACTTCGCCGGTTTCTACCTGCTGGCCACGTTCTTCCGCCCGGCCGGCTCCTACCTGGCACACCTTCGGGAACGGGTCAGCAGCCTGATGGAGGAACTGCACTACCCCCGCGAGGACGTCGCCACGCTCCGGACCGAACTGTCCGACCTCACCGAGGCCCGCACCAAACTCGAAGAATCGGTCCGCGACCTCGACGAGAAACTCACCCAGACCCGCGCACAACTCGCCGCCCTCCAGGCCACCACAGAAACCGCCGATCACGACCTGAACCGCCGTATCACCCAGATGACCCGCCGCTTCGACGAAACAGTGGACGGCCTGAGCGACAACCAGGAATTGATCACCGGTCTGAAGGCCTTCCTCCGCCTGATCCGCACCGACCCCGCCTGACCCCAGGCGCCTGTCCGGCGACCCCGATCCGGTTGACTCAGAACTGGCCGTGCTCAGGGTGAGGAGGTGCCAACCGTCATGCCACGGCGGCCACGCGAGTGCGGCCGGCGCTGACCCAGCCGAGCTGAAGGACGCTCATGCCGAACATCAGGACGCCCAATGGGACGTGCAGGGTCTTCACGTGCGCTATGCCCAGCGCTATCTGCGCCAGCGTGAGACCGAAGAACCCGACCGCGTACAGGATGGGTTTGGGCGAGCCACCGCCCGGCCGCCACGCCAGGACCGCGGCGACCAGGTGCAGCAGCGCCACGGTGAACACCCCGTACGCCGACATACTGTGCAATGTCCGCCCGCTGGGTGAGGACAACAACAAGCCCGCGGTGATCGGTGCGGCGAAGACGGCCAAGGTTTGCAGGATGATCGCAACACGCAAGAACACAAAGTTGCCCTGCTTGATCGGCGTGGGTGTGGACATGGAGGTCTCCCCTTCTCCCATCTCGAGGCTTGCGGCCTGGTGTCTCAGTAGTCCGACGACACAACCGCTGGAAATGTGAGGCGACGCGCCAACCTCACAGTTCGATGCGCTCTCTCGTCGAACTGGGTGAGGGCAGAGCGACCAAGGGAGCCGGCGACACCATGACCACCTATTCCCAGCCGGGACACGGCCAGCCAGATCCGGGCCTGAGCGCGATCGTGAGCGAGCGGCGTCAGCTCATCAACCTCGCCTACCGGCTCCTGGGCTCCCTGGCCGATGCCGAGGATGTCGTACAGGAGACCTACGCCCGCTGGTACGCCATGTCCCGGCAGCAACAACAAGCCATCGAATCCCCCGGCGCCTGGCTGACGAAGGTCGCCGGCCGCATCTGCCTGGACCTGCTCGGCTCGGCCCGGGCCCGGCGCGAGAGCTACGTGGGCGAATGGATCCCTGAGCCACTGCCCGACCACACAGAGTGGATCAACGGGCGGCCGGGCGGCACCACGGCCGACCCGGCCGATCGGGTCACCCTCGACGAGTCGATCAACATGGCCTTCCTCGTCGTGCTCGAATCGATGACCCCCGCCGAGCGCATCGCGTTCATCCTGCACGACGTCTTCGGCTACCCCTTCGCCGAAGTCGCCGAAATCGTCGGGCGGACACCGGCAGCATGCCGCCAGTTGGCCTCCTCGGCCCGCCGCCGCATTCGCGCGTCACAGCCCCCCGCGACTCCAGCAGCGCCATCATCCAGCACTGTCAGAGACTTCAAACAAGCCTGGGAAGCCAAGAACATCGACGCCCTCATCGCCCTCCTCGACCCCGACGCCACAGCGATCGTCGACGGCGGCGGCCTGGCCAGCGCCGGCCTCCGCCCGATCGAAGGCAGCGAGCAGATCGCCCGCTACGTGCTCACCATCGCCAGCAGGGCACCCGACCTCACGATCCTGGAGCGCACGGTCAACGGCCAGCCCGGCCTGGTGGCTCAACAAGACGGCGTCACCGTAACGGTGGCAGCGTTCGACGTCACCAACGACCGCATCAAACACATCTGGGCAGTACGCAACCCCGAAAAGCTCCGCCCTTGGACAGCAAGCCCACAGCACTAACTCGAACACCGATCTCTGGCTCATGCGTGGGGTTGGACGACAACCTCCAGTTAATCTGCCGGGGTGAACCGCGTGGAGCGTGTGGCCGGTGCGATCGTGGGCTCGGCGGTGGGTGACGCTCTCGGGGCGCCGTTCGAGTTCGGTCCGCCGGGTGCGTTCTCGGCTGCTTTCCCCCCGCCCTCCGCGCCGCGATCGACCTGGGGAGCGACACCGACACCGTCGCCACGGTCACCGGCGCCCTGGCCAGAGCCGTCTACGGACTGCCCGCGATCCCCACCCGATGGACGAAGCCTCTGCACGTTCCCCTCCCCAGAAGCGGCGGCCGGACCCTGCGCCTGCCGCACCTACTGGAACTCGCCCATGCGCTGACAAACCGGACCCCGCCAGCGAACGACCCCACGCCACGCCAGGAGCCAGATTTCTGAGATCACGAGCCAAGAAGCAACGAACCCTCATTGACACCACTTTTTGGTACCGTAGAGAGGTATCATCGCGGAATGGAACTTCGACTCCGCCTGCCTGATGAGGTCCACAGCCGACTGCGGGTCGTGGCTGAGGAGGACGGCAACAGCCTGAACACCGAGATCGTGATCGCGATCGAGGAGCACCTCGCGCGCCGTCAGACCAGTGCGGTGCGGGCCATCGCCCGCAAGGTCGCCCAGCGCGACGCGGAACTACTGCACCGCCTCTCCCAGTGACCGTCTATCTGACCACGACCGATGTCCTGGCCGTCGCCGAGGAGATCCTGCCTTCGATCGGCCTGCGCGACGGCGGTCTCCTGCACGCTGCCGTTCTACGCCCACAGACCAGTCTGTACGGCCAGGACGCGTACGCTGACCTGTGGACCAAGGCCGCGGCCCTGATGCAGAGCCTGATCATCGGCCACCCTCTGGTCGACGGCAACAAACGACTGGGCTGGACATGCGCCGTCGTCTTCCTGGAATTGAACGGCGAGACCCTGTCCGGCACCAATGCCGACGCTGCCGAGGAACGGGTCATCGCCGTCACCACCGGCGAACTCGACGACGTGACCGAGATCGCCAAGAAACTCCGCGAACTGTGTCCGGATGACGGCCGAGGCCCCACGGACTCCTGACACACGACCCTCCGACCATGCGGGACCCGCCCAGCTTCCACCTTGGCGGCAACGCGACGCATCGTCCGCCGGAACCACCCGATCAAGCGGCTTCCGATGGAGTCGGGCCCACTCGAAGCCGGCGAGCTCCGGCCAGATCTCCGCCTCGTCTTCGGTACTTCGAGTCGAAATGGCCCCACGCCTGCACCTGCCGGGGGCGTGGGGGCGGCAGCCCCCACCTCGGGGGGTTCGGGGGGTCGTCCCCCCGTATAAACGACGAAGGAGACCCACGGAAGCGAGCAAAGCTCGCGACCACAGGTCTCCGTCTCCGAGTGGAGCTAACAGTTGCTTACTCGAACACTGCCTTGCAGGTAGAAGGGTTATGTCGTGCTCTGAGAGCTACGCCAGACCCTGGAGACCGTACGTGAGCAGTTGCATGCGACTGTCACGTGCCAGACAAAAGTGTCAGGCAGGTCCCTTGCGATGACACCTTTTGAGCTTCCTACCTGAGCCGCAGGGGCAAGCACTGTTCAACGCAAGAGAGCGAGCTTCTTGCAAACCTTTCATAGTGGGGTGGTCGGGCCCGTAGGCGGCCTGGGTTATCGCCAACGCCCGCTCAAACAGCGGAACCGCCTCACCCGACCTACCCAGATCACTGAAACTGGCCGCCAAGTTACTCAGCCTGACGGCGACAGTGGGGTGGTCGGGCCCGTAGGCGGCCTGGGTAATCGCCAACGCCCGCTCAAACAGCGGAACCGCCTCACCCGACCTACCCAGATCACTGAAACTGGCCGCCAAGTTACTCAGCCTGACGGCGACAGTGGGGTGGTCGGGCCCGTAGGCGGCCTGAGTGATCGCCAACGCCCGCTCAAACAGCGGAACCGCCTCACCCGACCTACCCAGATCACACAAACTCGCCGCCAAGTTACCCAGCCCGACGGCGACATCGGGGTGATCGGGGCCGTAGGCGGCCTCCGCGATCGCCAACGCCCGCCCCAGCAGCGGAACCGCCTCAGCCGACCTACCCAGATCGTACAAACTCAGCGCCAAGTTACCCAGCCCAACGGCGACAGCGGGATGGTCCGGGCCGTAGGCGGCCTCCGTGATCGCCAACGCCCGCTGCTCCAACGGAACCGCCTCACCCCACCTACCCAGATCACGCAAAATCACCGCCAAGTTACCCAGCCGGATGGCGACAGTGGGGTGGTCGGGGCCGTAGGCGGCCTCCGTGATCGCCAACGCCCGCTCAAACAGCGGAACCGCCTCACCCGACCTACCCAGATCACGCAAACTCGCCGCCAAGTTACCCAGCCTGACGGCGACATCGGGGTGATCGGGGCCGTAGACAGACTCCGTGATCGCCAACGCCCGCTGCTCCAACAGAACCGCCTCACCCGACCTACCCAGATCACGCAAACTCGCCGCCAAGTTACCCAGCTTGACGGCGACAGTGGGGTGGTCGGGGCCGTAGGCGGCCTCCGTGATCGCCAACGCCCGCTGCTCCAACAGAACCGCCTCACCCGACCTACCCAGATCACGCAAACTCGCCGCCAAGTTACCCAGCCAGATGGCGACATCGGGGTGATCGGGGCCGTAGGCGGCCTCCGTGATCGCCAACGCCCGCTGCTCCAACGGAACCGCCTCACCCGACCTACCCAGATCACCAAGGCTGGCCGCCAAGTTGCCCAGCCTGACGGCGACATCGGGGTGATCGGGGCCGTAGACAGACTCAGCGATCGCCAACGCCCGCTGCTCCAACGGAACCGCCTCACCCGACCTACCCAGATCACGCAAACTCCCCGCCAAGTTACCCAGCAATGTGGCGACATCGGGGTGGTCGGGGCCGTAGGCGGCCTCCGTGATCGCCAATGCCCGCTCAAACAGCGGAACCGCCTCACGCGGCCTACCCAGATCACTGAAACTGGCCGCCAAGTTGCTCAGCCTGACGGCAACAGCGGGGTGGTCGGGGCCGTAGGCGGCCTCCGTGATCGCCAACGCCCGCTGCTCCAGCAGGACCGCCTCACCCGACTTACCCAGATCACCAAGGTTGACCGCCAAGTTACCCAGCCCGACGGCGACATCGGGGTGATCGGAGCCATATTCAGACTCAGCGATCGCCAACGCCCGCAAAGCGATGTCAACAGCGCGGCCATGGCTGCCCTGCACTCTGTGGAAGATCGCACTACTGTTGAGCACGCGTCCTAGGAGAGCGGGTTCGCTACTTTGCCGGTACCGGCTGGTGAGGGCGTCGATGTGTGGAGTGAGCTGCCTCCACCGTGGCCATCCTGAGGGATCGTACTGCGGGTCATCGGGTAGCGTGGCGGCCAGCCAGCCCAGGGCGGTGTCGCGGGCGGTGTCCGGGTCGGGTTGATCCTCATGGGTGCCGGTGAGCAGGACCGCTTGCATAAGTCGGTGCATGCTGATGGTGTCCTGGGTGAGGGTGACCATGCTGTAGGAGCTGAGCAGGCCCAAGGCCTCATCGATGTCGATCACGTCGGCGGTGTGCGGCAGGATGCTGCGCGGTATTTGGTCGGGTGCGTACTGGGCGAGGATGTACAGGAGCTGGACGGCTAGGGGATTGCGCTGGTTGATGGTGGTCAGGGTGATCTGCCAGAGGCGTGCGATAGTGCGCTCGGCTTGTCCGCCGTCGGCTGTGGCTGCATGCATGCGCGCGGGATGATCGGCTAGCAGCGCCAGGTAGCGGTCCAGGCTAATGCGGGTCTGAGCGATGTAGGCTGCGGCCTGTTCCAGCGCCAGCGGGAGGAAACCGAGTTCTTCCGCGAGCTGCCGAGCGAGGATTTCGTCACTGTCGCTGGTGTGCCCAGCCACTTTCATGATCAGTTTGGTTGCGGAGCCGGGGTCCAGGACGTCGAGGGGAATCGGGGTGGCAAGGCGGTGCCAGCCGATGTCGCGGCGGGTGGTGATCAAGACATGTCCGCTGGACAGCTGGCCCAGGAGCGGCTGGACGTGGTGCGGATCCTCGACGTTGTCCAGTACCAGTAGCCACTGGGTATGTGCCTGGAGCCAGTTCAGCGCCCATTGAGCTGCTTGCTGGCCGGTCTCGGCCAGCAAGATCGTTGTGGGAAGCAGACGTCCAGTCAGGGCGGCAAGTCCCGCCTCGATCTGTTCTTCATCGTTGGCTGTGATCCACCAGCGCAGTTGGTAGCGGTCGCGGCAGTTGTGCGCGTGATGGAGTGCCAGCTCTGACTTGCCGACGCCGCCCAGCCCGTACACCGTCTGGGTGACGACCACGTTCTCCTCATCGGCCAGCGCGGCACCCAGTCGCGCCAGGGCCTGATCTCGCCCGACGAAGATTCGGGCAGGGGTTCTAGGCAGATTGTTCATACCCGGAGGCGGCTGTACATCGGCCGGATGCGGCAACTCCGGCGACGGGGTGGAGATCTGCGGCATTCCCGCCAGCGTAGCCTGGACGTCGGCGATACCAGCCTGGAGCGCGCGGGCGTCGGCCTGCCTCAGCGTCTCGGGCAGGCCGCCACGATCGACGGCCACCTCATGGACCGTCTGCTCTGCCGCACTCTCCACCAACTGGACGAGACGATCCAGGTCAAGGTCATGCCGAGCAAGAAACTCTTCACCAGTTTCCCCTTGGTGTGCCCCTCGCTGCGATCGAGCAGCAAGCAGTGGGGTGAGGGCCGCCTTGAGCGCCTGGGCGAATGAGTCGGTTTCGCCGACTCCGGCTTCATACCAAGCCGAGCGAGGCCCGCTCAGCAACCGGCGGATCGTGTCGGCCAACTGGTCCCCTTCAGCACCTTTCGGTAAATGCGCCCTGACCAGCTTCACTGTCTTCTTTAGGACCGCTTGCCGCTCACTGTCGGTGAAGCTTTTTCCCGTTACCCCGACAGCACGCTCCAAGACTTCCTCGATCACCCACCCGAGGAGGATCTCAGCAACCACGCGGCAACGCCCCTCTCGTCCTAAACGGCCTCCACCCCGGCCATCCAACCTCTGACGACAGTCTGGCAGCGAACGGGCTCAACCGTGCGATAAGCCGAAGGAAGCGGCAACAGCAGGCTTGTGTGATAGAGAACACTAGGTCCTCAATCGGCCCCTTACCGAACAGGACCGGGCCAGAAGCTTGTTCACCAAGGATTCCCTAAGGTCCCGCAGGCCACGAACCCGACGAGCGAGGGCGCTCGTCGGGCTTGATCGCTTGTGCGGCAGATCAGGTAGCGGCAACTGCTATGAGTCAGGCCAATTGTCTTCGTGCTCTACGAAGGTTCCCTTCCCGTGACTGGTGCTTACCCAACCCTGCTGCTTAAGTACCGCGAAAGCACGCCCGATGATAGCCCGGCAAACGCCGTAGCTCCTGGTCAAGACTTTTACGCTCGGCAGTGCCTCGTTCGGCAGATGCGTTCCGTCGCGGATTTCTTCGATAAGGTCACTGGCGATCGACCAGTATTTGGTCTCTTTCCGGATGGGTAGACGTGGAGGGTGAATCGAACGTTGACCGACGAACGTCCCACGCCCGTGGACAAGGTATGCGATGTTCGCGTCACGAAGGACTCTGAGCGCCCGATTCACGGTGTTGCGACCGGCCCCGAAGCGCTCCATAAGCTCTGTTGTGCTCGGAAGCATATCGCCTGCCTTGAGTTCATTGTCCGAAATCTGAACTCGAAGGATGTGCTCGATTTGCAGATAGAGCGGCATCGGGCCGCTCCTGTCCACCTGCGCATCATGGGATGACAGAAACACACTCACTCCGATCGAGCGACACCGGCAAATAATGCCGTAGATGGTTATCGAATGAACCGCAAATACGGTCTGCTAAGCCGCGAACCCTCCCCCATCGATATTCCTCGAAGATGCCATCAGGGCAAGGGCATGGGCAATCAGTCTCACCATCTGAGGAGAGGCGCGACCCAGCTCTACAAACCCGGTTCCGAATTCGTTGACGTCTGCCCTGAGATATGGCAACTCGTCATTTCGGCCCATGCTGGCTAGGGCTTCTTTGAGGGCGGATACGGAGCATTGAGCCTCCGCCCATGCCCGAACATAGGACACACCTTCATCCAGAAGAAATGCGGGGTCGCCGTCAATGCCCAAATCTGAGCGCTCCACATGCTCGTCAGCCATTGATCCCGCCCCCTGTTCGTCCTTGCCTCAGAGGTTGAGGGGATCCAGTTCTAGGTGTATCCAATTCACACCAGACGGATTTACCTGTGACAGTCGGATTGACGCCCCATCGGTCAGCGCAATTTTCTATCAGAGCAAGTCCGCGACCGTCCTCCTCGGTTGGTTCGGCATTTCTGCACGAAGGAAGTGCGGTTGCGTCGGAATCCCGTACTTCCAAGCGCAGTGTGTTGGATGCGTACATCAATAGGAGCGTGATGGAGTGCGTATCAGCCGCATGTCGAATTGCGTTCGTGGCCAACTCCGACGCCAGGAGTTCACAGGAGTCGACGAGTTCATCCAACGCCCACCGCGTGAGGTGCTTCCGGATCCATCGACGCGCCACGGCCACGGCCGGCGGCTCTGAGGGCAGGAGCAGGGCACGGGAACGGTAGGTGCTCGCGGGTGTGCTCGCCCACGGACTGTATGGACGCGCTGCGTCGTCTGAATCGCCCTGGAACCGCGACATTCCCGCACCTCCCTTGCGCAATGGCCGTTGGGCTCGTGATCGTTCGATCACGGTTCAAGCGTCGTGGGTGTGGGTGTTGCATCGCGAGCGCGTCTAGGTCGCATCTTGTGTTTCTGGTACTCCTATGGTCTCGTCTAGGTCTCCTCTGTTATGTTTTAGGACTGAGCTGCATAGCGGTGGAGGGTCCCCACTATGAGTGTTCGCGCCATCAGGCTGAAATTGCTGTTGCAGCAACAGCATTGGCAGACGTACCGGACGTTCAGAAACGAATACAACAGGGCGGCCGTCTCTATCGACCCTGCGCTCGCGGAAAGCGCGCCGAGTCGATCTCAGCTCTTCCGGTGGCTATCGGGGGATTTAAAAGGGCTCCCGTATCCCGATACGTGTCGTGTGCTCGAAAGCATGTTTCCCGGCTGGACAGCTCAACAGCTTTTCGAGGTGGTGGCCGATGAGAGCGGTGACATCGCTTCCGGGAAACCCAGCGGCACTCAGTCGATCCAGTCAGGCGAGTTCTTCCACTCTGTCGATCCCTGGCTCACAAATCCGGGATTGATGACGCCTGCTTCCGCGCCGTCCAATGAGCTGTTCGGTGTCGTTGATGTAGTTCAAAGTTCTTCTGGGCGGCTCTCCGGCGTTCGATCGCATAAGTTCATTCCCGCATATATCGAGGCATCGCGAGTTGCGGAACTCGTTCGTCGTGAATCTGGGACTTCGGCCGATGCCACATTTGGTCTCGACTGCTGCCGGTTGGCCATCTCAAACGAGCACGGTAAGTGTGCTCTCTACGTCTGGCCCTTCGGGGTGGCAATGTTTCATCTCGTGGAAGAGTTAGAGCTGCCCAACCTTGCGAATCTGGCGATATGGCGGCGGAAGACCTACACCAGAGACTTGGAATGGGCATCAGATTATCTCTCCCGATCGCTGTCCGCTCCAATTAGACCGTCCTACGTTTTGAGCGCGTACTGGGTCCACGCGCCATCGTGGCAGTCTCATGAACTGGACACGGCTCTCCGGATAATGTGCATTCCCAGGGTCCTGCATGAGCGGGATTCGGAGATGTCCGAAGCGTCCCTTGCGCACGCTGAACTGGTGGAGCGTTCGTTGTTGTCGAATGGATTTGGGCACACCGAGATGGCGTCCTTTGGATTCAAGGGGATTTCGCTCGGTTATGCGTCCTGGTCTGGAGTGGTTTACCACCCCTCCGCTCCACGCAGAGCGCTCGCGGAAGAGGAGATTGTGAATGTCGAACTTGCCACTCAATCTATGTGGACGTACTGCGAGTTCATCAATACCCAAGTAGAGCAAGGCAAAGACCCGCAAGTGCCCGACCAATACGGTTGGCGCTTCCTCCGGGGAGCTCGCTCGCGACTGATGAACGCCCGCCCGCAGGAGACCGAGTACCATAAGTCCATGCGGACGGCCATTTTGGAAACAAGTGGGACCCTTGACCGCCTGTCCGAGGCCATTGAGATTCTTCGCGAAACAAGCGAAAGGTAGATGCCGTGTTCGACAAGTCCTCGGTACTGATCGTCGTTGACGCGCAGAACGGTTTCATTACCGAGCATTCCAGCCCGGTAGTGCCGGCCATAGCTTCGCTGGTCGAAAAATGGCAGGGCTCGGGCGGATCGGTAGTATTCACGCGCTACATCAATTACGAGGGAAGCCCCTTTGAGCGGCTGATTCGCTGGTCGAAGCTCAAGACATCCCCTGAGATCGACATCGTGCCTGAATTACTGCCGTTGGCGAACAAGGCGACGGCCGTCATCGACAAGACCATCTACAGCTTCTTCAACGAAGAGGGCCAGGCGCTCACACGAGAGTACGGCTGGACCGACTTCTATGTCTGCGGTATAGACACGGAGAGCTGTGTTCTCAAGACCGTTGTGGATGCATTCGAGCGGGATCTCACGCCATATCTGATCAGGGATGCGTCCGCAAGTCACGCGGGAAAAGCCGCTCACGACGCAGGAATTTTCGTGGCTTCTCGTTTCGTCGGCCAAAACCAAATAATCACGGCTGAAGACATTGTGTGGAACAAGCTAACGTCACCGGAAGCAGGGCTTTCGCGCTGACTAGAGCGGGCGTCACCGCTCGTCTTCCAAGACCTGAGAGTCACTATTAAGTTGGGACCCGACCCAGTCTAAGTAGTCGTGACTCCCTCCCAGTACGGGAGTCACGATTATCTCAGGGTTTTCATAGGAGTGGCTAGATCGGATGTGCCGCTCCAGTTCAGGATAGAGATTTCTCGCGGTCTTGATCACGAGTTGCCACTCCTCCGACACCTCCACACCGATGTCGTAACGGCTGAAAGTATGGACAGGCCCTATGACACTCACTGCTGCCGCCAGCCTTGCTTCAACAATGGCTTGAGCTAACGCCGTACCTTCCTCGCTACTCTCCACTCTCGTATACACCTGTATATACTCAACCATGAGGAGGTATGCTCCCTCGGACTTCTCGGAAAACAGCAGATGACCCGACACCTTACGCCAGATCATCTTGCTTGATCAGCATTCTGCCGTACGCCATTTCAGGTCTCATTCTGGGCAGAACGCGTCCTCCGCACCGGGATGGCGTAGGCAAGCTCAAGTGCGTCACCTGGAGCGCTGATCTCCTCCATGACTACCGGGGCCTGATCTGCGTAGGTAAGGCGGATGACCTGTAGCAAGGGCGTTCCCGGTCCCATCGCTAGAGTGTCAACCTCGTCAGGGAACGGCATACGTGCGCGCACGAATTCGTCCCATCGCATGCCCCTTTTTCCGTTCTGCTCGAAATGGCTGTAGACCGTCTCAGGTTCGGGCAACCTCGCGTCGT
The DNA here is from genome assembly GCF_018476525.1 of Acrocarpospora catenulata. GTDB lineage: Bacteria > Actinomycetota > Actinomycetes > Streptosporangiales > Streptosporangiaceae > Acrocarpospora > Acrocarpospora catenulata. Next base: position 32,664 of record NZ_JAHCST010000085.1, read on the forward strand.
CGGCCCACGGCGTGTGCTGCGCCACGCTGAACGCGATCATCGTCTTGTGGATCCGTCGAGACTCTTCGGCCACTTGCACAACGGATCTCACCAGCATGGGCTCACCTGCCGGTATGCCGAGCATCTCAGCTTGATCAACGCTGGCGTTCAGCCGGAAGAACGTGGGCTTGCCGACGTCCCGCCACTGGAAGGACTGGCGATCGGTATAGCGTCCATCGGCTCCACGGGTGACCCCGTGTCGCTCTCGGCGTGATGGGCGCGCGGACGGCGATCGGACCTTCATGCCCGTCGGGCGGTGAACTTCCACCAGTCCGGCCGCTTTGAGTTCGGCTATAGCCTGGCGGATGGTCGGCCGTGAGAGACCGAAGTCGGTGGCGAGCTGCTGTTCAGACGGTAGGAGCTGTCCGGCGGGGAAGGTGCCGTTGGCGATCTGTTCCCGCAGGTAGTCCGCTACCTGCTTCCATCGCGCCACAGGAGCCTTGATCTCCATCGTTCGCCCTTCTGGGTTGGTCATGCGACCTCGCAAAGCCGTTCTGGTATGGCGGGAACCTTGACTCAAGGTACTACGTTGGCCCTACAGTGAACAACGTCCAACGTATTACGTTGGCCCTCAACCGAAGGGAGTTGATCTGCATGGACCCGTTTTCGCTGATCTTGTTAGCCGCGATCTTCCTCGGCGGCGCCGCAGTGGGCGCCCTGTTCCTCGTCTCCGTGGGCGTTCGGCTCACCGATCGCCCATCTCACACCCATGACAACAGCGCTATCGGTGCGGCAACGCGCCGCGCGGTTGGCTTCCACCACCGCACACCAGCAGTTCCCACCAGCGACAACGACCCGACCAGACAAAGAGGTGATGCCTGATGCGAGCCCTCGACCTGCCGCCATTCGGCCGCCGCTGCCTCTGTGGTGCCGTCCTCCAGCCTCACCACCGCCAGTGCTTCAAGTGCCGCGCCCGCGCTCGGTGGTACCGCCGCAAGGCGACCCACGATGGCATCTGACATCCCAGACTCTTCGACCCTTCAAGGAGGTGATGAACAATGACGGTCTCCATCCCCCTGGTAGTCATCCTGGCTCTGCTAGTCGGCGTGGCCTGGCGCTTCCGGGCACTGGGACTGTGGCAAGCTGTCAACGGCCAAGTGCGTGTCGCCGCTGGTGGCCGGATCAAGGTCTCCATCCTGGTGAAGTTGACTATTTCTTAGTGAGGCGTCCACCTGTCCTGGTTCGTGCCTGTTTCATGCGGAAGGACTC
>NZ_JAHCST010000086.1 GCF_018476525.1 Acrocarpospora catenulata
AAAGGGTGGGGTGGGTGGGACAACCACCGTAATAGGGCGGGTGGGTGAGGTCTTAAGGCAAGTGAGGCGAGTGGGTGGAGTTCTTGGGGCCGCGTAGGGCGATGTAGGCGAACAGAACGCCCATGACGGCGACGCCTGCCCACATGGCCTCCTGCCAGCCGTCGACGAAGGACTGTTGGGCGGCGTGGAGCAGGTCTTGGGCGTGCGAGCCGGTGCTGTCCGCCACCTCGACGGCGTTGGCGATACCTTCGCGCGCGGTGTCCGCGGCACCCTGGGGAATGCCCTGCAGGCGGTCGTCGATGGCGCTGCGGTAGCCGGCGGACAGCAGCGCTCCGAGCAGGGCGACACCGAGGGCGGTGCCGAACTCGCGGGTGACGTCGTTGAGCGCGGAGGCGACACCCTGCTTCTCACGCGGCAGGGAGCCGGTGATGGCCTCAGTGGACGGGGCCATCGACAGGCCCATGCCGACGCCCATGGCGAGCATGCCGGGCAGGATGGCCAGGTAGCCACCGTCGACGGAGACAAAGAGGGCCATGAGGACCAGACCGACGGCGGCCAGCGCGATACCTGTAGCCATGGTCGGGCGGGAGCCGATGCGCACGGCCAGCTTGGGAGCGAGCCCGGAGGTCATCATCATCATGACGGCCATGGGCATCAGGGCCAGCGTGGACAGCAGCCCCGACCACCCGAGCACGGCCTGAAAGAACGGGAAGAGGACCACGGCGATACCCGCCTGGACACCAAAGACCACCAGCAGCGTGATCGAGCCACCGGCCAGCCCACGCTCACGGAACAGGCGCACGTCCAGCAGCGAGGCGTCCCGCCGATGCAGTTCCCAGGCCACGAAGCCGACGGCGGCGATGAGCCCGACAGCGAGACTGATCAGAGTCGCGGGCGCGGTCCAACCACGCTCGGGCCCCTCCTGCAGGACGAAGATGAGCCCGACCACCGCAACCGTGGACACCAGCGCACCGACGGTGTCGAAGCTGTAGGCGGACCTCTCACGGGAGTTGGGAACCGACTTCAGCGTCATAACCAGGGCCACGATGACCAGGACCACAGGCAGAACGAACAGCCAGCGCCAGTCGGCGACGTCGACGAGGAGCGCGGAGAGGAACATGCCCAGGATGCCGCCACCTCCGGCGACACCGGTCCACACACCGATCGCCGTACCTCGTTCCTCCTCGGGAAAGGTCGAGGTGATCACGGCAAGCGTGATGGGCATGATCATCGCAGCGCCGATACCCCCGGCCACGCGCGCGGCCAGCATCACCTCGGCCGTCGGAGCCAGACCCGCCGCGACACCGGCGACGCCGAAGACACCCAGCCCGGCGATCAGCATGGACTTACGGCCCAGCCGGTCACCGATCGCGCCAAGCGGCAGCAGCAGCGCGGCCAGGGCCAGGGTGTAGATGTTGATGATCCACAAAATGGTGTTCTGCGAAGCGCCGAACTCGACGGCCATATGCGTCTGGGCGACGTTCAGCCCGGACACCGACGCGATGACGGCCATCAGCGCGATGGAGACGGCGATCAGAATGGACCGCAGCTGACGCGCATCCAATGCGCCTCCGCCGCCTCCGTCAGCGACCGCCACCGGTGGAAGCTGGTTCGTACTCATGGATTCCTCTCACAATGGGCATGCGGCGTCAGCACCGGAGCAGACCCGGTCGCCGAAGTGGATGGAGTCGACGTTAAGCCCGCATTGCGAAAAGGGCATACGATAATGCGCATGACGCAAGAAAGTGGTGAGCTGGACAGCCTCGTACGCAAACGCATCCGCGCCCTGCGGGTCGCGCAGGGCTGGTCCCTGGAAGAACTGGCCACCCGCGCCAACCTCAGCCAGTCCTCACTGAGCCGCATCGAGAACGGTCAGCGCCGCCTCGCCCTGGACCAGCTCCTCACCCTCGCCCGCGCCTTGGACACCACCCTCGACCAGCTCGTCGAGACCGCCGACGACGACGTCGTCACCAGCCCGATGATCGACGGCGCCCACGGCCTGATGCGCTGGCCCGTGAAGGGCGACCCCGGCATGACCGTCGTACGCCAGCGCATGACCGAGCCACCGCCCGACAACCCCGCCCGCATGCGTGCCCACCCCGGCCGGGAATGGCTGGTCGTCCTCTCCGGCACCGCGATCCTCATGCTGGGCCACCGGCGCTTCCGTCTGGAGACCAACCAGGCCGCCGAGTTCCCCACGATGATGCCGCACGCCATCGGCGCCGAAGGCGGCCCGTGTGAAATCCTGGGCATCTTCGACCGCGACGCCCGCCGCGGACACCAGCGCGACAACGGCAGCGACTGCGACACCCCCGGCATCTGCGAATGACGGCAACGCGCCCACTCGGCGCGCCTTGCGCGTCGGGCACCACTACGCGCCAACATCTTGCGCATCCCGGAAGACGCTGTGCCGTCTAGGCAAACCCGCCTTACGGTGACGGCATGACGCACGCACACCCGCACACCGCCCACCACGGCGCGCAGCACGGCCACCACCAGCAGGACGACGCAGGCCAGGCGGAAATCCTCGACCTGGACGCGGAAGTCCTCGCCGAGCACATCGCCGCCATCACCGCATGGCTACCCCTGAAAACCAGCCCGCGCCAGATCGTCGACCTGGGCTGCGGCACGGGGGCGGGCACCTTCGCCCTCCTGAACCGCTTCCCCGAGGCTCACGTCCTCGCCGTCGACGCCTCGCCCGGACACCTGCAGCGCCTGCGGGAGAAGGCGTGCGCCCAGCATGTGGACGACCGTGTGCACACCGTGCAGGCCGACCTCGACGCCGCCGCCTGGCCCGACCTCGGCACACCGGACCTCGTCTGGGCCTCAGCCTCGATGCACCACATGGCCAACCCCGGCCACGCCCTGCGCAACGTCCACGACCTGCTCCCGCCCGGCGGCCTGTTCGCCGTCGTCGAGCTGGCCGGGTTCCCCCGCTTCCTGCCGGCAGGCGCCCCCGAAGACCGACCCGGCCTGGAAGACCGTTGCCACGCCGCGACCGACCACTTCCACGCAGAACACGTGCCCCACCGCGGCGCCGACTGGGGACCGATGCTCACCGCCGCCGGGTTCACCCTCGACGGCGAGCGCACCATCACCGTGAACATCGACGGCGCCCACAGCGAAGCCATCGGCCACTACGCCCTGGGCACCCTTCGGCGCATCCGCGGCACCGCCGCCGAAACGCTCCCGGCGGAAGACCTCGCCGCCCTCGACCGGCTGCTCGACACAGACAGCCCCCACAGCATCCTGCGCCGCGACGACCTCTCAGTACGCACCGAACGCACCGTATGGGCCGCACGCCGCACCTGACCCTCGGCGAACACACGCGCCAGACCAAAGGTCATCAAGAAAAGGATGGGACAACCGCGGCAATCGGGTGGGGGGAGCCTACGCAAGCGGGATGAGTGGGACGAACTCGCGCGAGGCCAGTCAGGTTGGGTTGATTGGGATGGTCAGTGAGACCTCGGTGCCACCGGTCGGACGAGGTGCGATTCCCAATCGGCCGGAGAGCTCACCAACCACCAACGTCCGTACGATCTGCAACCCAAGATTGGCGCTCGTCTCCAGGTCGAAGTCCTCCGGCAACCCCCGCCCCTCATCCGCGACCACCACCTCCAGCAGATCCTGATCCCGCGAAACCAGCACCTCCACCCGCCCGGTCTGATGCGCGAACCCATGCTCCACCGCGTTCTGCAACAACTCGGTCAACACCATCGCGATAGGGGTAGCCACCGCCGCCGGGAGAATCCCAAAGGACCCCACCCGCCGAACCAACGCCGGCGTAACCGACACCTCGGCGGTCATCGAAATCACCCGATCCGCGATGTCATCGAACTCGACGAGTTCCTCAGGCATCTGCGCCAGCGTCTCGTGCACGATGGCGATCGACCCCACCCGCCGAACCGCCTCCTCCAGAGCCTCCCGCCCCTCCGGCACCCGCAACCGCCGAGCCTGCAGCCGAAGCAACGCCGCCACCGTCTGCAGATTGTTCTTCACCCGGTGATGGATCTCCCGAATGGTGGCGTCCTTGGTCAGCAACTCCCGCTCCCGCCGCCGCAACTCGGTCACATCCCGAATCAGCACCAGCGCACCGATCCGCCCCCCACCCACGATCAACGGAATGGCCCGGAGCTGAACCACCGTCCCCCCCTTCTCCACCTCCGTCTCCCGGGGCGCCTTCCCACTGGCCACCAGCATCAGGTCCTCATTGATCGGCTCATCCCGATAACAGAGGTCAGCCGTGGTCTTCCCCAACTCCGACCCCACCAGATCGGCGTGCAACCCCAGCCGCCGATAGGCCGACAGCGCGTTGGGCGAGGCATAGGTCACCCGCCCCGACCGATCCAGCCGCAACAACCCGTCACCCACCCGAGGCGACCGCACCAGCATCGGCTCCGCCTCCGCGAACGGAAACCGCCCTTCGGCCACCATCTGCGCCAGATCCGAAGCACTCTGCAGATAGGTGAGCTCCAGCCGCGACGGCGTACGCGCCGACGACAGGTTGGTGGACCGCTGGATGACCGCGATGAAGTCCCCCTCCAGCGACCGCCGCACCGGAATCGTCTCCTCCCGCACCGGCACCCCCGTGGACCAGTCCGGATCCCCCTCCCGGCAGATCCGCCGCTCGGCCCAGGCGGTCTCGATCAGCGGCCGCTCCCCCTTGGCCACCACCGTCCCCACCACATCGTCGTGATAGACGGTCGGCCCCGTGGTCGGCCGCATCTGCGCCACCGCGATCCACCCGTCCCTCCCGGGAATCCACAGGATCAGATCGGCGAACGACAGATCGGCGAGCAACTGCCAGTCTGAGACCAGCGAGTGCATCCATTCGAGGTCCGCCGCGTCGAGCGCGCTGTGCTTGACAACCAGATCAGCGAGAGTGGGCACCTGTGCATGATGCGCACTACTCCGGCCCGAAAGCGAATCGGCCCACCCGACCTGGCAAGATGCCTTCATGCATGGGCCCTTCACCGCATCACCACTGGACCGCCTGCGGTCGGACGCCGCCGCGCGCGAGCAGGCCGGGCTGCGCCGGACCCTGCGCCCCCGCGACCCCGCCCACGACGGCCTGCTCGACCTGGCCTCCAACGACTATCTGGGCCTGTCCCGGGACCCCCGCCTGATCGAGGCCGCGGTCCGGGCCACCCAGGAGTGGGGCACGGGCTCGACCGGATCGCGCCTGGTGACCGGCAGCACCCTGCTCCACGCCGAACTGGAGGAGGCGCTCGCCGCCTTCGTCGAAGCCCCACGCGCGCTGGTCTTCTCCTCCGGCTATCTGGCCAACCTGGCCGCGGTGGCCACCCTCGGCCGGGGCGGCCTGGTGGTCTCCGACACCGGCAACCACGCCTCCATCGTGGACGCCTGCCGCCTGGCCCGGGCCCGCGTCGTGGTCACCCCGCACGGCGACACCGCCGCCGTCGAGAAAGCCCTGCGGGAGCGTACCGAGGAGCACGCCCTGGTGGTCACCGATGCCGTGTTCTCCGTGGACGGCGACCAGGCGCCGCTCGCCGAACTGCACGCGGCGGCCGAGCGGCACGGCGCGCTGCTGGTGGTGGACGAGGCGCACGCGCTGGGGGTGGTCGGCGCGCACGGGCGAGGGGCGGTGCACGAGGCCGGCCTTGCGGGCAAACCGAATATTGTGAGAACCGTCACTTTGTCGAAATCGCTCGGCGCACAGGGCGGCGCGGTGCTGGGTGCTCCCGAGGTCATCGAGACCCTGATCGACACCGGCCGGTCGTTCATCTTCGACACCGGCCTGGCCCCCTCCTGCGCCGGCGCCGCACTGGCCGCGGTCTCCCTCCTGGAAAAGGACGCTGAACTGCCGGAACGGGCCAGGGCACGAGCCCGGGAACTGGCGGGGCTCGCCCGCGAACGTGGCCTGGAGACCAGCGACCCCGCCGCCGCCGTGGTACCCGTGGTGCTCGGAGCGCCGCAGGCGGCCCTGGCCGGGGCGGCACTCTGCGCGGAACACGGGGTGAAGGTCGGCTGCTTCCGGCCCCCCTCCGTCCCACAAGGTCGGTCTTGTCTAAGGTTGACCGCCAGGGCCAATCTGGGGTGCGATGATCTCGCGGTGATCGGACGCGCACTCACCGCCGTGGCCGAAACGAAGGTGACCGCGTGATCGAAGACACTCCCCGGGTGCCCAAGTACTACGACGTCAAACGGAGCCTGCTCGAACTCACCAAGAGCCTGCCCGCCGGCAGCGCGCTGCCCCCGGAGCGCACGCTCGCGGTGCGGTTCGAGACCTCGCGGACCACGGTGCGGCAGGCGCTCACCGAGCTCGTGGTCGAGGGGCGGCTGCTGCGCATCCAGGGCAAGGGGACCTTCGTCGCGCAGCCCAAGGTGGCCCAGGTGCTGCAGCTCACCTCGTACGTGCAGGATCTGCGGACGGTGGGCCTGGAGCCGGACACCAAGATCCTGGACATCAGCTACATCACCGCCGACGAGACGCTCAGCCGCCGGCTGGCGATCAACCCCGGCGGCCGGGTGCTGCGGATCCACCGGTTGCGCCTGGCCAACGGCGAGCCGATGTCCATCGACACCACCCACCTGTCCGCGCGGCGCTTCCCCCGGCTCCGGCGCGAGCTGGAAGGCCATCCGTCGCTGTACGAGACGCTCCACAACGCCTACAGCGTCCGGCTGACCGACGCGGAGGAGATCATCGAAACGGTGCTCGCGACGCCGTACGACGCGCAGGTGCTCGGCGTGGACGTGGGGCTCCCGATGCTCCTGCTGACCCGTCACGCGTTCGACGCCGACGGAAACCCGGTGGAATGGGCGCAATCCTTGTACCGCGGCGACAGATACAAATTCGTAACCCGGCTGCGGCGCCCATAATCCTCTTCTGTTACGGCTATCGCGGGGTTGGCGCCTCTCGCCGTAGGTGGTGCTCGGTGTTTTGGGCGGTTACCGAGGGTGATGGTGCTCGTCGTTACGGCGTTTAGGGGTGGCCGAATGAGTGTGTTGGTGGTTTCCGGGACTGATACCGGGGTGGGGAAGACCGTTGTTACGGCGGCGGTGGCTGCGTTGGCGGTGGAGCGTGGGGCTTCGGTTGCGGTGGTGAAGCCTGCTCAGACCGGGGTTGCCGTGGGGGAGGCCGGGGATCTGGATGAGGTTGTTCGGCTTGCGGGGGTGCGGACGACCTTTGAGTTGGCGCGGTATCCGGATCCGTTGGCGCCTGCGGCTGCGGCTCGGGTGTCGGGGTTGCCGCCGGTTTCGTTTGGGGCGGTGGTTGAGCGGGTTGGGGAGTTGGCTGAGTCTCATCGGCTGGTGCTTGTTGAGGGGGCTGGGGGGCTTCTTGTTCGGTTTGATGAGGATGGGACTACCGTTGCTGACTTTGCGCATGCGTTGCGTGCGCCGGTGTTGGTGGTGGCGCGGGCGGGGTTGGGGACGTTGAATCACACGGCGTTGACGTTGGAGGTGTTGGCGCATCGGGGGATTGAGTTGGCGGGGGTGGTTGTTGGGGCCTGGCCTGGTGTGGCTGATTTGGCGGCGCGGTGCAATGTGCCTGATCTGGAGATGTTGGCGGCGCGGCCGTTGATGGGGGTTGTTCCGGAGGGGGCGGGGGGCTTGGCTGGGCCGGAGTTTCTGGAGGTGGCTCGGCGGGGGTTGGCTCCGGCGTTGGGTGGGGAGTTTGATCCGGGGGCGTTCCGGGCGACGCTGGGGGTGTCTTGACGGAGGGTTGGGCCGGTGTGGGTTTCGGTCCGGCTTTAGGCTTTGCGTGTGACGCAGACGAGCGAAGTTCTCAGCGATGTTGGTGGTGACCAGGACATTCTGGAGGTCGCCCGGCGCCAGGTGCTGGAGGAGGGCCGGGGGCTCAGCAAGGAGCAGGCGCTGGCCTGCCTGACGTTGCCGGACGAGCGGCTGCCCGAGCTGCTCGCGCTGGCCCACGAGGTGCGGCTGAAGTGGTGCGGGCCGGAGGTGGAAGTCGAGGGGATCGTCTCGCTGAAGACCGGCGGGTGCCCGGAGGACTGTCACTTCTGTTCGCAGTCCGGCCAGTTCACCTCGCCGGTGCGGGCGGTCTGGCTGGACATCCCGTCCCTGGTGGAGGCCGCCAGGGAGACCGCGGCCACGGGCGCCACCGAGTTCTGCATCGTGGCCGCCGTGCGCGGCCCCGACCGGCGGCTGATGGAGCAGGTCCGCGAGGGCGTCAAGGCGATCAGGGAGGCGGTGGACATCAACGTCGCCTGCTCGCTCGGCATGCTCACCCAGGAGCAGGTGGACGAGCTCGCCGCGATGGGCGTGCACCGGTACAACCACAACCTGGAGACCTGCGAGTCGCACTTCACCCACGTGGTGACCACCCACACCTGGCAGGAGCGCTGGGACACCTGCCTGATGGTCCGCGAGGCCGGCATGGAGCTGTGCTGCGGCGGCATCATCGGCATGGGCGAGACGGTCGAGCAGCGCGCCGAGTTCGCCGAGCAGCTCGGCCGCCTGGAGCCGGACGAGGTGCCGCTCAACTTCCTCAACCCGCGCCCGGGCACCCCGTTCGAGCGCTACCCGCTGGTGGACGGCGCCGAGGCGCTGAAGACCATCGCCACCTTCCGGCTGGCCCTCCCCCGCACCATCCTGCGCTACGCGGGCGGCCGCGAGCTGACCCTCGGCGACCTGGGCACCAGGGACGGCATGCTGGGCGGCATCAACGCGATCATCGTGGGCAACTACCTGACCACGCTGGGCCGCTCCGCCGAGGAGGATCTCGGCCTGCTGGCCGACCTGAAGATGCCGATCAAGGCGCTGTCGCAGACGTTGTGAGTCACCCGCCGGTGCGGCCTGGTGGCCGTACCGGCAGGCATAAGTCGGTGTCCCAGGGGAAGCGTAAGGATCTTCTGTTCGGCTAGTTAACCGACTGGTAGGTTTCACCGCATGAGCAAGCACGCCGGTGACATAGCGGTCGCCGTCTCCCAGGCATACGGCGTCGACACCATGTTCACGCTCTCCGGAGGCCACGTCTTCCCCCTCTACGACGGGGCCGTGCACCAGGACATGCGCATCCTGGACGTGCGCCACGAGCAGAGCGCGGTCTTCGCCGCCGAGGCGACCGCGCGGCTCACCCGCAAGCCCGGTCTGGCCGTGCTGACCGCGGGCCCCGGCGTCACCAACGGGGTCTCCGGCGTCGCGACCGCCCACTTCAACGGCTCCCCCGTGGTGGTGATGGGGGGCAGGGCGCCGCTGTCCCGGTGGGGCAGCGGGGCGCTCCAGGAGATGGACCACCCGCCGCTCTTCGAGCCCATCACCAAGCTGGCCTTCACCGGCTCCGGCGCGGACGCCGTGGGCCAGGACGTGGAGATGGCCTTCCGCACCGCGCTGGCCCCGCACCGCGGCCCGGTCTTCCTCGACTTCTACATGGACCACCTGTTCGCCCCCGCCGAGGAGCGCGTCACCGAGACGCTGACGCCCTCCCCGCTGGAGCCCGACCCGGACAGGCTGGCCGTGATCGCCCAGCTGCTGGCCGAGGCCGAGCGCCCGGTGCTGGTGCTCGGCTCCGACGTCTGGATGGACCGCGCCGAGGAGGCGGCCCGCGACTTCGCCGAGGAGTTCCGGCTGCCGGTGATCCCCAACGGCCAGGGCCGGGGCATCCTGCCCGCCGGGCACGAGCTGCTGGTCACCCGGGCCCGCTCGCTCGCCTTCGGCCAGGCCGACCTGGTCCTGGTGGCGGGCGCGCCGCTGGACTTCCGGCTCGGCTACGGCTGGTTCGGCGGCAAGGACGGCGCCCCCCTGGCCCGGGTGGTGCACCTGGCCGACGCGCCCTCCCAGCTGGCCACCCACATCGGCCTGGCCGGTTCCGCCGCCGGCGACCTGTCGCTGCTGTTCTGGGGCCTGGCCCAGGCGTGCGCCGCCGCCGGGGTGCGCCCGCGCGAGGACTGGACGGCCCGGCTCGCCGAGGCGGCCAAGGCGGCGGTGGCGGGCGACGCCGAGCTGCTGGAGTCGGAGTCCGACCCGATCCACCCGATGCGGATCTACGGCGAGCTCAACCGCCAGCTGGCCGACGACGCCGTGGTCATCGGCGACGGCGGCGACTTCGTCTCCTACGCCGGCAAGTACGTCGAGCCCCGCCACCCCGGCAACTGGCTCGACCCCGGCCCGTACGGGTGCCTGGGCACCGGCCTGGGCTACGCCATCGCGGCCCGGTTGGCCCGCCCGTCCGCCCAGGTGGTCCTGCTGCTCGGCGACGGCGCGGCCGGGTTCTCGCTGATGGACGTGGACACCCTGGTCCGGCACCGCCTCCCGGTCGTGATGGTCTGCGGCAACAACGGCATGTGGGGCCTGGAGAAGCACCCGATGCGCCTGCTCTACGGCTACGACGTGGCCGCCGACCTGCAGCCGGAGTGCCGGTACGACCAGGTGGTGACCGCGCTCGGCGGGGGCGGCGAGCTGGTCACCAAGCCGTCGGAGATCGGCCCGGCGCTGCGGCGCGCGTTCGATTCCGGCGTGCCGTACCTGGTGAACATCGCGACGGACCCGGAGGTCGCCTACCCGCGCAGCACCAGCGGCGTCTGATCGCCCCGGTCAGGCGGCCGGGGACGGCGAGGGGGACGGCGTCGGCGAGGACGGGCATTCCTGGCGCTTGAGCAGCACGGTGACCGTGGAGCCGACGGGGGCGAGCTCGCCCGACTTCGGCACCTGCTTGATCACGAACGCGCAGGGGCCGTCCCCGGTGAAGGTGACCTTCGGCTTGAACCCGGCCGCATGGAGCAGCTGGGTGGCCTGCTCCGCCGTACGCTGCCAGAGCGCGGGCACCGCCTTGGTCGGCCCGGCCGGCTTGCTCGGGCTCGGCGACGGGCTGGGCGAGGGCTTCGGGCTGGACGGCCGCTCGCTCGGTTCGCGCGACGGCGAAGGCGAGGGCGACAGGCTGGGCTCGGAGACGCTGGGCGTCGGGGACGGGGACGCGGGCCGCGGCGAGCGCCTGGTCCTGGACGGAGACGGAGACGGCGTCGGACTGACCACGCCGAGCGTCGGCACCGGGCCGGGGGCCGCGCCGGTGTCGGCGTTGAGGGCGTTGATGCTGAACACGGCCAGCCCGGCGAAGACCGCGGTCCCGGCCGCGGCCATCGCGATCGGGCCGGTCCTGCTCTTCTTGGCGGCCCGGCGCGCGGCCCGGCCGGTTCCGGGCTGCTGCGGGGTCATCGCCGTCGTGCCTGCGGCCACAGGTCCGCCGCCCACCCGGAAGTCCTGCGCCGTGATCCCGGTGATGGGGCCGTCGAAGGCGGTCTGCTGCTCGTAGCCGCCGGTCGGCGCGTACGGCTGCGGGCCGAAGGACCCCGTGCTCGGCGGGCCGGCGGGGAAGGCCGGCGGCGCGAAGGCCGGGGTGACGCCCGTGGCCGTGCCGGTGGCGCCGATCGCCTGCTGGGCGGCCTGGCTCATCGCGGCGGCGGTGGGCCACCGGTCGGCCGGGGACTTGGCCAGGGCCCGCTCGACCACGTGCCGGATGGCCGGCGGCACGTCCTGCGGCAGCGGCGGCGGCAGCTCCCTGATGTGCTTGAGCGCGATGGTCACAGGGGTGTCCCCGTCGAACGGGCGCCGCCCGCTCACGCACTCGTAGGCGACCACGCCCAGCGCGTAGATGTCCACCGCGAAGGTGACCGGCTCGCCCTCGGCCTGTTCCGGCGCGCAGTAGGCGGCCGTGCCCAGCACCATGCCGGCGTCGGTGAGCCGGGAGGCCGCGTCCTGTCTGGCGATGCCGAAGTCGGTGAGCACGAGCGTGCCGTCCGGCCGTACCAGCAGGTTGCCGGGTTTGACGTCGCGGTGCACGATGCCGCGGTCGTGCACGGCCTGGATGGCGGCGGCGGCCTGCGCGATCAGCTCCATCGCCGGTTCCGGGCCGATCCGGCCGAGCCGGGAGAGCAGCCGGTCCAGCGGCTCGCCGTCCACGAACCTCATCACCAGGTACGCGGTGGGCCCGTCGCCGGGCACCTCGGTGACGCCGTAGTCGTAGACGTCGACCACGCCCGGGTGGTTGACGGTGGCCATGGCGCGGGCCTCGCCCTGGAAGCGCACGGCGAAACCGGGGTCGTCCAGGCGGCCGGGGAGCAGCACCTTCACGGCGACGGTGCGGGCCAGGACGGTGTCCTCGCCGCGCCACACCTCGCCCATGCCACCGGCGCCGATACGGACGTCCAAACGGTACCGTCCGGCCAGCGTCGTCCCTTGGGCAACCATGGTGCCCCTTTACCCCCTAGCCACTTCCACCCCGAGTTTCGCGGAGACCATCTGGAAGTCTAGCGGGCCTGGAGCTAATGGGTTTTACGACTACAAAACCCGGTCAGCCCGACAGAACGCCATGTTCTGCGCATCGTGCGGTCCACCCTGACGGCGTCACCTGCACCACCATGCGCCGCCGGCAGACCGCGCAGTACCGGGGCGGCTCCATCCGCCGCGCCTCCTGGCAGGCGGTGTGGTCCCCCTCAGAGGCCAACCGCCCGCAGTGGTCGCAGTACCCCTCCATAACCTCTCCTGTTAATGAGAAACCCGTCCCATAGCCGGCCACATGGCGCCGACCAGGCGGCTCACCGCGGTGGCCGTCCAGATCACGACTTTCTCATTAAGATCCCCGTCATGACCCTCGCACCAGGCCTGCGCGCCCACCGGCTGATCATGGTCGAGCCTGAGGACACCGCGATCGCGGTCGGCAGCGGTGACGTGCCCGTGCTGGCCACGCCACGGCTGCTCGCCTTCGCCGAGGGCGTGAGCGCGGCGGCCGTGGCCCCCGCGCTTGCCCCGGGGCAGACCTCGGTGGGAACCAAGGTGGCGCTGGACCACCTGGCCGCCAGCGGCCTCGGCGCGCAGGTCGAGATCTCCGCCGAGCTGACCGAGGTGGACGGCAGGCGCCTGATCTTCGCGGTCACCGCGATGGACGGGCACGGCACGCTGGTCGCCACCGCCGTCATCGAGCGCATCGTGGTCGACCGCCAGCGGTTCCTGGACCGTCTCACCCGATGACGACCGTCGCTACTCGATGACGGCGATCAGGTCGCCCTCCTGGATGACGTCGCCCTCGGCCACCTTGAGCTGCGCCACCACCCCGGCGTCCTCGGCCACCACCGGGATCTCCATCTTCATGGACTCCAGGATGACCAGCGTGTCCCCGTCCTCCACGGTGTCGCCGGGGGCGACGACCACCTTCCAGACGTTCGCCACCATCTCCGCGCGGACTTCAGCCATGCCTGCCTCTTTCCTTCAATCTGTCCTGATCACGATCTCATGCGGGACACCAGGCCGGTGTCGTAGTCGCCGGACACGAACTCGGCGCGGTCCAGCAGTTCGGCGCAGAACGGCAGGTTGTTCTTGGGCCCCGTCACCGTGAACCCCGCCACCGCCGCGCGGGCCCGCTCGATCACCTCGGCCCTGGTCGCCCCGTACACGCAGAGCTTGGCCATGAGCGGGTCGTAGAACGGGGTCACCGTGTTGCCCTCGAGGTAGCCGGAGTCGACCCGCACGCCCTCGCCGGCCGGCTCCCGCCATTCGGCGATCTTGCCGGGGCCGGGGAAGAACCGCTTGGGGTCCTCGGCGTACACCCGGAACTCGATGGCGTGGCCCTTCGGGGTGGCGTCGAGGGTGACGGACTCGCCCGCGGCCACCCGGAGCTGGGCCGCCACCAGGTCCACGCCGGTGACCAGCTCGGTGACCGGGTGCTCCACCTGGAGGCGGGTGTTCATCTCCAGGAACACGAAGTCCTGCGCGTCCGCGTCGACCAGGCACTCCACGGTGCCGGCGCCCCGGTAGCCGACCGCCTCGCCCGCCCGGACCGCCGCGGCCAGCATGCGGGCCCGCAGCTCCGGCGTGATGCCCGGCGACGGGGACTCCTCGACCACCTTCTGGTGGCGCCGCTGCACCGAGCAGTCCCGTTCGCCGAGCGCCAGCACGGTGCCGTCGGCCAGGCCGAGGATCTGCACCTCGACATGGCGGGCCCGCTCGATGTACCGCTCAAGCAGGATGGCGGGGGTGCCGCCGAACCTGGCCGCCGCGCGGGAGGCCTGCTCGAACGCCTTGGCCAGGGACTCCTCGTCGTAGGCCACGCCCATGCCGATGCCGCCGCCGCCCCCGGCTGTCTTCACCATCACCGGGTAGCCGATGCGGGCGGCCTCCTTGGCGGCCTCGGCCGGTTCGGTGACCGGCTCGCGGGTGCCCGCGGCCACCGGCACCCCGGCCTCCTCCATCAGGTTCCTGGCGTTGATCTTGTCGCCCATCTGCCGGATCGCCTCCGGCGCCGGGCCGATCCAGACCAGGCCCGCGTCCAGCACGGCCTGGGCGAAGTCCGCGTTCTCCGAGAAGAAGCCGTACCCGGGGTGGATGGCCTGGGCGCCGGTCTCCTTGGCGGCCAGCAGCACCTTCTCCTGGTCCAGGTAGCTCTGCGCGGGATTGGCCGGGCCGAGCAGGACGGCCTCGTCGGCCTCCCGTACGAACGGCAGGTCCGCGTCGGCCTCGGAGTACACGGCCACGGCCCGCAGGCCCATCCCCCGGACGGTACGGATGATCCGGCGCGCGATCTCGCCCCGGTTGGCGATCAGCACTGAGTCGAACACGGAGCCCACCCTACGGGCAGCGTGTTTCCCAGCCGCTCATCTCAAACCACCGATCACATCGTGTCAATCTGTAGGAAGCCCACAACACCAAGCCCGCGCCCGGTTACAGCCGGTTTACGGGGGCCAGCCGGTCCACCACGTTGGCCATGGCTTTAACCACCTCAGGGTCGTACTCGTTCCCCCCGTCCAGCCGGAGCCGTTCCAGCGCCGCCGCCGCCCTGTCCCGGTCGGTGGAGCCGCTGACCAGGTCGTCGTAGGCGTTGGCGGCCTTGATGATGCGGCTGGCGGTGGGCGGGTGCTCGTCCAGGCCGTCGCACTGGCGGCGCACGATCTCGGCCACCCGGCCCAGCACCCCGGTCTTCCTGATCACCTCGGCGCCCAGCTCGGCGATCCGCCGGGCCTGCGCCTGGTCGGTGAGCACGGTCGCCCCGCCCGGGATGGGGTCGCTCAGCGAGAGCTGGCCGATGTCGTGCATGAGCGCCGCGTACTCCAGCTCCAGCAGTTCCGGCTCGGCCATGCCCAGGTCCCGGCCGATGGCCACGGCCAGGCGGCTGACCCGGCGGGAGTGGCCGGGCTCGACGTACCCGCCGACCTCGGTGACCCGGGCCAGGGCCCGGATGGTCTGCAGGTAGGTGGCCCTGATCCCGGCGTACTTGCGGAAGGCCACCTGGGTGACCAGCAGCGGCGCGGCGAAGGCGAGCAGCGCGGTCATGTCCATGCTGTGCGAGGCCAGGGCGAGCAGGATCCCGGAGGCGGCCACCGCGGCGCCGAGCGGGGCGGCCATCCGGGTCTCGTCCCGGATCGCCACCCCGAACGCGGTCCGCACCTGCTCGGCCCGGAGCATGGAGGCGATCACCACGTCGGCGGCGAGCATCAGCGCGACCAGCACCACCATCACGCCGAGCGCGACCCACCACGCCTGGCCTGGCCCTGGCCGGAGCACGTCGGCCAGCGGCCGGAAGGCGAAGGCCAGCAGCGAGCCGGAGAGTAAGCGGCGGGCGATGGCGTCCAGGCGTGGGGCGCGGCCGACCGCCAGGTGCGGCAGCCCGCCGGCGATCATGCCGACCGCCAGCACCGCCACCACCTGGAGCGCCGAGTGCGTGGCCGGCACGCCGCCCACGTCCAGCAGCAGGGCGTAGCCGAGCGCGGCCGCGGTGCTGATCGGGGCCACCTCGCGGTTGCCCGGCATGGTCAGCCTGGCCAGCTCCCCGGCCGCGATCAGCGCACCGAACCCGATGGCCACCTGGGGTTCGGCCAGGCCGACGGCGGCGGTGTTGGCGATCCCGGCCACGGTGAGCAGACCGGCCGCGCAGATCAGCAGCAGCTGGCCCGAGTCGAGCCCCTGGACACCCCGGCTGTACGCGCTCATCGCTCCGACACCACCTGGATGGGGGCGGTCGGGTCGTCGTGGTCCTTGGCGGTGGTCTCCAGCGCCAGGTCGGCGGGCGCGGACACGGACGGGGGCGGCTCCCAGCCCTCCCGGTCCAGGGCCCGCACGAAGGCCGCCACCATGGCGGGGTCGAACTGGGTCCCAGCCCCCTTGTGCAGTTCCGCCACCGCCTCGGAGATCGGTTTGGCCTTCCGGTAGGAGCGGTCGGAGGTCATCGAGTCGAAGGCGTCGGCCACCGCGATGATCCGCGCGAACTCCGGGATCTCCATCCCGGCCAGGCCCATCGGGTAGCCCCGGCCGTCGTACTTCTCGTGGTGGTGCATGATCCCGGCGAACGCCTCGTCCAGGAAGTCGATGCCGCGCACGATCTCCAGGCCGCGCATGGGGTGCAGCTGGATGGCGGCGAACTCCTCCTCGGTGAGGGTGCCCTCCTTCTGCAGCACCTTGGTGGGCACGCCGAGCTTGCCCACGTCGTGCAGCATGCCGGCGTACCGGATGGCGGTGAGGCGCTCGGTGCCCATGCCGATCTCCTCGGCGATCATGGAGGAGGCCGAGGAGACCCGGGTGCAGTGGCCCCGGGTGTAGTAGTCCTTGGTCTCCACCGCCTGGCAGAGCGCCGCGATGGTCGCCTCGTACGAGCGCTGCTGGGCGTGGTACTGCCCGAAGGCCCACCGGGCCACGAACAGCGGCAGCAGCACCAGCACCGCGGAGATGGACTGCACGGTCGCCCAGAGCCCGGCGATGAGCAGCCCGAACGTGGCGTATCCGCAGTAGGAGACGAGGAACTGCACCACGTTCCTGACCGGCACCTGCCGCTTGCCCACCCCTTCGGCCAGGGCCAGGATGAGCCCGGTCAGCACCACGTTGCTGCCCACGAAGACCGCGGTGGCCGCCCCGTACGGCAGGATCAGCGCCGGGAAGTCGCCCATCTCCGGCAGCCCGACCCGGCCCCCGGCCCACTGGAAGGCCAGCCCCGCCACGTACGCGCAGACGGCGAACTGGGCCCCGTTGAACAGGCGTTTCACCATCGGCAGCCCGGGCCGCACGCTCAGCACGGCGGTGGCGGCGACCAGCGCGGCGGCCTGCGGGCCGACCAGCACGACGGCGGCCAGCGCGGCCGAGAAGCTGACCGAGACGGCCGCCTGGCGCACGCTCAGCAGGGTCGGCACCGACTCGCAGACCAGGAACAGCAGCGCGAGCACCAGCAGTGACGACCAGTCCAGCCGGTCGTAGGCCGACGCGCTGCGGGCCAGCAGCACACCGGCGGCCCCGAGAAGAAGAACGAAGTAGACCTTGGCAGGCCAGGGCAGTTCCCGCAATGCGGCCATCCCTCACGAAGGCGCGTGCTCAGGTCCAGGAGATTCCCGGATG
Source organism: Acrocarpospora catenulata (assembly GCF_018476525.1). Taxonomy (GTDB): domain Bacteria; phylum Actinomycetota; class Actinomycetes; order Streptosporangiales; family Streptosporangiaceae; genus Acrocarpospora; species Acrocarpospora catenulata. The sequence goes on from NZ_JAHCST010000086.1 coordinate 17,290, forward strand.
TGCTGTCGACATGCGCTGCCTCCACTCGAATTCGCCAATCAGGCTACAGAAATCGGGGAGGCCGGTCAGGGATGTCGGGGAACCGCCGCCAAACCGTAATCAAGCAATCACCCAGCGTGCTCCACGGTGATCTTCAGCCCGGTGGGCAGGTCGGTGCGGGGGCGCCAGCCCAGGCCCGCCAGCGCGGGCGCGGGGTCCACCGCCATCGCGGGCAGGTCGCCGGGCCGGGCCGGGGCCAGACCGGGCCGGTCGGGGGCGCCGGCGGCGCCCGCGATCAGCGTGTGCAGTTCGCGGTCGGTGGTCTGCACTCCCGTGCCCAGGTTGAACCTGCCGCCGTCGCCGTCGGGGCCGCAGGCGCGGGCGAAGCCGTCCACCACGTCGTCCACGAAGACGTAGTCGCGGGTCTGGGCGCCGTCGCCGTACAGCACGGTGGGGCGGCCGTTGAGCAGGGCCTCTGTGAAGATCGCCACCACGCCGGCCTCGCCGTCGGGCGACTGGCGCGGGCCGTAGACGTTGGAGAGCACGAGCGTGGTGTACTCCAGCCCGTGCAGCGCCCGGTAGGCCGACAGGTAGGTCTCGCCGCTCACCTTGGCCGCCGCGTACGGCGAGCGCGGGTCGAGCGCAGCGCCGCCGGGCACCGGGATGGCGGCCGGGCGGCCGTAGACGGCCACCGAGGAGGCGAAGACCACCTTGCGGGCGCCGGCGGTCCTGGCCGCCTCCAGCACGTTGACCGTGCCCTCGACGTTCACCCGGGCGTCCAGCAGCGGGTCGGCCACGCTCCGCCGGACCGAGATCTGGGCGGCCAGGTGGCAGATCACCTCGGCGCCCTTGGCGACGCCCGCCACCGCGGGGTCGCGCACGTCGAGCACGTGCGTCGGCGCCTGCGGGTTGCGGTGCGTGCCGGACGAGAGATCGTCGATGACGACCACGTCATGACCGTCGGCCAGCAGCCGGTCAACCAGCGTCGACCCAATGAAACCGGCGCCACCGGTGACCAGAACCCGCATGGTCCCCGATGCTAGTCGACGAGTTCGGACCTGACCTCGTCGATGCGGGAGCGGATCTTGGCACGGAGGTCCGCCGGCACCGGGTCGCAGCCACAGTGCTTGGCCACCAGTTGTTTCACGACCTTGTCCAGACCGTACTCCCGCAGGCACGGATCGCACTCGTTCAGGTGCTGCCGGATGTCGGCGCACTTGGCGTCGTCGAGTTCGCCGTCCAGGTAGGAGTAGACGCGGTCAAGCACCTCACCACAGTCGGTGTCGTGGTGATTGCCACAGCTCATGCCTCGTCCTCCGATCGCACAAGCCCAGGTCGCAAAAGCCCGCGCTCGCGCGCGTAGTCCTCCAGCTGTGCACGCAGCTGCCTGCGGCCGCGGTGCAGGCGCGACATCACGGTTCCGATGGGGGTCCCCATGATGTCGGCGATCTCCTTGTACGGGAAGCCCTCCACGTCGGCCAGATAGACCGCGATCCGGAACTCCTCGGGCAGCGCCGCAAGCGCGTCCTTGACGTCACTGTCGGGCAGGTGCTCCAGGGCCTCGATCTCGGCCGACTTGAGCCCGCTCGAGGTGTGCGACTCGGCGCGGGCGAGCTGCCAGTCCTCGATCTCCTCGGTGCCGGCGTGCTTGGGCTCCCGCTGCTTCTTGCGGTAGCTGTTGATGAAGGTGTTGGTCAGAATCCGGTAGAGCCAGGCCTTCAGGTTGGTGCCCACCTGGAACTGGTGGAAGGAACCGAAGGCCTTCGCGAAGGTCTCCTGCAGGAGGTCCTCCGCGTCGGCGGGATTACGGGTCATCCGGAGCGCGGCTGAGTAAAGCTGGTCGAGATACGGCATCACGTCGCGCTCGAACCGCTCGCTACGCTGCTCCAGAGTCTCCTCGGCTGTCTTGGAGACCGGACCCACCCCCTCAAGGACATCACTCGTCCCCGAGGATACCGGCCCGGCATCGCCGACCTGTTGAGGCCTCTCCAGCAACGCGTTCATGCCCACGTGCAACAGGACGGCGATAGAGTCTGTTCCCGTTGACGGTAGGGAGGTCCCAGTTCGGGGAAAAAGCTACGTACCAGCTGGGAGCCCGGGAACCGAAACGTCCAGGAGCCAAGCGTGCTGCCCATTCCGGCCACCGAACTGAACGGCACGGGAACCCTCGCGCCGTACTGGACCTTTTACCATGCGGTCGTGGCCGAGCAGCTGCGCCGGTGGCTGCCGTCGCAGCCCTCGCTGCTGCTGGACCTGTCCGGCGGACGCGGGCGCTGGCCCGCCCAGGCGGCCAGGGACGGCCACCGGGTGGTGGAGGTGATGGACTGGCGCGGCGGCGGGGAGACCCGGCTACGGGCCGCCTCCAGCCGGATCCAGAAGGTCCGCGCCGACGACCTGGCCTTCCTGCCGGACGGCACGGTGGACGCGGTGGTGGCCGAGGAGCGCGCGCTGTCGGTGGAGATCATGGCCGAGTCGGTGCTCGGCGACGTGGCCCGGGTGCTCAAGCCGGGCGGCCGGGCGCTGGTCTGCGTGGACTCGCTGGTGCTCGGCATGGCGATCCTGGCCGAGCAGAACTACTGGGCGCACCTCTGCCAGACCGGGGAGGTCATGCTGGTGCCCTGGCCGGACGGCAGCATCACCCGGTGCTTCACCAGCGCGCAGCTGCGCGAGGTGCTGGCCGGCGCCGGCCTGGAGGTGGAGTGGGTGCGGCCGCGGACCGTGCTCTCCCCCTCCACCGTCGACCACGTGCTCGGCTCCGCCGGCCGTTCGCTGTCCTGGCTGGTGCGCACCGAACTGGAGGCGCATCCGGACGACGACGACACGGTCGGCATCCATCTGGTGGCCAGCGCCCGCAAGCCCGCCTAGCGGCGCCTGTCCACCTTCGACTGGCACTGCACACAGCGGGCGGCCTCCGGGCGGGCCTCCAGGCGTCCCTCCGGGACCATCCTGCGGCAGTCCACGCACCGGCCGTATCCGCCCTCGTCCAGCCGCTTCAACGCGGCCAGCACCGCCATACGCTGCCGGCCAGCGACGTGAATCATGACTTCGGCCCGTTCGGCGTCCGGCTGGGCGGCGTCGGAACGTTCGCCGGTGAAGACCTCGATCGAGCGGTCCAGATCCTGCAGCATGCTCTCCAGGCGCATACGCGCGGTCGCGTCGTCCACGAACCCGCACCTCCGGGAAAAGGCAAAATGGGGGGAAGCCCCGCCGGGGATGTCCCCCGGCCTCCCGGCAAAGGCCATTTCCTCCCGGATGCCCACTTGACGTGCTGCTTACACCCTGTTTACAGGTCCAGCGGCGCTTCCACCGCCTCGATGAGCTCGGGGCCGTTGTTCCGCACGTTGTTGACCGCCGTGGAGACGGGGGTGGCCACCAGACCGCGGCCGGTGGCGGGGACCAGCAGCTCTTTCGGGTCGGGGAAGCGCGGGTCCAGCCACTGGCTCCAGCGGTCACGCTGGATGAGCATGGGCGTGCGGTCGTGGATGTGCCCAAGCTCGTCCTCGGCGGTGGTGGTGATCACCGTGCAGGTGACCAGCCAGTCGTCCTCGGGGTCCTTCCAGAACTCGTACAGACCGGCCATGGCCAGCACGTCGCCGTCGGCCCGGTGGATGAAGTACGGCTGCTTCCGCTTCTGCTCGGTGGGCATCCACTCGTAGTAACCGTCGGCCGGGAGCAGGCAGCGCCGGGAGGCGAACGCCCGGCGGAAGGCGGGCTTGTCCGCCACCGTCTCGACCCGGGCATTGATCATCTTCGAGCCGATGGAGGGATCCTTGGCCCAGCTGGGCACCAGGCCCCAGCGGAGCACGCGCAGCTGCCGCACCGGGCGGGTGGCGCCCTCGACTTTGGGAACCCGGCTCAGCACCGCGTACACCTCTTTGGTCGGGGCCACGTTGTAGTCCGGTTCGAGCTCCTCCGCGGAGTCCAGTTCAACCTCGAACTCCTCCAGCAGATCATGCCTTTTCCGCGCCGACGCATATCTCCCGCACATACTCACAGCCTGCCCCACCGATAGGCTGGGCGCATGTCCGCTCCCTTGTGGCGTGCCCCGGTGGCGTCGCGACCCGTCGTCGCGACCGTGCCCCTGCCCGGCTCCAAGTCGGTGACCAACCGTGCCCTGCTGCTGGCCGCCCTGGCCGACGGCCCCGGCCGGGTCAGGCGTGCGCTGCGCAGCCGGGACGCCGACCTGATGGCCGCCGCGCTGCGGACCCTCGGGGCCGGGATGACCGCGTCCAACGAGACGGCGGAAGGCTGTGACTGGGACTTCACGCCCGGCCCGATCACCGGCGGCGGCCACATCGAGGTGGGCCTGGCCGGGACCGTGATGCGCTTCGTGCCGCCCGCCGCCGCGCTGGCCGACGGCACGGTCTCCTTCGACGGCGACCCCGCCGCCCGCAAGCGCCCGATGGGCACCATCCTGGGCGCGCTGCGCGCCCTCGGCGCCGAGGTGAGCGCCGACACCCTGCCGTTCACCATCCGCGGCCCGATCACCGGCGGCGAGGTGTCCCTGGACGCCTCCGGCTCCTCGCAGTTCGTCTCCGGCCTGCTGCTCACCGCCGCCCGCTTCGCCAAGGGCGTGACCGTGCGGCACAGCGGCCCCCCGGTGCCGTCCATGCCGCACATCGCGATGACCGTGCAGATGCTCCGCGCCCGGGGCGTCGAGGTGGACGACAGCGAGCCCGACGTCTGGCAGGTGGCCCCCGGCCCGATCGCCGCCACCGACCTCGTCGTGGAGCCGGACCTGTCCAACGCGGCCCCCTTCTTCGCCGCCGCGATGGTCACCGGCGGCGCGGTCACCGTCCCCGACTGGCCCGAGGTCACCACCCAGCCCGGCGACGAGCTGCGCCACCTGCTCACCGCCATGGGCGCCGAGGTCAGCCACGGCCCGACCGGCCTGACCGTGCGCGGGGGCAGGATCACCGGCCTCGACGCCGACCTGCGGGACGCCTCCGAGCTGGCCCCCACCATCGTGGCGCTGGCCGCGCTGGCCGACTCCCCGTCCCGGCTGCGCGGCATCGGCCACATCCGGGGCCACGAGACCGACCGGCTGGCCGCCCTGGTGGCCGAGCTGACCCGGCTGGGCGGCGACGCCAACGAGACCGAGGACGGGCTGGAGATCCGCCCCCGGCCGCTCACCGGCGGCGTCTTCCACTCCTACGAGGACCACCGCATGGCCACCGCCGGAGCCGTGCTCGGCCTGGCCGTGCCCGGCATCGAGGTGGAGGACATCGCCACCACCGGCAAGACCCTGCCGGAGTTCCCCCGGATGTGGCGCGAGATGCTCGGGGAAGTGTCCTGAGAAAGCGAGAGTACGACGAGGACGACGTCAGGGTCAGGCCGGGCAAGGGATCCCGCCCCCGGACCCGGATCCGTCCTGCGCACACCCAGGCGGTCCGGGGTTTCGTCGTCGCCGTGGACCGCGGCCGCTACACCTGCCTGGTCGGCCCCGACGTGCCGCACAGCGGCCCTGGCACCCTGGTGGTGGCCATGAAGGCCCGCGAGCTCGGCCGCAAGGGCATCGTGGTCGGCGACCTGGTCGCCCTGGTCGGCGACGTGTCCGGGCGGCCGGACACGCTGGCCAGGATCGTGCGCCGGGAGGAGCGCACGTCCATGCTCCGGCGCAGCGCCGACGACAACGACGAGATCGAGCGCCCGATCGTGGCCAACGCCGACCAGCTGGTCATCGTCACCGCGCTGGCCGACCCCGAGCCCCGGCCCCGGATGATCGACCGGGTGCTGGTGGCCGCCTTCGACGCCGACATCGACCCGCTGCTCTGCCTCACCAAGGCCGACCTGGCCGCCCCCGACGCGCTGGTCGCGCAGTACGAGCCGCTCGGCGTGCCGTACCTGGTGATCAGGAAGGGCGGCCCGCTGGACGAGCTCCGCGACCACCTGGTGAACCGGGTCAGCGTGCTGGTCGGGCATTCGGGGGTGGGCAAGTCGACGCTGGTCAACGCCCTGGTGCCCGGGGCGGAGCGGGCCGTCTCGCACGTCAACGAGGTGACCGGGCGGGGCCGGCACACCTCCACCTCGGCGGTCGCCCTGGAACTGCCGGAGGGCGGCTGGATCATCGACACCCCCGGGGTGCGCAGCTTCGGCCTGGGCCACGTGGAGACCGAGAACATCCTGGCCGCCTTCCCCGACCTCAACGAGGCCACCGTCGACTGCCCCAAGGGCTGCGCCCACCTGGACGAGGAGTGCGCGCTCAACCGTTTCGTGACGGCGGGACACGCCGAGGCGACGCGCCTGGAATCCCTCCGCCGGCTGCTGCTCGCCCGGGTGGGAACCCCGGAGGATGAGCGGGATCAGTGAGCTGGAGGGACCGTTTTGGGCCGATCCTAGGCCTGATGCGGCCGGTTGCCACACGGTAGCGTTGTGTCCGTGATGGGTTATAGCGACGATCTGCGCCTCGCGCACGTGATGGCGGACGCCGCCGACGACATCACCATGCGCCGCTTCAAGGCCGTCGACCTGAAAATCGACACCAAACCCGACCTGACCCCGGTCAGCGACGCCGACCAGGCCGTCGAGGAGGCCATCCGCGGCACCCTGCGCCGGGCCCGCCCGCGCGACGCCGTGGTCGGTGAGGAGTTCGGCAAGACCGGGTACGGCATGCGCTCCTGGGTGATCGACCCGATCGACGGCACCAAGAACTACGTGCGCGGCGTGCCCGTCTGGGCCACTCTCATCGCGCTCATGGACGAGGGCCGGGTCGTGGTGGGCGTGGTCTCCGCCCCCGCGCTGCAACGCCGCTGGTGGGCCGCCAGGGAGAGCGGCGCCTGGACCGGCCGCAGCCTGACCAAGGCCACCCGCTGCCAGGTCTCGGCGGTCAGCCGCCTGGACGACGCCTCGCTCTCCTACTCCGAGCTGTCGGAGTGGGAGCAGGCCGACCGGCTGGGTGAGTTCCTCGAGCTGACCCGCGGCGTCTGGCGCACCCGCGCGTACGGGGACTTCTGGTCGCACGTGATGGTGGCTGAGGGATCGGTGGACATCTCCGCCGAGCCGGAGCTGTCGCCGTGGGACATGGCCGCCCTCACGGTGATCGTGGAGGAGGCGGGCGGGCGGTGCACCGGGCTGGACGGCGACTCGCCGCTGGCGGCGGGCAACCTGGTGGCCAGCAACGGCCTGCTCCACGACGAGGTGCTCAAGCGCCTCGGTGGCTAGTACTGACGGGAAACCTGCTCATCAGCCTGCCACCCTGGTGTCCTGTCAGGTCAGGACCGTAGTGGCAGTCCATTTAGCAACTTTCCCATTAGTACACCCGGCCGGCGAACAGGTCGGCCCAGGTCTGCTCCGCCCGGAGTGACCGCATGCGGTCGGTCTCCTCGATGACGCCGGTCTGCAGGGTCGTGCGCCGGATGAAGTACTGTCCGGCGGCGCCCACGAACTCGTAGACCACCCCCCGGCACGAGCACGAGTGGGCCCTGACCCGCTCCCGGTCGGTCCACCGCAGGCCGGGGCGCCAGGTCAGCGCCTTGGCATCCGGTTCCGGGCGAGTCGGGACGTGCGGGCCGTGGTAGCTGGTCATGGCCTTTCCACGGGAACCTGTCCTGGTGAGAGCCTCCATGTGAGGCATCCTCATCACCACCGCTCGAAAGCCGGAATACACAACCACGATCAGAAATGCGACTATTCGCGAGACGAATACCTGCGTGACGGCGCGGATGACGGTAACTTACGGTCATGGGTCATGACGGAAACGGTTTATCGCCCGAATTCTGGGCCCGTCCCCGGGTCGCCGACGCGCTCAACAAGTGCGACATGGCGACCCTCCTTGATGAGGTCCGCGCCGCCCAGGGGTGGACCCAGAGCCGACTCGCCCATGAGGTCGGCTACTCGCAGAGCTGGGTGTCGAAGGTCCTGCGGGGGCACCAGATGCTCTCGGTGGACCAGATCCGCGACGTCGCCCGCACGCTCGGCGTCCCCCAGTACCTGCTCCGGATTGGCGACCGGGGAGGTGAGGATCCCACGAAACGCCGCGACTTCAGCAAGATAGCCTTCCTGGCCGCGCTCCCGGTGGCGCCCTCCATCTCCTACCGGGCCGCCGACGAGACCACCGCCGCCTCGCTGGCCGCGATCACCGGCGCCCAGCGGCGGCTGGAGGCCGACACCCCCGCCCGGGAACTGGCCCGCGGCGCGGTCGCCCACGTGGAGCTGACCAAACGCGCGCTGGCCCGGTCGGCCGAGACGCCGTTCGCCGTGGAGGTCTGCCCCACGGTCAGCGAGGCCGCCGGGTTCGCGGCCTGGCTGCACGCCGACATGCAGGACATCGGCACCGCGCGCATGTTCTACCGGTTCGCCGTGGACTCGGCGCGCCGGGCCGATCATCCGCTGCTTGAGGCGTACATGCTGGGCAGCCTGGCCGCCTTCGAGATCGACCACGACGACCCGCAACTGGGTCTTTCCATGATCGCCCAGGCCCGGGCGCAGTGCGGCGCCAAGCCGCCGCCCACCGCGCGCGCCTGGCTGGCCTGCATCGAGGCGCTGGGCCACGCCGCCCGGCTGGACGTCTCCGCCGCGTTACGGTGCTTACGCGAGGCTGAACAGGCGGTGGCGGCCGGGCAACGCATGGAGTCGCCGCCGTGGCCCTGGGTGTTCCCCTTCGACCCGGGCAAACTGGCCGGTTACCGTGCGCTGGTGATGGTCCGGCTGAGCCGCCCGCAGGACGCCGTGGCCGCGTTCGCCGAGTCGCTCATCTCGGTGCGGCCCGCCGCCAAGCAGCAGGCGCTGCTGATGCTGGAGGTGGCCACCGCCCGGCGTATGGCCGGGGAACTTGACGAAGCGTTCACTTTGGCGCAGGAAGCGCTCAAGGCGGGCGTGGTCTACTCCTCGGAGCGGGTGCTCCAGCGGGTGCGCCGATTCCGGCGGGACTACGAGGGTCCCCCGTCGTTGCTGGTCCGCGAGTTCGACGAGCGGCTCAGGTCCACGTCGCTGTGATCGGGTGCGGGCGTCGCCCGTACCCGATCAGATGAACCACCAACCCGCGACAAGCCTGTGACCTGCTCGTTATCAGGCAAAAGTGCCACAAGTGCGACCCAGGCCGTTCATTATGCGTTCACCTTCGTAAGGTGCTCAGGTCACCTTGGCTGCCTACCGTCCTACCCGTTGATGAAACAAGTGGGAGGACAAAGACCGTGAAGTATGCAGGTCGACTCGCCGCGGTGACCCTGGCCGGCGTGCTCTCGCTCGCTGCGTGCGGCGGCGGCGACGCGGGCACCGAGGCCGAACCCGGAGCCACCACCGCGGCTTCCGAGGGAGCCGAGACGGCCCCGGCCGCGCTGAGCGGCGAGATCAAGATCGACGGCTCCAGCACCGTCGCACCGCTGACCCAGGCGGCAGCCGAGATCTTCGGCGAGGAGCAGCCCACCGTCAAGATCGCCGTGGGCACCTCGGGCACCGGCGGCGGCTTCGAGAAGTTCTGCGCCGGGGAGACCGACGTCTCCGACGCCTCCCGGCCGATCAAGGACGAGGAGAAGGCGAACTGCGCCGCCAAGAGCATCAACTTCAGCGAGCTCACCGTCGCGGTGGACGCGCTGACCGTGGTCGTGCCCAAGGAGAACACCTGGGCCACCTGCCTCACCGTCGACCAGCTCAAGAAGGCCTGGGAGCCGGCCGCCGAGGGCAAGGTCATGTCCTGGAAGGACATCGACGGCAAGTTCCCGGACGAGCCGCTGAAGCTGTACGGCCCCGGCACCGACTCCGGCACCTTCGACTACTTCACCGGCGAGGTGAACGGTGAGGAGGGCGCCAGCCGCAAGGACTACAGCCCGAGCGAGAACGACAACGACATCGTCAACGGTGTCGCCGGCGCCAAGGGCGGCCTGGGCTACTTCGGCTTCACCTACTTCGAAGAGAACATGGACAAGCTGAACGCGGTCCAGATCGACTCCGGCTCCGGCTGCGTCACCCCGAGCGTGGAGACCGCGCAGAACGGCACCTACACCCCGCTCTCCCGCCCGCTGTTCATCTACCCGTCCACCGCCGCCGTGAAGCGGCCCGAGGTCGCGGCCTTCCTCGACTTCTACGTGGCCAACATCAACAGCATCGCGAAGGACGCCAAGTTCATCCCGCTGAACGCGGAGCAGGAGGCCAAGCTCAAGTCCGACCTGACCGCCCTCAAGGCGAGCTGATGTCGGCACCGGCCAACGCGGCCGCGCCAGGCAAGTCCCTGGCGCGGTCGCGCCCGCGTTACGGCGAGTACCTGATCAAGGCGATCCTGCTGATCGCCGCCCTGGTCTCCATCGCCACCACGGTCGGCATCGTGACCGCGCTGGTGGAGCCCACCATCGAGTTCTTCTCCGAGGTGAGCCTCGGGCAGTTCTTCGGCTCGACGACCTGGGGGCCGCTGTTCAACCCTCCGGCGTTCGGGGTGTGGCCGATCATCGTGGCCACGCTGGAGATCACGCTCATCGCCATCATCGTCGCGGTGCCGCTCGGCCTGGCCGCCGCGATCTTCCTGTCCGAGTACGCCACCCCGCGCGTCCGCCGCATCTGCAAGCCGATCCTTGAGGTGCTGGCCGGCGTGCCCACGGTGGTCTTCGGCTTCTTCGCCCTCACTTTCGTCACTCCGCTGCTCAAGGACTGGTTCCCCTTCCTGGAGCTGGAGTCCAAGAACGCGCTCAGCGCCGGCCTGCTGGTGGGCGTGATGATCATCCCCATCGTGGCCTCGCTCTCCGAGGACGCCATGACCGCCGTCCCCAACGGCCTGCGCGAGGGCTCCTTCGCGCTCGGGGCGTCCAAGATGATCACCTCGGTCCGGGTCGTGGTGCCCGCCGCGTTCTCCGGCATCGTGGCCGCGGTCATCCTGGCCATCTCCCGGGCCGCCGGCGAGACGATGATCGTCGCCATCGCGGGCGGCTTCAAGTCGGTGTTCACCCTGAACCCGGCCGACGAGATGGCCACCATGGCCGCGTTCATCGCCCAGGCCGGGTCGGGTGACGCCTCGGTCGGCTCCATCCCGTACAAGACGATCTTCGCGGTGGGTTCGCTGCTGTTCATCATGACGTTCGCGATGAACTACGTCAGCGCCCGCATGGTTCAGAAATATCGTGAGGTGTACGAGTAATGGCCGTGCTCTCCACCCCGAAGTCGGCCGTCCAGCTCGCCAGCAAGGGACGGCCGCTCAAGGAGCACCTGTTCCGGATCGCCCTCCTGTCCAGTCTGGCGATCGCCCTCATCTTCCTCGGCATGCTCCTGATCTACACGCTCGAGGAGGGCTGGGGCCGGCTCAACCCGATGCTCTGGGAGAACATGCCGTCCATCCGGCGCCCGGAGACCGCCGGCATCCAGTCCGGCATCTTCGGCACCCTGTGGATCATCTCCCTCACCGCGCTGATGGCCCTGCCCACCGGCATCCTGGCGGCGATCTACCTGGAGGAGTACGCCGACCGCGGCCGCTGGTACAACAAGATCATCGAGCTGAACATCAGCAACCTGGCCGCCGTGCCCTCCATCGTCTACGGCATCCTCGGCCTGGGCATCATCGCCCGCTGGCTGCAGTTCGGCTTCACCGTGATGACCGGCGCGATCACCATCTCCCTGCTGGTCCTGCCGATCGTCATCATCTCCGCCCGGGAGGCCATCCGGGCGGTTCCGCCGTCCATCAGGGAAGGCTCGCTGGCCCTGGGCGCCACCCAGTGGCAGACCATCTGGCGCCAGGTGCTGCCCGCCTCCATCCCCGGCATCGCCACCGGATCCATCCTCGCCCTCTCCCGGGCCATCGGCGAAGCCGCCCCCTTCCTCATGCTCGGCGCCGCCACCCTGGTGCGGTTCAACCCCGAGGGCGTCTGGAGCAGCTTCACCGTGCTGCCCCTGCAGATCTACAACTTCATCAGCCAGTCCCGTGAGGAGTTCCACGTCCTCGCCGCCGCCGCGATCGTGGTCCTGCTCGCCATCCTGCTGGTGATGAACTCCGTCGCCATCTGGCTCCGTAACCGCTACCAGAAGCGCTGGTGAATCCCTTGAACCACGGAACGACTCAGGCAGGCAAAGTGTCCCAGCCCAACGTGACCATCCGCGGCCCCGAAGTCCCGAACACCCCCGGCTCGCTCGACCCGGTGTTCACGGTCGAGGATCTCAGCGTCTTCTACGGCGACTACGAGGCCGTCCGCAACGTGGACATGATGATCGGCCGCCGCGAGATCACCGCCATGATCGGCCCGTCCGGCTGCGGCAAGAGCACCGTGCTCCGCTGCTTCAACCGGATGAACGACCTCATCCCCGGCGCGCACATCAAGGGCAAGATCCTCTACCACGACGAGAACCTGTACGGCGACCACGTCGACCCGATCGAGGTCCGCCGCCGGATCGGCATGGTCTTCCAGAAGCCCAACCCGTTCCCCAAGTCCATCTACGAGAACGTCGCGTACGGGCCCAAGGTCAACGGCATCAAGCGCAACATGGACACCGTGGTCGAGGAGGCGCTGACCAAGGCCGCCCTCTGGGACGAGGTCAAGGACAAGCTCAAGCAGAACGCGCTCTCCCTGTCCGGCGGACAGCAGCAGCGCCTCTGCATCGCCCGGGCCATCGCGGTCAAGCCCGAGGTCATCCTGATGGACGAGCCCTGCTCCGCGCTCGACCCGATCGCCACCACGAAGATCGAGGACCTGATGCAGGAGCTGCGTCAGGAGTACACGATCCTCATCGTCACCCACAACATGCAGCAGGCGGCCCGGGTCTCCGACCGCACCGCCTTCTTCACCGCCGAGGTCGACGACGCCGGGGTCCGCCACGGTCGCCTGGTCGAGTTCGACCAGACCACTCGGATCTTCACCAAGCCGAGCGACAAACGGACCGAGGACTACATCACCGGACGCTTCGGCTGACCGGCTGCTTCTTGGCTGTTTCTGGCCGCCTCTGGCGCTCGAACTGGGAGGACCCGGGTGACGGCACCCGCAGTGGAGGGGGACACGCGATCGGCACCCATGCTCCTGGTCGCCGACCCCGACAGCGACCTCGTGCAGGCGCTGACGGCCGAGCTCGAATCGGAGGGCATCGAGGTCACCGGCGTGTTCGACGGGGCGCAGGCCCTGCTGCAGGCAGGCGCCCTGCGCCCCGACGCCGTGCTGATCAGTGCCTCGCTGCCCATCATCGGGCCGGTCGACTTCGTCCGGGCGGTACGGCTCGCGCGTTCCATACCCGTACTGCTCGGCGTCGGCGAAGGCTACGCTGAGCAGGCCATGGAGGCCCTCGCGGCCGGGGCGACCGCCTGCGTCGCCCGGCCGTACCGGGTGCCCGAGCTGCTGCCCCTCGTCCAGGCCGCCTTCCGGCGGCAGGGCATCCAGCGGACCGTGCTCACCATCGGGGAGGTCTCGCTGGATGTCACGGCGTACCAGGTCAAGGTCGGGGGACGGATCGTGCATCTGCCGCTGCGCGAGTTCGAACTTCTCCACTACCTGATGCGCAACGCCGATCGCACGGTGACCCGCGAACAGATCATGCGACACGTCTGGCACTCCGCGGACGCCATGTCCACCAACACCATCGCCGTCCACGTCAAACGGCTACGCGCCCGCCTGGGCGACGAGGACGACAAACTCATCCAAACCGTCCGCGGCGTCGGCTACCGCCTCATCACCCCCTGACCTCGGGCGCCCCTTCGGCGGGGGTTCGGCCTGCGGGCGGTTCTACTCGCTCGTGGGCGGGCAGGCGCGGAAGGCGTCCATCATCCGGGTGACGATGCCTTCCACCTTGGCGATTCCGGCCGCGCTCGTGGCGTTGTCCTCGGTGAGGACGGCCACGGCGAACCTGTTCGCGATCAGGCCGGCGCTGACGATGACCCACTGGTCGTTGGCGACATGCTTCAGCCAGCCGTTCTTGAGCGCCACCGGCTCGCCCTCGCAGGCGCCCGCGCTGACCCCCCACTTCTGGTCGGCGACCACGTCCCGCATCAGCTTCAGAACCACCTTGTGATCCTTGACCGGGCTGCTCTTCCTGCTCAGGAGCTTCATCAGCCGAACCTGATCGACCGCGGTGGTCCTGGTGATGCCCCAGCAGTACAGATCAACGCATTTGCCGCCGATGGCCGTGGTGTTCTTCAGCTTGAACGCCTGGTTGGCCCGGGTGAGCCCCGCTTCCTTGCCGATACGCTCCCACAACCGGTCCGCCGCCTTGTTGTCGCTGTATCGGATCATGATGTTCGCGTCGTGCCGATCCTGCGCGGACAGCGAGTCCCAGCGCCGCTTTCTGAGCAGGGCCATCAGAATCCCCACCTTGGCAGTGCTCGCCGTAGGAAGCACCTCCTTGGGCCGGAACCGGTACACCCTCCCCGTCGCGAGATCCTCCACCGCCGCCGAAACCCGCCCAGGCCGCGCCTTCAGAAACTTCCGCAGCCGCTTGGTCAGCCCCTGAGCATCCACCGGAAGAACCGGCTCACTCCGCTCCTCCGGGACCATCATCAGCCCCATCGCCACCGTCTGAGTGGCGACCACCCGCGGCACCCCCGCCGCCATCGACTCGGCGGTCCCGCAGGCGACCAGCCCCACCAGCACCAACCCGGCCGCCACCCACCGCCGAACCACCATGACCAAACTCCGCAGGGGGACAAAGGGACCAATAAGGGCCCCAACCTACCCCCACCCGCCATCCCACCACCAAGCTTCCACCACAAAAGGGACACCACTTCTACCGCCCACCACAGCGGGTTGACCTGCCACGACCCCGTCCCGGCGCGCCCCTGCGCGCGAGGAGTGCGCCGCTACTCAATGATCAGCGTCTGGCGTACCCAAGGCGCGCCCCTGCGCGCGTGGAGTGCGCCCACCGGGCGGCTCACTCAGGTGTGGAGTTTGCGTTCGGCTCTCCTGCTGGTTTACCGAGACTTCATGGAATTATCTATATAACCTGTAGGTAAACTCACTTAATCTGGAGCGGTGTCTCGCGCTCAGGTCATCGTGGTCGTGGGCGGCGGTGCCAGCGGCACGCTGGCCACTCTTCACTTGCGGCTGTACGCGCGGGCGCGGGGCGTTCCTCTGCACCTGGTACTGATCGACCGGGACAGGCGGCACGGCCTCGGACAGGCGTACGCCACCACCGACCCCCACCACCTCCTCAACAGCCGCGCCGAGAAGATGAGCGCGCTGGAACACGATTCCCTCCACTTCGTACGGTGGCTGCACGCGCAGGGACTGAACGCGGCCGGACCCGACTTCCTGCCTCGGCACGTCTACGGCCGCTACCTGCGCGAGCTGCTGGAGGACGCATCACCGGCTCGCCTGACAGGGGATGTGGTGGCCCTCACCTGCCAGCCGCTCCGCGTCCACCTATCGGACCGAGAGGCGCTCGACGCCGACGCGGTCATCCTCGCGACCGGGAACCCTGCCTCCGCGACCCCGATACCCGTTCCGTCCGAACGCTACATCGCCGACCCGTGGGCGGATGGGGCACTGGCTCGCGCCGACCACGGTGATGTTCTGATCATGGGCACCGGCCTGACCATGGTCGACGTAGCCGTCACCCTCTCCCGTACCGCGGCCAGGACCGTGTACGCCATATCCCGGCACGGCCTGCTGCCACAACCGCACTGTCAGCCCACACCGCCTTGCGCGCCCGTACCGATTCCCGACGGTCCGCTCCGACTGCGGGGCCTGCTGAGCGCGGTCCGTCTCGCCATCCGCCACAGCGGCGGCGACTGGCGCGGCGTGCTCGACAGTCTGCGGCCCAGGGTTCCGGAGTTGTGGGAGCGGCTGCCCGCCGACGAACAGCGCAGGTTCCTCACCCTCCTGGCCCGTTACTGGGAGGTGCATCGCCATCGCATCCCGCCCGAGACCGCGTCTCGTCTCGACGATCTCCGCACCGCCGGGCGGCTGCGTGTGCTCCGCGGCCACGTGGCAGAGGCGACGCCTGATTCGGCAGGGCTGAACCTCCGCCTCAGCGTGGACGGCGGCACTCGCGATCTTCAGGTCGCCTGGCTGGTCAACACCACCGGCCCGGCCTTCACCGTTCCCGGTGAGGGAGTGCTCTCCCGCCTCCTGGCCGATGGGCTGGCTCGCCCCGACCCGCTGGGCCTCGGCCTCGACGCCGACGCCTGCGGGCGGGTGCTCGACGCCGCTGGGCGTCCGCATGAGCGGATAGTCACGCTGGGACCGACGCTTCGCGGGAAACTGTATGAGACCACCGCGATCCCGGAGATCCGCGCTCAAGCGGCGAACCTGGCGGCGTACCTGATCGAGAGCATCACGCGGGGACACTGATCCGGGCGGGCAGCGTTTTGCGCTCGGCGCGCGACTCAGTCGTGGGCCGATCAGTCGTGGGCCGACTCTGCCAGGCGCAGCGCGGCCGGCGCGGTCTCATACCGCCAGAAGGCGACCGCCAGGTCAAGGCCGCGCACCGCGTCGACCGGGCCGTCGAAGTCTCGCGAGCCCAACCCTGACTTGTATGACTCACCCCTACCGACCTCCGGACTACTTCCACGTGGTGTCGAAGACCGGACCTCGAGGACTGCTTCAACGTGGTGGCTGATGTCCGTAGCGGGTGGGCGGGCG
>NZ_JAHCST010000087.1 GCF_018476525.1 Acrocarpospora catenulata
GGTGGGTGGGTGGGACCCCCCGGCAACCAGGCGAACGCCCTTGAGGCGCTGCTTCCATGGGCGGCGGGCATGACGCTGCTTTTCCTGCCGCCACTGGTGGCCGCGTTCGATCATCGATATGTGGTTCCCGTGGTTCCGCTGGCCTGTCTGGCCGTCGGCGTCGCGTGGTCGCGGCGGGTGTCAGCGGCGGATCAGTCGCCCGATGGCGAACAGCAGCGCCGCCAGAGTGGTGATCCCCGCGGTGACGAAACCCCAGGACGGGCCCAGTTGTTCGCACACCCAGCCGATCATCGGTCCGCCGATGGGGGTCGGCCCTAGGAACACCACGGCGTGTAAGGCCATCACGCGCCCCTGCAGATGGGTAGGTGTCTGCACGAGCAGATAGACCCTGGCCATCGTCGCGAACGCCACATACGCGCCACCGAGCACCGCGAGGCAGGCGAGGGTGACCACCAGCGACCGGCTCCCGGCAGCGGCCAGATTCGCCCCGGTGAACAGTGCCGCGGTGAACAGGACGCCACGCATGGACGTCTGCCCGAAGCGCGCGTTGGCGAGCGCCCCGACGATGGCGCCGACCCCCATGGCGGCCGTCAGATACGCGTACACCTGGGCGTCGCCGTCCAGGCTCCGCTGCGCGAACAACGGCAGGATCACCCGGTAGTTCTGGCCGAACACGCCCACCATCGTGACCACGACGATCGTCGCGAAAAGATCGGCCCGACGGTACACATACCCCAGGCCGGCCAGGATGCCGCGCGAGTCGTCGGGTGAACGCGCGGGCGCCAGCGCCGGCATCGCCCGTACCGAGAAGATCACCGCGCCGAAGGACGCGGCGTTGGCGACGAACGTCCAGCCGACGCCGACCCCCGCGATGAGGGCCCCGGCCAGCAACGGCCCCGCCAGACGCCCGGCGTTGTGCACCGTGCTGATCAGGCTCTGCGCGTTCATGACATCCGCTTCGGGAACCAGTTCCACCACGATGGACTGACGCGCCGGGTAGTCGAAGACGGAGATGATGCCGAGCGCCAGTGCCAGCGCGTACACGCTGAACACGTCGCGCTGCCCGGTGAGGGTGTGGACGGCGAGGCCGACGGCGACGAGCCCCGACGCGACCTGGGTCCACAGCAGCACGGTCCGGCGCGGAAACCGGTCCAGGGCCGAACCGCCCCACAGCCCGCCGACCAGTGTCGGCCCGAACTGCAGGGCGGTCGACACGCCGAGCGCCACACCGCTGCCGGTCAGTTCCAGCACCAGCCAGTCCTGACCGATCCGCTGCATCCAGGTGCCGACCACGGAGGCTGCCGAGCCGAAGAAGTAACCGCGAAATGTCCGGTGACGCAGCGAACGGAACATTCCGTCGTCGGAACGACGAGACACGACCGCCTCCGAAGCGGTTGAAGGCCGGATACGGGTAGATCAAACGGCGGGAGGGACGAGCTCACCGGCCCGGACGGTCGCACGGCAGGCGATCCGCGTGTCGGTGATCCTCTTCTCGCCTTCGGTGTCGAAGATCTCGAAGTCACCGGGCAGCAGGTCCAGCACGGCGATGTCCGCGACCCCGCCGACCTCCAGCGAGCCGATCTGACCGGCCAGGCCCAGCGCCTTGGCGGGATTGCTCGTCACGCAGCGCACCACCTGCTCGAAACTCATGCCCAGCGCCAGGTGCTTGGTCATGATCGACAGCAGGTCGTACACCGGCCCGTTGAGGGACAGGCTGGTGACGTCCGAGCTGATCACGTCTGGCAGGAACTCCTGCCGGAGCAGGCTCTCCGCGACCCGGAACGGAAAGTGACTGCGGCCGTGGGCGACGTCGAACACGACACCTCGGTCGCGGGCGTCCGTCACGGCGGGCAGAACCTTGCCGTCCGCCTCAAGCACCGCCTTGCCGCGGCCGGTCATCATGTGCGTCACGATGTCGCCGGGCCCGAAGTACGGCAGCAGCTCGCTCAGCGGGTCGGTCGCGCCGCAGATGTGCACCATCAGCGGCACGCCCGCCGCCGCGCACAGGGCACGCGCCTCCTGAAGGATCTCCTTGCCCCGCGATCCGACAGCGCGCTCCTCCAGGCGGATCTTCACACCGCGGACGATGTCCGGGTGGGCCTTGATCACCTCGGTGGCGCCCTCGGGGTCCGCCCACTCCGGCTTCAGCAGCTCGCCGAGCGGCGTCCCACCGACCAGACCGATGTAGGAGAGGTGGACGAACGACAGGACGCGCGTCCGCGCGGGGTCGACGACGTACCGTTTGAAGCCAGGGAAGTTCAGGGACCCGGCGCTGCCCGCGTCGACCACCGTGGTGACACCGCGGGGCAGCACGTCCCGGTCCGCGTCCACGCCACGGCCCACCCCCCAGTAGACGTGCGCGTGCAGGTCGATCAGGCCCGGCGTCACCCAGGCCCCGGCCGCGTCGACCACCCGGTCGGCGAGTGCGCCGTCGAGGCCGGGGGCGATTTCGGCGACCTTGCCGTCCTTGACCGCCACATCGGCGCGGACCTGCCGGCCGCTCCCCGGGTCCAGGACGGTGCCACCGTTGACCACCAGGTCGTAGATTCGCTCGGTCACCGTCACTCCCCTGCGGCCACGTGCTGCCGGAAGCCGGACAGGTCCTTCTCCCCGTCGAGCCCGTCGAGGTAGCCGGACAGGCCGCGTACCTGGTCGAGTGGGAGGTTGCGCTGGGCCAGCAACTCGAACTTGCCGATCAGCTGGTCGCGGCTCATGGGGTTGGCGAGCGTGCCGATGGCGTGGCGCACGTGCGCGTCCCAGCGCGTGCCGTCGGCCGTGGTCGCGGTCAGCCGGACGCCGCCGTGGTCGTTGGTGGCCTGGTAGATCTCCTCGATCTCCGGGTCCATGCTCGCCTCGATATCGGGCAGCAGCGCGGTGATCCGCGGGTCGGAGACGATCTCCTCGGTCCACACGCCGGCGTCCCGGAGATCGTAGAAGAGGGCGGCGGCGGCCACGAACGCCAGGCCCCGCTGGGCCGCCATGATCGAGCGCGGTGCCTGCGGGTCGAAGTTCGGCAGGACCTTGGTGGAGGTGCGGATCTCGATCCGGCGCACCTCCGCCGGGTCGAAGCCCTCACGTGCGCGCAGTTCGGCGAGGGCGTCGATGGTGCTGTGCAGGTGGCCGACCGCGGCATAGGGCTTGGTCTCCCAGCCGCGGATCTCGTAGTCCTCGCCCAGCGCCGCGGTCAGGGCCGGGATGTTCGGCTCCTTCTCCGTGCAGAACGCGCGGCAGACGCCGTGCCTGCCCTCCAGCACCGACGAGGGGCCGGTGAAGCCGCGGGCCGCCAGCATCGCGGCGGTGACGCCCGCCTGCGACGGCCAGCCGCCGCCCTGCAGCCGCTTCACCATCGTCCCCTTGGGGTCCTGGGTGTGCTCAAGCAGGCCGGAGGCCATGCTGCCGGCGATGCCGAGGGCGTTCACCAGGCCCGGGGCGTCCAGTCCGAGCGCAAGCGCGGCCGCGGTCGTGGCGCCGAACAGGCTGCGAATCGACACCCAGTAGAACCGGGTGATCCCGCCCTGCGTCGCCCGGGCGACCCGGTAGGCGACCTCGTACCCGCCGACCACGGCGACGATCAGGTCCCTGCCACTGGCGCCGCTGTGCTCGGCGCAGGCGAGCGCGGCGGGGATGGTGGGCGCGCCGTTGTGCAGATCCAGCGCCGCGCTGCGGTCGTCCATCTCGATACCGTGCGCGGCCGTGCCGTTGACCAGGGCCGCGCCGGGCGGGGCCAGCTGCTGGGCCCGACCCCAGAGTGTGGCGCCCCCGAGCCCGCTGGTCTCCCTGGCGAACTCGGTCACCGTCTCCGTCCAGGGCAGGTGAACGGAGAACAGGGCGACGCCGAGCGCGTCCCTGATGGCGGTCTTGGCCGCCTCCACCACGTCGGCGGGCAGGTCGTCGTATTTGATGTTCGCCACGTACTCGGCCAGGTCGACCGTTGCTGTCACGGCGCAAACTCCCTACTCGGTCTCAGGAAACAAGCGGAACCACGGCGGCGGCGAGCGGCGCCGCCGACCGTTGAAGATCACTCAGTTGGGGCCGTCGAGGTGCAGGTCGAGCGGCATCGGTACGCAGATGGGAATGTCCAGCGCGGCGACGGCCTCGTCGGACAGGCCCCGCAGGTGGCGGAGCAGGGCGCGGAGCAGGTTGCCGTGGGCGACGACGAGGACGGTGCGGCCGGCGCGCAGATCAGGCACGATCGCCGACTCCCAGTACGGCACCAGCCTGGCCGTGACGTCCCCGAGGCTTTCCGAGCGTGGCAGCGCGGCGCCGAGTGCGGCGTAACGCGGGTCGCCCGCCTGGTGGAACTCGTCGCCGTCGGCGATCGGCGGGGGCGCGGTGTGCTGGGACCTGCGCCACGCCATGTACTGGTCCCGGCCCACCTCGTCGAGCACCTGTGCCTTGCTGCGGCCCTGCAGCGCGCCGTAGTGGCGCTCGTTCAACCGCCAGTCACGCCGGACCGGGATCCAGTGCCGGTCGGCCTCGTCCAGGACCAGGCTCGCCGTCATGACCGACCGTCTCAGCAGCGAGGTGTGCGCCACATCGGGGAGCGGTCCCGTCGCCAGCAGTTCGCGGCCACACTGTCGCGCCTGTTTCTCCCCTTCCACCGACAACGGCACGTCCACCCAGCCGGTGAACCTGCCGCCCGCGTTCCAGTCGGTCTCGCCGTGCCGCAGCAGGATGACGACGCCGGAGGCACCGGACATCTCAGGCCGTGGGCCGGGGCCGTCCGGCACCGTGCACGGCGTCGCGGGCGGCGGCCTCGGCGAGCAGCTTCGCGCCCTGCTCCGGGTCGAGTTGCACGCCGTGTCGCTCGATGTTGTGCAGTCGCATGGTCCTGAGCAGCCCGGTGTCCTGGATGGCGAGGTAGCGCGAGCCCTCGTTCTCGTCCAGGTTGAAATGCTGGTGCCAGGCCCAGCGGGGCGGCGCGAAGAGCGTCCCCTCGGACCACTCGACCGCCTCGACGGGCTCGTCGTCGAAGTTGATCAACGAGTATCCGTGCCCTTTGACGATGTACAGATAGGCCTCGGTGGTGTGCCGGTGCCGCACCGACGCGCCCCCCGGCTTGAGCTCGGAAAGGTGCGCGTTCAAGACCTCGTAGTCGCCCAGGTCGAAGTAGTGGCCGCGGTTGTTCCGCCACGGCCGCTCGGGCAGCTCCATGGTCCGCAGGTCGTGGGGGACGACGAGGCCCCTGGTCATCGGGTTCTTCCGGTTGAACTCGTCCCGCGCCGCGATCTCGGAGGAGTCCCGGTTCCGCTTCTCGCTGGACAGGACGCCGGGGAGGTAGTCGTCTCGCATGCGTAACTCCTTACTTGGTATATTGGTTATACCATAATCTTCATCAGGCGGCCCAGGGCCCCCAGGTCCGGCTGCTTCTCCAGGGCGTCCAGCCGCTCCGTCAGCTCCGCCAGCCGCTCGCCGCGTACCGCACGGCCCGCGAGCAGGGCGAACTTGCCCCCGAGTTCCTCCGGCGACATCGGGTTGTCCGGCGTGCCGGTGGCGTGCCGGACCTGCCGCTGAAGTGAACGTCCGTCGGACAGGTCGAGGCGCACCCGCGCGCCGCCATGGTCGTTCGTTGTGCGGTAGATCCGCTCGATCTCCGGATCGATCTCGACGTGGATGCGTGGCAGCAGTGCGACGATCCGCGGATCGTCGACGACCTCGGCCGACCACACGCCCGGGTCGCGCAGGTCGAGGAACATCGCCGCCGCCGCCACGAAGCGCAGGTCGTACTGCGCGGCCATCACCGATCGCGGGGCGGTGTGGGTGGCCGGGGCGATCTTCGTCGAGCAGCCGATCACCATGCGGTCGACCGCCGCCGGATCGACACCGTGCTCGCGCAGCAGAGCGGTGACCGCGTCGATCGTGCTGTTGTAACCGCCGCGCGCCGCGTAGGGCTTGGTCTCCCATGCGGAGATCTCGAACCCCGTGCCGAGGGCCGCGGTGAGCGCGCCCACGTCCGGGCTCGCCTCCGTGGCGAAGGCGCGGACCAGGCCGTGCCGGCCTTCCAGCACCGTGGCCGGGCCGGTCAGCCCCCGCGCCGCGAGCATCGCGGCGGTCACCCCGCAGAAGGCCGGCCAGCCGCCGCCCTGTAGCCGCTTCACCATCGTCGCGTGCGCGTCGAGGCGGTACTCCAGCAGCCCGCCGGCCATGCTGCCGACGACACCGAGCGCATGCCCGGTCCGCTCGGCGTCCAGGCCGAGCGCCGCCGCGGCGGCCGCCGCCGCGCCGCAGATCGTCCGGATGCTGTCGCCGTAGAAGCGCGGGGTGATCGCGCCCTTGGTCGCCCGGGCGACCCGGTAGGCCACCTCGTATCCGGCGACGACCGCGCGCAGCAGATCCTGTCCGCTCCCGCCGCGTGCCTCCACCAGCGCCCAGGCGGCGGGCACGACGGCGGCGCCGGCGTGGAGATCGAGCTCCGCGCTGCGGTCGTCCATCTCGACGCCGTGCACGCAACAGCCGTTGACCAGTGCCGCCGCGGGTGGGGCGAGCGACTCGGCGCGGCCCCAGACCGTCGCAGGTCCCGCGCCGGAGGTCGCGACGGCGTGCGCGGCGGCGATCTCGCTCCACTCCAGCCGGGCCGCGAACAGGGCGACCCCGACGGCGTCCCGGATGGCCAGCTTCGCCGTGGCGACGACATCGTCCGGCAGGTCGGTGAACGCGAGCGCTGAGGTGAACCGGGCCAGCGCCGCCGTCTCTCCGGTCACCAGTCGAACACCTGACTCTCCAGCAGTGGTAGGGGGACCAGCTTCGTGAACATGAGGTAAAGGAAGGCCCAGGTGACGACGGCGCCGAGGAGGCAGGCCCACCACCGTTCCTTGGCCACGATCCGCAGGTAGGCGAACGTGAACAGGGGTGCGCCGTACTCGAAGCCGAACGCGTACAGCGCGGCGAAGAACAGCAGGAACGGGACCACCGCGGCGGGCGTGACCAGCTGGCGCAGGCCAGGACCCGACGACTCCTGCGACGGGGCCGTCTCGGTGGCCTTCGGATCGTCGTCCCCGGACGGGACCGGCAGAGTGGCCGTCGGCGCGTGCCCGGCGAGCGGCTCGACCGCCGCTCTGGAAGCGCCGCCCGGCGCTCCTCCGCTCGGGGACGTCGGCGGCGGGCGGTCGGCCAGATCCTCGGCCTCGGCCAGCACCGCGTCGATGCGCATGGTGTTCACCGGCATCCGGCCTCGGAGGTCGATCGCCAGCTGCCAGGCGGCGAACACCGCCATCAGCGCGGCCGCCAGGAGCGGGAACTGCTTGGTCCGCAGTGACAGGTCCAGCTCGAACTGGAGGTGCCAGACCGCCCAGAGGGCGATCAGCAGCGCCGCCCCGCTGAGCAGCGCCCGTCCCCGCCACACCCGCTGGTAACGAACCTGCCGCCTGGCCGTCTCGTGCTCGGTGATGGTGCCGCGGGCGCGGTTGAACAGCCGTTTCTTCACCACCGGCGCCAGTATGGCCAGCGCCAGCAGCACGATCATCACGAGCACCAGCGGCCGGCCGAACCAGTCGTAGGTCTGGTCGGACAACTGGTAGGCGAGGAAGAAGTTCCCCTCCAGCATCTTGCCGAGCACGAGCCCGAGCAGCAGCGGCGGCAGCGGCCATCCCCACGCCGTGGCGATCATCGCGACGCCGCCGATCACGAGCATCAGCACGAGGTCGTACCAGGAGTTCGAGGCGGTGTAGGCGCCGAGCGCGATGAACAGCAGCAGGAACGGGATGAGCCGGGGCACCTTGACCCGCGTGATGGCGACGATCCAGCGCAGCATCAGCAGGCAGAGGATCACCGTGATGATGTTCGCGACGACCATCGTCCACACCATGCTGAAGGTGACGTCGATGTGGTCGGTGAGCATCGCGGGGCCGGGCGTCAGCCCCGTGATGAGGAAGGCGCTGAGCAGGATGGCCATCTGGCCGCTGCCGGGGACGCCGAACGCCAGCGTGGGAACGAGATCCCCGCCCTCCTTGGCGTTGTTCACCGAGCCGGCGGCGGCCAGGCCCTCGACCGAGCCGCGGCCGAACTCCTCCGGGTGTCTGGAGGTCTGCTTGGCATGCGCGTACGCGATGAACTGCGACGAACTGCCACCGACACCCGGCAGCATGCCGAGGAAGATCCCGATGGCACTGCACCGGATGATGAGCAGCTTGTGGCGAAGGGTGTCCTTCAGCCCCTGCTGCCAGCCGTTGAGATCGTTGGAGACGGTCGGCACCGCACTCGTACGGGCGGCCATCATTTCCAGAAGTGACGGAACCGCGAACAGACCGACGACCACCGGGACGATGGAGATGCCGTCCATCAGGTAGGGCAGGTCGAACGTCAGTCGCAGCCGGCCCGTGCCGGGGTCCTGCCCGATCATGGAGAGCAGAACCCCGAAGGAGGCCATCACCAGCCCCTTGCGCACCGCCTTCCCGCTCAGGGTCGCCACGAAGCACAGGGCCAGCACCGCGACCATGAAGAACTCGGCGGGACCGAACTGCAGCACCAGCGGGCGGACCGCCTGCACCGCCAGCGCGAGGAAGAAGGAGCCGATCAGCGCCCCCAGCAGCGAACTGCCGAGGGCGATGCCGATCGCCCGGCCGGCCTCCCCGCGCTTCTTCATCGGATAGCCGTCGAGCACGGTGGCGGCGGAGCTCGCCTCGCCGGGCACTCCGAACAGGATGGACGTGAGGTCCCCGGTGGTCGCGGTGACCGCCGACATCCCGAGGAGGAAGGCGAAGGCCGTCACCGGGTCCATCGCGAAGGTGAACGGCAGCATCAGCGCGAGGGCGGTGCTGCCGCCCAGCCCCGGCAGGATCCCGACCAGGAAGCCGAGCGCCATGCCGATCAGCAGGAAGCCGAACGTGGGCCAGGACAGGACCGAGCCGAGGCTTGCGAAGAAGGTACCGAAGGTTTCCAGCATCAGGGGTTCCCGCAGTCGGTGGTGAACGGTGAGCGGGCGTCAGGCCCCATCGGCCTTGATCAGCTTCTGCAGACGGTCGACGGTGTCCTTCGGGGTCTTCAGGTACTCGGCGATTCGCTCCTGCACCTGTGTTCCGGTGCTCGGCTCGATGTCGATCCCGATCTTCTTCGCCTCTTCGAGGAGGGCGGGATCCACGAGCGTGTCGGCGAGGGCCTTCCGCAGCGCTTCGAGGACGGGTGGCGACACGTCGGCGGGGGCCATCAGCGGTCGCGCCCACTCGTACCGGTCGGCGACCACCTTCAGCAGGTTCTTGTCGGCTTCTGCGCTGTCCTTGGTCAGGTCGGCGACGGTCGGGACGCCCTGCATGGTCGCGTGGTCGATCGGGCCGCCGATCTGCACCATCGGGATCAGCGTGCCGTCCGCGAGTTCGCTGCCCTTCTGCCGCAGCAGGCTGTCCCAGGTGCTGACGGTGCCGTCGACCTCGCCGCGGTCCAGGCCCAGCATCCGGGCGCTGGAGCCGCCGTACCCGAAGATCGGCCGCAGGTTGAGCTTGAGCAACTCGTTGAGGAGGACGTGCCCGGTGTGCGGGCCGTCGCCCACCGCGCCGTACGGGAGCCGGAGGTTCTTGGCGGCCACGGCCGCCAGGTCGCCCTTCTGGATGCCGGTTCGCTTGTGGACCGCGAGCACCTGCGGCGCCTTGGAGGTGGAGCCCAGCCACGGGATCTTGTCAGGGTCCCACCGGACGCCCAGCTCCGGGCCTTCGCCGAGCAGGGTGTAGAAGGGGATGTTGATGTCGGTCATCCCGATCGTCAGTCCGTCGCCCTTGGCGCCGTAGACGTGGTTGGTGGCGATCCGGGACTCGCCGCCGGCCATGTTCTCGACCACGACCGTCGGGTTGCCTGGCAGGTGCTTGCCGAGGTGCCGGCCGAGCATCCGGCAGGTGTTGTCCAGCGAACCGCCGGGTGCCTCGGAACAGATCAGTTTCAGGGTCTTGCCGGACCAGACGGCGGCCAGTGCGTCGGCCCCCATCGTTTCGGTCGTCGCGCCGTTCTCGCGGGCGCATCCGGTGGCGACGGCCAACGCCGCACCGCCCAAGCCGAGCACGAACCCACGACGTGAAATGCGTTCTGAGATCATCGCACACTCCCTTTCGCGTCGTGATATTAGTCACCTTGGACTAAAGGTCTAACCTTTGATGGCAACTTTTACCGGAGCGTTACATACCGGACAAGAGGGGTGCATCCTCTCCCGTTAATGACCCCATTGCGCTCGCTTGGGCCAATGGTATGTTGTTTAGCACTTCGTGGCCGCGTCTGCTTCCGGCGTTGAACCGCGGTCGATGGCGAGGGATCAGACGTTGAGAGGAAGACGAGGATGCTCAGACCAGAGCTCAACGAGCTACTGACGCAGACCGGTCCTGGTATGCCGATGGGTGAGCTGTTCCGGCAGTACTGGATCCCCGCCCTGCTCGCCGAGGAGTTGCCGGAGGACGACTGCGCGCCGGTCCGGGTGAAGATCCTGTCGGAGCGCCTGATCGCCTTCCGGGACAGCCAGGGCCGGTACGGCTTGATCGACGAGTTCTGCGCGCACCGCGGCGCGTCCCTGTGGTTCGGCCGCAACGAGGAGGGCGGCCTGCGATGTGCCTACCACGGGTGGAAGTACGACGTGACCGGCCAGTGCGTCGAGGTGCCCTCCGAGCCGGAGAACAGCAACTTCTGCGCCAACGTCAAGCTCACCGCGTACCCGCTCATCAAGGTCGGCGACATCCTGTGGACCCACATGGGCGACCCCGCGAGTCGTCCCGAGCCGCCGGAGTTCGAGTTCGTCCACGTCCCCTCGGAGCAGACCTACACCTCCAAGCGCTGGCAGGAGTGCAACTGGCTGCAGGCGCTGGAGGGCGGCATCGACTCCAGCCATGTGACCTGGCTGCACTCGGGAGCGCTCAGGAGCGACCCGCTGTTCAAGGGTGCCAAGGGCAACCAGTACAACATCGGCGACCTGAAGCCCTTCTTCGAGGTCGCGGAGGCCGACGGCGGCCTGTTCGTCGGCGCGCGCCGCAACGCCGAGGACGGCAAGTACTACTGGCGCATCACCCCGTGGATCATGCCGAGCTTCACGATGGTCCCGCCGCGGGGCGACCATCCCGTGCACGGCCACTTCTGGGTGCCGATCGACGACGAGAACTGCTGGGTCTACACCTTCGACTACCACCCGGTCCGGGCGTTGACGGCGGCCGAGCGGCAGGCCATGGAGGACGGCTTCGGGGTGCACAGCGAGAACATCCCCGGCACCTACCGGCCGGTGCGGAACAAGGACAACGACTACCTGATGGACCGCGAGGCGCAGCGGCAGGGGAAGCACTTCTCCGGGGTCGAGGGCATCGCGATCCAGGACTCCTCGCTGCAGGAGAGCATGGGCCCCATCGTCGACCGGACCAAGGAGCGGCTCGTCCCCGCCGACAGCGGCATCATCAAGGCCCGCCAGAAACTGCGGAAGGCCGCGCTGGCCCTGCGCGACCACGGGGTGACCCCGCCCGGGGTGGACCCCGCCCACCACCGGGTGCGGTCGGCCGCGATCGTGCTGCCCCGGGAGGATTCGTTCCTGGAATCCTGCCGCGACGCCGTGACGGCCACCCCCGGCGTCCCGCAGACCACGGTCTGACCATGCAGAACCGTCCGATACTCCTCAACAGCTGCGCCAGGGCCGCCACGGCGGCCGAGGCCCGCTTCAGGATCGACGCGCCGATCACCCCGTCCCGGGGAGCCCGAGTGGTGGCACTGGACCGGCGGGCGGAGTCGATCGTCCGCCGCGTGGCCGAGCAACGCTGGTCCAGCGCCCGGTTCTTCGTGTGCGAGTCCCCCGGATCGAGCAACGGGGACATGGCCGATGTGGCGCTGCTGTCCACCGACGGATCCGCGTCACGACTCAGCACGGAGCTGATCGGCGCGGACGTCGCGGTGATGGTCGCCACCGCCGACGACGGCGCCGAGGCGGCCTGCGCGATCGGTGACGCCTGCACCCTGCGCGGAATCATGACGGCCGGCGTGGTGAT
The DNA here is from genome assembly GCF_018476525.1 of Acrocarpospora catenulata. Classification (GTDB taxonomy): domain Bacteria; phylum Actinomycetota; class Actinomycetes; order Streptosporangiales; family Streptosporangiaceae; genus Acrocarpospora; species Acrocarpospora catenulata. The sequence continues at coordinate 11,934 of NZ_JAHCST010000087.1, forward strand.
CTCCGACGGCTTCGGCGCCGAGGCGACGGTCTCGGCGCTCCGGCCGCACGCCAGGGTCCTCATGGTGACGCGCGACGAACACGACGTGGCCGAGGTGCTCAGCGCGTTGCGCGCCTAGGTCTGGAAAGGTGAGGCGGGAGTGGAAACCAAGGTCACGCTACCCGGGCTGACGGCCATGAAGCGGGACCGGCGGAAGATCGTCGGCGTGGTGGTCTGGGACTACCAGATGGCGCGGATCGTCGACCGGGTGGGCGTGGACATCCTCTCGGTCGGCGACACCGTCGGCGTCAACCTCTGGGGGCAGTCCAATCCCCTGGAGGTGACGATGGATCAGATGATCGTCGTCGCCCAGGCGGTCCGCAGAGGGGCGAAGCGGGCCCTGGTCAGCTGTGACTTCCCCTTCGGTCCGCTGCAGGAGGGACCGGGCAGCGCGGTGCGGGCCGCGATCAGGCTGGCGAAGGAGGCCGGCGTCGACCTGGTGAAGCTGGACGGCGCCGCCGATCACCTGGACGCGGTCACGGCCGTCACCCGGGCGGGCGTACCCGTCTTCGCCCAGTTCGGGATCACGCCGCAGACGGCGTTGCGGTACGGCGTGCCGTACACCGTCGATCCCGGGTCGCGCGCCGAGGTGCCGGTGGAGCTGAAGGACGAGCTGGTCGCCGAGGCCCGGCGGCTGGAGGCGGCGGGCGCCGCCCTGCTCGACTTCACCAACTCGGGACCGATCGTCGGCCCGGAGGTCGCGCGTGCGGTGTCGGTACCGGTCCTGGGCGGGTTCGGCGGCGGCCCCTGGCTCGACGGCCGGATGCGGATGGCGAACGCGGCCATCGGCTATGCCGCGTCGGCGCTGGACGAGCCCGTGGAGACCTACGCCGATGTGGCGCGGATCAGCCATGACGCCATCGCCGCCTACGCCGAGGACGTACGCGCCGGACGCCAGATCAGGGGCGGCGCCCCCCGGCCGAGCAGAACGTGAAAGGAGACGTCGTGCCCACCGAGATCATCGAAGGTATCGCCACCCGGTACGAGGTGGCCGGTTCAGGACCGCCGCTGCTCATGTTCTCGCCCGGCGGCTTCAACGCCACCCTGGACAACTGGCGGTCCCAGGGCGTCTACCGGCGCCTCGGTCTGCTGGACCACCTGACCAAGGAGTACACCTGCATCACGTTCGACCGCCGTGAGTCCGGGCTGTCCGGAGGCAGGGTCGAACGGCTCGGTTGGGCCGCCTACGTCGCGCAGGGCAGGGGACTGCTCCAGCGCCTGGGCGTCGAACGGGCGCATCTCATGGGCGGATGCGTCGGCTGCTCCATCGTCACGACGTTCGCGGTCGCCCACCCCGAGGCGGTGCTGAGCATGGTGCTCTTCTCCCCCGCGGGCGGCGTCCGGTACCGCATGACCCAGCACGAGCGGCTGGGCCGGCACCTGGCCTACGTCGCCGAGCACGGCCTGGCGGGGGTCGTCGCCCTGGCCAGGACCGGCGACAAGCCGTTCACCCAGGACGCACGGGTGGGCCCGTGGGTGACCGTCATCCGGCGGGATCCCGCCTTCGCGGACAGCTACGCCCGCCTGGATCCCGACCGGTACGCGGTCCTGGTGACCGGCATGACCCGGACGCTGTTCGACCGGGACACCGTGCCGGGGCCGGAACCGGAGGATCTCCTGCGGCTGGACGTTCCCGCGCTGATCGTGCCGGGCCAGGACGCCTCGCACGCGACGTCGGCGGCCCGCTACCTCCAGGAGTGCCTGCCCCGCGCCGAGTACTGGGACGTGCCGGTCGACGAACAGACCGAGCTGACGGCGCCGGCCCGCGTGCTGGAGTTCCTGGCCCGGCGGTAGGCCGTCTTCCTCAGGCGATCAGGTTGTGCGTGCTCTCGGGGAAGAGGTCCGTCACGGCGGGCGGACGGTCGAGAATGCGCTGGCGCACCGCGTGGGAGATCAGTTCTTCGATCATCGCCAGGTTCGGTGCGATGCCGTAGGGCAGCGGGTCCTGGCCGGTCGTCTCCATCACCCGCCGGTACATCAGGTCGGTGGGGTCGGTGCCCAGGCGTTCGACGTACAGCCTTTTGGCCGCGGCGAACGCCTCGAAGAGTGCGGTCGCCAGTCCGGGATGCTCCTTGAGCAGGTCGTCCCGGACGACGACGAGGTGGTTGATGGGGTAGAGCCCGCGCCGGGCCAGCGCCGCGAAGGCCGCCTCCTCGGCGTCGGGGATCAGCGGCAGGAGGCCGCTTTCCTGCACGCCGATGGCGGCGGCGAGCTCGCCGGTGGCCACCAACGTCGCCAGCTTCGCCCCGGCCCGCATCGGGACGACGTTCGCCGGGGGCAGGTACTCGGCCACGTGCTCGTCGCCGGAGGGCACCCACGTCACCCGCTCCAGGTCGACGCCGTACTCGTCCTGCAGGATGCCCCGCGCCCACACGCCCGTGGTCACGGTGTAGCCGCGGTTGACGCCCACCCTGCGGCCTTCGAGATCCCCCGGCGTCCGGACGCCGGCGCCGCGCACGATGGCGCCGTGGTGGAAGCCGCGGACCAGGAAGATCGGCAGGGCGGTGAAGCGCTTGCCGTGCGCCTTGGCGCAGAGGTAGGTGGTGAACGCCATCTCGCAGACGTCGAACTCCAGGTCCCGCACCATCCGCCGGAACGCGTGGACGAGGACGGGGACCTCCTCGAAGTCGAGGGCGAAACCCTCGGGCGTCACCTGTCCGTCCTTGAGGGCCCGGTTGTTCCCCTGGGTCCTGGTCACCGTCCTGAGCCGTACCGGCGCCATCCGCTCCTCGTCCCTTCCTTCGTCGCTATGTCGCAGGCACGATAACATGATAAGTGTTAGTCCATAAGACCAATCGCTCGCTCCGCGAACACGAACCCAGGGAGAACGGTCCATGGCAGAGCAGGTCCTGGCGGCCGTGCGGACAGGAAGCGGCACCACGGAGTTCCGCGAATACCCGATGCCGGACGTCCCCGATGACGGCGCCCTGCTGAAGGTCGAAGTGGCCGGCATCTGCGGCACCGACGTCAAGATGTACGCGAAACCGGTCATCAACGACCCGGTCATCATGGGACACGAGAACGTCGGGATCATCGCCAAGGCGGGCCGCGTGTTCCGCGAGCGGCAGGGCGTGGCCGAGGGGGACCGGGTCTTCGTCGAGCACTACGTCCCCTGCCGCCGGTGCGCGTGGTGCCATCTCGGCGAGTACCGGCACTGCGAGGCCACCGACTGGCGGACGAACCCGGACGCCCGCCGCTACGGCTACACCTCCGCCGAGAACCCGTACCACCTGTGGGGCGGCTTCGCCGGCTACCTGTACCTCCCGTGGAACGCCGTCCTGCACAAGGTGCCGGAGGGAGTCTCGGCCGAGCTGGCGGGGATCGTGACCCCGCTCTCCAACGGCATCGAGTGGGCGCTGCTGGAGGCCGGCATCGGCTACGACTCCACCGTCCTGATCCAGGGGCCCGGCCAGCAGGGGCTGTCCCAGGTGGTCGCCTGCAAGCAGGCCGGGGCCTCGCTCATCATCGTGACCGGCACGACCCGCGACGCGGCCCGGCTGGAACTCGCCAAGGCGCTGGGCGCCGACCACGTCATCGACATCCAGCTGGAGGATGCCCTGGACCGCATCATGGCCATCACCGGCGGCAAGGGCGTCGACGTCGTTCTCGACTGCACGGCCGGCGCCGGTGTCGCGCCCGTCCTGCTCGGCATCGACGCCCTCAAACGGCGGGCCGGCACCCTGCTGGTCCAGGGGGAGCTGGCGGCCTTCCCCGACTTCCCGATCAAGAAGGTGGCCGAGAAGGCCATCACCGTTCGCAGCGCCCGCGGCCACAGCTACCGCGCCTGTGAACTCGCGATCGCCCAGCTGGCGGCCGGCCGGTTCCCGCTCGACCGGCTCACCACGCACACCTTCGGGCTCGCCGAGGTGGACCGCGCCATCAGGGCGGTCGGCGGCGAGGGCGAGACCGGGGTCATCCACGTGTCCCTGCTGCCGTGGAAGTGACATGGGAATCGTCGTGCGTAACATCCGCCGTGCCGACCGGTCCGTTGTGGACGCCTTCGGGGAGCTCGGCGTGGCGACCATCCACGAGGCGCAGGGCCGTACCGGCCTGCTGGACGTGCGGCTGCGACCGGTTTATCCGGGTGCGCGGGTCAGCGGGAGCGCAGTGACCGTCAGCGTGCCTCCGGGCGACAACTGGATGATCCATGTGGCCGTGGAGCAGTGCCGGGCCGGTGACGTCCTGGTGGTGGCGCCCACGTCCGGGTCCGAGGCGGGCTACTTCGGTGAACTGCTCGCCACCGCGCTACAGGCGCGCGGCGTGCGGGGTCTGGTCATCGACGCCGGGTGCCGCGACGTGCCCGAGCTGGCGCGGATGGCCTTCCCTGTCTGGTCGCGGTACGTCTCGGCCATCGGCACCGTCAAGGAGACCCTCGGCAGCGTCAACGTCCCGATCGTCTGCGCGGGCCAGAGCGTGGCCCCGGGTGACGTGGTGGTCGCCGACGACGACGGCGTCGTCGTGGTGCCCCGACGCGAGGCCGCGCAGGTGCTGGCGGCCTCCCGCGTACGGGAGGAGCGGGAAGCCGTCTCCCGTAAGCGCTACCAGGCCGGAGAACTCAGTCTCGACGTGCAGGACATGCGCGAGCGGCTCGCCCGCAAGGGCCTGCGGTACGTCGACCAGGAAGCGGACCAGCAATGATCATCGACTGTCACGGCCACTACACCACAGCGCCGGGCGCACTCCAGGCGTTCCGCGACGCCCAGCTCGCCCGCCTGGCCGACGGCGCCCTGCCCGAGCCCTCGCTCGCCGACCTCAGCGACGACGCGATCCGGGAGAGCATCGAGACCACGCAGCTGAAGCTGCTACGCGAACGCGGCGGCGACGTCATGCTCTTCTCCCCGAAGGCGTCCGGCATGGAACACCACGTCGCCGACCCGGCCACGGCCCGGGCCTGGGCGCGGGTGTCCAACGAGCTGGTCCACCGAGTGGCCGAGCTGTACCCTCGCCACTTCGCGGGCGTCTGCCAGCTCCCGCAGACACCCGGAGGGCCGCTGGACGACTCGATCACCGAGCTACACCGGTGCGTCGAGGACCTGGGATTCGTCGGATGCAACCTGAACCCGGATCCCTCGGGCGGGTACTGGACGTCCAGACCGCTGACCGACGAGTACTGGTTCCCCCTCTACGAGGCGATGGTGGCGCTGGACGTGCCGGCCATGATCCACGTTTCGGCTTCGTGCAACCCCAACTTCCACGCCCTCGGCGCGCACTACCTCAACGCCGACACCAGCGTGTTCATGCAGCTGGTGCAGGGTGACCTGTTCAGCAGGTTCCCCACCCTGCGGTTGGTGATCCCGCACGGCGGCGGCGCGGTGCCCTACCACTGGGGCCGCTACCGCGGGCTGGCCGACCGGCTCGGCCGGCCGCCGCTCGGCGAGCACGTCATGCGGAACGTCTTCTTCGACACCTGCGTCTACCACCAGGCCGGGATCGACCTGCTGCACCGCGTCATCGACGTGGAGAACATCCTGTTCGCCTCGGAGATGTACGGCGCCGTCCGTGGCGTCGACCCGGAGAGCGGGCACCACTGGGACGACACGTTGCGCTACATCGACAATCTGGACCTGCCCGCCGAGGCCAGGGCGAAGGTCCTGGAGCTGAACGCGCGACGCGTGTATCCCCGCCTCGACGCGCGGCTGACGGCCATGGGCCGGCCGTGCCGAGGCTGAGGCTGACGCTGGCCTGCGGAGACTACGACCGCACGCGCGCTCTGGAAGAAGGCAGTGTACGTCCCGACGGGATCGAGCTGACGTATCTGCGGCTGCCGGTCGAGGAGACGTTCTTCCGGATGATGCGACATCAGGAGTTCGAGATCGCCGAACTGTCGCTGTCGTCCTACGTCGTCTCACTGGGGAGCGATCCGTCGCCGTTCGTCGCGATCCCCGTGTTCCCGTCGCGGAGCTTCCGGCACGGGTCCGTCTACGTCAACTCGGCGGCGGGGATCACGGACCCCGGTGACCTCCGCGGCAAGCTCGTCGGGACGCCGGAGTACCAGCTCACCGCCGCGGTCTGGGTACGCGGCATCCTGGCCGACCTGCACGGCGTTCCGGTGGACTCGGTGACCTACCTGACCGGGGGCCAGGAACAGCCGGGCCGGATCGAGAAGGCCCCGCTGGACCTGCCGGGGAACATCCGCCTCGGGAGCATCCCGGCGGACCGGACCCTGTCCGGGATGCTGGTCGCGGGCGAGATCGACGCGCTCTACACGCCCCGCATCCCGCGACCGTTCGCCGCGCGGGATCCCCGGGTACGGCGGTTGTTCGACGACGTGATCGCCGCCGAGCAGGCCTACCACCGGGCAACGAAGATCTTTCCCATCATGCACGTGGTCGTCATCAGGCGGGACGTCTACGACCGCCACCCCTGGGTGGCCCAGTCGCTCGTCAAGGCGTTCACCCTGGCCAGGGACGAGGCGCGCAGCCGCATCTACGACTCCTCCGCGCTGCGCTTCATGCTTCCCTGGCTGAACCAGCAGCTGGAACAGGCCGAGCAGCTGCTGGGCGCGGACTACTGGTCGTACGGGCTCGCGGCCAACCGCCACACCCTCGCGACCTTCCTGCGCTACCACCACGAGCAGGGCCTGTCCGGACGGGTGCTGAGCCCCGACGAGCTGTTCGCCCCCGAGTCGACCGAGTCGGCGGTGATCTGACCCGGGGCGTCAGCCCGCCGCGGGCACCGGCGAAGCGAGCGTTTTGCGAACGGCCAGGTAGTCCGGTGCGCTGTTGACCGCGTTGACGGCCAGCAGGCGTCCTTGCCGGTAGTACCGGACCGCGAACTTCTCGGTGCCGGGGTCGCCGCGCACCACGATCTGGTCGTATCCGTCCGTCACCCCGGCGATCTGCAGCTTGAGATCGTACTGATCCGACCAGAACCACGGCACATCCGTGTACGGCCGGGGCTTGCCCACAAGGGTCGCGGCCGCCACCCGCGCCTGGCCGACGGCGTTCGGCATCGACTCCAGGCGCAGGCGTCCCTGGCCCGTCAGCGGATTGGGCAGGACGGTGCAGTCACCCGCCGCCACGACGGCCGGCTCGCTGGTGCGGGCGAACTCGTCGACGACGATGCCTCCGTCGCATTCGAGGCCGAGCTGTTCGGCGAGCTCGGTGCGTGGCACCACGCCGACGCCCACCACCACCAGGTCGGCCGGCAACAGCGCGTCCGTGAGCCGTACGCCGGTCACCCGGCCCTGCTCGCCGACGATCGCGGCGACCGTGGCGCCGAGACGGATGTCGACCCCGCGCCTGGCATGCGCCTGCCGGTAGAACTCGGAGATCACGGGGGCCACCGAGCGGGAGATCAGCCGCTCGCCCGCCTCCACGACGGTGACGTTCCTGCCGTGCGACCGGGCGACCGCGGCCGCCTCCAGCCCGATGAAGCCGCCCCCGATGACCACGACGTCGCGTGCCCGTGCGAGGTGGGCGCGGAGCCGGGTGGCGTCGTCGAGGACCCGCAGGTAGCAGACGCCGTCGAGGTCGGCGCCTGGCAGCGGGAGGCGCCGGGGCCGGGCTCCCACCGTCAGGGCCAGCCGGTCGAACACCAGCCTGCGACCGCGCTCGGTCAGCGCGGTGCCGGCGCCGGGCGGGCCGGCGGGCGAGAGCTGGAGCCGGACGATCCGGTCCGCGGTCACGACGTCGATGCCCCGTTCGGCGTAGAAGCCCGGCGTGCGCAGGTGGAGCGAGGCGAGGTCCGCGGTCCCGGCGAGGAACTCCTTGGACAGGGGCGGGCGCTGGTACGGCGGCTGCGCCTCCGCGCCGACCAGGGTGATCGGGCCGTCGTACCCGTAGTCGCGCATCGAGGCGGCCACCTGGATGCCTGCCTGGCCGGCGCCGACGATGAGCGCTCCGCCGTTCACGGCTGCGCCTCGGGGCACTCGACGGTCAGGCCCTCCAGGGCTTCGGTGACGGTGATCTGGCAGGCCAGGCGGCTGGTCGGGCGGCGGTCCGACACGGCAAGGTCCAGCATGTCGTCCTCAAGGTCGGCCGGGGAGCCCACGAGTGGCAGGAAGTCCTCGTGGACGTAGACGTGGCAGGTGGCACACGAGAGGTTGCCGCCGCACTCCCCCACGATGCCGGGAACGCCGTTCCTGACCGCCGTCGCCATGACGGAGTCGCCCACCGCCGCATCGATGGTGCGCCGCGCCCCGCCGAGGGCGACAAAGATGACCTTGGGCACGCTTGGTTCCTCTCCTGGTAATGGACTAACCATTATACTATAGAGGTCGCCTGTCGAACGTAACCCCTGCCGACGAGCACAACGGGCAGAGCCTGCGTCACCTCTTGCCTGGGACGTAACACGCGCGTAAACTCCGGTCAAACGGTCAGACCTTTAGTCCAAGCGACACGGCCGAGTCGGGCATCCAGCTGGGTGCGACGCCGTGAATCACCGTCAAGCTGTCCCGATCGCGGGCGGGACATCTGCATTTCGCCAGAACCGCAACACACCCTGAAAGGCGCATCATGCGACACGCATATCCTCGAATCGCCGCCGCGGCGGCCATTATGCTCGCGGTTCTGGCCCCAGCCGGCTGTGGCACCACCGATGGCGACAGTTCGGCGTCCGCGGACAAGCCCTCGGCCGTACCCGACAGCAAGATGGTCAAGGAACTGCACGACCAGCTGCCGGACGCCATCAAGCAAGCCGGGGTGATCCGGTTCGCCGGCAACTCCAGCTCACCGTTCCGGATCGTCAAAGGCGACCAGGTCACCGGGCTCGACCCGGACATCGAGAACGCGCTGGCAGCGGTCCTCGGCGTGACGGCGGAGCTCACTCTCGTCGGTGACAACGGCATCGCGCGCGAGGGGATTCTCTCCGGACGCTTCGACGTCGCGAACGGGCCGTCCTTCCCCACCTCCGACCGGCAGATGTTCGGAAATGTCACCTATATCAACGTTGGGCAGGCGTTCCTCGTACCGCCGCAGGACACCGCCACGAAGACCTGGACCGACCTCTGCGGCAAGCGCATCGGCGCGGTCAAGGGCTTCCTGCCCGAAGACCCGCTGCCCACCATGTCCAAGAAGTGCGGCGAAGAAGGAAAGCCGGAGATGGAACTGGTCGGCCTGGCCGACCCCAACACGATCGTGCTCTCGCTCAAGGCGGGGCGGGTCGACGCCGCGTCCCTGAACGCGGCGATCTCCGGCTACATCGCGAGCACCACGGACCTCAGCCTGATCCCCGCCGCCGACCACAAGCAGCGCATGGCCCTGCTGACCACCATGGAGCTGGCTCCGGTCTTCCACAAGGCGTTCGAGGTCCTCTTCAAGAACGGCGATTACGACGCAATTCTCCAGAAGTGGGGCATGACCGATGTCCGAGACGACGCTCCCAGGCTCAACTACCTCGAAAAATAACGAGGCCGGGTCTGTGGAAGGGAGTGTGGCCATGACGCTGACGGCCCCTTCGATCGACGCGGCGGAAGACGTCGCTCAGGCGAAGCCACGTATCCGCGTGTGGCGATGGGTCACCGGAACCGTCTTCACCCTGTTCGCGATCCAGTTCGCGCACTTTCTGGTGACGAACGAACGCTTCGAATGGCCGGTGGTGTGGGAGTACCTCTTCGATAAATCGATCATGGAGGGCATCCGGACGACCCTCACGCTCTGGCTGGTCGTCATCGTGCTCGGCACCGTCGCGGGCGTGTGCGTGGCGCTGGCCAAGCTGAGTTCGTACGCGCCGTCCCGTTGGCTGGCCACGGCGTACGTGAGCGTCTTCGTGGCGATCCCGCCGCTGGTCCAGCTCATCTTCTGGTTCAACCTCGCGTACCTGCAGCCGGAGATATCGATCCGGATCCCGTTCGGGCCGGTCTTTCACAGCTGGCCGACCAACGTGGTCATCTCGACCTGGACCGCGGCCGTGCTCGCCCTCGCGATCGTCGAGTCCGCGTACATGTCGGAGATCATTCGCGGCGGGATCCTCGGGGTCGACGCCGGGCAGACCGAGGCCTCGAAGGCGGTCGGGTTCGGGTCTGGGGTCACCTTCTTCAAGATCATCGTTCCGCAGGCCCTGCGCATCATCCTTCCCGCCTGGGGAACGCGCCTGGTCACCGTGCTCAAGGCGACGTCCCTGGTGAGCATCGTCGCGCTCACCGACCTGCTCCGCTCAGTCCAGGAGATCTACAACGTGACCTATCAGACCATCCCGCTCCTGCTGGTGGCCTGTTTCTGGTACCTCGTCATGGTCACCGTCCTGACCACCGTGCGTAACCAGCTTGAGCGTCGTTTCTCACGTGGTCACGACGTGGGCGGCCCCGCCCGTACGGGCCGGGTCCGGACCGCTCGGCGCCAGGCCAACCGGGTGGCGGTGGACGGATGAGCGTCAACGGGGTTTCGCACGAGAAGCAGGAGCCCGTGCTCCGGGTGGCGCGCGTGCGCAAGAACTACGGATCCTTCACCGCGCTCGACGGAGTGAGCCTGGACGTCGAGAGCGGCGAGGTCGTCGCCGTGATCGGCCCGTCCGGCTCCGGCAAGTCGACGCTGGTGCGCTGCATCGACCAGCTGGTCGGCATCGACGGCGGGGCGATCTACCTGGACGGCGAACTGCTCGGGTACGAGCGACGCCGCGGCACCCTGCGGCCGATGAAGAACGCGCGGATCGCGGCGCAGCGCAGGCGGATGGGGATGGTGTTCCAGAACTTCAACCTGTTCCCCCACCTCACCGTCCGGGAGAACATCACCGAGGTGCTCCGCAGGAGCCACGGCGTCAGCAAACCGGACGCCGACCGCCGGGCGCTCGAAGTACTCGACCGGGTCGGCATCGGCGAGAAGGCCGATCACTATCCGCGCCGGCTGTCGGGCGGTCAGCAGCAGCGGGTCGCGATCGCACGGGCGGTGGCGCCGTCACCGCGGATCATGCTCTTCGACGAGCCGACGAGCTCGCTGGATCCCGCCCTGGTCAGCGAGGTCCTCACGGTCATGCAGGACCTGGCGGAAGCCGGCCACACGATGGTGGTGGTCACCCATGAGATCCGCTTCGCACACGACGTGGCCGACCGGTGTGTCTTCATGCGCCAGGGCCGGATCGTCGAGGAGGGACCGGCGAAACGGATGCTCACCGGCCCCGCGACCGACGAGCTGCGCGATTTCCTCTCGCATGTGGGATCGCTCTGAGATGACCAACGACAAGGACAGACATACGCAATGGCAGATATGACGGCGACAGAAGAGACGTTGACGCTCATCGCGGGAGGGGACATCGCGCCGGTGGTCCAGCCGGTGGACCGGTTGGCTGACAAGATCCTGCCGATCCTGCTGGAGGCCGACTTCCGGTTCGGGCAGTGCGAGCGGACCTACTCGACGCGCGGCTCGTACACGCGGTGGCAGACGGAGTCCCGGGGCAGCCACAGCCGCCTCGATCCCGAGTTCGCCACCATCTTCAAGGCGGCCCACATCGACGTCGCGTCCGTGGCGTCCAACCACTCGATGGACTTCGGCACCGAACCCCTGCTGGACACCATCGACCTCTTCGACTCGTGGGGGATCAAGGTCGTCGGCGGTGGACGTACGGAGGAGGAAGCCCGGCGTCCGGTCATCGTCGAGACCAACGGGGTGAAGGTCGCCATCCTGAGCTACTGCTCGGTGGTCCGCGACGGGCAGCAGGCGGTGGGGTCGACCCCGGGCATCGCCACCCTGCGTGCCCGCACGTGGTACGAGGTCGAATCGTCCCAGCCCGGCACTCCTCCCGCGGTGCACACCGCACCGATCATGGAGGACCTGCACGCCATGGAGGCGGACGTGCGCCGGGCCAGGGAAGCCGCCGACGCCGTCGTGGTGTCGATGCACTGGGGGCTCCACTTCGTCCCCAAGACCATCTGCGACTACCAGCCGGTGATGGCGCACGCCGCCATCGACGCCGGCGCCGACGTGATCGTCGGCCACCACCCTCACCTGATCAAGGGGGTGGAGGTGTACCGGGGCAAGGCGATCCTGTACAGCATCGGCAACTTCCTGACCACGGGCAATCTGCTCGAAGGCCGCCCCAGGGCGATGTGGAACCTCCACTGGTGGGATCCGTACTGGGACAAGGGGTCGCTCTACGCCTTCCCGAAGGACTGCAAGCACGCGCTCCTGCCCAAGATGACCTTCACCAGGGACGGCGTCGCCCGGGTCGCCCTGATCCCCGTCTACATCAACCGCCTCGCCCAGCCCGAGCCACTGGCCCACGGCACCGCGCTGTTCGACGAGGCGCTGGAATACCTCGAATGGACGTCGGAACCGTTCCCCCATGAGTTCGTCGTCGAGGGCGACGAGATCGTGGTCCGGCCGGATCAGGCGAGCTAGCGGTGCACGAGACCGAGCGACTGGCCGCCTTCTTCGCCACCTTGGGCCGGGACGGCCTTCCCGCTGTGGCCGTCTCGGCGGCGAGGACCGCACTGCGGCGGGTCGTCGAGGCCGCGTCGGCGGACCCCGCGTCCAGAGCCGTCGCGGCCCTCGGGGAACGGGTGGCCGGGGCGGGGTCCGCGACCGTCCTGGCGACCGGAGCCTTGATCACCGCGCCGTGGGCCGCCTTCGCGAACGCGGTGGCGGCGGCTGGCCGTCCTGGCCGGACCGCGGATGTGGCGATCGTCGCCGCGGCGCTGGCCTGTGCGCAGCAGGCCGGCGCGGACGACGACGAGTTGCTCGTCGCCGTGGTCGCGGGGCGCGAATGCGCGGCCAGGATGGCGGCGGCCTGCGACGAATCCATCGCCCAGTTCGATCGGATCGCCGTCTACGGCGCAACCGCCGCCACGGTGGCCGCGGGGTGCGCGCTGGGTCTGGACCGGGCCCAGCTGGTCAACGCCCTGGGCGTCGTCGGCAGCATGTCGGGCGGCGTCACCGAACACCGGCGGTACGACCGTCCGTTCGCCCTCGAACGGATTCAGTCCTACGGCTGGCCGGCGCAGAGCGCGGTGACAGCGGCGCTGCTGGCACAGCGTGGCTTCACCGGGCCCCGTTCTGTGCTGGAGGGCGAGAACGGAGTCTGCCGCTCCTTCTCCACCGCCGGCGATCCCCGCATCGAGGAGCTCATCATGGGCCTGGACTCTCGAACGTTCGTGTCCGCCGGGGCGGGAGAGCTTTCGTGAGCACCCCAGAGCCGGCCACCGCACTGCTGGCGGAATGGGCAGCGGCGCAGACCTGGGACCTCCTCCCCTCCGACGTGATCGACACGGCCAAACGCTCCGTGCGCGACATCATCGGCGTCGCACTGTTCGCGAGCCGGCTGGAGTGGTCAGAACTGGTCGCCGGGATGGCGGGAGCGACCGCGGCCCCCGGGCGCTCCACGGTATGGGGGACGCCGGCCCGTCTGTCCGCGCCCTACGCGGCGCTCACCAACGGCACGGCGGCGCACGGCATCGAGATGGACGATCGCTGCGCCACCCTGGACATTCACAACGGGGCACCGACTGTCTCGGCGGCGGTCGCGGTCGCGGAGGAGTACGGCCGCAGCGGGCGCGACGTCATCCTCGGCGTGGTCTGCGGGTACGAAGTCGCCTTCCGTCTCGCCCGCGCGACGGCGCGACGGGTCTGGCCACGCTTCCACATCGACGGCCTGTGGACGGTGTTCGGCGCCGCGGCGGCCGCCGGCAAGGTGCTCGGTCTCGATGCGCGTGGCCTGGTCAACGCCATGGGGCTGGCCGGCGGCATGGCGTCAGGGCTGATGGAGTTCAGCAATGACAGCCGGGGCACGATGGTGAAACGCCTGCAGGGGGGAGGGTGGCCCGCGTACTGCGGGGTCACCTCCGCCCTGCTCGCCGCCGAGGGCATGGACGCCCCTCCTTCGTCGCTGGAGGGGCCCATGGGGATCTGCCGGTCCTTCTCGGGAGCCCTGGTGCCGGACCTGCCGGCGCTCACCGCCGGCCTCGGGACCGGCTACGAGATCCGCCTGTGGGAGACGAAGGCCTACGGCGCACGCGGCAGCTACAGCAGCGGCGTCGACGCGGTGGGCGAGATCATGCGGGAGCACGCGCTGCCGGTGTCCGCGATAGCTCGGATCGAGCTCGGATGTTCGACGCGTATCTATACCAAGGCCATCGGACCGCAGCCGGAGTCCATCATGGCGGCCCAGTACCACCTGGGTTTCGTCGTGGCGGTGAGCCTCCACCACGACCTGCGCGATCCCTCGGTGTGGGAGACCGCCATCCTGCGCGACCCCGCCGTGCTGGACACCTTCCGGCGCGTGGAGATCCGCGAGGACGAGGAGGCCAATGACCTCCACGCCAGGACCGGGAGGGCGTCGGCCATGCGCGCCAGGGTCGTGACCAGGGACGGTCGTTCCTTCGAGGCCTTCGTGCTGGGCGGCAAGGGAACGCCGGAGAACCCGATGACCCACGACGACGTCGTCGGCAAGTTCGAACTCCTGGCCGGGCGAGCTCTCGGCCGGGCACGCACGCGGGAACTCGGTGCCCGGATCGACGACCTGGACGGCGGCGGTCCGCTCGTCCTCCGGGACCTCTTCGAGGGCGCCGAACAGTAGTCGCCGCTTCGGTCGGCCTTTGGTCTAGTGGTATGACATTATTTCCTTGGGAGGCTCCACGCATCAGCGACCGAACGACCATCGAACACGAGGAATGAACGTTATGGCAGCTGCGAAGGCTGAGCTTGCCGGCACCGATGACGCCGACATGTTCAAGTCGGTGTCGATCAACCGTGCCTCGCAGATCATCGTGGACCAAGTGAAGGCGCTGCTCCGGCAGGGCAGACTCAAGCCCGGCGACCGGCTGCCCAGCGAGCGCGAACTCTGCGAACGCTTCGGGGTCAGCCGGGTAACCGTCCGGGAGGCGCTGCGCGTCCTGGAGGCCGGCGGGCTCATCGAGATCCGCGTCGGCGCGCGCGGCGGTGCCTTCGTCACCTCACCGACGTCCGAGCAGATCGGCGAGGGCCTCGCCGATCTGATCACCCTCTCCCCGCTCACCGCGACCGAGGTGACCGAGGCACGGCAGGTCTTCGAACTCGGCATCGTCCCCCTCGTGGTCGAGCGGGCCACCACAGAGGACATCGCGGCGCTGCGCGACATGGTGCGCGCCCACCAGACGGCTCTCGACCGCGGTGAGTACGCCATGTCGATGTCGGCCGACTTCCATGTGCGGGTCGCCGCGTGCACCCACAACCCGGCCATCGAGATGCTCGTGCAGTCCTTCCACGGCCCGTTGCTCATGTCGCTGCTCGAAGCGCAGGTGGTGGCACCGCTGATGGGCTACCGCGGTTCCGAGGAGCACAGCGCCTTCATCGACGCGATCGCCACCCGTGACGTCGAGCGGGCCATGTCGATCATGCGCGAGCATCTGCAGCGCACCGCCGACCGGGTCAGCCAGAACCCGGAAGCGAGCCGGTAGGCACCGCTTCAGCGCCGCCTGACGTGCAGGCGGACCACGACCGGCAGCGCGGAGTACGGGCCGAGGACACCGCGCACCCGGGACACCGCCTGCCGGTCGAGCAGCCGGGCCAGCTCCCCCAGCGGCGCCCCCGGCCGGCACCGTACCGTGATCTCGGTACGCCTGCCGCCGACCACCCGGACCTGGAGCCGATCCACGCCGTCCACGCTCTGCAACGCCACCCCGAGCATCGCGGTACCGGTGCCCTCGCGGGAGCCGTACCGCCGCCAGCCCAGGGAGAGCACCAGCCACCGGGTGGCCGCCATGGCCAGCAACGCCACCAGCGCGCCTCCGATGGACCGCGCCCAGGGACTGCCCGCCAGATACTCCAGGTCGAACACCTTCAGATCGGGCCGCGCCTGGAGCGCCCACAGCCCGTAACCACCGGCCCAGAGCAGCACCGCCCCGGCCACACCGATCCCGATCCGGTCTCCCAACGGCGGACGCATGTCAGATCCTCCTCCGGCGAAGCCGCACCACGACCTCGTGGCGTCCGTACAGGGCCAAAGTCTGGAGGCGGTCGCCCACGGCGGCGCCCACTTCGCGGAGCAGGTCACCGGTACGCCGTGCGTCGGTCACCACGGTCACCTCGATCTGGCCGCTCTGCAGGCGCACATAGGCCAGGTCGGCGCCGGTCACGCCGAGCGCGGCGGCGGCCAGGGTGCGGCGCAGTCCCTGCCGGGTGATGCCGATCACCACGCTCCCCTCCACGGTCTCCAGCGGCACCAGCCGGGGCCGGCCGGGAAT
This sequence comes from Acrocarpospora catenulata, assembly GCF_018476525.1. Classification (GTDB taxonomy): domain Bacteria; phylum Actinomycetota; class Actinomycetes; order Streptosporangiales; family Streptosporangiaceae; genus Acrocarpospora; species Acrocarpospora catenulata. The sequence goes on from NZ_JAHCST010000087.1 coordinate 28,063, forward strand.
CACGGCCAGGATCACCAGCAGCGCCCCCACCGCCAGCGCGGCTCCCGCCACGTAGGGCATCGCCGGATTCCGCCAGGTCAGTTCGAGCAGGCCGGGCGCGAGCGACCATTCGCGCGGTGCGGCCAGCCAAGCCTCGACCACCTCAGCGGTGATCCACCAGGCCGTGACCGCGGTGACCGCGGCCACCGCGACACCCGCCGGGGCCCGTCCCGGGCGCAAAATCCTGGCCGCCCGCCGAGCCGCCGTCCCACGGCGGGCGGTCTGGGCCGGAGCGGGAGCCAGGATCTCCTCTACGGTGCTCATGGTCACACAGGGATACACGTGCGCCGCCCGCCCGGCGAGGCTCACCCGCGCCTTTGCCCGATCATGCCGGGAGATGGCACGAGTGTTTGCCGGTTCCACGGTTAACATGAACACACCTCATATACATCGGGCGCGGGGTCCCCTGCCGCCGACCGTGATGCCGGGAGATCCCATGACATCCGCCGAAGGCTCCGCAGCGCGTTACGACCAGGCCACCGCCGGGCTGGAGCCCCCCTTCGCGCTCGTCGACCTGGACGCGCTCCGCGCCAACGCCGATGACATGGTCCGCCGCGGCCGCGGCAAGCCGATCCGGGTGGCCAGCAAGTCGATCCGCAGCCGGGAGATCCTCGCCCGGGTGCTCGCGTTGCCCGGGTTCCGGGGAATCATGGCGTACACCCTGGATGAGGCGCTCTGGCTGGTCTCCTGCGGATTCACCGACATCCTGGTCGCGTACCCGACCACCGACCGGGGGGCGATCGCCCGGCTGGGGGCCGACCCGCGCGCCGCCCGGGAGATCACTCTGACCATCGACTCCACCGACCACCTGGACCTCCTCCACGGCCACCCCGAAGAGATCCGGATATGTCTGGACATCGATGCGAGCTACGTGGCGCTGGCCGGGAAGTTCCGCGCGGGCGCCCTCCGCTCCCCCATCCGGGAACCCGACCAGGCCGCCGAACTCGCCACCCAGGTCGTCAAACGCCCAGGGGTCCGCCTCACCGGCCTGCTCGCCTACGAGGGCCAGATCGCCGGAGTGGGCGACCGCCAACCCGGTCTGTACGGCCTGGCCGTCCGCCACATGCAGCGCCTCTCCCGGCGGGAACTGATCGTCCGCCGGGGCCGGATCGTGCAGGCCGTACGGGAGGTGGCCGAGCTGGAGTTCGTCAACGGCGGCGGCACCGGAAGCCTGGAGAAGACCACCGGCGAGAAGGCGATCACCGAGTTGGCCGCCGGCTCCGGCTTCTACCACCCGCGTCTGTTCGACTTCTACCGGGGCTTCACCGGTATCCCCGCCGCCCTCTTCGCGCTGCCCGTGGCCCGCAAGCCCGCCCCCGGCGTGGCCACCGTCCTCGGCGGCGGCTACTCCGCCTCCGGCGCGCCCGGCCCGACCCGGCTGCCCCAGCCGTACCTGCCCGCCGGTCTGCGTTACCACCCCGACGAGGGCGCGGGCGAGGTCCAGACCCCGCTCCTCGGCGAGGCCGCCCACGACCTACGCGTCGGCGACCGCGTCTGGTTCCGCCACGCCAAGGCCGGCGAACTCTGCGAACACTTCCCCGTCCTCCACCTCATCGAGGGCGACCGCGTGATCGGCGAGGTTCCCACCTATCGGGGCGAGGGCAAGACGTTCCTCTGATCTGCCCTAGCGGCGGCGGCGACGGCGGGTGAGCACGATGGCCGCGCCCACGGCCAGGACGACGCCCACGCCGATCAACAGGGGGGCGAAATTGAGCGGAGTCGGTTCCGCCCAGGTCTCCTGGTCCGTCTCTTCCGGGGAATGCCCGTTCACGGACGGGGCGGGCGCCTGCCCGTTGCTCCCCAGGACGAGGTCGCCGAGGGCGGTGACCATCTGGCCGGCCTGGGCCTTCACCTTGGCCACGTTCCGTTCCGCGACCTTCTTGGGGCTCACCCGGTCGGCGATGGCGTCTACCGTACGAGCCAGTTCCGCGCGGGTACGCTCGATCTTCCGCTCCAGCGCGGCGGGATCGGTGTCCGCCATGGGCGATCCCCTCCTGTCCATATCGTGTCGTCTGTGACCAGCGTGAGCGCGGTGTGCACAGCATTTGACCGGTGTTCGATCAGTGTGCCAGGTCGGGTCCGCACCCTGGACGTCGCCCGACCCGGTAGTTTGTTGCCGTCACGGCGGTAGCCATCCCGCCGTCACTCGATATGCCCGACCTTGCCCGCGGAGGCGAAGTGAGCCAGCCCAAGCTGCAACCCGGTGACCCCGCGCCGGACTTCATCCTGCCCGACGCCAACGGCGAAAACGTGGCGCTCAAGGACCTCCGCGGCAAACGCGTCATCCTCTACTTCTACCCTGCCGCGATGACCCCCGGCTGCACCAAGCAGGCCTGCGACTTCCGCGACAACCTCGGCTCGCTCACCACCCAGGGCTTCACCGTCCTCGGCGTCTCCAAGGACAAGCCGGCCAAACTCCAGCAGTTCATCGAACGCGACGCCCTCACCTTCCCGCTGCTCTCCGATCCCGACCTCGCCGTCCACCAGGCGTACGGCGCCTACGGCGAGAAGCAGAACTACGGCAAGACCATCACCGGCGTCCTCCGCTCCACCTTCGTCATCTCCCCCGACGGCGAAATCGAAAAGGCCCTCTACAACGTGAAAGCCACCGGCCACGTAGCCCGCCTCCTAAAAGAATTGGGCATTTCCTAACCCCGGAAAACCGGGTGTCTCCGACCCTCCCCGACGCGGTAAGATAGGCGGCACCCGGCCCAGCCCGGAAAAAATCAAATGGGGTTGTGGCCCAATTGGCAGAGGCACATGACTTAGGATCATGCCGGTGCGGGTTCGAGTCCCGCCAGCCCCACGAACGACTGACCCTGGGTGGTCGGAAGCTGGCGCTTCCTCCCTCAGGGTCTTTTCGTCGTTCACACGGGGGGACGACCCCCCGAGCCCCCCGATGTGGGGGCGCCGCCCCCCCACGCCCCCAGGTCGTTATGGTGTTTGCCGTGGTTGGGTAAGCGAGCATTGGCTCCTGCGGTAGGGGTGTCACCTCCACACCTCAAGGGCGTTTGTCATCTTGGGGTAAGCGAGCATTGGCTCCACAGCAGGGGCATCGGCCCCACTCTTTCAGGTCACTTGTCGTGTTTGTCGTGTTTGGGTAAGCGGGCATTGGCTCCGCGGTAGGGGTGTTGGCCTCACGCCTCCAGGTCGTTCGTCGTGTTTGTCGTGTTTGTCGTAGGTGAGCGTTGGCTCCACGCGGCGCGGTATATGGTCGCGAGCTGGCGCTGGTTCCCTGGGGCTACTCGTCGGCCGCACAGGGGCGATCCCCAGAACCCCTCCATCTGGGGGTCGAGGTAGGGGATCGAGGCGGGGAGACGAAGTGGGGCAAAGCCTCGGCCGTCGTCTTCACCATGGACCGCAACAGGTCCGGGTCGTTGGTCTCAAGTTCGCGTGCCAACTAGCCGGCAGAGTCCACCCTGTCGTTCACGGCCATCGCATTCGCCTCCTTCGATCTTGGTATCACTACCGGAAGGATCACGCGATGGCCATCCTCATTTCACGACGCCACGCCTGCTACCAGCGGAAACTCGTACACCACCTCCATTGACGCAACCCGGCAATCTGAATCATCGCCTGCGGACGCGCCATCCACCTGCCCCGGCCGAGCCGGGTCCGACCGAAGGCCAAACCCAGCGAAGCCGCCGGACACGCCATCCACCTGCCCCGCGGAGCCAGCTCGGACCGAAGGCCAACTCGGCGAACAGGAAGACCACGACCAGAGCGAACACCACGGTATCCACAGAAACGACCCCACCAGCGAAAACGTGCACCCAACGCCGAGTACAACCGAAACCACGACGAACACGGCGGCCCAGACAACTCTCAGCCCGACACAGCCGGATCGGACCGAAGGCCAAACCCAGCGAAGCCACCGGACACGCCATCCACCTGCCCCGCGGAGCCAACTCGGACCGAAGGCCAAACCGGCGAACAGGAAGACCACGACCAGAGCGAACACCACGGTATCCACAGAAACGACCCCACCAGCGAAAACGTGCACCCAACGCCGAGTACAACCGAAACCACGACGAACGCGGCGACCCGGACGACTCTCAGCCCGACGCAGCCGGGACCCAAGGTCAAACCCGGCGAAGCCGCCAACACGCCATCCGCCTGCCCGGCGGAGCCAGCTCGGGCCGAAGGTCAACCCGGCGGAGCCGTCGGACGCGCCCTCCGCCTGCCCGGCGGAGCCGG
>NZ_JAHCST010000088.1 GCF_018476525.1 Acrocarpospora catenulata
TCCAATCCCGGCGGAGGCCGGTCCCGGAGGGTTACGAGGGTGGGTGGGTGGGAGTGCCACGGCAAGCAATCCGCCCGCCTGAAAAGGGCGGGGCTGGTCGGCGGGGCCGGGACGCCTGAGGCGGGGGGCGCCCGGCCCGGCTAGTCGCGTGGTGCTTCGGGAAATGGCCGATCCAGAAGTCTCACGAGATATGCCGATATTTCGCCACTGGACAGGGTTTGGAACGTTCCACCAATTAGGCGGCGGAGCCTCCCTCGGCGAGGGTCAGGAAGTCCTGCGCCATCGCGGGGAGCCGCTTGCGGGCGTGCACGATGGCGATGATCTTCCGTACCGACGGGTCGAGGGAGCGGACGACCAGGCCGGCCCGGGTGGCCTGCTCGGCCATGCCCCGGTACCAGAGCAGGGACGCCTTGCCCTCCCGTACGGCGGGCAGCCACCGGGACCGCTCGTCCGACTCCACGGCGGGGATCGGACGGACGCCGTACGTGGCGAAAATCTGGTCGAATTCCTTGCGGCGGGGGCTGCCCGGCGAGGGCAGGACCAGCCGCATGCCGTTGAGCTTGGCCATCGGGATCGGGTCCGGCAGGTCCAGGCCGGGCGGCGAGATCAGCACGATCTCCTGGCGCTCCAGGGGGTGGCTGATCAGGTCGGTCGGCACCGGCAGGTCGGTGAGCCCGAGGTCGGCCCGCTGCTCGCGGACGGCGGTGACCACGCTCTCCCGGCCGTCACAGCGGACGATGTGCACGCGGATGCCCGGATGCTCCGCCACGTAGGCGGGCAGCAGGCGCCCGGCGAGCCCGGGTTCCAGACTGGGGGTGGAGGCGATGCGGAGTTCGGCACCGGTGGTGTGCGCATGGGTGGCGAGGGCCTCGATCTCGTGGACGGCGTCAAGCGCCTCCCTGGCGAGTTTGACGACCCGGCGCCCCTGCGCGGTCACCACCACGCCACGACCGGAACGGGCGAACAGTGTCATCCCGAGCTCGCGTTCCAAGTCCCGGATCGCGCGGGAAAGTGCGGGTTGCGCGATGTAGAGGGACCTGGCCGCGTCGGTCATGGTGCGGTGCTCCGCGGTGGCTACCACGTAACGGAGCTGCTGCAGATTCATGCCAAAAACGCTAGGGCAGAGCAGGCCGGTGATTCCGGAACATCGCAGAGATCACCTCGCCTGATTACGGAATGTGTCCGTCTGCTGCTACATCCGTGACGGGTGTTAAATCAGTATTGTTCTGCCCAATCTTTGGCAAAGGGGGTAGAGCGTGGGTCCGCAGTCCGCACCACCACCGGGCCGTCATCCCTACGGCGCCCCACCACCGCCACACAACCCCCCACAGCCCCCATCGCCACCTCCTGCACCACAGCCCCAATCCCCACCCCCGCCACCGGCACTGGCCGGTCAGCCCATGCCGCCACCGATGCCACCGCCGGTGCCGTATCCGCCGTCAGCACCGGCCGGTCAGCCGATGCCCCCGCCGATGCCGCCACCGGTGCCGCCACCGGTGCCGCATCCGCCGATGCCGCCTCGGCCACAGGGGCCGTTCTTCCCGCAGGGCGGGCGGCCGGTGCCGCAGGGGCCGTACGGGCCGCCCCGGCACATCCCGACCAACTGGCGCCCGCCGCGTCGCAAGTCCAGCGCCGGGGTGATCGTCGGCGGCATCCTGGGGCTGCTGGCCGCGGTCTTCACCCTGCTGATCGTCGGTGCGAACCTGGCGGACCGCGCCCGCCCCCAGCCGGACCCGGTCTCCCCCATCGCCCTCCCCACCTCCACCGGCGGCGCCCGGCCGACCTCCGCCCCGACCCCCACCCAACCAGCCGCACCGCTGGACCGCTCGCTCAAGACCAACACGGTCTACAAGGCCGGCGCGCTCCCCCGGACCCGCTGCCCGGGCGGGAACGCCAGCATCTACAACCACGCCCAGCTGAAGAAACTGATCCTCAAGACCGGCGCCTGCATGGACCGGGCCTGGAAGTCCGTCCTGGACAAGGTCGGCATCCCGTTCACGCCGCCCAAGTTCGCCATCGTGGCCCGCTCAGGCCGGGGCGCCTGCGGCGACTTCCCGCAGCGGGGCAACATCGTCCCCTACTACTGCCCGGCCAACCAGACCATCTACGCCTCCACCTCGGCGATGGTCAACGGCTCAGGAGCCGTCCGCGGCTACGGAAAGATCGTCAGCTGGCACGGCGGCATCACCGGGATCATGGCCCACGAGTACGGCCACCACGTGCAACTGCTCAGCGGCCTGGCCCAGACCCGCTGGGAACTCACCCAGGACACCTCCGCGGAAAGCCAGCGCCTGGCCATCAGCCGCAGGTTCGAACTCCAGGCCAACTGCTTCGGCGGCATGTTCATGCGCTCGGTCGCCGCCTCCTACCCCATCCCCGCCGCCCAGCGAGGCCGCCTGTTCTACCTGTTCTCCAATGTGGGCGACTGGCCCGGCAGACCACGCGACCACGGCACACCCGCCAACAGCGGCGCCTGGTTCCGCCAGGGCTGGCAACGCCAGCAGGCCTACCAGTGCAACACCTGGGCGGTACGGTCCGCCACGGTCTCCTGACCTTCCCCTGAGCGGGCGATGAGCAGGGGGAAGTCCGGGGTGCCGAGCATTCTTAGGCATGTGTCAGTCTTGTCCAGGTTTGGGGACTAGAATCCCTGGTCATTGCCTGGACCTTAAGGACTGAGGGGAGCGGTTCGTCATGGCACGTGGGGACGCCGAAGACGAGGGCCGTCCGAGGCGGACCCGAAGACGGCCAGCCCCCAGGGAGCAGCCGGAAGCTCACTGGCAGACCTCCGACGATCCGTCGGCCCACCCACACAGTAGAACCGCTTCCCCGCCTCCGGCGCAAGACCAGCCGCCCCCACGACAGGGCCGTAGAAGGCCGGGAACCCCTCGGCAGACCGAGGAGCCGCCGGGGCATTCGCGGCCCGTACGGCAGCCCTCAGCCCCGCATACCGGGCATCAGGGTCAGGCCCCCCAGGGCGGGCCGACAGAACATCCCACCACTGACGGGAGTGGCACTCGGGGCCGCTCGCGCAACCGCCGCACCGGGCCGCGCTTCGGCGCGCCGCTGTCGACGGGCGCAATCATCGGATGGACCAGCCTGTCGGCGTTCATCCCCGGCGCCGCGCACCTGCGCAGCGGCAACCGGAAGGCCGGGTTCATCCTGCTCGGCCTGTTCGGCGTGGTGCTGATCGCCACGGTCCTGTACGGCCTGCAGTTCATCGGCAACGTGGGCGCCGCCGTACGGGAGAGCACCCTGGTCACGGTGACCGTGGCCGCCGTGGTGCTGGCACTGGCCTGGTTCGTGCTGGTGCTGATGTCCTACATCACGCTCGGGCCCGACCGGCTGCCGCAGAAGGGGCAGATCGTCTCCGGGATCGTGGTCGGCGTGCTCTGCGTGGCGGTGATGGCGCCGTTCGCGCTCACCGTGACCACGGTCAGCGGCGCCCAGGAGCTGCTGTCGGCGTTCCCGTCCGCCGAGGACAACCCGAGCCACGCGCCGGTCAAGGCCGAGGACCCGTGGAACGGCCGCAAGCGGATCAACTTCCTGCTGATCGGCGCCGACGCGGCCGGGAACCGGACCGGCGTGCGGACCGACTCCATGACCGTGGCCAGCGTCAACATCCCGACCGGCAACACCGTGCTGTTCAGTCTGCCGCGCAACCTCCAGCACGTGCATTTCACGCCCGGGAGCGTGATGGACAAGCAGTTCCCCAACGGCTTCCGCGCCGAGCTGTCCAACGGGGGCCTGCTCAACGAGGTCTGGCAGTACGCCGAGGACTACCCCAACCTGGGCATCCACGGCCCGGCCGCGCTGAAGGACGCCATCAGCCACACGCTCAACCTGCACATCGACTACTACGCCATGGTCGACATGTACGGCTTCGCCGCCCTGATCGACGCCATCGGCGGGCTCCGGATCAACGTCCAGAGCGAGGTCAAGTACGGCGGCACCCTCGGCACCGCCGGCACCATCGCGCCCGGCTACCGCCTGCTCAACGGCGAGCAGGTGCTCTGGTACGGCCGCTCCCGCGTGGGCAGCGACGACTTCAGCCGGATGGCCCGCCAGCGTTGCGTGATCGGCGCCCTCGCCCAGCAGGCCAGCCCGGCGGTGGTCCTGGCCAACTTCAACAAGATCATCAAAGCGGCGAAGCGCCTGTTCCGCACCGACATCCCCCAGGACCTGCTGGAGCACCTGGTCAACCTGGGCGTGAAGGTCAAGGACGCCAAGATCACCAGCACCCAGTTCGTCCCCCCGGCCATCTACACCGGCAACCCCGACTGGGCCAAGATCCGCCGGATGACCGTCAACGCCATCCGCAAGTCCATGGCCAGCAAGCCCCCGGTCGTGGCAGGCTCGGCCAGCCCCGGCGCCACGCCAGGCGCCAGCGCCACCCCCAGTGTCAGCGCCACCCCCACGGCCACCGTCTCCGCCGGAACCTCCCCCAGCCCTACCAAGAACTCCGAGGACCAGAGCATCTCCGAGCTCTGCGGCTTCTGACGAGCTCTCGAAGCCAGCTGCCAGCGCAATCGACTTCCCGTAGTCATATGTGGGGGTTGCCCGGCCGCGCCGGTGTCCGGACTGAACGTAGGGAGCGCAGCGACCGGAGAGAGGGAAGACACCGGCTGAGAGCGGCCGGGCCGGCCTGCCGGAGGCGGGCCCAATGTCACAGAAGGGCCGGTCCTCGGCGCAGGACCGGCCCTTCGGCTTACGGGGTTACTTGGTGATGGTGATGGTGTCGATGTCGAACAAGGAGCCCGCCCCGCCGGTGAAGACGAGGTAGAGGGTCCCCGAGACGTTGCCGGTCAGGTTGGTGGACCTGGTCTGGAAGGTCTCCCAGCCGCCGGTGTTGACCAGGGTGATCGAGCCCAGCAGGGTCCCGGTCGGCGAGCCTGAGCGGACCTGCACCGTGCCGCCCGCCCCGGCCGAGGAGAAGCGCACGCTGGCCGTCTTGGCGCCGGAGGTGTTGATCTGCGAGTAGGCGGCCCAGTCGCCGTTCTCGATGTGCCCGGCGGTGAGGCCGCCGCTGGCCGGCGCGTGGGTGGCGTTGATCACGCCACTCTGCGAGGTCCACGCCTCACCCTCGACCGTGATGCTGGTGCCCCGGGTGAGGGTGATCGTGTCCACGTCGAGCAGCGAGCCGGAACCGCCGGAGAAGGTGAGGAACAGCGGCCCGGTGCCCGCGCCGTTGAGCGTGGTGGTCACCGTGGTGAAGTTGTCCCAGCCGCCGGTGTTGGCCACGTTGACGCTGCCCAGGACCGGGCCGGTCTGCGAGCCGGACCTGATGGTGATCGTGCCACCCGGGCCGCCCGAGGAGACCCGGGCCGAGAAGCCGGTCGCGCCGACGGTGCTGAGCTGGGAGTAGCCGGCCCAGTCGCCGTTGTCGATGTAGCCGACGGTCTGGCCGCCGCTGGCGCCCGCGTGCCCGGCCGGCTGCACCCCGCTCTGCGAGGTGTACGCCTCGCCCTCGACGGTGTCCAGCTGCGGCGGCGGGCCGCCCAGTTCCTTGATCCGGATGTTCCGGAACGACACGTCGTCGCCGGTCCCGTGGTTCTGGATCCCGATGTAGCCGGAGGTCAGCGACCGTACGGGGTCGGTGTTGGTGAAGTCGTTGATCTGCCGCCCGTTCAGGTAGACCCGGACCCGCTCGCCCTCGACCAGGATCTCGTAGGTGTTCCAGGATCCCGGCGGGTTGAGCGCCGCGTCCCTGGCCGCGATGTCGGCCGACTTGAAGCCGTAGATCGCGCCGGTGGTCTTGTCCGGGGTGTCGGTGGCGTCGATCTGGATCTCGTGGCCCTGGTTGATCGCCGACTGCGGGTCGGTGGGCGTCGGGAACCCGATGAGGATGCCGGAGTTGTCGTCGCCGGGCATCATCCAGTCCAGCTTCAGCGAGTACGAGGTGAACTGCTTGGCCGAGTACCAGAGCATGCCCATGCCGCCCACCGAGGTGAGCGTGTTGTCGCTGTTGGTGAAGCTGCCGGGCCCGTTCTGGGTCCAGCCGGTGGTGGAGCCGTTGTAGAGGGTGGTGTAGCCGGTCTCCACGCGGCAGTCCTGCTTGGCCCAGCCGGCGGCGTACCGGATGCCGCCCAGCAGGAGCGTGCGGAACGGCGCCTCGGCGTAGCTGGCCTGGGTGTGCCCGAGGCCAGTGTAGAAGGCGCGGCCGTTGCTCATCGTCTTGCACCAGGTGATCGGGTGGTCGGCGCCCATGCCGCCGCCGCTGTAGCTGCCCTCGTCCAGGTTCTGCAGGATCTTGGCGCTGCCGCGCGGGTTGGTGCGGTAGTTGTACCACTCGTCGGACCGGGACCAGTTGGGCCCGAGGTGCGCGGTCGCGGCGTGCGCCCGGTCCTCGGTCCGCACGGTCGCGGTCTGGATGGCCGGGTGGCTGTTGAACCACGCGCCGACCAGGTTGCCGTAGTAGGGCCAGTCGTACTCGGTGTCGGCCGCGGCGTGCACGCCCACGTACCCGCCGCCGCCGTTGATGTAGTTCTCGAAGGCGGTCTGCTGGGTCGCGTTCAGCACGTCGCCGGTGGTGCTCAGGAAGACGACGGCCTTGAAGTTGGCCAGGTTGCCCGCGGTGAAGGCGTTGGCGTCCTCGGTGGCGGTGACCGTGAAGTTGTTGGCCGCCCCCAGGTCGCGGATGGCCTGGATGCCCTGCGGGATCGAGTCGTGCCGGAACCCGGCGGTCTTGGAGAAGACCATGACCTGGTAGGCCGGGTCGGCGGCGTGCGCCGCCGTGGGCACGCTCAGCGCGGCGGCGGCCGCGACGAGCGCGGTGACGGCTAAGGAGAGCCGTTTCATCACGTGCCTCCTACTTGACGATGGTGATCGTGTCGATGTCGAACAGGGAGCCCGACCCGCCGGTGAAGACCAGGTAGAGCGTGCCCGACACGTTGCCGGTCAGGGCGGTGGTGGCACTCTGGAAGGTCTCCCAGCCTCCGGTGTTGGGCAGGGTGAGCGAGCCGAGCAGGGTGCCGGTTTGCGAGCCGGACCGGAACTGCACGGTTCCGCCGGCTCCGGCCGAGGAGAACCGCACGGTGGCCGACTTCGCCCCGGAGGTGTTCAGCTGCGAGTAGGCCGCCCAGTCGCCGTTCTCGATGTGCCCGGCGGTGAGGCCACCGCTGGCCGGCGCGTGGGTGGCGTTGATCACGCCACTCTGCGAGGTCCACGCCTCACCCTCGATCGTGGTGCTGGTGCCCCGGGTGACCGAGAAGTAGTCGATGTCGAACAGCGAGCCCGTCCCGCCGGAGAAGGTCAGGAAGAGCGGCCCGGTGCCCGCGCCGTTCAGCGTGGCCGTCACGTTGGTGAAGGTGTCGAAGCTGCCGGTGTTGGCCACGTTGACGGTGCCCAGCACCGGGCCGGTCTGCGAGCCGGACCTGATGGTGATCGTCCCGCCGGGCCCGCCGGAGGAGACCCGGAACGTCATGCCGGTCGCGGCCACCGTGCTGACCTGGGAGTATCCGGCCCAGTCGCCGTTGTCGATGTAGCCGACGGTCTGGCCGCCGCTGGCACCCGCGTGCCCGGCCGGCTGCACGCCGCTGTTGGAGGTGTACGCCTCGCCCTCGATGATGCCCGGCGGCGGGGCCGTACCGGTGTTGAAGGTGAAGGCGTCCAAGTCGAACAGGTTGCCCTGGCCGGTCACGCCCTTGAAGACCAGGTAGAGCGTGGTGGACCCGGAGGGCAGGTTGCTCAGGTTGGCGTTGACGTTGACGAAGGTGTCCCAGCTGCCGGTGTTGGCCACCGTGGCGGTGCCGTGCAGCGGGCCGGTGGCCGAGCCCGAACGCACCTCCAGCGTGCCGCCGACGCCGCCGGAGGAGACGCGGGCGGTGATGCTGGTGGCGTTGGAGATGTTGTACGGGGTGAACGACACCCAGTCCCCGTTGTCGACGAAGCCGACCGTGGTGCTGCCCTCGGCCGCCGCGTGGTTGGCGAGCTGGACGCCGCTCATTGCGCTGTAGTGCTCGCCCTGGCGGTGCTTGGGCTGGGCGGTGCGGATGCTGTGCGTGGTGAGGCCGCCGTTGTCGGTGTACTCGGCGTCGAAGACCCCGTAGATGTTGGCCGCGGCGTCGTGCTCACCGTCGGTGGGCACGGTGATCGAGCCGGAGCACCCGTTCTGCGAGGTGATCTGGTGGCTGTGGCTGTCGTGGCCGAGCAGGTAGGTGACCTTGACCCGGGAGCAGTTGATCGTCCCGTCCTGCGGGTCGGAGACGGTGACCGAGAACGGCACGCTGTCGCCGAAGTTGAACAGCTGGCCGTCGCCCGGCAGGTTCAGCACGACCGTGGGGGCGGTGTTGCCGACCGTGATGGTCACGCTGGCGGTGCCGGTCAGGCCCTGCGGGTCGCGGACCGTCAGGGTCGCCGTGTAGGTGCCGTTGGTGGTGTAGACCTTGGTCGGGTTGGCGGCCGTGGAGTTGGCGCTGCCGTCGCCGAAGTTCCAGCTGTAGGTGAGCGCGCCGCCCTCGGGGTCGGAGCTGCCGGCCGAGGAGAAGCTCACGCTCAGCGGGGCGACGCCGGAGGTCGGGTTGGCCGCCGCCTTGGCGATCGGGTTGCGGTTGCTGCCGCCGATGTACTCCACCCGCCACAGCGCCTGGTTGTTGGACCCGGTGCCGTAGTCGAGCACGTACAGGGCGCCGTCCGGGCCGAAGGCCATGTCCATGACCTGGGTGCCGGTCCAGGGCAGGCCGGAGATCTCGCCGTACCCGCCGGAGGAGGTGACCTGGATGGCCTTGATCCAGCGGCGGCCGTACTCGCCGGCGAAGAAGCGGCCGTCCAGGGACTGCGGGAACTTGACGGTGGAGGGGTTGGCCGCGTCGTACCGGTAGACCGGGCCGCCCATCGGGGACTCCGAGCCGCCGCCGAACTCCGGCGGGGAGCCGGCCTCGCCGCCGTACCTGATCCAGCTGGGCTTGGCCGCGGGCAGCTTGGTCAGGCCGGTGTTGCGGAAGGAGTTGTTGGTGGGCCCGCCCGCGCAGTCGTACTTGCCCAGGGACGGGCCGCTCGGGAAGGTCCACTCGGTGTAGGTCTCGGCGACGGTGTTGGTGCCCGTGCAGTACGGCCAGCCGTAGAAGCCGGGCGCGGTGACCCGGTTGAACTCCACCTGGCCGCCGGGGCCGCGGTTGGCGTCGGGCCCGCCCGCGTCCGGGCCGTAGTCGCCCAGGTAGACGATGCCGGTGGCCTTGTCGACCGACATGCGGAACGGGTTGCGGAAGCCCATCGCGTAGATCTCGGGCCGGGTGTTGGCCGTGCCAGGCGCGAACATGTTCCCGGCCGGGATGGTGTAGGTGCCGTCCGGCTGCGGCTTGATGCGGATCAGCTTGCCGCGCAGGTCGTTGCTGTTGGCCGAGCTGCGCTGGGCGTCGTACTGCGGGTTGCGGTTGGTGCGCTCGTCGATCGGGGTGTACGCGTTCGACTCGAACGGGTTGGTGTCGTCACCCGTGGTCAGATACAGGTTGCCCTGCGCGTCGAAGTCGATGTCGCCACCCGCGTGGCAGCACATGCCGCGGTCGTTGTCGACCCGGAGCACGATCTTCTCGCTGGCCATGTCCAGCGTGTTGCCCGCGGTCAGGGTGAACCGGGAGAGGTAGAACTGGCCCTTCCAGGTGTTCCAGTCGGTCTGGGTGCCGGTGGCCGGCGCGTCCCCGTTGGGGGTGCTGAGCCGGGGCGAGTAGTAGAGCCAGATGTACCGGTTGGTGGCGAAGCCGGGGTCGACGGCGACGCCCTGGAGGCCCTCCTCGTCGTGGGTGTACACGTTGAGCGTGCCCGCGAGCGAGGTGGTGCCGCTGGGGGTGGTGATCCGTACCTGGCCGCTGCGCGCGGTGTGGATCACCGAGCGGTCCGGCAGGACCGCGAGCGACATGGGTTCGCCCAGTGCGGCGGAGCCGGTGGCCAGCGCCACCTGCTGGTAGTCCGCCGCGGGGAGGTCGGCCGCCAGGGCCGGGCTGGGGGTGGTGACGACACTACCGGCCGTGACCAGCAGGGCCGTGACGGCCAGCCGGGTCCACAACCTGACGTGCGGTCGTGACATGGGGGGTGTCCCTTCCTGACCTGAGTAATCAGTCAGGCAAGGCGCGCGCCGCCGCGCTTGTTGCCTCAGTGCTGTGCGGTGGAGCGAAACGACTGAAAGACAAGACGGGTGCTGCGTCTACTTACTTCGTCTTTCAGTCTGCTTTTTGCGTGCCCAGGGAAGATTTTACCGTGTTCTAACACATCCGTCATCAGCTTGTATAGCCCTGCGGTGGAAACGCCTCCAGGCCCCCTCGTGTTACTGAAGCGTTACGTCAGGGAAGCGCTTCGAGGCTTGCGCGGCTACGCAAAATCGTCATTTAATTCGGCGCGCCATGCAAAATAATCCGCTCGGAGCATTGAGTTCCTGAGCGGTCCCTGCAACTTCTGGAGGACGCGCGTGCGGACGGGTCACCACGGACTCGCGGACATCCCGGCCGACCAGGCCACCGTCCGCAGGTCCAACCTGTCGCTGGTGCTCCGGCACCTGCGGGAGCACGGGCCGCAGTCCCGGACCGCGCTCGCCGCCGCCACCGGCCTCAACAAGACCACTGTGACCAGCCTGGTGGGCGAGTTACGCGCCCGCGGGCTGATCCGGGAGAGCGGCCCGCAGCACGCGGGCGGGGTGGGCCGCCCCGGCCTGGCGCTCACCCTCGACGGCACGCGGGTCGGGGCGCTGGGGCTGGAGATCAACGTCGACTACATCGCCGCGTTCGCCACCGACCTCGGCGGCCGGGTCCTCATCGACCGGCGGGTCGGCTTCGACGCCATGGGCTGCGACCCGGAACGGTCGCTGGACGAGCTGGCCCGGGTGGCCAGGGAGGCCCTGGCCGAGCTGGGCCTGCTCGGCATCCACGTGGCCGGGATCACGGTCGCCGTGCCCGGCCTCATCGACGGCGCGGACGGCGTCGTCCACGTCGCCCCGAACCTCGGCTGGTACGGCGTGCCCGTCGCCGAACGCCTCTCCTGGGACGTGGCCCCCAACATCCCGGTCACCGTCGTCAACGACGCCAACCTGGCCGCGCTGGCCGAGTACACCAGCGGCATCGCGGCCGGCACCTCGGACCTGGTCTACCTGACCGGCGAGGTGGGCGTCGGCGGCGGCATCATCGCCGGCGGGCGGCTGCTCGGCGGCGCCGACGGCTTCGCCGGGGAGGTCGGCCACGTGATGGTCGACTCCGCGGGCGAGCGGTGCGGCTGCGGACGCACCGGCTGCTGGGAGACCAAGGTCGGCCTGGCCGCGCTGGTCCGCATGGTCACCCCCGACCACGCCTACGGCGTGCCCGACGGGATCGTCCGCGACCCCGAGGAACGCCTGGCCGAGATCGAGCGGCGACTGGCCGACGGCGACCCCCAGGTGGCGCACGCGCTCACCGAGGTGGGCCGCTGGCTGGGCCTCGGCTCGGCCACCCTGGTCCGGCTCTTCAACCCCCGGGTGATCGTCGTGGGCGGGTACTTCGCCCGCCTGGCCGACCACCTGCTCCCCCGCGCGCAGGCGGAGCTGACCCGGCTCGGCGTCACCGGGGCCGTCGCGCACTGCACCTTCGTCGCCTCCGACCTCGGCTTCGGCGCCGCCTCCCGGGGCGCCGCCGGGGTCGTCGTGGACCGGGTCCTGGCCGACCCGACCGCGATCGAGATCCTGCCCGATATCTCCACCCTCAGCAGGGCCTGACCTGCTGCCACCGACTCCCGCCCGCCCGGTCCCGCCGCGACGCCGTTCCCGCCGACCTCGGCGCCCCGGCGAGGGTGCCACCCGGGCGGGCGGGAAATCACTCTCATTTGGAATGGTGGGTGCAGATCAGGGCGGCCAGGGAGTGTTCCAGGGTGGCCGCCGAGGTGGCGGGGGAAGGCCACGGTAGGCGGACGTAGCTGTCCTGGTGGGTGCGGACGGTGGCGCCGTAGCGGTCGAGTTCCCAGAGGTGGGCGTCGGGGGCAGGCTCGGCGAGCAGAGTGCTCACGGCGTGGACCAGTTGGGGGCGGTGCGCCGAGTTGACGTGGTGGATCATGCGCTCGGCGGCGTCCATGAACGGGTCGGGGGCGGCGTCGAGGTATTCCTCGGCGTCCAGGACGCCGGACTCCTGGCCGGTCAGGTAGATCACAGTGGCCACGTCCACGCGGAGCAGGACCGGGCCCCAGCCTTCGACGGCGGCGAACAGGTCCTCGTCGGGGCAGCGTTCGGCGATGGCGACCGCGGTCGCGCGTAGTTCCCCGGCCGGGACCGGCTGCACCCATCCGCGCACCTTGAGCATGCCCCTGGCCCGGGGCACGCCGCCGACCGCGCGGGTGGCGACCAGGTCGACGGTGACGCCGGGTTCGCCGCAGGCCTCGTACAGGAGTTCGCCGGGTTTGACCAGCAGGACCGGGCGTCCTGAGCTGTCCACTCCCCCGCGCGCGGTGGCCGTGGGGTGGCGGGGGTCGGCCGGTGCGACGTGGGTGGGGGCCGCTCCGGCGGCGAGGGTGCGGACGCGTTCCGGGACGGGCGGGGCGGTGACCGGGTGCTGCATGGCGCTCCTTCACGGCGATGCACTAAGGTTAGTCTTACCTAAGTAAGGCTTACCTAACCACAGAGGGGGAAGTATGCGCTACACCGGTCCGAAGGTCCGGCTGTCGCGGCGGGCAGGGGTACCGCTCACCCGCAAGGCGGTGAAGTACTTCGAGCAGCGGCCCTATCCGCCGGGGGAGCACGGGCGGAAGACCAGCCGCCGGAACACCGGCGACTACGGGGTGCGGCTGCTGGAGAAGCAGAAGCTGCGGTGGTACTACGACGTGTCTGAGCGGCAGCTGCGGCGGTACTGGGACCTGGCGGTCCGGCGGTCCGGGCAGTCCGGGGAGGAACTGCTGGCGATCCTGGAGACGCGGCTGGCCTCGGTGGTGCTCCGCGCGGGGCTGGCGCCGTCGATCTACGCGGCCCGCCAGTACGTCAACCACGGGCACATCCAGGTGGACGGGCGGAAGGTGGACATCCCCAGCTACCTGGTCCAGCCCGGACAGGTGATCAGCGTGCGGGAAAGGTCACGGGGCATGCAGCCGTTCGTGGCCGCCGCCGAGGGCGTGTACGCGGATGAACGCATCGCGGCCTACCTGTCGGTGGATCACCGCAATCTCACGGCCACGCTGCTGGCCCGGCCCATGCGGGAGCAGATAGCAGTACCGGTGGACGAGCATCTGGTGGTGGAGCACTACTCACGCTGACCGGAACCTGCGTATGACGGCCGGGTAGGAGACGTGCCAGCAGGCCACCGCGCTGAAGCTGGTCCAGACGCTCCACACCGCGTAGTAGAGCACCACGAACAGCCAACCCCCGCTCAGGGGAGGTCGCCCAGGCCGAGGGCGGTCAGTTGGTCGATCACCGGCGGCGCGCCCAGCCGGTTGTCGATCTCGTGGTGCGGCACCACCGGGGGTTCGTCCACCCGGATCGCCTTCAGGTATCCCTCGAAGTCAGCCAGTTTGCCGACGTCCCGGGGTGAGCCACGCGCGGTCAGCCGGTGGTGCAGGGTCTCGGCGTCGGACCGGATCCAGAGCAGGTGCACCGGCGGCCCGCCCAGTTCGGTCACCCAGCCTTCCCAGAGTTCGGCGTCGTGGACCTGGCTGGTGAACGGGCCGCTGAGCAGCACCGGGCAACCGAAGGAGCGGACCTCCCTGGCGGCGGCGGTCAGCCCGGCGTATTCGTGGCGCTTGATGTTCTCGTCGTACCAGGAGCCTTCCCGCTCCCCGGGCGGGCGGCCGTGGGCGGCCAGCGTCGCGGCGACGAATCCGCCGTACAGGGTGTCCTTGTCCAGTAGTGCAGGAACCGGGCGGAGCACGCCCAGCAACGCCGCGCAGACCGTGGACTTGCCCGCCCCCGGCGGCCCGGAGACGACCCAGACGTTCATGAAAGGGTCCCTACCCAGGAGAAACGGATATCAGATGGCTTCGGGGGCGAGGATGCGGTCGGTGACCAGGAGGGCGCAGCCGGTTAGGCCGGCGGTGGGGCCCAGGCGGCTGCGTTCGACGCGGAGGGAGCGGGTGGCGAGCTGGGTGGAGCGCTGGTAGACGATCTCGCGGACGCCGGAGACGAGGGGCTGGAACATTTCGGCCACATCGCCGCCCAGGACGACGATGGCGGGGTTGAGCAGGTTGACGGCGCCGGAGATCACCTCGCCCAGCCAGCGGCCGGCCTGGCGGACCACGGCCATGGTCTCGGGGTCGCCGGCCCGGACCAGGGCGGTGACGTCGGCCAGGGTGTGCACGTCCCGGCCACGATCACGGAGGGTGCGCAGGATCGCGGTGCCGCTGGCGACCGAGTCCAGGCAGTCGAGGTTGCCGCAGCGGCAGAGCACACCGCCGCCGTCCCGGACGGGGATGTGGCCGATCTCGCCGGCCGCGCCGAGGGCGCCGCGCAGGATGCCGCCACCGGAGATCACACCCGCCCCGATCCGGGTGGAGACCTTGACGAAGAGCAGGTCGCCGAGCTCGGCGGCGTAGGCGGCCCGGTGCTCGCCCATGGCGATCACGTTCACGTCGTTGTCGACCAGCACCGGGACCGGGAAGCGGGCGGCGATCAGCGGCGGGATCTCGATGCCGGTCCAGGAGGCCATCACCCGGGCCGACTCGGTCCGGCCCGCCGCGAACTCGACGGTGGCCGGGACGCCGAGCCCGATGCCGACCACCGGGGCGCGCCCGTTGAGCAGTTTCTCCCAGGTGTCCATGAGCAGGGGGAGCACGACGTCGGGGCCCTCCTCGACGTCGATGACCACTTCGGTGCGGTCCAGGATGGTCCCGGCCAGGTCGCAGACCGCGATCTGGGTACGGCTGGCGCCCAGCGCGGCCACCGGCACGTAGCCGCCGCCGGCGTTGAAGCGCAGCCGCACGGGGGGCCGCCCGCCCGTGGAGGGGCCTTCGGCGTCCTCGACGATCAGGCCGCGCTGGAGGAGCTCGGTGACCCGGTGCACCACGGCGGGGCGGGACAGACCGGTCACCCGGCCGATGTCGGCACGGGTCACGGCTTCGCCGCCGCGGATGAGCTGGAACACCTCGCCGGTGCTGGCTATACGAGACATCAGGCAGAAGTGAAGCACATGGGTTGACCGAACAGCAATGACTTATTCATTTGGAGTTACAAAAGTCCGCTTGAAAACTCACAGAACTTCGCGGTACTGTCCCGGATGTCCCGCTAGGTGAGGAGCGCCGCCCATGTCGCCGTCGTCACGACAAGACGCCATCCACCCGGTGGTCGTCGATGTCACGGACCGGATCCGGGAGCGCAGTCACGCCACCCGGGAGGCGTACCTGGCGCGGGTGGACGCGGCGGGCGAGGAGTTGCGACAACGCGGGCCCGCGCGGGGGCGGCTCGCGTGCGCGAACCTGGCCCACGGTTTCGCGGCGGCCGGTGAGGACAAGCCCGCGTTACGCGCCGCCGCGCGTCCGGGGGTGGCGATCGTCACCTCGTACAACGACATGCTGTCGGCGCACCAGCCGTACGAGACCTATCCGCAGGAGCTGAAGCGGGCGGTCCGGCAGGCCGGCGGGGTCGCGCAGGTGGCGGGCGGGGTGCCCGCCATGTGCGACGGGGTCACCCAGGGGCGGCCGGGCATGGAGCTGTCCCTGTTCAGCCGGGAGGTCGTCGCGATGGCGACCGCCGTCGCGCTGGCGCACGACATGTTCGACGCGGTGCTGCTGCTCGGCGTCTGCGACAAGATCGTTCCTGGTCTCTTCATCGGAGCGCTCCACTTCGGGCACCTGCCGGCGGTCTTCGTGCCCGCCGGGCCGATGACCTCGGGGCTGCCGAACAAGGTCAAGGCCAGGGCCCGGCAGGCGTTCGCCGAGGGCAAGCTCACCCGGCCCGAGATGCTGGACGCCGAGGCGGCCTCCTACCACTCCCCCGGCACCTGCACCTTCTACGGCACCGCCAACTCCAACCAGCTGCTCATCGAGGTGATGGGCCTGCACCTGCCGGGGGCCACCTTCGTCAATCCGCACACCGAGCTGCGGCACGCGCTGACGGAGGAGGCCGGGCGGCGGGCGGTGGAGATCACCGCGCACGGCCCCGAGTACACGCCCATCGGCCGCCTGGTGGACGAGAAGGCGATCGTGAACGCCGTGGTGGCGCTGCTGGCCTCCGGGGGCTCCACCAACCACACGATGCATTTGGTCGCCATGGCGGCGGCCGCCGGGATCACCCTCACCTGGGATGACATGGCGGACCTGTCGAAGGTGGTCCCGCTCATCACCCGGATGTACCCGAACGGCCAGGCCGACGTGAACCACTTCCAGGCCGCCGGGGGCATGCCGGTGTTCATCGGGACGTTGCTGGACGCCGGGCTGCTCTGGCCGGATGTGCGGACGGTGGCGGGCGAGGGCCTGGACGCCTACCGCCGGGTTCCCGAGCTCAAGCCCGGTCAGGAGCGCGGCGAGCTCGTGTGGTCGGAGCGCAGCGGCGGGAGCGAGGACCTGGAGGTGCTCCGTCCCGCGGCCGACCCGTTCTCCCCCGACGGCGGAATTCACATAATTTCAGGAAATATCGGGCGAGCGGTGAGCAAGGTCTCCGCCGTCAAGCCGGAGCACCTGGTGATCGAGGCCCCGGCCAAGGTCTTCGACGACCAGCAGGAGCTGCTGGCCGCGTTCGAGCGGGGCGAGCTGGACGGCCAGGACTTCGTCGCCGTGGTCCGCTACCAGGGCCCGAGCGCCAACGGCATGCCCGAGCTGCACAAACTGACCCCGCCGCTGGCCGTGCTGCTGGACCGGGGCCAGCGGGTGGCGATCGTCACCGACGGCCGGATGTCGGGCGCCTCCGGCAAGGTGCCGGCCGCCATCCACCTCACCCCGGAGGCCGCCCAGGGCGGCCCACTGGCGCTGATTCAGAACGGGGACCCCATCCGTCTCGACTCGGTCAGCGGCACCTTACACGTGCTGAGCGACCTGTCGGGGCGCGTCCCGGCCGGTTCCTCCACCCCGCCTGACAAATGGGTGGGAACCGGGCGCGAGCTTTTTACGGCCTTCCGTCGTACGGTTGGACCCGCGGAACGCGGAGCCGGCATCTTCGGAGGGTCTTAAGTGAGCTACCCGTGGCTCGTCGCCGACATCGGCGGCACCAACGCACGTTTTGGAATCGTCACCGGTCGCGGCGCACAGCCGGAGGCGGTGGCCGTCCTCAACGTCGCCGAGCGACAAGGTCTGGCCGATGCCGTAGCCGCCTATCTCGCAGACCATGCGGGCGGAGTTCGGCCGGCGGCCGCGTGCCTGGCGATCGCCGGACCGGTGAAGGGAGACACCTATCGCCTGACCAACGCGGGCTGGGCCGGTTCCGTCAAGGAGCTGGACATCCCGCAGGTGGAACTGCTCAACGACTTCGAGGCGCTGGCCATCTCGCTGCCGCACCTGGCCGGGGACGACCTGACCCCGCTGGGCGGGCCCGCGCCGACGGCCGGGATGGTCAAGGCGGTGCTCGGTCCGGGCACCGGCCTGGGAGTGGCCGGTCTGGTCCCGGCCGGAGCCGGGTGGGTGCCGGTGCCGGGCGAGGGCGGTCATGTCTCCATTCCCTGCGTCACCGACCTGGAGTTCGAGATCGTCCGGGCGCTGCGCGCGGACGGCCTGCCGTACGTGGACGCCGAGCACCTGCTCTCCGGGTCGGGGCTGCCCCGGCTGTACCGAGGGCTCTCGCTGGTCCGGGGGATCGGGGCCGGGCGGAAGACCGCCTCGGAGATCGTGTCCTCCGACGACGCGCTCTCGCTGGAGACGGTGGAGGTGTTCCTGGCCCTGCTGGGCGGGTTCGCCGGGAACGTGGCGCTCACCCTGGGGGCCCGTGGCGGCGTGTACCTCGGCGGCGGGGTGCTGCCGAGGATTGTGGACCGGGTCAAGGACAGCGAGTTCCGGGCCAGGTTCGAGCAGACAGGACCGGCTCTGATTGACTATCTGAGCTCGATCGCCACCTCGCTGATCGTGGCCGAGCAGCCCGCGCTGACCGGGTGCGCCGCCTGGCTGACGCAGCGGACCAGCAATGTGGAGTTGGTGTGAACCTGCTTGATCTTGCTCCGGTGATCCCGGTGGTGGTGGTCGAGGACGCCGCCACCGCGGTGCCGATGGCCCGGGCGCTGGTGGCGGGGGGCCTGCCGGTCATCGAGGTGACCCTGCGCACCCCCGCCGCGCTGGCGGCCATCCGGGCGATCGCCGAACGGGTGCCGGACGCGGTGGTGGGCGCGGGCACCGTGCGGGTGTCCGCCGACGTGTCCGCCGCGGTGGCCGCGGGCGCCCGTTTCCTGGTCTCCCCGGGGGCCACCGCGGCGCTGGTGGAGGCGATGGCGGCCAGCGGTGTGCCGTACCTGCCGGGGGCGGCGACCGCCTCGGAGGTGCTGGCCCTGTACGAGCGGGGGGTGCGGGAGATGAAGTTCTTCCCGGCCGAGGCCGCCGGTGGGGTGCCCGTGCTCAAGGCGCTGGCCGGGCCGTACCCGGACGTGAGATTCTGCCCCACCGGGGGGATCAAACCGGAGACCGCCCCGAACTACCTTTCGCTGCCCAACGTAGGATGTGTCGGCGGCACCTGGCTGACCCCCTCGGACGCGCTCGTCCAAGGGGACTATGCAAGGATCGAGAAGCTTGCCGGGCTCGCCCGTGAACTTCGGTAGCCCCTGACACCGGTAAGTCTCGTCGGCCCACGCCATCCTCCCTCGGCTGGGCCGACGGCCATGTTCGTGTCCGTAACCCGGAAACACGCTCATGGACCCGGGCCCGTGACTCCTGACCGGGATGTCACGGGCCCCTCGGCTGTTCAGCGGTTGACCAGGGGCCCGGATCCGGTGGAGCCGCGGACCACCAGCTCCGGCTGGAAGACCAGTTCCGTGTTCTTGGCCGGGGTGCCGCCGATCAGCTCCACCAGGGTCTCCACCGCCGCCGAGGCCATCGCGGCGATCGGCTTACGCACGGTCGTCAGCGGCGGGTCGGTGAACGGGATGAGCGGGGAGTCGTCGAAGCCGACCACCGAGACGTCCCCCGGCACCGACCGGCCGCGCTCCCTGGCGGCCCGGATGGCGCCCAGGGCCATCAGGTCGCTGGCGCAGAACAGGCCGGTGCAGCCCCGGTCGATCAACGCCCCGGCGGCGGCCTGGCCGCCCTCGACGGTGAACAGCGAGTGCTGGATCAGGTCGCTCACGTCGGTGGCGCCGAGCAGCTGGGCCATGCTCTGCCGGAAGCCCTCGATCTTCCGGATCACCGGCACGAACCGGCGCTGCCCGAGGGCCAGGCCGACCCGCTCGTGGCCGAGGTCCACCAGGTGCTGCACGGCCAGCCGGGTGGCCAGGCGGTCGTCCGGCGAGATGAACGGCGCCGGGATGGCCTCGTTGTAGCCGTCCACGAGCACGATGGGCAGGCCGCGGTCGGTGAGCCGGGTGTAACGATCCATTCGGGCGGTGATGTCGGCGTGCAGCCCGGAGACGAAGACGATGCCGCTGACGCCCCGGTCGATGAGCATCTCGGTGAACTCGTCCTCGGGGGCGCCGCCGGGGATCTGGGTGCACAGGATCGGGGTGTAGCCGTGCTGGGTGAGCGCCCGTTCGATGGCCTGCGCGAAGGCCGGGAAGATCGGGTTGTCCAGCTCGGGGGTGACCAGGCCGATCAGGCCGTTGCTGCGCTGCCGGAGCCGCTGGGGGCGCTCGTACCCCATCAGGTCCAGGGCGGTGAGCACGGCCTGGCGGGTGGCCGCGGAGACCCCCGCCTTGCCGTTGAGCACACGGCTCACCGTGGCTTCGCTGACGCCTGCCTGGGCCGCGATATCGGCGAGTCGCGCGTTGTTCATGACGGTTACTTTAGACATTCTCCACGGCCCACCACGTGGCCGAATCAGGAGCGAGCCGTACAACATTCCCGGAAAACGCCGGGTGAGCGCTCGCAAGAAGGAGCTCACCCGGACGATCCACCACAATCCAGTCATTCGTCATGTTGGCCAGGCACCTGAACGATTCACCCCGGTCGAAGGCGAGCACGCCGTCCGGGGCCTCCCGCCAGGTCAGGGTGCCGTCGCCCAGGTCGCGGTGGTCCCTGCGGACGGCCAGGGCGAGCTTGTAGAGGCTGAGCGTGGAGTCCGGGTCGGCCAGCTGGGACTCCACCGACAGGTGCCGCCAGTCGGCGGGCATCGGCAGCCAGGTCTCGGTGATGCCGGGCGGGGAGAAGCCGAACGGCGGCTCCTCGGTCGGGCTCCACGGCATCGGCACCCGGCAGCCGTCCCGGCCGCTGTCGGCGTCGCGCAGCCGCTGCGGGTCGCGGAGCACCTCCTCCGGCAGGTCGAGCACCTCCGGCAGGCCCAGCTCCTCGCCCTGGTAGACGTAGGACGACCCCGGCAGGGCCAGCATCACCATCGCCGCCGCCCTGGCCCTGGCCAGGCCCTGCGCGCCGCCGCCGTACCGGGTGGCGTGGCGCTTTACGTCGTGGTTGGAGAGCACCCAGGTGGCGGGGGCGCCGACCAGCGCGGAGGTGGCCAGCGACTCCTCGATCACGTCCCGGAACCCGGCTGCCTGCCACGGGGTGGTGAGGAAGTGGAAGTTGAACGCCTGGTGCAGCTCGTCGGGGCGGACGTAGTTGGCCAGCCGCTCGGGGGTGGGCGCCCACGCCTCGGCCACGCCGATGCGCCGGCCAGGGTAGGAGTCCAGGATGCGGCGCCAGGCACGGTAGATCTCGTGCACGCCGTCCTGGTCGAAGTACGGCACCACGGCGGCGCCGATCATCTTCACCTGGTTGGAGTGGCCCACGTCCGGCAGCCCGGGAGCCTTGATCATGCCGTGTGCGACGTCGATCCGGAACCCGTCCACCCCCAGGTCCAGCCAGAACCTGAGCACGTCGGCGAACTCCTCGTGCACCTCCGGGTGCTCCCAGTTCAGGTCGGGCTGCTCGGGGGCGAACAGGTGCAGGTACCACTGCCCGTCGGGCAGCCGGGTCCAGGCCGGGCCGCCGAAGATGGACTCCCAGTCGTTGGGCGGCTCCGCCCCGCCGCCGCGGCCCTCGCGGAAGATGTAGCGGTCCCGCTCCGGCGAGCCGGGACCGGCCTGGACGGCTGCCGCGAACCACGCGTGCCGGTCGGAGGTGTGGTTGGGCACCACGTCCACGATGATCCGCAGGCCAAGACCATGGGCCTCCTCGATCAGCGCCCGGGCGTCGCCCAGCGAGCCGAAGACGGGGTCCACGTCCCGGTAGTCGGCCACGTCGTAGCCGAAGTCGGCCATCGGGGACGGGTAGAACGGGGTGAGCCAGACGGCATCCACGCCGAGTTCGGCCAGGTAGCGCAGCCGGCTGCGGACGCCGAGCAGGTCGCCGACGCCGTCGCCGTTGCCGTCGGCGAAACTGCGCACGTACACCTGGTAGATGACGGCGTCGCGGTGCCAGTCGTGCTCAGAGAGCTCAGAAACCTCAGCAACCTCAAGAACATCAGAGACCTCGGACGTCTCAGAAGTCGCGGCGGAGGTGAGGTCGGGTGAAGGCGCGGTCATGGAGTCCCCCGGTTAGGTCGGCTGCCACTCATGAAAGACCTTACAGAAAGTTACCGCAAACCCTGTCAATGCGTCGTTGCCAATCTGTGACCATTGTGATCGGATGACCAGCCCTGACCTGGCACTTTCGGGCAGTGACTAATTAATGGCGATTAGGTCCGAATGAAGGCCCCGTAGGCCCCCGCAACACGCCAGTAACCGCTGCGTACCCGATTTTTCATGACTCGTATGGACATGGACCGTGCCGACACGATGTACTACCTCATCAATCACACACTGAATGGCGGGATCCGGGCGTCTCGCGCCCGGAAGGAACGAGTTTCCATGATCGAGCGCTGCTCGCGAGGCATTACGGCCCGCGCACTGTGCACGAGCACATCCGTGCCGCCAGGCGAGGAGCAGGCATGAGTACCGTCGTCCTCGACAATGTGACCAAGGTGTACCCGGGCGGGTACCTGGCGGTCGACCGGATGAACCTGCGTGCCGACGACGGTGAACTGCTGGTGCTGCTCGGCCCTTCCGGATGCGGCAAGTCCACCCTGCTCCGTATGATCGCCGGACTTGAAGAGATCACCGAGGGCGACCTCTGGCTGGGCGGCAAGATCGCCAATCATCTGGCCCCACGGGACCGGGATGTGGCGATGGTCTTCCAGAACGGCGCGCTCTATCCGCACCGGACCGTCCGCGGGAACCTGTCCTTCCCGCTGGAGATCGCCAAGGCCGACCCGGCCATGGTGCGGGAACGCGTGATCGAGCTCTCCAAGGCCCTGCACATCGACGAGACCCTGGACCGGCGACCTGGAACGCTCTCCGGTGGCCAGCGGCAGCGGGTCGCGATGGGCAGGGCGATCGTCCGCCAGCCCTCCCTGTTCCTGATGGACGAGCCGCTCTCCAACCTGGACGCGGGCATGCGCACCGAACTCCGGATGGAGATCTCCTCGCTGGTCCGGGCGCTCGGCGTGACCACCATCTACGTCACGCACGACCAGGTGGAGGCGCTCACCCTGGCCGACCGGATCGCCATCATGAACCGGGGCGTGCTCCAGGACATCGGCACCCCGGCCCAGGTCTACAACGACCCCGCCACCGCGTTCACCGCCGCGTTCCTCAGTTCCCAGCAGCTCAACCTGCTCGGCGCTACCGTCCGCACTCCCCAAAATCAGTACATTCTCCTTGATTTCGGTACACACCAGATCACTATGCCCTGGACCGATCCACGTGCTTACGCTGTGTCACGACACACGGGCAGCATGATCATCGTGGGCATCCGGCCCGACGCGCTGGCGCCGATGCCGGAGAAGATGGACGGCCCCTGTTTCATGGGCCGGGTCCGGACCCTGGAGTACCACGGGCACGAGTGGCTGGCGTACGTGGAGGCGGGCATCCCGGCCATGGCCGTACCCGAGCCGCCGGACCCGCGGGCCAAGAACGGCAACGGGAACGGCAACGGCGGCGGGCGGGCCCGGTCGATGATGCGCCGCCTGCTCAGCTCCGGTGAGGAGTTCCCGGCCGAGGAGGCCGCGCCGCAGTCCCAGCCGGGCAGCGGTTCGCACCGCCGCGCCGACCTGATCGTCCGGCTCGGCGCCCGGCCGTTCTGGAAGGCCGGCGAGCACGCCCGGGTCGCGGTGGACGTCTCCCGCCTGATGCTGTTCACCCAGTCCGGCGCGCGAATCGACCCGCCCCGCAGATAAAACCCCCGCAGATAAGACGGAAACGGGGGTCACGCCCGGCTCACCCCGGCGTGGGCGAGCACCGACACCACGTCGACCAGCCGGGCCACCCGGTCCAGCTCGGCGCGGTGGAACGCGGGGCCCTGCCGCCTGGCCACCAGCAGGTGCACGGTGTCGAACGGCACGCTGGCCAGGTGCAGGGTGCCCTCGCTGAACGCGGCGGGGCGCACCGAGATCTGCTGCGGGGCGGGCACCGCCTCGGGCGCCTGCCAGCTGCCGTGCACCACCTCGCCGCTCGCGGCCTCCAGGGCCACCGCCCACTCCGCGCTGACCAGGTCGGGCACCGCGTCCACCAAGGTCAGCACGGCCCGGGCAGGATCGGCGGCGATGTGGCCGAGCAGGTCGTAGTCGGGGTTGGCGCCGGGCAGCTCCCGGGTGGGCCAGGCGGCCTCCACCCGGACCCCGGGCACCACCGAGATGCGCTCGCTGAGCTCGGCCGCGCTGAAGATCGCCGACCAGGAGACGGTGAAATCGTCGACCGCGCGGCCCGACTCCCGTTCCAGCACCGTGACCTGGAGGATGTCCGCCCCCATCACACCGAAGGCCCTGGCCACCTGGCCCAGCACCCCCGGCCGGTCCGGCAGGGAGACCCGTAGCCGCAACAACACGATCGATCACCTCTCCTTCGACACCAACACTGACGTAGGCACGTTTCCGTGATGTTCCCGGGGGATGTCCAGCATAAAGCGGTCGTTCCACCGCACTCCGGGGCCTATGCCTCGGCGTTCCTCCGTTCTGGAAGAAGTTGCAAAAACTACTGCAATGATGCGATCAGTAGTGGATTCCGCACGTTCCGCCATCATCCGGGGTCCTGGCCGTCCCCACAAATCACCGCCTTCCAGAAATCTGCGGTTCTTGCATAAAATTTCAGCAAAGGATTGCATCCGTCCGTCGGACTGAGTAACTTCCGGGCAACACCTCAGAAACACGAATCCGTGGAGGCACCCGGATGCACCCCCCACGGCCCGCGACCACCGCCCGGCTCCGCCGCACGGCCGCCGTCCTGTCGACGGCGCTGGTCGCCATGGTCTGTCCCGTGCTCACCCCAACGACGAGCCAAGCCACCACCTCGAATTACGAATTATCCCTTTTACCCGATTTATCCGTTAAGCCGGTGGTTTCGCAGGTCAGCCGTGCCGCGGAACCAGGCGACGCGCAATTGGCCAAGGACGCGCTCCGCTCCGACCTGACCCGTGAGCGCCTCTACTTCCTGATGACCGACCGGTTCGCCAACGGCGACCGCGGCAACGACCGGGGCGGCCTGACCGGGGACCGGCTGACGACCGGGTTCGACCCTGCCGACAAGGGCTTCTACCAGGGCGGCGACCTGAAGGGCCTGATCGACCGGCTGGACTACATCAAGAACCTGGGCAGCACCGCCATCTGGCTGACCCCGTCCTTCAAGAACCGCCCGGTCCAGGGCAGCGGGAACGACGTCAGCGCCGGCTACCACGGCTACTGGATCACCGACTTCACCAGCATCGACCCGCACCTCGGCAGCAACGCCGACATGAAGCGCCTGGTCAAGGAGGCGCACAAGCGGGGCATGAAGGTCTTCTTCGACATCATCACCAACCACACGGCCGACCTCATCGACTACCAGGAGAAGTCCTACTCCTACCGGTCCAAGGGCGCCTACCCGTACGTCGCCACCGACGGCACCGCCTTCGACGACCGCGCGTACGCGCTGAAGGACACCTTCCCCAAGGTGAGCGTGGACTCCTTCCCGTACACGCCGGTGGTGACCGCCAAGACCAAGGTCCCGGCCTGGCTGAACGACCCCACGATGTACCACAACCGGGGTGATTCCACCTTCACCGGCGAGAACTCCGAGTACGGCGACTTCTTCGGCCTCGACGACCTGTGGACCGAGCGCCCCGAGGTCGTCAAGGGCATGATCGACATCTACCAGACCTGGGTCCGCGAAGCGGGCGTGGACGGCTTCCGGATCGACACCGCCAAGCACGTCAACATGGAGTTCTGGGAGCGCTTCACCCCGGCCCTGCGCGGCTACGCCGCCAAGCTGGGCAACGAGCGGTTCTTCATGTTCGGCGAGGTGTACAGCAGCGACGTCGCGTACGCCTCCCGCTTCACCAGCCGGGGCGGCATGAACGCGACCCTGGACTTCGCCTTCCAGGAGAACGCCCGCACCTTCGCCGGTGGCGGGGCGGCCTCCGGCCTGGCCGGCCTGTACGCGGCCGACGACTACTACACCGACGCCGACTCCAACGCCGCGTCGCTACCGACCTTCCTCGGCAACCACGACATGGGCCGCATCGGCTCCTTCCTGAAGGCCGACCACCCGGGCGCGCCCGACGCCGAGCTGCTGGCCAGGGACACCCTCGCCCACCAGCTCATGTACCTGACCCGGGGCCAGCCCGTCGTCTACTACGGCGACGAGCAGGGCTTCACCGGCGCGGGCGGCGACAAGGACGCGCGAGCCTCGATGTTCGCCTCCAGGACGGCCGACTACCTGGACGACGACCTGATCGGCACCACCGCGACGCACGCGAGCGACAACTTCGTCCCCGGCCACCCGCTCTACCAGTCCATCGCCGCGCTGGCCAAGCTGCGCGACCAGCATCCGGCGCTGGCCGACGGCGCCCAGATCCAGCGGCTGGCCGCCGGGAACGTGTACGCCTTCTCCCGGATCGGGGCCAAGGAACAGATCGAGTACGTGGTCGCGGTGAACAGCGGCACCACCGCCGCCCAGGCGCAGGTGCCGACGTACACGCCGAACGCCCGCTTCACGGCGGTCTACGGCGGAACCGGCCAGGTCACCTCGGGCGCGGACGGCAGGCTGGCGGTGACCGTGCCCGCGCTCGGCGCGATCGTCTACCGGGCCGCCGCCAAGCTGGCCACCCCCGCGCAGGCCCCGGCGGTCTCGATCACCCTGCCCGGCGCCGAGATCAGGGGCACCGCCGAGGACGGGCGGGTGCCCGTCCTCGCGGAGGTGCCGGGCACGGGCTTCGACCAGGTCACCTTCGCCGCGAAGATCGGTAACGGCCCGTGGAAGGCGCTGGGCACCGACGACGCCCCCAACAACCGCACCTTCCGGGTATTTCATGACCTGAGGGGGCTGGCGGCCGGGACGTCGATCACCTACAAGGCGATCGTCAAGGACTCCGCCGGGCGGGTGGCCTCCGCGACCGCGACCGCGACGGTGGCCCCCGAACCGGAGACCCCCGGCGGCGGCACGGTCAAGCGCGACTACCTGGTCGTGCACTACCAGCGCACCGGCGACTACGACGGCTGGGGCCTGCACGCCTGGGGCGACATCGACCAGGAGGTCGAGTGGGGCTCCCCGATCGCCTTCGAGGGCGAGGACGCCTTCGGCAGGTTCGCCTGGATCAAGCTCAAGCCGGGCGCGTCCAGCGTCGGCCTGATCACCCACAAGGGCGATGAGAAGGACGGCGGCGACCGCCTCGTCAACCCCCAGCAGACCGGCGAGGTCTGGCTGGTCCAGGGCCAGGCCGAGGTGTACGGCTCCCGCGCCGCCGCGCAGGGCTTCGCCACCATCCGCTACAACCGGCCGGACGGGAACTACGACGGCTGGGGCCTGCACCTGTGGGGTGACGCGGTGGCCGAGCCCACCGAGTGGACGAGCCCCCGCATGCCCGACGGAACCGACGCCTACGGCGCCTTCTGGAAGGTGCCGCTGAAGGACGCCGCTCCCCCGCTCAACTTCATCATCCACAAGGGCGACGAGAAGGACGGCGGCGACCGCGCGTTCACCGCCGCAAGGCAGCCCGAGGCGTACGTGAACGCGGGCTCCGCCACCCTGCACCCCACCCTGGCGGCGGCCCAGAACGTGCTGATCCTGCACTACAACCGGCCCGACCGCACCTACACCGGGTGGGGCCTGCACGCCTGGGGCGACATCGAGGGCACCGTCGACTGGGGCGACCCGCTGCGACCGGCGGGCACCGACCAGTTCGGCCCGTACTGGAAGGTGCCGCTGAAGCCGGACGCCAAGAGCGTCGGCTGGATCCTCCACAAGGGCGACGAGAAGGACCAACCGGCCGACCAGGCGGTGGATCTCACCGTCAACGGGAACGAGGTCTGGAAACTGTCGCAGAAGGAGGGCTTCGTGCTGCCGCAGCCTCCGGCCACCGGCGCGGACGTGGACCTGACCAAGGCGACCGCGCACTGGATCGACCGGAGCACCCTCGCCTGGCGGGGCAAGACCTCCGCCTCGTCCAGGTACGCGCTGGCCTTCTCCGCCAAGGCCGACATCAGGTACGACGAGAAGTCCGGCGACCTGACCGGCGACATCCACCTGATCCGGCTCACCCCCGGCGCCCTCACCGACGCCCAGAAGGCGAAGTTCCCGCACCTGAAGGACTACGCCGCGCTGATCGTCGACCCCCGCGACACCGACCTGGTCCCGGCCGCGCTCCGGGCCCAGCTGGTGGCGACCGAGCGCGACCCCTCCGGCGGCCTGCTCACCGCCACCGGGGTGCAGATCCCCGGCGTCCTGGACGACGTGTACGCGGCGGCCGCCACCGCCACCCTCGGCCCGTCCGGCAGCCCGCGGCCCACGCTCGCGCTCTGGGCGCCCACCGCCCAGAAGGTCGAGCTGAAGATCGGCGGCCAGACCGTGGCGATGCGCCGCGACGACGCCACCGGCGTCTGGTCGGTCACCGGCCAGCCCAACTGGTACGGCCGCTACTACACCTACCTGGTGACCGTGGTGGCGGGCGCCACCCTGGTGACCAACGAGGTGACCGACCCCTACAGCCTGTCCGCCGCCACCGACGGCAAGCGCAGCCAGCTGGTCGACCTGGCCGACGGCGCGCTCAAGCCGGACGGCTGGAACCGGCTGGCCAAGCCCCCGGCGGTCGGCCAGGACAAGGCGACCGTCTACGAACTGCACGTCCGGGACTTCTCCGCCGCCGACCCGACCGTCCCGGCCGCCGAGCGCGGCACGTACAAGGCGTTCACCGGGAACGGCAACGGCATGCGGGAACTGCGGAAGCTGGCCGCCGACGGCGTGACCCACGTGCACCTGCTGCCGGTGTTCGACTTCGCGACCGTCCCCGAGCGGAAGGCCGACCGGACCGAACCGGCCTGCGACCTGGCGGCGCTGCCGCCCGACTCCGAGCAGCAGCAGGAGTGCGTCACCGCGACGGCGGCCAAGGACTCCTTCAACTGGGGGTACGACCCGCTGCACTACACCGTGCCGGAGGGCTCCTACGCCACCGACCCGGAGGGATCCGGCCGGATCAAGGAGTTCCGCGGCATGGTGCAGGGCCTCAACTCGGCCGGCCTCCGGGTGGTCATGGACGTGGTCTACAACCACACCCACGCCGCCGGGCAGGCCGAGGGGAGCGTGCTCGACAAGATCGTGCCCGGCTACTACCAGCGGCTCCTGGAGGACGGCACGGTGGCCAACTCCACCTGCTGCGCCAACACCGCGCCCGAGCACGCCATGATGGGCAAGCTCGTGGTGGACTCCGTGGTCACCTGGGCGAAGCAGTACAAGGTGGACGGCTTCCGGTTCGACCTGATGGGCCACCACCCGAAGGCCAACCTGCTCGCGGTGCGCCGGGCGCTGGACGCGCTCACCCCGGCCAGGGACGGCGTGGACGGCAAGGCGATCATCCTGTACGGCGAGGGCTGGAACTTCGGGGAGGTCGCGAACGACGCCAGGTTCGTCCAGGCCACCCAGGCCAACCTGGCCGGCACCGGCATCGGCACCTTCAGCGACCGGCTCCGCGACGCGGTACGCGGCGGCACCCCGTTCGACGCCGACCCGGGCATCCGGGGCTTCGGCTCAGGACTGGCCGACAGCCCCGGCGACCGGCTGACCAACGCCGAAGAGCTGATCATGGTCGGGCTGACCGGCAATCTGAAGGACTACGTGCTGCCCTCCGGGAAGAAGGGCTCGGAGGTCTCCTACAACGGCTCCCCCGCCGGGTACGCCGCCGCCCCGCGCGACACGGTCACCTACGTGGACGCGCACGACAACGAGACCCTCTACGACGCGCTCGCCTACAAGCTGCCCGCGGACACCCCGATGTCCGACCGGGTCAGAATGCAGTCGCTCTCGCTGGCCACCGCGCTGCTCGCGCAGGGCACCGCGTTCCTGCACGCCGGGACCGAGCGGCTGCGCTCCAAGTCGCTGGACCGCAACTCCTACGACTCGGGCGACTGGTTCAACCGGCTGCACTGGGACTGCGCCCAGGGCAACGGCTTCGGGGCCGGGTTGCCGCCGCGGGCGGACAACGCGGCCAAGTGGTCCTACGCCCGGCCGTTGCTGGCCGACCCGGCGCTCCGGCCGGACTGCGCGGCGATCAACGCCGCCCGGGCCGGGTTCGCCGACCTGCTCGCCATCCGCACATCCTCCCCGGCCTTCTCGCTCGGCTCGCTCGAGGAGATCCAGCGCCGGCTCACCTTCCCCGCCGCCCACGTCCCCGGCGTCATCACCATGCGCCTGGACGCCTCCGGCATCGACCCGCGCTGGAAGTCGATCACCGTCGTCTTCAACGCGACCTCGCAGGCCAGGCAGCAGACCGTTGCCGGCCTCGCGGGGGCCACGGTCACGCTGCACCCCGTACAGGCCGCCTCCGCCGACCCGGTGGTCAAGGAGTCGGCCGTCGACCGGGCGACCGGAACCCTGACCGTGCCCGCCAGGACGGTGGCGGTCTTCGTACAACCGGTCTGAGCCAAAAACCGGGCCCGGGTGTCATCACCACCCGGACCCGGGACGGGTTTCCCTCCACGCAAGAAGAAGGCCCCGATGAAACGATACCGATCCGCCGCGGCGGTCGCGCTGGCCCTGGTGGCCACTGCGGTCGTCATCCTTCCCGCCCAGGCCGCGCCCGTCGGGTCCGGCCCGTTCGTCAAGCTCTGGAGCTGGAACTGGAACTCGGTGGCACGCGAGTGCACCGACGTGCTCGGCCCCGCCGGGTTCGACGCCGTCCAGGTCTCCCCGCCCAACGACTCCATGTCACGCGGCGGCGCGGTCTGGTGGGACATCTACCAGCCCGCCCGCTACACCCTCACCAGCAAGTTCGGCACCGAGGCCCAGTTCAAGGCCATGATCGACACCTGCCACGCGGCCGGGGTCAAGGTGCACGCCGACGTGGTCATCAACCACATGACCGGGCAGGGCTCCACCAGCTACGGCGGCTACTCCTTCAGCAAGTACAACTACCCCGGCCTGTACTCCGCGGCCGACTTCCACACGCCGAGCTGCGTGATCAACCAGTCGGACTACACCGGCGACGCCTGGCGGGTGCAGAACTGCGAGCTGGTCCAGCTCGCCGACCTGAACACCGGCTCGGAGTACGTGCGCGACCAGATCGCCGGCTACCTCAACAAGCTGACCAGCCTCGGCGTGGACGGCTTCCGGATCGACGCGGCCAAGCACATCAGCACCACCGACCTGGCGGCGATCAAGTCCCGGCTGACCGGCTCGCCGTACATCCACCAGGAGGTCATCCAGGGCGCCGGTGAGCCGATCCAGCCCAACCAGTACACGGGGATCGGCGACGTGCACGAGTTCGTGTACGGGCGGAAGATGAAAGAGCAGTTCACCGGCCAGATCCGGAACCTGTCCACGTTCGGGGAGAGCTGGGGCCTGTCGGTGCCCAGCGACAAGGCCGTGACCTTCATCGACAACCACGACACCGAGCGGAACGGCTCCACCCTCAACTACAAGTACGGCGACACCTACAAGCTGGCCAACGTCTTCCTGCTGTCCTGGCCGTACGGCACGCCCCGGGTGTACTCCTCGTTCACCTGGTCCGACAGTGAGGCGGGTCCGCCGCACAACGGCAGCGGCTTCGTGACCGACACCGACTGCGGCAACGGGCGGTGGACCTGCTTCCACCGGCAGCTGACCGGCATGGTGGGCTTCTACCACGCGGTGGCGGGCACGGCGGTGGCCAACTGGTACGACAACGGCGACAACGTCATCGCGTTCAGCCGCGGGAACAAGGGCTGGGTGTCGATCAACAACTCGGGCTCCGCGCTGACCAGGACGTTCACCACCGGCCTGCCGGCCGGGACGTACCAGAACGTGGCCGGGAGCGGCACGGTCACCGTGGCCGCCGACGGCACCGCGTCGGTCACCGTCCCCGCCAAGAGCGCGGTCGCCATCCGCGTCGGCACCAACCCGTCCCCATCCCCCACCCCCA
>NZ_JAHCST010000089.1 GCF_018476525.1 Acrocarpospora catenulata
CCACTCCCCACCGACGTCACCGAACCCCAGTCCGGCTCCTTCCAGCGCCTGGTCGGCGGGCGTGAACGTGGACGTGGACGTGGCCCAACTGGTCCGCACAGCCGTCGCCGACGGCAACGCCGGCTTCCTGGCCGAACTGGCCGGCCGACTGGCGGTCGGCGTCGCGGCGGTCGCCGTGGTCCTCGACCCCGGCCTGATCGTCCTCAGCGGCGACGTCGGCCGCGCCGGCGGCGACGAGCTGGCGGCCCTGGTGGAAGAGGCAGTGGCCCGAGTCTGCCCCAGCCGCCCAAAGGTAGCGGTCACCCTGGTGGCCGGAAACCCGGTCCTACGCGGGGCACTACTCGCCGCCCTGGACCAGGCAAGAGAACAAGTCTTCTCCGACACGGTCTGACCCATGCCCATGCGTGTGGAGCCGACGCCCGGGAGATTCAGCCATAGTCGGCGTCGGCTCAGCGCAAGTCGATCTCGACATGGTGTTCCGCGAGCATCCCCAGCAGATACTCCAAGGTGATCGCCGGACCCAGCCAGCGCCGGTCGTAGCCGGCGACGAGGTGCTTGCGGGCGACGGCCGATTCATGCCACACCAGCCGAAACGGTGCCTGCGCGCCGAACCTCCCGCTGAGACAGTCATCGAGGGCGCCGAGGTTCCAGCCGAAGTATCCGCCCGGACCATTGATCGCCTCGCCGATTGCGCAGTAGAACCCTTCGATGTCGGTCACGAACCGGCCGTCGAGGTCATAGGTGGTGCCGGCGGGCCGGTCCGGCGTTTTGGACAGGTGGCCGAGCGCCACTCCGGCCCAGTGGTGGCGCAGCTCCCGGTCGTAGTCGGCCCACAGATTCTTCTCGGCGGGCCGTCCGCCGTGCCAGTGCTCCAGGATGCCGAGGACCCCGGTCGGCAGCGGTTCCCGCGGGTCGCTGGCGACAGTCACGTCGAGGAGTCCGGCACCGAGCCGGGACGGCTCACCTGCCTCGACCGTTCCGCACACCAAGGCGCCGATCACCTGGCCGACCGAACCATCGGCGGCGACCAGGTGCACCTCGGCGTGGATCCGGCGGCGACGCAGGCTGGCCTTGGTCGACTGTCCGACCGCGTCGAGCGCGGTCAGCAAGTGGGTTTCCGGTCGGCAGCCGAGCAGCCGGACCTGCGGCACCGGCGGTGCGGCTTGCTCACGGAACACACCGATGATGTCCCCGCAGGTGCCGTAGGGCGTATCGTCCCGTCCCTGAAGAACGAATTCGGTGACGTCGACGGGACGCACCACGGCGTCCGTGCGGTCATAGACGTGGACGAACCCGTCGAGATCGATGTCCACGGTTTCGGGCATCGTAAGGTTTGGCCGCTGTGCGAGGACGACGACGTCGCCGAGGTCCTCGCCGTACCAGGACGGCCATGTGCCTGGCGGCGGCGGAGCCCCCATTATCGAGATGTCACCCAGCCAGGCTCGTTCGGTGCCAAGTGCCTCGGCGGGCAGCCGGTCGAGCAGGTCGGCCAGCGCGCCGTCCGGTGTGCAGCCGACGAGCGTGAACCGCTCCCGCGGTCGGGGCGGCAGGTCAACGAACAGTCCTTCGATCTCCGCGCACAGCGCCAACGGGATGTCGTCATCGTAGGAGCCCTCGAAGCCGACGTCACCAAGAAGCAGCCACCGCGGGCCGACCGGATGCTCCCACGTCCACCGCCGCTGATACGGCGGACGGTCAGCCTCGGAACCGGCGCTCGTCGTCACCCCGCGACCTTACCGGCTGGAGACGCCACGACAGCAGCGCGTTCGTGGACGGCGGAGTATCGGCCCCCTGTTGCGGCAGGGTGCGCACTGTCAGGTAGACAGTCCCATCGGGCGCGCCTGGTGCCACCGTAGGTGGCCGGTGGAGTCGGCGGTTACCAGCCAGCCGGCGTGGGCGGTGAGGGTTACCGCGCCTGGGGCCGTACCGAAATCTGACCAGTTGCCCGTCGGGGCGGGGAGTCGGGTGTGGACGTGGCCTCCGGGGTCGAGGGCGTAGAGGCGGCCGTTCATGCCGCCCAGGGCGACCGCTCCGGTGGAGTCGCCGATCTCTGTCCAGCGGGCGGACGTGGCGTCGGTGAAGTGGAGCAGGTGCAAGCGGCCGTCTGTGGTGGCCGCGAAGAAGGTGCCGTCCTGGATGGCCAGGGCGATGGTCCGAGGCGGGGCGGGCGCGATGTCCGTCCACGGGCTGGGGCCCTGGGTGAGGGCTCGGCTGCGCAGGATGCCGCCGGGGGTAACCCCGTACAGGTGGGTGCCCAGACCGGCGGCGGCTTCGCGGGGGGTGGCCAGGCAGGTTACCTCGCCGCCCCAGCCGATCGGCTGCCAGGGCAGGTTCTGGGCGCACAGTTCCCGGCTGAGCAGGGTGCCGTCGGCGGTCACGCCGTACAGGACCGATCCGGCGGCGGCCAGCGCGCGTACGTCGGCGGCGGGGCCGATCACCTCCCAGCCGGGTACGGCGGGCCGGGAGAGCCGGTCGAGCACGTTCCGGGTGATCCGGTCCACCACCGGATCGTGCAGGGTGTTGCCCCAGTTCACGGTGGCCGCGTTGAAGACCGTGCCGCGGCCGGAGGTGAACACGCCCATGGTGGCCCAGCCGCCCTGCCCCCCGACGCTCCAGTGGCGCAGGTCGGCCGTGGCCAGCACCACGAAGGACGGCGGTGTACCGTCCCGGCAGGTCACCCGGGGCACGCCGTGGACCTCGGCGAACTCGGCCGCGTCGGTCTCGTAGCCGAGCGCGCCGAGGCCGAACTTGTCGCCGTCGGTGAGCCCGGTGCCCGCGAACACCCAGTGGTCGGCGAACCTGGCGGTATAGGACTCCTCGCGCATCTGCCGCATGTACGGCCCCCAGGTGCCCGCGCCCGCCCGGAAGCTGGTGCCGGTGAGCGTGTTCTCCGGCCGGAGCACCGGCGCGCTCGACCACTCCACGGTGGCCAGCCGGGGATCCTCGACGGGGTCGGCGGCGGGGTCGCGGTAGCAGACCATCTCCCGCCCTTCCATCCGGATCTGCCACCAGCAGGTGTTGCCGGACAGGAAGGCGATGTTGCCGCCCCGCCGGACGAACTCCTCGCAGGCGTCCCGCATGCCGGCCGTCCAGTACTCGTCGTGGCCGTTGACCACCAGCAGCCGGTAGCGGGAGAGCAGTTCCAGGCTGAGGTCCAGGCCGGAGCAGTATTCGACCCGGTACCCGGCCGGTCCGAGCCAGCGCAGCAGGCCCTCCTCCCAGCGTTCGGGGCTGGGGCCGCCGCCGGGCCGGTCGAAGCTCACCCGGGCGGCCCGGTCCGGCTGCTCGGTCCAGTAGACGCTCTGGCCCGGCTCGCCCGCCCGGTTGTACGCCTGCCAGGTGGCGAACGGGACGGAGACCAGGATCGGGGCGTCGGGCACGGCCGCCCGTACCACGAAATAGACCTCGTTGTCGGGGGTGAGGTCGACGCCGGGGAGGTCCCCGGTGGCCCGCTGGGGAAGCACGTCGGGTTCGGGGTCGCCGGAGGTGAAACGGGCCCGGTAGAGGGAGCTCGGCCAGTCCGCGGGGACCTCCAGCGTCCAGGAGGGCCCCTCGACCACGGTGGCCAGCATCAGACGGTCATTGGTGGCGTCATGCACCACCACCCCACACACCTGATCCGCAAATATCCGGAATTCCAGGGACTCGCCCTGGCCGCACGAGGTCGCCGTCGCGTACGCCGGGATCATCGCAGCGCCGCCTCGACCAGCCGGTCCTCCAGGCCGCGCAGGAAACGTTCCATGTCCGCCCGGGACAGCCACCGGGTGTCGGCGGTCACCGACACCTCCATCGTCCCGCTCACATGCACGCAGAACCGGCAGTTCAGCTGCTCCTGGCTCATCGGCCAGCTCAGCGAGCTCTCCCCGAGCGCCCGCCGGATCAGCGCGTCGTCCCGGTACACCGCGTGGTCGGCGAACCGCATGTCGTTGAAGCAGCACCAGGGATGCACCGGAGTACCCCGGTCCTCGCCCACCTCGGCCAGCACCCGGGCCCGGTCCGCCGGATCGTGATAGGCCGACCGATACGCCCGCAGCGCCGCGGGCCGGGCCAGCGCGAGCAGCTCGGCGAAGGGGACCTTCTCCACGTCCAGCACGAAGAGCCCCTCCTGGGAGAGCGTGCTGACCGCCCCCCGGGTGTCGGCACGGAACCGGTTGCTCACGATCGGCAGCATCGCCACCGTCTCGTGCCCGGTCATCTCCGCCACCAGCGCGGTCACCGCGGTCAGCAGCACATTGGAGGTGCTGGTCCCATGCTGTACGGCGATGCGCTGCGCGGCCAGATCCACAGCGGGCGACCGCAGCACGGCCCGCCAGATCGGCGGGCTCTCCCCGGCCCCGGACGGCAGCTGGAACATGGTCGGCGGGATGCGCCGGTGCTCCCGCTCCCAGTGCCAGGCCGCCTCCTCGGCCACTCGGCGCCCCTCCGGCGAGGACTGCCAGCGGGCGATGTCCAGCGGCTGCGGCGGCCGGGACCCGCGCGGCTCCCCCCTGAGCAGGAGCAGGCGCAGGTCCCGTACGGCCTCCTCGGCGCCGAGGCCGTCTGCCGCGTGATGGCAGAACGCCAGCACGATGTGGGTGACCTCCGCCCCGGTGGTCACCAGCCCCACCCGCAGCGGCCACTCGCGGGCGTAGTCGAAGGCGGTCGCGGTCAGCTCGGCCAGCAGCGCGTCCGGGTCGGCGCCCAGCACCACCGTCAGCTCCCCGGCGGCCGCCAGCGCCTGGCGGCCGTCCACGATCCTGGTGCGGAGCGACTCGTGCCGCTCCACCAGCCGGGCCAGCGCCCAGAGCGCCCCGGACACCGAGGCAGGACGGGCGCCCAGCTGCACGATTCTGCCGAAGTTGAAGTAGTGGTCGTCCGGCGCGGTGCGCTCGATCGCCTCCCAGATCGCCCGCTGGCCCCAGGTGAGCGGCGCGTCGCCGGATCGGGCGCCGGAGAAGGCCGCGGCGAGTGCGGTCATCGGGCCGCCGGGGCCCGCTCGGCCAGCCAGCCGGCCAGACCGGCCACGCTGTCCAGGAAGGCGACGTCGCCGCCGAGGTCGATCTCCACCTCGTACTCGCGCTCGACCGCGTCGATCAGCCGCATCTGGGCCAGCGAGGTCACCCCGAGATAGGAGAGCGGCACGGTGGCCGTCAGCACCTCGGCCGGGGTGAGCTGCCCGTCACACGCCTGCGAGACCAGCTCCGCCAGTCGTTCCTTCATCGCACACCTTCCTTCTGCCGTTCCAGACCCACCAGATCGTCCGGGGTGGCGTCGGGAACCTCGTGGTCGAAGCGGGACAGGCGGCGGCTGACCAGGGCGCCCGTCACCACCAGGGTCAGGAAGCCGCCGAAGACCAGGTACATCAGGCTGATGTCGCCGAGCAGCCGGGCGCCCAGCGGGGCGATCACGCCCACCCCGATGGGGATGGTGGACCAGGCCACCATCTGGTTGAGCGCGAACACCCGGCCGTGGAAGCGCTGCGGGACCTTGACCTGGATGATCGTCGCGTACACGCCGTTGACCAGGGCCAGGCCGAACGAGACGCCGAACGCGCCGAGCCCGATCACCAGCAGCGACTCGCGGGCGCCCACCACCAGGCAGCAGGCCGCGATGAGCGCCGCGCAGAGCAGCATGCCGCGCATCCGCCGCCGGGCGGGGCCGCCCCACAGGGCCATGGTCACCCCGCCCGCCACCGCGCCGGCCCCGGCGGTGAGCGCGATCGCCCCGGCGTCGGCGAGCGTGCCGAACTCCAGGACCAGCGGGGAGTACATCATGAACACCGGGGAGAGCCCGAGCGAGAGCAGCGCGAAGAAGATCACCATGGCCCGGAAGCTCGGGTTGCCGATCGACAGGCGGAAACCTTCGGCGATCTCCCGGCCGACCGGCTCGCGGCGGCGGTGCGCCATCGTGGCGGGGAAGGCCACCAGGGCCAGGACGAGCACGGTGCAGACGTGGCCGACCAGGTCGAGGGCGAGGATGCCGTTCAGTCCCGCGACGGAGAGCAGGCCGACCGCCGCCAGCGGGGCGATGAACTGGGCCACGCCCACGGTCGCCTGGGCGACGCCGTTGGCGTGGCCGAGGTAGCGCTTGGGGACCAGCTGGGGGACGGCCGAGGTGAAGGCCAGGCGCTGGAAGGTGAGGGCGATCGAGAGGGCGGTGAGCAGGCCGTACAGGTGGGCGACCTGGAGGGTGCCGGTCCAGGCCAGGGCGGCGGTGACGGCCTGGGTGGCCAGCGCGGCCAGGTTGCCGGCGATCATGACGGTACGGCGGCTCGCGCGGTCGACGATCGCGCCGGCCAGCGGGGCGACGAGGATGCCGGGGATGACGGCGAGCACCTGGAGCACCGCGAGCTGGGTCAGGTCGTGGTTCTGCAGGTAGACCCAGAGGGGCAGGGCGAACTCGGTCAGCGTGGAGCCGACCAGGCAGGCCATTTGCCCGGCCGCGATGGCGAGGAACCTGCGCATGCTCGGTTCGGGGCCTTCGCGGGTTTCCGCCCGGGTGCCTTCCGGCGGCGGCCCCGTGACGATCGCGGCCAGCTCGTCGGGGCGATATTTCAGGAAATAGTGGCCGCCTTCATCCAGTACGGCCAACGCGGTGGTATCGGTGATGAACTCCCACTCGCGGTGGCGCTCCTGGTAGTAGTCGGTGGCGGGGTCGTACTCGCCGACGACCGACACGATGGGGGCTTTCAGCTTGGCCGCGCCCTGGTCGATGAGCCCGGTGAAGTAGTCCTCCGCCGCGCGGGCGTCGTGGCGCATGTTCCGGATGACGAACGCCTTCTGCTCGTCGTCCAGGCCGGACAGGTCGGCGCCGAGCGCGGTCAGCCAGTTGAGCTGGGCCCGGTCGCTGCGCAGCCGCTCCAGTCGGGTGATCCTGGCCCAGCGGCCCATCAGGCCCTTGGTCGGGCGGGCGAAGGGGAAGACTCCGCCCAGGTAGATCGCCTCGATCGCGCGGCCCTTGGCCTCCAGGCGACGGGCGAGCTCCACGGTCAGGGCGCCGCCGACGCCGCAGTGGCCGTACAGGGTGAGAGGGCCCCGCACGGTGGCCAGGATCTCCTCGGCGCAGCGTTCGGCGACCTCGGCGAGGGGGCGCGGGTCCTCAGCCAGGCCGAGATCGTGCCCGGGAACCGCCACCGAGTACAGCGCCCACCCGGCCGGGAGCGCGTCGGCGAGCGGCTGGTACACCACCGCACTGCCCCCGCCGTACGGCACGCAGACCAGATTCTTCTCCCCGGCCGGGGTGAGCCGGTAGAGCAACCCCCTGGTCGTCCCGGCCGAGCGCGCGTGGGCGGCCAGCGCGCGTACGGTCGGGTACTGGAACAGGTCCATCAGGCTGACGGGGGTGGCCTCGGCCGGGAGTTCGCGCCGGAGCCTGGCCACGATCCGGGTCGCCAGCAGCGAGTGGCCGCCCAGGTCGAAGAAGTCGTCCAGCACGCCCACCCGGCGCAGGCCGAGCACCTCGCACCAGGCCGCCGCGATGACCTCCTCGATCGCGTCGGCGGGCGGCTCGAACGGGACGTCCTGGTCGGGGCGGGCGTCCTCGGGGTCGGGCAGCGCGGCCCGGTCGACCTTGCCGTGGCCCTTGAGCGGGAGCTCCTCCAGCCAGACATATCGGGTGGGGACCATGTACTCCGGCAGCCTGGCGCCGAGCTCCCGGCGGAGCTCGCCCACGCTGGGGCGCTCGGCCCCCGCGACCAGGTACGCCACGAGTTCCCCGGCACGGGCGTCCACCACGCCGTGCGCTATGGCCGGCAGGTGCCGGAGGGCCTCGTCGATCTCGCCGAGTTCCACCCGGTAGCCGCGGATCTTCACCTGGAGGTCGTTGCGGCCGAGGAACTCCAGGTCGCCGCTGTTCAGCCAGCGGGCCAGGTCGCCGGTGCGGTAGAGGCGGCCGTATGGGGAGTCGACGAAACTCTCGGCGGTCAGGTCGGGGCGGCCGAGGTACTCCCGGGCCAGCCGGTCGCCGCCGATGCAGAGCTCCCCGGCCACGCCGATCGGGGCGGGCTTGAGGTGGCGGTCCAGGACGTACAGACGGGCGTGGCCGAGCGGGCGGCCGATGGGGGTGATCGGGCCGGTCGGCTCGGTCTCCGGGGAGATCCGGTACGTGGCGACGCCCACCGTGGCCTCGGTCGGGCCGTAGTGGTTGACCACCGGGACGTGGGCGGCGAGCGTACGGGCCCACGCCCAGCTGGAGCCCTCGCCGCCCAGGATGAGCAGGCGGCGGGGGAGGATCGCGCGCACATCCGGGACATCGGCGGCGAGGGCTGCCAGGTGGGAGGGGGTCAGCTTCAGGTAGTCGATGTGCGGCATCTCGGCGGCCAGGTCGGGGCCGGAGATCCGGGAGGGGAGCAGGTGCAGAGTGCCGCCGGTCATCAGGGACAGGTAGAACACCGTCATGCCGAAGTCGAAGGCCAGCGACTGGAGCAGGGCGAAGCTCGAACCCTCCTGGACGTCGAAGCGTTCGTGCACGTCGGCCAGGTAGTTGAGGACCTGCCGGTGCTGCACGGCGACGCCCTTGGGCTTCCCGGTGGACCCCGAGGTGTAGATCACATACGCCAGATCGTCAGCCGACTTCTCCGCCTTTATAGGGATATTTCGGGATATGACGTCGGTGTCGGTGATCAGGACGGCGGCGCCGGAGTCGGTGAGCAGGTACTCCCGGCGTTCCTCCGGCTGGTCGGGGTCGATGGGGACGTACGCGCCGCCCGCCTTGGCCACGGCGATGATCGAGACCGCCAGGTCGGCGGAGGGCTGCCGGCAGATCGCCACCCGCACGTCCGGGCCGACGCCGAGCGCGCGCAGGCGTGCGGCGAG
Source organism: Acrocarpospora catenulata (assembly GCF_018476525.1). Lineage (GTDB taxonomy): Bacteria > Actinomycetota > Actinomycetes > Streptosporangiales > Streptosporangiaceae > Acrocarpospora > Acrocarpospora catenulata. The sequence goes on from NZ_JAHCST010000089.1 coordinate 8,793, forward strand.
CTCGTCGGCCTGGGTGTTCAGGTCCGCGTAGGTCAGCGTGGTGGAGCCGTACCGGATGGCGGTGGTTCGCGGGTGGCGGCGGGCGGTCGTCTCCACCAGGTCGGCCAGGGTGCTCGGGCCGGGCTCCGGGGTGGACTCGGCTTTGCTCCAGGCTCTGAGGGTGGCCTGTTCGGCGGGGTCGAGCAGGTCCAGGTGGGAGATCGGCAGGTCCGGGTCCGCCACCACCGATTCCAGAAATTTCACGAAATTGGCGGCGAAGCGGGTGATGGTGGCGCGGTCGAAGAGGTCGGCGCTGTAGACGAAGAACAGGTCCCCGGCGGGGGTGACCTCCAGCGACAGATCGAACTTGGCCTGCCGGAACCCCGGATCGTACGGCTCCGCTGTGATCCCCGGCAGCCGCAGCCCCGCGTTGGCCTCGCTCCGGAAGCTGAACTGGGTCTGGAACACCGGCGTCCGGCTCAGATCCCGGGCCACCCCGAGCTCCCCGACGAGCCGGTCGAACGGGGTGTCCGCGTGCACGAAGGCGTCCACCGCCGTACGCCGGGTGCGCCGGAGCAGCTCACGGAAGCTCGGATCACCCGACAGATCGGCCCGGAACACGACGGTGTTCAGGAAGAACCCGATCAGCCGCTCGGTGTCCTCGTCGCCCCTGGCCGCCACCGGTGTGCCCACACAGAAGTCCTCGGCACCGGAGTACCGCCCCAGCTGGGCCTGGTACGCAGCCAGAAGCAGCATGAACAGGGTCATTCGCTCCCCACGGGCCAGCCTGGTGAGCGCCGCGAGCAGCTCGGACGGGAGCAGATGGGTCACGCAGTCGCCCTGGGAGGTCCGCACCCGGGGGCGCGGCCGGTCGGTGGGCAGCTCCAGGTTGGGGGCCCCGGCCAGGCGCTCCCGCCAGTAGTCCACGGGGTGGGGGCGATCCAGGGTACGGCGGGCGTGCTCGGCGTACTGGAGGGGGAGGGGCGGCAGCTCGCCCCCCGCGTACAGGGTGGAGATCTCCTCGAAGAGCAGCCCCAGGGACCAGCCGTCACCGGCGATGTGGTGCAGGACGATCACGAGGATGTGTTCCTCGGGGCCCACCTCGATCAGGTGCGCCCGGATGACCGGCCCGGCGGCCAGGTCGAACGGCCGGTTGGTCAGCTCGCTCACCACGGCGGGATCGGTGAGCCGCTCCAGCCTCAGCGTGAGGTCCTCGACGACCTGGACCGGACGCCCGTCCACCGACGGGTACCGGGTGCGCAGGATCTCGTGGCGGCGCACCACCTGGTTGAGCGCGCGTTCGAGCGCGTCGGGGTCGAGTGGTCCGAGGAGACGTTCGGTCACGCAGATGTTGTAGGCGGCGTCGCCGGGATTCAGCTCGTGCAGAAACCAGAGTCGTTCCTGGCCCAGCGAGAGCGGGTTCGCCGTGACGGCAAGCATCATTCCCCAAAAAGATCGGACGAATGCTGTGACATTGGCCGCGCCTCCGGCACGGCGGGCCCGGCCGCTTCGCAGCCGGTGTCTTCCCTCTCTCCGGTCGCTGCGCTCCCTCCGTTCAGTCCAGACACCGGCGCGGCCGGGCCAACCTATGGGTCAAGGGGGCCGGATAATTGGAAAGATTCTTTGCTATTGCCTTGCGACGCCCAGTGTGGCACGCGGTCGCGCTAGCCACAACCCTTTGCCGGCCGAGGGCGGTGGTTCGGTGTACCCCTTGTGACGGACTTATCCCCCGTGTCAGACTGGCGGCGGCGTTAATTGGAAAGATTGTTTTCAGTAAGGCCGCACCAGAAATGGCGGTAGGAACATTCATCCGATGATTTATCTGATCATTAAGGATTCCTGATGACGCTTCCGGACCTGTTGGCGGCCCGGGCCGCCGCCGATCCCGACGGCGTCGCCATGATCGTGGACGGGGTCGGCTCGCTCACCTTCGGCGAGTGGCACGCCCGCGCCAACGCGGCCGGGAACCACCTGATCGATCAGGGGATCACGGCGGGGGACCGGGTCGGGCTGATCTTCCCGGCGGCGGGGTGGCTGGAGTACGCGATCGCCTTCCTCGGCACGCTCCGCGCCGGGGCGGTCGCGGTCCCGCTCTCCGACCGGCTACCGGAGGCAGAGATCGGACAACTGTCGGCGCACTGCTCGATGCGCACCCTGCTCCGGGACGCTCCGGGCGACGACGCGCGCCCCCTCGACATCCCGATAAATCCGGCGTCGCCCGCGCAGATCCTCTACACCTCGGGCACCACGGGCACCGCCAAAGGCGTCACCGCCAGCCACGCCAACCTGGCGTACGGCCTGCGGCCCGAACCTCGGTACCGGGCCTTCCGGCACAGTCGGCACCTGGTGCACGCGTTCCCGATCGGCACCAACGCCGGGCAGATGATGCTGGTCAACGCGCTCGGCGCGCACCCCGCCGTGGTGACCCTGCCCCGCTTCACCCCCGGCCGCTTCGCCGCCCTGATCCGGAAATATCAGGCGGGAACGGTATTCGTCGTCCCGGCCATGGCGATCGAACTGACCAGCGCCGGGGTCGAGCCGCTGGAGAGCGTGCTGCTGCTCGGGTCGGCTGCCGCCCCCCTGCCCGCCGCCGTGGCGACCAGGCTCGGCACGGTCTTCCCCAAGGCGATGATCACCAACTACTACACCTCCACCGAGGCCGCCCCCGCTCAGACGATCATGCTCTTCGACCCGGAGCGGCCGGGCTCGGTGGGACGGCCGGCATCCGGCGGCGGCGTCCGGATCACCTCGGCGTCCGGAACCACGCTGCCGCCCGGGGAGACCGGGGAAGTGTGGATGCGGTCCCCGGCCGCGCCCCGGGCGTACTTCGGGGATCCCGGTTCTGAGGTGTTCCGGGACGGCTGGGTGCGCATGGGGGATCTGGGCTACCTCGACGAGGAAGGGTTCCTCTACCTCGTCGACCGGGAGAGTGACGTGGTCAAGTCGGGGGCGTACAAGATCTCGACCTTGAAGATCGAGGAGGCGCTGCACGCGCATCCGCTGGTGAAGGAGGCCGCCGCGTTCGGGGTTCCGCATCCGGTGCTGGGCACCGCCGTGGTGGCGGCGCTGGTGGTGCGGGAGCAGGTGGCGCCCGAGCAGCTGCGCGCGTTCCTGGGGGAGCGGCTGGCCGGCCACGAGATCCCGTCCCGCCTGGTCACCCTGGACGCGCTCCCCCGCAACCGAGGCGGCAAAGTCGACAAACGCGCTCTCCGGACCATGCCATGATTTTTCCTCCTTTCGAGGCGTCTTTCGCTCAGGTCGGGATGTGGATCACCGAGCGGATGGGGCGCGCCGGTTCGGCGTACCACATGCCGCTGGTGATCAGGTTCGACGGGCCGCTGGACGCGACCGCGCTGCTCCTGGCGTGCGAGGCGGTGATCCGCCGCCACCCGGTGCTGTCCAGCGCGATCGCCGAGAACGACGGCCTGCCGGTCGAGGTGGCGGGCGCGCGGCCCGAGGTCAGAATCAGGGTGACCGAGGACCTGACGGAGTTGATCCGGGCCGAGACGTTACGCCCCTTCGACGTGGAACGCGGGCCGCTGGCCCGGTTCACCCTGGCGAGGCTGGCGCCAGAACGGTACGCCCTGATCGTCGTCGCCCACCACCTGGTCTTCGACGGCGAATCCAAGGACGTCCTCGTCCGCGACCTGGCCGCCTTCTACAACGGCCGCACCCTGCCCCGGCTGGCCACCGCCTACCACCAGTTCGCCGCCGACGAGCGGACCCGGGTGACCGCCGACCTCGCCGAGGCCCGCGCCTACTGGGGCCCCCGCTGGCGGGAACCCGGCGAGACCCGCCTGCCCGGTCTGCCCGGCGGCCGCCGCGGCGCCGCACCCGCCCGCGCGCACACCTTCCTCGCCCACCCGCCCGAGGTGCCCGGGGTCTCCCGCTTCGAACTCTTCCTGGCCGCCGTACACACCCTGCTCTACATGTACGGCAACGCCACCCCTTGTTGCGCGATCGACCTGTCCACCCGGACTCCGGCCGTACGCGACAACATCGGGCTCTTCGTCAACGAGCTCCCGATCTCCTCCCGGCCCTCCCCGGAACTGACCGTCGCCGGACTGGCCCGTCGGCTCCACACCGAGCTGCGGGAAATGTACCGGTTCCGCGCGGTCCCGCTGGCCCGCGCCGTACGGGGAGTCCGGCCCCGTACGGCGCTGGCGGCGGTCTCGGTGAGCTACCGCAAACGCCGCGAGGAACCCGAGTTCACCGGCCTGGCCACCACCGTGGACTGGGCCGCCTTCAACCACTCCGTCCGCAGTGTCCTGCACTTCCAGGCCGTCGACACCCCCGACGGCCTTCTCGTGATCATGCAATACGGCTCAGATTCCGGGTCACCCGAGGTGCCCCCGGAAGTCGCCCGAACAGCAGAGGACCTTCTCGTCATCATGAACAACCCAGATATGTCCGTATCCGCAGACCTGTCCGCCGCGGCTCCCGACCTGGCCGGCGCGATCCGCGAGATCTGGCAGGAGGTGCTCGGCATCGACGAGATCGGCGACGACGAGGACCTGTTCGACCTGGGCGGCCACTCCCTGACCATCACCCAGATCATCGCCCGCATGCGCAAACGCCTGGGCGTCGAGGTGTCGCTCGACGTCTTCTTCGACACCCCGACCATCACCGGTGTCGTCGCTGCTGTCCTGGACGCCGAGCCTGCGGTCAGCGGCACGTGACCGCCCCGGCGGAGGTCGCCACGGTCTCCCGGGAACGTGCCGACCTGGATCTGCTCCTGCTCATCCGCCACTTCGAGCTGGCCCTGCTCGACCTGTTCGCCCGGGGCGAGCTCAACGGGACCACGCACACCTGCCTGGGCCAGGAGTACGTGCCGGTCGCGCTCACCCCGCTGCTCGTCGCCGAGGACCACGTGTTCAGCAACCACCGGGGCCACGGCCACTACCTGGCCCGGTTCCGGGACCCGGAAGGGCTGCTCGCGGAGATCATGGGCCGGGAGGGCGCGGTCTGCTCGGGGGTCGGCGGCAGCCAGCACATCCTCCGCGACCGTTACCTGTCCACCGGCGTACAGGGGGAGAGCCTGCCCGTCGCCGCCGGCGCCGCCCTGCACCTGCGCGGCAGCGGCGCCCTGGCCTGTGTGTACATCGGGGACGGTACCTGGGGCGAGGGCTCGGTGTACGAGGCGCTCAACCTCGCCTCGCTCTGGAACCTGCCGCTGCTGGTGGTGGTCGAGAACAACGGAATCGCCCAGTCCACGCCGATCGCACGCCAGCTCGCGGGCACCATCCGGGACCGCGCGCACGCCTTCGCCATCCGGCACCACGAGATCACCAGCACCCACATTCCGGACATCCGCGCTCAGATCGGCCCGCTCATCGAGTCGGTACGTACCGACTCGCGGCCTCTGGTGCTGGAGTTCGCCACCCACCGCCTCGGGCCGCACAGCAAGGGCGACGACACCCGTCCTGCTTCTCTCGTGCGAGGGCTGCCCGACTGGTACCGCGACCTTTCCGGCGCCGACGGTTTCACTGAGGCCGATCGGGCGGCACGGGAGCTGGTCGCGGGGATCGTCCGTGAGGTCGCCGCCCGTCCGCTCTCCCGGTGGTCCGCATGCGCGTAGCCGAGAACCTCAACAGCGCCCTGCACGAGCTGCTCGCCCGGGACCCGAAGGCGTACCTGCTGGGGGAGGACGTGCTCGACCCCTACGGCGGCGCGTTCAAGATCACGCGAGGGCTCTCCACCCGGTTCCCCGACCGGGTGCTGGCCACCCCGATCAGCGAATCCGGCATCACCGGCCTGGCCGCCGGCCTCGCCCTCTGCGGCGACACCGCCGTGGTCGAGATCATGTTCGGCGACTTCGCCGCCCTGGCCTTCGACCAGATCACCAACTTCGCCGCCAAATCCGTCACCATGTACGGCGCCCGCGTGCCGATGCGGCTGATCGTGCGCTGCCCGACCGGAGGCGGCCGGGGGTACGGGCCCACCCACAGCCAGAGCCTCCAGAAACACTTCATCGGCGTGCCCGGCCTGGCCGTGTACGAGATGTCCGCTCTGCATGACAACCACACGGTGCTGGCGGCGATGGTGGAATCCGCGCAACCCTGCGTCTTCTTCGAAGACAAGGTCCTCTACACCCGCCAGATGCGCCTTTCTGATGATTTATTCGTATCTGACATGGTCGGCGATGTGGCCCGGGTCTATGTCGACGAACCCGAGCGCGCCGACTGCGTGATCATCGCGCCCGGCGGGGTGGCCGATCGGGCACTGGTGGCCATGCGGCGGCTGTTCCTGGAACGGGAGCTCGCCTGCTGCCTGCTGGTGCCGTCCCGGCTCTACCCCTTCGACGTCGAGCCGCTGCTGCCCACGCTGCGCGGGGCCAGAGGCGTGGTCGTCGCCGAGGAGAGCACCGCCGGAGGCACCTGGGGCGCCGAGGTCGCGCACCAGATCCACCACCATCTGTGGTCCGGTCTGCGGCGTCCGGTCGCGCTCGCCCATTCGGCCGACAGCGTCATCCCCACGGCCGCCCACCTGGAACGGCGGGTGCTGCTCCAGGAGTCCACCATCCACGCCAGTGTCCTGAAGGTGCTCGATGACCGCTGAGCTTCGCGTGCCCAAACTCAACAACAACGACGCGACGTACATCCTCACCGAGTGGCTGGCCGAGGACGGCCAGCTGGTCGACACAGGCGATCCGGTCGCGGTCATCGAGACCTCCAAGGCCGCGGAGGAGATCCCGGCCGAGAGCGGGGGGTATCTGTGGCGGGCCCTTCCGGTGAACGCCGACTGCGCGCCCGGACAGGCGTTGGCCTACCTGACCACCGAACCGATAGCTCCGGCCGCACCCGAACCTGCTTCGCCATCGGGTTCACTATCGGGTTCGCCATCCGGCTCGGCAACCGGCTCGGCATCCGGCTCGCCCTCTGGGTTGGCATCCGCGGTATCCGCTTCGGTATCCGGTTCGGCGGAGGCGCTGCCGGTGATTACCGCTCCGGCGCAGGAACTCCTGGACGAGCTGGGCATCCCGGTCGAGCGGGTGCGCACCCTCGGGCTCAAGGTGATCCGCCGGGCCGACGTGGAACGGCTCGCCGCCGCACCGGCGGTTTCGCTGTACGAACTGCCCAAGGTGCAGCGGGCCGTGGCGCGCGCGGTCCAGGTTTCGCATCAGGGCATCCCGGCCGCGTACACGGTGATGACGATGGACGTGGGCGAGACGCTGGCGGCGGCCGCGCGACTCACCCGCGAGGTGCGCCGGCCGGTCGGGCTGGCCGAGCTCTTCACGGTCGCCGTGGCCGGGCTGCACGGCGAGTTCCCGTTGTTCTTCGCCACCCTGGTGGACGACCGGAACGCCCGGCTCTCAGAAACGCCAAATATCGGAATAACCGTGGATGTGGGGGAAGGGCTCTACGTCCCGGTCATCCACGACGCGGGGTCGCGTTCGCTGAAGGAAATCGCCACCCGGCTCATGGAGTTCCGCCTGGCCGCCACCACCGGCGAGTTCCGCGAAGCCGACCTGTCCGGCGGGAACATCGCCATCACCCTGCACACCGACGCCGACATCTCCCTCGCCATCCCTTTCGTTTTCCCCGGCCACGCCTGCGCGCTGGCTATCACAGCCCCGCAGCCCGTGCTCACCCTCGCCGACGGCCAGCCGGTCACCCGTACGATCGCCAACATCGGCCTCGCCTACGACCACCGCCTGATCAACGGCCGGGACGCCGCCCTGTTCCTACGTGCGCTCCGGGACGCGATCACGTCGGTGTCGGCACCTGACGTCCGTTAGCGTCGGCACGGCCGTTCCCGTCCGCACGGCTGGTGGTCTCGGCATGGCTGTCGGCGTCGGCATGGCTGTCGGCGTCGGCCGCCTCCCGCGCCAGCAGCAAGTCCAGTTTGGCGTGCACGGCCGCCAGCTCCCCCTTGACCAGGGCAAGCTCGGCCTGGGTCTGCGTCTCGCTGGGAGACGGCTCGGCGTCGTTCATCGCGTTGACCACCACCGCGATGAACAGGTTCAACGCCACGAACGTGGAGACCAGGATGTAGACGATGAAGAAGATCCAGGCCCAGGCGCGCTGCTCCATCACTTCCTTGGCGACGGTTCCCCAGTCGTCACCCGTCATGATCTGGAAGAGGCTGAACAGCGACCGGGACAGGTCCCCGAACCGCTCCGGGAGGATCTGGCTGAACAGCTTGGTCGCGATCACCGCCGCGATGTAGATCATCAGCATCAGCAGCCCGATGATCGACGCCATACCCGGTACCGCGCTCAGCAGCGCCCCCACCACCCGGCGCATGCTCGGCACCGCCGACACCAGGCGCAGCGCGCGGAGGATGCGCAGCGCCCGCAGCACCGAGGTCGGCCCGGTGGCCGGCACCAGCGCCAGCGCCACGATAACCGCGTCGAACCAGTTCCAGGGATCGGCGAAGAACGCCCGGCGGTAGGCGTACAGCCGGGCGGCGATCTCCACGCTGAAGATCGCCAACGAGATCCGGTCCACCGCCACCAGCAGGCCGCCGATCCGGTCCATCAGGAAGGCGCTGGTCTCACATCCGATCGTGACCGCATTGACGACGATCACCGCTACCACGATCCGCTGGACCGTACTGGTCTCCAGCAGCGATCGCACCCGCTCCCGCCCCGACAAGCCGCCCGTCCTCTCAGACCAACATCACGACACCTGTCGATCATCATGGGCCGACCGGTGAATCTCCGCCCACGACATACGAGAGACCTTGATCACAATTCCGCACCGGCACCGGCGGGGCCATACATGCCCACCCCACTCAACACATATCCCCCCAGCCCCCGCATTACCTGGAACACCTTCTCTACCTGCCCAAACAGGGAGCCCAACTCAGGGGAAACCGATGGAAGCCCAGGCGGACCGAGAGCAATAATTCGCCCCATGAATCCCGTTCTCCCCGACTCCCACACGGCCCCCAACTTCGCGTCCTCAGCCCTGATCACCATCGACGTGCAGCGCGACTTCCTCTCCGACTCGCCGTACGGGATCGCCGGAACGACCGAGATCCTGCCCGCCATCCAGCAGGCCGTCACCGCGTACCGGCAGGCCGCCCGGCCAGTGATCCACATCATCCGCCTGTACGAAGTGGGCGGCGCCAACGCCGACCTGGTCCGGCGAACCCTCCTGGAGACAGGCGTCAACATCGCCGCCCCCGGAACCCCCGGAAGCGAACTGGCCCCCGGACTCAGCCCCGGACCAAACCTCGCCCCCGACGTCCTGCTCTCCGGCCGCCCACAGCAACTCGGCCCCAAGGAGTACGCCGTCTTCAAGCCCCGCTGGGGCGCCTTCTACCGCACCGCGCTGGAGGACCTTCTCACGCAGCTCAGGGTCGACACCCTGGTGTTCTCCGGATGCAATCTCCCCAACTGCCCACGCGCAAGCATGATCGAGGCTTCCGAACGCGACTACCGGGTCGTCCTGCTCCGGGACGCGGTCTCGCGGGTATCGGAGTCCGCCCTCGATGAACTCGCCGGGATCGGCGTACATCCGATGACGGTCGAGGAACTGACGAAGCAGCTCTGACCCTGGCCAGTGTTCTTCCGGAGGAACACCGGGACGACCCTCACACAGACCCGCGCAGCCCAGCAGCGCCAGGGCCTGTCCCATGGATCACATGATCGATTTCGGCCTGGTCACCTTCACCATCCGAAACCCAGTTGCTGCCCCTACCTGGATGACCCATGCTGGCGGCCATGCTGATCCGAGAGGCGATGCCGCACGACTGGCCCAGGATGTGGGCGTTCATGGAGGGCATCGTGCGGGCGGGTGAGACGTTCTCCTGGGATCGGGACACCACCGAATCCCAGGCCGGCCAGATGTGGCTTCGAAAGCCGCCGGGCCGCACCTTCGTCGCCGTGGACGCGGATGGAACCGTCCTGGGCACAGCGAACAGCGTCCGCAACCACGGTGGCGGCGCCGCACATATCGCCAGCGCAAGCTTCATGGTCAATCCGAACCACTCCGGCCGGGGCGTTGGCCGTGCGCTCGGCGAGCATGTCTTGGAGCAGGCACGCAAGGATAATTTCCGAGCGATGCAGTTCAACGCCGTTGTGGAGACCAACACCCGGGCGGTGGCGCTGTGGAGGTCACTCGGCTTCGAAGTGATGACCACCCTCCCCGCCGGTTTCCACCATCCGGTTCACGGCTACGTCGGACTGCACATCATGTACCGGCAGCTTTGAGTCACCCAGCACAGCCCTGCGCGGCCTGATCACCCGGGCGGACGCGCCCGCTACGAACCGGACCTGAAATAGCTACGGGGCTCCGCCTCAGGCAGATCAGCCCGGATCTCACAGGGCACGCCCACCGGCGGACACTCAGGGGGAAAGCTCCGGCCACCACCCAAGCCCGCATGGGATCGACAGACCTCCTGATCGACCACTGCTCCGGCTTGGGTGGGGGGAGATCCGCACCAGACGACGGCGACGCCGTCGAACTCGGCCCAGCCGTTGATGAAGCGGCTCTGAGCTGCGCCAACCCTGGCGGTCCGGAATTGTCGGTGGGCCGGTGCATGATGGGGGAGTGATGAGCGGTGGTGCGCTGGAGCGTTTCGATCCGGTGACCCGGGAGTGGTTCACCGGGGCGTTCGCCGCGCCCACCGCCGCTCAGGAAGGGGCCTGGTCGTCGATCGCCCGGGGGGACAACACCCTGGTTGTGGCTCCCACCGGGTCCGGTAAGACGCTCGCCGCCTTCCTGTGGTCCCTCGATCGACTCGCCGCCGAGCAGATGTCGGGCCAGGGCCACTCGGAGGGCCCAGATGCGCGCGGCATGAATGTTTCGCCAGGTCCGACCGAAGGCCAGAAGGGACGGGTGGGCGGGGCCTCTCCGGCAATCACGCGGACGGCCAAACCCGTGCGAGGGAAAGCGGCCCCGAAACGGCTGTGCCGCGTGCTCTACGTCTCGCCGCTGAAGGCACTCGCCGTGGACGTGGAGCGGAACCTGCGGGCACCGCTCACCGGAATCAGGCAGACCGCGCGCCGACTGGGACTACCGATGCCGGACATCTCGGTCGCCATCCGCTCAGGAGACACCACAGCCGAGGACCGCCGACGTTTCGCCGCGAACCCAGCTGACATCCTCATCACCACCCCGGAATCGCTGTTCCTGATCCTCACCTCCCAAGCACGCGAGGCCCTACACGGCGTCGAAACGGTGATCATCGACGAGGTCCACGCCGTCGCCGCCACCAAACGAGGAGCCCACCTGGCCCTCAGCCTGGAACGCCTCGACGCCCTACTCCCACGCCCGGCCCAGCGCATCGGCCTGTCGGCGACCGTACGCCCGGTCAGCGAAGTGGCCACCTTCCTCGGAGGAGCCCGCCCCGCCACCGTCGTACAGCCAGCCTCAGAGAAGACCATCGACATCAAGGTGATCGTCCCGGTAGAGGACATGACCGAGGTCTCCGCCCCGATTGCCGGAACCGACGACACCCCCACTCAACCCAGCATCTGGCCCCACGTCGAGGAACACCTGCTAGACCTCATCGAGGCCCACCACTCCACGATCATCTTCGCCAACTCCCGCCGCCTCTCCGAACGCCTCTGCTCCCGCCTCAACGAACTCGCCTGGGAACGCCGCACGGACCCCCTCCCAGAGGGGAACGGAGACCGGCCCGCAGCCTCCATAGCGACGCCCGCCCAGATGATGGCGCAGGCAGGAGCCTCCAAGGGAGCCCTGGCCGAGGTCGTGCGAGCACACCACGGATCGGTCTCCAAGGAGGAGCGCTCCCAGATCGAGGAAGCCCTGAAGTCGGGCCGCCTGCCCGCCGTCGTGGCCACCTCCAGCCTGGAACTGGGCATCGACATGGGCGCGGTCGACCTGGTGGCCTGCGTCGCCGCACCCCCCAGCGTGGCCAGCGGTCTCCAACGCATCGGACGCGCCGGACACCAGGTCGGCGCCGTCTCCCGAGGCGTGATCTTCCCCAAGTACCGGGGCGACCTGGTCCAGACGGCAGTGGTCGCCGAGCGCATGAAGACCGGCCAGATCGAGGAGATGCGCTACCCACGCAACCCCCTCGACGTACTGGCCCAGCAGATCGTGGCCATGACCTCGATGGACGAGTGGACGGTCGACGAACTCGAAACCCTGGTGAAGCGCGCCGCGCCGTACGCGACCCTGCCCAGGTCGGCCCTGGAGGCCACCCTGGACATGCTCGCCGGCCGCTACCCGAGCGAGGAGTTCGCCGAACTCCGCCCCCGCCTGGTCTGGGACCGGGTCACCGGAGCCCTGCAGGGCCGACCCGGCGCTCAGCGACTGGCCGTCACCAGCGGCGGCACCATCCCCGACCGCGGCCTGTTCGGAGTCTTCCTCGTCGGCGAGAAGGCCAGCCGGGTGGGCGAACTGGACGAGGAGATGGTCTACGAGTCCCGGGTGGGCGACGTGTTCGTGCTCGGCGCGACCTCCTGGCGGATCGAGGAGATCACCGCCGACCGGGTCCTAGTCTCACCCGCCCCCGGCCAGCCGGGCAAACTCCCCTTCTGGCACGGCGACACCGCCGGACGCCCCGCTGAACTGGGCCGCGCCATCGGCGCTTTCCTCCGCGAACTCGCCGCGACCGGCCCCGGCGCCACCGACCGCGTCCGCGCGGCCGGGCTGGACGAGTTCGCCACCGGCAACCTCCTCGCCTATCTCACCGAGCAACGCGAGGCGACCGGCTACGTCCCCGACGACCGCACCCTCCTGGTCGAACGCTTCCACGACGAACTCGGCGACTGGCGCGTAGTGATCCACTCCCCGTACGGCGCGCGCGTGCACGCGCCCTGGGCCCTGGCCATCGGCCGCCGGCTCCGCGAGCGGTACGGCTTTGACGTCCAGGCCGTCCACTCCGACGACGGCATCGTGCTCCGCATCCCGGACACCCTCGACGAGGCCCCCACCGACCTGGCCGCCTTCGACGCCGAGGAGATCGAACAGATCGTCGTCGACGAACTGGGCGGCTCGGCACTGTTCGCCGCCCGCTTCCGCGAATGCGCGGGCCGCGCCCTGCTCCTGCCACGCCGCATGCCCGGCCGCCGCAGCCCCCTCTGGCAGCAGCGCCAACGAGCCGCCCATCTCCTCGGCGTCGCCGCCAAGTACGCGAGCTTCCCCGTCGTCCTGGAAACCATGCGCGAATGCCTCCAGGACGTCTTCGACGTCCCCGGCCTGATCCAGCTGATGCGCGACATCTCGGCCCGCCGAGTCCGCGTGGTCGAGGTGGAAACCACCCAGGCGTCCCCCTTCGCGAGCTCCCTCCTCTTCAACTACATCGGCGCGTTCATGTACGAAGGCGACGCCCCCCTCGCCGAACGGCGCGCCCAGGCCCTCGCCCTCGACACCTCCCTCCTCGCGGAACTCCTCGGCCAGGCCGACCTCCGCGAACTCCTCGACCCCGACGTCATCGCCGAAACCGAACGCGAACTGGCGCGGCTCGACCGCCCCCTCCGCGACATCGAGGACCTAGCCGACCTCCTCCGCTCCCACGGCCCCCTCCTGACCGAGGACGTCGCGATCCGCGAAGGCGACCCTCAGTGGCTCTCCGACCTGGAACGCACCCGGCGAGCGATCCGGGTCCGGGTGGCGGGCCAGGAACAGTGGGCCGCCGTGGAAGACGCCTGGCGCCTTCGCGACGCCCTGGGCGTCCCCTTGCCGGTCGGCGTGCCCTCGGAATTCCTCGACCCACCGGACACCATGCTTCAGAGCGGACGACCCGCTCCACCCGACCCCCTGGGCGACCTCGTCGCCCGCCACGCCCGCACCCGCGGCCCCTTCACCGCCGGCACGGTCGCCGCCAGGCTCGGCGTCGGCATCGCCGTCATCAACGACGCGCTCCGGCGGCTGGTCGGCTCGGGACGTCTCGTCACCGGCGAGTTCCGTCCCGGTGGGCGCGGCGAGGAATGGTGCGACACCGGCGTACTGCGGCTTCTTCGGCGCAGATCGCTGGCCCACCTGCGTAAGGAAGTAGAGCCGGTTCCGCCCGAGGTCCTGGCGGCGTTCCTGCCCCAATGGCACGGCATCTCCGGCCAGTTGGTCGCACCCGCCGGAGATCACGGCGATTCGCGGGGCGCCCCGGCTGCGGGTTCCCTGGAGTTCGCGGGGGTCGGCGGCCGACCCGGCGATGCCCAACCCCGCGATGGTCGGAGTGAAGGCCGATTCGATGATGGCCAGCACGGCCCTGGGCGATCCGCTGGTTCCGGGAACCTACGGGCGATGGACGCCCTGGTCAACGCCATCGAACGATTGCAGGGGGCCGCGGTTCCGGCCTCCGCGCTGGAGACGCTGGTCCTTCCCGCACGAGTGCCCGGATATTCACCGGCGTTGCTGGACGAACTGACCTCGTCCGGGGAAGTCATCTGGGCCGGCCAGGGCTCGCTGCCGGGCGGCGACGGCTGGATCTCCCTCTACTTCGCGGACACCGCCCCGCTCCTCCTGCCGGAACCAGCTGAGATCACCACAACGCCCTTGCATGACATGGTGCTCGACGTGCTGAGCGGCGGAGGCGCCCTCTTCTTCCGCGAACTGTCCAACCGGGTCACCCCCGGCGCGGGCGCCGTACCGGACGACCAGACCCTGGCCACCGTCCTGTGGGACCTCGTCTGGTCAGGCCGAATCACCGGAGACACCCTCGCGCCACTACGAGCGACCCTGGGCACCGGCCGCCCCGCGCACCGACCAGCGACAAGCCGGCGGCGCCGAGCTGTCCTCCCAACCCGCAGTGGCCCACCCACAGTCGGCGGCCGCTGGTGGCTCCTCCCTGACCCCGCCAAGGACGGCACCCAGCGAGCCCACGCCCAAGCGGAGGTGCTCCTCGACCGCCACGGCGTGCTGACCCGCGGCGGCGTGACCTCTGAACGCCTCCCCGGCGGCTTCTCAGCCGTCTACCAGGTCCTCAGAGCCTTCGAGGAAGGCGGCCGCTGCCGCCGCGGCTACTTCGTTGAGGGCCTTGGCGGCGCCCAGTTCGCCACATCCGGCGCGGTCGACCGCATGCGCGCAACAACCCCCTCAGCGACATTGGCGACATCCAGCGCTCTCCCCGGGAGTCTGCCGATCCCCGACTACCCGGCCATGCGCGCACCCCGCCGAGCCGTGGTCTTGGCCGCAGCCGATCCAGCCAACCCCTACGGTGCCGCCCTACCCTGGCCCGACCGATCCGACGACGTGACCCACCGCCCAGGGCGCAAAGCAGGAGCCCTGGTGGTCCTGATCGACGGACGTCTCGTCCTTTACGTGGAACGCGGCGGAAAGACCCTGCTCTCCTTCGGCCAGGATGACGACCTCCGCCCAGCCGTGAACGCCTTGGCGACAGCCGTACGGGAGGGAGCCCTGGGCAAACTGACCGTCGAGCGAGCCGATGGCGAGTCCATCACCTCATCCCCGCTGGCAGCAGCTCTGGAGGATGCAGGCTTCCACCCCACCCCCCGCGGCCTGCGCATCCGCGCGTAGCGACATTGTCAGCCCGCACTGTCAACGCCGAGCCAATCGAGTCGAACGTCGATGAGGCTACGGCGTTGTGGATGGGAGATTGTGTCGGTGAGGGCGGATTGATCGGGTGGATGGGGGGACAATCAAGTGCACTATGGACATTGACTATGCGGCCATCGAGCGCAGACGTGATGAGATCCGCGACCGCTACCTGAAGGAGCGGCGGCCGCCAAGTAGTGCGCGTGGTCTTCACCACTTCGCACTGCTCTCCTCCGACGTCGAACGTACCATCGAATTCTATCAGGGGCTTCTGGAGTTCCCGTTAACCGAGATCTTCGAGAACCGGGACTACAAGGGCTCCAACCACTTCTTCTTCGACATCGGTAACGGGAACCTGCTGGCCTTCTTCGACTTCCCCGGGCTGGACCTCGGGCCGTACCAGGAGGTTCTGGGCGGTCTGCATCACATCGCCATCTCGGTGGATCCGGTCGCCTGGGAGCGGCTTCGGGGCAAGCTGGAAGCCGCCGGCGTCCCCCACATGGTCGAGAGCGGCGCCTCCATCTACTTCCGCGACCCCGACGGCGCCCGCCTCGAACTCCTCGCCGACCCCCTCGGCGAGATGTACGGCAACCGCGTGCTCTGACCCCGCTCTGCCGGAGCACGGGCCCACGCCGGATGGCTCTCGGACTGCTTCGCCTGAAATGAGGGTCCGGTGAGTGGGCGGCCCTGGCCCGTTCCGTCCGGAGTGGGTCTGGCCGCCCGTGCGGAGTAGGAGTTTTCAGCGGCGAGAGGGCCGCCGGGTCCGGGGCGCGCCCTCCCGGGGTGTGGGCGCGTCGGCGGGCCGTTCGGCGCGCTCGGCCTTCTGGAGGCCGACGGCGACCCGGATCTGGTGGCGCAACTGCTTCTTCCTGGCCCTTCGCGCCTGACGGGTCTGGCGGGTGAGCTTGGGCATGGGAACCTCCCTGCTCGCGCTGCGACGCGCCCCCGATCGCGCCCTTCCGGTTCGCCTACCTGATCAATGGATGTGCTCGCGGTGAGCTCACAATGCGCTCTGTGAGCTGTGACAGTCGCCTTGGTTCTTCCTATCCCAGAGGCGGTCATACTTGAAGTCATGCGCCTCACTGAGTTCTGGGATCGGATGAACACCCATTTCGGCGCTGCGTACGCGGAATCCTGGGCTCGTGACTACGTCATCGCCGAACTCGGCGGCCGTACGGTGGAGCAGGCTCTGGCCGACGGTGTCGGCGCCAAGCAGGTATGGCGGGCGGTCTGCCAGACCGTGGACGTGGACACCCGTCTCCGATAACCGAAGTTTCCCGGGCTGTGCGGCTCGCCGAGTCCGAGTTTCACTGAACCGGTCGGTTATCCCCGAGATGCCGCTTCCGTTGAAGATCAGCCGGATTCGGCGAGGAGTTTCTTGATCGTGTCGGCGGCCAGGTCGGTGTCCTCGGCGTTCTCCTGGCCGTCGGGTGACCACAGGAAGAGCCAGCCGTCGCGGGCGGGTGTGGCGAAGACGATCGTCTGCTTGCCGGTGTGCGGGTGCCACACCCACAGGACGGGATCGTCGCCTCCGAGCATGCGGCTGACCAGGCCGCGCTCAGGAAGCCGCTCGGCGAGCGCCTCCAGATGGGTACGGCGTTGCCGGGCGTACGCGCTGGTGCTCGCCACGTCGCCACCTAGGGTTTCGCGATCCTGGAAGAGGCGGCCATTGCCGGCCACCGTCCTTCAAGGATCGCCGCAGGTCAACAGCGAGGCAACAGCCCGGCAAGAATGCCCGGGAATGTGACTTCGAGGTTGGGGTCAGACACCTCGTCCGCCGGACCGCGGCTCCACTGACTACCCGGCATCGCTACCCGATACCGCGGCCAGCCTGGCATCCCCGACGGAGTCCTCACCGCCGACGACGAGTTGCCGACCGGCGAGCGGGAATCCAGCCCGCACACATCGCCGCGCCGGCCCCGGCGAACCCGACCAGGACGATGCCGCATCCCGTCCATCCTGCAATGGTGTGCCCGGCCACATTCTGGGAGCCACGGACGACCCGATCAGCGCGGGCGAACTGGCCGAACGCGCCAACCTCACCACGGGCGCGGTGACGGGGGTGCTGAATCGCCTCGAACAGGCCGGCTACGCCCATCGGCGTGCCGACCCCACCGACCGGCGCCGCGTACGGATCGTCGCCGACCCGTCCGCGACCGCCCGAGTCGCCGCCGCATACGAACCCTTCTATCGGCGGCTCTCCGGCCTGTTCGCCGACTACACCGCCGATGAGATCGCCGTACTGACCGACTGGTTCGCCAGGGCGGCGGCCCTGATGCGGACATCTCTGGAGGATATCGAGCCGGAGAAATCCCGCTGAACGGCGTGGAACCCCAGGCGTGGGCGGCGGGGAGATCGTTAGGGGGTTGGTGGGGAAGTTGTCGCAGGTTCGGGGTGAGATCGAACAGTCGTTCGGCTATATTTGACGTGCCGTCTGGTCCGTGTCTCTTCCGCGAGGCTCCGGAAAATGTCGGCGGCACCCCGTAGCTTTCCGGTGACCGAGAAAACCACGACCCTTCCAGGGGGCACCCCAATGGCAATCAACGACCGCGAGAAGGCCCTTGAGACCGCCCTCGCCCAGATCGAGCGACAGTTCGGCAAGGGTTCCGTCATGCGCCTCGGCGATGACGCCCGCGCGCCCATCGAGGTGATCCCCACCGGGGCGATCGCGCTCGACGTCGCCCTCGGCATCGGCGGCTTCCCCCGTGGCCGCATCGTCGAGGTCTACGGCCCGGAATCCTCCGGTAAGACCACGGTTGCGCTGCACGCGGTGGCCAACGCCCAGCGGCAGGGCGGCATCGCCGCCTTCGTCGACGCCGAGCACGCGCTCGACCCGGAATACGCCAAGAAGCTTGGTGTGGACGTCGACGCCCTGCTGGTCTCCCAGCCAGACACCGGCGAGCAGGCCCTGGAGATCGCCGACATGCTGATCCGCTCCGGCGCGATCGACATCATCGTCATCGACTCGGTGGCCGCCCTGGTCCCCAAGGCCGAGATCGAGGGCGAGATGGGCGACAGCCACGTCGGCCTCCAGGCCCGCCTGATGTCCCAGGCCCTCCGCAAGGTCGCCGGCGCCCTCAACAACACCGGCACCACCGCCATCTTCATCAACCAGCTCCGCGAGAAGATCGGCGTGATGTTCGGCTGCATGTCCTACGGCACGCGGGTGACCCTGGCCGACGGCACCCAGGAGAAGATCGGCAAGATCGTCAATCAGCGCCTGGACGTCGAGGTCCTCTCCTACGACCCGGAGACCGATCGGGTGGTCCCGCGCCGCATCGTGAACTGGTTCGACAACGGCAACGCGGAGCGCTTCCTCCAGTTCACCGTCGCCAAGTCCGGAGGCAACGGCAGAGCGCAGTTCGCGGCCACGGAGAACCACCTGATCCGCACGCCCGGTGGCTGGGTCGAGGCCGGCGAGCTCATCGCGGGCGACCGGGTCATGATTTCCGAGACCCACCGGCTCAGCGAGTCGCAGTGGCAGGTGGTCCTGGGCTCGATCATGGGGGACGGCAACCTTTCGCCCAACACCCGGGGTCGAGCCGGCGTTCGCTTCCGGATGGGCCACGGGGCCGAGCAGGAGGCGTATCTCGACTGGAAGTGCTCCCTTCTGGACAATGTCCAGCACTCCAGGAGCACCAACGCGAAGGGTGCGGTGTTCGCCGACTTCACCCCGCTTCCCGAGCTTGACGAGCTTCGCCAGGTGGTCTACTTCGGCGACGGCAAGAAGCACCTGACGTGGGAGTTCCTCAAGGCCCTCACCCCGCTCGCGCTCGCTGTCTGGTACATGGACGACGGCAGCTTCACCATCCGTTCCAAGGGTCTCCAGGCGCGTACCGAAGGCGGCTCCGGGCGCATCGAGATCTGCGTCGAGGCGATGAGCGAAGGGTCGCGGGATCGGCTGGTCGACTACCTCCGTGACACGCACGGGCTCGAGGTCAAGCTCCGGCACTCGGGCGCGCGCGAGGTCGCCGTGCTTCAGTTCAGCACCGAGTCCTCGGCGAAGTTCCAGCAGCTCATCGCTCCCTACGTGCACCCCTCGATGGCCTACAAGCTGCTGCCTCGTTTCCAGGGACAGTTCGCGGTCGAGCCGCAGCTCGCCGAGCCGGAGAACCGTCTGGTCCCCGCCGCGATCCTGGATGTGCGCATCAAGCCGAAGGCCCGGTCGATGAAGAAGTTCGACATCGAGGTGGAGGGCACGCACAACTACTTCGTCGACGGGGTCATGGTTCACAACAGCCCGGAGACCACGACCGGTGGTAAGGCGCTCAAGTTCTACGCGTCGATTCGGCTGGATGTGCGCCGTATCGAGACCCTCAAGGACGGCACCGAGCCGGTTGGTAACCGGACCCGGGTGAAGGTCGTCAAGAACAAGATGGCTCCGCCCTTCCGGGTCGCCGACTTCGACATCCTGTACGGGCACGGCATCTCCCGTGAGGGTGGCCTGATCGACATGGGTGTCGAGCACGGCTTCGTTCGTAAGGCGGGCGCCTGGTACACCTACGAGGGCGACCAGCTTGGCCAGGGTAAGGAGAACGCCCGTAACTTCCTGAAGAACAACCCCGACGTGGCCAACGAGATCGAAAAGAAGATCAAGGAAAAGCTCGGCGTCGGGCCTCGAATCGACACCCCCACCCCTCCCGCGGCCCCTCAGCCGGCCGCGGCCGCTCCTTCCGGCCGCACCAAGTCCGCCGCCATCAAGCCCGGCGACGTCTGACGGCCACCGACGCACATTTCTGGCTTCCAGGCCAACCTCTTGGCCTCCCGCTCATCCCAGTGGGAGGCCAGGAGACCGCCCAGCCTCGGGCTTCATCGCCAGCTTTGGGCTCCACGCTCGCCTCGGTCCTACTTACCTGCCTTGGTCCTACTCCCGGCCCTTTGTTCTCCGGTCAGCTGTTCTCCGGTCAGCCTTGGGCATTCCAGTTCTGGCCACGCCCGGCTCCCGCCGCTTCGGCAGCTTCGGCCCAATCGGCCGATTACTGACTGGCCGACTTCGATTGGGTCCATGGGGCGTTGATTCACGAGTCGCTGAGTCACCCAATCGGCTGAACCGGATCCTTTCGGGCGCTATGGCTGCTTCGGCTGGCGGGGCTTATCCGCTTATCGGGGCGGGGCAGGAGAGTGCGCTGGACGGGTCAGGGGCGGCTCTGAAGGGACCCTGCGGCGCGGCAATAGCGGCGTGACAGACATCGGTTAAGGATCATGAACCCACACGACTGGATTGCCGGCGGATCAGACGAACAGCCCGGAGTCGGCGGCAGCGGCCGGGCAGGGGATGAGCGTGGCTGGCCGGAGGGGGGAGAAGGCCCCACCGGCCCCACTGAGCCTTGGTGGGAGTGGGATGCCGGGCTTGGCGGCGTAGGAGAGCGTGAAGGCGGCGGGGGCGCTCGTGAGGGGTCTGGGCGTGGCGTAAAAGGGCGTAGAGGGGGACTTCCACAGCCTGGAGTCGGCGGCGGCCGGAGAGGGGATAGGCGTGGTTGGCCGGACGGTACGGAAGGGCTCGCTGAGCCTGGGTGGGGGTGGGGTGCCAGCGGGCTTGGCGGCGTAGGGGAGCGTGAGCCTGCTGAGGGTGCTCGCGAAGGGTCTGGGAGTGGCGGAAACAGGCGTAGAAAGGCTCGTCGCGGTGAGGGGCAACGCGGTGAGGGGCAACGCGGTGAGGGGCAACGCGGTGAGGGGCAACGCGGTGAGGGGCAACGCGGTGAGGGGCAACGCGGTGAGGGGCAACGCGGTGAGGGGCAACGCGGTGACGGGGAGCGCGGCGAGGGGCAGTGGGGCGAGGGGCAGTGGGGCGAGGGGCAGTGGGGCGAGGGGCA
>NZ_JAHCST010000009.1 GCF_018476525.1 Acrocarpospora catenulata
CGCGGGGACCCGCCGGCTCCGGTCGGCGCCGACCGGGCTGAGGTCGGCGGCCCGCAGCAGGGCGGTGACGGAACCGGCCGCGTCGCCGCGGCTGCGGATCGCGTGGGCCGCGTCCTCCAGCAGCCGCGCCACCCGCTCGTCCGGGCCGACCGTGGCGTGCGCCAGATGCCAGGCCCGGCGCTCCGGGCTGTCCGGCTGCCGCTCGGCGAGCGTCGCGTGCGCGCGCACCCGTTCGTCGGCCGTGGACCGGTTGACGACCGCAGAACGCGTCAGCGGATGGCGGAAGGTCACCCGGCCTGCCTGTTCGTCCACGGTGACCAGGCCGAGGCGCTCGGCCGGGGCCAGCGCCGCCGGGTCGGCGCCCAGCGCGGCCAGCGTGCCCAGGCTGCCGGTGCCGTCCAGTACGGACAGCAGCAGCGCCTGCCGGGCCGGCTCCGGCAGCCCGCCGACCCTCGACTCGAACGCCGCCTGGAGGCGGCCGCTCAACGGCAGCACGTCCGGCAGCCGGGCGATGCCGGACTGTTGCCCGCCGGACAGTGCGAGCGGGAGTTCGAGCAGCGCCAGCGGGTTGCCCTGCGCCTCCGCCAGCAGCCGCTGCCGCACCACGGGCACGAGCGCCGGGAACCGGTGGGCCACCAGCGCGGCCGCGGCCTCCCGCTCCAGCGGCCGGACCTCGTTGTTCGGCAGGCCGGCACGGTCGAAGAAGCTCTCGTCGCCGGATCGGTACGCGGCCAGGAAGCCGACCCTGGTTCCCGAGACCCGGCGGGCGACGGTGGCCAGGACCATCGCGCTGGCCCGGTCCAGCCAGGGCAGGTCGTCGACGACCAGCAGGACGGGCCGGGTCGCCGCCGCGTGCGACAGCAGCGCCAGCGCCGCGTTCGCGATCACCAGGAGGCCGGGCGGGGAACCGGCTTCCAGACCCAGCGCGACGCCGAGCGCTCTGCGGTGTGCCGGGGGTAACGCGTCGAGGTTGCCCGCCATCGGATACATGGCCTGATGGAGAGTGGAGAAGCTGTGGGCCGCCTCGAACTGCGTGCCCGACGCCCGGACCACCCGCGTGCCTGCCCCCTCGGCGTACGCGGCCGCCGCGTCGAGTAACGCCGTCTTGCCGACACCGGGCTCGCCGTACAGCAGCAGCGCACCGCCCGCGTGCCGGGCCCGATCCACGAAGGACCGGAGCAGGAGAAGATCGCCGTCGCGCCCGACCAGATCAACATCACCGGGCGCCTCGGGGCCGTCGGGGGGCGAATCGGCCACGTGGGCTCCTCGGTCTACTCCGGAGTGGTGACGAGCGGACGGCCCTTCGTCGAGGGCACACAGCACCCAGGGAAGATCCGTTATCCGCGTATCCCGATAATGTATGCCGCGGTAAGCGCAACGACACGGTCTTCGTCCTGTGACAGATCTGCCAGGGCTCGTGACGCCATGGTCCCCGGGATGCCCGCGAGCGCCTGGGTCAGCCGTCGACGTGCGGAAGATTCAACGGTGCCGTGGGCGAGGCGATCAACGAGCCTGGTAGCGATCTGGTCCGCCGACGCGGGACGACTCGCCAGCGCGCTCAGTGCATCGGCTGCGTCGACGTCGTTCGTCCCCTCGACGACCATGTCGACGAGCGTCGGGACCGCGTCGGCTACGCCACGTGCCCCGAGTTCCAGGGCCGCATACCTGCGGACCACGATGTCGGGGTTGGTGAGGGCGTCCCGCAGCAGCGCGGTCGCCTCACCGTCGGGAATCTCGACGATGGACTGGACGGCACGTTTGCGCACCTCGGCCACTGGTGAGCCGAGGCCCTCCGCCAGCAGTGCCAATCCGGCATCGCCCGATTGCGCCAAAGCCCATCGAAGGGCCCCGGCGACGTTCGGGTCCGTCTCGCTCAGCGCTGCCTCGACCAGTGCTTCCACTGGCACCGGAACCTCTTCGACCGAGGACAAGGCCGCGCGCTGGCGCTTGCCGGCGCTCTTCGACCCCAGCGCCTGCAGGAGTGCGACGATCTGGAGGACGTCCTCCCAGCCCGCGGGTTCCGCGGCCCCGATCCGACGCAGTCGCGTGAGCAGCTCCGTCTCAGCCGCGATGCGTTCTCGCGTCTGGCGGATGAGGTCGTCGACGAGCTCTGAAGGCGTGAAGTCAGGATCATCGAACGCGCGCCTGACTTCACGCAGCGACAGCCCCAATGACCGCAGGCTCTCGATATGGAAGATCCGCCGGATGTCCTCGCTGGAGTACTCGCGATAGCCGGAATCGCTACGACCCGTGGGCCGCACCAGGCCGAGCGAGTCGTAGTGCCTGAGCATGCGGGCGCTGACCCCGGACCGCCGTGCCACCTCACCGATCAACACTGCCCATCATCCCTCCTTGCCGGCGCCGCCGAGGGCCACGACGCGCTTCGCCTCCTCGATCGCGAACCCGAACGCGGCATCCGGGTCGCGCAACAGCCGTTCCGTGGCGATCGCGTGCGCGCGCACCCGTGGGTCGACATCCGTCATCGCTGCGCGCAGCGTTGGCATGATCACCTCACCGAGCGCGATCAGCGCCCGGCTGAGGCTCAGCTGCATCTCACGTTCGCCGCGCCCGAGCTGTGTCGACAACACCGCGGCCAACTCGGGCTCCTCACCTTCGGGCACGAGCACGACCGCTGCCCGCCAAGCGCTCCGCGCCACCTCGTCGTCGGCGTCGGACAGAAGCGCCCGTGTGATCGCCGGCCACGCCTGCCGATCCCCGATCTTGGACAGCGTGTGCAATGCCTGGCTCCGTGCCTGCGCACGCTCCGAGCGGACTTCCTCGAGAAGCACCGGGACCGTCATCGACGCCGGGTGGCGGGTGAGTGCCCACGTCAGCATGTCGCGCACATAGAATTCGGGCTCGATCGCGCATCGTTCGACGAGCTTGTCGATAAACCGCGGGTCAGGGGTCGTCCCGACCGCCAGCGCTGCCCGCAGCCGCACTGACGAGCTGCTGTCCTCCAGCCCCTGGAAAGCTCGAATCATGTCCGTGTCCTGTTGCGGCATGGCCATCGGGACCACCTCCTTGGCAACAGTGAAGACCTTCTCACCGTGTCAAGGTCAAGCGGGGTCATAGCGACTTGACCAGGACTCGTGAGACGCCCAGCGCGGCGGTCTTCACCGCGGGGGCCAGCCGGGCGGGTTGGAAACGGGCCACCGGCAGCGAGACCGACAGCGCGGCCACCACCCTCCCCCCTCTGAAGATCGGTGCGGCGATGCAGGCGTTGCCGAGCTGCGCCTCCTCACGCTCGTACGCCAGGCCCTGGACCTGGATCTGCCCGATCTCCTCCTCCAGGCGCCCCGCGTCCACGATCGAGCGCGGCGTTAGTCTGCGCAGTGGCCGGGAGAAGACCTCGTCGAGGAGTTCCTGGCCGGAGTAGGCCAGCAGCACTTTCCCCACGCCGGTGCAGGTGAGCGGTAGCCGCCCCCCGACGGCGGACGGCAGGGACAGCGACTCGTGGCCGCGGATCTTCTCCACGTACACCACGTCCAGCCCGTCGCGCACCCCCAGGTGGATCGTTTCGCGGGTGGCCTCGAAGAGGTCGTGCATGAACGGCAGCGCGGCGTGCCGCAGGTCCCGTTCGAGCGGGACGATGCTGCCGAGTTCGAACAGCCGCCGGCCCAGCAGGTAGCGGCCGTCCCGCCGGACGACCACGCCCAGCTCGGTGAGGTCGTTCAGTAGGCGCAGGGCCGTCGACTTGGGCAGCTGGCACCGGTGGGCGATGTCCACCAGGCGCAGCGGGCCCCCTGTCGGCCGGAACGCGTCCAGCATCAGCCATGTCTTTTCCAGCATCGAGAGCCGCTCTTCGTTCCGTCTCACGGAACTCATTGTTGTGCAGGCGAAGCGTGCGCCGGTACCAATGGAACCGGTGGCAGGGCCTCTGACCCGCTGGTATACGAGCGCCCGTGGGACGTGACCGCGTTCTGTTCAGCTTTCGGTTCCGGTACACGGACCTCTGCCTCCGTCTATCCTCAACCCCGCAGGAGCAGCAGATGAACGACCAGCGGTCCGAACACCTCAAGGCGGCGGATCGGCTGCTGGCGGCCGCGACGTCCGGCCGCCCGTGTGCTCCCGTCCGGGACCTGATCGGCACGGCGGCCGAGGGGTACGCCGTACAGGAGATCAACACCCGGCGGGCGCTGGCCGAGGGCCGACGGCCGGTGGGGCGGAAGATCGGCATCACCAACCCGGCGGTGCAGCGCCAGTTCGGCATCGACCAGCCCGACTTCGGCGTGCTCTTCGCCGACATGTGCCACCCCGAGGGCCTGCCCATCCCCTACGGCCGGTTCCTCCAGCCCAGAGCCGAGGCGGAGATCGCGCTGGTGATCGGCACGGACCTGGTCGGCGGCCCCTTCACCGTGGCCGATGTGATCCGCGCGGTCGAGTTCCTGCTCCCGGCCGTCGAGATCGTGGACTCCCGCATCACGGACTGGGACATCACCCTGGCCGACACGATCGCGGACAACGCCTCCAGCGGCGGCTTCGTCCTCGGGAACTCTCCCGTCGCCCTGAGCGGCCTGGACCTGAGAACGGCGGCGATGCGGATGACCCGCGACGGCGCGGAGGTCTCCTCCGGCACCGGGGCCGACTGCCTGGGTCACCCGCTCAACGCGGCCACCTGGCTGGCCAACACCCTCGGCGGCACGGACTTCCCGCTGCGGGCCGGGGACATCGTGCTGACCGGCGCACTCGGCCCCGTGGTGCCCGTGGCGCCGGGGAACGTGTTCGAGGCGCGCATCGAGGGCGTCGGCTCGGTGACCGCGGTCTTCGGCCCCACTTCGGAGAACCAGGAACGGTGAACGACCAGTGAAAATCGCGATCATCGGGTCGGGGAACATCGGCACCGACCTCATGTACAAGGCGCTGCTGTCGCGCACGACGGAGGTCGTGGCGATGGCCGGCATCGACCCCGGCTCGGACGGCCTGGCCCGGGCCCGCAGACGCGGACTCGCCGTCACCGCGGAAGGCGTTGACGGCCTGGTCGGCCTGCCGGGGTTCGCCGAGGTCGACGTCGTCCTCGACGCCACCTCGGCCAAGGCGCACCTGCGCAACAGCGCCGTCGTCCAGGAACACGGCAAGCGGATCATCGACCTCACCCCCGCGGCCATCGGCCCCTACGTGGTGCCGTCGGTCAACCTCGACCAGCACCTGACCGCGCCCAACCTGAACATGGTGACCTGCGGCGGCCAGGCCACGATCCCCATCGTGGCCGCGGTCTCCTCGCGGACGCGCGTACGCTACGCCGAGATCGTGGCCTCCATCGCCTCCAGATCGGCGGGCCCGGGAACCAGGGCGAACATCGACGAGTTCACCGAGACCACCAGCCGGGCGATCGAACGGGTGGGCGGCGCGGACCGCGGCAAGGCGATCATCATCCTCAACCCGGCGGAGCCTCCCCTGATCATGCGGGACACCGTCTACTGCCTCGTCGACGACTGCGACGAGGCGGCGGTGGCCGGCGCCGTCGAGGAGATGGTGGCACGTGTCCAGGAGTACGTCCCCGGCTACCGGCTCAAACAGCGGGTCCAGTTCAGCCCGATCGACGCCGAGGAGCCGGTCTGGACACTGGCGCCGGGCAGCAAGGGCGGCGTCAAGGTGAGCGTGTTCCTCGAGGTGGAGGGTGCCGCCCACTACCTGCCCGCCTACGCGGGCAACCTCGACATCATGACCTCGGCCGCGCTCCGTACGGCGGAGCGCATCGCCGAACTGAGGACGGAGGCCACCGCATGACGAAGATCTACGTCCAGGACGTGACCCTGCGGGACGGCATGCACGCCATCCGCCACCGCTACACCCTCGATCAGGCCGTGCTGATCGCCCAAGCGCTCGACGCCGCCGGAGTGGCCGCCATCGAGGTGGCCCACGGCGACGGCCTGTCCGGCGGCAGCTTCAACTACGGGCCGGGCGCGCACGCCGACGCGGAGTGGATCGAAGCGGTGGCCGGCGCCGTACGGCAGGCGAAGCTGACCACGCTGCTGCTGCCCGGCATCGGCACCGTCAAGGATCTGCGCCTCGCCCACGCCCTCGGCGTCACCTCCGTGCGGATCGCCACCCACTGCACCGAGGCCGACATCTCCGCCCAGCACATCGCGACCGCCCGCGAACTGGGCATGGACGTGGCCGGCTTCCTGATGATGGCCCACATGGCCCCGCCGGACGTGCTGGCGGCGCAGGCCACGCTGATGGAGTCGTACGGGGCGCACTGCGTCTACGTGACCGATTCGGGCGGCGGCCTGACCATGGACGGCGTGCGCGAGCGCGTCCGGGCCTACCGCGACGCGCTGCGCCCGGAGACCGAGATCGGCATCCACGCCCACCACAACCTCAGCCTCGGGGTGGCCAACTCGGTCGTCGCGGTGGAGAACGGCTGCCACCGGGTCGACGCGTCCCTGGCCGGCATGGGCGCGGGCGCCGGAAACGCCCCCCTGGAGGTGCTGGTGGCGGTGGCCGACCTGCTCGGCTGGGAGCACGGGTGCGACCTGTACCAGCTGATGGACGCCGCCGACGACCTCGTCAGACCACTGCAGGACCGCCCGGTCCGCGTGGACCGGGAAACCCTCACCCTCGGCTACGCCGGGGTCTATTCCAGCTTCCTCCGCCACGCCGAAGCCGCCTCCGCCCGCTACGGCGTCGACACCCGCGCGATCCTCACCGAGGTCGGCCGCCGCCGACTGGTCGGCGGCCAGGAAGACATGATCACCGACATCGCTCTGGACCTCCGTGTCAGGGCCTGATCCGCAGCGGCAGGGTGCCCCAGTGCAGGCGGAAGCCGTCCAGTTCGTCAGGGTCCACCGCGAGCTGTAGCCGGTGAAGTTCGCGGGCGATGCGGTCGAACATGATGCGCGCTTCGAGACGGCCCAAGGATGCGCCCAGGCAGAAGTGGATCCCGTGGCCGAAGGCGATGTGGCGATGGACGTCTGAGCGATGGATGTCGAACACGTCCGGATCGTCGAAGACCGCGGGGTCCCTGTTGGCGCCCCACAGGGACAGGCCGACGCGCTCGAACGCCGGGATCGTGCCCCCTGCGAGGTCGATCTCGCGGAAGGTGAAGCGCGGCGGGACGATCTCGACCGGCCCGCGGAACCGCAGCGTCTCCTCGACGGCCGCACTCGCCAGTGACGGGTCGGCGAGGAGGTCCTGCCACTGTTCAGGATGGGTGAGCAGGAGCCGGATGCCGTTGACGATGACGTCGACCGTGGTCTCCTGGCCGGCGATGAGCAGGAGCTGCACCATCGCGACGAGCTCGTCGCGGTCGAGGGCGTCGCCCTGCGCCTCCAGGGCGACGAGCTCGGAGAGCAGGTCGTCCTCGGGGGCCGCTCTGCGGCGCGCGGCCAGGTCGTCGATGTAGGCGGCGAACGCCAGCGTGGCGGCGGCGTCGTGGTCGGCCGCGGAGACGATGGTCGCCGACCAGTCGCGAAACTGTGCGCGGTCCTCCTCGGGGACCCCCACGAGCTGGGCGATGACGTTGACCGGCAGCGGATCGGCCAGGTCGGCCACGCCGTCGAAGGTGCCGAGCCGGAGAGCACGGGCGACCAGTTGGTCGGCGACGTCGGCGATCCACGACTCCAGCTTCGCGACCATGCGGGCCGTGAACGCCTTGCTGACGAGCCCGCGCAGCCGGGTGTGGTCAGGTGGATCCAGGGAGATGAGCTGGCGCGCCGCGATCCGCTCGGCCTCGCTCTGCCAGTGGGCCACCGGCAGGTCCTGGGCCTGGTGCTTGAGCACCTCGTGGCCGATCGCCGGGTGCTGCAGGCCCTCGAGGACGTCGGCATGGCGGGCCACGACCCAGAACCGGTTGCCGGCGGGGTCGATTTGCGGGACGGGCCGGCCGGCGACCCGCACGCGGGCGTAGAACGCGTGCGGGTCGCGGCGCGTGTCAGGCTCCCACAGCTCCGACGGCCTGAACTCGACAGTCATGTGCCACCTTCGTTGAGTTCAGCTGCGGTCGTGGATCCGCGGAGCCCGGCCATCCGATCAGCCGCAGGACGCGGCGGCGTACTGCTGGACGAGCTCGGACATCACGCTTCTCCCGTCGATGGTCCCGGTGACGCGGATCGTGACCTCACCGGCGGCGACCTGCGGCGCGCGGACCGCGAAGGACTGGTAAGCGTACTTGCCCGGGGCGAGGTTGACGAAGGACTTCGAGCCGTAGGGCGTCTCCACCACCACGTCCACGGGCCCGTCGTGATCGTTCGTCACGCGTACCGCCACGTAGGCCGAGTTGCCGATGCACCGTCCCTCGGCGGTGACCGTGACCGGCACCTCCGCGGCCGGCGCCAGTTCGCTCCGCGCGCTCACGGCGGCCGCCACCACCGCGTCCTTCTGCGCGCTGGTCAGGTGCCCGGCCGCCACGAACGCCGTGGCCGTCTGGGTGACCTTGGCGACGAACGCGTCGTGGGTGGCGAACGGCGCGCTGTCCCAGACCACGTCGAGGAAGGTCAGACCGTCCGTGCCGGGCGAGGTGATGCCGGTGACCGGGACGTCGTAGTTGGGCAGCCCGTCGTTGCGCTTCACGTTGGGAACGCCGGAGTCGATGCTTCCGAAGACGATCTTCGGCTCCACCCGGCGGAAGTACGCGGAGTGGGTCTGGGTGTCCCCGACGTACCACGGGCGCAGGTTGAACCCGTGCGTCGTGAAGAGGGGGTCTCCCGCCGCGCTGGTCCCGGCCGCCGTGATGGCCGCCCGCGAGTAGTCGCCGTCCCGCTTGAGGTACCGGTAGAGCGTCAGCTCACGGTAGTTGCCGCCGCCGGGGTTGCCGACGATCGGCATGAGCAGCGGTCCCCACATGATCGACTGGGTGTCCGGCCGGTCGATGGCGCGCTCGATCCGGATGCTGAACGGCATGGAGATCTCGATGGTGTCCCCGGAGTGCCAGTTGCGGCTCAGGGTCACGTAGGTGCCCGGCACCGGGGTCTGCATCGGCGCCACGGCTCCGTTGATCCGCACGGTGTAGCCGCTGTTGGCCCACTTGGGAACCCGCAGCTTGATGTCGAGGCTGCCGCTGCCGTTGACGGTGAGCTTGGTGCCGGCCTGGCGGGGGAAGTTCGTCTCCTGGGTCACGGAGAAGTTCTTCTCCGCCCAGGTCACGGTCGACGGCACGAAGAGGTTGACCCAGAGGGCCGAACCGTCGGCGGACTTGAAGTAGACGGCGTCCTGGTACTTCGTGTGGATCTCCAGCCCGGTTCCCCCGCAGCAGGTGCCGGTGTTGCCGTAGGACTTGCTCGCGCCCGGGGTCAGCGGCTGGAAGTAGGTGACCTGCGGGTTGGCCGTGCTGGTCGAGTCGGCTCGCGATCCGGCGAGCTGGTTGAACAGGGCCCGCTCGTAGTAGTCGATGTAGGCCGGGTCCTGGGTGTGGAAGAAGAGGTTGCGGGCCAGCTTGGAGACGTTGTAGATGGAGCAGGTCTCCGCGCCGCCCTGGGCGATCGCGTTGGCGATGTTGTCCCGGTTCTGGAACATCTCGATGTTGTTGTTGGAGCCCGGGTAGTTTCCGCCGGTACCGCCGTGCGTGAACATGCGGTGCGGAACGATCATGCCGAAGAAGTTCTTCGCCGCCTGGAGGTATTCCTGGTCGCCGGTCTGCTCGAAGATCCGCATGTAGCCGGTGAAGTTGGGCACGTGCTGGTTGACGTGCAGCCGGGCCGGGCGACGGCGGCCGAGGGGGGCGGGGTTGGTCACCACCAGGATGTCCCGGTTCTCGACGCAGGCGCCGAAGAGGGACTCCCGGTTGTCGAAGCACTTCGCCGTCTGGAGGTGCTTGGCGTCACCGGTCAGCGCGTAGATCTCCGGGAAGATCTCGTTGGCGCCGCCGTACTCACCGGCGATGTAGGTGTCCCACATGTAGTTGAGGTTGTCCCTGGTGATGGGTCCCTGGTACTGCGGGTGGGTCTTGTCGCCGGTGGTCAGGGCGAGGTGTGCCCAGTCCGCCATCTTGGTGACGACCTCGCGGGCCTTCTCGTTGCCGGTCAGGTAGTACGCGTCCAGCAGACCCCGCATGATCTTGTGCTGGGTGTACCAGGGCGCCCAGACGTTGGTGCTCTGGTTGCTGCCGTAGACGGCGAACCGGGGCGGCGCCAGCCGGATGA
Source organism: Acrocarpospora catenulata (assembly GCF_018476525.1). Classification (GTDB taxonomy): domain Bacteria; phylum Actinomycetota; class Actinomycetes; order Streptosporangiales; family Streptosporangiaceae; genus Acrocarpospora; species Acrocarpospora catenulata. Next base: position 10,083 of record NZ_JAHCST010000009.1, read on the forward strand.
CGGCGTCCTCCGGGATGGCCCCGAGATAGCCGGGGTAGACGGGCGTCCAAAGACCCGTGTTGCCCGAGGTGATGGCGACGATGCCGGCGTCGCGGTGGTTGGGTGAGGAGTCGAGGGCGGTCGCTCCGCTCTCCTCGTCGAAGCGGTACCAGGCGATGTTCCCGCCTCCCGTGGATCCCGCGGCGGAGCTCTGGAGGGACTGGATCTCCGCCTGGCTGAGGGCGCGGTCGAAGATGTGGAACTCGTCGATGGTGGCGTTGAGCATCGGGTCGCCGTACTGGGACCGGCCGATCCAGACGTTGCCGGGGACGCCGAGGTTGGTCGGGTTGAGCGTCATGCTGTTGTTCGTGCCGACGGGTGAGCCGTTGACGTACAGCGTGCCGACCGTGCCCGAGAGGGTGACGGCGAAGTGGACCCACTGCCCGGTCGGCACCGCCGTCGTGCCGTTGATCTGCTGCTCCTGGCCGCTGCCGCCGACGGTGATGGCGAACCGGGGCGGGTTTCCGGTCGCACCCGAGCGGGCGGTCAGGAACATGTTGACCGTGGTGTTCTGACCGAAGTCGAAGATCCTGCTCCAGCTCTGTGCCGCGGCGAGGTTGACCCAGGTCGCGATCGTGAAGTTGGTGAGCTGGGACACCGCCTCCTGAGGGAGACGGATGTGCTCGGCGTTGCTGCCGCCGTTGAGGCGCAGACCGTTGCCGAAACGTCCCGCGACCCGGTCGATGGCGGGCTCCTGGCCACCACCGCCGCCACCGCCGGAGGAACCCATCCGCGCGGTGATGGCGGCCTGGCACGCGGCGAGTTCGTCGACCATCCAGTCGAGCTTGGTCTTGAAGACCTGCTGGCCCTGGTCCGCGTAGGCCTGGGCGAGGGCGCTCATGTAGTGGCCGGCCCAGTGCCCGCTCAGCAACCCACCGTCCTCCCAGCCGCCGGGCACCGTCAGGCCCGCCGGGTTGGGCCGGCCGGCCTGGTTGTTGAAGAGCATGAGGAAGCGGCGTTCGTCGAAGGCCTGTAGGAACGCCTTCATCCGGTCGCGCTTCTCCTGTAACAGACCGGAGTGCAGGCTGACCTCGTGCAGCCAGAACGGCCTGATCGTGGTGTTGCTTCCGGCGCCGACGTACGGGATCCCGGCCAAAGACTCAGTAACCCCTACGGCTGTGGTCTCCGCCGCGGTCGCCGGAACAGCCTTGTTCGTCACGGCTAGCGCCACACCGATGGCCGATGCACGCACGAATGTGCGGCGGCTCACTCCTGACATCTCGGATTCCGTCATGGCCCGTCTTCCCTTCACTTGCAAGCTTGGCCCTCGTGTGAGCGCGTGATCTCGTCGCGGCATGTTAACGTTAACAATTTCAGCTTGTACTACTCCCTTTCCACGCCGCTTCCGGGCGCGACAGGCCATTCGGACAGGACAGTGCCAAGCGCTGCGCAGCCCGCGCCGCAGCACCTGGAGCCGCGCGAAGCCGCTCACCTAAGGGGACATCGATGAGATTGTTAGCGTTCACATGACGTCGCACCAGAGTCGGGCGTCGAACTGTTACCAAGGCTTTACAAATACATTACGAATAAGATTCGTGTTCCGCACTTTTGGGACTGCACATAAGCCTCTGAGCAGGCATCTTTCCCGGAAACGCCGCTCCTCCTGAGGTCGATCCCCTACGGCAGCAGGTCGAGCGCATGATCGCTAATCCGTGGACCACCGATCACGTGAAGCCCGAGGATGACCCCACTCAACCCGAACGGCTGAACCGGGAGGTCCAAGCGCTTGGCCGCCGAACTCGGCCGTCTTCGGTGACAAGCCAGCCTTCACCCCGGCGGCCGTCTGGCTGGCGTCGGCCAGGCGGAAGTTGGCGCCTGACCGACGCCAACTCTGCCCGACCTGCCGCGACTCCCCCGGCAGCCGCATGCCGTGACCGCGCCCTGGGCGACGGGACTGACAGGCTCGCTAATCTGCGGCCATGTCGAAGCTCAGATTGAACAACGACACTGCGGCGATACTCGGGGTCTGGATCGAGCCGTGGGGTAGAGACCACTGGATGAAGCCCCAGGAGACGTTCACGATCGTCGCCGACGATTCTGAGCATCCGCCTTCCGACGACCCGCCCTTCGACGTCGTCTTCCACGACCAGGGTGTCAGCGTCTACGTGAACGCCGCCCACGAGGCCACCGTCTATGACGAATCGGGCAACGAAGTGCCCTGTGGGTACCAGCGTCCTTAGGCCGGGGTCACGATCTGGATCAGGTTGCCGCAGGTGTCGTCGAAGGTTGCCATGGTCACCGGGCCTGCCTGCATCGGCTCCTGTGTGAACGTCACCCCCAGGCCGCGGAGCCGTTCGTACTCCGCCTTCACGTCCTCGACCTGGAAGGAGGCGGCCGGGATGCCGTCGGCGACCAGGCCCTCCTTGTACGGCTTGACCACGGGGTGCCCGTCCGGCTCCAGGAGCAGTTCGGTGCCCTTGGGGTCCTCCGGTGAGACGACCGTCAGCCACCGGGCCTCGCCCAGTGGGATGTCGTGCTTCTTGGTGAAGCCGAGCACCTCGGTGTAGAAGTCGAGGGCCTTCTGCTGGTCGTCCACGAACACGCTGGTGACGTAGATCTTCACGGTGTCTGTCCTTTTCTGGTGACCGGCCACCGCTCGAAGATGGCGGCCAGCGGAGTGGTGTCGAGGTGGTGGAACTTGTATCGCCCCTGCTTGCGCGTCGTGATCAGCCCGGCCTCCTCCAGCACCGCCAGATGCTGGGATACGGCCTGCCGGGTCAGGCTCAGCTGATGTCGACTCGTCAGGCGGACACAGATCTCGAACAGGGTCTGGCCGTCGCGCTCGGTCAGCTCGTCGAGAATGGTCCGCCGGGTGGGGTCGGCCAGGGCCTTGAAGACATCGCCCATGCGAAGACAATAGGCAAGCCGTCACTTGCCTGTCAATGTGGACATGTCGCACTACACGCCCTTGTAGACCTGGAGTACGCGCCCTCGACGGCCGAGCGGGCACGGTAGCCGAGCTGGTCGAACGCCGGAGGGCGACACCTTCGGCCGCCCGTCCGGCACGGCGGTCCAGCGGATCGGCAACGGCGGGGATCTACGCACCATTCGGATAACAATCGTCGCCTTGATGCCTGGTTGTGTATGGAGCGATCCATGAGAATTGGCGGGTGCCGGATCTTTCCCCACTTGTCGCGGGCGACCCGCCGCGCATCGGTTCGTACACGCTCACCGGTCGGCTCGGGACGGGTGGGCAGGGCACCGTCTACCACGCGGTCGGGGCTTCCGGTGAGGCGGTGGCGGTCAAGTGGATCCGCCCCGATCTGACCGGGGACAAGGTCAGCATCCAGCGGTTCCTGCGGGAGGTGCAGGCGGCCAAGCGGGTGGCGCCCTTCTGTACGGCGCAGATTATCGACACCGGTGTGGAACACGAGCGGCCGTACATCGTCAGCGAGTACATCGAGGGCCCCTCGCTCCAGCAGAGTATTCTCGCGTCGGGCCCGATCAGGGGGAACGCGCTCCACCGTCTCGCGATCGGCACGGCCACCGCGCTCGCGGCGATCCACAGAGCGGGGATCGTGCACCGCGACTTCAAGCCCCCGAACGTGCTCATGGGCCCCGACGGGCCGCGGGTCATCGACTTCGGCATCTCCCGCGCGCTGGACGTCACCTCGTCGCTGACCTCGGTGCCGATCGGAACGCCCGCCTTCATGGCCCCGGAACAGTTCCACGGCAAGGATGTCGGCCCGGCCGTCGACATGTTCGCCTGGGCCAGCACCATGGCGTACGCGGCGACGGGCCGTTCCCCCTTCGCCGGCGACACCTTACCCGTGGTGATCAACCGCATCCTCAACACCGAACCAGCAATCGAGAACATCGAGGGCAGGCTGCGGGACCTCGTGGTGTCCTGCCTCAGCAAGGATCCCACCCAGCGCCCGACCGCCCAGCAGGTCATCGAGGCCCTGCTCGAACAGTCCGGCCCCACGCCGACGCCACCCGCCGTGAATCCGGGCGACGCCTTCGACCGGACCACGGAGACCAAGAGGTACTCGCCGCAGGCATGGCAGCCCCCCGCCTCGCCTCCGATGCCCCTGTCGCCGCTGCCCGCAGCATCATTAGCCGGTGCCACCCATGAGGAGCCGCAAACCGGACCGGAGCCGGAGGCGGTCACCGGCCCGGTTTCCGCGTTTGGCAACTACCTGCGCCGCCCTTACGCCAAGGCCATCTCCGCCGGCGCTGTCGCCGTGGTCGCCGTCGCCACCACCGCGCTCGTTCTCTCCTCCGCGGGCGGGCAGGGCGTGACCGGTGACGCCGCCAGGACCCACACCTCGCTCACACCTACGGCTCCAGCTCAGGGAGGCGGCCAGGCTGCGGCCGGAATGTCCGCCGTGAGCCCCACCCCGGCGCCCAGCCCCACGCCGACCGACGCTGTCCCCACGACAGCGCTCGAGAAGAGGAAACTCCCCGGCCTCTCCGCCACCCTCTACGACCACCCCGACGACGCCGCCAGCCTGGTGAGCTACACCATGTCGGACTCCAAGGGGAACACAAAAGCCGTCTACATCAGAAGCTCGTACGACAAGTCATTCAAGAAACGGACGCAGTATTTCTCGGTCGAAGTCTCGCCGAATGGAAAGTACGGCGCCGGGACTCCGCGAAAGTTCTATAGCGGGTACGACTCGGTGGACATCATCAATATGGAGTCCGGCCGCGTGACCAAGGTGAAAACCGTTCCCAGCCCTCAGGAGGAATGGCGCCCCCACTGGTCCCGGGACAGCAAGCGCCTGCTGCTGACCGCACGGCAGAAGAAGGGCTCGAAGTGGGTGAACGTGGGCTTCATCGTGGTCGACGTCGCCAAGAAGAAGGCCAAGGTGGTCAAGATCAATGATCCGACCATCGCATCCAGCTCGTTCGGCTGGGACGGGGAGGACAAGGGAGTCGTCGCCTATTTCAAGACCGGGAAGACCAAGGGCCTGCGCTTCTACAGTCTCCAGGGAAAGGTGCTCCGCGACATCACCAACGTGAGCGACCCTACGTGGGACGACGCCCGCGGGCTTTTCACGCCGTCCGGCGCCTCCTTCATCTCCTTCTGCATCGGTTCAGACGAGGAACTGTGCGTCTGGGACACCGCGAACGGCCAGGAAAGGACGAGATTCTCCTCCGACTGCACCGGCTTCATCGGCTGGTACGACGAGGAGCACATCGTCTGCTTCCCCTCGGACGAGGACAAGGCGATCGTCGTCGTCGACCTGAAGGGCCGGACCGTGCGTACCCTCGTCGAGGCCGGCAGCAAGGCGATAAAGAACTTCGCGGTCTCGGTCAACTTCCGATACTCGTAGGTCAGGCCAACCAGTCGCCCGCTGCCGGTGGAGTCGATCCGGTTCTTCGACCTCGACCGGGGGCGCGGGCGCTGGTCGACCAGACCAGGACCGCCATGGGCGGCACGCTCGGACCGGCCGGGTTCTCCCGGCAGATGATCGAAACGGCGGAACGGGTGACCTTCCAGCGCTGAGGCCGTCAGGTTAAAGTTCCGCCGCAGGTCCGGGACGTGCGCCGAACTCGCGCACGTCCCGGAGCCTTTCAGGACTGGTTGAACAGCGAGAGCGTCAGGGTCGAGTGGTACTCACCGGCGGCGACGTCCGCCGGGGTCCGCAGTGCCAGGTCGGCGTTGACCTGGTGGGTCCCGATCTCCTCGGCCGAGTCGGCGGTCGAGACCAGCAGCTCCTGGCCCTGCAGACCCACGGCGGGAGCCCCGGTGCCGTCGGATACGACACTGGAGACCGGCTCACCGGCCGCCACCGCACCGGTCGAGGAACCCGACAGCAGACGCGGAGCCCAGCCCAGGTACTCCGGACCGATCGTCTTGGCCGGATCGTCGGCCGCGGTGAACTGGCTGGACTGACCCACGACCGCCCAGAAGTCACCGGCCGGGATCTCGTCCGGCAGACGGGTGTCGGTCACCGTGACCGTCGGCAGGGTACCGGTGAACTGACGGGCCGCGGCGTCCGAGCCGTTCTCCGTCAGCGTCACCCCGTTGTTGTCGGCCACCGTCATCGACACTTCACCCGGAACGCGGATGGGCTCGATGTTGACCGAGACGTCGATGCCGTCGCTGGGCGGGTCGTCGGCCGCCATCGCGGGAACGGCCACGCCGACCAGCCCGAGACTGAGCACCGACACAGCCAGTAACCGGGTCTTGGTTTTCATGTGCTTGCTCCATTTCCTGCTGGCCGGGGCCGGCCAGCCGACCGGCCCCGGTTCAGTGAGGCGTTCAGCCGCAGTTGGTCGCGGTGTAGGTGGTGTCGTAGGGCGTGGTGACCTGCTGGCCGCCGATCGTCGCGGTGCCCGTCACGGTCACCGCGCCCGCGGCGAGCTGGCCGGATCGCGTGTTGAAGGACTGGTAGGCCTGCTTGCCCGGGGCGACGTCGGCCACGGTCTTGGACCCGTACGGGGTGGTCAGCGTGATCGTCGCCGGCACGGAGGCGTCGTTGACGGCCGTGACCGCCAGGTAGGTCGAGGTGCCCACGCAGCGGGGGGAGGCGGTGACGGTCAGCGGGACCACCGGGGTGTCGTTCTCGGTGGCGACCTTGATCGGCGCGATGCTGAACTTGTCCAGGTTGGGACCCCACTGGCTGTCCAGCTCGGGGATGCACGGTGTCGGGCATCCGGTGGCCTTCGCGCCGTTGGCGGGGTCGTTGTACAGGGCGATCGAGTTCGCGCCGGCCTTCAGCGTGACGGGCACGCCGCGCGCCCACCAGTTGCCCCAGGACCAGGTGTTCTTGAACCAGTACCGCTTGGAGTTCCCGCTGTTGACGGAGACGTCGAGGGGGCGCGAGATGATGTCGGCGTTGTAGACGTGGCCGGTCTTCCGCTCGTCGTTGGCGTACTGGACGACGAGCAGGTAGTCGCCCGCCTTGTCCACGTTCACGTCGAGGGTCAGCCGGTTCTGCGGGCCCTGTCCGACCCAGGCGACGTACTGGCCGCCGGAGGCGTAGCCGTGGTTCTCCACCACGGCCGCACCGGCCCGGGCGCCGGCCTCGGCCTCGACCGACTGCACCGGCCGCGGCCCGGAGGTCGCCCGGGTCACGCTCACCTTGTCGAGGTTGACCGGGGTGGCGCCGGAGGGCTCGACGGTCACCCGGTTGATGCCCGCCGACAGGAACAGCCGGTGGCTGTCGGTCTTCCAGAAGCCGCCGCCGGTGTTGGCGCGGAGCACGCCGCCGCTGACCGGGCGCCGGTCGAGCCCGATGTTCGCGGTGACCGCCCCGGGCTGCCCGGCGCTGTTGTGCCGGAACACCAGGTCGTAGTAGCCGTCCTCTTCGGCGTACACCGAGAACATGGCCTCGCCGCCGCTGCCGAGGGTGAGGTAGCCCGCCCCGGACTGCTGGGGCTTGTCGTAGGCGTAGGTCGCCGCGCCCTTGGTCTGCGCGCGCTCGGCCTCGTAGTCCCGGGTGACCGGGCTGGTGACGGCCGGCTCCAGGTCGATGCGGTCGATCGTCGCCTGCTGGACCGCGACGCCCAGCTCGGGGTGGGACTTGGCCAGGCGGATCTCGTTGGCGCCCGCCTGGAGCTGGACCACCACGTCCTTGCGGGTCCGCCACTGGAAGTTCAGCGTGGCCTGGTAGTCCACGAACTGGGCCTGACCGCCGTTGACGGTGAGCACCTGCTGGGACGGCTGACCGGTCTGGTTGCCGTACAGAATGCTCAGCTTGTACGCCCCGGCCGCCGGCACGTTCGGCACGTTGAACGTCACCGCGCTGGTGTTCTGGGTGAGGTTGCCGACGTGTCGGGTGCCGGAGGTGGCCGCGGCGTTCCAGTTCGACGCGGTGCCGAAGGTCTGCACCGTGCCCGCCGTGACAGTGGCCAGCTCCGCTTCGTAGGAGGCCCGCCAGGGCTGGGTCACCGACTGGCGGGTGCCTTCGCCGCCGGGCGAGAGCACGATCTCGTACGCCGCCATCAGGTCGATGTTCGGCCCGCCGTCGCCGGTGACGCCGAGCCCGCGGACCGGGATGGTCAGCGAGCCGTTCACCGGGGTGTAGTCCTGGTCGAGCAGCACCACCGGCGGCGGGGCGTCGGAGTTCTGGCCGCTCCAGGTGGACGCCGCCAGGGTCACGTTGACCTTGGAGCCGAACAGCGCCGGGTCGATGTTGTTGACCACCACGTCGAACGCGGTCGCCGTGCCGCCGCCGGCGATGATGCGCGCCTGCTTGCGGCCGTCGTCGATGGCGGCGATGGCTTCCAGTTTGTCGATGGTGGTCGCGGCCGGCGGAGTGACCTTGACGGTGTCACTACCGGCCATGTCGGCGTACATCTTGTAGAACCACCAGCCGCCGCCGGGCTTGTTGGTCTCCACGACGTCGCCGCCGAGCAGACCGGCCGCGGTCCAGTACGCCTTGCCGCCCGCGTCGACCTTGGCCTCCTCGAACATGGCGACGTACTGGATGAGCTGGCCGGGCACCGTCAGGTCGCGGTTGCCGCCGTACTCGTTGATGTTGATCGGGATGGGGGCGATGCCCCGGTCCCGCTCCAGGTTCCGGAAGGTCTGGTAGTTGGTGCGGAAGTAGTTGCCGTTGAGGGGGTTCAGCCCGGTGGAGTCGAGCTGGTGCCAGGACACGAAGTCGGGCAGCACGTTGTTGTCGCGGGCGAAGGTGAGGAAGTCCCCGTAGTTGCGCGCCCGGAACACGGCGTCGTTGGTGCCCATGACCCGCGCGCCCGGGTGGTTGGCGCGGATGTACTCCACGGCCGCCTTCCAGTGGGCCAGCAGGGCGGCCATCCGCGTCTGGTACTGGGAGGTGGTGCCGGTCGAGGTGCCGTACCAGATGCCGTCCGGCTCGTTGAACGGCACGTAGACGATGCGGTCGGCGTACGGGCTGTTCTTGACCTGGTTGACCACCCAGGCGAGCTTCTCCATGTAGTTGCTGTGGCAGACCGCGTTGCAGGGGGTCACCCCGCCGGCGTTCTCGTACGTCCACTGGGCGTACATGTCCTGCACGTTGATCTGGATGTACTTGCCGCCGTTGCGGAAGAACGAGGGCGCCACCACCAGCGCGTCACCGTTGGGGTGCTGGGCGCCCGCGGGCGGCTTCTGGTTGACGGTGGCCACCCGGAGCGGCTCCAGCGTGTTGTCGCTGGGCACGCCCTCCTCGCTCAGCCCGTACAGGGATCCGCTCGCGGCGCCGCGGAACGCGCCGGTCCGGGTGCCGAGGTCGACCACGAGCTGCGTGGCCGCCGGGTCGTCTCCGTGCGCGGGAACCGCCGCCGTCACCCCTGCGGTGACGAGGGCGAACGTGGTTGTCACCGCGGCGACGATTCGCCGTGCTCGCCGATGTGTTGGTAATTTGGACATGCCTCTCCTCCGGCTCTCCAACTGCTGGCCGATGGGGTGGGGAATTTGGTGCTCAAAGGTGGCCGGCCGAGCCCTTGGACAGGCGTTTCTCGGCCGGTTCACCGCGTTCTCTTACGTGGTCCTCGTGCGTTCCCGCTCCGCCCGGGGCGGTGATCTACCGCCCACGGGCGTTCGTGCCGGCATGGGGTGCTGCTACTGGAACAGGGCGTTGACTTCGTCGTTGGCCTTGCTGAGCGAGGACGGCTCCGCCTCGAAGCTCAGCACCGCGTCCATCGCCGGGCTCATGATCGCGGCGACGTCGCCGGCATGGTCGGTGATCGGGAACAGCGACGTGGTGTTCTCGTGGATCTGCACGGTGAACGCGCTGATGTCGACGCCCTTGGCGGCGAACTTCTGCTCGGCGATGGTGAGCGCCTCAGGGATGGCCGGGAAGACGACGGCCTTGTCGCCGACCGTCTTCTGGCAGTCCGCGGACGCCAGGTACTTGACCCACTGCCACGCCTGGTCCTTGTGCTTGGTTCCGGCGTAGATGGAGTCGGCCAGGCCGTTGTAGATGGTGGCGCGCTTCCCGGAGGGGCCGACGGGCGTCGGCGCGGTGCCCACCTCGACGCCGTCGTAGCCGTAGTAGGTGTTGATCATCCAGGAGCCGTTGGTGGACAGCGCGTACTTGCCGGCGCCGAAGCCGTCGTTGACGCTGGTGCCGGACCTGGCGATGGCCAGGCTCGGCATGTAGCCCTTGTCGATCAGGCCACGCCACCAGGCGATCGTGTCCTGGAAGCGCGGATCGTTGTACTGGAACTTGGTGCCCCACGGGTTCTTGTCGGTGAACTGCCAGCCGGTGGAGAGCGCGTACATGCTCCACATCTGCTGGCCGACCCCGGCGCCGTTGTTCTCGTCCAGGCCCAGGCCGTAGACCTCGACGTTCTTCTTGTCGAAGCCCGGCTCGTCGCCGCGCTTGCCGTTCTTGTCCACGGTGAGGCGGGCGATGATCTTCTCGTAGCTGCCGCCGTCCTTGGGGTTCCAGGTGAGCGACTTCATCTGGTCCTCGGTGATGCCGGCGTCGGCGAGCATCTTCTTGTTGTAGAAGATCGCGATCGTGTCGAAGTCCTTCGGCAGGCCGTACCGCTTGCCGTCGGCCGACACCCACAGGTCGGCCAGGCCGGGAGCGTAGGCGTCCGTTTTGGTGCCGTCGGCGGCGACGAACTCGTCCAGCGGCAGGATCTGCTGCTTGCCGGCGAACTCGGGGTAGTAGTTCAGGTGGTTGGTGAAGACGTCCGGCGCGTTGCCCGACACGAGGTTGGTCGTGAGGCTCGTCCAGTAGTCGCCCCAGCCGAACTGTGAGATCTTCACACTGATGTTGGGGTTGGCGGCCTGGAAGGCGTCGGCGCAGGCCTGGTAGGCCGGCAACTGGTTGGAGTCCCACAACCAGTAGCTGATTTCGATCTTCTCGGCGCTCGGGGCGGCGCCGCTGCCGCCGCCGTCCCCGCTCTCGCCGCTGCCGCACCCGGCCAGGGCCAGCGGAAGTATCGTCGCGACAGCGGCGAGGCGCGTTATCCGTCTCATGCCAGATCTCCTTGTTGCGGTGGGGGGATGAGAGTGGTTCGGGGAGGGATCATTTGATCCCGGAGAACTGGATGGAGTTGACTATCCATCGTCCGAAAATGGTGAAGAGCGCGATGACCGGTAACGCGGCCAGGAGCGTCGCGGCCATGAGCCCGGACCAGTCCGGCCCGGCCTGCGGCGTCTGGGCGCGGAAGATGCCCAGGGCCACGGTGAGCACTCGGACCTCGTCCTCCTGCCCCACCAGCAGGGGCCAGAAGTACTCGTTCCAGGCTCCGATGTAGACCAGCAGGGAGATGGTGGCGATCGGCGCCGAACTCATCGGCACGATCAGCCGGAAGAAGATGTGCGCGTGTCCCGCGCCGTCCACGATCGCCGCCTCCTCCACCTCCCTGCTGATGTTGAGGAAGAACTGCCGGAGGAAGAACACCGCGAACGGCGTCATGAACAGGTACGGCAGCACGATCCCCGCGTAGGTGTTGAGCAGCCCGAGCTGCTTGACGGTCACGAAGTTGGGCAGCGCGGTGAAGATCGGCGGGACCATCAGCGCGGTCAGGAAGACGAAGAAGACCTTCTCCCGTCCCGGCCAGCGCAGCCGGGCGAACGCGTACGCGGCCATGGCGCTGAAGAACACCTGGCAGACGGTGATGACGGCCGAGGTGGCCACCGAGTTCGCCAGGTACCGCCAGAAGTTGATGTTCGCGCCGGAGCCGCCCTCCGCGGTGGCCTCCGCCAGCGTCGCGATCCCCAGGACCCGCTTGAACGCGCCGAAGGTGAAGTCGGTCGGCAGCAGCGAGCCCGCGTTCGCGAAGAGCGTCCGGTTGTTGGACAGCGAGATGCGCAGCATCCAGTAGAACGGCAGCAGCGTGATCAGGACGAACAGCACGAGGATCGCCCAGGCCGCCATCCGCTGCCAGCTCAGCCGTCTCGGTGCGGGGTTCATGGCCTCCCTCTCAGTCCAGGTCCGAGTCGCCGGCGCGCAGCAGCTTGAGCTGGAGGAGCGCGAGGGTGGCGAGAATCGCGAAGAGGGCGACGCAGACGGCGGCGGCGTAACCGAAGTTGAAGCGCTGGAACGCCTGCTCGTAGATGTAGTAGTAGATCACCCGGGTGGCGTTGATCGGCCCGCCCTTGGTGGTGACCGCCACCGTGTCGAAGATCTGGAACGATCCGATGATGGTCAGGACCAGCACCAGCGCCAGGGCCGGCCGTAACAGCGGCAGGGTGATCCGCCAGAACATCCTCGCCTCGGAGGCGCCGTCGGTCGCCGCCGCCTCGTACACGGTCTTCGGGATGGCCTGCAGGCCGGCGAAGATCAGCAGCGCGGTGTAGCCCATGTGCCGCCAGACGTTGACCAGCGCGATGGTGGGGATGGCCGTGCTCGTCTCGCCGAAGAAGGCCACCGGGTCCAGGCCGATCCACTCCAGCGCCTGGTTCACGATGCCGAGCTGGGCGTCCAGCATCGTGTACCAGATCAGGGCGACCACCACGTTGGCCACCAGGTACGGCAGCAGCAGCACGCCCCGGATCAGCCCGGAGCGGGTCAGCCGGTGCATGAGCACGGCCATGCCGAGGGCGACGACCGTCTGCACCCCGATGTTGATGACGACGTACTCGACCGTGACCTTGAGCGAGTTCCAGAACAGGCGGTCGCCCAACAGGCGCTCGTAGTTGCCGGCGCCGACCCATTCCGGCGGCGCGAGCAGGCTGTAGTCGGTGAGGCTGAGGTACATGGTCCGCAGCGTCGGCCACAGGTAGAAGACGGCGAAGCCGACCGCCGCGGGCAGGAGGAAGACCATCGCGACGGGCAGGTCGCCCGCCCGGCGCCGATGTTCTGTGCTGGTCCTCATGACGGTCAGGCCTTTGTGATGTGCAGCAGGAGCAGCTGTTCGGGGTGGAGCGGCGGGGCGGACAGGCCGACCTCCGCCAGCACCTGGCCGGTGACCACGACGCCCTCGGCCAGCCACGGGTTCGGGGCCACCGCGGTGGTGCCCGGACTGTCGCCAGGGGCCAGCGGATGCACGCGGTAGCGCTGGTGCGGGTCGAGTCCGGGGAGGCGGACCCGCCCGGGCTGGGTGCGGGCGCCGGTGGTCATCGCCACCACCGCGAACAGTGCCTGGTCGTGGTCGGCGGACACGATTCCGTGCACCCACAGCGCCGGGTCGGGATGGTCGGCCCGCACCACGTGGCCGCGGTGCAGCCAGCCGCGCATCCGCTTGTAGAGCCGCACCCACCGGCGCAGCTCGGCGCGTTCGGCGCCGGTGGCCGCGGTCAGGTCCCATTCGATGCCGAAGTGGCCGAACAACGCCGTGCCGGCCCGCAGCGCCAGGCTCTGCGTCCGCCCGGTGGTGTGCGAGCGCGCCGACCCCACGTGCGAGCCGATCAGCTCCGGCGGCAGGAGCAGTCCCGTCCACCGCTGGATCGCCTGCCGTTCCACGCCGTCGATGCAGTCGCTGGCCCAGACGCGGTCGGTACGCTGGAGAATGCCGAGATCCACCCTGGCCCCGCCCGACGAGCACGACTCGATCTCCAGCGCGGGGTGGCGCGCCCGCAGCTCGTCCATCAGGCGGTAGACGGCGGTGGTCTGCCCGTGCACGTCGGCGTCGATGAGGTCGCGGTTGTGGTCCCACTTCAGGAAGGCGATCCGGTACTCGGTCACCAGCGCGTCCAGCCGCTCCAGGATGTACCGGTACGCCTCCGGGCGGCGCAGGTCGAGCGCCTGCTGGTGACGGACCGGCGGGGGCTGCCGGCCGACGGACGCCATGATCCAGTCGGGGTGCGCGCGGGCCAGGTCCGAGTCGGGGTTGACCATCTCGGGCTCGACCCACAGGCCGAAGTCCATGCCCTGGGCCCGTACGTGCTCGACCAGCGGGTGCAGCCCGTCCGGCCAGCGGATCTCGTCGACGAACCAGTCGCCGAGACCGGCCCGGTCGTCGCGGCGACCGCGGAACCAGCCGTCGTCGAGCACGAACCGCTCGGCCCCGACCTCGGCGGCCGCGTCGACCAGCGCCTTGAGCCGGCCCAGGTCGTGGTCGAAGTAGACGGCCTCCCAGGTGTTGACGACCACCGGTCGCGGCCTGTCCCGTCCGCTCCGCGTGCCGCGCAGCTGGTGGTGGAAGCGGCCGGCCATCTCGTCCAGGCCGTCGCCGTGCACGGCGTAGATCCACGGGGTCTCGTAGGAGGCGCCGGGCGCGAGCCGGATCTCGCCGCTCCGCAGGAGTTCGCCGCCGCCGATGACGGACTCGCCGGTGGGCAGCCGCTCGGCGTAGGTGCGGTGGTTGCCGCTCCAGCCGACGTGCACGCCCCACACCTGGCCGGACCGGAAGCCGAAGCCCTGCTCGCCGGCGACGAGGATGAACGCGGCGTCCGAGCCGGTGCGCCCGCGCCGGCCGTCGCGGACGTGGGCGCTGGCCGAGAAGGCGCGCCGTTGCGGGGCGCGTTCCCGGCTCCAGCGGCCGGTGAAGTCGAGCAGTTCGGTCGCCTCGGTCGGCACCGGCAGGGCCATCACCAGGCCGTCGAGCGTGTACCACTCGGCGGCGGTGTTGCGCAGCGCGGCGCGCATGCGGAGCACGCCGCCGGGCGTCAGGTCGAGGCGGAGCTCCAGGGATAACCCGCAGTCGTGGTCCGAGGCCAGGACCACGACCTCGCCGCCCTCGCCCCCGCCGCGGTTGCGCAGGCCGACGTGCTCGGTCTCGAACAGCGGTGACCAGTGCCGGCCGTCGCGGTGCCCCAGCAGGCCCGGCAGGCCGAACCAGCCGGTCGCCAGCTCCGGCACCATCGCCACCGAGGCCGGGGTGTCCAGCGAGTTCGGCACCGTCGCCGGCAGTGAGGCCAGCGCCAGCGCCGTCAGGTCCGCCTCGGTCGCGTGCGGCAAGGCGCGTCCCCAGTGCAGCACCCGTGGCAGCCGGATGCCGCGGCAGTCGAGCACCAGACCGACTCCGGACGCCTGGAGGTGGACGAAGCCGTCGACCCCGCGCTCGTCCGGCCGGGCCGCGACGCCGTCGCCCGCACCCGAGTGCGGGTCGCCGGCGTCGGCGATGGTCTCCACGATTGCCACACTTACGTCCTTCTCGTCGGAATGAGGCCGTGCGTCATCTGCCGAGCTCAGGGGCCCGGCCGGCGATGTCTCGATGGGGGTCTCGATGGGGGGTGGTGGGTAGTGAGCACGCTCACATGTAACGTTCAATGCTGGGCTGAGACTTACATGTCGCCAGCGTTACGTCAAGATGTCACCAGCGCTCTCGCGGAGCGCTTCACCCCCGGTCTGCGCGGCGCTCCGGGCGCATGATGCGTGCTAGAGTCCGGAGGCGTTGAGGCTCGGCGACTGCAACACATGAGTGGTGCGAATGTCAGACACAGCCAATCGGGGGAAAATGGCAGGCGCGAACGATCGTCGCTCAACTCGCCGCCCCAGCATCGACGATGTCGCGAAACTCGCCGGCGTTTCCCGGCAGACGGTGTCCAATGTGCTGAACGGGCGCAAGGATTACTTCTCAACGCAGACGCAGGCGCGCGTGACGGCCGCGATGGAAACGCTTTCCTACCAGCCGAACCGCGCCGCCCAGACTTTGCGCTCCCGGCGCAGCATGCAAATCGGCTACCACATGTCCGGCGAGGAACTGGAAACGGTCAAGGGCTTCACCCTCAGTTTTCTCCAGGCGTTGATAAAGGCGGCGGCGCGGCACGGATACCAGATTCTGGTGTTCACGCACACCGACGACCCCTTGCCGGTGTTCACCGAACTGATCGCCCGGGGAAACGTCGACGCGCTGATCGTCTCGGAATCGCAGGTGGACGACCCGCGCGTCCGGCTGCTCGCGCAGAGCAAGCTACCCTTCGTGTCCTTCGGCCGCCTTGCCCCCGACCTGCCCCAGCAGTGGGTCGACATCGACAATGCCGATGGAATGGCCATGCTGATGGACCACCTGGTCGGCAAGGGATACCGCCGGTTCAGCTATATCGGGGCCGAAGGCGAGGAGTACTGGAAGCGGGAACGGCTCCAGGGTTTCAAGCGGGGCCTCGGACAGCACGGGCTGAATTCGACTGACGAAGATGTCTTCCAGGGTTCCGACAACGCGATCCGCGAGCATGTACGCCGCATTCTCAGCCAACCGCATCGGCCTGACGCGATCGTCACCAGCAGCGACTCCATCGCCGCGGTCGTGGTCAACGTCTGCCATTATCTGGGCCTGCGCGTGGGCCAGGACATCGCGGTCACCGGATTCGACGGTGGCGCGATGGGACTTATCTCCGAGCCGACCATCACCAGCGTCCGGATACCCCTGGAGAAGGTCGCGAGCGAACTGATCGACCGCTGCCAGGCCGAAATCGACGGCGGGCCCACCGGTCACCCCGGAATTCTGATCCCCACCGAGATATTCCAGGGCGGAAGCGCCTGAAGACGCTTTTGGCAAATCCCTTCATAGAGGCCCTCCGCTCCTGGTTCAGGTGACGCGGGTGTCGTACGTCTCGCGGTTGGCGAGCACGTCGTCCATGTGTGTCTCGGCCCAGGTCTTGAGGCCGCGCATCATGTGGTGCAGGGAGAGACCTAGGTCGGTCAGCTCGTAAGAGACCGTGACGGGCACGGTCGGCGTCACGGTGCGTGTGAGGAGACCGTCACGCTCCAAGGAGCGCAGCGTCTGCGTGAGCATCTTCTGGCTGACGCCGGCCAGCAGGCGGGACAGCTCCGAGTAGCGCATCGACCGCGGTTCACCCACGCAGCCTTCGCCCTGCTGATGCGAGCCGCCGCTGCCAAGCGCGGCCAGGATCAGCGTGACCCACTTGTTGGAGATCCGGTCGAGCAGCTTGCGGCTTGGACACGCCGCCACGAAAGCGTCGTATTCCGCCTTGACCTGTGCCCTCTTCTGAGCCGCCGTCGTCGTTGCCATTGACCGCTCCCCTAACCCGTGGGTGTCTTACGCACTTCGGAGTACCTGCTTCCTGCCAGGAAGTTACCTACCCATACTGAAGCAAGGCGCCGTTGGAAACCACCCAGCTCAACACGTAAAGGCAGAGGTATGAGCACGTTCCCCACTTCGCTTCCCGGCGGTACCTGGACCCTGGGCGACCTGACCGTCACCCGGTTCGGCTACGGTGCCATGCAACTCGCTGGCCCCGGGGTGATGGGTCCGCCGGCCGACCATGACGGCGCACTCGCCGTCCTTCGCGAGGTCGTCGACCTCGGAATCACCCATATCGACACCAGCGACGCCTACGGACCGCGCGTCACCAACCAGCTGATCCGTGAAGCGCTGCACCCATACCCCGAATCGCTGCACCTCGTGACCAAGGTCGGCGCGACCCGTGACCAGCGGGGCGGCTGGCCCCCGGCCCGACGGCCCGAAGACGTGCGCCGCTCCGTTCACGAGAACCTTGAAGCCCTCGGCCTCGAGGTGCTCGACCTGGTCAATCTCCGGCTCGGCGACGCCCAGGGACCCCAGCCCGGCTCGCTTGCCGAGCCGTTCGAGATGCTCGTCGAACTCCAGCGGCAGGGGCTGATCCGGCACCTCGGTGTGAGCAACGCGACGGCGGAACAGGTCGCCGAGGCACTGGCTATCGCGCCGATCGTGTGCGTGCAGAACATGTACAACCTCGCCTACCGGCAAGACGACGAACTGATCGACGACCTCGCTGAGCAGGGCATCGCCTACGTGCCGTTCTTCCCGCTCGGCGGCTTCAGCCCACTCCAGTCCTCGGCGCTCTCGACGGTGGCCGCCCGGTTGGACGCGACGCCGATGTCTGTCGCCCTGGCCTGGTTGCTGCATCGGTCGCCGAACATCCTGCTCATTCCTGGCACCTCGTCGGTGGCGCACCTGCGCGAGAACGTCGCCGGCGCGGGCCTCTCATTCTCCGATGAGGAACTCACCGAGCTGGACAAGATCGGCCATGGCTGAGCGGCCGGCACCGGCGGCCCGACGGGATGTTCCGGCTACTTCAGCAGCGCGGCGGTGCTCTCGCGGACTACGAGGTCGGTGCCCAGTTCCACCCGCTTCTGGTGGAGATGCTCCCCGGTGGCCAGGCTGATCAGCATTTCGGCGGCCGTGGCGCCCATCTCGGTCAACGGCTGGCGGATGGTGGTGAGCGGCGGGAGGATCCAGTGACTGCTCGGCATGTCGTCGAAGCCGATCACGCTCAGGTCGTCGGGGATGCGTAACCGTAGCTCGCGGGCCGCGTGGTAGACCCCGATGGCCTGGCCGTCGTTGGCGGTGAAAATCGCGGTAGGCGGCTCCGGCAGTGCCATCAGCCGGCGGGTGTAGACCACGCCGTCCTCGATCTGGAACTCCCCCTGGTAGATCAGGTCGGGGTCGACCGGCACACCCGCGGCGTCGAGGGCGGCGCGGTAGCCGTCAAGGCGGGCCCGGCTGGAGAGCGCGTATGCCGGGCCCGTGATCATCGCGATGCGACGGTGCCCCAGTTCGAGCAGGTGACGGGTGGCCTCCAGCCCACCGCTCCAGTTCGTGGCTCCCACCGAAGGCACGCCGAGCCCCGGATTCCCGGCGGGGTCCAGTACCACCAGAGGGACCCCCAAGGTGGCCAGTTGCACCCGCTGCTCGTCTGAGGGGGCCGAAAAGGCCGTGATCACGCCGGTGGGGCGACGGCTGAGCACGTCCTCGATCCATCTCTGCCGGGGCGTGTGCCGGCCCCCGAGCTCGGAGGTCACCACACTCAGGCCGTGCGTCCAGGCGACCCGCTGTACGCCCTTGACGATTTCCGTCGGGTAGTCGCCGGCCAGTTCGTGGAAGACGACCTCGATGTGCCTGGCTGCCTTGATGCGACGGCGCCGCCTGCGGTAGCCGTGTTCCGCGATGAGTCCCTCGACCAGGGCGCGGGTCTCCGGACCGACCTCCGCGCGGCCATTGACGACCTTGGAGACGGTGGCGGCGGAGACACCGGCGAGCTCGGCGATCTGGTTGAGGGTCAGTGGTGCCGAGTCACCGGTGGGGGATTGTTCGGTCGAGGTCATGTCGGGAGTGTACCCGAACGCCTTTCGGTCGCTGATCATGACCGTTGTCGCAGTTCTTCCCTATCGCAAGCACTGCCGGGCAGACACTAAAAGCCGAATGCTTTCCGAAAATGTCGGAATCTGGATCGAAATTTTCAGCTCGCGCCACCAGGAGCACGGGGGCACTGCCACCTCGTGGCTGCGAAAATTACTTAAATCTGGTCCGAATCCTATGGATTTCCAACTGGTAACTTCTGTGAAACTTTCACAGCTGCCGACAGTGCGACGCGATCTTCCTGCGGACGAATGTCCAGGCCGGGAAATGTGCCGGTAGCAATGCCGAGGTCAGCGAGGGTCGCGACTCGTTGACGCTGGATCGGACAGTCGGATGTACTCCGCGACACGCCCCCACGGGAGCAGGCCACGAAGCTCTGCCGTCCCGAATGTTAACGATAACAATTTCGTGGCCAGCATGACCAGCCGCACATCCCCGGTCCCGCCGTCAGGCAGACGGGGAGACCGGGGACCCATTCCCCCCAGAGAAAGGAACACGCGTGTCCCTGAGCCGAAGGCAGTTCGGCAAGGCCGCCCTGACGTCGGCCGCGCTGGCGACCACCGGTTTGGTCGGTCTCCCCCGCGCGGCGTGGGCGGCCAATACCGCCTACGTCTTCACGTACTTCACCGAGTCCCCGAACCAGACCGGCGCCGACTACGGTCTGCATCTGGCGGTCAGCCGCGACGGCCTGAACTGGACGCCCCTCAACCAGAACAACCCCGTCGTCACCCCCACCGCCGGCCAGCAGGGCCTGCGCGACCCGCAGATCTTCCGCAAGCTCGACGGCACCTTCGTGGTCATCGCGACCGACCTGAAGGGCCTCAACTTCGGCACCACCAGCCAGTACCTGCACGTCTGGGACTCGGTCAACCTGACCGACTTCACCGGCTACCGCCGCCTGCGCATGCACACCACCAGCGGCCACACCTGGGCCCCGACGGTCTTCCGCGACACCTCACGCGGCCAGTACGGCATCGTCTACTCGTTCAACACAGGCGGCCGGGACATCCTGGCGGTCAACTACACCTCCGACTTCCAGTCGGTCGGCGCGCAGCAGACCTTCTTCAGCCCCAGCTTCAACGTGCTGGACGGCGACATCGTGGTCGACGGCAACACCACGTACCTCTACTACAAGAACCTCAACGACGGGAACCTCTACGGCGCCCGCTCCGCCACCGGCCAGCCCAACAGCTTCACCACCTACACCGGCGGCATCCGGATGGGCAACGCCATCGAGGCGCCGCTGCTCCAGAAGACCAACGAGGGCGGCTGGCGCCTGTGGGGTGACTCCTTCAGCCCGGTCAACAACGACTACTACCTGTGGTCCTCCGGCAACATCGGCGCGAGCGCGTGGACGGCGGTGAACCAGCGCGACTACACCCCGCCGCTGAACGCCAAGCACGGCTCGATCGCCGGGATCACCGACGCCGAGTACAACGCGATGGTCGCGCGCTGGGGGCTGCCGAACTGGGTGCGGCTGAAGTCCTACAACTTCCCCGATTACTTCGTCCGGCACGCCAACCGGATCGGGCGCATCGACCCCTACCCGTTCGACCCCTACCGCGAGCAGTTGTGGCGCATGGTGCCGGGCCTGGCGGACGCCAACGCGGTGTCGTTCGAGTCGGTGAGTCTGCCGGGCAACTACCTGCGGCACAACAACTACGCGATCCGCCTGGACCCCAGCGACGGCTCCTCGACCTTCCGCGCCGACGCCACCTTCTACCGGGTGGCCGGGCTGGCCGACGGCGGCTGGTCGTCGTTCCGGTCCTACAACTTCCCGACCTACCACCTGCGGCACCAGGGCTACGTGCTGCGCATCGACCCGATCAGCTCCTCGTCAAGCGCCACCGACCGTCAAGACGCGACCTTCCGGGTGACCTCATGACCAAATTGTTATCGCTAACAAGACGCCTGCGCGCCTCGCTTGCCGCCATCATCGCGGCCGTGCTCACCGGCACGCTGCTCACGCTCGCCACTCCCCCGGCGACCGCGGCGACCGTGGACACCAACGCCTGGTACGTCCTGGTCAACCGCAACAGCGGCAAGGCCCTGGACGTCTACAACCTGTCCACCGCCGACGGCGGCCGGATCACCCAGTGGACCCGCAACAACGGCAACAACCAGCAGTGGCAGTTCGTCGACTCCGGCGGCGGCTACTACTGGATCAAGTCCCGCCACTCCGGCAAGGTCCTGGACGTCTACAACTTCTCCACCGCCGACGGCGGCTCCATCGTGCAGTGGGCGGACGGCAACGGCACCAACCAGCAGTGGCGCCTGGCCGACTCGGCGGACGGCTATGTCCGCTTCATCAACCGCAACAGCAGCAAGGCGCTGGAGGTGCAGAACGCCTCCACCGCCGACAACGCCAACATCGTCCAGTACGCCGACTGGGGCGGCACCAACCAGCAGTGGCAGCTCGTCCAGGTCGGCAGCGGCAACCCGTCCCCGACACCCACCCCGACACCGGGCGGCAACTACACCAACCCGGTCGTTTGGCAGGACTTCGCCGACGGCGACATCATCCGGGTCGGCGACGCCTACTACTACTCGGCCTCCACAATGCACTACTCCCCCGGCGCGCCGATCCTGCGCTCCTACGACCTGGTCAACTGGGAGTACGCGGGCCACTCGGTCCCCCGGCTCGACTTCAACTCCAGCGCCTACGACCTGAGCGGCGGCCGGGCGTACGTGAAGGGCATCTGGGCCTCCACGCTGAACTACCGGCGCAGCAACAGCACCTACTACTGGCTCGGCTGCATCGAGTTCAACCGCACCTACGTCTACACCGCCTCGGCGGTGGACGGCACCTGGACCAAGCGCTCGCAGATCAACAACTGCTACTACGACGCCGGCCTGCTCATCGACGACAACGACACCATGTACGTCGCCTACGGCAACGGGACGATCAGCGTCGCCCAGCTGTCGGCCGACGGCCTGAGCCAGGTACGCGCCCAGCAGGTGTTCCAGACCCCCTCCAGCGTCGGCACGTTGGAGGGCTCCCGCTTCTACAAGCGCAACGGCTACTACTACATCTGGCTGACCCGCCCCGCCAACGGCCAGTACGTGCTCCGCTCCACCAGCCCGTTCGGCCCGTACGAGATGCGCCAGGTCCTGCTGAACATGCCGGGCCCGATCTCCGGCGGCGGGGTCCCCCACCAGGGCGGGCTGGTGCAGACGCAGAACGGCGACTGGTACTACATGTCCTTCGTCGACGCCTTCCCCGGCGGCCGGGTGCCCGCGCTCGCGCCGATCACCTGGACCGACAACTGGCCGACCGTGCAGACGGTGAACGGTGGCTGGGGCGTCAACTACCCGAAGCCGAACATCCAGACCAACCGCACCGTGCAGTCGATGATCGGCCCTGACACCTTCACCTCGGGCACGCTCGGCCACCGGTGGGAGTGGAACCACAACCCCGACAACACCAGGTGGTCGACCGGCAGCGGCCTGCGCCTCCAGACCGCGACCGTCACCGGTGACCTCTACAACGCCCGCAACACGCTCACCCACCGCATCCAGGGCCCGTCGTCCACCGCGACGATCGAGCTCGACTACTCCGCGATGGCCAACGGCGACCGGGCCGGGCTCGCCATGCTGCGTGACTCGTCGGCGTGGATCGGGGTGCGGCGCGACAACGGCGCGACCCGGGTGGTGATGACCAACAACCTCACCATGAACAGCAGCTGGCAGACCACCTCGACCGGTTCCGAGGCGGCGAGCGCGGCGGTCTCCGGCGGCCGGATCTGGCTGCGGGCCAACGCCGACATCCGGCCGGGTTCCGGCAGGCAGGCGCGCTTCTCCTACAGCACCGACGGCGTCAACTTCACCAGCCTCGGCCCGGCCTTCACGTTGAACAACGCCTGGCAGTTCTTCATGGGCTACCGCTTCGGGATCTTCAACTACGCCACCCAGGCCCTCGGTGGCGCGGTCACGGTACGCCGCTTCGACCTCACCACCCCGTAACCGACAGAAAGGCATGCTCATGAAGTCCGGCCCAGGTCGGCTGACCAGACTGCTGTCCCTGCTGACCGCCACCCTGCTGGCCGCCGGCGCGTCGGTGGCCCTGTCCGCTCCGGCGAGCGCGGCCACCACGCTCGGCGCATCGGCGGCCGAAAGGGGCGGGCGCTACTTCGGCGCCGCCATCGCGGCAGGGAAGCTCGGCGACTCGACGTACGTGAACATCCTGAACCGCGAGTTCAACTCGGTGACGGCCGAGAACGAGATGAAGTGGGACGCCACCGAACCGTCCCGGGGCACCTTCACCTACACCAACGCCAACCGCATCGTGAACCACGCGCTCGGCCAAGGCATGAAGGTCCGCGGCCACACCCTGCTCTGGCACTCACAGATGCCCGGCTGGGCCCAGAGCCTGTCGGGTTCGACGCTGCGCAGCGCGATGATCAACCACGTCACCCAGGTCGCCACCAACTTCCGCGGCAAGATCCACTCCTGGGACGTGGTCAACGAGGCGTTCGCCGACGGCGGCAGCGGCGGGCGGCGGGACTCGAGCCTCCAGCGCACCGGCAACGACTGGATCGAGGCCGCATTCCGGGCCGCCCGCGCGGCCGACCCGGGCGCCAAACTCTGCTACAACGACTACAACACCGACGGGATCAACGCCAAGAGCACCGGTATCTACAACATGGTGCGCGACTTCAGGTCGCGGGGCGTGCCGATCGACTGCGTGGGCTTCCAGTCCCACCTGGGCAACTCGGTGCCCGGCGACTACCAGGCCAACCTCCAGCGGTTCGCCGACCTCGGCGTCGACGTGCAGATCACCGAACTCGACATCGCCGGCTCCAACCAGGCCAACAACTACGCCACGGTGACCCGGGCCTGCCTGGCGGTCGCCCGGTGCACCGGCATCACGGTGTGGGGCATCCGCGACAGCGACTCCTGGCGAACCGGGGAGAACCCCCTGCTGTTCGACGCCTCCGGCAACAAGAAGGCCGCCTACACCTCGGTACTCAACGCCCTCAACGGCGGCTCCACCAACCCGACCCCCACCCCGACCTCGGGCCCGGTCGACACCAACGCCTGGTACGTCCTGCTCAACCGCAACAGCGGCAAGGCCCTGGACGTCTACAACCTCTCCACCGCCGACGGCGCCCGCATCACCCAGTGGACCCGCAACAACGGCAACAACCAGCAGTGGCAGTTCGTCAGCTCGGGAAGCGGCTGGTACCGGCTGAAGTCGCGGCTGTCCGGCAAGGTCCTGGACGTCTACAACTTCTCCACGGCCGACGGCGCCTCCGTCGTCCAGTGGACCGACCTCAACGGCACCAACCAGCAGTGGCGCCTGGCCGACTCCGGCGGCTACCTCCGCCTGATCAACCGCAACAGCAGCAAGGCGCTGGAGGTCCAGGGCGCCTCCACCGCCGACGGCGGCAACATCGTCCAGTACGCCGACTGGAACGGCAACAACCAGCAGTGGCAGCTCGTCCGCGTCGGGTGACGCGGCACACCCGCTGAACCGGTCCCGGACGCGGCGGACCCGCCGGCCCGTCGCGTCCCGGAGCCACAAGCGCCCCCCATCAACCCCCTGAGGGAGTCAACAGGTGAGACCCGCACTCCTCACGGCCAGAAGGAAAGCCCTGGTCGCCTGGTCCGTGATCCTGCTTCTTCCGGCCCTGCTGTTCCCGTCCCCGGCCAGGGCGGACAACCCGATCGTCCAGACCATCTACACCGCCGACCCGGCGCCGCTCGTCCACAACGGCCGCGTCTACCTCTACACCGGGCACGACGAGGACGGCTCGACCTACTTCACCATGCGGGACTGGCACGTCTACTCATCCGCGGACATGGCCAACTGGACCGACCACGGCTCGCCCATGAGCCTGTCCACCTTCGCCTGGGCCGACGCCAACGCCTGGGCCGGTCACGTCGCCTCCCGCAACGGCCGCTTCTACTGGTACGTGCCGGTACGGGACCGTGCCTCGGGTTCGATGGCCATCGGGGTCGCGGTCGGCGACAGCCCGACCGGGCCGTTCCGTGACGCCATCGGCCGCCCGCTGGTCAACAACGGCGAGATCGACCCCAACGTCTTCATCGACGACAACGGCCAGGCCTACCTGTACTGGGGCAACCCCCGCCTCTGGTACGTACGGCTGAACACCGACATGATCTCCTACTCGGGCAGCCCGACCCAGATCCCCCTCACCACGGCGGGCTACGGCACGCGCACCGGCAACGCCAGCCGTCCGACCCTGTACGAGGAAGCGCCCTGGGTCTACAAGCGCAACGGCCTCTACTACAACGTGTTCGCCGCGGAGTGCTGCTCGGAGTTCATCGCCTACTCGACGGCTCCCAGCGCCACCGGGCCGTGGACGTACCGGGGAACGATCATGCCCCGGCAGGGCGGCAGCTTCACCAACCACGCCGGGGTCGTCGACTTCAACGGCGGGTCCTACTTCTTCTACCACAACGGCGCCCTCCCGGGCGGAGGCGGTTTCACCAGGTCGGTCGCCGTGGAGAAGTTCACCTACAACGCCGACGGCACCATCCCCACCATCAACATGACCACCGCCGGGCCACCCCAGGTGGGAACGCTGAACCCGTTCGTCCGCCAGGAGGCCGAGACGAGCGCCTGGGCGCAGGGCGTCGAGACCGAACCCGCAAGCGAAGGCGGCATGAACGTCGGCTTCATCGAGAACGGGGACTACCTCAAGGTCAAGGGTGTCGCCTTCGGCACCGGGGCCTCGTCCTTCACCGCCCGGGTGGCCTCGGGATCGGGCGGCGGCACCATCGAAGTCCGGCTGGGCGGCCCGACCGGCACGCTGGCCGGCACGTGCAGTGTGCCGGGCACCGGCGGCTGGCAGTCGTGGACCACGGTCACCTGCCCCGTCAACGGCGCGACCGGCACACGGGACCTCTACCTCCGTTTCGCCGGCGGCAGCGGCTACCTGCTCAACTTCAACTGGTGGCAGTTCGCCCAGGGCGGGAGCAGCGGCGGGAACCTGCTGACCAACGGCGGCATGGAGAACGGCACGACCGGCTGGACGGCGTCCGGTGGCAGCACCCTGTCGTCCGCCACGAACCTCGCCTACGCAGGCAGCCGGTCCCTGCTCAACTCCGGGCGCACCGCGGCGTGGAACGGCCCCAACCAGAACGTGACCTCGAGCCTCACCAACGGCAGGAGCTACACCACGAGCGTCTGGGTGCGGTCACAGAGCGGCACCCCCAGCGCGAAGGCGACCCTGGCCGTCACGGCCAACGGCACCACCAACTACTTCCAGCTCACCCCGGCCCGGACGGTGAACACCGGCGGCTGGACCCAGCTGACCGGCACCACCACCGTGTCCTGGACCGGGACGCTGACCAACGCCTCCTTCTACGTCGAGACGGCCACCGGCACCGACGGCCTCTACATCGACGACGCCTCCTTCCAATAACCCCCGGCAGAAAGGAGTTACGCGATGCCAGGCCACAGACCCCTGCTCACCGCCATCGCGGCCGCAACGCTGCTCGTCCTGTCCATGGCTCCCGCGGCGATGGGCCACGCCCGGAGCGCGAGCGGCGCCCTGGCGGCGACCGCCGGATGCGGCAGGACGCCGACACTCGCCAACGGCACCAACACGATCCAGAGCAGCGGCAAGAACCGCAGCTTCATCCTGAGGATTCCCGGCAACTACGACAACCGGCGACCGTACCGGCTGGTCTTCGGCTTCCACTGGCTGGGCGGCACCGCCACCGACGTCGCCAGCGGCCAGACCGTGCAACGGGACGTCTGGGCCTACTACGGCCTGCTGAGACTGGCCGGCGAGAGCACCATCTTCGTCGCGCCCCAGGGTCTCAACAACGGCTGGGCCAACAGCGGCGGCGAGGACGTGACCTTCGTCGACGACATGATCCGGCGGATCGAGTCGGACCTGTGCGTCGAGACGACGCAGCGCTTCGCGCTCGGCTTCAGCTACGGCGCCGCCATGAGCTTCGCGCTCGCCTGCGCGAGGCCCACCGTCTTCCGCGCGGTGGCGGTCTACTCCGGCGGACGGCTGAGCGGATGCAGCGGCGGCACCCAGCCGATCGCCTACTTCGCGGCGCACGGCCTCAGGGACAGCGTGCTGAACATCTCCGGCGGACGATCGATGCGCGACACGTTCGTCCGCAACAACGGCTGCGCCGCCCAGAACCCGCCCGAGCCCAGCCAGGGCAGCCTGACGCACCGGGTCACCACCTACTCGGGCTGCGCGGCCGGCCGCCCGGTCGTCTGGGCCGCCTTCGACGAAGGCCACATCGCCGCCCCGCAGGACGGGGCGCCCGGCGACAGCGGTTCCCGTACCTGGCTCCCCGGAGAGACGTGGCGATTCTTCACCCAGTTCGACTCCAGCCCGTCGCCCAGTCCCTCCCCGAGCCCTTCCCCGAGCCCTTCACCGAGCCCGTCGCCGTCGCCGTCGGGACCGGTCACGGGGGCGTGCGCGGCGACACTCCGGGTGACGAATTCCTGGCAGGGCGGGTTCCAGGGGGAGGTCACCGTGCGCGCGGGCAACACCGCGATCACCGGCTGGACCGTCAGGTGGACCTGGCCCGGCGCGCAGAGCATCACCCAGATCTGGTCAGGCGTCTCCTCCGGATCCGGGGCCAACGTGACGGTCCGCAACGAGACCTACAACGGCTCACTCGCCGCCAACGCGAGCACGACCTTCGGCTTCCTCGGCAGCGGCACACCGGCCACCCCGGCGGCCACCTGCACAAGTCCGTGACCACAATTCCCACCGAGTAGACGTCGGGCTCATGGTCCGTGTGCCAGCCCACACCATGAGCCCGACCCTCGATCCCTCGACCGGCGGCCTCTCCTTACGCGGTTGGCGTGACCTCCCGCGTCGTCATCCCGGGTCCGGCACCGCCTGGTCACGCGGGCCACGGTCGCGCGCTTCCGAAACCGAGTCCCGGTACCTCACCGGCATGGCGACCCGATGTACCCGGCCGGGTTCGGCCTCCTCGCCCGCGAACAGCACCTCCACCGCCTTGCGCCCCAGCTCGTAGTGCGGCAACGCCACGGTCGTCAGCTTGGGCCGCATCCACGACGCGATCGGATGGTCGTCGAAGGGAACCGAGAGCCCGGCGTCGCTCAACGCCTGGTAGGCGCCCAGAGCCAGCCAGTACGGGGCGAGGGCTCGCTCTACGCCATGGGCCTCAACTTCTCCATGACCGGTGTCTTCTACGACAAGAAGCCGGCCGAGCAGATCGGCATGACCACTCCCCCGCAGGCTCTCGCCGACCTCGACGCCGCCCTGACCAAGGCCAAGGAGGCGGGCCTGACCCCGATCGCGCAGTTCAATGGCGGCGCGACCGGCGGCCTGGCCTCCCCGCTCCAGGACCTGATGGCCTCCTACGGCCCACTGGCGCCGATCAACAACTGGATCTTCCAGAAGTCCGGCGCGACCATCGACACCCCCGCCAACCTCCAGGCCACCCAGTACCTGTGGGAGTCCGGCAACCTCGACAAGCAGATGGCCGGCGACATCGGCTTCTTCCTGATGCCCCCGGCCCAGGCGGGCGGCAAGCGGGCCGCCGTGTCTGCCCCGCTGGCCTTCGGCATCGGCGCAGGCCGAGAGCGCCCGCATCGACGGCACCGGAACCTGGCAGCTCTTCTGGCGGATCCACGTGCCACTGGCGGCCCCGGCGACCTCGTCGCTGGCGATCCTGCTGTTCCTGTGGACCTGGAACCAGTTCCTGCTGGCCATCGTGCTGGTCGACGACCCGCTGCAACGCACCATGTCAGGGGCCCTGGGCGCCTTCCAGGGACAGTGGGGAACCGACATCCCGCTGCTGTGCGCGGGCTCGCTGCTCATCCTGGCGCCGACACTCGCGGTGTTCCTGATCTTCCAGCGGCGTTTCGTCACAGCCCTGCTTCAGGGTTCACTTAAGGGGTGATCACGTACGGAGCCGTCGAGGCCGGCGGCACGAAATGGGTGTGCGCGCTGGCCGACACCGACGGAAAAATCGCGGCCACCGAAACGATCCCGACGACGACCCCCGAGGAAACCATCCCGGCGGCCCTGGCGTTCTTCCGGCGCCACCCGGCCCCGGCGGCGGTGGGCATCGCCACCTTCGGCCCGGTCGACCTGGTGACCGGGCACCTCACCGCCACCCCCAAACCCGGCTGGTCCGGCGCCGACGTGGTGACCCCCTTCCGCGACGGGCTGGGGGTGCCGGTCGCGCTCGACACCGACGTGAACGGTGCCGCGATCGGCGAGTGGCGGCACGGTGCTGGCCGGGGCCTGCACACCCTCGCCTACATGACGGTCGGCACCGGCATCGGGGTGGGCGTCATCACGCACGGACGTCCCCTCCACGGCCGTACCCACCCGGAGGCCGGGCACATGCGGATCCCCCACGACACCGCACGCGACCCGTTCCCCGGCGTGTGCCCCTTCCACGGCGACTGCCTCGAAGGGCTGGCCTCCGGCACGTCGATGCGTCAACGCTGGGGGCGGCCCGCGCAGGAACTCGGCGACGGCGAGCCGTGGGAGCTGGAGGCCGAGTACCTGGCACTGGCCGTACACAACCTGGCCTCCATCCTGTCCCCCCAGATGGTGATCATCGGCGGCGGAGTCGGCGGCAGGCCCGGCCTGCTCGACCTGGTCCGGGCCCGCGCGGCCGAACTGGCCGGCGGCTACGCCCTGGACACCGTCATCACCGCGCCGGGGCTGGGCAACCTGTCCGGTGTCACCGGCGCGGCGGAACTGGCCCGAGCGGCCCTGAACGGAAACGAGAACGGGTGACCACGACGACCCGCTGGACGCGGCGCCACCTCGACCTGATCACCGAGGACCCGGCGACGACCGCGCCGCCGATCCTGGGCCCGGCCGAGGCGGCGCTACCCGGCCTTGACCTGTGGGACATGTGGGCGATCCAGGACGAGGACGGCACCACCGCCCTCTTCGACGGCCGCGAACTCTGGATGGGCCTGACCGCCCCCGCACTCGGCCATCCGGAAGACCGCCACGACGTGGCCCGCATCCGCCTGCTGGCCCTGGACGCCGGGAAGTGGATCGACCTCGGGAACCTCTTCCCCGACGAGGAATCACCCGGCAGCCGCGAATGGTCGGGCACGGCGATCCGCCGCCCCGACGGCACCGTCTCGGTCTTCTACACCGCGACCGGGCACCGCGGCGAGCCCCGGCCGACCTTCGTCCAACGGGTCATCGAGGCCCGACTGCCGCTCGGGAACTCCCGGCAACCACGGTCGGGCAGCCATCGGGAGATCGTACGCTCCGACAGCGAGTTCTACCTCCCAGCAGACGACCTCGAAGGAGGACCGGGAAACATCCGGGCCTTCCGCGACCCGGCCTGGTTCCGAGGCCACCTGCTGATCGCGGCCTCAATCCCCTGGGGCGACCGCCACATGGGCGCCATCGCACTGACCGGCCCAGAATCCGAAGGCTGGCCACTACGCCCGCCCCTCCTGATCGCCGACGGAATCAACCGCGAGATCGAACGCCCCCACATCGTGACCCACAACAACCTCCACTACCTCTTCTTCTGCACCCACCACCAGTCGTTCGAGCCCCCCGACACCGCCCCCACCGGCCTCTACGGCTTCGTCTCCACAACACTCGACGGCCCCTACGAACCCCTCAACGGCTCCGGCCTGGTCATCGCGAACCCAGCGACCCAGCCCGACCAGGCCTACGCCTGGATGGTGCTCGACGACCTGCGGGTGGTGAGCTTCCTCGACTACAGAGGCCCAGCCGACCGGACACACTTCGGCGGAACAGTGGCACCACTGCTGAAACTCCACTTGGAGGGCAACCGCACCCACATCGAACCGGCCATCGGCATTTCCTGAGACCCCAGACCGCAATGCCGTCGCAGTGGTCGCGTAGCTGTTCCAAAGCGGTGGTCTTGAGCCGGTCGACTTCGTCGACGATGAGCAGTGCGACGAAGGCCGGCAGGCCGTGCGGGTCGGTGAAGGTACGCCGGTCGTAGGGGTCGGGGGCGCGCAGGGTGGCGAAGTCCCAGCCGATGCGGGTGAGTTCTTTGTCGATCATGCGGGGGGTGGCGCTGACCGTCGGGGTGTACAGCAGGGTGTGCCAGTCGTCGCGGTCCTTGCCGACGACGTGCCCCGTGCGGGGCCCGGATGGTGTGGTGTCCGGGCCCCGCACGGGACGGGAGCGTCAGCGCTTCATGAGGGCGAAGACTCCCCAGCCGAGGTATTCACGCGTGCAGCGCGCGTAGCGGGCGGGCTCGGTCGTGAGCTCCGCGCGTACCTGCGGGACCATTTCGTCGTCGGGGTTCTGGTCGAGCCAGCGGCGCATGGTGAGCCACTGGGCCGCGGCGTAACGGTCCCAGCTGTCCTGGTCGGCCAGCATCATTTCCACGACGTCGTAGCCGAGGTCGCCGAACTGCTCGATCAGGCCGGGCAGCGGCAGGTAGTCGGCGATGCTGGTGGCGTGGCAGGCCTTGGCGGTCTCCTCGTCCGGAGGGGTCCGCCGCCAGTAGGGCTCGCCGATCAGCATCAGACCTCCGGGGCGGAGGCTGCGGCTGAGCAACTCGGCCGTTCCGGCGACGCCGTTCCCGATCCAGGTGGCGCCGACGCAGCAGGCCAGGTCGACCGGCTGGTCCGCGACGTGGCCGGAGGCGTCGCCGTGGACGAACTCCACCCGGTCGGCGACGCCGAGTTCGGCGGCGCGGGCCTGCGCCTGGGCGGTGAAGACCGTGCTGATGTCCACCCCGGTGCCCGTGAAGCCCAGGTCGCGTGCCCAGGTGCACAGCATCTCGCCCGAGCCGCTGGCCAGGTCAAGCACCCGTGTCCCGGGGGCGAGGTGGAGCGCTTCGCCTAGGGCGGCGAGCTTCACGGGAGTCAGCGGGTTGTGGATGCGGTGGCCGCTCTCGCGAATGGTGAAGATGCGGGGAAGGTCCATGACCAGATTCCTTTCCGTCATGCCTTGAAGTTCGGGAACTGCTTAATGGCGCACAGGTTGATGGCGCACAGGCCGCGCTCGGCCCGCACCACGCGGCCCGGAACCAGTCCGGCGGCCCGCGACGGGGTGAGGAAACGCTCACGTTCGGCGCCCCAGCCGTAGTCGGCCAGAGTCAGAACGCGCGCAGGAGGAAAAGATCGGTGTGAAGTGCGTTGATGAAACAACGTGGAGACCCTTGAAAGGGGGCCCCGCCGGACGGCAGGCGTGCCGGGACTACTCCCAACAGGAAGAAAGGCAGGCGAAGGTCAGGACGAGGCCCGGGAAGTGAGGATGGTCCGGGCACCGCGCACAGCGGTGATCTCCACGACAGTCATCAACTCACCTCCTTCGTCTCCGTAAGCGAACAGATTGTCGCTGCCGCCGCTACCGTACCACCCGCCGCGAACGTCGGCGCCGCTCGGACGGCACGTTGGAGCCGCAGACCCGCCGAGCAGGCCACAGCCGTGCTGGAAGCCGCGGTGCCGATCACGGTGAAGGGCCCGGCCCGGTTTCCTGGAAGAGTTGGCGGGGCACATCGCCGCACATCCCGACGCGCTCACCTCAACGGCATCAGCGCCCGACCTGCCCGCGACGGAGCACTCGCAGCCCTCGCCTCAGACCTCCCCGCCGCGATCCTCACGGACCTCCTCGGGCTCCACGTCAATACCGCAGTTCGCTGGGTCAGCTACGCACGCCGTGCCTGGACCGACTACCTTGCTATCCGAACCGCCAAGGAGAAACAAGCCATGCCAAGCCAGGCCCCACGATCGGCGGGCCCGTGAAGTACGTCGATCTCTCCGCCACCGTCGGCGAGATCGACGGTGTGATCAGCCCGCAGGCGTATCTCGACCGGCTACCTGAGCTCCGCGCGGCGCTGCCTGAGGGGGCTGCGGCCTACGCCTCCGAGCCCGGTCACTACGATTTCCGCAGTGCGCGGTGCGTCCATGATCTGAAGCTGGACACGATCCTGTTCGGGGAGGACGGTAACGGCGGCTGGATACAGCTCGGATTCCGGCACAACTGCTGGAAGCACGAGGAGGACCTGACCATCCGCTACACAGGCGTGAGCAGCTTCACGCTGCAGACGGCATCGGACATGCCTCTTGTGACCCGCCTCGGTGAGGTCATCTTGGACGAGGTGCTGCCCCACCCGGACGGATGCGCCCACGAGATCGCCTGCCACACCGGGTCCGTCATCATCGTCTGCCGGGACCTCGCCGCAACGTGGGCCGAGGCCGACTGCCCGGACAAATAGAGATTGATCGCGAGAGGAAATCGCGCGATGGAACCCGGCTACGTCCTGGCTGGCTATCGAGTCGCTACCCGCGCCGATCGGCATGATTGGCAGGACGTGGGCCTTCCCGGTGCTGGTCTGGTATCGATGAGCGACTGCGTGGTGGACCTGGCCTCGGTAGATCCCGGTGGCTGGGACGACTGGTTCGCCAGCCCTCAAGAGGCCGAGATCGCGTGCGAGCACGCCGGCAGGCCGGGCTTGCACGTGCTCGGAGTCGGATTCGCGGCCGCCGATGTTCCCGGGCTGTTGGCCGATATCGCCGATGGAGGCTGGGACACCTCGGCCGGGAGCCTTCCGGAACGGCTGGCCCGGCGCGAGAGGTTTCCCTGCGACAGCGGCCGACGGTTGGGGTTCGAACTGGTCGGCTTCGACAGCGGGCGCTGGCATACCTGGACCTGTCTGGGAGGCCTCGTCGCCGACGTCTACCGGGCCACCGGCGTCCAGCCGGGACCCTGGGGGCTGATCCAGGACGAGCAGGGCGCGCGCCGGGCGGCTCAATGGCTCACCGACTCGGGTCTCGGCGATCCCAAGGTATTCCTCTGGGCGGCCGCACTGCTCACGGACACCCCGCGAGCGACCCTCCAGACCGAGGAATAGCGCACGGTCGGAATAACACCCTTCCACCATTGATCGCCCGCTTCAGGACCCGCTCCAGCTTCGGCGGCTCGTCTGGGTGGCGTCCGGGCCGTAGAGCTGGATGGCGCCGATGCTCTTCAGGCGGGGTAGAAGCTTGAAGCCAACGGCTACTCAGCCGCCCTCCATTCTGGAGTCACGCAGCCCTCTTCGTAGTGCCACCGGCCCTCCTCCTCGCCTTGGATCACGAACCGCTTCACCGCAGGAATGTCCACAGCAGACGGAACGTTCAGCGCGACCAACCCGAACTGCTCAATCCCCTCGCCCACCACCCCGAACGGCGCGAAAGCGTCCAGCACCGCCTGAAGCTCCTCGACTCGACGACCACCCTCCGCTGGGATGATCCGAATCGTGCAGTTGCCGGAGTACTCCACGGCCTGCTTCACCCACAGCACCCCGTCCTCGTCAGGCGCGACCACGACAACATCACCGAGCGCAAAGCCACGGACGAAGAACGGGGTGTTGTCCAACCGGACGCGATCGTCGCCGACCTTGACCGCCCACAAACGCTCGGTCCCCGCAGGAGGCCACCCGTCCTCGGGTTCAAGGTCGAACACCACCCGCACCCAGTCAACGCCAGGGTCCCGCTCGAAACTGTTCCCACTCACCCGCACAGGATGGCAAATTCATCCCCCAGAGGCAGCAGTCATGAGCACCGCCAAACACCGACGTGCTCCCTACTGGGTCAACAGAATCGCGATCGCCTCAGCGACATCACCCACGACGTGGTCAGGCCTGTCGATCGCATCAGGCCACTGCCGCCCGCGATCAATCCATATCGTCCGCAGGCCGACGGCCCGTCCGCCGCCAACATCGGCTGCCGCGCTGTCACCGATCATCCATCCATCGGGCTGTCAAAGGAACGCCGCATCGCTCCGCTCTTGATCAACCAGCGTCTATGTACGTGATCTGCCTTATAGGTGGGCCAGTAGTCCGTCCAGCGGTCGTGGTACGCGATCGAGGTCCAGTGCGGCGACGAGTGGGGCTGAGTAGCGGATCTTGCGGCCGCTGCCTGAGCCCATGAAGCGGCGCAGTTGGTCGTGGGTGTTGCGTTCGCGCCAGCCGGGTTGTTTCTGGAGTGTGCGAAACGATCTGAGGTCGCCCTCGGCGTCGACGACGCGTTCGACCGTGGCGGTGCCAAGGGCGCGGATCAGTTCGTCTTCCAGGTCGGCTACGCACACGAAGAATCCGAGCGTCTCCAGATCGCTTCTGTTGAGATTGGATCCGAGGCCGGCGCGCTCCAGGCCCCTCCGGAAGGCGCCTTCTTCGCCGGCGTCGTACAGACCGGCCAGCCGGAGATTGCGACCGGGAGGGCCGAGCTTGCCGGCATACGTGCCGATGTTCGTGGCACCGCCCATCGCCACGAGGGAGATGCCTTCGGCCGCGAGGTTTCGGCCCCGGCGCTCGGCCAGCGCTTCGATGGCCGACTTGTCACTGACTCCCTCGACCAGGACCACGGTGCGCGTATGGTTCACGCGCTCAGCCTTGCACCGTGTCCGGCGAGGTTTGTACCCATTTTCCGGCGTTGGAGTCCGGCGGATCGGGTCGAGACGACGTAGGCGACATCAGGGTGACTGCGGTCGCTGTAGGCCCTGGAGGAGTAGTTCGACCAATCGGCGGGGGTCGTAGCGCGGGTCGCTGTCATGTCCGATGCAGAGGTTGCCGATGCCGCGCATCAGTTCGTAGGCGTGCGTGCCCGGCCTGATTTCGTCGGCGTTGACCGCGGCCTCGAGCAGCTGCGCGCAGACGGGCACCAAGCGGTCGAGGAAGTAGGTGTGTAGCGCTTCGAAGCCGCTGCTGTCCGATTGCAGGGCGTTGGCGAGTCCGTGCTTGGTGACCAGGAAATCGACGAAGAGGTCGACCCACTGACGGAGTGCCGCGAAGGGAGAGTCGGTCTCGGTCAGCAGGGTCGGGCCGGCCTCGGCGCAGGCCTCGACCTGGTGGCGGTAGACGGCGACGATGAGATCCGCCCGGGTCGGGAAGTGGCGGTAGATCGTCCCGAGTCCGACGCCGGCTCTGGCCGCGATCTCACGCATCGGCGCGTCGACGCCGGAGGTGACGAACACCGCGGCGGCGGCGGCGAGCAGCGTCTGCTGGTTGCGCAGCGCGTCGGCCCGCTTGCTTCGGGCCGGCACCTCCGCAGACCGGCTTGTACTGGACACCACACTCCCCTTCCGACGACGCTTGACTAAGCGGAACGCCGTTCCGTATATTTCCGTTTCGGAACAGCGTTCCGCTTTGAGTGTAGGTGAAGCGGGGCGTTCCTGTCCGCCTCCCCCACAGCCGGCCGAATGAGGCCGCCAGCAAGCCCATGGAAGGAAACGCACATCATGAGTGAATCGACTCACGCAGTCGGCACCACCAGCGCACCCACCCCCGTCCTCTCGGTCAGCCCGGTGGTGTTGCCGACTCCCGGCCGCGCCGTGGATCTGCAGGTGAGAGTCTCCGCGCCCGTGACCGGAGACGAACTGCCGATCATCCTCCTCTCACACGGCCACGGCTACTCAAACAACCTTTCCTCGCTGAACGGCTACGCCCCACTCGCCAACTTCTGGGCGGCGCACGGCTTCGTCGTGATCCAGCCCACCCATCTGGACTCCAGGACGCTGAGCCTGAATCCCGACGACCCCGAGGCGCCCTTGTACTGGCGATCGCGTGCCGAGGACATGAAGCGCATCCTCGACCAACTCGACACGATCGAGGCCGCCGTCCCGCAGCTCCTTGGGCGCCTGGACCGAAGCAGGGTCGCCGTGGCCGGACACTCGATGGGCGGGCACACCGCGAGCCTGTTACTGGGCGCGCGGCTCACCGATCCCCACGACGGAACCGAAGTGAACCTGGCCGAGCCCCGGATCAAGGCGGGTGTACTGCTCGCCGCCCCCGGCAGAGGCGGCGATGCCCTCACCACGTTCGCGGCCGAGAACTACTCCTTCTTGCTGACCACGGACTTCTCCAAGATGACGACGCCCACGCTGGTGGTCATCGGCGACAAGGACGCCTCTCCCCACCTCACGGCCCGGGGCGCGGACTGGTTCACCGATCCGTACTTCCTCTCCCCCGGTCCCAAAACCATGCTCACCCTGTTCGACGCAGAGCACGGACTCGGCGGGGTCGCCGGATATGACGTCGCCGAGACCACGGACGAAAGCCCCGAGCGAGTCGCCGCGGTCCAGCAGCTCACCTGGGCCTATCTACGGACCGAGCTCTACCCCGGGGATCCCGCTTGGCAGGCGGCCCGTGACGCGCTGGCGGACGGAACGAATCCGCTCGGACGGGTCGAATCCAGGTAACCAGGCAGTGTCAGGCTGTCGCCCGTAGGTGTTGGTGCGCCCACTCCTCGAAGGTCGTGAGCGGGATACCGAGGGCCCGCGCGAATTCCGGACGGGCGGGTTGCCCGGCCACGTTCATGAGTTCGTGCGAGACGCCCGCCCACACCGGCATTCCCGCGGCGATGGCCTCCTCCTCGGTCATGTCGGGCGCGGGCAGTTCGGTGCCCAGAGCGCGGGAGAGGGTCTTGGCGATGTCCGTCATCGTCAGGTAGTCGCTCGCCAGTTCCAGCTCGACCCCGTCGAACCGCTGCGGCGCGGCGATGGCCGCCGCCGCCGTCCTGCCGATGTCGTCGACCGCGACGAGGGAGAGCCGGGTCTGGGGCTTCAGGACAGTCGCCAGGCCGCCCTCGACACCCCGCGGGATCAGGTACGCCACGGAGGGCAGGAAGTTCTCCATGAAGAAGCCCGGCTTGATGAGCGACCAGTGCACGAAACCCGCCGCGCGTACTCGATCCTGGATCCCGGCCTTGGCGGCGTAGTAGGGAGCCAGGGACGCCCAGCGACCTTCGCCCCAGCCGGGGCTCTCGGTGTGCCGCCCGGCACCGGAGACGGACGTGTGCACGAACTGCGGCACACCCGCGGCCAGCGCACCTTCGATCAAATTGACGGCCTGGGTCAGCTCGCCGTCGAAGTCGAAGGTACCTCCCTTCATCTCGGGCATCTGGAGGGAGAAGACGGCTCGGGCCCCCTGCGCGGCCCGGAACACCGAGTCGCGGTCGCGGAGATCGCCGGTGACCAGTTCGGCGCCGAGCGCTTCGACGGACTTCGCCCGGTCTGCCGCGGGGTCGCGGACCAGCGCGCGGACGGGAACACCCGCCGCGAGCAGGGCACGGGCGGTGGCGCCACCCTGCTGTCCGGTGGCGCCAATGACCAGGACGGGTGCGGGATCGGTGGACATGAGGCCTCTCCTGGGGTACGCATACACTAAACGGCGGGGCCCGCCGTTTCTTCTTCGGTAAGATACGGCGGACCCCGCCACTTAGCAAATGTGAGGTAAGACCATGCCCGCCCAACGCGCGGACGCCCGGCGCAACTACGCCCGCCTGCTCGCCGTGGCCGAAGAGGCGATCGCCGAGCACGGCGCCGACGCATCC
Organism: Acrocarpospora catenulata; assembly: GCF_018476525.1. Classification (GTDB taxonomy): domain Bacteria; phylum Actinomycetota; class Actinomycetes; order Streptosporangiales; family Streptosporangiaceae; genus Acrocarpospora; species Acrocarpospora catenulata. The sequence goes on from NZ_JAHCST010000009.1 coordinate 48,217, forward strand.
CTGGAGCAGATCGCCCGCACCGCGGGAGTCGGATCGGCCACCGTACGCCGGCACTTCCCCAACCGCCACGCACTCCTGGAGGCGGTCTTCCGCGAACGGATCGAAACCCTGTCCGCCCACGCCCGCGACCTGACCAGCAGGGCCGACACCCGGGCGGCGCTACTGGAGTGGCTGAGCGCCGTCACCGCCTCCGCGGCGACCATCCGAGGGCTGGCCATCGCACTGACCCGCGACAGCGCGGCCGACCCCGACGTGGCACACGAGCACTGCGCCTCGGCACAGCTCACCGAGGCGGGCGACCCCCTGGTACGCCGCGCCGCGAACGCTGGCGCCCTGGCACCGGGCGTGACCATCGCCGACCTGCTCACCCTGATCACCGGCATCGCCCTGGCCACGGAACACCACGTGGACCCCGCTGCAGAGTCAGACCGACTACTCGGCCTGACCATAGCGGGGATCAGCCCCCATCAGGAGTGACTGTGCCCTTGTTGATTGGTTGTTGGTTTCGTTGATCAGAGAGGCTTAAAAACCCACGCCCTTTACAAAGTAAGACCGGATCTAGGCTTGCGCCCAAGCGAAAGTGGCAGTGTGCGGACAAGGAAGGCGCGCGACCTTCCCGTGGCGTCACGCCGGATGGGCAACAATCTTCAGGCCGATGGGGCCGTTGATCATGAAGGACGGCATGCGGGCGGGCTGCTCCCCCGGCTGGGCGAGGGCGAGGTCCGGCAGGCGCTCGAACAGCGTGGTCAGGGCGACTTCCGCCTCCAGACGCGCGAGGTGCGCGCCGAGGCAGAAGTGGGGTCCGTAGCCGAACGCGAGGTGTTCTTTGCTGGTCCGTGTGGGGTCGAAGTGGTCCGGGAGGTCCGGGTGGAGTTCCGGATCGCGGCCGGCGGCGGCGAAGCCGATGATGATCGGGTCGCCCTTGGCGATGACGACGCCCTCGCCGAGATCGATGTCCTCGATGGCGTAACGCAGCGGAAGGTGCATGACCGGGCCCTCGGCACGCAGCGTCTCCTCGATGACGTCCTCCCAGCTGATGGTTCCCTCGCGGATCCGGGTCAGGTTCTCGGGGTGGGTGAGCAGGGCCTGGACGGCGCTGGTGATGAGGTTGACGGCGGTTTCGTAGCCTGCGCCGATCGTGACGAAGAGGGTGGCGAGCAGCTCGGGTTCCGGCATCGCCTCCTCGTCGGGCTCGGACGGCAGGAGCAGGTCGCTGGTCAGGTCGGCGCCCGGATGCTCTCTCTTGTATCGCACGAACTCGGTGAACCCGTTGTAAAGCTCGGCCTGGGCGGCCAGTGCCTGCTCCGGGTCGGCCGACCAATCCGTAATGGCGTCGATCGCGGCGCCGAGTTTCTCGCGCATGTGGTCCGGAACGCCGAACAGGTCGGTGATGACGGTCATGGTCAGCGGCAGTGCCAGGGCCTGCCGCACGTCGGCCGTCGCCCCGGGCGGCAGGGCGGCGAGCGCCTCGACCAGGCGGTCCGCGGTCGCCTGGATGTGCGGACGGATCCGCTCGACGCGCCGCGGCGAGAACGACGGGGCGATGCGGCGCCGGGACCTACGGTGTTCCTCGCCGTAGGTGTTGAGGAGGCTCGGATTCAGAACGCCCGCGGCCAGCGGCCAGCCCTCGGGAAGGTCGGCCATACCGGGCCAGTGCCGGTGGGGATCACGCGAGACGCGCGGGTCACCGGTCAATGCCTGAATGACGCTGTGCCGGGTGACCGACCAGGCGTAGACGGGCCCTGGAAGCTCGACGAGCACCGCCGGCCCCTGGGCGCGCAACGCAGCGGCCTCCGCATGCAACGCATGGCCGGTGAGATCGAGCTTGGGACACCTGGGAACGGACGATGACGACATGCAACGCTCCAGTTGCCGGGAAACCACACGGAGGCTTCCGCTTTCTGATCGGGTGGCCGACGCTACTCCGTAGCCAAACGTGAAACACTTAGTAGTGCAATAAGGACGAGGGCCGCTATCGGTCCAGGGCCTGCGCTACCTCGTCTGCGGCGGTTTCTCCGGATCGTACGGCGCCGTCGATGTAGCCGTACCAGCGAGACGAGGTTTCCGCTCCCGCCCAGTGGATTCGGCCGACGGGCAGGCGCCAGGTGGAGCCGAGTTGGGTCCACGCACCCGGTGGGAACAGCGCCGAACTTGTGCGCACAGATCATTCCGGCACACCGGCACGGTGTCAACGAGCCAGTACGTCGGCGAAGCCGGCGGCGAGGAGGTCCATCACCTCGTCCACCTGTTCCTCGGTCGAGATGAGCGGGAGGTAGAAGAGCACGGTGTTGCCCCAGGTCTGGAGGATCAGGCCCCGCTCGCGGCAGGCGGCCAGCACCTCGCGGCCGATCTGGCGGTCGCCGTCCGGCCGGATCAGCACCGACCAGAACAGGCCGATCCCGGACACCTGGCTGATCGAGTCCTGGTGGCGCTTCCCGATGAGCCGCAGCGCCTCCGCCACGCGCGGCGCGAGACGGGCGCAGTTCTCGACCAGTCCCTCGCTCTCGATGATGTCGATGGCGCGCAGGGCCACCGCGCAGCCCGTGGCGTGGGCGGTGTAGGTGCCCATGTGGCGCAGGGCTCTGGGACCGTTGGGGTCGAACGCCTCGGTCACGAACGGCGCGGCGATCGCGCCGCTGACCGGGAAGTAACCGGAGGACAGGCCCTTGCTGACGGTGATGATGTCACCCTGGATCCCGAAGTGGTTCTGCCCGAACAGCTTGCCCGTACGGCCCCAGCCGCAGAGGACCTCGTCGGTGATGTGCAGGATGCCGTACGACCGCAGGACCTCCTGGACCTTACGCCAGTGGTCCACGTGGGCCACCCGGACCCCGCCCGCGATGCTGACCGGAATCGGCTTCGCGAGCAGCGCCGCGATGTTCTCCGGGCCGACCCGCTCGATCGTCTCCCGGAGCGTCGCCACCCACTCCTCCGACGCCCGCTCGTCCTGGTGCGGCGTGGGCGGCAGGCGTACGAACATGCTGTCGATGTCGCGGATGAAGTGCTCGTTGTCGGGTTCGCCCGGCGCCGCCAGGGTGGCGATCGTCGTGCCGTGGTACGAGCCGAGGGTCGAAAGGATCTTCCGCCGCCCCGTCTCGCCGCGGTTGAGGTGGTAGTTGAAGGCGATGCGCAGCGCGGCCTCGACCGCCTCTGAGCCGCTCGTCGCGTAGCGCACGCTCCCGCCCTCGTGCCGGGTGAGCTTGAGCAGCCGCTGGGAGAGCCGTGCGGACGGCTCGTTGGTGCAGCCGAACACGCTCGGCAGGTGCGCGCCGCGGACCAGCTGGTCGTAGGCGGCCTGCGCCATCTCCGGCCGCCCGTGGCCGACGATGCACGAGCCGAAGGAGGCGTGGGCGTCGACGTACCGGCGGCCGTCGGTGTCCCACAGGTAGATGTTCTCGGCACGGTCGAGGACGATCGGGCGCGCGCCGTGCTCGGGGTCGAGGGTGGAGTGGTGCCAGACCGGACGTACCCACGAGAATTCGGGCGCCAGCGTGCTGCTGTCAGTCATGCGCTGCACTTCCTGAGGGTGAAACGGGAAACAACAGGAATCAGGCGGTGGCCGGCACGGTACGGGGGCCGCCCAGCCGTTCGAGGACGACCCGCGACGAGAAGCGCCAGCGGCCGTCCTCCCGGACCACCTGATCCTGGTAGGAGGCCGCCACCACCACGTGCGCCCCGTCCGAGGTCACGCAGTGGACCGTCACGTCGCTGCGGACGTCGGCGCGAGCGTCGGAGACGAAGGTGATCTGAAGGTTGCCGGGCACGTGGTGGGTGTGCCGGAAGGCCGCGAAGGTGGACTCCAGGCCTTCCATGATCTGGTCACGGCCACGGTAGGCCGTACCGCGTGACCGGATGTCCTGGACGGCGTCCGCGGTCCAGAGGTCCGCGAACGCCTCGGGGTCGTGCTCGTCGACGGCACGGCAGTACTCGGCGAGGAGCTCCGCGACGTGGTTGCGTTCCTCCAGCAGCCGCAGCCGCCGGTCCAGGTGCGACAGGTCGCTCATGGGTCAGCCGAGCTTGGGGCCGACCTCGTGGGCGAGCCGTCGCATGGACTCCTTCCACGGCGCGGGGTCGTCCGAGTAGTCGTGGTTGTAGATCATCAGGGTGCCGAACTCCCCGTTGACCTCGCGCCAGGCCCGCAGTTTCTCCAGCACGGTCTCCGCGCTGCCGACGACCCAGACGTTGTCGCACAGCCAGTCGAGGTCGACGTCGCCGGAGGTCATGCCCGGCGTGAGCATCGTGTCGAGCAGGTTGTGGTGCTGGTAGATGGGCAGCAGGTACTCCTGCCAGGCGTGGCCCATCCCGCCCTCCTTGGCGAGGCGGCGCGCCTCGTCGTCGGTGTCGGCGATCAGGACGTCGCGGACGACGCGGTGGTCGGCGCGGCGTGGCGTGCGGCCCGCCGCCACGGCGGCGGTGGAGTAGGTCTCCCAGTGGTTGTTGAGCGCGTCCACCCCCGAGTACACCGAGACGGGCAGGTAGCCGCGCTGTCCGGCGAAACGCATGGACGGGGAGTTCATGCTCAGGCCCGTGACGCCGATGGGCACCTTGCCGCCCCACGGCAGCATGTTCCGCCACGGGTGGGCCGGGTCCTCCTCGGGGTAGCCGGCGTTCCAGAACTCGCCCTCGAACCAGAAGGGCTCGCCCGCCCAGATCTTCTCCATGATCTCGATGGACTCGGCCACCATCCGGTGGTTGTTCTTCATGTCCCGGATGCCGCGCAGGAGCGCGTCGCCGGGGAAGGCGCCGGCGCCCACGCCGAGGATGTAACGGCCTTCGAGGATCTGCGTGAGCCAGCCGATCTGGATCGCCAGCGACCCGGGCTGGTGGTAGGGCAGCAGGTGGGCGCCGGGCGCGAGGGTGATCTGCTCGGTCTGGAGGGCGGCCGCCGCGATCACGAGCTCGGGGTTGGGCACCGACTCCCACGCCTGGGTGGCGTGCTCCCCGATCCAGAATTCGGTGAGTCCCGACTGGTCGGCGTGGATCGCCTGGTCGACGGCCCAGGAGAACACCTGCTTGGCCGTGCGCCGGGGCGACATGAACGGAGTGAAGAACATCGCAGCGTGCAAAGGGGACCACCCTTCCTGGAACTTCTCGCTACCGAACGCCCGGTCGGCTTACCGTAGTCTTGTCGCAGCCTATGTGTAAAGTACTCCGCACCCAAGACTCGTGACCGTAACATTTACCATACGGTTGGTAGGCAGCCTGGGTCAGCCCTTGAGCGTGTCGGCGATCCGGAAGTGGAGCTCGATGCGGTTCAGGTGGTCGACCTGGATCGTCTTCTCCGTGAAGCGCCAGACGCCGCCGGTCTTCCTGAAGCGGTCGTGGTACTGGCCGCCCACCACGATCTGGTACTCGTGGCCGGGCGCCCGCTGCAGCACGGTGAAGTAGCACCGCGACGACGCGGACAGGCCGTCCTCCGCGAGCTCGATGAGCTGGTTGGAGATGAGGTGCCTGGTCCGCGGATCACCGTTCTTGTAGGTCACGACCTGCTCGGCGTAGAAACGCTCGATCTCCTCGGGCCCGTCAATCGGCTCGCCGACGACCCCCGGCATGGACGGACGCAGCACGCCGTCCCCCAGGATCGCGGCCACCGTCCGGAAGTCACCCTCGTCCAGCGCGAAGGTGTACCGGTAGCACAGGGCCCGGATCTGCTCGTAGTCCTCGGCGCCCACCAGCGCCTCCTCTCGCTCTCGTGGATGGGGGAACTCCCCGGCGTCGCGCTCCCCCACCGGCCGTCGCACGCCGGCGACCGTCGCCCGGAGGAGGCGCGTCGGTAGTCTGCATCAACCGCTTGCGGAAGCCAAGGGCTTTTGCCTACCGTTCGGTTGTTTGTTACGTTCCCTCACGTCCCCGACGTGAGCCACGTGAGACCCGGCCCGGTGGCCGACGAGAGGAAAGCCATGTCGGACGCGACGATCGAGCAGCTCGCCGAGCAGTACGTCGATGCCTACAACCGCAACGACCTCGACGCCCTGGAGGCGCTGCTCCACGATGACGTGCACTTCCAGCACCACAACCGGGAGGTGGACTACCGGACCAAGGAAACGTCCATGGACATGTTCCGGATGGCGGCCGGAGCCTTCCCCGGGAAGTCGTTCTCCAACCGCCTGTCGCTGCGGGTGAGCGGTGACACCGCGATCCTGCAGCACACGTGGACGTGCACCCCCACCGTCGACGCCCCGAACATGGGCGCGACCGCGGGCGTGCCGCTCGCGACCGAGCTGGCCACCTTCCTGACCTTCAGGGACGGCAAGCTCGTCGAGTACCACGACTTCGGCTGAGCCCGGCGGCGGGTGGCCTGCGGCGGCGCGGGGCGGCCGCAGGCCCGTACCTCAGGAGAGATCTAGCCAACCGGTCGTTCGTTTGATTAAATGCGGAACTACCCAGCCCCCGCCACGCCCCGAGGAGGCCCACGGCCATGACGTCCATCGACCCGCTGTGGTTCCGCAGTGTCCTCGGCCAGTACCCGACCGGGGTCTGCGTGATCACCGGCGTGGACCCGGAGACCGGACCGGCCGGCATGGTCGTCGGCTCGTTCACCTCGGTGTCCCTCGACCCGCCGCTCGTCGCCTTCTTCCCCGACAAGTCCTCCACGAGCTGGCCCAAGATCGAGCGCGCGGGCGCCTTCTGCGTCAACATCCTCGGCGCCGACCAGGAACAGGTCTGCCGCACCTTCGCGTCCAAGGCGCCCGACAAGTTCACCGACCAGCCCTACCGGCTCGGCGTCACGGGTTCGCCCATCCTCGACGGCACGGTCGCCTGGATCGACTGCCGGATCGAGTCGGTCCAGGAGGCGGGCGACCACTACATCGTCCTCGGGCTCGTCCAGGAACTGCAGATCGAACAGCCCCGGTTGCCGCTGCTGTTCTTCCAGGGGGGCTACGGCCGCTTCACCCCGCTGTCGCTCGCCGCGCCCGACAGCCACGGCGAACTCACCCGGCAGCTCCGCCACGTCGATGTGATGCGCTCGGAACTGGAGTCGCTGGCGGCCGATCTGCACTGCCGGGCGACGGCCACGGCGCAGGTCGGTGGCGAGGTCGTCATCGTGGCCAGCTCGTGGGCGGGCAGGACGCCGGACGACCGCAGCACGCTGGTCGGGCAGCGGCTGCCGTACGTGCCGCCGACCGGCTCGATCTTCGCCGCCTGGGGCTCCGACGCGCAGATCGACACCTGGTTCAAGGCGGCCCGCGCGGTCTGGGCCCAGCGGCCCGGCGACGTGGCCGAGGCCATGGCCCGGCACCGGCGCGCCCTGGCCATCGTGCGCTCCCGTGGCTACTCGCTCGGGCTGCTGAGCACCGGGCAGCGGGCGTTCGCCGAGCTGCTCCAGTCGGCCGCCGCCGATCCCGGCGCCGCGCCGCCGCCGGAGCTGTTCGCCATCGTGCAGAACCTCGTCTACGACCCCGAGGAGCTCACCGACGAGGCGCGCCGCGCGGTACGGCAGATCTCGGCCCCGGTCTTCGACGCGGAGGGGCGCGTCACGCTGGCGCTGACCGCCTACGCCTTCCACCGGCCGGAGACCGGCATCGAGGAGTACATCGAGCGGGTCCGCGAGGCCGCGGGGACCGCGACCAAGCTGATCGGCGGGCAGGCCCCGGGCGCCTGAGCCGGCGCGCGGAGCCCGCGGGCCCAGTTCAGTGAGCCCAGTTCAGTGAGCCCAGTTCAGTGAGCCCAGTTCAGCGGGATCAGTTCTCGGTGAACGCCAGGAACGTGGACATCGAGACGAACTCCGACGCCACCCGGGCCGCGCTGTAGGGGCCGGTCTTCCGGTACCACACCGGGATGTTGTTGACCGCGCCGAGCATGTAGAAGGTCGCCAGGCGCACATCCGTGCCCGGCCGCAGCTCGGCCGCGCCGTCCGTGAGGGTGTCGCGGAGGTAGTCGGAGAAGACCCGGCGGTGCTTGCGCACCGTGGCGGCGTTGTCGCCCGTCAGGTAGCGCCACTCGTTGAAGTAGAGGCTGACCCGTTCGACGTTGTTGAGATACCAGTGGATGATCTCCGTCAGGAACGCCTCCAGCCGCTTGCGCGGCGGGAGATCGCGCGCGGTGATGCCTTCCATGATCTGCACCGCCTGCTCGTGCGACTCCGCGAAGATGCGGAAGAGCAGGTCCTCCTTGGAGGAGATGTAGTGGTACAGACTGCCCTTGAGGACGCCGACCCGGTCGGCGACGTCCTGGACGCTCGCGGCCGAGTACCCCTTGGCGTAGAACACCTCCACAGCGGCCTGGAGCACCTCAGCCTCACGGTTGCGACGGTCGACGACGCGCCGGCCCTTGCTCTCGTTGCTCACAGAGCCTCTCTCTCGCATCTCCTTCGTTGCCTTCCGGCCGTTCGGTTGGCATAGACCTAGTGTGCCACGGCTGGCGGGAGCACGTCACTTTCGCAGGACGACGCTGAACTCGGGGGTGGTGACGGACACCGCCCGGGACCGCCGGTCCTGGGCGATGAGGTCGGTCAGGTTGCGGACGATGGAGGACGACATGCGCCGGGGGTCGGTCTGGATGGGGCCGGCCGCCAGCATCGCGTCCACCTCCTCGTCGGCGCACATGAAACGGAGCAGCAGCTCCTCGTCGCTCATGCCGGGGCGGAACCGCTGCCTGATCTCCTTGAGGGTCGGCTGCGGACGGGTCCAGTTCGCGAACTGGCCGGCCCGCGGCGAGGAAAGGATCTTGTCGAGCACGTCGGGGTCGACGGGCCTGGGCAGCGGCCCGTAGTGGCCCAGAGCGTACTGGACGCACTCGTCGGGGACGATGCTCCAGCGCCTGCCCGTCACCACGTTGAGCACCGCCTGAACGCCCACGAACTGGGAGAACGGCGTGGCCATGATGGGCTGCCCCAGCTCCTCGCGGACGCGGGGGATCTCCTCAAGCACCTCCGGGAGCCGGTGCGCCATCCCGTGCTCGGCCAGCTGGTTCTTGAGCGTGCCGGTCATGCCGCCGGGCAGCTGGTGCTGGTAGATCCGCGGGTCGTACTCCGCCATCCGGCCGACCTCGTAACCGGCGTCGGCGGCGGCCCAGATGAAGTTCTCCTCCACCGGCGCGAAACGGCTGGTGTCCAGGCCGTGCGTGTGCCCCAGCGTCTCCAGGATGGGCATCATGCCCTCCGTGGACGGCAGGGACGGGCCGTTGGCCATGGGCCGGGAGGCCGTGTGCAGGATGGTGAAACCGGCTTTCATCGCCTCGATGTAGTTGTGCTGCGCGAGGCCGGTGGTGTTGTGGCAGTGGATCTCCAGCGGGACCGTCCCGGTGGCCTCGCGGATCGCCGGGAGCAGCGTACGGGCGCGCTCGGGGGTGAGCACACCGGCCGCGTCCTCGACGTAGACGGTCTTGATGCCGGGGAAGGTCGTCATCTCCCGCGCCCTGGCCGCGAAGAAGGCGTCGTCGTGTACGTCGGTCAGGCCGTACATCACGGCGGGGACCGGGGTGCCGCCCGCCTCCGCCGTGACGCGGCAGACGCGTTCGAGGGTGGGCATGTCGTACAGGCAGTCGTACAGCCAGAACTGTTCGACGCCATGCTTGATCATCGTCTGAATGTACAGGTCAATGATCGCGTCGGGGGTGAAACTGAAGCCGATGACGCTGATCGTCCGCATACCGGCGCGGTTGATGCTGTTCGGCATGTTCCGCGTGAGGAAGTCGGTGCAGGCCCAGGGGTCGTCGGCGAACTGGCGCAGCAGCACGATGAACATGCCGGGGCCGGTGAGGTCGATGACCCGGAACCCTGTCTGGTCCAGGTGGGGCAGGGCCTGCGCGGCCTGGTAGGGGCGCATGCGCAGGCCCCAGAGGCTCTGCTGGCCGTCACGGAGTGTCTGGTCGACGAATTCGATGTGGGTCATTCCCCACCCTCCAACCATGCGGGCAGAAACTCGTTCTCCACCCAGCGGGTGGTGACCGGGGACTCGCGGAACCGCTCGGTGCCCAGCACCGCGGCGTGGAACGGGATCGTGGTCTCGATGCCACGGACCTCGGTGCGGGCGAGCGCCCGCAGCATGAGGTCGATCGCCGCCGCGCGATCGGGCGCGTGGACGATGAGCTTGGCGACCATGGAGTCGTAGTAGGGCGAGATGGTCGCGCCGTTCTCGACGAAGGTGTCGACCCGTACGCCGTGCCCCTGCGGCGCCGTCCACCGCTCGACGCGTCCCGGCGAAGGGAGGAAGTCGCGCCGGGGGGACTCGGCGTTGATCCGGCACTCGATGGCGTGCCCGGACACCGTGATGCCGGGCTGCGCGACCGACAGCGGCTCGCCGCGGGCCACGCGGATCTGCTCGCGCACCACGTCCACCCCGGTCACCATCTCCGTCACCGGGTGCTCGACCTGGACGCGGGCGTTGAGCTCCAGGAAGACGAACTCGTTCCGGTCGGTGTCGACCAGGAACTCGACGGTGCCGGCGCTGACGTAGCCGAGCGCGCGGGCGAGCCGTACGGCCGAGTCGCGCATGCCGTCGCGGACGGCGTCCGGCAGTCCGACCGCGGGCGCCTCCTCGATCAGCTTCTGGTAGCGGCGCTGGGTCGAGCAGTCCCGCTCGCCAAGGTGTACGACGTTGCCGTGGGTGTCGGCGAGCACCTGGACCTCGACGTGCCGTGCGCGCTCGACGTACCGCTCCAGGTAGACCGTGCCGTCGCCGAACGCGCGCTCCGCCTCCTGGCTGGACCTCGCGAACGAGGCCCGCAGGTCGTCGGCCGAGCGGACGATGGTCATCCCGCGTCCGCCGCCGCCGGCTGACGCCTTGATGAGGCACGGATAGAGGTCGAGTTCCTCGGCGAGGGCGACGGCCTCCTCCGCGTCGGCGAGCCCGCGCGTGCCACCGCCCGTGGGGATGCCCAGGTCGGCCGCCATCTCGCGGGCCTTGAGCTTGTCGCCGGAGCCGCGCATGACGTCGGCGGGCGGGCCGATGAACGTGATGCCGTTCTCCTCGCACGCCGCGGCGAGTTCCGGCCGTTCGGACAGGAAGCCGTAGCCCGGGTGCAGGGCGTCGCAGTCCGTGGTGAGGGCGGCGGCCACCACGCGCTCGACGGATAGGTAGCTCTCCAGCGGGCTGGGCGGTCCGATGACCACGACGCGGTCGGCCAGGCGCGCCGCGAGCGTCTCCCGGTCCGCCTCCGAGCAGGCGAGGACGGTCTCCAGACCCTCGTCGAAGCAGGCGCGCGCCACCCGCGCGGCGATCTCGCCGCGGTTGGCGATGAGGACCCGCCGCACGTCAGCCCGCAGCCGGAACGATCGTGACCAGCGTCTGCCCGAACTCCACCGCGCCGGAGTTCGGCACGTGGATCGCGCCGACCACGCCGGACACGGGCGCCGTCACGTTGTTCATGAGCTTCATGACCTCGACGATGCACAGGGTGTCACCCGCCTCGACGGCCGAGCCGACCTCGACGAACGGCGGCGCCCCCGGCTGCGGGGCACGCCAGAAGATGCCCACGGTCGGCGACGTCACCGCGATGCCGTCGGGCGCGGTGCCGACGGCGGTCGGCGGCTGCTCGACGACGGGCTGCGGAGCGGGAACGGGAGCGAGCGCCGGAGCTGCCGGAGTGACGGGGGGCGGGGCGGGCGCGGGCGGGGCGGCCACGGGCATCCCAGTGGCCACGGGTAGGGAGGCGCCGTTGCGTGACAGTGCGATCGAGGTGTCGCCGACGGTGATGAGCGCCTCGTCCCACTCGGACTTCTCCAGCGCGGCCAGGATCTGTCGGATCTCGTCGGGGCTCAGGGACATGTGTTGCTCCTCGGGTGCGGCGCCGGTCATCGGGGCACGATGGCGATGGGACGAAGGGGGGATCCCGTCGCGCCCTTGATGCGCAACGGCAGGGCGAAGAAGGTGAAGTCCCACGCCTCGGCGGCCGCCAGGTTCTCCAGATTGAGGGACTCCATGATGTAGAGCCCCCGCTCCACCAGGAAGTGGAGGTGGACCTTGAGCGACACGATCGCCATGGCGGGCTTGTGCTCGAAGTTCATCGTGTCCGAGCCGCCGGCGAGGATTCCCCGGCTGCTCAGCCACTCCGCCCCGGCCCGGGTGACCCCGGGGAGGCCGTCGTCCACCAGCCCCAGGTACCGGTCCATGTCGTCGAAGTAGCGCATCCACCCGGTGCGCACCAGGACGATCGAACCGGGCCCCGGCTCCTCCCTGTCGGCGAACCAGCTCTCGAGCTCGTCGGGCCCGATCCCGTCCGCCGGGGTGAGCGGCCGGCCGAAGAGCCGCTCCGCGTCGATCAGGTGACCGCGCCCGACCAGGGGCGGGATCTCCTCGGCGTCGGCGACCTCGAGACCGCCCGTCGGCGACTGCAGCCGCGTCACGTCGCGGTCGCCGAAGATCCTGCCGTCCTTGGAGATGTGGCCGAGCGCGTCCACGTGGCTGCCCACGTGCGCGCCCGTGGTGAACACCTCCATCGAGGAGGAGATGCCGTCCGGATAGTTGTGCTGCCCGTGCAGCTTGGACAGCGCGAACGCGTACGGCGGATGGGCCGGGTGCCGGGTCATCCCTGGTTGCAGGCGCACCGCCAGGTCGTAGATGCGGACGTCGGGCGAGGTGGGCCACACGACGCTCGTGTCGATGTGCGATCCGGACCAGTCAGCCACGGGGGCCCTCCTTCACTGCGGGTGCCGCATCGCGGTCCCAGGCGGCGCCGACGCCGTCGCGGCGCAGCACGTACTTGTGGATCCGGCCGGTCTCCGTCCGGGGGAAGTCCTCGACGAACTCGATGTAGCGCGGTCGCATGAAGTCGCTCAGCCGGGTCTCCAGCCAGGTGGAGAGCTCCGCCTCGGTGAGGGCCGAGCCGGGGCGCCGGATGGCCACCACCTTCACGTCCTCCTCGCTGAGTTCGGAGGGGACGCCGATCGCCGCGGCCTCCATGACGTCCGGGTGGTCGCTGACCGCCTTGTCGATGAAGAAGCTGCTGACGTTCTCGCCGCGCCTGCGGATGGTGTCCTTCATCCGGTCCAGGAACACGTAGTAGCCGTCGGGGCGCCGGAGCCCGACGTCGCCGGTGTGGAACCAGCCGCCGGCCATCGCCTCGGCGGTCTTCTCCGGTTCCTTGAAATATCCGGACATGAAGGCGTCGGTGACGCGGGAGCGGACCAGGAACTGGCCCGGCGTGCCGTCCGGCACCTCCACGTCGTGCTCGTCCACCACTCTGGCCTCGACGTGTTCGAGCGGCACGCCCGTGGTGCCGGAGCGCACGTCCTGCGGCGGGTTGATGATGGCCATGGTGCCGGTCTCGGTCAGGCCGTACCCTTCCACGATGCGCACCCCGAGCCGCCGTTCGAGCGGCCGGTGGAGTTCCTCGGGCACCGGGGCGGCGAGGATGTAGCGGAGCGTCGTCACGCCGGAGGCCGCGTCGCCGGGCAGTTTGCTCAGCAGGGTGAGCATGGTGCCCATCACGTTGGTTACGGTCGCGCCGCTGCGTTCGATCCAGGACCAGAACCGGCTGAGCGAGAACCTGCCGTCCACGTGCACCGGCACACCGAGGTGGAGCCCGGCCATGAAGGTGGTCTGCTGGGCGTTGCAGTGGAACAGCGGCAGGCAGGTGTGGAGCACGTCGTCGAGGCCGAGCCCGAGATGCTTGGCGAAGTACCCGCCGGTGTTGACGTAACTGGTGTGCGGCAGCATGACGCCCTTGGGCGGGCCGGTCGTGCCGCTGGTGTAGATGATCCCGCAGGTCTCGCCGCCGCGGACGGCCACCGGGGCCGGCTCCCCGAGCGCGGGGTCGACCAGTTCGTCGTAGGCGATGCCGCCCGCTCCCCCGGCGACCACGATCCAGCGCAGGTGCGGGAGCGGCCCGATGGCGTCGAGCGCCGGGAGGAGCGAGGCGTGGATGACGATCCCGCACGCCTCGGAGTGGTCGAGGGTGTAGTGCAGCGCCTCCCCCACCGTGGCGGTGTTCACCGAGACGGCGACGGCGCCGTGCCGGCTGACGCCGAGGAACGTCTCGACGAACTCGATCGAGTTCGGGAGCATGATCGCGACGTGCTCGCCCCGCCGGACCCCCGCCTGGGCCAGCCACGCCTGGCACCGCCCGGCGCGCAGCCAGAGCTCGCCGTAGGTCCGCGGCACGCCCAGCACGTTGACGGCGAGCGCGTCAGCCCGGCGCTCGGCACGTAGCTCCATGAGTTCGTTGAGCGAGTCGTACGGGCTGTATGTGCGCATCTTTCTCTCCCCGGCGGGCCGGCGATCCGGCCTTCTCTACCGAATGGTTGGTCACGCTAACGCAATAACGGGCACTGTCAAGGTACATTTCGGCCCCTACGACGTCGTGCCGCGCCTGAGGGTGATCTGGTAGCCGGAGCCCGAGATGCTCACCGCTCGCGCCCGTACTCCGCTCACCTGGGCGAGCTGGTCCACGACTCTGGCGAGCGAGGTCGGCGACGTCGTGGGCACCGGGCCCGCCGCCTTCACCGCGTCCACCTCCTCCGCCGAGAACAGCGCCCTCAGCAGCAGTTCGTCGTCGGTGAGCGTGGCGCCGAGCTGGGCTCGCAGCTCACGCAGGGTGGGCTGGGGCCGCTCCCAGTTCGCCAGGCGGCGCCCGCGCGGGGATTCGAGCACGCGGTCGGCCACCTCGGGGTCGAGAACCCCGGCCACCGGTCCGTAATGGCCGAGGGCGTAGTGCACGACCTCGTCCGGAATCACCTCGTAGCGCCGGCCGGTCACCACGTTGCAGACGGCCTGGATGCCGACGATCTGCGAGAAGGGGGTCGCCATGATCGGGTGCCCGAGCTCGCGGCGCACCCGGGGGATCTCCGCCAGCACCTCGTCGAGGCGGTCCTCCATGCCGTACTGGGCGAGCTGGCTCTTGAGGCTGCCCGTCATGCCGCCGGGCAGCTGGTGGTCGAACGGGCGTACCGAGTACTCGCTCGGCGCGCCGATCTCGTACCCGGCCGTACGGGCCTCGTGTTCGAGGCGCTCGGCCACCGGGTCGAACCTGGTGCTGTCCAGGGCGTGCGTGTGGCCGAGGGCGACGATGTTGTCGACCGTGGCCTCCGTCGAGGGCAGCGAGGGCCCGTTGGCCAGCGGACGCGAGGCGGTGTGCAGGATGTCGATGCCCGCGCGTACGCCTTCGAGGTACACCTGCGGCGCCAGCCCCGTGTTGGTGTGGCAGTGCAGTTCGATGGGGACGCCGTCGACCGCCCGGACCAGCGCGGGCAGCAGCGTGCGGGCGCGCTCGGGGGTCAGGATCCCGGCGGCGTCCTCGACGTAGACGGCCTCGACGCCCGGCCAGCGCGCCATCTCGGCGGCGCGGACCGCGAACCACTCGTCGGTGTGGACGTCCGTCAGGCCGTACATCACGGCGGGGACGGGCGCGGCGCCGGCGGCGGTCACGACGTCCGCGATCCGGCGCATCCTCGGCAGGTCGAGCAGGCAGTCGAGGATCCAGAAGCTGTCGATCCCGTGGCGGGCCATGCAGGTGATCCACAGGTCGACCACCGAGTCGGGCGCGAAGCCCATGCCGCCGACCGAGATGGTGCGCGTCGCGGTGCGCAGGTGGGAGTTGCGCAGGCCGCGCGCCAGGTGGTCGACGGTCTCCCAGGGGTCGTCCCTGAAGGTGCGCATGAGCACGGCGAACATGCCCGCGCCCGTCATGTCGACGGCGTGGAAGCCCGTGCGGTCGATGTTCTCCAGCACCGGCATCGCCTGGTAGGCGCGCATGCGCAGGCCCCACAGGCTCTGCTGGCCGTCGCGGAGGGTCTGGTCGACGAACCGGATCTCGGTCACGACCGGCTCACCGTCTCGATGATGCGGCGGCAGTTCTCGACCGTCTGCTCATCGTCCAGGCCGATGCCGACGGTCTGGAACACCAGCTCGTCCGCGCCGCGCGCGGCGAGCTCGGCCTCCAGCGCCGGGAGCCGGTCCGCGACCTCCTGGGGGGTGCCCGCCAGGCTGAACGCCTCGACCATCTCGTCGGGGACGAGCGCCGCGATCTCGCTCCAGCGCGGGCCGATCTCCCGGAACCTGGCCTGGACGGCCTCGGCCACGGGGAGCCAGGGCGTGCCCTGGACCACGCTCGCGTAGCTGGGCGTGGAGAAGTAGAAGGCCAGGTTGGACTTGACCCGTTCGCGGGCGAGCGCTCCGTCCTCGTCGATGGAGGTCACCCGCCAGACGGCGAGGGACGTCCGCGCCTGCTTCATCTCCATGCCCTTCCGGAGGGCGGGGACGACCACGTCGTCGAGGTAGTGGACGGCGGAGGACAGGGGGTGCAGGGCGACGCCGTCGAACGACCTGGCCGCGTGGCGGAGCATCACCGCGTTCAGCCCGGAGCCGTAGACGGGCGGCGGGCCGTATCCGGCCAGCTCGGGGTGGGCCGAGAAGCCCCGTACGTGCGAGGAGTAGAACTCCCCGTCGAAGTCCAGGCCGTCGCGGGCGGACCAGGCGGCGCGCAGCAGGCTCGCGTACTCGGCGAGTCTGGGGCCGGGACGGTCGAACTCGTCCTTGCCGTAGAACACGCGGCGCATCCCCCTGGTCCCCGCGCCGAGGCCGAGGGTGAACCGGCCGCGCGAAGCGAGCTGGATGTCGGCGGCCATGGCCGCGGTCGCCAGCGGGAGCCGGGTGAAGGCGTACGCGATGCCGGTGCCCACCTGTAGGCGCTCGGTCGACATGGCGAGGGCGAGGGCGCGCACGGCGCCGTCCCTGGTGGCGTACTCCGTGGTCCAGATCCGGTGCAGGCCGCGTTCCTCGGCCAGGCGGGCGAGGCCGATGGCGGGCGTCCAGACGTCGGTGGCCAGCACGAGCGAGCGGTGCATGTCAGGGGGCATCCGGCACCCACTCCTCCTCGATGACGAAGATGTCGACGTCCGGCCCCGCGACCGCGTCGGCGAAGCCATCCGTGCGGATCCCGGCGTACTCCTCGCCGGTGAAGGTGGCGTCGAAGTCGGCCCGGCTCGCGAAGCGGATCTCCGCGCTCCGCCAGAACCGCGGGTGGTTGCCCGCCGGCCAGGGCAGCGCCTTCAGGACGGTGTGCCGTTTCAGCCGGGGCAGCGCGCGGACGCCTGGCACGTGCGCCCGGAAGTAGACCTCGTCGGCGGCCTGCCAGGTGGAGGTGGGCGGGACCTGCCAGACACCGGTCAGGCAGGTGACCTCCTGCCCCGGGTGGGGGATCGTTGGGCCCTCGATGCCCGTCGTGTCGTACACGTCCTCGATGTCGAAGACGTCGATGCGGGGACCGGTGACCAGTTCCCAGAGGGGACTGCTCGCCCAGGGCTCCCAGGCGGGTGACTCGACCACGGAACGGAGCGCGGCCTCGTCGGTGAACCACAGCTCCTCGCCGCGGTCCCACCAGGGGTGGCTGCCGAAGTAGTCGGTGAGGAACCGCAGGGACAGGTGGGCCCGCAGCCCCGGGAGCGTACGCGAGACGTGCGTGTGCACGGACCGGAAGAGCTCCTCGACACGGCCGGGGTCCTGGCCGGCGGGGACGTTCCAGAGCGCGCGCAGCTTGATCACGGCGTCCTCCTGTCGATGGTCAGCGGCCGGAGAAGCGCGGCGTGGTCTTGGCCTTGAACGCTTCCCGCGCGGTGAGATGGTCCTCGGTGGCGTAGGCGATCGCCTGGCCGAACGCCTCCAGTCGCGCCAGCTCGCGGAGGGTGACGCCGGTGCTCGTCTCCAGCAGGCTCTTGGCCATGCCGAGCGCCACGGTGGCGGCGTCGGCCAGCTCCAGGGCCAGGCCGCCGGCCGTCTCCGCCACCGTACCCGAGGGCACGGCCCGGTTGGCCAGGCCCAGCCGGACGGCCTCGGCGCCGCTGAACCGCCGCCCGGTGAAGATCAGCTCCTTGGCGACCGGCATCGGGAGCCGCCGGGGCAGGAAGTAGAGCGACCCGCAGTCCGGGACCAGCCCGACCTTGGTGAAGGCGCAGGACAGCGTGGCGGTCTCCGAGACGATCATGAGGTCGCAGGCGAGCGCGAGGCTGAGCCCCGCCCCGTGCGCGTGGCCCTCGACCGCCGCGATGGTCGGCTTCTCCATCTCGGCCAGCCGGACGAAGACCGTCTCCAGCAGGGCCGCCAGGCGGCTGCGGCTGACCCGCGGGCTGTCGTTCAGCTCCATCTCGACGATGTCGCCGCCCGCGCAGAACGAGCCCCCGGCACCGACGACGACCACCGCACGGACCTCGGGGTCGTTCGCGACCTCCTGGAGCACGGCCGCCAGCCTGGTCTTGACCGCCATGTTCAGCGCGTTCCTGGCCTCGGGACGGTTCAGCGTGATGGTGGCCACCCCGTCGGCCACGTCGAGCAGGACGGGCTCGTTCACGGGATCACCGGTTCGAAGTAGGCGATGTCCTCCAGGGTCCCGACCCGTTCCGACTCCGGCTTCCAGACGGCCTTCACCTTCATGCCGATGGACAGCGTCGAGGCGGCGTCGGCGAGGTCGAAGTCACCGGCGACCGTGTGGATGAGCCGGGTCGAGGAGCCGTCCAGCACGATCTCGGCGTAGACGTACGGGGGCTTGCGCGTCTGCCCGACGAACTCCATGTGGATCACCGAGAACGCCTGGAGCACCCCCGTGTCCGACACCTCGTCGAACTGGTCCGTGCGCGCGAAGCACACGTCGCAGATGGCACGCGCCGGAAGCAGCACCCGGTGGCAGCTGGAACACCGGGAGCCCATCAGCCGGCTGAAGGAGCCCAGCTCGTCGAACATCCGGCCGTAGTACGGGCCGTAGGCGTGGTGGTAGGTCAGGTCGAGCCGGTACGGGACCATCTCGACCGAGGTCTCCGCCCGCGCGACGGGGGTGGCCTCCGCCGGACCGGACCGCGCCCGGCCCGGTGTGAAGGCCGCCAGGTCGGTGATCCATCCGGTGGGCTCCGCCGCCCAGTCCGCCGCCACCCGGTCGCCGACCTCGACCGCGCCGGGCTCGGCCGCCACGACGTGCAGCAGGTCGGCGTCCGCGCCGTCGAGCCGGATCTTGGCGACCACCCGGCCCTGGTGGGCGGTCCAGCTGGTGACCGTGCCGCCGTGCGGCAGTTCGACGAGGTCGGGCGTCTGCTCGCCACAGCGGCCGCACACGTCCTGGGCGGGAACGACCGTCCGCGCGCAGGGCTCGCACCGCGAGCCCAGGATCCGCCGCTCGGCCAGCCCGGCGAGGAACTGCCCGGCGGCCCCGCCGGGCGTCAGGGTGTAGGGGATGCTCAGCGTCGTGGTGAGCACCTGGGGGACGTCCGGGCTCGTGAACAGCTGGCTCATGGTGACCTCAGTTCTTGGTGGAGCTGACGACGGCGACGCCGCGCAGGTTGGCCCATCCGCCACCGGCCTGCATGAGCCCGACCTTCGCATCGGGGATCTGGTACGCCCCGGCCCGGCCGCGCACCTGCTGGGCGATCTCGGCCAGGCGGATGAGCGCGGTGGCGCCGATGGGGTTGGCGCCCATGCAGCCGCCCGACGGGTTCACCGGGATGTCGCCGTCGATCTGCGTGGCGCCGGACTCGATGAGCTGGGCGGCTCCCCCCGGGGGGCACAGGCCCAGGCCCTCGTAGTAGCTCAGCTCGAAGCAGGTGTACGGCTCCTGCACCTCGACCACGTCCACCTGCCGGCGGGGGTTGCTGATCCCCGCCTCCCGGTAGACCTTCTCCGCCGCGATGCGCAGCGGCTCGGACTGGATCATCGACCGGTCGGCCGCGTTCTCGCCCTCGCTGTAGTAGGCCATGCCGCGGATCCACGCCGGGTCCGCCGACCTCTTGGCGGCGTCCTCACCGGCGAGGATCACCGCGCACGCGCCGTCGGAGATCGGCGGGACGTCCAGGAGCTTGATCGGCCAGCAGAGCGGCCGCGAGGCCAGCACGTCCTCGACGGTGACCTCCTTGCGCACGTGCGCGTAGGGGTTGAGCAGCGCGTTCCTGTGGTTCTTGACGGAGACCAGGGCCGCGGCCTCCTCGGTGTGCCCGAGCAGGTCCATCCGCGCCTTCCAGTAGGCCGCGGAGAAGCCCATGATCCCGACGGCGAACTCACGCCCCCAGAACGGGTCGTACAGCGTCGAGATGGAGTACTGGAGCGCGCCTTCCGACAGCTTGTCGTAGGCGACGACGAGCACCCGCTCGGCGAACCCGCCCTTGATCTGGTTCACGGCCGCCAGCGCTCCGGCGAGCCCGGTGCCGCCGCCGCTGGTCACCCGCACCACCGGCTTGAGACGGGCGCCGAGGGCGTCCACGAGCCACTTCTCCGGCTGGTTGACCGCGGCGAACAGGACGGGACCGGTGGCGACGATGACGCTGTCGATGTCGTCCATGGTCAGTTCGGCGTCCTGGAGGGCGCGGACCGCGGCCTCGCGGGCCAGCCCGACCTGGCTGACGTCCGTCCGTCGGCGGGCGTGATGCGTCTGGCCCGCGCCCACGACTGCGACGTTGCTCACGATGCTCAGACCTCCAGGGTGAAGACGCAGTGGTTCTGCATGCCGATGCCGCCCGCGCCGTGCACGACGGCGCGTGAGGTGGTGGCGTTGGCCGCGGTGAGCCGGCGGGTGGCCTCGGCCAGGCGCACCAGGCCCGTGGCCATGACCGGGTCGGCGGGGATGGCGCCGCCGGACGGGTTGACGGCGACGGGGGAATCGTCGCCGTACAGCGACGCCCCGTGGCCGCGCGGCGCCAGGCCGAGCGCCTCCAGCACCATGAGCTCCTCGGCCACCGAGGTGGCCGACACCTCGGCCAGCGCCAGGGACGCCGGGTCGGTGACGCCGGCCCGCCGGTAGGCGGTGCCCGCCGCCGCGGCGGCGGCCTCCAGTTCGCCGGGGCGGCGGTCGGTGAGCATCTGGGAGTCCATGGCCGAGCCCATGCCGGTCACCCAGACCGGGGCCGGGGTGATGCGCTCGGCGATGTGCTCGGCGGCCAGCAGCACCGCGACCGCGCCGTCGACGTTGCGGGACACGTGATGTTCGCGGAGCGGGTCGGCCACCAGGCCGCCGCTCGCGACCGTCGCGGCGTCCGGGGCGTCGGCCACCTCCACGTACGGGTTGGCGGCGGCGTTGCGCCAGGCGGCCGCGGCCGGAGCGTCCAGGACCTCGGGGTCCAGTCCGTGCGCCCGCAGGTACTCCCGGGCGGCCAGGCCGGACGCGACCCGGTGGTTGAGGCCCACCGGGCGCTGGTAGAAGGGGTCGGCCAGCGTGGAGTAGTAGGCCGACACGTCGGACTCGGAGGGCTTGGAGTAGGCGACCACCAGTCCGATGGAGGCGGGCCCTGCCAGGATCTTGGTCACTCCGTAGACGGCGCCCCAGAGGCCGTCCTCCTCGACCCGGGACTCCTCCTTGTGGTGGCCGCCCATGGCGCCGAGGAAGCCGCAGTTGGAGATGCTGCGGCCGTCGAGCACGTCGCTGCCGCAGTCGATGACGAAATCGATGTCGCGCATCGTGACCCCGGTGCCCTTGAGCACGTCGGTGACGGCCGAGCCGATGAGGTCCACGTGCTGAAGCCGGTCCCACGACGGCCTGAGCCGGGTCTGAGCCACGCTCACGATGGCAACCCGCGAGATACGCCTCTGCATGGGTTTCACAATAAACCAATCGGTTGTTTGATACAAGAGAATCCCCTGGGAGAGGTGGGTCTCGACTGGTCAGTCGTCCCAGGTGTAGAAGCCGCGACCGGACTTCTGGCCCAGCTCGCCCCGGGCGACCATCTCCCGCATGAGCGCCGGCGGCTCGAAACGCTCGCCCAGCGTGGACGCCAGGTATTCGGCGATGCCCAGCCGCACGTCGAGCCCGACCAGGTCGGTCAGGCGCAGCGGGCCGATCGGGAACCTGTAGCCCAGCACCATCGCCTGGTCGATGTCCTCCGGACTCGCCACGCCTTCCGCCAGCATGCGGATGGCCTCCAGGCCGATGGCCACTCCGAGCCGGCTGCTCGCGAAGCCGGGCGAGTCGGCGACGACGATGCCGGTCTTGCCCATGGCCTCGACCCAGCCGCGCGCCGCGGCCACCGCGTCCTGATCCGTCGCGGAGCCGCGTACGACCTCGACCAGGGAACTCGCCGGGACGGGGTTGAAGAAGTGCATCCCGAGGAACCTGGCGGGCGCGCGCAGCCCGGCGGCGAGTTCGTCGATGGAGATCGAACTCGTGTTGCTGGCGAGCAGCCCGCCCTCGCGTACCTGCGGCTCCAGCGAGGACAGCACGTCCAGCTTCAGCGCCGGGTCCTCGGGCACGGCCTCGACCACGAGGTCGAACGGGCCCTGCGCCGCCGTGGCCCCGGACAGCCTGCCCATGATCTCGTCCACGGTGCCGTCCGTGGCGCCCTTGTCGACCGAACGGCCGGTCATTCGGCGGACCGCCTCGACGCCCCGCGCGACGTACGCGTCGGTGCTGTCGACGAGGGTCACGTGGGCGCCGGCGAGCAGCAGCCCATGCGCGATGCCCGTGCCCATCCGTCCGGCTCCGACGACCGCTGTGCGCTGCTCGCTCACGTGCTCCGCTCCTTCTTCTCCAGGAAGGCCGTCATCCGCTGGTGCTTGCTCTCGGTCTCGAAGAGGATCGCCTGCAGGGCGTTGTCGACCATGGGGTGCGCCGCCCGCGGGCTGTGCACCGCGGCCTTGGTCAGCCGCAGCGCCAGCGGATCGGCGCGGCCGAGCTGGCGGACGAGCGCCTCGACGGCGTCCACCAGGCCCTCCTCGGCGACCAGCCGGGTGATCAGCCGGCAGTCGAGGGCCTCCTGCGCCGACAGCATCCGGCCCGCCAGCAGCATCTCCTTGGCCATCGGCTCCCCGACCAGTTCGGCGAGCCGCCAGCAGGCGCCCGCCGCGGCGATGATGCCGAGCGACACCTCGGGGTTGCCGAAGCGCGCCCGGGGGGTGCCGATCCTGAGGTCGCAGGCGTAGGCGAGCTCCGCGCCGCCGCCGATCGCGGGCCCGTCGACCACGGCGACCGTCGGCATGGGCAGCCGGGCGATGCGGTCGAACAGCCCGCTGTTGATGCCTTGCAGCGCGTCGTCCCTGCGCCGCTCTCTGAGCTCGGCGATGTCGGCGCCGGCGGCGAAGATTCCGTCCCTGCCGCCCAGCACGAGCACCCGCGGGGCGCGTTCGAGATCGGCGCAGACCTGGTGGAGCGCCTCGACGACCTCCAGATTCACGGCGTTGCGCACGTGCGGCCGGTTGAGCGTCACGCGCAGGTGGTCGCCGCGGTCCTCGGCGAGTACGGGCGAGGTCATCGCACCCCCACCGCGTTGGCGGGCGAGCCGAGGCCGCCCGGCATCCGGTGCGGGACCCCGATGAAGGTGAAGTCCCACGAGCCCTCGGCCGCGCAGTCGGCCGCGAGTTCGTCGAAGTCGAACAGCTCGCCCATGACGATGCCGAGCAGCGGCAGCAGGCGGCGGTGCAGGCTGCCCACCGTGGGGTCGCCCGGGGCCGCCTCCACCGACGGGTTGTCGGCCGTCACCGCCGCCACGTGCCGGTCCCAGAGCAGCCGGGCCATCGCCTCCGAGCCGGCCAGGCCCGAGTGCACCGTGGGGGTGCGCTCGGAGGCGAGTTCCACCCGCTGGTCCGGGGAGAGCGCCCGGTACGCCGCCGTCCAGCCGAGCCGTACGCAGAGCACGTCGCCGGGGAGCGGCTCCACGCGCTGGGCCTTGAGGATCTCCTCGACCTCGGGGGCGTCGATCGCCTCGCCCGACATGGGATCGTACGGACGACCGGTGCGGGCCCGGTGCCGGGGCACGTCGACGAGCACCCCCCGGGTCACGATGCCGTCGGCCCAGTGCTCGATCCCCAGGCGGTCGCCGTGCTCGGCCGGCTCGGAGGTCACCCCGGTCCAGTAGCCGTACTCGCGGCAGCGGTAGTGACCGAAGCCGTCCCACTGCGAGGAGCTCTGCGGGTGGAAGGAGTCCAGCCGGTCGTCCCAGCTGTTGCGGTCCTGCTGCACCAGCCCCTGGGTGACCTCGCGGCGGCCGAAAAGCGGCGGCCCCGGCTCGTTGAGCGGGAGCGACAGCGAGATCCGGTGGCCCCGCCGCGCCACCGCCAGGCCGCGCAGCACGGCCGCGCGGTCGATGAGGTTGAGCGAACCGAGGTTGTCGAGGCGGCCCCACACGTCCCACGCGTGCGGGAGCGGGAGGCCGTCGAGCTCGGGCAGGTCGTCGTAGGCGGGCAGGCTCATCGCGGCAGTCCCCGGACGAGCTGCCGCAGCACGGTGATGTGCCGCAGGTAGAAGTGCAGGCCCATCTCCCAGGTGAACCCCATGCCGCCGTGCACCTGGACGGCCCGCTCGGCCACGTCGAGCGAGGCGTCCAGCGCCCACGCCGCGGCGCGGTGCCGGTGCCCGGACTCGATCGCGGCCCAGAGCACCGCCGTCTCGGCCGTCTCGGCCAGCACCTTCATCGAGCTGAGGGTGTGCTTGACCGCCTGGAAGCTGCCGATGGGCCGGTCGAACTGGTGGCGCTCCTTGGCGTACGCCACGGACATCGCCAGCAGCCGCTCGGCGCAGCCGGTCGCCTCCGCCGCCCACACCACGGCCAGCTCTCCCCCGGCCTGGGCGGTCAGCTCGCTGACCACGCCGACCGTGGTGGCGCGCAGGGAGGGCGCGAACGGCTCCGGCTTGCCCACCGGCGTCGGGACGATCTCGTCCCGCTCCACCGAGCGCAGCAGGTGCGGCGCCACGGTGCCGAACGGGACGTGGCCCGGCTGGGACCAGGAGGGGTCGGCTACCGCGAAGGTGACGGGTCCTTCGCAGTCGCGCGCCGCCACCGACCAGCGCTTGGCCATCAGCGAGGTGAGGAACGGCGCGGGCACGATGGTCTCGCCCCAGGCCCGGGCGACGAGCACGAGGTCCAGGAGCGTGGCGTCGCCGCCGCCGTCCGCCTCGGGGGCTCCGACGAGGTCCCAGCCGCCCGCTTCGAGAACCTCCCAGGCGAGCGGCTCCGCCTCGGCGTACTCCGCGACGGGGGTGCCGCCGACGGCCCGCGCGCACAGGTCGCGGATCGCCTCGGCCGCCGTCACGCCGATTTCGGTCGGTACCAGTGTGGCGCTCATCGCGGCAGCCCCAGGATCCGGTCGCCGATGATGTTGCGCTGCACCTCGCTGGAGCCCGCGTAGATGGTCGTCGCGCGGCTGTCGAGGTAGGCGAGATTCCAGTGATCACGGTGCACGGGGCACATCGAGTCCAGACCCATCCGTGTCATCTCTTGCCAGAGTTCGGACCAGAAGACCTTGAGCACGCCCGTGGCGGAGGTGAAGGCGCGCTCGTCGCCCTCCCGGGTGATCGCCTTGCGGACCTGCCACCGCACCAGTTCGAGACGGGTCTCGAACTCCTCCGCCTCCGGGATCCGGTCCGCCAGCTTGGCGCAGCAGCCGAGCAGGAGGTCGATGTCGGTGCGCATCTCCACGTAGCGGCTGACCGCCTCGACGCCGCCGCGCTCGCTGTTGAGCACGGTCATGGCGACGCTCCAGCCCTCGCCCTCGGCCCCGAGCCGGTCCTCCTCCGCCACGAACGCGTCGTCGACGAAGACCTCGGCGAACTCCGACCCGCCCGAGATCTGCCGGATCGGGCGGATCTCGATGCCCGGCTGGCGCATGTCCATGAGCAGCATCGTGAGGTTGCGGTACCGGGGCGCCGTCTCGTCGGTCCGGGCCAGGAACAGGCACTTGTCCGCGTGGAAGGCGAAGCTGGTCCAGATCTTCTGCCCGGTGACTCGGTAACCGCCCTCGACCCGGCGGGCCAGGGCCTTGACCGCCGCGAGGTCCGACCCGGCCGAGGGCTCGGAGAAGCCCTGGCACCAGAACTCCGTACCGCTGAGGATCTTCTGCAGGTACCGCGAGCGCTGCCAGTCCGTGCCGCGGGCGATGAGGGTGGGCGCGGTCAGGATCCGGCCGATCCGGCCGTAGCCGTCGGGCGCGTGCGCCCGCGCGGCGAGTTCGCCGAACAGCACCTCCTCGGCGAGCCCCAGACCGCGGCCCCCGTACTCGACGGGGAGCGACAGCCCGGCCCAGCCACCGGCGTACAACCGGCGGTCCCAGTCCATCCGGATCTGGACCACCTCCTCCTCGACGAGGGAGCTGCGCCGCTCCACCCACCGCCTCGGGACGTTGTCGGCCAGCCAGGCGCTTGCCTCGGACGCAAACGCCAGCTGTTCAGGTTCCATGCGGCCGCCTCCCAACCACTTGCCAAACGTTTGTTTGATAGCAGATCGTACGGATCCGCTGGTGGTCCCGTCAAACGGGCTCATCGATCTGTCGGCTTGTCCCCCGCCTGAGCTGGCGGTCGCTGGGTCACCCCGCCCGCCTTCTCAATCACCAGAAGGGCTGCGGAGGTCTCCGCGTCGTACGCCGACGCCAGATCCAACTCGAACGATCGGTTGCTCAACTTTCGGGTCCACGCCGCCGCGGCGGCGGGGAGCGCAGCCAGCTGCCGGGTCAGTTCGCCGAGTCGCCGCTCCAGCTCCTCGGACGGCCACACCCGGCTCACCAGGCCCAGCTCCGCCGCCTCGGCCGCCGACAACCGGCGGCCGGTGAGCAGGATGTCCTTGGCTCGCAGGAGGCCGGCGTGCCGGACCAGCAGGTGCGTGATGCCCATGTCGGGCACCAGCCCGGCGGCGAGGAAGGCCGGGGTGAACAGCGCGGTCTCGTCCGCCACGACCAGGTCGCAGGCGAGCGCGATGCTGATGCCGGCGCCGGCGCAGTGCCCTCGCACCACGCACACCACCGGCTTGGGCAGGTCGGTCAGGGCGGTCATGATCTTCTTACCCCGGGCCAGGAGCACCTCGGGGTCGACCCGCCCCGCCTCCTTGAGGTCGGCGCCCGCGCAGAACGCGGTGGGATGGCCGCGCAGGACCACGACGCGGACGGCGGGATCGTCGGCGAGCGCGGCGAGGAGCTCCGTGCGCATCCGCTGGTCGAGGGCGTTGCGCGCCTCCGGCCGGTCGAGGGTGATCGTCAGTACTCCGTCGGCCAGGTGCGTCCGCACCCGTTGCCGTTCGCTCACCGCAGGGCCCTCCTGACCGCGCTCCGCGAGACCTTGAGACTGGGGGTAGTGGGTAACGCGTCCATGAACTCGATCCGGGTCGGCTTCTTGTAGCTCGCGAGGTACGTGCGACAGTGCGCGACCAGTTCCTGCTCCGTCACGGGGAGTCCCGGCCGGGGTACCACGGCGGCGGCGACCGTCTGGCCCCAGCGCGGGTGCGGGACGCCGACGACGCACGCCAGGGCGACGGCCGGGTGGCGCAGCAGCACCTGCTCCACCTCGAACGGGTACACGTTCATGCCGCCGGAGACGATGAGGTCGACGCGGCGCTCCACGATGGTCACGTAGCCGTCCTCGTCCATGGTCCCGAGGTCGCCCGACCGGAACCAGCCGTCGGCAAGAGCCCTCGCGGTCGCCTCCGGATCGCGCCAGTACCCCGCCATGAGGGCCGGTGACCGGAACACCAGCTCGCCGACGGAGGCCCCGTCGTGCGGCACCGACCGTCCGTCCTCGGCCACCAGGCGGATGTCGACGCCGGGGACGGGGCGTCCGACGGTGGACAGCCTGCGTGACCCGGGAGCCACGTCCTCGGGTGCCGTGACGGTCATCAGGCCCCCGGAGTTCTCCGTCATGCCCCAGCCCTCGACGAGCCGCGGGCCGATGACGTCGGCGAGCCGCCGCAGCTTCTCCTCCGGCGCCTTGGACGCCGAGTGCAGGACCGTCGTGAGCGTTCGCCACCGCTCCGGGGCCGCCGCGAAGGCGTCGGCGACCTCGGCCAGCAGCGGCGAGGGGACGTAGGTGAACGTCGCCCGGTGGGTCTCGACCGCGTCGAGCAGGGAGGCGACCGTCCAGGGCCCGAGCAGGCAGACCGTGCCCCGTACGTAGAAGTGCGACACCACATGCGCCGGGACGACGGCGACGAAGGAGAGCGAACCGGTCATGGCCGCCACGCTCCCGAGCGGCAGGCGGTACGCCAGGGCGTTCATCCGCGCCAGTTCGGCGACCGACCCCTGCGTCAGCACGGCGCCCTTGGGCGCTCCGGTGGTGCCGCTGGTGTAGCCGATGATGTAGGGATCGTCCGGGGCCGGGGCAGGCCACTCCCCCAGGTCACCGTCCGCGGCCCGCCGGTGGAGCGCCGCCAGCGCGTCGGCGTCGGCGTCCAGGCGCATCTGGGGCAGGCCGAGGCTCCGGCCCAGCGCGGCGGCGCGGTCCGTGGTCGCGCCGCCCGACAGCAGGATGGAGCTGCCGGAGTCGGCGACCAGATGCCGGGCCTCGTGCTCGGTGAAGCGGGCGTTGACCGGCACCACGACGAACCCCGCGAGCGCGCACGCCGCGTACACCTGCACGTGCGGGACGGTGTCCGCGAGCCAGAGCGCGACCCGGTCGCCGGGTTCCCGCCCACGGTCCCGCAGCGCGCGTCCGAGCGCGCGGGCGGATGCCACCAGATCGGCGTAGCTCAGTACCTCGCCACCAGGACCGCGGACGGCCACGGTGGACGGCGCGGTCACGGCCGCTCGGTCGAGGATGCCGGCGACGGTGGGGGCCGCCGCCGCACCTGCCACGACCATGGGCTCCTCCTTGCCCTCAATCTTCAAACAATCGATTGGTTCAAGCTCTTATCTTCAAACAATCGGTTGGTTTACCCTACGAGACCGAGGCCCCGGCACGCCACCCGGGGGAAGCCGAACAGGAGTACCCATGACCCAGCAGAGCAGCCTGAGGTTCGACGGCGAGACGGTGATCATCACCGGAGCGGGGCGCGGCATCGGCCGCGAGCACGCGTTGCTCTTCGCCGCGCGCGGCGCCAACGTCGTCGTCAACGACGTCGGGGTGACGTCGTCCGGGGAGGGCGAGGACCTGAGCGTGGCCAGTCTGGTGGTGGACGAGATCCTCGCCGCCGGCGGCTCCGCGGTCACGGACCGGCACAGCGTGGCGGAGACCGAAGGCGCCGAGGCGCTCGTACAGACGGCGCTCGACGCCTTCGGGCGGGTCGACGTCCTGGTGAACAACGCCGGCATCATCACCTTCGGGCTCTTCGCCGACCTCGACGACCGGGCCTGGGACCAGATGATGGCCGTCACACTCGGCGGCACCTACCGCACCTGCCGCGCGGTCTGGCCCCACTTCGTGGCGGCCGGCGGCGGCCGCATCGTCAACACCACCTCCAACGCCGGCCTGTCGGGGTGCGAGCAGCTGAGTCACTACGGCGCGGCGAAGTCCGCGGTGGCCGGCCTCACCAAGACCCTGGCGATCGAGGGCAGGCCGCACGGCATCCGGGCCAACGCCATCGCGCCGATGGCGGTCACCCGGATGAACAGCGACCACTTCTTCGGCGGCGCGGTCCCCGCCAACCGGGAGTGGCAGGCCGACATCGTCTCCGGCGCGGTCCCCATCGGACCCGCCTCGCTCGTCCCGCCCACGGCGGTCTGGCTCGCCCACCGTGCCACCGAGGCGAACGGCGGCATCTACAGCACCTCCTCCGGCAAGGTGGCGCGGGTGGGCATCGTCATCGGCGAGGGCTACTTCAACCCCGACCACACACCCGAGGACCTCGTGGCCGCCGCCCATGAGGTGGAGGAGCTGCGCGACTACCTCGACCCGACGACGAACGCCGACGAGATCGCGTCGATCGCCACCCTGTTCAAGGAAGCCCAGGGCTGAGCGGGCGGGGGCGCGGTCGCCGACCGCGCCCCCGGCTAATGGGCGGCCCTCGCCTTGCCGCGCACGAGTTCGAGCCCCGCCTGCCGCATCGCCGCCAGGCTCCTGCGGTCGCGGATCGCCCGGGAGGCGACCGAGACCGCGATGACGAGCAGCAGCACCACGCCGGTGACGATCCCCGTGGTGTCCGGCGTCTGCCCGGCGAAGTTCATGCCGGCCGACAGCACACAGAGCAGCAGCGAGCCGAGGAAGGCGTGCAGGGCGGTGCCCCTGCCCCCGGTGAGGCCGACCCCGCCGATGAGCGTCGCCGCGATGCCGACGATGAGCATGTTGGCGTAGCTGCTCGGGTCGGCCGTGCCGCCCTTCATCGTGGCGAGCGCTCCCGCCAGCCCCGCGCAGCCCCCCGAGAACATGAAGGCCAGCGGCAACGTACGGCGGAGCGGGATGCCCATGGCCAGCGCCTCCTTGCGTCCGCCGCCGACGGCGTACAGTTCGCGGCCGAACCGGGTGAACGCGAGGAAGAGCCCGACCAGGACGTAGACCACGATGGTCGCGATCGTCGAGATCGTGAACACGCCGTAGGTGTCGAACAGGGGGTCGGTCAGCGTCAGGTCCTCGACGGGAACCGGCTGGTTGTTCGCCAGGACGTACGTCACCCCGCGCAGCACGATGAGCGACCCGATGGTGAACGCGACCGAGGAGATGGGCAGCCGGGCGATGCCGTAGCCCTGCAGCGCGCCGATCGCGCCGCCGGCCAGCGTGCCGGCCAGGACGGCCGGCGCCAGCCCGAGGGGCGAGGTCAGGACGGCGACCACCCCCGCCAGCGCCGCCATGGATCCCACGGAGAGATCGAACTCGCCGGCGATCAGCGGGACCGTGAGCGCGAGCGCGATGAGGCCGAGGAGAGGCAGGAACTCCAGGGAGCCGACGAGACTCGCCTCCCCGCGGAAGGCAGGGGCGATGGCGGCCATCACGCCCCACCACCCGACGATCAGCGCGACGCGGTAGACGTAGTCCTTGTACTTTACGAGGAACTTCATGGTCATCCTCTCGTCCTCCGGAGGCGCGCCGTCTCCACCGCGACCACCACACCGATCACCAGAGCGCCCTCGATGACGCCCCGGGTGCCGGGGGTGAAGCTGTTCAGGGTCATCAGCCTGCTGATCCCGCCGATGACGACGGCGCCGATCGCCGAACGGAGCGCCGAGCCCATGCCACCGGCGATCGACGTGCCGCCGATGAGGATGGCCGAGGCCGCGCCGAACGTGATCTCGCTGAAGTCGCCGGGACCCGAGATGCCGAACTGCGCGGCGCCGAGGATGCCGGCGAGCCCCATCCCGGCGGACGCGAGGGCGAACACGCCGACGGTGACGCGGTTCGTCGGGATGCCCGACACCTTGGCGGCGGCGGCGTTCGCGCCCGTGAGCATGGCCCGCCGGCCCATCGTCGTCCCGGTCATGCCGCCGGTGACCAGCACGGTCACCACGATGAGCACGACGACCTGGAGCGGGATCCCCAGCACGGTCGCGGCGCCCCAGCCGACCGGGTGGTCTCCGGCGGTCACGTCGGCGCCGCCCGAGTTCACCTTCTGGATGACGCCGACCACGATCACTCCGAAGGCCAGCGTCGTGATGACCGAGTTGAGCCCCAGCGCCACGATCACGCCTTGCAGCACGCCCAGCAGGGTGAGCCCGGCGAGGATCACGACCACCGCGACGAAGGCCGGCACCCCCTGGCTCAGCAGGGCCAGGAACGACATCGAGGCCAGCACCATCGACTGCTGCGTACCCAGTGAGATGAAATTTCCGGACATGGCCATCGGGGTCATGGTGACGGCGACGATGCCCATCAGCGCGGCGTTCTGCACCACCGCCCTGATGTTGGCGGGGGTCAGGAAGGCCGGCGTGACGACCACGCAGGCGATCACGGCGAGGATCAGGACGGCCAGGATGACCCGGGTCGCGTTCCGGCGCAGCAGGCCGGGACCCGCTCGCACCTCCGTCCGGGGCTTGCCGCCGGTACGTTTCGTCTCCACCGATGTCATGCGCTGACCTCCGTGTGCATCACCTCGACGGTGAGGTCGTGCTCGGTCCACTCCGACGCCGGGCGGATCGACTGCAGCCGCCCGTGGTAGAAGGAGGCGACCGTGTCGCAGAGCCCCAGGACCTCCGCCGAGTCGGACGAGGCGACGACGATGGCCAGCCCGTCGGCGCAGAGCGCGCGGAGCCGCTGGTACACCTCGGCCCTTGCGCCCACGTCCACGCCCCGGGTCGGCTCCTCCACCAGGAGCACCCTGGGCTCGGTCCCGAGCCACTTGCCCAGGACGACCTTCTGCTGGTTACCGCCGCTGAGCATGCCCACCTGCGTGCCGAGACGCCGCTTGTCGATCGCGAAGCTGCTCGCGATGGCCGAGGTCCGCTGCCGTTCCCGGCGGCGGGACACGACCGTCAGCCGAGCCACCCGGGAGATCCAGGGTGAGGACAGGTTCTCCGAGACCGTACGCTCCTCGAACATCCCGTCGACCTTGCGGTCGTCGGAGCAGAAGGCGACCCCACGGGCGATCCCCGCCCGCCGGGAGCGGACGTCCAACGCCACCCCGTCTACGGTCACCGAACCCGTCAGGACGGGAACCATGCCGGCGAGACCGCGGCAGACGGCGTTGGAGCCGCTGCCGATCTGGCCGGTGAGGCCGAGGATCTCGCCACGCCGGACGGTGAAGCCGACCGGCGCTTTGAGACCCGGGACGAGCAGGTCGGTCACCTGGAGCACCGGCTCGTCGGTCATCGTGTCGCGCTCGGGATAGACGCTCGACAGCTCACGGCCGAGCATCATCGTCACCACCCCGGCGACGTCCAGTTCGCCGATCGGCACCGGCGCCGAGCTGTGGCCGTTGCGGAAGACCGTGACACGGTCGGCCAGCCGGAAGACCTCCGGGAGCCGGTGCGTCACGTAGATGATGCTGCGCCCCTCGGCGGCGAGCTGGCGGATGATCTCGAGCACCCGCTCGATCTCGTGGTCGGAGAGCGCCGCCGTCGGCTCGTCGAAGATCACGACCTTCGCGTCGCGCGAGAGCGCGCGGGCGATCTCCAGCAGCTGGCACTCGGCCACGCTCAGCTTCTCCACCAGCGTGTCGGGGTCCAGGTGGTCCAGGCCGACCCTGGCCAGGAGCGGGAGGGCGTGGGCTCGCAGGTCCTTGCGCCGCCACACCGTACCCGTCCGGATCTGCCCCAGGTAGAGGTTCTCCGCGACGCTCAGCGCGCGGATCGAGCCGAACTCCTGGTGCACCACCACGATGCCGGCCTCCTGGGACCTGGCGCTCGGGTAGAGCACCGTGGGCCGGCCGTCGATCTCGATCTCGCCCTCGTCCGGATCGACCAGCCCGGCGAGCGTTTTCACGAACGTGCTCTTGCCGGCGCCGTTCTCGCCGAGCAGGGCCATCACCTCGCCGGGGTACAGGTCGAAGTCGACGTCGGCGAGCGCCCTGATCGCGCCGTAGGTCTTGGCGACGCCGCGGGCCCTGACCCGCAGAGGCCGCCGCTCATCGCTCGTCATGGGCCGTTCCTCGCTCGCGGCCGCGAACGCCGACGGTGGGCCGCCCGCGTCGGACGGCCCACCGGGTCGCGAGGACCGTGGATGTCTGGCTCACTTGCAGATGTCCTTGGCGCCGACGCCCCACATCTGGAGGGTGTCCATGTTGTCCTTCGTGACGGCCGCGAGCGGCGCGAAGGTGTTCTCGGACGGCGCCTCGTTGGGAAGTTCGGGGACCGCCGCGGCCTCCGGGTACTGGAGGGTGCCGGACTTGACGTCGCCGTTGGCGATGAGCTGCAGCAGGGTGCGCGCGCCGACCGTGCCCTCGAAGCCGCCGGCCTCGGTGATGGTGCTGTAGACGTCCCCGCTGGCGATGCCGGCCAGGCCCGGCGTGCAGTCGCCGCCCGCGATCACCCAGACGTCCTTGCCAGGAGTCCGCCCGGCCTCCTTGAGCGCCTGCGCGACACCCTCGGCCCCGCCCAGGTTGAGCGCCCAGACGATGTCGAACTTGCCGGCGTACTTGGCGAGCGAACCGCTGGCCAGCTTGTAGCCGGACTCGCGGTCGACCATGCCGTTCTCCTCGCCCACGATCGTGTACTTCACGCCCTTGGCGTCGAGGGTCTGCTTGAACGCGTCGAGACGGATCTTGCCGGGGGCCAGCTCCACGGGGGCGTTGTAGACGAGGATCGCGCCGTCGTTGGGCAGCGTGGTGCCCTCGGCCTTCAGCTTGGCCAGCAGGTCGACGTAGACCTGCGCCTCGATCTCGCCCGAGTGCGCGTGGCTGTTGCCGCCGAAGGGGTAGCCGGTCGGCGCGGGAGCCGTCACGGACCAGGCGACCGGTGCCAGGCGCGCCAGTTGCCGGGCCGAGTTCTTGGCGGCCTCGGGCGCCGGCGGATAGAAGAGCACGCCCGCCGGCTTGGCGCCGGTGGCCAGGTACTGCTGCACCTGACGGTCCTGCTCACTCTGGTCGTAGGCGTTCTCGAAGGCCTTGACGGTGTACCCGTAGCTCTTGAACAGCTCCGTGACCGCGTTACGGAAGTTGGTGTTGAAGGGCAGGCCGGCGCCGGGCATGAAGAGCGCGATCTCGCCGGAACCCTTGAGGTCGCCGGTGCCCTTCCAGCCGAGCCCGCCCGCCGAGCCGACCGGACTGCTGGAGGGGGAGCCGCTCGACTGCCCGCCGCAAGCCGCCACGCCGAGTGCGAGGGCCAGCGTGACCGCGGTCGCGGCGGTTCGGTTACGAAGCATCATCCAGAACTCCTGGGGTAGAGCCGACGCGCACCGGCACATGATCAACCTGCGACGGAGCGCTGTGCGAGCGAGCATCCTCGCTCGAAATGTTTCCTGTCAATCGGTTGGTAGATAACTCTTCGGCGGCGTCAAACCCCAGTCCCTGCGCGTCAAGCCACTAAATGCCGAGCAACACGCGATCCCCACTTTGTTACCAACCAATCAAACGGTTGACAGGAAAGAGGTGCCCGGTGATGCTGGCGGAACGATCCGGCCGACCAACAACCTGTCTCTTTGGGAGCGACCATGACGACAGCCGCCGCGTACGCCCGACTCGACCTCACCGGTCGCAGCATCATCGTGACCGGCGCGGGCAGCGGCCTGGGCCGCGCCACCGCACAGCTCATCGCGGCCCGCGGGGCCCTGGTGACGGTCGCCGACGTCAACGCGGAAGCAGGCGGCGCGACGGTCGCGGAGATCGAGGCCGCCGGGGGCACGGCCCAGTTCGTGGCCACCGACATCACCGACGAGAGCGCCGTCCGCGACCTGGTGGCCGCCGCCGTGTCGGCCTACGGCGGTCTGCACGGGGCGCACAACAACGCCGGGATCAACGGCCCCGCCGCGCTCGCCGGCGACCTCGGCTACGACCAGTGGCGCCAGGTGCTCGACATCAACCTCAACGGCGTGTTCCTCTGCCTCAAGTACGAGCTCGCGCACATGAAGGAGAACGGCGGCGGCTCCATCGTCAACACCGCCTCGACAGCGGCGGCGATCGCCTACCCGAACATCCCCGCCTACGTCGCGAGCAAGCACGGCGTGCTGGGCGTCACGCGCCAGGCCGCGCTGGACTACATCAGGTACGGCGTCCGCGTGAACGCCGTACTGCCCGGCTCCGTCTGGACCCCGCTGGCGGAAAGCGCGCTGAAGGACCCCGAGATCCGCGCCAAGGCCGAGTCGGCGCAGCCCATCGGCCGCCTCGGCGAACCGCACGAGATCGCGGAGATGGTCGCCTGGCTGCTCTCCGACGCCGCCTCGTTCGCGGTCGGCTCGCCCTTCTTCGTGGACGGCGGCGTCAACGCCGGCTGAGGTCGCTCAAATGACGGATCCCCGTGCTCGGGTGGCACGGGGATCCGTCATCGCGTCTCAGACGTCCGCCGGCGCCATGGCCTCCAGGCGGGGCGCCACCTCGGTGACCATCAGTTCGAGGGAGTGGTCCCACGCCTTGGCGTTGCCCAGGTAGTCGTGGGAGTAGACCATGGTGGTCCCCCACATACAGGTGTTCTCCCGGCGCTCCTGCATCTTCCGCGCCACGGTCTCCGGCGAGCCACAGAACCACACCTTCTCCACCAGGTCGTCCACGGTGACGTCCCCGGGCTCGACACCCGGGAGGATGGCGCCGAGGAGACCGAACATCTTGTAGACGGGCAGCAGGTACTCGGTCCACGCCTCGCCGACGCCGCCCTCGATCGCCAGCTTGCGCGCCTCGGCGTCGGTGTCGGCCACGATGACGTCGCACACCAGGTGCAGGTCGCTCTGCTGCACGGTCCGGCCGGCCGCCGCGGCGGCGTCGCGGTAGGTCTCCCAGTGGTTGCGGACGGCATTGTCGCCCGCGTACACCGACAGCGGCAGGAAGCCCTCCCGGCCCGCCAGCGCGATCGACGGGGAGTTCGGCGACAGGCCGGTGACGCCGATCTCGACGTCGCCGCCCCACGGGCGCAGGTCGCGCATGGGGTGGCTCGGGTCGTCGTGCGGGAACCCGGCGTTCCAGAAGGCGCCTTCGTGGTAGAACTCCTCGCCCTTCCAGATGCGGCGCATGATGTCGAGCGCCTCCATCTGCATGGCGTGGTTCTGCTTCAGGTCCTTGAACCCGCGCAGGTAGGCGTCGGCGGGGTAGGCGCCGGCGCCTATGCCCAGGATGTAGCGGCCCTGCGTGACGTGGCTCAGCCACGACACCTGGATCGCCAGGGAGGCCGGGTTGTGGTAGGGCAGCAGGTGCGCGCCGGGCGCGAGCTTGATCCGCTGCGTCTCGCGCGCCGTCGCGGCGATGATCAGCTCGGGGTTGGGGATGGACTCCCAGGACTGCGTGGCGTGCTCACCGATCCAGTACTCGGTGAAGCCGAGGCGATCACAGGTGACGGCCTGCTCGACCGCCCAGTCGAAGACCTCGCGAGGGGACCTCGTCGGCCGCATGAACGGCGTCTGGAACATGGCGAACTTCATTGCGTTGCCTTCCTGGGGGATGTTGAGCTCACCGGGCAGTCCAAGCTAAGGCAACCAACCGTTTGGTGTCCATACCTCGGCCGGAGTGCTTGTACGGCACTGAATCTTGGTCTATACAAACGGTCGATTGGTTGACACAGTGAATTCGTGAGGCACGACGACGGAAGGCGCGGCGAGCACCGTCCGATGACGGTGGCCACCCACGCAGGCAACATCACAGGGAAGGAAGCACGCCCATGTCCACGGACGCCACCGCGGTTCCCGCTGATCTTCCACCGGCCACCGGCACCACCTCTCCCCGCCGTGCCCGGCGCGCGGCGATCGCCGGTGGGGTGGGCACGCTCATCGAGGGGTACGACTTCTCCTCCTACGGTTACCTGGCCGTCTTCGTCGCGCCGCTGTTCTTCCCCAACGACGATCCGGTCGTCTCGCTGCTGCTCGCCCTGCTCGTGTTCGCCGGGGCCTACCTCGCACGTCCGCTGGGCGGCATCGTGTTCGGCCTGCTGGGCGACCGGATCGACCGGGGACGCGTGCTGGTCGCGACGATCATCTGCATGGGTGTCGCGACGGCGCTGATCGGGCTCCTCCCGACCTACGAGAACATCGGCGTCACCGCCAGCGTGCTGCTCATCGTCCTGCGGCTGGCTCAGGGCTTCTCGGTGGGCGCCGAGGTCGCGGGGGCGGCCACCTTCGTCTCCGAGGCGGCGCCGAACCGGTTCAAGAGCAGGTACGGCGCGTTCAACCCGGCCGGCGCGACCGGCGGCTTCGCGCTCGCAGCGGCGGTCACGGGCACCACCAACGCGATCGTCGGCGCGGACGCGATGGCCGAGTGGGGCTGGCGGGTGCCGTTCCTGTTATCGCTGCCGCTGACCGTGGTCGCGTTCCTCATCCGCCGTCAGATCACCCGCGAGGCGCACCCGGTGGGGAGCGCGGGCCGGACCACCTCGCTGCTCACCGTCATCGCGCAGGGTTGGCTCCCGATCCTCAAGGGCGCGGCCCTTGCCGCCGCCGTCAACGGCACCGCGTACTTCGGCCTGACCTACGTCAGCATCCACCTCATCCAACGCCTCGACTACCCGAAGACGGCGGTGTTCTGGGTGACGACGGGGGTCGTCGCGATCGCCGCGCTGCTCATGCTGCCGGTCGGACGTCTCGGCGACCGGATCGACCTGCCGCGACTCGGCATGATCGGCATGGTCGGGTACCTGGCGTTGACGTGGGTCGGGATGTGGGCCATGGGCCAGGGCAGCCTGACGCTCGCCGCGGCGGCCTTCTTGCTGATCATGGTGAACACGTCGTTCCTGCAGGTCACCGGCTACTCGCTGTCGCCGGAGCTGTTCCCACGGGCGATCCGCTTCACCGGCATGTCGCTGGGCTGGAACATCGGGGTCATCCTCGCGGGCGGCACCGCGCCCGCGCTCTGCGTCTGGCTGATCGAGGTCACCGGCAGCAACCTCGCCCCGGCCTACTTCGTCATGGGAGTGTCCGTGATCGGTCTGCTCGCGCTCGTCGCCATCGAGCGCGGCCCGCGTCCGGGGCGCGCCGAAGCCGAGGAACCCTCCCGTACGTGACGCCGCCGACACATGGAACCGACATTGGACCTCATCACCTCAGATCGCCCCCTCGACGGGAGTGGATCGCACCTGCCACAAGGCGGTCTGGCCCGCATGCTGGTCCCCACCGCCACGGGTCCGATGACCGCACGGGCCACGGGAGCGTTCGGGCAGCACCCCCGCGTCTTCGGTGGGTTGCTGCTCGCGCACCTGACGATGACCGCCGCCGCGTCCGCCCATCAACCGAGCCGGCCGCACTCCCTGCACGCCCACTTCCTGGTCCGGGGCACCGTCACGGAGGAGATCTCCTACGAGTCCGTCGCGCTCCGTCGGAGCAGGCGGTTCTCGACCTTCCGTACCGACGCCGTCCAGGCCGGTACGCTGCTGGCCACCGCGGCGGTCTCGTTCCACTCCGACGAGGTGACGACCCGGCACGCGCCGCGGATGCCCACGGTCGACCTGCCGCCGGAGCGTTGCCGGCCGGCCTCCGGAGGGCCGATCCCGCCGCCGGACGCACTGATCCGCGCGCCGTACGACCTCCGGCACGCCGAGGGACTGTTCCCCGCCACCCGGGACGGCCGCCCGGTGGTGGGCTACTGGCTGCGTACCCGCGAGAAACTGGGCCCGGACCCGGCGCTGAACGCGGCGGCGCTGGCCTGGGCCTCGGACTTCACGCTCACCCGGATCGCCGACCTCGAGCACGAGTCCGAGCCGGGGACCCGGCGGGCGGCGTCACTGGACCACGCGATGTGGTTCCACCGACCGTTCCGCGCCGACGAGTGGCTCCTCTACGAACTGACGAGCCCCGTCTACCAGGGCGCCCTGGCCCTGTCGACCGGACGCTTCTTCGACCTGGACGGAAACCTCGTGGCGACCGTCACCCAGGAGAGCCTGCTCCGGCGGTAGCCCCCGTCAGGCATCGCCAAGCACCGCACGACGCCGTTCCAGGAACGCCCGCACGCCTTCTTGCGAGTCACCATGACCGACCAGCTCCCCGGAGAGCCGTTGGGCGAACTGGTACGCCTCAAGCCAGCCCATGCGTTCGTGCGCCGTGAACGCACGCTTCCGGGCTCGGAGTGCCGGAAGGCTCTTGGCGGCGATCTCGGTCGCCAGTGACATGGCCGTAGGCAGTACCTCCGCAGCCGGAACCACGTAGTTGAGGAACCCCGCCGAGTGCATCGACCTGGCGGTCATCCGCCGACCCGTGTAGACCATCTCCCGCACCAGTCCCTCAGGAACCCCCAGATAGGTGAGCAGGCGAGAAGACCCGGCGATCAGCCCATAGTCGATCTCGGGGCAAGAGAAGGCGGCGCTGTCGGCCGCGACACGAAGATCGGCCACAGCGGCCAGCAGCACACCGATCCCGATGGCATCACCGGTGATCGCCGCCACGACCGGCCGTTCCAACTCGGACAGCCGCGGAATGACCGCGTTGATGAACGCGTAACGCTCCGCACGCCCCGCCTGGTCCATCCCGACGAAGTCACGCAGATCCGCACCTCCGCACCAGCACCGCGCGCCCTCCGGCGCCGTCAGAACGACCACCCGCGCGTCGTCCCTCTGCTCCAGATGCTCCACGAGCTCGTGCAGCGCCTGGTACGTCGCCAGATCAAACGCATTGACAGGGGGCCGATCGAACGACGCCGTCGCAATCCCCTCCGACACCTCCAGCCGAAACGGCCCGAAGTCACGCCCTCCGGTCACGATCCCGACCCTGCCGTCGAACTGGCCATAGATTTCTCCTGCCAAATGGTTGGTAGAAATCATGCTCATCCAGGACTCGACGCCGTGTCAATCGGCGACGGATCCGGACTCAGCGCACCTTCAGTACGGTCTTGCCGCGTAGCCCCGTGACCTCGACGTCGCCGGCGAGTGCGCGTGGTGTCTCTTCGAGGGGGAGCGTCGCGCCGATGACGGGCCGGATGGTGCCCGCGGTGGCGAGTCTGGTGAGTTCGGCGAGCCGGTCGGGCTTGCGGTCGAGTCGGTAGTTCGCGGTGCGGATGCGTTCGTTGGCGAGGAGTTGGTCGTCGAGGCCGAAGGCGGTTGAGAACAGCGCCCCGCCGTCGAGCACGGCGTCGGCCAAGCTGGTCGTGACGGACCGGTCGCCGACGACGTCGAGGATCGCGTCGACGCCCTCGGGTGCGAGCCTCCGCAGGGCCAGGTCGAGGGGCTCCGCACCGCGGAGGACGACCTCAATGGCGCCGAGCTCTCGCACCTGCTCCGCGGTCTGGGCGGAGGCCGTCGCAATGGTTCGGATCCCGCGGGCCGCGGCGGCCTGCACGGCGAAGGTGCCGACGCCTCCCGTCGCGCCGATGACGAGCAGCGTGCCGCCCTCGGGCACCCGCATGTGCTCGATCGCGCCGAGCGCGGTCATACCGGAGGTCGGGAGCGCGGCGGCCACCTCACTCGGCAGCTCGTCGGGGGTGGCCGCCAGCGCGCCGAACGCGGGCACCGCCTGAACCGTGCAGACCTCCGCGAAGGTGCCGAACTGCAGCGGCTGGCTCCAGAACTGGCCGAAGACGCGATCCCCGACGCGGAACTCTGTGACGCCGTCGCCGATCGCGGTCACGGTGCCGGCGCCGTCCATGCCGAGCGTGAGCGGGAACCGGTACTCCCCCAGCGCCGCCAGCGCCCCGGAGGCGATGGCCAGGTCCAGGGGGTTGGTCGCCGCTGCCTCGATGGCGACCTGCACCTGGCCGCCGCCGGGCTCGGGCACGGGCAGTTCCTTGAGCTGCGGGGTGTCGCCGAAGCG
This sequence comes from Acrocarpospora catenulata, assembly GCF_018476525.1. GTDB lineage: Bacteria > Actinomycetota > Actinomycetes > Streptosporangiales > Streptosporangiaceae > Acrocarpospora > Acrocarpospora catenulata. The sequence continues at coordinate 88,984 of NZ_JAHCST010000009.1, forward strand.
CTCGATGCCGATTGCTCGCATGCTCTCTACTCCATTCCGCGGCGGGCCGTCCGCCCTGCTGCCACGCCAGCCTGCGGTAGTGGCGAGCTCTGGAGGAATGACCGATCCGGCACCGACTATGACCGGAAAGGCATCAATGGTGATGCCGATCAGGCAATAGTGTGGGGACATGGCAGCGGAGTCCCGGCCCTTGCGGTACTTCGTCGCGGTGGCGGAGGAACGCAGCTTCACGCGCGCCGCCGGACGGCTCGGCATCGCCGGGCCCGCGCTGTCGCGAGCGATCCGCAACCTCGAGGCCGAGCTCGGCGTGCGCCTGTTCGAGCGCTCCACACGAGTGGTGGAGCTGACCGAGCCGGGTGCGGTGCTGCTGGCTCAGGTGCGGCCCGCCCTTGAGGCTCTCGACGCGGCGGTGCGCCGTGCCGTACGGGCCTCGGCGCCGCATCGCAGCGTGCTGCTCGCCGTCAAGGCGGATGCCGATGGCGGGCTGCTGGAGGACATTCTCGCCGCGGTGGCCGCCGAGCCCGATGCCGAGCCCGTCGCCGTGCGCCTGTGTGGCTGGCGGGAGCACACCCGGCTGCTGCGGACGGGCGAAGCCGATGCCGCGCTCATGTTCGAGCCCTACGACCCGGGCGGCATCGACGCGGATGTCGTCGCGGTCGAGCCTCGCGTGGCGGCGCTGCCGGCCGACCACGCCCTCGCCAGGGCCCCGTGGGTACGGCTCGCCGACCTCGGCATCGGCCCCGAGGAGGTCGGCGAACGGGCGGAGCGCGACATCGGCGAGCAGGGCGTGCACGACCTCGCGCAACTGCTCGCGCTCGTCGGCCTCGGCGCGACGATGACCCTGCTCCCGAGGTCGGTCGCGGCGAGATACCCCCGGCAGGCGGTGGCCTACGTCCCCGTCGAGGACTGCCCGCCCGCCCGGCTGGTCATCGCCTGGCCGGAACGCTCCCGCAGCCGGGGCGTGGCCGCCCTGGTACGCGCGACGACTGCCGTCGCCGAGTCGCGAGGGATGGGTACGGCCGCCGAGGCGTCGGGGATTTGGAACGAAATCCGGCGTTAACGCAGTTCTCGCAGGTCAGCTAGCCGTTGTTTCCCCTCTTCGGATCGCGCCGAATCGCTTCCGCAGCCTGTGCTCGCCGCTTGCTGGCCAAGGCGCACTACTCAGTGGTACCGTGTAGCAGTACTCGGTATCACCGAGTACCAGGAACGGAAGAGGACCCACGATGGACGACCTGACGGAGATGCTGAAGGGCACGCTTGAGGGTTGCGTGCTTGAAATCATCGGCAGCGAGGAGACCTACGGGTACGCCATCACGCGTCGGCTCAACGAACTCGGCTTCGCCGACGTCGTCGAGGGGACGGTTTACACCATCCTGCTGCGGCTGGAGAAGAACGGGCTCGTCCAGGTGACGAAACGACCGTCCGGGCTGGGCCCGCCGCGCAAGTTCTATGCGCTCAACGACGCGGGGCGCAAAGAACTCGCGACGTTCTGGGCGAAATGGGAGTACATCACATCACGGATCGACAAGCTCAAGGAGGGCGGGAAATGAACTTCTGGGAGACCATCACAGGCAGCGATCTCACCAGGGAATGGAAGGCGTTCGAAGCCCGGGCCGCAGCATTGCCGGCCGACCACCGGGCGGCGTGGGAAGAGATCAAGGGTCATCTTTTTCTCTACACGGACTTCACAGGTCGAAACCTGATGCCGATTTTCGACGGTGCTCTGGGGCTGCTCGAAGAGACAGCGGCCGATGGGCAGAGCATTCACGAGGTGCTGGGTGACGACATCGCGGGCTTCTGCGCGGCGCTGGCCGGCGGAGAAGGGGCCAGGACCCATCGCGACCGGTGGCGCGAGCAGTTGAACAGGAACGTCGCAAGGAAATTGGGCCGGCTAGGAGGCTGACGTGGGCATCCAGGACATCATCGAGGGCAAGAAGCAGTGGCGGGCGCACATGGCGCGGGTCAAGGCGCTCCCGCCGGACTACCAGATCGTCTACAAGGAGATTCAGCGGTACTTCTTCAAGGTCGGACCGATCGACCTGCTTGACGGGCCCCTGCTCTCAGGGATCGTCGATTTCTTCGAGGAGGGCGTCGCGACCGGCAAGGGAGTCCTGGAACTCATCGGCAACGACGTCGCCGCCTTCTGCGACGACCTGGTCAAGGACTCGCGCACCTACGCGGACATCTATCAGGAGTCCATCAGAAGGGGACCCGGCACGGCCGAGAAGTAACACCCGTCGACCCGGCCTTATACCGCTTGATCAGCGCCAGCGCCTGCATCATCGGCGCGTGCACGGTGTTGGTCAACCCGAACTCCAGCGCCTCTCCTTGGCATTTACTCGTGCAGCAGCGTCACCAGGATCTTGTAGCCGCCGGGCACCGCGCGGAATAGATGACGCCCTCGACCGTCTCGGTCGGTGCCCCCAGCGCGGCCTCGATCATCTTGAATCTGAGCTCTAGCCCCTCACCATTCCGATAGCGGACAGCGGCGCTATCGGCCATGCAAGGCGCGCACGCAGCGGCTTCCCGCCACCTCTCACACGGCGATCAATGCGCTGCAATCGATCGCGCCACGGGCGACTAGCCGTGACCAAACACAGAACGGATATCTGAAATGACAGACGATAAGGTCCGAGGGTCTGTGATCCACGTGCAGGGCCTGCAGAAGTCGTACAAGGAGTTGCAGGTACTGCGCGGCGTGGACTTCGACGTGGCGCGGGGCAGCATCTTCGCCCTGCTCGGCTCCAACGGGGCGGGCAAGACCACGGTCGTGAAAATCCTGTCCACGCTGCTCAAGGCTGACGCGGGCACAGCCGGTGTCAACGGCTTCGACGTCGCCACGCAACCGGCGAACGTGCGGGAGTCGATCAGCCTGACGGGGCAGTTCGCGGCCGTCGATGAGATCCTCAGCGGGCGGGAGAACCTGGTGCTGGTCGCCCGGCTGCGGCACCTCAAGGGTCCGGGCAAGATCGCCGATGACCTGCTGAAGCGTTTCTCGCTGGCGGACGCGGGCGCGCGGAAGGTGTCGACGTATTCGGGTGGCATGCGCCGCCGCCTCGACATCGCGATGAGCCTCATCGGCAGTCCGCCGGTCATCTTCCTGGACGAACCGACCACCGGGCTGGACCCCCAGGCGCGCATCGAGGTGTGGCAGGCCGTCAAGGAACTCGCCCACCGGGGTACGACGGTGCTGCTCACGACGCAGTATCTGGACGAGGCCGAACACTTGGCCGACCGGATCGCGATCCTGCACCAGGGCCGGATCATCGTGAACGGCACCCTGGCCGAGCTCAAGCGACTGCTCCCGCCGGCCAAGGTCGAATACGTCGAAAAGCAGCCGACTCTCGAGGACGTCTTCCTCGCCCTCGTCGGTGACAACGGCACGAACGGCCATGACCGCAACGTCGGTACGAACGCGTAAGGAACCCCAATGACCAGGCATTTCTTCGGCGACACCGCCGTCCTGCTGGGACGATCCCTGCGCCACATCACGCGCAGCCCGGACACCATCATCACCACCGCGATCATGCCGATCGCCATGATGCTGATGTTCGTCTACGTGTTCGGCGGCGCGATCAACACGGGATCGGTTTCGTATGTGAACTACCTGCTGCCCGGCATCCTGCTCATCACCGTTGCCTCGGGCATCGCCTACACCGCGTTCCGGCTGTTCATCGACATGAAGGGCGGCATCTTCGAGCGATTCCAGTCCATGCCGATCGCACGCTCGTCCGTGCTGTGGGCGCACGTGCTGACCTCGCTGGTCGCCAATTCGATCTCGCTCGTGGTCGTCGTGCTCGTCGCCCTGCTGATGGGCTTCCGCTCGGCGGCGGGAGTGCCGGCGTGGCTCGCGGTGGCCGGAATCCTGATCCTGTTCACCCTGGCGCTGACGTGGCTGGCCGTGATCCCCGGGCTGTCCGCGAAGTCTGTGGAAGGCGCGAGCGCGTTCTCCTACCCGCTGATTTTCCTGCCGTTTCTCAGCTCGGCCTTCGTGCCCACCGACACCATGCCCGGCCTGGTGCGCGCCTTCGCCGAGCACCAGCCGGTGACCTCCATCGTCAACGCCATCCGCGCCCTGTTCACCCAGCAGCCGGTCGGCGCCGACATCTGGATCGCCCTGGCCTGGTGTGTCGGCATCCTCATCGTCACGTTCGCCTTCGCCATGAACACCTACCACCGCAAGATCTCCTAGGTAACCGTCTCCTTGTCAGAAATTGATCGCCGAGCCGTGTAGAGCCGAAGCTCGGGAACCACCAAGGCGATCACCGCCACGGTCACCGTGGTGAGCAGCCCACCAGCGCAGATCACCATTCGGGGACCCCACAGGGACGCGGCGGCCCCGTGCAGCAGGTTCCCGATCTGCGGACCGCCGATGAGCACGACGGTGAGGGATCCCTGGATCCGGCCGCGCATGGCGTCGTCGGTGAGTGCCTGGCAGATGGCGTTGCGGAAGGTGCTCAGGACGAAGTTCACCGCGCCGCCGAGGACGAGCGCCGCCAGCGCGAGCCACAGCCACGAGGCCAGTCCGAGGACCACGACGGTGATCCCCCACGCGGCGGCAGCGGCCGCCATCAGATAACCGTGGCGGACGGCTCGGGTGAACGTGCCCGACAGCAGACCGACCGCGAAAACCCCGGCCGGGTAGGCGGCGTAGAGCAGTCCCAGCTCCGTGCCGCCACCCGCAGGGCCGCCGTAGGTCTGCTGGGCCAGCTCCGGGAACAGCGCCATCGGCATGCCGAAGACCATCGCCGCGAGGTCCACGGCCAGGACCGCCACGAGCAGCCGGCTGGCGGCGAGGTACCGGAAACCGGCCAGGACCTGGCGGATCGTCGAGCGTCCCTGATGGTCCAGCGCCGCCGGGTCGCGGCCAGGGAGGGGCGGCAGCGGCGGCAGCTTGGCGACGGCCCACACGACTGTGAGCAGCGCGAGGGCGTCGAACAGGTACAGCGTGCCGAGCCCGACGATCGATATCAGAACGCCGGCGAGTACCGGCCCGAGGATCGATCCGGCGTACCGGACCAGGTGACTGAGGCTGTTCGCCGCCGGTAAGAGCTCGACCGGGACGAGGCGGGGCACCGTGGCACCCATCGTGGTCATGATTGCCCCGAAGGCCAGCCCCTGGCAGGCCGCCAGCAGCATCAGGAGGGGGACCGAACCTCCGCCCAGTGCCGCTTGGATCCATAATGCGGTGTACGTCAGCACGAGGCCGCAGTGGGCGGCCAGCAGCACCTGCCGCCGATCCCTGGCATCGGCGAGGGCACCGGTCCACAGCGACGCCACGACCAGCGCGACGAACGACACCGCGGCCGAAACACCCACCGTCGCCGACGATCCGGTCACCGTGAACAGCTGTGTCGGTATCGCGACCACGCTGAACGAACCGCCCACCGCGCAGACCGCCGAGGCCACCCACAGTCGTCGATACGCCGGGATGGCCAGCGGGCGGCGGTCGGCCGCGTAAGCACCCAGCGACCGGCTCACCGTCCCCGCCCGCCGTCACGCCCGGGATCGGCCGAAGCCTCCAGCCCGATCACATCGGCGACCACGCAGGCGATGTTGTCGGGGGCACCGGCGGCGTACGCCCGCGTGACCAACTCCTCAAGCACCTGCTGCGGGCCCTCCGACCCGGTCAGCGCCTCGCACAGCGATTCGGCCGGTACGACCGCCGACAACCCGTCCGAGCACAACAGATACCGGTCACCGGCCACGGCCTCGTGCAGCGACAGGTCCGGCTGAACCCCGCCAGTACCGGTCAGTGCCCGGATCAGCAGCGAGCGTTGCGGATGCGAGGCCGCCTCCTCCAAGGTCAACCGGCCCTCATCCACCAGCGACTGCACGAAGGTGTGGTCGTGGGTGATCTGGAACAGCTCCCCATCCCGGACGAGGTAGGCCCGGGTGTCACCGATGTGCACCAACGCCAGCCGGGAACCCGACCACAGCAGTGCGGTCAGCGTGGTGACCGCACTGCCCTCCGGAGAAGACGCGGCCAGTTGCCCGATCGCCCGGTCGGCTTCTTCGACCGCTTCGGCGAGCACGCCGAGCAGATCCTCGGCCGGCACGGCCAGCGTCTCCAACGGCCTGAGCGCCTCGACGGCAGCCGCGCTCGCCAGGTCACCGCCGGGCCCGCGGACTCCGTCGGCCACGGCCAGCAACCGGGGCCCGGCGTACGCGGTGTCCTCGTTGCTCGTACGCACCAGGCCGGTCTCCGACCGGGCGGCGTAACGGATCCCGAGCATGGTCGCGGACATTTCCACAGGACTGCCCCTTCCCGCCAGGTAGTCGACGAGGAAGGTGGCCAGTTGCCCACGGGCGGCGGTCTCGGCCAGCACCTGCTCCCAGTAGCCGGCGATCTCCGCCGCCGCCGCCGGCGCCGGCAGCTCACACACCCGCCGGATACGCGCCAACGGCATGCCCAGGCGCCGCAACCAGGCGATCAACCGGGCCCGCTCCAGCTGCGCCGGATCGTAGAACCGGTATCCCGACTCACCATCCACCGCGGCGGGACGCAGCAACCCCAGTTCGTCGTAGAGCCGCAACGCCTTTGGCGACAGCCGTGCGGCCTGGGCGAACATCCCGATCGTCAGCAACGGCCGCACCACTCCTCCTCGTCCCGGCCACCATGGCCGGTGCCGACGATGGTGCGGCTTCACCCAAGGGCAAGGTCAACACAGCGCCGCGAACTCGGCCGGACGGGCGGCACGGCGGTCACCGGAAGTCCTCTTCGAGGACCACCCTAAGGGGACCCGCGCGCCGGGCCCGTACCTTCGCGACGGCGGCCTCCGCGATGCCGACGATGCCCTTGGGCGCGACGAACACCACGATCAGGAAGATCACCCCGAGCAGCAGGTCGGGCTCGCCGAGCAGGTGGGCCACCAGCGGCGGCACGCTCCCGGCGTCCAGCCCGTCGCCGACGGCGGGCAGGCGCATGTCGAGGAAGGCGTAGACCGTGCCGCCGATCGCGGCTCCCACCAGGCTGCCCGAGCCGCCGATGACGACCATGAAGATCAGCGACAGGGCGAGCATCAGGCCGACCGCGTCGGGGTCGGTGCCGCCGATGGTCACGACGTAGGCGACCCCGCACAACCCGGCCAGGGTCGAGGCGACGACCGACACGGCCAGGCGCAGGCCGTACACGTTGTAGCCGAGCACCCGCATGCGCAGGGCGTTGTCGCGGGTGCCCCGCAGGGACAGGCCGAACCTGCTGCGGACGACCAGGGCCGCGGCGGTCACCACGACGGCCAGGGTGGCCAAGGAGAACCAGTAGACGTTGGGCGTGTTCTGCAGGCCGACGAACAGGGCGGGGATCTTCTCGGTGGGCAGGCGCAGCCCGCTCTCGCCGCCGGTGCCGAAGTAGTTCCGCGCCACCGCGACCGCGCCCACCTGGGCGAACGCGAGCGTCACCATGGAGTAGGCGATGTTCTCCACCCGCAGCGCGACCAGGCTCAGCAGCAGGCTGAGCCCGGCCGTCAGCAGCACGGTCAGCGCCGCCGCGACCCAGAAGGTCAGGCTCGTGTAGGCCAGCAACATCGCGAAGGCGTACGCGCCGACCCCGAAGTAGAGCACGTGGCCGAAGGACATCAGCCCCGACTGGCCGAGCAGCAGGTCGAACGTGACCGCCAGCGCGGCCATGATCATGACCTTGCTCAGCAGGCTGAGCGACCCGGCCGCGCCCGTGTAGTCGGGCAGCAGCCCGAAACCGGGGAACCAGGTGTACGGCACCAGGGCCAGAAGGACGGCGACCGCCGCCAGGGCGACCGGCTTGACGATGCGTGAGGTGGTCACACGATTCTCCCGGTCTTCCCGAAGAGGCCCTGCGGCCTGGCCAGCAGCATGAGGGCGAGCAGCGCGAGCACGAGCAGGTCCCCGGCGCCGCCGGTGAGGTAGTGGTTGGCGAACTGCTGGCTGAGCCCGACGAGCGCCGCCGCGATGAGCGTCCCCGGCAACGACCCGATGCCGCCGATGACGATGACGATGAAGGCGTAGATCAGATAGGTGTCGCCCAGGTGGGGCGTGCCGGCGCGGACGTAGACCAGGGCCAGCGCCCCGGCGAGCCCGGCGGCCAGGCCGCCGATGGTGAACACCATGGCGAACGACTTGGCGACGTCGATGCCGAGGCCGCGCACCATGTCGGCGTTCTCCACGCCGGCCCGCACGATCAGGCCGTGCCGGGTCCGCCGCAGGAACGCCATCAGCCCCGCGTGCAGCAGCAGCGCCGCCGCCACGGTGACCAGGGCGCTGACCGGGATCAGCACGCCGAACACGTCGATCGAGCCGGACACGTTGTCGGGCAGCGGCATCGACCGGGGGTCGGGGCCGAAGCCGATGGTGACCGCCGCGATGAGCACCAGCCCGATGCCCATGGTGACCAGGAGCTGGCTCAGGTGCCCGCGGGCGTACATCGGCCGCAGGAACAACCACTCGACGAGGAAGGCGACCGCGCCGCCGACGAGGGTGGAGACCACGATCGCCGCGAGCAGGGCCCCGGTCGAGGCGGCGCCGAACCAGTTCATCGTCATGATCGCGGAGTAGGCCGAGAAGGTGAGCAGGGCGCCGTGGGCGAAGCTCAGCACGTCCATCAGGCCGAAGATCAGGCTCAGGCCCGAGGCCAGCAGGTAGTAGAGCGCGCCGACGCTGAGGCCGGTGGCCAGGATCAAGAAGAATGTGTCCATCAGTCCACCCCGTGCTCTGCGCTGCGGGCGACGCTGAGGTACCGCCGCAGTTCTTCCCGGTTGGCCAGGATCCTCCGGTCGCCGGTTTTGGCGATCCGGCCCTCGCTGAGGATCACCACGTCGTCGGCGAGTTCGCCGGCGGCCATGAGGTTCTGCTCGACCATGAGCAGGGTGCTCTGCTCGCGTACCGCCCGCAGGACCGCGACGACCTCCTTGACCACCCGGGGGGCCAGGCCCTTGGTGGGCTCGTCGACGATGAGCAGGTGGGACTCGACGAGCAGGCCCCGGGCCAGGGAGACCATCTGCTGCTGGCCGCCGGAGAGCGACCCCGCGGTCTGGGCGAGGCGCTGCTTCAGCTCGGGGAACAGGTCGAAGACCAGCTCGTAGCGGGGTTCTGCGCCGCGCCGCTCGGCCAGGCGCAGGTTCTCCGCCACGGTGAGGCCGGCGAACACGTCGCGGTTCTCCGGAACGTAGGCGATGCCGCGGCGCACCCGCTGGTGGGTGGGGAGTCCGGCGAGCGACGCGCCGCGGAAGGTCAGCTCGCCGGTGTGGTCGAGGTAACCCAGGATGCTGCGCATCAGCGTCGTCTTGCCGACGCCGTTGCGGCCAAGGACCACGGTGGTACGGCCGGCGGCGACGTCGAGGTCGAGGCCGTGCAGGATCTGCGAGGTGCCGATCGTGGTGTGCAGGCCCCGGATCGTGAGGGTCGTGGTCACAGCTCCTCCCCCATGTACGCGGTCTGCACCTGTTCGTTGGCCATGACCTCGTCGGGTGTGCCGACGGCCAGCACCTCGCCGTGGTGCAGCACCGCGACCCGGTCGGCCAGTTCGAGCACGACGTCCATGTGGTGCTCGACCAGGACGATCGAGCGGTCCTGGGCGGCCACGTAGTTCTTGATCAGCGCCACCAGGTCGGGCACGTCCTCGGCGCTGACCCCGGCCATCGGCTCGTCCAGGAGCAGCACCTCGGCGCCGCTGACCAGCGCCATCGCGATCTCCACCTTGCGGCGTTCGCCGTGGGACAGCGCCCCCACCGGCCGCTGCGCGCGTGGCGCGAGGCCGACGTGCCCGAGCGCGTCGTGCGCGGCCGCGGCCTCGGAGACGCCGGCCTTGCGGCCGCGCGGCCCGCGGCCGGAGCCGCGGGCCGCCAGCACGACGTTGTCGAGCACGGTCAGCTTGTCGAAGAGGTAGGAGGTCTGGAACGTGCGGGCCATCCCGTGCCGGGTGCGCAGGTGGGAGGCCATCCGGGTGATGTCGACCCCGTTGAGGTGGACCCGCCCCTGCTGCGGCGTGACCGTGCCCGTGATGACGTTCATCAGCGTCGTCTTGCCGGCCCCGTTGGGACCGATGACGCAGAGGGTCTCACCCCGGGTCAGGTCGAGGGTGACAGCGGTCAGGATGCGCGCGGCTCCGACGCTGAAGTGGATGTCCGTCAGCGTCAGCGCTGGGTCCGCACCTTGGTGCCGTAGCTGCACGTTCTGGTTTCCCTGCTCTTGCGTGTCGGGTGGTTCACTTGATGGCGTTGACCACCGGCGGCACCAGGTCCGCCGCGGGCACCGCCTCGTCGAGCTTGAGCCCCCAGCCGGAGCCCTGCTGCGTGAGCTGGACGATGAAGTAGGGGACGATGACCTGGTTGTCGTCGGCGCGGATGTCGACCTTGCCCTGCGGGCCCTCGAAGCTCCAGCCGCGCAGCGCCTGGGCCATGGCGGCGGTGTCGTTGTAGTCGCCGCCGGTCAGCGCACGGCACACCATCTCGGCGGAGCTCCAGCCGATGGCGTCGCTGAACTCGACGACCCGGTTCTGCTTGGCGGTGTACTCCTGGAGGTACTTGTCCTTCTCGTTTCCGGTCAGGCCGGGGTAGTACATGATCGCGAAGCGGGAGTTGGCCAGGTCGTCGCCGAGGGCCTTGGCGATGCCGCTCCAGCTTGTCGACTCGAAGAGCGTGGTGAAGAACGTCGCGTCGGTCAGCGTGCGCTGCGCGGCCAGCGCCGTGTAGAGCTGCTCCTGGCCGGCGCCGATCCAGTTGGTCTGGACGAAGTCCGGCTTCATCGCCTTGATCTTGTGGGCGGTCGGGGAGAAGTCGACAGTGTCGAGGGGCAGCATGATGGACTCGACGTCGACGCCCTCGGGCGTGAGCATGGCCTCCATGCTCTTGGCCTGGGTCTGGCCGAAGGCGTAGTCCTGGTTGATGGTGACCAGCTTCTTGCCGGACGGGCTGTCGCCGATGATCTTCTTGTAGATCATGGTGCCCGCCGGGGAGTTGCCGTTGGTCAGGAAGACCCGCTTGTCCATGCCCACCAGGTCGGTGGACCCCATGCCGCCCGCGATGAACAGCGCGTCGTTCTGCTTGGCGACGTCGACCACGGCGATGCCGACGGCCGAGGTGGCCGGGCCGGTGATGATCTTGGCGCCCTTGCTCAGGTGGTTGGTGGCGACCGTGGTGCCGACCGCGGCCTCACCGGTGTCGTCGCCCTTGAGGATCTCGATCGGCTTCCCGTCGATCTTCATGGTGCCGCCGGTCAGGAAGTCGAGCCCGGCCAGGAACCCGTTCTCCCAGTGCTTGCCGACCTCGGCGAGCGCCCCGGTGTACGAGGTCACGACGCCCACCTTGTAGGACGACCCGCTGTCGTCTCCGCTGCGCACGGCGCTCTGCGGGGCGCCACACGCCGCGAGTGTCGCGACCGCGGCGAGTGCTGCCGCGGGGGCGGACTTCCTCAGGCTCGACGGGCGCAGGCGCGCCCGGAGTCGCGTGAGCTTCATGACAACCATCCTTGATTTGCTGTGCACACACCGGGCGGAGTGGACACGATGTCCACTATCAGACAGGGCCAGTGTGACTTGGACCATATTCTTATTGGTCAATGCCGTCAAGGTTGGACATTAACCAATCTGTACACTTACAGGAGCCTGCCGACCGCGACCGCTTCGACCATCGCGTCGTCGGCCTCACGCGGCGCGAGCGCGTCACCGATCCGGTGCACCTCGACGCCCCGCCCGGCCAGGGCGGCGTGCAGTTCGGCCACGGGGGTGCGGTGCAGGCACATCACCACCGCGTCGGCCGGGACCCGGCGGGCCGCGCCGGTCACCGTCGAACGGGTCTCCAGACCTCCGGCGTCGATCGACTCGACGACCGTCCTGGTCGCCATGCGTACGCCCTTGGCGAGCACCCGGGGGACGACGAACGTGGCCTCCCCCGTCAGCACGGTGTGGTCGCCCACGGCCGGACGCGGGCTGAGGATCTCGACGTCGGCCCCCTGGTCGGCCAGGAGTTCGGCCACGCCGAGCGGGACGTACCCGCCGGTGTCGTCCAGGACGACCACCCGGCGGCCGAGTCCGCCTGCTCGCGCGACGGCCTCCACCGGGCCCACGACGACCGCGTCCGCGCTGATCAGAGGTCCCGGACGCGCCGGGGTGGCATGGCTCCACCCGTCGGTGTCCCAGACGGCGCCGGTGGCCAGCACCACGGCGTCCGGCCGCAGGGACAGCACGGAGTCGGGGTCGGCCTCGACACCCGTGCGCACCTCGACCTTCAGCCGGGCCAGCGCGCGGACCAGGTCGTCGACGGCGTGCCGCCACGACCCTCGGCCCGGTAGCAGTGCCGCCTCCCGCAGTTGGCCGCCCAGTTCGCCGCCGCGCTCCAGCAGGGTCACCAGGTGGCCACGCTCGGCGGCGACCTCGGCGGCCTTGAGCCCGGCCGGGCCGCCGCCCACCACCACGACGCGGCGGGGACGCGGGGCCGGTTCCGGCGGGCCCCACTCGGCCTCCCGCCCGGCCCGCGGGTTCACCGTGCAGGTCACCCCGGTACGGGTTTTGATGCCGCGCCAGCACCCCTGGTTGCCCTTGACGCAGTGGCGCACCTCGTCGAGGCGGCCGGAGCGGCCCTTGGCGACCAGGTCGGGGTCGGCGATGTGGGCGCGGGTCATGCCGACGACGTCCGCGTGTCCCGCCGCGACGATCCCGGCCGCCCGTTCCAGGTCCATCACCGAGCCGGTGAGCATGAGCGGCACGTCGTGGCCGACCACCTCACGCGCGGCCAGCGCGCTGTCCAGGAAGACCGCGTCACGTTCCGCGCTGGAGGGGGCCACGGTCTCATCCAGGGTGGCGTACACGCCGCCGCTGAGGCTGAAGGCGTCAAAGAGGGCGCTGGCGTGCAGCACGGCGAGCACCTCACGCGCCGAGCGCGGCGTCATGCCCTCCTCGCCCAGGCGTTCGTCCAGCGACATCCGCAGGACCACCGGGAAGTCGTCCCCGCAGCGTTCCCTGATCGCGCGGCCCACCTCCAGGGCGAACCTGGCCCGGTTGACCGGCGAGCCGCCGTAGGCGTCGGTACGCTGGTTGGTGGTCGGCGACAGGAAGGCGTGCACGAGATAGCCATGACATGCGCTGATCTCCACGCCGTCGAAACCGGCGACCCGCAGGTTGCGGGCGGTCGTGGCGAAGCCCTCGACGATCATGTCGATGTCGGCCTGGTCGGCGACCTTCGGGATGCGCCCAGAAGGAGGCGCCGCCACCGCGGAGGGCGCTATCGCCGCATGCGGGTAACCGAACACCGCGTTGCCCGGATCGTTGGGCCCGGCGTGGAAGATCTGGCAGAAGAACGCGCCGCCCGACGACCGCTCGCGTACGGTGGCGGCGATCGCCGCCAGGCGGGGGATCGACGACTCCTCCCAGGCCGGGATGAGCATCGGGTTGGTCATGGTCGAGGGGTGGACGGGAACCCCGCCCATCACCACCAGACCGGCGCCCCCGGCGGCCCGCGCCGCCAGGTAGGCCGCGAGCCGGTCGTCGTCGTGCGCCGTGTTGTGGGGGCTCACCATCACCCGGTTGGGGAGGGTGACGGCACCGACCCGCACGGGTTCCCAGAGCGGGGACAACTCGCTCATGACGGCCTGGCCACGCCCACGCCCCCGGGGACCAGGGCCGCGCCCCAGCCGCCGTCGACGGCGATGTCCGCCCCGGTGACGTAACGGGCGTCCGGGCCGAGGAGGAAGGCGACGACGTCGGCCACGTCCTCGGGTTCGCCGACCCGGCCGAGGGGAATGGAGGCCGCCCTGGCCTGCTTCTTCGCCGCGTCGGCGAAGATTGCGGCGGTCATTCCGGTGGCGGTCGAGCCGGGTGAGACGCAGTTGCAGCGCACGCCGTCCGGGCCCCACTCGCGGGCGAGCTGGAGGGCGAGCATGCGGGCGGCGGCCTTGCTCGGCGAGTAGGCCCCCATGCCGCCGGTCGGGGCGACCGCGGCCAGCGAGGCGACGATGACGATCGACCCTCGCGACTCGACCAGGGCCGGACGGCATGCCTTGGCCAGCAACCAGGCGGCGCGGGTGTTGACGTTGAAGGCCAGGTCCCAGTCGTCGAGCTCCAGGTCGGCCAGCGGCCCGGCCTTGATCACGCCGGCGTTGCTGACCAGGGCGTCCAGGCCGCCGAGCAGGGGCAGCGTGGTGGCGACGGCCGAGGCGATCGACTCGGGCCTGGCCAGGTCGACCGGCACCGCGTGCGCGGTGACCTGGCCGCCGGTGAGCTCGTCGGCGACGGCCCTGCCGCCCGCCTCGTCGGCGTCCAGCAGCGCCAGCGCGCAGGGCAGGTCCCGGGCCCGCGCGTCGGCGGCCAGCCGCCGTGCGACGGCGCGGCCGATGCCCGACGCCGCTCCGGTAACGATGACCTTCATCGGTAACCGCCTCCTCAGGCCGTCTGGTTCTCGAGCACCACGGCCAGGCCCTGCCCGACCCCGATGCAGATGGTGGCCACGCCCCAGCGCCGGCCCGACTCGCGCAGGTCCTTGGCGAGGGTGCCGAGGATCCGGGTGCCGGACGCGCCGAGCGGGTGGCCCAGGGCGATCGCCCCGCCGTGCCGGTTGACGATCTCCGGGTCGATGCCCCACGCCTTGACGCAGGCGAGCGACTGCGCGGCGAACGCCTCGTTCAGCTCGACCGCGCCGACGTCGTTCCAGGTGATCCCGGCCCGCTCCAGCGCCCGGTTGGCCGCCTCGACGGGCGCGAACCCGAAGTACTGGGGTTCCAGCGCGGTGGCCGCCCACCCGGCCAGGCGGGCCTGCGGCCGGGCCCCGAGCAGGTCGGCGGCGTGGGCGCTGCCCAGTACGGCCGCCGACGCGCCGTCGTTGAGCGGCGAGGCGTTGCCCGCGGTGACCGTGCCGTCGGGCCGGAAGACCGGCTTGAGCCCCGCCAGTTTCCTGACCGAGGTGCCGGGACGGATCGACTCGTCCCTGGCCAGGTCCACGCCGGGGACCGGGATCACCAGGTCGTCGTAGAAGCCGGACTCCCAGGCCGCCACGGCGAGGTCGTGCGAGCGGGCGGCGAATTCGTCCTGTTCCTCGCGGGTGACGCCCTCGCGTTCGCGGAGTTGTTCCGTGGCCTCGCCGAGGGAGACCGTCCAGACCTGCGGCATCTCCGGGTTGACCAGCCGCCAGCCGAGCGTGGTGGAGACCAGGGTCGCCTCCCCCGCGGGGAAGGCGCGGTCGGGTTTGGGCAGCACCCAGGGCGCGCGGCTCATCGACTCCACGCCGCCTGCCAGCACCACGTCGGTCTCGCCGAGGGCGATCTGGCGCGCGCCGTTGATCGTGGCGTCGAGGCTGGAGCCGCACAGCCGGTTGACGGTCGTGCCGGGTACGCCGGTCGGCAGCCCGGCGAGCAGGGCGGCCATGCGGGCGACGTTGCGGTTCTCCTCGCCCGCGCCGTTGGCGTTGCCCAGGACGACCTCGCCGATCCGCCCGGGATCGAGGCCGGGGTGGCGTGCCAGCAGGGTCCGCAGGACGAGCGCCGCCAGGTCGTCCGGCCTGGTCGCGGACAACGCGCCACCGTACTTGCCGAACGGGGTGCGGACCGCGTCGTAGATATAGACGTCGCGCATTGGATGGGCCTCTCGATCAGAGTCGGACGGTGACCTTTCCGGCGGTGCGGCCGGAGAGCATGGCGACGATGGCGTCCGGGGCCGCGTCGAGGCCGTCGTAGGTGGTCTCCTCAAGCGTCAGCCGGCCGCGTGCCATCAGGTCACGGGCCTCCTGGAGGTACGCCGGCCAGTGCCGGGCGTGGTGCCGGACCATGAAGCCCTCCAGCCGCACCCCCTTGAAGATCGCCTGCATGAGGTTGCGCGGGCCGCGCGGGCCGGTGGCGGAACCGACGGACGAGACCTGGCCGCACAGCACGACCCGCCCGCCCGGCCGCAGGCAGTCCAGGGCCGCCTCCAGATGGTCGCCGCCCACGTTGTCGTAGTAGACGTCGATCCCGCCGGGGGCCGCCGCGGCCAGCAGGGCGCTCACCTCGCCGTCGCGGTGGTTGAAGGCGGCGTGCACGCCGTACTCCTCCAGGGCGCGGCGCACCTTGTCGGCCGATCCGGCGCTGGCCACGACCTGGTGGCCCCAGGCGACGGCCAGTTGCGCCGCCACTCCCCCGACCGCCCCGCCGGCGGCCGAGACGTAGACGGTCTCGCCGGGCGCGACCGCGCCGATGTGCCGCAGGCCGACGTACGCCGTCAGCCCGGACACGCCCAGCACGCCGAGGTAGTGCCGCTCGTCGAGCCCGTCGGGCACCTCCACCCGCATCGGGTCGAACCAGCCGCCCTCGCCCGCGTCGCAGAGCAGCATCTCCTGCCAG
Organism: Acrocarpospora catenulata; assembly: GCF_018476525.1. GTDB lineage: Bacteria > Actinomycetota > Actinomycetes > Streptosporangiales > Streptosporangiaceae > Acrocarpospora > Acrocarpospora catenulata. The sequence continues at coordinate 105,259 of NZ_JAHCST010000009.1, forward strand.
GCGCCGTGGTTGAGCACGACGTCGCCGGGCGCGAACCGCGCCGACCGCGAGGCCACGACCCGGCCCACGGCCGATCCGTCCAGTGGTTGCCCCAGCCGGAAGGGCGGCACGTGGCCGACGCCGGTGCGCTCGTCCATCCGCACCCGCATCAGCGGGTCGATCGACATCCAGGTGTTGCGGATCAGCACCTGCCCGGGGCCCGGCTCGGGCACCGGCTCCTCGGTGACGGCGAAGTCGGCGCGTTCCGGCAGCCCGTGGGGGCGGCGGACCAGCCGGATCATCCGGTAGGTGTCGTTGTTCAGTTCCACGAGTAGAACCCCTGACCGGTCTTGCGCCCCAGGTGCCCGTCGGCGACCTTGTCGCGCAGGATCGCGGGCGGCGTGAAACGTGGCCCGAGTTCGCGGTGCAGGTGTTCGGCGATCGCCAGCCGCACGTCCAGACCCACGACGTCGGTCGTGCGCAGCGGGCCCATCGGGTGCCGGTAGCCCAGGGTCATCGCCGTGTCGATGTCCTCGGCCGACGCGACGCCGTCCTCCACCATCCGCATCGCCTCCAGCGCCAGCGCGACGCCGAGGCGGGAGGAGGCGAATCCGGGGCTGTCGGTGACGGTGATCGGGGTCTTGCCCAGTGCCCGCACCCAGGCCTGGCAGGCCGCCACGAGGTCGCGGGACGTCCGGGCGCCGACGACGATCTCGACCAGCGTGCTGGCGGGGACGGGGTTGAAGAAGTGCAGCCCGACGAAGGACTCCGGCCGTGCGAGTGTCCCGGCCAGCCCGTCAACGGAAAGCGAGCTGGTGTTGGTGGCGAGCACCGCCCCGGGCGCGGCCGCCGCCGCACGGCCCAGGACGTCGGCCTTCAGCGCGGGATCCTCGGGCACGGCCTCGATCACGAGAGCGCACTCGGCCAGGGCGGCCGGGTCGCAGGCCACCTCCAGCCGCCGTGCGGCCTCCTCGGCGGGGCCGGGCAGGGCGCCGCGCCGCGCGGCCTGCTCCAGTGAGCGCGCCACCCGTTCGGCCGCCGCGCGGCCCGCCTCCGCGGTGGATTCGACGATCACGACGGAGCCGCCGGAGACCAGGAAGGCGTGCGCGATGCCCGCGCCCATGCGGCCGCCGCCGTACACCCCCACCCTGGCCGGCAGGTGGTGGTCGTACACGTCGCTCATGTTTCCTCCACGGAGTCGGCGCGGTGCCCGGCGGTGGCCGCGCGGAGCGAGACGGCGTCCCGCAGGTGCCGTTCGACGGGGTATTCGGTGAGGTAGCCGTAGCCGCCGTGCGCCTGGAGCGCGGCGGCGGCGACCTCGATCGCGCCGTCGGCCGCGTGCCGGAGCAGGGCGGCGGCGGCCAGCGGGCTCTCGTCGGCGCCGCAGACGGCGGCCAGCGTGGTGCGCACCCACGACTTCTGGTCGGCGACCGACCGGCGGACGGTCGGCAGGTCGATGAGCGGGCCGCCGAACTGCCGGCGTTCCCGGGTGTAGGCCACCGCCGCGTCGGCCGCCGCGCCCGCGATCCCGGCGGCCACGGCCGCGCCGCCCAGCCGCAGGATCGCGCGTACGTCGCCGGCGGGCGCGCCGGTCAGCTCGGCGCAGGGGCCGTCGATCTCGGCCGAGCGGGTGAGCGCGCCGTCCAGGCCGGTCCTGGCGACGGGCGCGTACCGCACCGCCTGCGCCCGCACGAGCAGGCACTGACCGTCCCGCAGGAGCAGCAGGTGGGGCGCCGGATGCGCGGCGTCGACCCGGGCCACGCGGCCCCTGGCCGTGCCCGCCGCCACGTCGAGCCGCGCGTGGGGCGCGGCGAGGTCGACGACGGCCACCGCCTCGGTCCCCTTGTGGAGCCCGCCGGCCAGGTCCAAGGCCCCGGTGGCCCCAGCGGCCCCGATGCCCCCAGCGGCCCCATCGGCCCCAGCGACGGCGAGTGCCGCGAGTGCCGCGTGCGCCTGTACCGAGGCCCAGCCGAGCGCGGGCCAGTGGCGGCCCAGCCGTTCCCATACCACGACGGCGGCGGCCCGCCCCGCGCCGCCGCCCCCGTGGGCCTCGTCCGCCGCCACCGTCCACACGCCGAGCGCGGCGAGTTCGCCGACCAGCTCCGCCACCAGTGCGGGGTCGTCGGTCAGCGGGGTCTCGCGATCGGCCGCCACGGTGTCGAGCAACCGCGCCAGGTCACGCTCGTCCTCGCCCAGGGCCGGGCCGTACCAGGAGGTCACGACCAGAAACTCTCGGGACGGGGCTCCCGCCGCTCCGCGAAGGACTCGCTCAGCTCGTGCGCCTCCCTGGTCTGGAGGTAGTAGCTGAGCTGCTGGTCGTGGGCCATCCGAGCCTGCCCGGAGACGCCGTTGTGGCGGGCGGAGAAGGCGCCCTTGAGCCCGGCGATCGCCATCGGGCTGCGGGTCGCGATCTCCTGAGCCACCTCGACGGCCCGGTCACGGGCCTGGCGGGCCGGTACGACCTCGTTGACCAGCCCCATCTGGAGGGCCTGCGCGGCGGTGTACTTGCGGTTGAGGTACCACATCTCCTTGGCCCGCTTGCGGCCGATGGTGTCCTCCAGGTACCAGGTGCCGTAGCCCGCGTCGAAGCTGCCGACCATCGGGCCGACCTGCCGGAACACGGCGTTCTCGCTCGCCACCGACAGGTCGCAGACCGTGTGCAGCACGTTCCCGCCGCCGACGGCGAAGCCGTTGACCGCCGCCACGACCGGCTTGGGGATGGTGTCGATCGCCTGGTAGACGTCGATGATCGGCAACACCTGGGACTGGTCGAGCGAGGTCACCGGGTCGTGCTCGCCGCCGATGCAGAAGAACTTGTCGCCCGCGCCGGTCAGCACGGCCGCCCGCAGGGCCGGGTCGAGGCGGAAGCGCTGCAGCGCGTCGAAGAGCTCCAGGCAGGTCCGGTGGGCCAGCTTGTTGCCCGCCTGCGGCCGGTTGATCGTGACGATCAGGACCGCGTCCTGCCGGTCCACGAGGATGTCGCCGTAGGTCGCCTCGCTCATGTCAGTGGTCCTCCTGGGTCCGGAATCCGTGGCCGCTCTTGTCGCCCAGCCGTCCCGCCGCGACCATGCGGCGCAGCAGCGGGGGTGGCGCGTAGCGGCGGTCGCCTGTCGCGGCGTAGGCCGCCTCGGTGGCGTCGAGGTGGGCGTCCAGGCCGATGCGGTCGAGCATGGCCAGCGGGCCGGTGCGGTAGCCCAGGCCCAGCTCGATCGCCACGTCGAGGTCCTCGGCGCCGGCCAGGCCGTCGTCGTAGGCCTGGACGACGTCGTTGAGGTAGGGCATCAGCAGCCCGTGCAGCAGGAAGCCGGGACGGTCGCCCACCACCAGCGCCTCCTTGCCGGGCAGCGAGTCCGCGAAGGCGGCCAGGCGCGCCACCGTCTCCGGCGCGGTGCACAGGCCGGGCACGACCTCGACGGTCCGGGTGGTGTCGACCGGGTTGTGCCAGACGAACCCGGCGAAGCGCTCCGGGCCGGGCAGGGCCGCGCCCAGCTCGGTGACCGACAGCGCGGCGGTGGTCGTGGCCAGTACGGCTCCGGGGCCCGCCACGGCGGCGGCCTCGGCCAGCACGGCGACCTTGACGTCGAACTTCTCCGGCACCGCCTCCACCACGAGGTCGGCCCCGGCCAGTGCTGTCAGGTCGGTCTCGACGGCCGTGACCGGCACACCCGCCGCCGACAGGAACCGGGCGATCGCGCCGCCCATGGTGCCCGCGCCGACGATCCCGACCCGCTCGAACTTCTCGCTCATGTCGTTCCTCAGGATCCGAAGAGGCGGGTGTCGTCGTACTCGTAGAAGCCGCGGCCGGTCTTGCGGCCCAGGTCGCCGGCGGCGACCATGCGCTCGACCATCGGCGGCGGGAAGAACCGGGGGTCGCGCAGCTGCTCGTACAGCCGGGTCGCCACCTGCTGGTGGATGTCCATGCCGACGATGTCGAGCAGCCGGAACGGGCCCATCGGGTGGCCCAGCGAGCCCTTGACGGCGGCGTCGATCTCGTCCCGGGTGGCGACGCCGTTCTCCAGGGCGTCGATGCAGCTGTTCTCCCACGGGATGAGGAACCGGTTGACGATGAAACCGGGCCGGTCCTTGGTCACCACGGTCGTCTTGCCGAGCCCGCGCAGGAACGCGACCGTCGCCTCGTGGGCCGGGCTCCCGGTGTGTCGGCCGTCGGCGACCTCGACCAGTTTCATGAGCGGCGCGGGGTTGCAGTAGTGGGTGCCCACCACCCGTTCGGGGTGGCGCGAACCCGAGGCGATGCCGGTGACCGACAGAGTCGAGGTGTTGGTGTGGAAGAGGGTGTGCGCGGAGACGATGTCGTCGAGCCGTCCGAACAGCTCCTTCTTCAGCGCCAGGTCCTCGAAGACGGCCTCGACCACGATGTCGCTGGGGGCCAGCTCGCGCAGGTCGGTGGCGCCGCTCAGCGAGCGCTTCGCCGTGTCGGCGGCGTCCTGGCTGAGTTTGCCCAGCTTGACGCTGTGGTCGAGGAATCCGTGCACGCTGTCGAGGCCGCGCCGCAGGTTGGCCTCGTCGATGTCGTACATGATGGTGCGGTGGCCGGCGCGGGCCATCACGACGGCGATGCCGGAGCCCATGGTGCCCGCCCCGAGCACGGCCACGGTTCTGGGTTCGTTGTTCACTGGTTCCCTTTCCGGAGCCTGCCGGTGGTCTCCCGGCCGATCAGCAGGCGCTGGATCTCGTTGGTGCCGTCGTAGATCTGGGTCACCTTGGCGTCGCGCAGGCACCGCTCCACCCCGATTTCGGCCAGGTCACCGAACGGGCCGAGGATACGTGTGGCCTCGACGGCGGCCTGCCAGCCGAGGTCGGTGCAGACCTGTTTCATGATCCCGATCTGGCCGGGCGAGGTCTGTGGATCGGCGTCGACCCGCCGGGCCGTCGCGTGCAGCAACAACCTGCCCTGCAGGATGCGCCCGCGCAGGTCGGCCAGGGCGAAGGCGAGCTCGTCGGGGAGCCGGGGCCCGTGCAGGCGGCGCAGCGCCGTGAGCGTCGCCGCGTACGCCGCCCTGGCCAGGCCGACCCCTTGGGCGGCGGCGCTGATCCTGGTCTTCCCGACCGAGCTCATGACGACCGACCAGCCCTCGCCCTCCGCGCCCAGCAGGTTGGCGGCCGGCACCCGTACGTCGTCGAAGAAGAGTTCGGCGGTGCTGGAGCCGTGCATGCCGAGTTTGGCGAACGGCCGGCCACGCCCGACCCCCGGCCGGTCGCCCTCGACGACGAAGGCGGTGATGCCCTCGCGGCCGCGCTCCCGGTCCACGGTGGCGAAGCAGACGATGACGTCGGCCCGGTCGCCGGTGGTGATGAAGGTCTTCTGGCCGGTGATCGACCAGTCGTCGCCCACCCGGCGCGCGGTGGTGGTGAGGCCGGCGACGTCCGATCCCGCGTCGGGCTCGGTGATGGCGAGCGCGCCGTAGGCCGAGCCGTCCAGGAGGCCGGGGACGAACCGGCGCTGGAGTTCCGGGCTCCCGGCCAGCACGATCGGGTAGGCCGCGTGCATCTGGGTCATGAAGACCAGGCTGGTGGCGGCGCAACCGGCCGCGATCTCCTCCATGGCCAGGGCGTAGGCGACGTTGGAGTCGGCGGAGCCGCCCAGGTGGCGGGGGAAGACCAGGCCGCCCAGCCCTTCCCGGCACAACGCCTGAACCCCCGCGTGCGGGAACTCGTGCGTGAGGTCCACCCGCGCCGAGTGGGGCGCGATCTCGCGGGCGACCACGGCGCGGGTCAGCGTCCTGATCTCCCGCTCGCGGGCGGTGAGCGCGGCGTCGGCCGCGGGTTCGTCGAGGAGGTCGTGGAGGGCCACGTGAGCCGTCGGGTCGGCGTCGATCACCGGGCCTCCTCGGTCGGCGGGTCCGGGAACTCGGGAGTTCGCCGCTCCAGGAAGGCGGTGACCCCCTCGGTGGACTCCGCACCGGCGATGGCCAGCGCGGCGAGCCCGGCTTCCGCGGCCAGGCCCGCCTCGATCGGCGCGTCGGCGCCGGCGCGCATGGCCTGGAGGATGGCTCGCACGGCCAGCGGACCCTGGGCGGCGATGGTCAGGGCCAGTTCCCGCGCCGTCGCGGCCAGCCGGTCGGGCTCGACGGGCGGCACCGGGGTGAGGCCGAGCGTGTAGGCGCGGTCGGGGTCCAGGCGGGCGCCGGTCAGCATCAGGTGGGCGGCCACCCGGGAGCCGACGCTCCTGGGCAGGCGCTGGGTGCCGCCGTACCCGGGGATGAGCCCGAGGCCGGCCTCGGGCAGGCCGAGGCGCGCCCGGGTGGAGAGCACCGGCAAGGTGCAGGCCAGCGCCAGCTCGAAGCCGCCGCCGAGGGCCAGGCCGTTCACGGCCGCGATGACGGGGACGCGGGACTGCTCCAGCGCGCGGAAGACCCGCTGCCCGCGGCCGATCAGGCGCCGGGCGGCGTCGGCGTCCATGCCGGCCAGTTCCTTGAGGTCGGCACCGGCGCTGAAGGCCCGCTCCCCCGCCCCGGTGACGACGACGGCGCGCACGTCGCCCGCCGCCTCGGCCAGCGCGTGCGCCAGCGCGTCGAGGATGGCCAGGTTGAGGGCGTTGAACGCGCCGGGACGGTTCAGGGTGAGCAGCAGCAGCGGGCCGTCGCGCTCGACGAGCAGGTCGGCGGAGGTCATGCCGTCGCCTCGGTCTTCGGCTCGGGCTCTGTGCACACCCCGACCACACCCAGGCCCACCAGTTCGTCGATCTCGGACGCCGAGTAGCCGAGTTCGGTGAGCACGGCGTGGCTGTCGGCCCCCAGCTCGGGGAACCGCTCGTTGCGCGGGCGCGGTTGCGACCGCAGCCGGAAGGGCGAGCGTACGCTCACCAGGCGCTCCCCCGACCCGGGCACCGGCAGCAGCGACTCCCGCGCCACCACCTGGGGGTCGCGCACCACGTCGGAGAGCGACTGCACGAACGAGGCCGGCACGTCGGCCTCGGCGAGCAGCGCCAGCCATTCGGTGCCCGGCCGCCGCGCGAGCCGGTCGGCCACCAGCTCGGTGATCCGCTCGCGGTGCCTGCGCCGCCCGGCGTTGTCGGCCAGCTCCGGGTCGGCGGCCAGCTCCGCCAGCCCGACGACCTGGCAGAAACGCTGCCACATGGCGTCGTTGCCGACCGCCACGACGATGGTCTGGTCGGCGGTCTCGAACGGCTGGTAGACCGACAGCACCGAGTCGGTGCCGCCGCTGGGGGCGGGCTCCGGCTCCCCGGCGTGGAAGGCCGCGACCCGCGGGGCCATCAGAGCCAGGTCGGAGTCGAGCAGGGAGACGTCGATGATCTCGCCGCGGCCGTCGCGCTGCTGGCGCACGAGCACGGCGTTGATCGCCAGGGCGGCGCACATGCCGGTCACGATGTCGGACAGTGCGGTGGAGACCCGCTGCGGGGTGCCGCCCTTGGCGCCGGTGACCGACATCAGCCCGGAGCGCGCCTGGGCGATGAGGTCGTATCCGGGCAGGTCGCTGCCGGGGCCGTCGAGGCCGAAGCCGGACATCGCGCAGTAGACCAGCCGGGGGTTCCTGGCCAGCAGCGTCGGGCCGTCGATGCCCATTCTTTCGAGCTTGGCCGGGTTCATGTTCTGCAGGAAGACGTCGGCGGTGTCGAGCAGCGCGTGCAGGATGCGCTGCCCCTGCGGGGCCCGCAGGTTGACCGCGACGGAACGTTTGTTGCGGTTGGCCGAGGCGAACCAGGCCGAGGCTCCGTCGACGAACGGGGGTCCCCAGTGGCGCGCGTCGTCGCCGTACCGGGGGCGTTCGATCTTGATGACGGTGGCGCCCAGGTCGGCCAGGTACATCGAAGCGGTGGGGCCGGCGTAGCTCGTGGTCATGTCGATGACACGGACACCCGAGAGCGGACCGGGCGGGTCAGCCTTCACAGGGCCAATAATGTTGGACATTAGCGAGGCTGTCAATTAATGTCCGATGTGGCCAATATCTCCCGGGTCGCCGCCTCAGACGACGGCCGCCAGGTGTTTCTGGAGGTAGACGAGGTGCTCGACGATCGCGGCCTCGCCCTCGTCCGGGTCCTGGTCGGTGATCGCCCGCAGGATGCGCACGTGCTGCTTGACCGTCTCGCGGCCCACCTCGGGCGACAGGTCGAGGTAGTGCACCGGCTCGGTGGCGTGGTGCAGCGCGGAGACGAACGAGGCCAGCACCCGGTTGCCCGACGCCCTGGCGATGCCCGAGTGGAAACGCCGGTCGAGGTCGGGGATGTCCGGGTCGTCGATCGAGGCGCGGCGCTGGTGGGCCACGATCGACCCCAGCTCCTCCAGATCCCTGTCTGTACGGTTGCGCGCGGCCAGCCGTACCGAGGGCACCTCCAGGTGCCGCCGGACGTCGGCCACCTCGTCGAACCGGATGCTCCCGAGGGCGAGCAGGTTGCCGACCGTCTCGATCACGACCGCGCCGAGCGACTCGTGGTCGACCGACTGCACGAAGTTGCCGCCCCGGGCCCCCGGCACCTTGGAGATGAGCCGCTGGGAGGTCAGCACCCGCAAGGCCTCACGCAGGGTGGTGCGGCTGACATTGAACTGCCGGGCCAGCTCCGTCTCCGGCGGCAACATCTCGCCGCTCTTCAACTCGCCGGAGAGGATCGCCGCCTTGATCCGTTCCTCGACCTGCTCGCGCGGTCTGAGCACGGCCCGGCCGATCGTCTTACTCGAAGAGGCGGACACAGGTTCCCTTCAGCACGTTAAATGTTCGACATCTAATGGCCAACAAAATATCGCACCACGGAGCGGGAGGGAACAGGCCCGCAGAGGTCAGCGGCCGCGGTGGGCCGTGATGTGCTCGCGCAGGTAGTCGAGGTGCTCGACGATCGCCTGCTCCGCGCCGGCCGGGTCCTTCGCCTCCAGCGCCGCGACGATCGCCTGGTGCTGGCGGACCGTGTCCCGGCCGACCTCGGGCGACAGGTCGAGGTAGTGCACCGGCTCGGTCGCCCGGTGCAGGGCCTGCACCAGCGAGGTGAGCACCCGGTTGCCGGTGGCCCGCGCGATGCCGGTGTGGAAGCGCGCGTCGAGATCCGGCACCCGCGGGTCGTCGACCGAGATCGACTTCTGGGTGGCCACGATCTCCTTCAGCTCCGCGAGGTCCTCCTCCGTACGGCTGACCGCGGCCAGCCGGGCCGAGGGGATCTCCAGGTAGCGGCGCACGTGGGCGACCTCGTCGAAGTCGATGCTCCCGATGGCCAGCAGGTTCTCCATCGCGTCCATGACCACGCCGCCCAGCGCGTTAGAGGTCACCGACTGCACGATGTTGCCGCCGTGGGCGCCGGGCACCTTCACCAGCAGGCGCTCGGACACCAGCGTGCGCAGCGCCTCACGCAGGGTGGTGCGGCTGACGTTGAACTGCCGGGCCAGCTCCGTCTCCGGCGGCAACATCTCGCCGCTCTTCAACTCGCCCGAGAGGATCAGGGCGCGCAGGGTCTCCTCCACCTGCTGGCGGGGACGCAGCACCTTCGTGCCGATGACCTTGCTCGCCTGGACGTCCATGCCGCGCAAGTCTAGTGCGTCACATCGACCGGGCCACGAGCTCCTTCATCACCTCGTTGGCGCCGCCGTAGATCCGCTGCACCCGGGCCCCGGCGAAGATCCGGGCGATCGGGTACTCCATGACGTAGCCGTACCCGCCGAAGACCTGGAGGCAGCGGTCGGCCACTGTGGAGAGCATGTCGGTGCTCAGCAGCTTGACCTGCGAGGCCGTCGCGGCGTCCAGCCGGGCGTCCAGGTGCAGGGTGACGCAGTGGTCCAGGAAGGTGCGGGCCGCCAGCACCTGGGTGGCGCACTCGGCCAGGACGAACCGGGTGTTCTGGAGGTCCCACAGGCTGCCGCCGAAGGCCTGGCGTTCCTTGGCGTAGGCGACGGCGAGGTCCACGGCCAGCTCCGCCTGGGCCACCGCGCCGATCGCGATGGCCAGCCTTTCCTGCGGGAGTTGGGCCATGAGCTGGGCGAATCCCTGGCCCTGCGCGCCGACGAGGTTCCGCGCGGGCACCCGTACCCCCTCGAAGGCGAGTTCACGGGTGTCCTGGCCGCGCTGGCCGATCTTGTCCAGCGGACGTCCCCGGGTGAGTCCCGCGACCTCCTCGCCCTCGATCGCGATGATCGACAGGCCCCGCGCGCCGGGCCCGCCGGTCCGCGCGACCACCAGGATCAGGCCGGCCATGGCCCCGTTGGTGATGAAGGTCTTGGCGCCGTCCAGCACGTACTCCTCGCCCTCGCGGCGGGCCGTGGTGCGGATCTCCTTGAGGTCGGAGCCGGTCGAGGGCTCCGTCATCGCGATCGCGCCCACCGTCTCGCCGCCGGCCAGGCGCGGCAACCAGCGCCGTTTCTGCTCCTCGGTGCCGTAGTTGTGCACGTAGTGGGGGACGATCGTGCTGTGGATCGCGTACGGCAGCGAGTCGTCGCCTGCGCGGCCCTGCTCCCAGAGGATCACCGCCTCGTGGGCGAAGGTGCCGCCACCGCCGCCGTACTCCTCCGGCAGGCTGGGGCACAACAACCCCTGGGCGCCCGCCTGGAGCCAGGTCTCCCGGTCGACCTGGTGCTGGCGGGCGAACCGCTCCTGGTGGGGCAGGACCGACCGTTCGAAGAACTCGCGCGCCATCGCTCCGACGTCGCGCAGCTCGTCGTCGTACCAGCTGGGGGTGTAGGGGGTCATCAGGTCAGCTCCATGCCGCCGTCGATGGTGAAACTGGCCCCGGTGACGTACGCGGCGGCCGGTGAGGCCAGGTAGACGGCCAGCGGGCCGATCTCGTCGGGTTCGGCGATGCGCCGCTGCGGCACGGCGGCCAGCATGCGCTCGAACTCCTTCGGGTCGTTCATGCCGTCCCGGGTGATCTCGGTGGCGAAGTAGCCGGGCGCCAGCGCCGTCACGGTCACCCCGTGGCGGGCCCACTCCCGCGCGAGCGTCCGGGTGAAGTGGGCCAGCGCGGCCTTGGACACCACGTACGCCGAGTGTTTGGGCATCGCCTTGGTCGCCCAGGCGGAGGTCACGTTGATGACCGTGCCGGAGCCCTGCCGCACCAGCTCACGGCCCACGGCCCTGGTCAGGTTGACCACCGAGACCAGGTTGAGGTCGAGGATGGCGGTCCAGTCCTCGGCCGAGGTGTCCAGCAGCGGCGTCGCGTAGTGCATGCCGGCGTTGTTGACCAGCACGTCGACCGCGCCGAACCGGTCCAGGACACGCTCCAGGATGTGGTCGCCCGCCTCCGGCCTGGTCACGTCGGCGACGACCGGCAGCACCTTCTCCCCCGTGGGGTCGGCGGCGTGCGCGGTCTCGGTGAGCGCGTCGGCGGTGCGCGCCACGAGCGCGACCCGCGCGCCCGCGCGGGCGTAGGCCACGGCGATGGCCTGGCCGATGCCCCGGCTGGCGCCGGTCACGATCGCCACCTTGCCGTCGAGGGAGAGCGCGTCGGCGAGGTCGGTCATGGCATGTCCTTCCGGTCGGCGGTGACGCCGGCCCCGTTCAGTGTGAAAGCGAGCATGTGGTACTGCCCGACGAGCATCAGGCAGGTCAGCGCCTGCGCCTCGGTCAGCCGCCCGCGCAGCGCGGCCCAGGTCGGGTCGCTCACGGTCGCGTCCCGGTGCAGCTCGTCGGCGAGGGCGAGCAGGGTGGCCAGCCAGCCGTCGCCGGGCCGTTCCCCGCGGACTGCGGCCAGTTCCGCGTCGGACAGGCCGACGTCCCGTCCCTTGGACTCGTGCTTGTCCCACTCGTAGACCGAGCGGCAGTTGCGGGCCGTGCGCAGGATGAGCACCTCGCGGTCCCACGGGTCGATCCCGGGGGCCTCCAGGAGGTGGTCGCAGAGGGGCAACCAGGCGTTGAGCAGGCCGGGGTTCAGCGCCATGGCCTGGTAGACGGCCAGGTTGGCACGCCGCTGCGGGAAGGGCGCGCCCGTCACGGCCTGGGTGGTCTCCTCGGGGGTGCGCAACGTGATCCGGCTCACGAGTCTCCTTCCAGCTTTCCGGCGATCTCGGCGAGCATCCCGGCCAGCTCGTCGGGCACCAGCACCATGGCATCGTGCCCGGTGGGCAGGTCGCGCAGCTCCCAGCCGTACGCCCGCGCCCGGTCCCGCGCCCCCTGGAGCGTCGGGTAGATCGGGTCGGAGCAGACGATGTACGTCGCGGGCAGGCCGTTGCCCACCGGGTTCTCCAGGGTCAGCGGCTCCGCGAAGGCGGCGAAGGGGTTGGGCGTGAGCCGCTCGCGCACCCACTGCGCCTTCGGGTGGTCCTCGGGGATGCCGAGGCCGCCGACGGGGATGACCGGCCAGAGGTGGCCGCCGCCCTGCTCCGCCACGTGGCGGCGCCGCTGCTCGGCCACCTCACGCGGGATGGTGTCCTGGGCGCTCTCGCCGTTCTCGGCCAGCAGCGAGTCGAGGTACACCAGGTGCCTGATCCGCTCGGGCACCCGGTCGGCCGCACCGCTGATCGCCAGCCCGGCCAGGCTGTGGCCGACCAGCACGACGTCCCGCAGGTCCTCGAAGAACAGGTGGCCGACGACGTCCTCGACGAGCGTGACGGGCCCCTCGACCTGCCGGACGAGGTGGCGTTTCTCCCCCAGCCCGGTGAGGGTCGGCGTGGTCACCGTGTGGCCCATCCCGCGCAGCGCGGCGGCGACGTGCCGCCAGCACCAGCCGCCGTGGAAACCACCGTGCACCAGGACGAAGGTGTGGCCCATCAGTCGCGCCCGCCGGTGAGCCGCTCGGCGCGTACCCGCAGCACCTTCTTGTCGAACTTGCCGACGCTGGTCTTGGCGATCTCGGGCACGAACTCGACGAGCTCGGGGATCCACCACTTGGCGACCCGCCCGGCCAGGTGCTCGCGCAGCGCCTCGGCGGTCAGCCCCGCCCCGGCCCTGGGCACGACGAACGCGCACGGCCGTTCGCCCCAGCGCTCGTCCGGCGCGGCCACGACCGTGGCCTCCAGCACGCCGGGGTGCGACATGATCGCGTTCTCCAGCTCGACCGACGAGATCCACTCGCCGCCCGACTTCACCAGGTCCTTGGTGCGGTCGAGCAGGCGCAGCAGGCCGTCACCGTCGACGGTGACGATGTCGCCGGTACGCATCCAGCCGTCGCCGGTGAACCGTTCCGCGCTCTGCTCGGGCGCGTCGTAATAGGCACTGGCGACGGTGTTCCCCGCGAGCATGAGCTCCCCGCCCACGCTCTCGTCCACGCGCACCCCGACCAGCGGCATCGGGCGGCCCTGGCTGAGCCGGGCCGAGGTCCACTCCGCCGACCCCGCCTCGAGCCGGGCGGGCGGGCGGCCGACGCTCAGCAGCGGGTTGACCTCCGTCATGCCGAAGCCCTGGATCACCGGGACGCCGAGTTCGTCCAGCCGCCGCAGCAGGGCCTCCCCGACGGGCGCGCCACCCGCCACGACCTCCCGCAGCGACGACAGGTCCGGCAGGTCGGCGAGCTGGGCGACGCCGTGCCAGATGGTGGTCACGGCGGCGGCGAAGGTGACCCGCTCGGCCGCGATCGTGCGGGCGACGTCCTCGGGCGCCAGGTTCTCGCCCGGCAGCACCAGCCGGGCGCCGACCATCAGGGCCGCGTACGGCAGGCCCCAGGCGTTGGCGTGGAACATCGGCACGACCGGCAGGATCACGTCGCTCTCCCGCAACCCGTAGAGGTCGGGCAGGCTCTGGAGCAGGGTGTGCAGCACGGTCGAGCGGTGGGAGTAGACGACACATTTCGGGGCGCCCGTGGTGCCGCTGGTGTAGCACATGGCCGCCGCCGAGTCCTCGGGGATCTCGGGGAACACGAAGGACGGGTCGCCCGCGGCGATCAGCTCCTCGTAGTCGAGCGCGCCGTCACGCGAGCCGCCGCCCATGACGACCTCGTGTTCGACCCCTTCGACCCGCGGCAGGCGGGCGGACAGCGAGTCGTCGACGAAGACGATCCGGTCTCCGGCGTGCCGGATGATGTAGCGGATGTCGTCCTCATGGACCCGGATGTTGACCGGGTGCAGCACCGCGCCCATCGCGGGGACGGCGATGTAGAGCTCCAGATGCTCCAGGGTGTTCCACCCGAAGGTCGCCACCCGGTCGCCGACGCCGATGCCCAGGCGGCTGAGCGAGGAGGCCAGGCGGCGGGCCCGCTCGACGGTCTCGGCCAGCGTACGGGTGACGCGGCGGCCACCGCGGTAGCCGACCACCTCCTGACCGGCGAAAACGGTCTCGGCCCGCTCGGCGAACTCCTTGAGGAGCAGGGGGCGGTGCATCATCAGCCCCGGGAACGCGATGGTCCGCGTCATGGTCAACCCTTTCCTCAAAGACGCTCGGTGATCGTTCCGAAGACGAAGTCGGCGACCACAGAATGCACAGGGGTAATAATGTTCGACATTGGACTTTTGTTCAACCCCAGGACCGGTCCGAGCGGCGCTCCTTATGGTGGCAGGCAGGCGCCCAACGCGGCGAGCAGCGAGGACGCCTGGTCGGCGGCGGGGTCGGCGCATCTCGCGCACAGCTTCGCCCGCAAACGCGCCGAGGCCACGCCGTAGCGCGGGGTCGTTCCATGGGAACCGCTTGGGGTGATTTCGCTCACCTTCTGACCGATCGGACAGAGTCTGTCCGATCGGTCAGTTATTTTGGGGCCATGACCTCGATGCGGGCGGAGATCCTGGAGTCGGCGGCCCGCCTGTTCGCCGCCCACGGCTTCCGGGGCACGTCCCTCCAGGACATCGCGTCGGACGTGGGCTGCTCCAAGGCCTCGCTGCTCTACCACTTCACCAACAAAGACGCGATCTTGAGCGAGCTGTTCGCGCCGGTGGGGCGGGACCTGGAGGCCCTCCAGGAGAGACTCGCCCCGCTCGACGGGGAGCAGGCCGCGCGGGAGGCCGTCGCCGGGCTGGTGGAACTCGGGCTGCGTTTCCGCCGCCAGGTCAAGATCCTGCTCATGGACGTCGACGACCTGCTCTGCCACCCCGAACTGCCCGACGTCTACACCGCCACCGAGAGCCTGGTGGACGCCCTGGTCGGCCGTGCCCCCGGGCAGGAGGTCCGGGTGGCGGGCTGGATGGCCCTGGTCGGCGTCTTCCTGACCTGCGCCCGCGACCTCGACGTCTCCGACGAGGTCATGCGTGTGGAACTGACCCGTGGCGCGCTGCGCACCCTCGGCCGCCCAACCGACTGATCACTGGGAGAGACCCCTACTCATGGCGACCCTGCTGTACCGGCTCGGCCGGTTCTCCTTCCGCAACCGAGGGCGAGTCGCCGCCGTCTGGTTGTTACTGCTCGCCCTCGTGGGCGTGGCCGCCGCCCTGTTCCACGGCCCGTCCAGTGACAGGTTCTCCATGCCTGGCACCGAGTCCCAGCGTGCCCTGGACTCCCTCGCGCGGGAGTTCCCGCAGGCCAGCGGCGCCGTCGGCACCATCGTCATCGCCGCACCCGAAGGCGGGAAGCTGGACCCGGCGCTCGTCGAGCCGGTGGTGCGGGAAGCCGCCGCCGTACCCGGCGTGCTGGCCGCGCTCGACCCCTTCCAGGCCCGCGCGCTCTCCCCCGACGGCCGGTACGCGCTGGTCCAGGTGCAGTTCAAGGACAAACTCGACGACATCACCGACGCCCAGCGGGAGGCGTACCTGAAGGCCGGGGCCTCCGCCACCGGCATCCAGGTGGAGCACGGCGGCGAGGTGCTGCGGGCCGCGCCTGAGGTCGGCGGGTCCGAGGCGATCGGCGTGCTGATCGCCGCGATCGTGCTGATCGTCACCTTCGGGTCGCTGGTCGCGGCCGGGATGACGTTGCTCAACGCACTGGTCGGCGTCGGGGTCGGCATGGCCGGTCTGTACGCGCTCAGCGGCGTGGTCGAACTGACCTCGGTGACCCCGGTGCTCGCCCTGATGCTGGGCCTGGCCGTGGGCATCGACTACTCGCTGTTCATCACCTCGCGCTACCGCCAGTTCCTGGCCGACGGGCTGGACCGGGAGGAGGCCGCCGGACGGGCCACCGGCACCGCCGGGTCCGCCGTGGTGTTCGCCGGGGCGACCGTGGTGATCGCGCTGGCCGGGCTGGCCGTCGCCGGCATCCCGTTCCTGACCGTCATGGGCCTGGCCGCCGCCGGAACCGTCGCCGTCGCCGTGCTCGTGGCGCTGACGCTGCTGCCGGCCATCCTCGCGTACGCCGGACCGCGTGTCCTGCCACGCAAGCAGCGCGACGGGCAGGCCGTCGCCAAGGAGGGCTTCGGTTACACCTGGGGGCGGCTGGTCAGCCGGCTGCGGGTGCCGATCCTGCTGGTCGGCATCGTCGGCCTCGGGGTGCTCACGCTGCCCGCCCAGGACCTGCGACTGGCCCTGCCCGACGCGGGCACGGCCGCGCCCGGCACCCCGGAGCGCGCCGCCTACGACCTCACCAGCAAGGGTTTCGGCGAGGGCTTCAACGCGCGGCTCATCGCCGTCGTCTCGGCCAAGGACGCCGCCGCCGTGAACACCGCCGCCGGGCAGGCGGCCGGGCTGATCCAGCAGGTGCCGGGCGTGCTGGCGGTCGCGCCGCCGCAGCCCAACGCGTCCGGCACGACCGCGCTCCTGGCGATCATCCCCAAGGAGGGGCCGACCGCCGCCTCCACCGAGGACGCGGTGCACGCCATCCGCGACCAGGTCGCCACCATCCCCGACGCGGAGATCTCCGTCACCGGCGCGACCGCCGTCGGCATCGACGTGTCGGACAAGCTGGCCGAGGCGATGCCCGTCTACCTGCTGCTCGTCGTCGGCCTGTCGGTCCTGCTGCTGATGCTGGTCTTCCGGTCGATCCTGGTACCGCTGAAGGCGGCGCTCGGCTTCCTGCTGACCATCGGCTCGACCTTCGGCATCACCGTGGCGATCTTCCAGCAGGGACACCTGGCCGGACTGTTCGGCGTCGAGGTGCCGGGACCGCTGGTCAGCTTCCTGCCCATCCTGCTCATCGGCATCCTGTTCGGCCTGGCCATGGACTACGAGGTGTTCCTCGTCTCCCGCATGCGCGAGGACTTCGTCCACGGCGACACCGCCCGGCAGGCCACTGTCAACGGCATGGGCCACAACGCCCGGGTGGTCACCGCCGCCGCCCTCATCATGACCTCGGTCTTCGGCGGCTTCGTCTTCATGAACGACCCGATCATCAAGTCGATGGGCTTCGCCCTGGCCCTCGGCGTACTGATCGACGCGTTCGTGGTCCGCATGACGCTGGTCCCCGCCGTGATGGCGATGCTCGGCAGAGCGGCCTGGTGGCTGCCAAAGTTCCTGGACCGCGCACTACCCGACCTCGACGTCGAAGGCGAACAACTCACCCACCACCTCGCCACGTCGGACGCACCCGTACCGGAACGCATCGGCTAACGGACCCGTCCGTACCGCATGAGCCGCCGGGAAGGTCCCACCGGCCCGGCGGCATGCTCGAAGGGAAGATTGCGCAGGTAGTGATCGTGCTACGCCCCCGCCGTGTGACATCCTGACGGGCAGTGGCCCGATTGGAGATCAGATGGCGCGGATTGTCGGCGTTCACGGCATCGGGAACATCGGGTATTTCCGACAGTCGTCCGGGCGTCTGGCCGCCACCCGTCAAGCTGTCGGCGATGCGTGGACGACCTGGACACGCGCCGGGCTGGAGCGCCTGAACGCGCCGGTCGTAGGACTCGACCATCTGCCGGTCGCCTACTACGCCGACTGCCTGTACCAGTACACCGCACTGGGGCCAGATGACGATCTTGGAACGCTCGAACCCTTCGCCCAGGAGTTGTTCGTCGCGTGGGCGGCCGCGTTGCTCGAACAGCGTGAGCCGCGGCTTGAGCAGGTCGCGCAGGGCCGGCTCACCCGTCGATTACTCCGGCAGCCGGCGGAATGGATAACCACACACTACGGAGAGGCGGCTCGGCAGGTGGTCGTCCGGCTCTCCGAGGAACTCGCGATCTATTTCGGCCCGGAGCACGCCGATCGCCGTACGGCGGCGCGCAGGCGGGTGATCGAGGCCATTGCGCATCACCGGCCCGCCGTGGTCGTCGCCCACTCGCTGGGCAGCGTGGTCACATATGAGGCGCTGTGCGCGGAGCCTGGAGTCCCGATCGATTTGCTCATCACCGTGGGCAGTCCACTGGGCGTGTCAGGCGTGATCTTCGAACGTCTCGAGCCCGTCCCGGACGGGCGGGGCATCCGGCCGCCGGGCGTATGCCGGTGGATCAACATCGCGGACGTCGGCGATCCCGTGGCCATCCCGGCCAAGCGTCTCGCCGAACGTTTCGACGGCCTGGACGAGGATCACGAGGTCTCGATCCACACGTTCGACCCGCACAGTGTCAGGCACTATTTACGCTGCGAGCCGCTCGCGCGAGCCCTGGCCCCCCACACCGCCGGGTGACCGGTGAACGGGTACGCGGTCAGCTTCGCCGTCACCACCTTCGCCGGAGACCCCGAACGCCTGTGGCCACTGCTGGATTTCGCCGGTCACTGCGACGACCTCGTGTCAGCGCTCAACCACATCGGATATCAGGGCCGAGTGGACGTCGATCTCACCGCGCGCGAACTCCATGACAGAGTGTTCGAGCTGATCGGTGACGGTGCGCCGGGCGCGCGGATCATCCATGTTCTCAGCCACGGCGAACTCCCCGTCAGCGACTCCCTCTATGCCGTGGGCGCCGACGGCCGCCGGACACAGGTTGCCGGCTGGATAGAGGAAGTCGAGCAGGAACCAGCGCATCCGCACACGCTGTTCCTGCTCGACCTCTGCTACGCGGGCGTGCCCGCGATGGCCGGATGGTTCGGCCGTCGCCCGCCTGACGGATCGCGGGCCTGGGTGATCGCCGCGTGCCGCCCCGACGAGCGGGCGTACGACGCCCGGTTCAGCGCGGCCAGCGCCAAGGTGCTCGCCGACCTCGACCGGCTGGACGCCTACCCGAGCCGCCGTTTCATTCCCCTCGACAAGGTCGCGCAGGCCATCGCCGCCGAAGTCCTCCTGGCCACGCCGCCGGGCGGAACCGTCCAGCACGTGACCGGGAATCTGCACGACTTCGTCACCGACATCGGCGCGCTGGAACTGCCGTTCTTTCCCAACCCCCGGTACGACGACTCCGACGAGTTCGCCGCACTGCGCGCCACCGCGGACGGCGTGGTCGGCGGCCACCTCGACGAGGTGCTCGACCCCGCCCACTGGCGCAACCGTTCCGCCGGGTACGGCGGAGCCACCCCCCACGCCCGGCCAGGCTGTTTCACCGGCCGCTCACGCCAGCGCCGGGAACTGGTCCGCTGGCTGGACACCCCGGCGGGCAACCCCGCGCTGCGGGTGGTGACCGGCGCGCCCGGTTCGGGGAAATCCGCCCTGCTCGGCATCCTCGTCTGCGCCGCCCACCCACAACTGTCCCAGCAGACCACGGACCTGTGGAGCACCGTCTTCCTGTCCCGCGCGCCGTCGGTCAACCACGATCTGGCCGCGCTGCACGTACGCCGGCACGACCTGTCCACCGTCCTGCTCTCCCTGATCAGGCAACTCGACCTGGACCTGGGTGACAGGACCGAACTCGGCTCTTCCGCCCAGCAGGCGGCCAGGGTCCGCGCCGCGATCAGGAATCGCGCGCAGCAGCCGGTGATCATCCTGGACGCCCTGGACGAGGCGTCCGATCCCCAGACCCTGCTCGACGCCCTGCTCCTGCCGCTCCTGGCAGCCCGCCGTCCCGACGGCCTGCCCGCCGCCCGCCTGCTGATCGGCGTACGCCATGGGACCCTCGCCCAGCCGCTCGTGGACCACGCGCGCGGCGGGGGCGGACTGCTCGATCTGGACGAGGTCCCGATCAAGGAGCTCAGAAAAGATCTCCGGGAGTACGTCGGCTCGTTGTTGCGGCTCAGCGGCCGTTATCAGGACGTCGCCCACCAAGCGGCACGGGCGGCGTTCGCCAGAGCCCTCGCCCATACGCTGACGCTGCCGGCGTCCCAGGAATGGGGCGCGTTCCTCGTCGCGGCCGTCTACAGTCATCACTTCATCTCCGGACAGAACACCGCGATCACCAACCCGGCGGAGGCGGCCCTGATCGGGCGCGCCATTCCCCGCACGCTGGCCGAGGTGCTGGATCTGGACCTCGGCCATCACCAAACCCAGCCGTGGCTGCGGCCTGTTCTGGTGGCACTCGCCCACGCCCAAGGTCAGGGCATGCCGCTCTCGGTACTTGAACGGCTGGCCCCGTTGTGGCGCCCCAACCGTGGCGGCGTCGGGTCGCGGGACATGCGGCAGGCGTTGGACGCGGCCAGGTTCTATCTGCGGCAGGTACCGGACCGGGATGGCACGACCCTTTATCGCGTGTTCCATCAGGGGCTCGCCGACCACCTGCGCGACCTGCCGGGCGACGGTCCCGCCGATCCCGCCGCGGCCGTCTTCGAGGCTCTGCTCGATCCGATCAGCTGGCCGGGCGGGCGCTCATGGGTGAGCGCGGTGCCGTACCTGCTGCGGCACGCGGCCGAGCACGCACCGGACCTTGACCAGCTCACCGAGCTGATCACCGATCCGGGTCTTCTGGTCCACGCCGACCCACAGCCGCTGTCGGCCGCCCTCCGCCGCCTCGACCACGTGGCCCCGGTCACGGCCGAGCTTCAGCGGGCGGTCTACCGGACCTCCGCCCACCTGCATCGAACGCTCGGACCGGCCGCGCGCCGCGACATCCTCACCGTTGACGCGGCCCGATGGGGGGCTGGCGAGCTGGCGCGGGACGTCCAGAGTGTCCCGGTCTCATATGATTCGCAACCCGCGTGGTGGCCCGCCTGGGCAACCGGCTCTGCGGTCAGCGTCGCCCATCGTGGAACGATTCCCGGCCTGGGCTCCCGGGTGAACGCCTTGGCCGTGTCCGAGGAGATCGCGTTCACCGGCGACGACGACGGCCTGATTCGTCTGTGGGACCTGCTCGACCAGGTGGCCGTGGGCGATCCGCTCGTCGGGCACCATGGACCGGTGCTGGGTCTGGCGATCTCGGAGCTGGCCAGGCGTCCTACGCTGATCAGTGGCGGTGCCGACGGAACCATCCGGCTGTGGGACATCCAGGACCGTGTGCCGGTCGGGCCGCCCATCGTGACGTACGACGAGAACTCCCGCATTCGAGCGGCGATCCACGGCCTGGCCTGCACGATCGTGGACGGCACCCGCATCGCGGTGGCCTCCTGCGACGACGGTGTGGCCCGAATCGTGGACCTCGACGCGAAAACCGTCATCCGGAAGCTCGAGAGTGGCAGGCCCGGCGGTCTGCGTGAGGTCAGGGCAGCCGAGGTGGGCGGCGTCCCGATGGCGGTCACCACGGCGGCGGAGGGGACGGTGACGGCCTGGGACCTCACCACCTACGCCGTGGCGCGGGAGCTTCCCGGCGGGTTCGGCGGCAGGGTACGGGCGATGGCGACGCTCAAGCTGGCCGGCACGCCCCACACCGTCATCGCCACCCGCGACGAGGTCAGGCTGTGGGACCTCATGGACGGCCAGGTGACGGACTTCCCGGCGGGCGACCCCGGCGTCCTCCGCGGACTCACCGCCATCGATCTGCCCGGAAATCGGGCCGTCGTGGCCGGAACAGGCGACGACGGAGTCGTGTGGGCCGCGACCCCGGGTGACACGCCTCGGTCACTGGGAGTTCATCCGGTGGGGGCGGTGGCCGTGGAGGCCACCCGTGTCGCCGGGAGATCGGTCGCCGTCACCGTTGACGGGAACGCCACGATTCGCCTGTGGGACCTGGCCGAATCCGGTCCGGTCGGCACGCCCGTCCACGGCCACGCCGAAGCCGTGACCGCCGTCTCCGTCGGCCCGGATGTCGTGACGGCGGACACGAGCGGCGGCATCCGCCGGTGGAATCCGGTGGACGGAGCCCCGAAAACTCCGCTGCTTGCCGGCCATGGCCGGCCCGTCTCGGGCGTGGACGGCGTCATGATCGGAGGCCGTCACGTCACCGTGACCGCGGGGGAGGACGGCGTACTCGGCCTGTGGGCAGAGGACGACCGCGATACGTCGTGGTGGTCCTCCGGGACGTCCCCGCTCACCGCCCTGTCCTGCACGCTCGTGGGCAACCGCCCGGCGGCCGTCACCGGCGGCGCCGACGGCGCCGTCCGCCTCTGGTTTCTGGACGACCCCTTCGTCGTCGGCACCCGCATCGGCCGCCACACCGGCCCTGTCCGTGCCGTACGCTGCGTCGACGTGAACCGGAGGCCCATGGCCGTGACGACAGGGGACGACGGTCACATCCAGCTGTGGGACCTGGCCACCGCCTCTCTCCGCGGGGGTCGTATGACCGGCCATTCGGCCTCCGTACGAGCCGTGACCTGCGCCAACGTGGATACCCGCCCAATCGCGGTGACCACCTCCGACGACGGTACCGCCCAGGCGTGGGACCTCACCCAGCTGACCGAGATCGCCCCACTCCGGCACCTGTCCCGAAGCCCGTTACGAGCCGTCTGCGCCACCACGATCGGCGTACGCCCCCATCTCATCGCCGCGATCGACGGCAACGTGGTGAGCATGTACGACCTGACCGACTGGATTGACGGGGCGAGATCGGACTCGTCCTCGCTGAGTTCGTTCCACCTGCCCGAAGAGGTGACCGCCATGGCCACCGACGACACCGGTCGGCTGGGCGTGGCCTTCGGGCGCGACGTGGCCCTGCTCCGGATCACCGACCCTAGGATGGCCGGTCATGGATGAGCCGGATTGGGAGCGCCTCGTCTGGCAGCTTCGCAACGGTCAATGCACTCCGTTTGTGGGCGGCGGAGCGGCGGCGGGCCTGCTCCCGACAGGAGCAGAGCTGAGCCACCTCTTCGCCGAGCGCTACGATTACCCCTTCAGCGACCGCCACGATTTACCACGAGTAATCGAATACGCGGAATCGGTGGTGCGCGACCGGGTCTACTTGCGGGAAGAGATCAGCAGGCTGTTCAGCTCCTCCCTGGTGCTGCAGAACGACGCCTCGCGAGTCCATGGAACAATCGCACGCCTGCCCGTTCCCGTTTACATCACCACCAACTTCGACGATCTGCTGGCCAGGGCATTGCGTGAGCAGGGCAAGTCGCCACGGGTGTTGACGTTCACCTGGTGGGCAGGACCGAACGAACGCCAGCCGGACCTGCTCAGCGACTGGGTGCCCAGCGTGGATGAGCCCATCGTCTACCACCTGCATGGCCACGTGGCCGATCCCGGCTCGCTTGTACTGACCGAGAACGACTACCTGACGTACCTGATCAACCTCACGGAGCAGGCGGCGGCGAACGGCCGCCCATCGTTACCGATCCCGGTGCTCAACGCCATAACGAGGCAACCCCTCATGTTCATCGGCTACAGCCTGCAGGACTGGACGTTCCGGGTGCTGTTCCAGGGCCTGCTCCGGTCGGTCCCTGATGTCAACCGTCGGCGGCACGTGGCCTGCATGCTTTTCCCGTACCTCGCGGACACCGGGAAAATAGAGGAGGCCGCCCGTTATCTGCGCCACTCGCTCGAGAGCTGGCTCATCTCCGTCTACTTCGGAACAACCTCCGAATTCTGTGACGAACTGCGACGCAGGCTGGAAATGGGATGAGATCAGCGAGGTGACCTTGAACGACATTGTGCCGCTGGGCGATAGATCGTAGACCCCCGTGCCGGCAGGTCCATGGTTATGGAATGGCCCGGCGGATGGTCTGAAGGGCCGAGGTCAGGATGTCGGGCGGCTGGGTGAGGGAGATTCGGAAGTGGCCGGGGGTGGTGGTCGAGTAGACCTCGCCGGCGGAGACGAGGATCTTGTGTTGGCGGAGGTGGTCGGTTAGTTGGAGGCCGGTCAGGCCGGTGGTGGAGGCGTTTACCCAGGCGTAGAAGCCGCCGAGTTGTCCGGGGGTGAGCGGGGGGATGAGGTCACCGAGGATGTGGCGGGCCAGGGCGTAGCGTTCGGCGTAGGTCGTGGAGTGGTGGGTGGGGGTGGGGCCACGGCCGTCGAGGGCGGCGATGGCGGCGTGCTGGGCGATGGCGGGGGCGCATCCGGCGGTCGTTCCGTGCAGGGCCGCGACGGGGGTGCGAAACGCGGGTGGGGCGATCAGGGCGCCGACCCGCCAGCCGGTCATCGCGTGGCTCTTGGAGAAGGTACGGCAGGCGAAGGTGACGTCGGGGCCGGTGGTCAGCGGGGAGGGGGCCCGGCCACCGCCGAAGACGACGGCCTCGTAGGCCTCGTCGCTGAGGATGGCGGCGCCGTGCGATCTGACCAGGTCGACGAGGGCGGCCAGCAGGTCGGGTGAGGCGACGGCGCCGGTCGGGTTGGCCGGGGAGTTGACGACGACCAGCCGGGCGCCGGCGGTGAGGCCTCGATCGATCTCCTCCAGGTCGAGGAAGTCGGCGCCGCCCGGGCCCTGGCGGTAGGTCAGCACGGGGATGCCGAGGGACGCGGCAAGCACCCGGTAGTTGGGCCAGGCGGGGTCAGGGGCGAGCAGGGGGCGGTCGCGGGAGCAGACGGCCGCCAGGGTCACCGCGACGGCGCCGGTGCCGCCGATCGTGATGACCACGTCCTCGGGGGACGGGCGGTGGCCGGTCGCGGTGCCGATGTCCTCGGCCATCAGGGTACGGAGTTCGGCCAGGCCGAGCTTGGGCGTGTAGCCGGTCCGCCCTTCGGCGATGGCCGCGATGCCGGCCTGGCGGATCTCGGGGGCCACCTCCTGGTCCGGTTGGCCGACGCTCAGGTCGATCTCGTCGGCGAGCGGTGCGGCGGCCATCATCCTGGTCACTGCCGAGTCAGGCAACGGTCTCCCCCAATCGTTTCGACCGACAACGTATAAGCCCAAACCTGTCGAAAACATGTCGATCTGGGCGGAAGAAACATCAAAGGTACGTATCGACAACTTTGGCGAAACACTCCGGGCCTCGAATGCCTCTCGGAGGGGCGGAGCTGCCCCGGCGAGCAATCCCTACCAGCCAGGAGGACCGCCCCATGACCATTGCCCGTGCCCGTCGATCGGTGATCGTCGCCGCTGTTTCGGCGGCCCTGACCCTCGGCGTGACGTCCTGTTCTTCGTCCTCGGACGCCGCGGATGTGGCGGCGTCCTCCCCCGCCACCTCCCCGGACGCGCTGGTCGCGGCGGCCGATCCGTCGCTGGTGCCGTACAACTTCCTCGACGACGACGGCGCGACCTGGAAGGGGCTCAACGTCGAGCTGGCCGCGGCGCTCGGGGAGAAGCTGGGCAGGACCATCACCTTCGAGAACGTCGCGTTCGACTCGATCATCCCGGGGCTGACGTCCGGCCGGTACGACCTCGCGCTGACCGGCATGTTCGACACCAAGGAGCGGGAGAAGCAGGTCGACTTCGTCGACTACATCACCTCCAAGAACAACTTCCTGATGAAGTCGTCCTTCACCAAGGACGTCCAGGGGTTCGACGACCTGTGCGGGGTCACGGTGGGCATCCCCAGCGGGGCGCTGGAGGGGCAGTACCTGGACGAGGCCTCCAAGAAGTGCGTCTCCGGCGGGCAGCAGAAGATCACCGTCAACGAGTACAAGGATCTGAGCGCGACCCTGCTGGCGCTGACCAGTGACCGGATCGAGGTCACCCCGAACGACTCGGCCGCCAACGCGTACGCGATGACCCAGCAGCAGGGGCTCAAGGTCACCGGCGGCTACGCCACCGACGGCTACTTCGCCGCCGCGTTCCCCAAGAACAGCGCGCTCACGCAGGAGGTCAGGGATGCCTTCGCCGCGATCATCAAGGACGGGACCTACCGCCGGATCCTGGAGACCTGGGGCGTCGCCGACCGCGGGCTCGACGAGCCGCTCATCAACTCCGCGAACTTCTGACACGCCCATGGTTCAACAGCAGGCAGCACCTGACACCCGGGTCGCCGACGCCGATGACGATCACGACATCGTCCCGAGGTCCAGGCCGTGGCGCTGGGTGGGGGTCGCAGTGGTTCTCGTGGTGGCCGCCGAGGTGGTCTCCTCGGTGCTGACCAACCCCAACTACCAATGGGACATCGTCGGGAAGTACCTGTTCGACAGCCGGATCCTGGCCGGTCTCGGCACCACGCTGCTGCTGACCACGGTGGCGATGGCGCTGGCCTGCCTGCTCGGCCTGGTGCTGGCGTTGATGCGCCGGGCCGACAGCAGGCTGCTGCGCGCGACCGCCGGCGGCTACGTCTGGCTGTTCCGCGGCACGCCCGTGCTGGTCCAACTGATCATCTGGTACAACCTGGCGATCCTGGTCCCGGTGGTCTCCATCGGGATCCCGTTCGGCCCGCAGCTCTGGACCGCCCAGACCAACGACCTGATCTCGCCGTGGACGGCCGCCATCCTGGGGCTGGCCCTGAACGAGGCGGCCTACCTCTGCGAGATCATCCGGTCCGGGATCAACGCCGTCGACTACGGCCAGACCGAGGCGGCCCAGGCGCTCGGCATGAGCCGCAGGCACAGTTTCCGCAGGATCGTGCTGCCGCAGGCGCTGCGGGTGATCGTCCCCCCGGCCTCCAACGAGGCGATCGGACTGCTCAAGTACTCCTCGGTGGTCAGTGTGATCGCGCTGCCCGAACTGCTCTACGCGGGGCAGCTCATCTACGGCCGCACCTACGAGACCATCCCGGTGCTGATCGTGGTCAGCATCTGGTACCTGGTCATCGTCACCCTGCTGACCTGGCTCGAACATCGGCTGGAGCGGCGCCTCGGGGCCGGTTTCGCCGCACGGCACGGCTCGGCCGCGCCGTCCCGCGCGGGGAGGTGGAGCCGATGGCTGACCCCGGCGCGATGACCGGCCCGCTGGTCCGGCTGACCGGCGTCCGCAAGCGGTTCGGCGACCACCGGGTCCTGCACGGCGTCGACCTGGAGGTGGCGCGCGGCGACGTGCTCTGCCTGATCGGCGCCTCGGGGTCCGGCAAGTCCACCCTGCTCCGGTGCGTCAACCACCTGGAGCGCCCCAACGCGGGACGGGTGTACGTCGGCGGCGAGCTGATCGGCTACCAGGAGCGCGACGGGCGCCTGCACGAACTGCCCGAACGCCGGATCCGCGCACAGCGGGCCCGGATCGGCATGGTCTTCCAGCATTTCAACCTGTTCCCGCACCTGACCGTCCTGGAGAACGTCATCGAGGCTCCCACCCGGGTGAACCGGGAGCCCCGGGAGTCGGCGGCGCGTGCCGCCCGTACCCTGCTCGACCGGGTCGGTCTCGGCGACAAGGTGAACGCCTACCCGCGGAGCCTGTCCGGCGGGCAGCAGCAGCGGGTCGCCATCGCCCGCGGGCTGGCCATGCGGCCCGAGCTGATGCTCTTCGACGAGCCGACCTCCGCGCTCGACCCGGAGCTGGTCGGCGAGGTCCTCGACGTGATGCGCGACCTCGCGGCCGGCGGCATGACCATGATCGTGGTGACCCACGAGATGGGCTTCGCCCGCGAGGTGGCCACCCGGGTGGCCTTCATGGACGGCGGCCGGATCGTCGAGGAGGGCACCCCGCACCAGGTGCTCGCCGATCCCCGGCACGAACGCACCCGATCCTTCCTGTCCAAGGTGCTCTAGATGACCGCACCCGCGTACGGCCGGATCATGACCCGCCGCGAGGCGGCCCTGCTCTCCCCCGCCGTGCTCTGCGGCGAACCGGACCGCCCGGCGTTCCCGCCCGTGGCGGCCCTCCAGGCGCAACGCGACTGGGCGGTCAGCGCGTTCGAGGACGTCCAGCGCGCCGCGCACCAGGCCTCGGTACGGGAGACCAGGCTGGTGCTGATCACCGGAGCGAACCCGGGCTGGCTGCTCAGAGCGACCAAGTCGCTCCGCGCGGCCTGCGCCTCCCCCATCGCCGTGGTGGCGGGGCCGCTCGACCAGGACCAGGTGCTCGCGCTGCTCGGCGCGGGCGCGAACCTGCTGATCGACCGGCTCTGCGGCCCCCGGGAGGCGCTCGCCCGGCTGACCGCGCTCTGCCGGGGCGCGCGACGCGACGAGACACTGCGGATCCGCTGGCTCCAGGCCGGAGAGCTCCGGGTCGACCTGGGAGCCCGCCGGTGCGTGCTCGGCGCGGACCGGGTCCAGCTCAGCCAGAACGAGTTCGACCTGCTCGTCTACCTGATGCGCCGGTCGCAGCAGACGGTGCCGCCGCACGAGATCGTGCACGAGGTGTGGCGGTGGAAGCACGGGGACGGGCTGAACACCCTGCGCATCCACGTGGGACGGCTGCGCCGCAAGCTGGGCGACACCCCGTCCGGATCCCGGTGGATCGCCTCCGTACGCGGGGTGGGTTACCAGTTCGTCCCGCCGGTGGCCGAGATCGGCGACGACCGGAGCGAGGAGCGGCTCCGCGAAACGGTGGCGACGCTCAACGCCCAGAACGACGCCCTGTACTCGATCGTCGACAACCTGCTCGCCGTGTCGGACGTGACCGCGCTCGCCGACACCGTGGTGCGCTGGGCGGTGGACCGCAACTTCTGTGACGCGGCCACCGTGTTCCGGCTGGGAAGGGACGGCCGGGGCGCGGACATCTCCACCCTGGTGGCCTCGGCGGGGATGTCGTCCCGCTGGACGCAGTCGCTGGCCGCCGGGCACCCGGTGGAACCGGGGTTCATGGGCGCGCACGCCTACCGGAGCGGCAAGGTCGTGCAACTGTCGGACGTGAGCCGGCTGTCCGGCCGCTTCCCGGTGACCGCCCGGATGTCCTCGGCCGAGGACCTGCACGCCTGCGTGCTCTTCCCGCTCTTCCTCGGCGGGCGGATCTGGGGGGACCTGGCCTTCGTCAGCCGTACCGTCCGCGCGTTCGACCCGGCCCGCACCGCCTATCTGCGGGCCGTCGCCGGCATGGTCTCGCTGGCGCTGGCCGCGCTGCACGGCAACCCGGACGGGGGTGACGGCGGTGCGCAGGATGACTGACGCCGACGTGGCGGCGGCGTGCGTCGAGCCGCGGACGCTCACTGCGGCGGTGGCCGCCGCGCTCACCGACCTCGGGGCGGGACTGGCCACCCAGCTGCCCAAGCAGACCCTGCCCACCGGCGACGGCGGCTTCTTCCTCACCGTGGCCGGCGCGGTGCCCGCACTCGACCTGGCCACCAGCAAGTGGGCCTCCTACCGGCCAGGACGCGCCGGGTCCCCGGGGGTGTCCACCTCGGCCATCCTGGTCACCCGGTACGGCGACGCCGCGAACCTGGCGTTCGTCGAGGGGATGCTGGCCACCTGGCTGCGTACCGCCGCCACGGCGGCCGCGGCCGCCCGCGCCCTGTGCGCGGAACCGCCCGCCCGGCTGGCCCTGGTCGGCTTCGGGCCGACCAACCAGTGGACGCTCCGCTACCTGGCGGCCGTGCTGCCCCCGCGCGAGGTCCGGGTGGCCGTACGGTCCGCCGCCTCGGCGGCCCGGGCGGAGGCGGCACGCGGAATGCTGCCGGAAGGCTGCGCGCTCTTCGTCACCACCGACGTGGCGGCGGCGGTACGCGGCGCCGACCTCGCCGTGTCGGCGACCGGCGCGCGGACGGCGCTGGCCGATCTCGGCACGCTGGCCGAGCGCGGGGTCGCGGTGAGCCTGGACGGCAGCCTGACCTGGCGCACCGGCGCGCGGGACCTGGTGGTGACCGACCGGGCCGCCGACGCCGGCACCGGACGCGACGCGACGGCGATCTTCAGGCCGGGTCAGGGGAAGGACCGCCGGGTGCTGGCCGACCTCGCCGGCTCGGCGGTGACGGACGTGGCGCTGGCCGCCGTCTTGCTGGGGGTCGCGCGTAAGGGCGCGCCACCGCAGGTCGTCCGAGGGGAGGCACGCCCGTGATCGCCGTACCCGCCGCCGAAAGGTCTCACCAGGTCGGTCCCGCCGCGGCACTGGCCGTGGCCGCCGCGTTCAGCGCCTTCCCCAGCCCCTTCTACCGGGACTACGCGGCGCTGCTCGGCGGTGGGGCGTGGCCGACCGCACTACTGTTCAGCGTGCACGGCGCGACGGTCGCCGGGGTGATGGGCCTGGTCGGGACGGGACGGCTCGGCAGCTTCATCGCCCGCGCCGCGCCTGGGCGGGTACTCGCCGTGGCACTGGTCCTCGACGCCGCCGCCGGGCTGCTCTACCTGGCCCCGCCTGACCTGGCCGTGCTCGTGACGGCACGGATCGGGACGGGGATCGCCCTCGGCGTCGTCTCCCCCGTGGCCACCTCGGCGCTCACCGCGCAAGCTCGCGGCGCGTCGATCGCCACGGCCTGCCTGCTGGGCGGGGTTGGAGCCGGCGCGTGCTGCGCCGGGCTGGCCGCGAGCCTCGGGGACCGGAGCGCGGCGTTCGGCACCGGGATCGCGCTGCTCGTGACCACCGCACTGGTGGTGGGCCGCGACCGCCCCGCCGCGCGGGCGCCGCTGCCACCTCCCGGCGAAAGCGGACGCCACCAGGACGCGCGACGGAGAAGCAGCCTGGACACGTCGTCGGCACGCGACCCCGGCGCGACTCCGCTCGCGGCCTGCGTGGTGGCGTTCGTCGCCAACGGTGTGCTCGGCCTGTTCACCTCGGTGCTCCCCGGGGAGGTCGCCGCGGTCTCCGGCCGAGGCGACGACCCGCTGATCACCGGCGCCGTCGTGGCGCTGGTGCTGCTGAGCGCCACGGCCTGCCGGCTGCCGGCCCGGCCGGTGGGCCCGCTGCCGACCGGCGCGCTGGTCGTGGCAGGCGTCGGCGGGCTGGCGGCCGGATGGACCGCAGGCGTGCTCTGGCTCGCCCTGCTCGGCGCGGCACTGCTGGGCGCCGCCGCCGGGCTGGGCTACGCGGGGGCGGTCCGGGCCGCCTCGACCGGCCGGACCGGGGCGGCGCGGCTGACCGCGCTGGCCAGGGTCCAGTTGGGCGGGCAACTCGGCCTGGTCCTGCCCGTGCTGATCTACGCATCCGTCAGATAAAGGAAATCGATCATGATCAACCCACCGGCCACGGCCGGGCATCGCGGAGGAGGCCGGCAGGCGTGCGCGTGAGCTTCGACATCGGAGGCACCTTCACCGACCTGGTGCTGCTCGACGAGCGGACCGGCCTGGCCTGGCTGGGCAAGTGCCTGACCACCTACGACGACTTCTCCCGCGCCATCGAACAGGGCGTCGGGGAGGTGCTGGCCGCCGCGGGCGCGACGGCCAGCGACATCGACCGGCCCGCGGTCGGCGCGACCACCCTGGTCACCAACGCGCTGATCGAACGGCGCGGCGCCCGGACCGCGCTGGTCACCACCCGCGGCTTCCGCGACGTGCTCGACATCGGCCGGGAGTGGCGCTACGACCTCTACGACCAGCGGCTGGTCATGCCCGACCCGCTGGTCCCCGGCGAACTCCGGCTGGAGATCGCCGAACGGCTCCGCGCGGACGGCACGGTCGAGACCGCCCCCGACCCTGCCGACCTCGCGGCGGTGGCCGACCGGCTGGCGGAGCTGGGCGTGGAGTCGGTCGCGGTCTGCCTGATCAACGCGTACGTGGACGCCGCGCACGAGCAGGCGGTGGCCGCCGCGCTCGCCGAGCGGCTGCCGGGCGTCCCGGTGACCCTCTCCGCCGACCTGGCGCCGATCATCAGGGAGTACGAGCGCACGGTGACCACGGTCGCCAACGCGTACGTCCGTCCGGTGGCCGGCGAGCACTTCCAGGACATCGAACGTGCGCTGACCCGCCTGGGCCTGGCCGTACCGCTGGTGCTGATGCAGTCCAACGGCGGCGTCGTCACCACCGGGACCGCGCGCCGCCACCCGCTGCGGCTGCTGGAGTCCGGACCGGCGGCGGGCGCGATCGGCGCCGCGCACGTCGGGAAGCTGCTCGGGGTGAGCGACCTGATCGCCTTCGACATGGGCGGCACCACCGCCAAGGTCTGCGTCATCACGGGCGGCGAGCCGGGCGTGCTGCCGGGCTTCGAGGTCGGCCGGGTGCACCGGCTCAAGGCCGGCAGCGGCCTGCCGGTGACCATGCCGGTGGTCGACATGCTGGAGATCGGCGCCGGCGGCGGCTCCATCGCCGCCCTCGACGACCTCGGCCTGCTCAAGGTGGGCCCGCACAGCGCGGGATCCCGCCCCGGCCCCGCCGCGTACGGCCTCGGCGGCGACCTGCCGACGGTCACCGACGCCGACACCGTGCTCGGCTACCTGGACCCGGACTACTTCCTCGGCGGCCGGATGCCCCTGGACGTGACAGCCGCCCGGCAGGCGATGACCGAGCACCTCGGCGCCGCCTTCGACGGGGATGCGCTGGCCGCCGCGGCCGGCGTGGTCCGGGTGGTGGACGAGCACATGGCGCTGGCCATGCGGGTCCACGCCACCGAACGCGGCCACGACCCCCGGGATTTCACCATGGTGGCCTTCGGCGGCGCCGCCCCGGTGCACGCCGCCCGGGTCGCCCGCATCCTCGGCCTGCGCCGGGTGGTGGTGCCCAGCGCGGCGGGCGTGCTGTCGGCGACGGGACTGCTGGTGGCGCCGCCGCTGGTCGAGGTGTCCCGCACCCAGCTCACCCGGCTGTCGGCCTGGCACGCGGACGCGGTCGAGCAGGTCTTCGGCGACCTGCGCCGGCAGGCCGAGGCGGAACTGGCCGAGCCCGCCGTCCGGTTCGAGCACTCGGCGGACATGCGCTTCGCCGGGCAGGGCTTCGAGATCGCGGTGCGGGTCGAGGCGGGCGACGGCCCGGCCGAGTACGCGGCCCGGTTCGCCGCCGAGTACACCCGGATCTACGGCGTGCCGGCCGAGCACGGCGACGCCGAGGTGGTGACCTGGCGGATCCGCGCCTACGGCCGCTTCGACCGGCCCGAGTTGGTGCGGACGGTGCCTGCGGCGACCACGCACGAGGCCGCGGGCCGGACCAGGCAGGTGTGGTTCCCCGAGACCGGCCTGGTCGAGGCGCCCGTGCTGCGCCTGCTGGAGGAGCCGCCCGGCACCCGGGTGGTCGGTCCTGCCGTGTTCCAGATGCCGGAGAGCACCGCCGTGGTCGGCCCCGGCGACCTGGCCGAGATCGACGAGCACGGCAACCTGCACATCGCGGTCGCCGGCTCCCCCAGCCGGGCCGCCGACCGGAGCGCGGCCGAGCGGAGCGAGGCGACGGCATGACCTTCGACGAGATCCGCCGCTACCTGGCCGCCGCCGGGCTGCCCGACCGGGACCCGGACACCCCGGCGACCAGCACGGGACGGTTCGCCGACGGCGGCTGGTACAAGTGGGAGGTCGCCGGGGCCCTGCTCGGGCCGACCGTGCGTGCGCTGGCCGAGCGGCTCCGGCCGTACGGGATCAGGCTCCACCAGGTGACCAACACGGTCGGCACCATGCGGCTGCTCGACGCCGAACTGGCCGACCTGGTGGCGGCCTGCGCCGAGCACGACGCGCAGTTGCGGGTCGCGATCGGGCCGCGCGGCATGTTCGACATCGGCGGCCAGCCGCTCGCCGCCGCGGGGGTGGCCGCGGCCAGCGCGTACCGGCTGCGCGGCATGGAGCAGGTGGTGCGCGCCGCCGACGACGCGCTGCACGCCGTCGAGCTCGGGGTCCGCGGCTTCCTGGTCTTCGACGAAGGCGTGCTCTGGCTGCTGAACCGGATGCGGGCCGACGGGCTGCTGCCGGACACCGTACGGCTCAAGGCGTCCTCCAACATGGGCGCCAACAATCCCCTGCACGCCCGCCTTCTGGCCGGTCTCGGCGCCGACTCCGTCAACCTCCAGCGTGACCTGGACCTCCGCATGATCGCCGCGGTCCGGCAGGCCACCCCGGCCGCGCTGGACCTGCACACCGACAACCCTCGCGCCACCGGCGGCTTCGTCCGCGGCTACGACGTGCCGGAGATGGTACGGGTGGCCGCGCCCGTCTACCTGAAGTCCGGCAACGCCGCCCAGGACTTCGCCGACGAGGCCCCCGGCGAAGAGGTGGTGGGCAGGATCACCCGGCAGCTCGCCCTGGACGCGCAGCTCCTCGCCCGGCTGTTCCCGGAGGCCACCCCGTCCGACACCAGAGAGTTCTAGGAGACCCCCATGATGACCTGGGATGCCGCGACGCTGCAGATCGTCTGGCAGCGGCTGATCTCGGTCGCGGACGAGATGGCGGCCGTGCTGCTGAGGACGGCGTTCAGCTCCGTCGTCCGCGAGTCCAACGACCTGGCCTGCGCGGTGCTCACCGCCGACCTGGACCTGCTGGTCGAGTACGGCAGGTCGGTCCCGGTCTTCACCGGGACGGTGGCCGGCACGGTCCGGACCATGGTCGAGGAGATCGGCCGGGACCGGCTGGAGCCCGGCGACGTGCTCGCCACCAACGACCCATGGGCCGGCAACACCCACCTGCCCGACCTGACGGCCGCCACCCCGGTCTTCCACAACGGGGAGATCGTGGCGTTCGTCGCCAGCATCTGCCACCTCTCC
The DNA here is from genome assembly GCF_018476525.1 of Acrocarpospora catenulata. Classification (GTDB taxonomy): domain Bacteria; phylum Actinomycetota; class Actinomycetes; order Streptosporangiales; family Streptosporangiaceae; genus Acrocarpospora; species Acrocarpospora catenulata. The sequence continues at coordinate 139,425 of NZ_JAHCST010000009.1, forward strand.
GACATCGGCGGCGCCTCCGAGGGCGCCTTCGCCCAGGACATCTTCGAGGAGGGGTTCTGCCTCCCGCCGGTGAAACTGGTCGAACGCGGAACCCCGAACCCGCTGATCCGGCGGATCCTGGCCCGCAACGTACGGGTGCCCCGGCAGGTGCTCGGCGACGTGGACGCGCTGGTCGCCGCCAACGCCCTCGGCGTGCGGCGGATCACCGCGATGCTGGCCGACGACCCCGACCTGGACCTGACCGAGGCGGGCCGCCGGATCTGCGCCGCGACCGAGTCGGCGGTGCGCGCCGCCATCCTCAACATCCCCGACGGCTCCTACCACGCCACGGTCGCACTGGACGGATTCGAGGAGCCCAAGCAGATCACCGTGACCGTCGAGGTCGCCGGGGACGCGATGGTGGTGGACTACGCCGGCACCTCCACCCAGAGCAGGTACGGCATCAACTCCGGCTCGCCGACCCTCGGCTACACCCGGTACGGCCTGGCCTGCCTGCTCGCACCCGACCTGCCCAACAACGAGGGCGCGCTCCGCCCGATCACGATCAGGATCCCGGACGGCTCCCTGCTCAAGCCGGACAAACCCGCGGCGCTCAGCGCCAACTTCCCGGCGCACGCCATCCCGGCCGTACTCTCCCGGGCCCTGCTCGGCCCGCTGCCGACCCGGGTCGCGGCGGCGGCCGGCACCCCGTTCTGGGTGGTCGGCGTCCGGGGCCGGGACGAGGCCGGCCCGTTCGCCTCGCTGCTGTGCTTCAACGGCGGGCAGGGCGCGTGCCAGGGCCAGGACGGACATCCCACGCTCAGCACGCCGAGCAACGTCTCCAACACCCCGGTCGAGGTGATCGAGGCCCAGACGCCGCTGCTGGTGGAACGGAAGACGATCGTGCGGGGCTCCGGCGGCGCGGGAGCCTGGCGCGGCGGCGACGGCCAGGAGGTCGTGCTGCGCAGCCTGCACGACGAACCGCTGGACATCATCTTCCTCACCGAACGAATCGACCATCCGGCACCCGGGCTGGCGGGCGGAGCCGACGGCCTGCCCGGCGCGCTGGCCATCGACGAGGTGCCGGTCGCCGAGCCCAAGAGCCGGACGGCCCTGGCCCCCGGGTCCCGCATCCTGCTCCGCACCCCCGGCGGCGGCGGATTCGGCACACCGTGACCCTCTTTCCTCTCGCCTATCGAGTCCTTTGGGAGACCCCGCAATGACCGACATCGTGACCACCGAGCGCACCGGCTGGACCCCCGCGGGCACCACGTTGGTTCCCCCGCGTGGCAGGCTGGCGCTCAAACTGCGCGCCGGACAGACCCTGACCGTCGTCGACGTACGCGGCCAGCAGGTGATGGACCTGATCGCCGCCATGGTGGACGACCCGGACGAGCGCCTGTCCTGCATGTTCTCCCGAGTGAGTTCCGGCAGATGGGACCTGAGGGAGGGCCACAAGGTCTACTCGACCAAGTGCGCCCCCATGTTCCGGGTGGTCCACGACGACAACGGCATCCACAACATGACCGGCGGTTACTGCTCGCAGTGGTCCAACGCCATCCGGTACGGCACCGGCCAGACCTTCACCTGCTACGACAACCTGACCGCCGACTGGACGGACCTCGGACTCGACGTCCAGAAGATCTCCCCCGACATGTGCATCTCCCTGTTCATGAACATCGCCCACCACCCGGACGGGCGCATGGAGATCAAGGAGCCGACCACCTCACCCGGCGACCGAATCGTGCTGGAGGCCCTCGCCGACGTCTACGTCGGCCTGTCCAACTGCCCCGAGGAGCACAATCCGTGCAATGCCTACCAGCTGACGGAGATGGAGGTGACCGTGGGCTCGGAACCACCGGCGGGCGCCTTTACAAAGTAGATCATCCTGACGACAGCGCCCATCGCCAGGATGGCCTCACATCGCGAGACCAGCGGCAACACCGTCCCGGTGATGTACTACTGCTGCGGGCCGTTCCTCAGCCCTGGGAAGTGGCGTCTGCGTGAACCTGGGCTGTCTCGAACAATTGGCGGCGCGAGCGGTCAGCGGGTCCGTCGCCGGAGGCCGCGAGCTGGCGCGGGCGCATAACTCGACCAGGGGCGCTGTCGGTGGGCTTCTCCCCGCGATCAGTTTGCCGTGCTCGAAATGCCCTTCGGCGCGGACCAGGGCGGCCAGGCGGGGTCCGTTCACGGCGCTCCAGCGGGTCCGGGGGCGTTGATGATGGTCCTCAACTTCAAGCTCAGCCAGCGGTGCGAGTAGTGGGCATGCGCGACACCTGCGACCTCATCAAGCCGACCTCGGCCTCGCCATCACAAGGCCTCCGTCAGGGACACTCCTCGGTGATCCGCTTGATGTGCTGGTTGCGCAGCATAATGAGCTTGACCATGTAGCGGCGGAGCACCAGCAGTTCGGCGAGCCGGCCCAGCGGCCCGAAAGGGGCCTCGAACTCGACGGTGTCCCGCATCAGGGTGCCCTCGCCGGACGCCTCGAAGTAGTGGGCGTGGTGCCAGCGGCGGAACGGCCCGGCCACCTGCTCGTCCACGAACGAGTACGGCCGGTCGAGGGCACTGATCGTCGAGGTCAGCCGCCAGGGCAGCCCGAAGTGCCGGGCCTCCCAGGTCACCTGGTCACCCAAGGCCAGCCGGCCCGAGGTGACCCCGGCGACCGCCCGCTCCCGGGACGCGCGCATGGAGGACGTATGGGTCTCCACCGACAACGAGATGTCGAACACGACCTCGACCGGAGCCTTGATCAGGGTGGCGAGCTCGAAGCGCGGCATGGGCCTGACCCTAGCTGGTGATGATTCCGGGGTCACTTCGGCTGGACCTCGTCAACGAATGATCTTGAGCGCTACCTCGACACCTCCCCCGTCGCCGCAACAGCCGTCACAGGATCTGACAGGTCGTCCCCACAAGTGATTGGGCCTTGCGTAATGATGCGTGGCCGTTTACGCTTCCGGCTCAAGTTAGGAAACCTTCCTAATAATTATCGGCCTCTACCCTCGTCAGGAGCGCCAATGTTACGTGTGGAGCGCCCGCAGCCCCCCACGCAAGATCGCCCCAGACGCCGCCGCTCGCTCGTGGCGGCCGCTGTGCTCATGTTCGCCGTACCGTCCCTGACCGGTCTGACCTCCCAGACCGCGACCGCCAGAACCGCGCCCGTCCAGCTCATCTCCGGAGGAAAGCCGGCCACGGCGTCGTCGATCGAGGGGACGGGGTTCGAGGCCGGGCGGGCGGTGGATGGGAACACCGCCACCCGATGGGCCTCGGCCGAGGGTAGTGACCCGCAGTGGATCCGGATCGACCTGGGCGGCTCGTACGCCGTGTCCCGGGTGCGGTTGAACTGGGAGGTCGCCTACGGCAAGGCCTACCGGATCGAAGTCTCCCCCGACGGCAGCAACTGGACGAGCATCTACTCCACGAGCACGTCCGACGGCGGCATCGACGACCTGACCGCCTCGGGCACCGGTCGCTACGTCCGCATGTACGGCACCGCGCGCGGCACCCAGTGGGGCTACTCGCTGTGGGAGTTCGAGGTCTACGGCACGCCGGCCGCAGGCGGCGACACCACTCCCCCAAGCGTGCCAGGCAACCTGCGCTCGACGGGCACAACCTCCAGCAGTGTGTCACTGGCCTGGAACGCCAGCACCGACAACGTCGGCGTCACCGGCTACGAGGTCTACCGGGGTAGCACCCAGGTGGCCACGGTGACCGGCACCAGCCACACCGACACCGGCCTGGCCGCCGCGACCTCCTACACCTACACCGTCCGCGCCCGCGACGCCGCCGGCAACCGCTCTGCGGCCAGCACGGCGATCACCGTCCAGACCGCCAGCGGTGGCGGCACCCCGGTCGCGGCCAACGGACAGCTCCGGGTGTGCGGCACCAAACTGTGCAACGAGGCCGGCAAGCAGATCCAGCTCCGCGGCATGAGCAGCCACGGCATCCAGTGGTACAACCAGTGCCTCAACACCGCCTCGCTCGACGCGCTGGCCAACGACTGGAAGGCCGACATCCTCCGGATCTCGATGTACATCCAGGAAGGCGGGTACGAGACCAACCCCCGGATGTTCACCGACCGGGTCCACCAGCTGATCGACATGGCCACCGCGCGCGGGATGTACGCCCTGGTGGACTGGCACATGCTCACCCCCGGTGACCCGAACTACAACCTCAGCCGGGCGCAGACGTTCTTCACCGAGATCGCCCAGCGGCACAACGCCAAGAAGAACGTGCTCTACGAGATCGCCAACGAGCCGAACGGCGACTCCGTCACCTGGTCGGTCATCCGCAACTACGCCAACCAGCTCGTCCCGGTGATCCGCCAGTACGACCCCGACGCCCCGATCCTGGTCGGCACTCCCGCCTGGTCCTCGCTCGGCGTCTCCGGTCCCGGCGACCAGACCGACACCATCCGCAACAACCCGGTCAGCGGGACGAACATCATGTACACCTTCCACTTCTACGCGGCCTCGCACGGCACCGCGTACCTGAACGCGCTGTCCCGCGCGGCCGACCTCCTGCCGATGTTCGTGAGCGAGTTCGGCACCCAGACCGCCTCCGGCGACGGCGCCAACAACTTCAGCAGGTCCCAGCAGTACCTCGATCTGATGGCGCAGAAGAAGATCAGCTGGGTGAACTGGAACTACTCCGACGACTTCCGCACCGGCGCGGTCTTCACCACCGGCACCTGTCCGAACGGCCCCTTCGCGGGGACGAGCAGGTTGAAGGAGGCCGGCGTCTGGGTCCGCGACCGGATCCGCACCGCCGACGACTTCTGATCAAGGACAACGCGCGGGTGTATTCCTTGGCGGATACACCCGCGCGAACCACCCGTTCGGCCTTCAGAAGATCCAGATTCGCCGGAGCCTAAGCGGCCAGGCTGTCGATCAGCACGTCTGGTGCTTGGGCCAGCGACGGCCCGTACCAGGTGAGATGCCGACCGCTCACCAGGGCCGACGGCAGGCCAGGGAAGCTTTCGGGTCCGTCGTCCGCGGTGAAGCGGTAGGGCTCGTCGGGCAGTACCACCAGATCGGGTCCGGCCTGCCGGATTTCCTGTGGCGTGGTGCGCGGGTAGCGCTCGGTGTGCTCGACGAACACGTTGTCCACGCCGAGGCGGGCCAGCACGTCGCCGGTGAAGGTATCGCGGCCGACGGCCATCCACGGGCGCCGCCACACCAGGATCGCCGCGCGCCGCCGGCGTGGCGGCTCGGGACGGTCCCAGGCGCGGGCCGCATCGTCCAGCCAGCTGGGGCGGGACACGCGGCAGGCCTCGGTCAGCATACGGTGCAGCGAGGTCAGCGCCTCGGGCACGGTACGCACGACGGTCGTCCACACCGCGATCCCGGACGCGCGCAGCGCCTCCAGGTCGGGCTCGCGATTCTCCTCGAAGTTGGCCAGCACCACGTCGGGCCGCAGGTCCCGGATCCGGTCCAGATCGGGGTTCTTGGTCCCCCTGACACGGACGACCGGCAGACCGGCAGGCTGGACGCACCAGTCGGTGGCACCGACCAGAAGTCGCGGATCGGTCGCGGCCACGGCTTCGGTCAGCGACGGCACCAGCGAGACGACCCGCCGTACCTCTGGGGGGACGGCCACGTCACGGCCCTCATCGTCGTACGCCATGGGGCATATGTTCCCCTTTCCGCCAACTCCCGCCAACCAGGGATAGCTGCGGAGGAGTTTTCGGGAGGCAGCTGCCTGAAACGGGTGTGGTGATCGGGGCGGATTGGGAGGCGGGCGGTTCCCGTGTAATGATGACGGCGCCATGACAAGCGCCACCTCTGCCACGACGCCCTTCCGCGTCGTCCGGGCCGTCGTCTTCGCGACGGTCTCGGTCGTGCTGAGCGTCGGCGCGCACGCGTACGCCGGCGGGTCCGTCTCGGCGGGTTCCCTGCTGCTGGCGCTGGCGCTCTCGTTAGTCGTCGGCCTGGCGCTGGCCGGGCGGGAACGCTCGATGCGGGCGATCTTCCCGGCGCTGGCCGGGTGCCAGGCCGTGCTGCACCTGCTTTTCTCGTACGCCCACACCATCGAGCCGGTGGCCGGCCACCACCATGCCACCACGTTGCTCCCCAGCCTGAGCATGCTGATCGCCCACGCCTGGGCGGCCGGGTTGACGGCCCTGTGGCTGGCCCGGGGCGAGGCGCTCCTGTGGGGGCTGTTACGCCGCCTCGAATTCCGGCTCCTGCTGCTGCTCCGGGTGGTCCTCGACCCCGGCCACGCGCAGCCGTCCGTTCCTCCCGCCGAGTGCGTCATCGTGCCGCGTTCGGCGTTGTTCGGCCATGAGATGGGCCGCCGGGGTCCTCCCGGCATCGTCAGCCTCGTCGCCGCCTGACCCAGCGGTCAGCGCGGCATCTCCGTGATCACCGGATTCGATCCGGCCCTCTGACGTCGCTGCCGTTTCCCCTCGAAAGGGTCTGTTTCTCATGTCCTCGCGCCTTGCGCTGTCCGCGTTCGCCGTCGCCGCCGTACTCGCGATCTCCTCCTGTGGATCCCAGGAGACCCCCACCGCCGCCGCGCCCGCTTCCTCCGCGCCCGTTTCCTCTGCGCCCGCTCCCTCGCCCACCGGTCCGGCCCTGTCCATCACCGACCCGTGGATCAAGACCACCGAGAAAGGCATGACCGCCGCCTTCGGCACCCTGGTCAACAACTCCGGCTCCGACATCACGGTCGTGTCCGGAGCCACCCCGCTGTCGTCCATGGTCGAACTCCACGAGGTCGTCGAGAACGACGGCAAGATGGTGATGCAGCCCAAGGAGGGCGGGTTCGTCATCCCCGCGAACGGCTCGCACGAACTGAAGCCCGGCGGCGACCACATCATGCTCATGAGCGTCTCGGAGGCCGTGAAGCCCGGCGCCGAGATCGAGTTCACCCTGACGCTCAAGGACGGCGGAACCTTCACCTTCACCGCCCTCGGCAAGGACTTCGCCGGAGCCAAGGAGGACTACCAGCCCGGCGGCGACATGAACATGGGCGAGGAGACGGACGCCGACAATGGCTGAGTCCCAGCTGACCCGCCGAGGCCATCGTGCCGTTCCATGGCCCCCGTCAGGCGGGCATCGCCACCGAGCCGCAGGCACACGCCGTCTTCATCGCATTCGACCTGCGCGAGAACACCGATCGGGACGCTCTCGGCCGCATGATGCGCCTGCTCACCGACGACGCGAGGCGGCTCACCCAGGGCCGTCCCGCGCTGGCCGACACCGAGCCGGAACTGGCCTCCCCACCCGCCCGGCTGACCGTCACCTTCGGCTTCGGCCCCGGCCTGTACGCCAAGGCGAAAACCCGCTCCCCGATCAAGCCCCTCCCGGCGTTCACCATCGACAAGCTGGAGAAACGCTGGTCCGGCGGAGACCTGCTGGTGCAGATCTGCGCCGACGACCCGCTGACCGTGACGCACGCGCTCCGAATGATCGTCAAGGACGCCCGCTCGTTCGCCACCGTCCGCTGGACCCAGCGGGGTTTCCGTCGCGCGGCGGGGACCCAGCCCGCCGGGCAGACCCAGCGCAACGTGATGGGCCAGCTCGACGGCACCGCCAACCCCGTGCCCGGCACCCCTGACTTCGACCTGGCGGTGTGGCGCCCCGACGGAACGACCACACTCGTCGTACGCCGGATCCGTGCCGAGATGGAGACCTGGGACGCCGCCGACGTGGTGGCCAAGGAGTTCACCATCGGCCGCCGCCTGTCGACGGGAGCCCCACTGACCGGCACCAGGGAGCAGGACCCACCGGACTTCGCGGCGACCGGCCCCCGCGGCTTCCCGATCATCTCCGAGTACGCCCACATCCGCCGTGCCCACGTCGGCGACCCCTCGTTGCGCATCCTGCGCCGCGTCTACAACTACGACGAAGGGGTCACCAAGCAGGGTCACGCCGACTCCGGGCTGGTGTTCGCCTCCTACCAGGCCGACATCGAGCGACAGTTCGTCCCTATCCAGCGCCAACTGGCCGAAGCCGACCTGCTCAACGAGTGGACGACCCCGATCGGCTCGGCCGTCTTCGCCATCCCGAAGGGCTGCGGCCCGGAGGGCTGGATCGGGCAGGAAGTCCTGTCATGAGGACGCTCCCGCTCACGACAGCCTCCCGGAGGACGTCCGCTCTACCGCGCCTGGGCGAACCGGGCCATGTGGTCGTCGCTCAGTTCGATGTCCTCAGCCCCGAACGCCTCGTCCAACTGCTCCACCCGGCTGACACCAACGATCGGGTCGATCCCCTGGCGCATCATCCACGCGAGCACGACCTGGTTGCGGGTCGCGTCCAGATCACGCGCGACGTCGTCGAGGACCGCAAGCACGCGAGCCGTTCCCGGGTGATCGTACGCTTCGGAGAACGGCTTGTCGGGGCGGGTGTACCCGCCTTGCATGAGTGGCGTGTAGCACCAGACGGCCAGCTTCTCGTGGCGGGCGAAATCGAGATCGTCCGCCGTCAGTAACTTGTGCCCTGCCTCCGGTAGCGCGCCATAAGGACGCGGCTGGACCAGAGAATGCCGCAACTGCAGGGCCGACCATGGCGTCAGGCCCTGCTCGCGGGCAATCGATCGGGCTTGCTCAACCCGCCACCCTGCGTGGTTGGCAGCGCCAATCCGGTGCGCCACACCACGCGACACGAGCTCACCGAAGGCTTCCACCGTCTCCTGGAGAGACACCGCGCGGTCCTCCGCGTGCGCCCACAGCATGTCGACACAGTCGATGCCCAGCCGTTCCAGACTGCCGTCGATGCCCGCCATGATCGCGCCGCGAGAAAGACCTTCCGCGCTCTCAGGCCAGGAATGCGGAATCAGAGGATTGTGCCGCACCTTCGTAGCGATCCTGACACTCTCACGCCCCCCAGGATTGAGGCGGAACCACTCCCCCAGGACCCGCTCACTCGCCCCTCCGACACCGCTGGAGTCGTTCCAGAACGAGTAGCAGTTGGCGGTGTCCAGCCACACCCCACCGGCCTCGACGAAACGGTCGAGAATGACGAACGCGTCCTTGGTGTCGATCAAAGTGCCGTAGTCCATCGTTCCCAGCACGATGCGCCCGGGGGCAATTGTCGTGTTCATGTGATCATCAAACAACCTGGAGTGCGCGCCAGGTCAAGGACGACATCCCTTCCGACCCGGGTCGCCGGGCTGCCCGCCGCCGCTCAGCGGGCCACCGTCTCGAAGAAGAAGCCCTCGAAGCCGACCCCTCGCCCAAACCACAGCCCCTCCGGCTCGGGCCCCTCACAACCGCTGCCCTACCCGGTGGCTTCCGTGGTCACGAGTCGGTTGCGAGAGGTTTCTCGCGCTTGACGAGTTCGGAAAGTTTACTTACTTTCTAGATTCGTTAGGAAGCTTTCCTAATGTGGGCGTTGGGAGGACCCGTGCACAGAATCGTTCTCGCCGTGGCCGCGCTGGCCGTCTCCACCGCCTGTACGGCGGGTACCGACGCCCCCGCCCTCGGCTCCCAGCCCAGACCGTCGGGGTCGGCGACCCTCCCGGCGGCCACCATCGAGCTGTGGCACGGCTTCGCGGCCGACTCGGAGGTGAAGGCGTTCACCGACGCCATCGCCGGATTCAACAAGAAGTTCCCGCAGATCACCGTGAAGCTGGTCAAGGGCGTACAGGACGAACACATCACCCAGGCGGTACGCGGCGGCAACGCGCCGGACGTGGCATCCTCCTTCACCACCGACAACGTGGCGCAGTGGTGCCGCAGCGGGGTCTTCCAGGACCTCACCACGGTGATCAAGCAGGACGGCATCGACCTGTCGGTGCTCCCGGCGGCGGCCCGCGCCTACACCGAGTTCGAGGGCAAACGCTGCACCATGCCGCTGCTGGCCGACGCCTACGGCCTCTACTACAACAAGGCCCTGATGAAGGGCAACGAGCCGCCCAGGACGCTGTCGGAGCTGACCAGGCTGGCCAAGGAACTCACCGTCCGGGACGCCAACGGCAAGATCAAGGTGGCCGGGTTCATTCCGAGCACCCGGTACTACGAGAACTCGCTGTCCCACCTCGGCCCGATGGTCGGCGGCAAGTGGTACAACCCGGACGGCACCTCCGCGATCGGCTCCGACCCCGCCTGGAAGCAACTGCTGACCTGGCAGAAGGAACTCATCGACTGGTACGGCTTCGAGAACCTGGAGACCTTCCGCAAGGGCCTGGGCGACGAATGGGGCTCCGAGCACCCGTTCTTCAAGGGCAAGGTCGCCATGGTCCTGGACGGCGAGTGGCGGAACGCCATGATCGCCGCCGATGACGACGCCAAGTCCATGGACTACGGCACCGCCCCACTCCCGGTCGCCGACGACAAACCCGACCTGTACGGCTCCGGCTTCGTCGCGGGCACCGTGATCGGCGTGCCCAAGGGCGCCAAGAACCCGCAGGCCGCCTGGGAACTGGTGAAGTACCTGACCACCGACACCGACGGCCTGGTCACCCTCTCCAACGCGCTGCGCAACGTGCCCACCACCAAGGCGGCGATGGATTCCCCGGCGCTGGCCAAGGACGCCAATTTCGCCACCTTCCTGGAGATCTTCAACCACCCGAAGACGACCACCCTGCCCTCCAACGTCAACAGCGTCTTCAACCAGGAGGCGTTCACCACCTTCGTGGCGGAGTGGGAAGCCGGCCGGATCAAGGACCTGGACGCGGGCCTGGCCAACGTGGACAAGCAGATCGACGACAAGCGCAAGCTGTCCGGGGGCTGAGCGGATGAGCATCCGGTGGCGGCGCCGTGAGGGCCTGCACGCCCTCCTCTGGCTGTCGCCGTGGCTGGCCGGTTTCGCGGTGTTCTTCCTCTATCCGCTGCTGGCCACGGTCTACTTCTCCTTCCACCGCTACGACATGTTCACGCTGGAGTTCATCGGCCTGGACAACTACCGGTACCTGCTGCACGATCCGCGCGCCCTGGTCGCGATCAAGAACACGCTCTGGCTGGTGGCCTTCATGGTCCCGGTCCAGCTGGTCTTCGCGCTGGGGCTGGCCCAGCTGGTCACCCGGCTGAAGACGGGCGCCGGGCTCTTCCGTACCGTCTTCTACCTGCCCTCGCTGGTGCCGCTGGTGGCCGGGACGGTCTCCTTCGTCTTCCTGCTCAACCCGGCCACCGGGCCGCTCAACGAGGCGCTCCGGGTGATCGGCGTCTCGGGGCCCGACTGGTTCGGCGACCCCGCCTGGTCCAAGCCGAGCCTGACCCTGCTGGGCATGTGGGGGATCGGCAACGTCATGGTGATCTTCCTGGCCGCCCTGCTGGACGTGCCCCGCCACCTGTACGAGGCGGCCGAGATCGACGGTGCGGGCGCGTGGCGGCGCTTCCGCAGCATCACGCTGCCGATGATCTCGCCGGTGCTGATGTTCTCCGCGGTCACCGGGGTGATCTACGCCCTGCAGTACTTCACCCAGGCGATGATCGCCGCCCGGGTGGCCTCCGGCACCACCGACTCGCCCGGGACCACCTTCGTGCCCGGTTATCCGGAGATGTCCACGCTCACCCTGCCGCAGTGGCTCTTCTACGCGGGCTTCCGCGACTACTCCATGGGCTACGCCTGCGTGCTCGCGCTGGTGCTGTTCGCCGCGTCCATGGTGTTCACGCTGGTCCTGCTGCGCCGCTTCCGCGGCCTGGACGAGGAAGCGGGCGTCCGGTGAGGGGCACGCGCGCCCGCAGGGCGCTGTACTGGATCGCCACCCACGCGCTGGCCCTGGCGCTGGCGGCGATGTTCCTGGCTCCGCTGGTGTTCGTCGGCCTGACCTCGCTGATGACCGATCAGCAGGCGCTGACCAGCCAACTCTGGCCGCACAGCTGGAACTGGGACAACTTCGCCGAGGTGTTCGAACGCTCGCCGCTGCTGCGCTGGCTGGCCAACACCCTGCTGTACGCGGTGCTCGGCACCGCCGCCATGCTGCTGTCGTCGATCCCGGTGGCGTACGCGCTGGCCCGGTTCCGCTTCCCCGGGCGCCGGCTGGCCTTCCTGCTGGTCATCACGATGATGATGTTGCCGCCGCAGGTGGTCGCCGTACCGGTCTACCTGATCTGGGCCAGGGCCGGGCTGACCGGCACGCTGTGGCCGCTGATCCTGCCGATGCTGCTCGGCGACGCCTTCTCGATCTTCCTGCTCAGGCAGTTCCTGCTGACCATCCCCAAAGAGTACGTCGAGGCGGCCCGGGTGGACGGCTGCTCGGACCTGCGGACGCTGATCCGGGTGATCCTGCCGATGGCCCGCCCGGCGGTCGCCGCGGTGGCCCTGTTCCAGTTCTTCTACTGCTGGAACGACTATTACGGGCCGCTGCTGTACGCCTCCACGAATCTCGACAACTGGACTCTGTCTCTCGGATTGGCCTCGTTCAAGGCGCTGCACAGCGTGCAGTGGAATCTCACCATGGCGGCCACCCTGCTGGTCATGGCACCGGTCATCATCGTGTTCTTCCTCGCCCAGCGGGTCTTCATCGAAGGCGTCACCCTGACAGGAGTGAAAGGCTGATTTACGGATTCGTACGGCTGCAGTCCGCCTCTCGACAGAGGTGCCCTCACGTTTCACGATGAAAATCGCGAACAACTTGGGGGGTGCCGTGGCACGGAAATCCTGGGCTGACCTCGCGTTCAGTGGATTTCTCGTCCTTACTCTGGCGGGTGTGACCGCGCTCCTGATCCGCCCGTCCGCCACACCTCGGCCGCCGCGCCCGCCGGTCGAGCCCGGTTTCCCGGCCGAGCCGGCCGCCTTCCCGTCCGCGCGGGCGGTCTGGCCCGAGGCCGTCGTCAAGATCCCGGCCTGGTCGTTCCGTGACTGGCCGCTGCGCCCGCTGGCCCGCATGGACGCGACACAGGTGCTCATGGAGGAGGTGGCCGAACCGGGCCAGGAGTCCTGGCTGGTCGCCTTCAACCTCCAGATGGGCGTAGGCCGGCCCCTGGTGTCCCTGCCCAACGACAAGGACCGCGACGAGCACCAGATCACCGCGGCCGCCGCCACGGACGGCGCGGTCGCCTGGTACCGCACGGTCCAGGAGAAGTCCGGCACGGTCGGCGAACTCTGGACGAAGACGGCCGCGGGCAAGGCCGTGCTCCTGGCCACCATCCCCGGGGTCACCGCCGGCCGCGATCCCGAACTGGCCATCATCGGCCAGGACCTGCTCTGGTCGTTCCCCCAGGGCGGTGTCGACCGTATCCCGCTCGCGGGCGGGGAACGGCAGCGTGTGCCGGACACGGACGGCATGCGGATCAAGGACTGGCCGTGGATCGGGAACGAACACCGCCTGATCAACACGGCCACCGGCGAGCGCATCACCATCCGCGCCCCCGCCCAGGCCGACATCGACTGCGGCCCCGACTGGTGCGTGGGCACCCAGACCGTCGCCACGGCCACCGAACGGGTCTTCATCCAGCGCCCCGACGGCTCCCGGCGTACCGAACTCCCGCCCTGGGTGGTCTCCCCGCTCGGCCTGCTCGGCCAGCGTTACCTGCTCCTGCGGACCGTCCCCCAGCGCGGCGCCCCCGCCAACGGCAACATCCCCGGCTCCGTCGTGTACGACGTCGAGACCGGCGTCACCGCCACCCTGACCAGCCGCTACGGCCCCGAACCCGTGCACGGCCCCGTCGGCGTGGCTAATTCCCTCATCTACTGGGCCACCAGCGACAAGGCCACCGAACCCCCCAAGAGCGACATCAAACGCAATTTGGTCAGCTCGGCCTCGGCCTATCAGGGCGCGGACATCCCTGAGAAGTACTGGCTCCTGGACAGCTCCGCCATGAACAGCTGAACCGGCGACGGCCCTATGCAGGCAAGGAGAGGTCGGTGCGGCGCTTCACCCCCCAGTTCCAGGGCCGGCCGTGGCCGGACGGTGCCCGGGTCCTGCACGTCTATGCCCTGCCCGACCCGGGCGTCGACGCCGGTGTGCTGGCGCTGGCCTCCGCGTGCCGTCCGGCCATGATCGGCTACCCGCTCGCCATGGTGGCCGATGACCGGCTGCACATGACCATCGAGATGATCACCGACGTCACCGCTGACGCCATCACCCCCCAGGAGCGTGCCGAACTCGCCGCCGCGCTCAGCCGGCAGCTGGCCGACCTCGCCCCGGTCACGGTGCTGTGCGGGTCGCCGCTCGCGGGGCAGGCGGGCGTACTGCTGGACGCCCACCCCGACGACGGCGTGACCGCCCTGCGCGAGCGCGTGCGCGCCGCCGTACGGGAGACGCGGGGCCCGGCGGCGGTGCAGAACGATGAGGGCCGGCCGCACATGTCGCTGGCCTACGCCTACGCCGAGGCCGACTCCGGCGCGTTGCAGTCCACACTGCGCCGGGTGTCCCCCAGCCACGCGCCGCTCACGATCTCCGCCGTGCACCTGCTGGACGTGGCCTTCCATCAGCGCGCGCAGCAGGACGGCCAGACGGGGTGGGAGCTGTCCTGGACCGACGTCGCCCGCATCCCACTCAGGCTCGGTCAGTAACCCCCGGATCACACGAAAGTGATCCGGGGGTCGGCGGCTCAGCCTTGGTCAGCAGGTGACCGGGTCCCATGGACGGGCGACGGCGCCCGCCTTAACCCAGCCGGTCCTGCCGTTGGCCGAATCCCAGAGGTAGAACCAGCGCTCCCCGGCGCCATTGATCACTTGGCAGTGCAGGAACACGACGTCCCGACACGGCGTACGGCTGGATGCTGAGCACCGAGCCGGGCTGTGTCTACATCGAGGCGTACGTCCAGACTCCGACAGGAAACGGCCCAACCGCCCGCACCCAGTGTCTATGACCCGGCGCGCAGGGCGACCGCCTGGAGGAGGGCATCCCGGCATGCTCGGATGGCAGGGTGCCTGCTGCGGCCGCGCCGTACGGCGGTGAAGAGGCGTCGTGCGCGCTGACCCCGAGGCAGTTGCCGCAGGGTGACGGTCGGGGGCTGTCCGCACCAGACGAGGTCGGGAAGGAAGGCTGCGGCGTGTCCGTGCTGGACGAGGCGAAGGTGGAGCAGCAGGTCGGTGGTCTCGAACCGTACGTCGGGTTCGAAACCGGCGTTGCGGCACAAGGTCATGGCCCAGTGCCGCGCGGTCGTGCCTTCGGGTTCCATCACCCAGGGGTGGTCCGCGAGTGAGCGCAGCGCCGCCATCGGGCCGTCGGCGTCCAGACCGTGGGCCGGTTCGGGCAGCGCGAGGTGAAGGGGGTCGTCAAGCAGGTCCTCCTGATCGAGCCCGGCGGGCCGCGGGTTGGGGTTACCGGGGTATTCCTCGGCGAGAACCAGGTCGAAGTCACGGGCCTGCAGGGCGGGCAGCGCCTTTTCCGGTTCCATGTGCGTGACGTGGACGCGCAGGTGCGGGTGGAGGTCACGCAGCAGGCTGAGCGCGGTCGGGACCAGGGCCAGGGCGGCCGTCTGGAACGAGGCGATGCGCAGTGTGCCGGTCAGCTCGGTCAGGGAGGCGGAGATCTCCGCCTCCGCGCGTTCGAGGCGTTCGAGAACCGCTTCGGTGTGGGCGACGAGGATCTCGGCCTGCTCGGTCAGCCGCACCCGCCGCCCCACCGGTTCCAGCAGGCGGACTCCCACCTCCGTTTCCAGCTGCGAGAGCTGCTGGGAGACGGAGGAAGGAGCGTAGGACAGGGCGGCGGCGACGGCCGCCAGCGTGCCGCGGTGCTTGAGTTCGCGCAGCAGGCGCAGCCGGTGCAGGTCGAACATCAGCAGATCGCCGCCCCCTAATAATCGGATTTTCCGATGACTATAGGTCGAAAACATCCGCTGGACCGATCGTAGGGCGGTATCGCACCCTGAACGTGTGTCCGAGAACGTGTCCTCTCTCCTTTTTGCGCGGCCCGGCGCCCGTACCTGGAGATGTGCCTCCGCGCCCGTCGAGGTGCGGGCCTTCCACGCCGCCCTGCCCGGCTACTCCCCCACACCGCTGACCGAACTCCCGGCGCTGGCTGCGGAGTTGGGGGTCGGCCGGGTCTTCGTCAAGGACGAGTCGTGCCGTCTGGAGCTGCCCGCGTTCAAGGCGCTGGGCGCGTCCTGGGCGGTCCACCGCGCACTGTCCGAGCGGGCCGCGACCGGCCAAGTCACCCTGGTGACCGCCACCGACGGCAACCACGGCCGGGCGGTGGCCCGCATGGCGCGCCTGCTCGGGCAGCAGGCCCACGTTTTCGTTCCGCAGGGCGTACATCCGCAGGCCGTGGCGGCCATCCTGGCCGAGCAGGCGCGGGTCACCGAGGTCGCGGGGTCGTACGACGAGGCCGTACGCTTGGCGGCCAAGGAGGCGGCCACGCCGGACACGGTCCTGGTCCAGGACACCGCCTGGCCCGGCTACGAGGAGATCCCGGGGTGGATCGTCGAGGGCTATTCCACCCTCTGCGCCGAGATCGATGAGCAGCTGACCGCCGAAGGAGTCACCGAAGGACCTGACCTCGTCTCCATACCGGTGGGCGTGGGGTCACTGGCCCAGGCCGTCGTCACCCACTACCGCAGCCGCCCGTCCGGACGGGCTCCGGCGCTGTTGTCGGTGGAGCCGGAGGCCGCGGCCTGCGTCCTCGAAAGCCTCACCCTCGGTGAACCCGTCGCCATCACCACCGGCGAAACCATCATGGCCGGGCTGAACTGCGGCACCCCGTCCAGCATCGCCTGGCCCTTCCTGCACGGCGGGCTGGACGCCGCCGTCGCCGTCCCCGACGACGACAGCACCCGCGCCGCCGCCGACCTCGCCGCGCTCGGCGTCTCCTCGGGTCCCTGCGGGGCCGCGTCGCTCGCCGGTCTCCGCGCGGTGCTCACCGGCACGGGCGCCGAAGAACGCCGTACGGCGCTCGGGCTCGACCCCACCTCGGTGGTCGTGCTGCTGAGCACCGAGGGCCCGGCCGCCAACCCGCAGACCCCCGCCGCGGACAAGATCACCATCAATGGCGACCGCCTGTGGCAGTCCCTGATGGACCTCGCCGAAATCGGCGCGTACGACGACGAGCGCACCGGCCTGCGCGGCGTCAACCGCCTCGCCCTCACCGACGCCGACGCGGCCGGCCGCCGCCAGGTCATCGCGTGGATGCGGCAGGCCGGCCTGGCCGTCCGCATCGACCGGATGGGCAACATCTACGGCCGGCGCGAGGGCGGCGACCCCACCGCGGCCCCGGTCCTGACCGGCTCGCACATCGACAGCGTCGCCACCGCCGGCGCCTTCGACGGCTGCCTCGGCGTCCTGGGCGGCCTCGAAGTCGTCCGCACCCTCAACGAACGCGGCATCACCACCCGCCGCCCCATCGAGGTGGCCGTCTTCACCGAGGAGGAAGGCGTCCGTTTCGGCACCGACATGCTCGGCAGCGCCGTCGCCGCCGGTCGCCTCACCCAGGAGTACGCCCACGCCCTGACCGACCGTGACGGCCGCACCCTCGGCGGCGAACTCGCCCGCACCGGCTTCGACGGCGCCGCCGAGGTCCGCCTCGCCCCGCCGTACGCCTACGTCGAATGCCACATCGAACAGGGCCCGGTCCTCGCCGAGAACGGCGTCGAAATCGGCGTCGTCACCGGCGTTCAGGGCATCTCCTGGCAGGAGATCACCATCCACGGCCGCGCCGCCCACGCCGGCACCACCCCCACCCACCTGCGCGCCGACGCGGGGCTCGCGGCCGCGCAGATCATCGTCCACCTGCGGACCATGGTCGACTCCGGCGCCTACGGCGACCTGCGCGCCACCGTCGGCCACCTCAGCGTCCACCCTGATCTGACCAACATCGTCCCGGCCCGCGCCGAACTGACCGTCGACCTGCGCAACCCCGACGACGTCCAGATGGCCCGCGCCGAGGAGGCCCTCGCCACGTTCCTGCACGGGCTGGAGGGCAGCTTCTCGCTGACCACCCGGCGGATGGCCAAGACCGCCTACGTCCCCTTCGACGAAGGGGTGCAGAGAGTCATCGCGCAGGCTGCCGACGACCACGGCCTGGCGCATCTCTCCCTGCTCTCCGGCGCCGGCCACGACGCCCAGGAAATCGCCGCGCTCTGCCCCACCGCCATGATCTTCGTACGCGGCGAGTACGACGGCATCAGCCACAACCCCCGCGAATACTCCACCCCCGAAGCGTGCGCCCACGGCGTCGACGTCCTGGCCACCACCCTCCTACGCCTCGCCAACCAGGACTGACCGCTCCTCAACCAGTACTGACCGCTCCTCACCAGTACTGACCGCTCCTGTCGGTGGCAGTGTCCGAACTTCGGAAGGTTCCATGCTCCCCGAAACCCCCTCGACTCCAGCGGCCCTCGAGCCCTTCGACGCCAACCCCGGCCACCTGCTGGCCCGGCTGATCGCCATCGACTCCGTCAACCCGGACCTCGTGGCCGGCGGCGCCGGTGAGACCGTCATCGCCGACTTCTGCGGCGAATGGCTGGCCGCCCGCGGCTTCGAGGTACACCGGCTGGAGAAGCGCCCCGGCCGCCCCTCGCTCGTCGCGATCGCCCGCGGCACCGGCGGCGGCCGGTCACTCATGCTCAACGGCCACCTCGACACCGTGGGCCTGGCCGGCTACGACGGCGACCCGCTCGAACCGCGGATCCACGACGGCAGGATGTTCGGCCGCGGAGCCTTCGACATGAAAGGCGGCATCGCGGCCATGATGGTCGCCGCCGCCCGCGCCACCGCCCGCGCCACCGCCCGCGCCACCGCCCGCGGCCCGCTGCGCGGCGATGTCATCCTCGCCTGCGTCGCCGACGAGGAGCACGGCAGCTCCGGCACCGAGGAGGTACTGGAGTCCTTCACCGCCGACGCGGCGATCGTCACCGAGCCCAGCCATCTCGAAGTCACCCTCGCCCACAAGGGCTTCGCCTGGTTCGAGGTGGAGATCGAAGGCCGCGCGGCCCACGGTTCGCGCCCCGAACTCGGCATCGACGCCATCGCCAAGGCCGGCCACTTCCTGGTCGCCCTGGAGGAACTGGGACAGCGCCTCGCCCAGGGCCCGGCACACCCCCTCCTGGGCACCGGAACCGTGCACGCCTCCCTCATCCACGGCGGCCAGGAGCCCTCCACCTACCCTGCCCGCTGCCACATCACCCTCGAACGCCGAACCGTCCCCGGCGAGACCGCCGACACCGTCGAACAGGAACTGACCGCCATACTCGACAACCTCGCCACCACGGTCCCCGACTTCCGCTACCGCCTGACCCGCGGCCTACACCGCGAGCCCTTCGAGGCCGACCCGCAGGCACCCATCGTCCGCACCCTGACCCACCACGCGCAGCAGGCCCTCGGGCACCCGCCCGTCGTACGCGCCGAATCCTTCTGGACCGACTGCGCCCTCCTCGACCGCGCGGGCATCCCCTGCCTGCTCTTCGGCGTCGACGGCGCAGGCGCCCACGCGTCCACCGAATACGTCGACCTCACCTCACTGGACCACCTCACCGCCATCCTCACCAGCACCATCGCGGACTTCTGCTCCTGATCCCCCGCGAAAAGCGCATCACCAAGACCAGCCAGGTAGACCACACCCACCGCACCGAGCCGATGCCGTAGGCCCTCGGGCGCGTGACTACGGCTTCCTGGCCGCCACCGCGCCCGGCCAGTCCCTCCGGAGGACGTGCGCGCGAGCAGCAATTGGAGGCTTCCTGAACCGCCGCCCGAACGGCGAAGTCTCGTCGATGTTGGGCGAACCCTTGCCATGTAGCTGTCTCACCACGCGGCCGCTCAGGGAGTAGAGGTCCGTGGAAGGCACAACAGTCGCTTCGTCGGTCATGACGAGGCCGGTGCTGCCGCGCCGGACGTCAGAGCCGCCTGGACGATGCGGAGCGCTTCGGCCGCGTCGATGCCGACGCTGGCGATCACGGCGGCGTAGTCGGCGGCGGCCCGGCGGGCCCGCTCCCGGCCCTCCTCGCCGGCGGCCGATACGAACGAGCCCGCCCGCCCGCGCGTCTCGATCAGCCCCGCCTCCTCCAGCTCCCGGTAGGCCCGGCCGACCGTGTTGACGGCCAGGCCGAGGTCGGCCGCCAGGTGGCGGATGGTCGGCAGCCGCGTGCCCACGGCCAGCGTGCGGTCCTGGATCTGCCGGGCGAGCTGGCCCCGCAGCTGCTCGAACGGCGGTACCGGCGAGGCCGCATCGATGACGATCATCAGACGCTCATGACCCGCCGGGCCACCGTCGCGCACGACGGCGTCCTGGCATAGAGCGCGACGCACGCGGCCAGGCTCAGGACCAGGTAGGCGACCGCGGCGGCATTCCACCAGCCGGGCGCGGTGCCGAACAGCACCACCGGCAGCGACCACTGCACGTTCGGCATGGTGAGCTCGCGGGCGTCTTCGACGCGCATGATGACGTCGGCGGTCAGCGACTCCTCGTCCTCCGCCACGACCGGGAAGCTGAGCAGGTGGCGCAGCTGCATGGCGGTGATGGCCGTCGCGCCGAGCAGGCCGATCAGCACGACGACGGCCAGCTGCCGCACGGTGGGCTCGGGAACGGCCAGGGCACTTGCGGCCAGCACCATCGCGCCGGCGAACGTGACGACGGCGAAAATGGCGAACGGCCGGCCGAGCACGGTCCGCCAGCCGGGCTGGATCGGATGGGCGGCCCTGCGCGACAGCGTCGCGCCCGCCCGCTGGTCGACGCGTCGCACCCACCGGTCGAGCAGGAACTGTGCCAGCAGTAGCCCGGCCACCGACGCGGCCAGGGCCAGCAGCGGCAGCGGGTGATCCGGCGGGAGGCCGCCGAAAGCGGAAGTGGCGGCGAGGGCGCTCACGATGATCAGCGCGGCCAGGATGACGTAAGTGGCCAGGCGGGCGCGTCTGCGAACCGCCAGCCGGCTGGCGAGCAGCGGGGTCGGGTGGGTGTCGGCCAGGTCGTGCCGGGCCAGCCACTCGCCCGCCATGCGCAGATCGGTCGTGCGCGTCGGCGGGTCGGTGTCCGGTAGCGGTTCGCGGGTCATAGCGCCTCCTTTGTCGCAAGCTTTGTAGCAACATGATGCGTCATAGCTTGCGACAAAATCAACACCCCATGGGCTTCCTTCGCCCCGGCGGCGCGGGCCCCGGCTCAGCGGCGGCCGTCGCCGCGGACCACCAAGTGGACGGCGGCCAGCCCCGGCCACGCCCCCTCCCCGGGGTACAGGGCCGAACACAATCCCTACCCCCGACAGATCCAACCCGCCGTCGTTCCCCAGGCACCGGCCACCGGCAACGTGCTGACCAGATTCCAACGAACAGACCAGACCGATTTTCGCGGGTACGCGAAATGGACCTGGTCTTACTGCCTGCGGCTATCCAGTCATCAGCAGCGGACGGCGTGACTCACGCCGCCCCTGTCGGTCAGGAGAGGAAGGTGCCGTAGCGGCCGTTGAGGATGCTGGTCTTCTGGGACTGGCTGAAGTTGCAGTTCGGGTAGGCGTAGAGGGAGGCCGACATGCATGTTCCGTCGGTGGACGTGGCGTCGGGCAGGCCGAAGGCGTGGCCCAGTTCGTGGACCATGCCGCCGTACCAGCGGTTCATCGCGCCGTTGATGCCTGCGGCGCCGTCGGCGTCGTGGCCGCTGAGGATCACCCATCCGTTGCCGCCGCCACCGCCGGCGCCGTCACCTTCGGCGCTGATCTCGCCGACGTTGATCCATCGGCTGTCCGGTGCGCCGAGGCCGAACTTGCGGCGCAGCTCGGCCTGCATGTTGCACACCGACCACCAGTACTTCTCACCGCAGTTCGGCGTGTTCTCGTACCAGCTTCGCAGTTGGTCGCCGTTGACGACCTCGACAATCGGGTTGTTCAGCGTGAACGTCTTGCCCAGCTGCTGCTTGAAGAAGCGCTGCGCCTCCTGCATGACCCGGGCTATGCCGTCCGGGTAGCGCTGGTCGTAGGCCACGTCCGACGGCTTGAGCCAGAAGACCCGCACCGTCCGCACCGGCGGGGTGCCCGACGACGGTGACGGCGAGGGTGATGCCGATGGCGACGGGGACGGTGACCTGGACGGGCTCGGGGTCGGGGTTGGGGAGGCGGTTACGCTGCCCGTGCAGGTGACGCCGTTGAGGGTGAAGCTGGTCGGTACGGGATTGCTGGAGTTGTTCCACGTGCCGTTGAACCCGAACGAGGTGCCGTCGCCCGTTGCCAGGGAGCCGTTCCAGCTCGCGTTGGAGGCGGTCACCGCGCTGCCGCTCTGCGTCACGGTGGCGTTCCAGGCCTGGCTGATCGTCTGCCCGGCGCCGAAGGTCCAGCGCAGGGTCCAGCTTGCGAGCGGATCACCGAGATTCTTGATCTCGACGTTGGCGCCGAAGCCGCCGGCCCACTGCGTGCCGACGGTGTAGGTGACCTGACAGCCGGCCGCGGCGGCGTGCGCCGTGACCGTGGCGGCCATCCCTGCGCCGGCCAGGAAGGCGGCTAAGGCCCCGGCGACAAGGCCCCTGCGTAGTACTCGTTGGTGCATGTGATCCTCCTTTGCAGCTCGAACCGTGCCCGAATGTGAGCGTTAACAACTGGCACCGTCCCGAACTGTGGCAGCCATGTCAACACGCGCTGGAGGAAGCCCGCGCCGTCGTGGGAAAACCTTTTCGGGGATCAGAAAGTTTCAGGCGGACACGCCGAGGGCGACCGTGCCACAACGGAACGGTCGCCCTGTCGAGTGCGAGGTCCTACGCCTTCCGCGCCACCGCGCCTTCGACGACGAGGCGGCTGGTGATGGAGTCCATGGTGGGCCGCCACCGCTGGACCGGGACCAGGCCCGGCGACTCGATCTCCAGGCCCTCGAAGAAGCCGAGGATCTCGTCGTGGGAGCGGAAGGTGGACTGGGCCGGACTGCCCGCCGTGGACGCCTTGAGCTGGGTGAGCACCTCGGGGTCGCTGTCGGAGCTGCTGTGGGAGAGCACCACGTAGCTGCCGGAGACGATCTTGTCCCGCAGGCCTGCCACGATCTGGTAGGCCCCCTCCTCGTCGGACACGAAGTGCAGCACGGTGACCAGGAGCACGCCGACCGGCTTGTCGAAGTCGATGAGCGCCCGCACGTCCGGGTGCTCGACGATCTCGTCGGGCCGCCGGATGTCGGCCCGCAGCGTGATCACCCGATCGTCGGTAGCGAGCAGCGCGTCGTTGTGCACCTTGACCAGGGGGTCGTTGTCCACGTACACGACCCTGGCCTCGGGATGGGTCTCCCTGGCGACCTCGTGCACGCTCGGCGAGGTGGGGATGCCGGTGCCGAGATCGATGAACTGCGTGATGCCCTGCTCGCAGAGGAACCGTACGGCCCGCGCGAGAAAGGCCCGGTTCGCCCGCGCGACCGAACGGGTGTCCGGCGCGACCGACAGCAGCCGCTCCGCGATCGCCCGGTCCACGGCGTAGTTGTCCTTACCTCCGAGCAGGTAGTCGTAGACCCGAGCCGAACTCGGCACCGCCGGGTCGACCCCGTCAGGAACCCGATCAAGGTCACCCATGGCCGCCTCCGATTTAATCGCAGCAAAGTGGTACAGCGGTGATCATAGGGGTTCCGCGCCCCTGACAACGCGGCCTGACCGGCAGCAGCGGGCCGTCCGCAACGTTGACATGAAATATCCTGGATATCTACTATCCGGGATATGAAGATGGGCGAGCGGGTCGAATGGGCTCTGCACTGTTGTCTCAACCTCGCCTTCCTCGGGCCCGATGACGCGGTGCCGGCCGCCCGGCTGGCCGCGTTCCACGAACTTCCCACGGCCTATCTGACCAAGCAGTTGCAGGCCCTGGTGCGTGCCGGGATCGCGGCGTCTGTGCCGGGGCCGCGCGGCGGGTTCCGGCTGGCCCGCTCCCCCGAGCAGATCACCCTGCTGGACGTGGTCGTCGCGATCGAAGGCCCCGAGTACGCGTTCCGGTGCGAGGAGATCCGCCAGCGCGGCCCGGCGAGCGGCTCCTCCGGTCGCACGCAGGTGGCCTGCACCATCGACGTGGCCATGCGGAAGGCCGAGCTGGCGTGGCGGCAGGCGCTCGCCGCGCAGACGCTCGCCGAGATCGCGGCCACGGTCGAGCACCGTTACCCGAACATGCCGGTCCGCGCCCGGGACTGGCTTGTGGTCACGGGTTCCTGATCGATCCCACTCCCCCGACCGGGGACAGGCAGGAGGTAATTCAGGATGTCTGATGTCCTGATTGTCGGCGGCGGGTTCGCCGGTGTCTGGAGCGCCCTGGCCGCCGCCCGGCTCAGGGCCGAGCACAACGCCGACCTGGAGATCACCCTGGTCGCCCCCAACGACGATCTGGTGATCCGCCCCCGCCTGTACGAGGCCGACCCCGGCCGCCTGCGGGTCCCGCTGGACCGGATCCTGGGCCCGGTCGGCGTCGAACGCCTGCCGGGCACGGTCACGGCCATCGACACCGGACGCCGATCGGTGTCGGTCGCCCGACGTGGCGACCGGGCCTACCGGCGCCTGATCCTGGCCAGCGGCAGCGCGCTGCGGCGGCCCGACCTGCCAGGCGGCGCGCACCTGTTCGACGTGGACACCCTCCCCGGCGCGGTCGCCCTGGACCACCACCTGCGGACGCTCCCGGACAGGCCACCGGGATCCGGCCGGTTCACGGCGGTGGTCGTCGGCGCGGGCTTCACCGGCATCGAGGTGGCGACCGAACTCGCGGGACGGCTGCGCACGCTCGCCGGGCCGTACGGGCATGAGGTGCGCGTGGTGCTGGTGGAGCGAGCAGGCGTGCTGGGCCCGGAGCTGGGACCGGGACCGCGCCCGGTGATCAGTGCCGCGTTGGACGAGGTGGGCGTCGAGGTCCGCCTCAATATGACCGTCACCGCGCTGGACGCCGGCCAAGTCCGGTTCGGCGACGGCACCGAGGTTCCCGCGTACACGACGGTCTGGACGGCGGGAATGACGGCCAGCCTGCTCACCGGGCAGATCCCCGGCCGGCGGGACGGCCTGAACCGGCTGCTGGTCGACAAGCACCTGCGGGCCCCCGAGGCGCCGGAGGTGTTCGTGGCAGGGGACGCCGCCGCGGCCGCCGCCGACGACAGCCACCTCACCCTGCAGAGCTGCCAGCACGCGATCCCGCTCGGCCGGTACGCCGGCCACAACGCCGTGGCCGACCTGCTGGGACGGCCTCCCCTGGAGTTCGTCCCCGAGCCCTACGTGACCTGCCTCGACCTCGGCGCGGCGGGCGCCGTGCTCACCACCGGCTGGGACCGATCCGTCAAGCTCACCGGAGCCCCGGCCAAGGACGTCAAGCGGGCCATCATGGAGCGGCGCATCCACCCGCCGGTGGACGACATCGCGGCGCTCCTGGAGGCAGGAGACCCCGGGCGTACCTGGACCCCTCGTTGACACGGGGTCAACGAGGGGCGGCGGCCGGCTGCGGCTACCTTTCGCAGGTCAGGGAGACCTCGGCGAAGAAGACGTGGCCGAAGTACGGGTCGGTGAACGTTTCGAAGATCTGTGGCTCGCCGACCACGGTGCACGCGCCGAAGTAGCCCATCGACTGCGCGGTGATCTGCGCGTCGTCGAACGCGCCCTGGATCGCGGTCTCCGGGGTGATTCCACGCGAGCCACCGACGAACAGCGGGCTCGCCAGCGCCGGCGAGGCGGCGAACATGACCAGTGCGGCGGCGGATGCCGCCATGGCGAGACCGAAACCGGTGCGACGGCTCCGGCGTGCTGGGGCCGACAAGGACTGCTTGGTCAAAGGAGCCTCCTCAATCGAGGGATCCGAGTAAACCTCCGACAGTCTGCGCGGATGCGTCCAGGCTGAATAGATCAGCCAGACTGACCAAGCCCGCGGGTCGACTAACCAAATGGCCGGATATCGACGTAGTCAGGTCGTCTGGAAGACCAGAACGGAGGTGGACTCGACCCGCCGGACCCCGAGCTCGACCTGGTCGCCGATGCGGGGGTCCTCGTCAGGCGAGGCGGCGAGCGCGAGCCCTACCTCTTCCTCCAGGGGACTCCCACCCCCAAGCGATCGCCCATGCCGGGCGGACGCACGAAAGCCCAGGTCATCACGGTGATGACCTGGGCTTCGGTTTTTGCGCGGGAGGACGCTCGCCCGATGGTCCCCGGCCGGTCAGGCGGGCAGGGTCCACCTCTGCCAGGCGTTGCTGTTGGCGTCCCAGATCTGCAGGCGGGTGCCGTTGGCGGTGCTGCCGCCGGGGACGTCCAGGACGCGGCCCGACTGCGGGTTGCGGAGCTGGCCGTTGCCGACGCTCTGCCACTGCTGGGCGCCGGATCCGTTGCAATCCCAGATCTGGATCTGGGTGCCGTTCGCGGTGCCCTGGCCGACCACGTCCATACACTTGCCCAGCGCCCGGATCGTGCCGTCGGTGCCGATCGTCCAGCGCTGCGCGGCCGTGCCGTTGCAGTCGTAGAGCCCAACGGCCGTGCCGTTCGCGGTGCCCGCCCCCGCCACGTCGACACACTTGCCGCCCACGCCGGTGATCGGACCCGTACGCGCCGGCTGCGAGCCCGTCGTCAGGTTGACTTCGCCCTGGTTGAGGGTACGCGGGTGGAAGTAGCCGGCCTGGATCTCGGCGTTGGTGTTGTTGCCGACCAACTGCTCGGACCAGACCATGAAGTAGGTCCAGCGCGTCTGGCTGTCCAGCAGGGACGCGTTGGGCACCTTGCCCATCTCCGCGATCGCGATGGGCTTGCCTGCGGCGATGTTCTGAATCTGCTGGTAGTCACTGGCGGACGGGTAACCCTTGTACCAGACGTCCAGGCTGACGACATCGACGTATGACGAGCCCGGATAGTAGCTTGCCCAGCCGCCGGCCGGATTGTCCTGCACGTTCCACACCCAGATCAGATTGCTCAGGCCCTTGCCGACGAGGTAGTCGCGGGTGATCTGGTAAAGCCGGGCGCCGCCGGAGGGACCGGGACGGTTGCCCCACCAGTTCCACGACTCGTTCATCTCGTGCAGCGGGCGGAACAACACCGGCACCCCGGCGTCCTTGAGCTGCTGCAGGTAGGGAACGACCTCGTCAAGGCGCCGTTTCCACGTGGTGTTGAGCGCGGTGCCGTCCTGGATGATCTGGCTGAACTGGGTCGCCGAGATGTTCGTCTTCACGCCGCCTTCGAACTCGCATGTGCTCGGCCCGGTCGGAGTGCACATGTGCCAGGTCAGGGCGACCAGTGAGCCGTTGGCCCACTCCTGTTTGGCCTGGTCGACCACACGCTGGCGGTTGGCGGCGTCCACGGCGCGGAACATCAGGTCGCCGCCCCACAGGCCCGGCCACTGGCCGGTGACGTTGTAGACCTGCTGGGTGTACTGACCCGGCAGGCTGGCAGGTTCCTTGTTGTGCTGGCCGCTGACGATGTTGCGGCCGGTGATGGATGCCAGGTAGTTCAGGACGTCCTGCCTGGACGCCGCCGGGAAGGCCTGCGCCGGAGAGGTGAGCGTGGCCGCCGTCATGAGGGCGGCTAAGCAGACGGCGAGGGTGCGGCGGATACGGGAGCGGGGTTGGGACTGGTGCATTACTCGTTCTCCTTCTCTGGAGTGGGGGACGGCCGGAGGCGTACGCCGACGGCCTGAAGAGCGAGGGCGAGGGTCGTGGTGACGAGCGCCCCGCATGGGAAGGCCAGGACGGTCATGTCCGCAGCGCGCCTTCGAGCGTCGGCTGCGCCGCGTTGACGCTGAATATGGCCGCGCGCAGCCGCTCGACGTCCACGGCGCCAACGCCGGTGATCCGGATCGTGCGCGTCTCACCGGGCAGCAGCGTGACCAGGCCGGTGTCGGCGACGGCGGCCGGGGACAGGCGGTCGGCCTGAAGCAGCAGGTCGCGGACGAAGTTGTGGGCCGTGATCACCACGTCGAGGCCGCCTGGCACCGGTTGGGCATCCAGGTCGAACTCGGCCGGCGGGTAGCCGAACACGGCGTCGGCGCAGCCCAACATTACGTCGCGCAGCCGGTCGGCGTCCGCGACCAGGAACTCCACGAGTACGTCGCCGAACTCGGCCAGCCCTTCCGGCAGAGGCAGCACGGCGACGCTCCGTGGTCCGGCCGAGAACGGCACCACCTGCTTTGCGAGCACGGTGCCGTCGGCGCGCATCCGGCGCACCGCGGCAACCCCCTGCCACAGGTCGGCGGACTGGTTGTCCACGGCCAGGACGCGTACACCGCCGTGCGTCTGGAACGTGAGAAGGCGGTCGGCGTACAGGCGGCGCAGTTCGTGGTAGAGCGGTTTGGGCCGTCCGGCGCCGTCGATGGCGGCCCACGAGGTGACCGGCCAGCAGTCGTTGAGCTGCCACACGACCGTCCCCGCGCACACCGGCCAGCGCGACCGCCAGTAGGCGACGGCCGTCGCGACCGCGCGGGCCTGGTTGACCTGCGTCAAATAGTGCCAGTCGTCGAACGTGACCGGGGTCGTGAAGTGGTGCGCAAGGCCACGCCGCAGCTTGCCGTTGCCGTCCTCGGCCTTCTGATGGTGCAGCATCCCGGCCGAGTCGGGGCTCAGGTCCTCACCCGGCAGGGCCGCCGTCAAGGTCGCGTACGCGGGCGGGGCCTGCCACCCGAACTCGGCCGCGAAGCGCGGCACCTCGTTGAGGTAATCGGTATAGTCACGGCGATTCCACACCTCCCAGAAATGCGACGGGCCGTGCGCGGGGTCGTTGGGGTGCCGGTCCCACGAGCCCGACCACGGACTGCCCGGCACATAGGGCCTGGTCGAGTCCAGCTCGGCGACGATCCTCGGCAGCAGGCCCAGGTAGTAGCCCTCGCCCCAGCTCTCCCCGGCGAGTGCGTCCTCCCAGTCCCAGTCGCGGAACCCCCACAGGTTCTCGTTATTGCCGTTCCACAGCACCAGGCTCGGGTGCGGCATCAGACGCACGACGTTTTCACGCGCCTCGGCGTCGACCTCGCCGCGCAGCGGCTGCTCCTCGGGGTAGGCGGCGCACGCGAACAGGAAGTCCTGCCAGACCATCAGCCCCAGTTCATCGCACTCCGTGTAAAAGGCGGCGTCCTCGTAGATGCCGCCGCCCCACACACGGACCAGATTCACGCCGATCGCCGCCGCCTGCTCCAGCCGCGCGCGGTATCGCTCGGGGGTGACGCGGACGGGCAGCGCGTCGTCAGGGATCCAGTTGACGCCGCGTGCGAAGACCGGGACACCGTTGACCCGCAGGGTGAAGGCCGTGCCGTGGGCGTCGGGGGACTGGTCAAGTTCGACCGTGCGGAAGCCGATGCGGCGTTCCCATACATCCAGTTCCGCGCCGGTCTCCGCGTCGGTCAGGAGGACGCGGACCGGGTACAGCGGCTGGGCGCCGTGGCCGCGCGGCCACCAGAGGGCGACGTCGGGCACCTCGACGGCGACCGCACCCCGGTCACCGGTGATCGTCGTAGTGGCGGTGTGGCCGCCGACCGTCACCGAGGCGTGTACCTCGCGTCCCGGGGCCGTCCGTTCCAGCTCGAGGTGGGCCACCACGCGGCCCCGGCCGCCGGTGACCGTGACCACCGGACGCACCTGGGCCAGCCGTGCCGTGTTCCAGCACTCCAACCGCGCCGGCCGCCAGATCCCGGCCGTGACCAGCGTCGGCCCCCAGTCCCAGCCGAAACTTGCGGCCATCTTGCGCACGTAGTTGAAGGGCTCCGGGTAGGCGTTCGGCCGCGGTCCCAGCCGGTCCCGCAACGCCTCGGCCTCGGTGTACGCCGAGGTGAACCGCACCGAGAGGGCGGCGCCTTCCCGGGCACGGCCGGTGACGTCGAATCGGTAGGAGCGGTGCATGTTACGCGTCTCGCCCAGGACGCGGCCGTCCAGGCTTACCTGAGCCACCGTGTCCAGCCCGTCGAAGACGAGGTCCACACGTTCCCAGTCGCCCGTGACCTCGGGCAGCCGGGTGTCGTAGCGCCAGTCCGCGCGCCCGACCCAGGCGACCTCGAGTTCGTTGCGCCCTACGTAAGGGTCGGCGATCAGCCCGGCGGCCAGCAGGTCTGCGTGGCTGCACCCGGGCACCGTGGCCGGGATCGGTGTTCCCCGCAGCCCCTCAGGACCTCCGCCACTTTCGAGTGTGACCGTCCAGCCCGAGGTCAGGGGCGTGGTGTACGTGCTCAATGCGCGACTCCTCACTTGGTGGCACCGGCCGCGAAGCCGTTGTAGATGAACCGCTGCAGCGCGAGGAACACGACGAGGCTGGGCAGGATGACCAGCGCCGCCCCGGCGGAGATGACCTCCCAGTGCGCTCCGAACGGCCCCTTGAACCGGAACAGCGCGGTGGAGATCGTGCCGAGCCCCTCGGACGGCATGTACAGGAACGGGATGTAGAAGTCGTTGTAGATGGCGACGCCCTTGACGATGACGACGGTCGCGATGGCGGGCCGCAGCAGCGGCAGGATGATCCGCCAGTAGACCGTCAGCGATCTGGCACCATCCATCCGAGCCGCCTCGTCGAGCGAGATCGGGATCGATCGGATGAACTGCAGGAAGATGTAGATCGACACGATGTCGGTGCCCATGTACAGCAGCACCGGCGCCCAGAGCGTGTTCATCACGCCCAGCCCGTTGACCACCTGGTAGGTCGCGACCTGCGTCGTGACCCCCGGCACCAGCGCGGCCACCAGGAAGAGCGTCATCACGACTTTCTTGGCGCGGAACTGGAACCGATCCACCGCATACGCGGTCATCGAGCCGATGAACACGGTGCCCAGCAGCGAGAAGAACAGGATGAAGGTCGTGTTCCCGAGCGCCCTGAGCATGTGACCCTCAGTGAAGGCGATCTGGAAGTTCTCCCAGTTGAACCAGTTCGCGGGGGCCGACAGAGGGCTCGGATCGGTGGTCATCTCGCCCGGCGTGCGGAGCGAGGTCAGGATGATCGCCAGTAGTGGGATGACCACGACCGCCGAGGCCAGCAGGAGGGAGGCGTATTTCAGGACGGTGAGGAGACCGTGGCCGGACGACGGCGGATGCCTACGGTGCGCAGCCGTCATGACAGTTCCACCCGCTCCTCCGGGATGAGCCGTCGCTGCACCCAGGTGACCAGCAGCACCACCGCGAGCAGCACGAACGCGGCGGCCGACGCCAGGCCGACTTTGTTGAAGTTGAACGCGAGCTTGATCGTCTGGATCACGAACGTCTCGCTGTTGTTCGAGCCGCCGGTCATGATGAACGGGATCTCGAACACCGACAGCGCCCCTGAGATCGCGAGGATCGCGCTCAGGCTGATGATCGGCTTGATGCCGGGGGCGATGATATGGCGGAACTGCTGCCAGCGGTTGGCTCCGTCGAGCGAGGCCGCCTCGTACAACTGAGGCGGGATCGACTGGATCGCGCCCAAGAACAGCACCATGTTCAGGCCCATGAACCGCCACACCGACACCCCGGCCAGCGAGGTGTTCACCAGGTCGGGATCGCCCAGCCACAGGTGCGGCTCCAGGCCGAACAGGCGCACCACCGTGTCGAGCGTGCCGCCCGGCTGGAAGAAGTAGAGGAACACGAATCCGATGGCCACGCCGTTGATCAGGTAGGGAAAGAACAGGACGCCCTTGAATACGTTCCTGAATCTGGTGTTGAAGCTCAGGATCGTCGCGAAGTAGAGCGCCACCACGATCTGCATCGCCGCGCCCGCGAGGTAGAACAGGCTGACCACGAACACTTGGAGCATCTTCGGGCGGGTGAACAGGTCCAGGTAATTGCCGACGCCCACGAAGTTCCGCGTCGGGCTCAGGCCGTCCCAGTCCGTCAGGCTATAGACGAACATGCTCACGGCCGGGACGTGCGTGAAGGCCACCAGCAGCACCAGCGGGACCGCCAGGTAGACCCATGGCGTCCACCACCGCCTCTTGTCAGGCCGTCGCCGCTGCTCCGCCCCTGCCCGTGGGCGTAGGGGCGGGGGCGCGGCCGGGCGGGGGCGCGCCACATGAGATGCCGACATGCGCTCCTTCTTTCCTCGCGATTTCCGGGGGGCGCTCGGGCGTTTCGGTGACGCCGGCCGTCGCGCCGCCCCGGAGCAGGTCAGCCGCCGATGGTCGCCTGGGCCTCGGACCACTTCTTGTTGAGGTCGGCGAAGATGCCCGGCAGGTCGCCCTTGGCCGCGCCGCGTGCGACGTCGACCAGGCGCTGGCGGTAGTCAGGCGCGCCCAGACCCACCTCTGATGCCTTGTCGATGTCCAAGACCGTCGTGTTCTTCGCCCAGCTCAGGCTGACGAACTTGACGCCCGCGTCCTGGAAGGGCTGCAGGCTGCTGGGCAGCGGAGCCCCCTTGACCGACGAGATCGACAGTGCCTTCTGCGCGTCACCGGACTTGGTGATGAACCACTCGATCCACGCCCGCGCCGCCGGCTTGTTCTTGCTGTGCGCATTGATCGCGTACTGGTAGTCGGGGCGAACAGCGGTGCAGAAATGGCCGTCGACCTGCGTCGGGAACGGCATGAAGCCGATGTCGTCGGGGTTGTTGCCCGCCTTCTTGGCCGCGTCCCGCATCTGCACGACCGCCCACGAGCCGAGCCACATCGTGGCGATCTTGCCGGTGGCGATCAGGTTCTTGGAGTTCTCCCAGTTCGTCGTGTTCGGGTCGGCCTCCGACAGGCCGTTCTTCACGATGTCGAACAGGAGCGTGTCGATGACGTTGAGCTCCTGCCCGGCGGCCCACGGCTCCTTCGTCGTGGCGAGCGCGTCGTTGGCGGACGGGTCACAACTCGCCGAGCCGACCGCGTTGCCCCAGTTCGTCAGCGGCCAGGCGTCCTTGTAGTTCGTGTAGTACGGGGTCGCGCCGGTCTTCTCCTTGATCGCCTTCAGCGCGGCGATGAACTCGGCGGGCGTCTTCGGCCATCCGGTCACCCCGGCCTGCCGCCAGACGGCCTTGTTGTAGACGAAGCCGTTGGCGACCCCGATGTTGGCGATTCCGTACACCTGACCGTTGACGGTGCCACGCTCGGTGAAGTCGTACTTCTGCGAGATCTCGGCGGCCGAGCCGAGCGGGGCGAAGAACGTGGGGTACTGGCTGGTCGGCACCGAGTTCGGAATCGACAGGACGTCGCCGTAGTCCTCACTGTTCATGCGGATCCTGACGTCGCCCTCATAGTCGGTGAGCCCTTGGAACTCGACCTCCACGTTCGGGTAGAGCTTGTTGAACTCGGCGGCGTACGCCTCGGCGGTGCCGTCCTGCACCTGGTCGGTCCGGTTGGTCAGAACGGTGATCGTCCCGGACACCTGTCCGGGGTCGGACGGTACCGTTACAGCGCCCTCATTCTGGGCTGCTCCGCCACCGCCACCGCAGGCGGTCAGGCCGATCATCAGGGCGATGCCGGCCGCCATCACGCGTGTTCCTCGCACGTCGCACATCTCCTCGTTCTGTGTGAACTGCCGTGCTGTACCGCACTGAGCCCGACGACGGACGTCTCGCCCTGGGCCCCAAGTGGCTGATGGCTGCTTAACCTAGACGCAACATTTCAAAGTGTCCATAGAGCGTTTTAGTAACGTTCACGCCCTTCTGGAGCGAGTTGCAGGCATGCTCACGCAGACCTACCACTCCAACAGCCCAAATGAGTATCTTTAGGTAGGCTTGCATCGTGTAGGCGCTACTAAATCGATATATGGCCCATGATCATGTCGCGGTACCAGTGTGCGCTGCGCTTCAGCGTGCGCCGCTGGACGGTCCGGTCGACCGAGACGAGACCAAACGTGGGGCCGTATCCGTGGGCCCATTCGAAGTTGTCGAACAGTGTCCAGACGAAGTATCCGCGCACGTCACAGCCCTGGTAGCGGGCCTGGGCCACGGCGTCGATGTGCTCGCGCAGGAAGGCGATCCGGTCCGCGTCGTCGATCGTGGCGTCGGCCGCGGTCCCGCGGGCCGTGCTCGTGGGGGTGGTGATCGTGTCGGCTGGTTTCTCGTCCGGAAAGGCACCGCCGTTCTCGGTGATGACGATCGGGATCGGCGGGTACTCGCGGTGCAGGCGGACCAGCAGGTCGGTCAGCCCCGCGGGCGTGATCGGCCAGCCGAGCGCGGTCGTCGGCCCGGTCCGAACGGCCGCGCCGTCGGCCCGTACGGTCTCGGTGAAGTAGTAGTTCACGCCGAGTACGTCCAGTGGCGTGGCGATGGCGGCCAGGTCGCCCGGTTCCACTGGCAGCGTGATGCCCTCTTCGGCCAGGTCGGCGAGGGTGTCGGACGGGTAGTGGCCGCGCAGCAGCGGGTCCAGGTACATGCGGACGCCGAAGCCGTCGGCGCGGCGGGCGGTCTCGACGTCGGCCTCGGTCTACGGGATCGCCGGGGTCAGGTTGAGGGTGATGCCGAAGCGGTGGTCTCCGGCGGCGCTACGCATGCGGTCGACGGCTGTGCCGTGGGCGAGCAGCAGGTGGTGGACGGCGTGCATGGCGGCGGCGCGGTCACGGCGTCCGGGGGCGTGTATGCCGTCGGAGTAGCCGTACATGGCCACACACCACGGTTCGTTGAGTGTGGTCCACGATGCGACGCGGTCCTGGAGGCGGGCGAACACCAGTTCGGCGTAGTCGGCGAACCGCCAGGCCGTGTCGCGCTCTGGCCAGCCGCCGGCGTCCTCCAGTTCCTGGGGCAGATCCCAGTGGTAGAGCGTCACCCACGGGTCGACGCCCCTGGCCAGCAGTTCGTCGACGAGGCGATCGTAGAAGTCCAGCCCTTTCTCGTTCGCCGGGCCCTTCCCGCCCGGTTGCACGCGCGGCCACGAGATCGAGAACCGGTAGGTGCCCACACCGAGTCCCGCCAGCAGCGCGACGTCCTCGAGCATGCGATGGTAGTGATCGCAGGCCACGTCGCCGGTGTCGCCGTTGGTGACCGCTCCCGGTACCCGGCAGAAGGTGTCCCAGATGGAGTCGGTCCTGCCGTCTTCGCGGGCTGCGCCCTCGATCTGGTACGCCGAGGTCGCCACTCCCCAGCGGAAGTACGCGGGAAAGGTCCTTGTGGGGTCGTGAGGCATGGGCTTCCCTTCGTGTGGTCACCAGTCCAGGGGGAGGCGCGCCGCCTCACCATAGGTTCGATATTTCGGTCTGTCCATAGATCGTTACAGTGCACCCGCTTGGGAGCGGCTGGGCCTCTTGGCCGGGCTGTTCGGCTGCGAGCGTCGGCCGGACGTACGCCATTGGATGGCCATCCACTCGCACCTTGCAGTCGGCAAGCGGGTAAATTGACCTCGATCGGGGCCGAACGCGACCCTGCTCTGTTGTCAGAAGGCGGTCGTTGTGACGGAGATGGGTGCGGCCCGCAGGGATCGCAGAGCGACGATCAAGGACGTTGCCGCGCTGGCCGGGGTGTCGCCATCGGCGGTGACGATCGCATTGCACGATCGGCCCGGTGTGTCGGCGGCCACAAAGGAACGCATCCTGAAAGCCGCCCGCGACCTGGGCTGGCGTCCGAACCTGGCCGCCGCCGCACTGTCCGGGCACGCGGTGCACACGGTCGGTCTCGCCATCGCGCGACCGGCCCGGCTGCTCGGGCTCGAGCCGTTCTACATGGAGTTCATCTCCGGGATCGAGAGCGTGCTCGGCAAGCGCGGGTGCTCGCTGCTGCTGCGGGTGATCGAGGCGGGCGAGGAGGTCGAGGTCCACCGCGAGTGGTGGCAGGGTGGACGGGTCAACGGCAGCATCCTGGTCGACCTGAAAGTCGATGATCCTCGCATTCCGGCGCTCGCGGAGATCGGATTGCCGGCAGTCGTCGTCGGGCACCCGTCGCTGGCCGGACCGTTCACCTCCGTCTGGACCGACGATGACGCCGCGATCCGGGAGGCCGTGCGCTACCTTGCCGCGCTGGGCCATCGCCGCATCGGACGGGTCTCCGGCATGGCCGAACTCGGTCACTCGGTGATCCGGACCACGGCGTTCGAGGAAGTAGTGGGTGAACTGGGCATCGAAGGCCAAACCGTGGTCGCCGACTTCTCTGCCGGACAGGGAAGCAGGGCGGTCCGCCGGTTGTTGCTCGAGCCCAGACGGCCCACCGCGATCATCTTCGACAACGACCTCATGGCGGTCGCCGCGCTGAACGTCGTGGACGAGTTCGGTCTGTCGGTTCCCGAGGACGTGTCCTTACTGGCCTGGGACGACTCGCAGTTGTGCCAGCTCACGCGTCCGGCGCTGTCGGCGATGAGCCACGACATCCACGCGTTCGGCGCCGAGGTCACCAATGCCCTGTTCGACGTGATGAACGGCGTCGAGCACGAGTCCCATGCCACGCAACCACCTAGCCTGGTCCCGCGCCGGTCGACGGCACCACCTCGCGCCTGAGAAGCGGCTCCCCCGTTCTCACCTGCGGGCCCGTTTCGCCGCTTTCACCTGCGTGAACACCGGGTCTCACCCTCCGTGCGCGACGCTCACAAGCCCGTCCATCTTCAGTTAGGACTCTTGACAGTGGCGCGGGTCCCTTTTAACGTCCCGACGCAAGGATGAACTAAAACGTTACAGTTACTCGACGGTATCCATCCCCACCGAAAGGGGACACCGGTCCATGTCCAGACACTTTCACGTCCGATTCCTGAGGGCCTTATCGGCCATCGTCCTGGCCACCACGGTGGCGCTCGGCGGTACCTCTCCGGCCGCGGCGGCGCCTCCGGCCCCTCCGGGGGTGACGCGTACTGACGTGATCAACTACTTCGCCGGCCTGACCGGCCGCAACTGGCTGTCCGGTCAGCAGGACGGGCCCAACAGCAACCCGACGCAGTGGACGAACAAGGTCCGCGACATCACCGGGCTCTTCCCGGGCGTCTGGGGTGGCGACTTCGGCTTCAGCCAGAATGACATCGACAACCGGCAGCGCGTGTTCGACCAGGCCAAGGCGGCCTGGGCGGCGGGCTCGATCCCGGCGATCACCTGGCACGCATGCGTACCGCTCGTCGCGACCTGCGACTTCGAGGGCGGCTCCTGGCCCGTGAAGGGCAGTTGGCTGTCCGATTCCCAGTGGAACGAACTCGTCACCGACGGCACACCGCTCAACACCTCGTGGAAGCGGCGCCTGGACCAGACGGTGCTCTACTTCCAGCAGCTCAAGAACGCCGGAATCCCTGTCCTGTTCCGGCCGCAGCACGAGATTAACGAAGCGTGGTCGTGGTGGGGCGGGCGTCCAGGCGCGAACGGAAGTCGCAAACTGTTCCAGATCACACATGATTACCTGGTCGGGAAGGGCTTCGACAACATTGTCTGGGTCTGGAACGTCAAGGACCTCGCGGGCAAAGCCGGCAGCGTCGGCGACTACTACCCGGGTGACAACTACGTCGACCTCGTGACGCTCGACGTGTGGGTGCAGTACTTCCCCTCGAACGACTGGTACCAGGCGATGCAGAACATCTCCCGCGGAAAACCGATCGCCCTGGCAGAGGTCGGCCGCACACCCACCCCGGCTCAGATGGCCGCGCAGCCGAAATGGACGTACTTCAGTGTGTGGATGGACTGGCTGATCAAGCCCGAGTACAACACCGACGACGGCGTGAAGGCCACCTATTACGACGGCCGCGTCCTCAATCGCGGTGAGATCAGCATCCTGACGGGCTCGCAGCCGGCGCGTACGGGTCCGATCACGGGCGTGGGCGGCAAGTGTGTCGACGTGGCGGGGGCGGGCACCGCGAACGGCACGGCCGTTGGGCTCTACGACTGCAACGGCACAGCCGCGCAGCGCTGGACGATCGGCACCGATGGCACGATCCGGGCGCTGGGCAAGTGTATGGACGTGGTCGGCCAGGGCACCGCGAACGGCACCCAGATCCAGATCTGGGATTGCAACGGATCCGGCGCCCAGCAGTGGCAGAGCGTCGGCAACGGCCAGCTCCGCAACCCTCAGTCGGGCCGCGTCCTGGACGTCCCCGGCGGCAGCACCGCCAACGGCACCCGCCTGCAGATCTGGGACGCCAACAGCAACGCCTGGCAGAGGTGGACCCTGCCCGCCTGACCGGCCGGGACCATCGGGCGAGCGGGCCGTGCCTCGCGGCGGAGGTACCATGCAGTCGCGTCAACGCTGTCGTTGACACACTCCGTTGGGGCCGTTACCGTCACTTACGCGGGGCACCGGGCCGGGTGCCCCGCATTCCTGTGCCACCGGCGCCCGCAGAGACGTCCGGTGGGACGAGCGGCACATCGAAGGGTGCGGCGGATGACCATGTCGACCAGGCCGGTCGGTGAGACGCTCGACCACCCGTCGTCGTCCAAGGGGCCCGGCGAGTCAGAGCTAAGGGCGGACGTGCGGGCATTTCTGGCGCATAGGCGCGACCGCCACGGTTTTCGGCCTCACTGCGACTCGTGGATGACCTCCCCCTCCCCGGAGTTCAGCCGGGCCCTGGCGGAACGGGGCTGGATCGGCATGACCTGGCCCGAGGAGTACGGCGGGCGCGGGCGGCCGGAGCGTGAACGTCTGGTGGTGATCGAGGAGCTTCTGGCGGCCGGGGCGCCGGTGGCCGCGCACTGGTTCGCCGACCGGCAGGTCGGGCCGGCCCTGCTCAAGCTGGGGACGCCCGCGCAGCGGCGTCTCCACCTGCCGGCGATCGCCCGGGGGGAGCGCTTCTTCGCTATCGGTATGTCGGAGCCCGACACCGGTTCCGACCTCGCGTCCATCCGGACCCGCGCCAGGCGCGTCACCGGCGGCTGGACGCTGCGTGGCACCAAGATCTGGACGAGCCACGCGCACCTCGCCCACTACATGATCGCTCTCGTCCGGACCTCGCCTCCGGACTCCGGCCGCCGGCACGAGGGGATGTCGCAGTTCATCGTCGATCTGTCGGCTCCGGGCGTCACCGTACGCCCCATCGTCACGCTCGACGGCGCACACCACTTCAACGAGGTCGTGCTCGACGACGTCGCCATTCCGGACGACGGGCTGCTGGGCCGGGAGGGCGAGGGCTGGGCACAGGTCATGGCGGAGCTGGCCTACGAGCGGAGCGGCCCGGAGCGGTTCATGTCCACGGCCCCGCTGCTGTTCGCGCTCGCCCGCCGGGTCGGGGTCCCGCACCCCGCGCTGGGGGAGCTCCTGGCCGAGCTGCGGACACTGCGCCGCCTCTCCCGGGAGGTGGCCGACTCCCTGGAGCGGGGCGAGCCGCCGTCCGTGCGGGCGGCGCTGGTCAAGGACCTCGGCAGCCGCTTCGAGGGCAGGGTCGTCTCGACGGCGCGGGCCCTCGCCCCGGTGGAGCCCGACGCCGGCTCCGAGGACGACTACACCCGTCTGCTCGCGGAGGCGGTGCTGCACGCCCCGGACGCGACGCTGCGGGGCGGCACCAATGAGATCCTGCGCGGGATCGTCGGCCGAGAGCTGGTGTCGCGATGAGCTCCGAGGTCAGGATCGCGGTGGAGGAACTGCTCGCCGAGGAGCTGTCGCGCGGACCCGGCGGAGCCTGGACCGAGGAGACGCGCCACACCGCCCTCGCCGGCCTCGTCGCGCAGGGCTGGACGAAGGTCGGGCTCCCCGAGGAGCTCGGCGGCGAGGGCGGGACGCTCCAGGACGCGTGCGAGGTGGTTGCGGCCTCCGCGGCCCTGGCACTGCCGTCGCCCCTGGCGGACGTCGTCCTCGTCACCAACCGGCTGATGACCGGCGCCGGTCTCCCGCTTCCCCCCGGAGCCACGTGCGTCGTCCCGGTCGACGCCCGCGCCGCCCGGATCCTGGACGGCGCGGTGAGGTTCTCAGCCGCCCGGGTGCCCTGGGCCCGGCACGCCTCGCACCTGCTCGCGGTCGTGCCGGCCGCAGAGACGGCCTACGAGCTCGTGATCGTCGACCGCGCGGACGCCGAGATCACCCCCGGCGCCAACCTGGCCGGAGAGGCGCGCGACGACGTCGAGGTCGTGGACGCCACCCCGCTCGCCCGCAGCCGGCCCCTCCCCTGGCCCGCCCCATCGGCCGTCGGCGAGCTGGGAGCGCTCGCCCGGAGCGTGCAGATCGCCGCCGCGCTCGAGCGGGCGCTCGAGCTGAGCGTCGCCTACTGCTCGCAGCGCGTGCAGTTCGGCAGACCGCTGTCCCGCCTGGCCACGGTGCAGCACGAGCTGGCCGCCCTGGCCGGGGAGGTGGCGGCGGCACGGGCGGCGGTGTCCGTGGCCGCCGAAACCCAGTCGGCCGCTCCCTCTCCGGCCGACCTGCGCTCCACGGCCACCGCGAAGATCCGCACCGCGAGCGCCGCGTCGGCCGGGTCGCGCATCGCCCATCAGCTGCACGGCGCCATCGGCATCACCCAGGAGTACGAGCTCTCCCGGCTCACGGTGGCGATGTGGTCCTGGCGCGAGGAGTACGGCTCAGCGAGCGCGTGGGCCGAACGGCTCGCGGCGGACGCACTGGCGGCGGAGACCGGCGTATGGGACTGGGTGACCGTATGACGGCGGCGACCGGAGGAGCAGGCGAGGGCCGCGCCGACGTCCTCGTGGAGCGTCACGGCGGTGTCGCCGTCCTCACGCTGAACGATCCGGAGCGTCGCAACGTCCTGTCGGCGCCGCTGGTCACCGCGATGTCCGCGGCGTTCGACGAGATCGAGTCGGATCCGGCTGCCCGGTGCGTGATCGTGACCGGGACCGGTCCCGCCTTCTGCGCGGGGGCGGATCTGAGCACGCTCCAGGCCGCCGCGGCGGGCGACTTCCATCTGGTACGGCAGGTCTATGACGGATTTCTCCGGGTCAGGGAGTCGCCGCTGGCCACGATCGCGGCGGTAAACGGACCGGCCGTCGGCGCGGGGTTCAACCTGGCGCTCGCCTGCGACGTGCGGCTGGGAAGCGATCGAGCGCTGTTCGACACCCGGTTCGCCCAGCTGCGCATCCATCCGGGCGGTGGGCACGCCTGGATGCTGACCCGCACCGTGGGCCTGCAACAGGCCACCCTGGCGTCGCTGTTCGGCGAGGTGTGGGACGCCGAACAGGCCGTGTCCGTGGGCCTGCTCGCGCGCCGCCTGCCCGCCGACGAGCTGCTGCCGGCCGCGATCGAGCTCGGCCGCCGGCTCGACGGGCAGGAGGCCGCCTACACCCGTCGGCTGGTGGCCACCCTGCGGAGCTCCGTCACCACCCTGGACCACGGCACCGCGCTCGCGGAGGAGGCGGAGGCGCAGGAGTGGTCCACCCGCCGCCCGGCCTTCGCCGAAGGGGTCCGCCGAATCCTTTCCCGAATCGCGAACCGCTCCGGGAAAGGAGCCGAGCACATCCAGCGGCCCCGCTGACCGGGAACGACCGGCCTGACCTGGCCAGTGACATGCCAATCTCACCGCCACTCCCTGCACGTGGGCACAGAGCACACCGCCTTCCTCTCCAGACGGTCAACGGCGTGGTTGATAAGGTTCGGGTCTGAGACGGTCATTGGGCGCGTGCGGTGGCGCGCTGTCGCGGATATCAGGAGGTGCGTTCGGGTGCCACGGCCGGTGAACGAGGGGTCCAGCGGGATCGGGCGCCGCCGGGCGCTGGCCCGCCGGGAGCAGAACGCGAGCTGGGTGGAGCGGCGCAACGCGGTGCTGGCCGCGGCCGCGGACGCACTCCGGGCGCGGGGCTACCAGGCGTTGAGCATCAACGACATCGCCCAGCGGCTGGGCAGCGACCGGGCGAGCGTGTACTACTACTTCGCGAGCAAGCAGGAGATCTTCCTCGGCCTGGTCGAACAGGCCGTGCAGGCGAACGTCGAGCTGATCGAGAAGGTCGCCGCCTCCGACGAGCCGGCCACCGTGCGCCTGCGCACGATCATCGAGTCGCTGGCCGAGTCCTACGAACGGCACTATCCCTACCTTCATCTGTACGTCCAGGAGGACATGCGCAGGCTGTCGGAGTCGGAGTCCCCCGACGAGCGCCACCTGCTGGAGCTCGCGCGGCGATACGACGAGGCGGTGCTCCGCATCGCCCGCGACGGCGTCGAGTCAGGGGAGTTCCGCCGGAACGCCGACCCGCACATCATCAAGTTCGCGGTGCTCGGCGCGGTCAACTGGACCCACCGTTGGTTCGTCCCGGGAGGGCGGCTGAGCGGCGCACAGGTCGGGCGGGAAATGGCCGACATCTTCCTACGCGGCGTACTGGCGGCGCCTGAGGCGTGAGCGCGAAGGCGTCTGGCGCCGGCATATCGAGACACCGGCACACGTGAACGCCTTGTTGCCCAGCGTGCGTACCCGCCTGTGGTACGGCTGGTCCTTCCACACGAAGATCTTGGACAGGGACGCGGTCCACCATTTGCCGTCTCTCCTCCGAACGCGCACGA
This sequence comes from Acrocarpospora catenulata, assembly GCF_018476525.1. Classification (GTDB taxonomy): domain Bacteria; phylum Actinomycetota; class Actinomycetes; order Streptosporangiales; family Streptosporangiaceae; genus Acrocarpospora; species Acrocarpospora catenulata. The sequence goes on from NZ_JAHCST010000009.1 coordinate 181,305, forward strand.
GCCCATCGGGATCGTCATGTCCGGCCGTGCGCGGGCACCTCGGCTGCCATCCGGGAAGCCGCTCACACGTCCTCGGCGGTACGCCGCCGAGTCGGACACGTTGAGCTTAGAACCGCATCAATAAGTTATCAACGGTTTCGTTGACAGATCGCCGATGGCGCGTTTCGATGCCGTTCAGACATTCACCCCCCCTCCCGGGTGGTGGCACCACAACAGCAAGGAGGTGAGCGTCGTGCTGGACGTCAGGACCGCCATGCGTCGCTCCGCACAGTTCCACTGGGACCGCCCCGCCATCGCCAGCGACGGCCGTCAGTTGACGTTCGGTGAGGTCTGGCGGCGCGGGACGCGGCTGGCCAACGCGCTCCTCGCGGCCGGCCTCGAACCCGGCGACCGCGTGGCGGTCCTCGAGGACAACTGCGTCGAGGCGGCCGACTTCTACATCGGCTCCGCCGTCGCGAACCTCATCCGCGTGCCGCTCTACCGGCGCAACTCGTCCGTCGCGCACCGCTACATGCTCTCGGGCACCGGGTGCAAGGTCGCCGTCGTGGCCGAGGAGTACGCCCACGAGATCAAGGACATCGTGGACGAGCTCGGCATCACGCTGATCGTCCGCGACTCAGGCTATGAGGACTGGCTCGCTTCGTTCCCCGACACCGACCCCGACCCGCGCGTCGAACTCGACGACGCCTTCATCATCCGCCACTCGGCGGGGACCACCGGCAGGGCCAAGGGCATCGCCTACACCCACCGGGCCTGGATGAACACCACCCGCGACTGGTTCTTCATGCTGCCTCCGATCGAGCCTGGGGACAGGTGCCTGCACGTGGGTCCGATCAGCCACGGATCGGGGTACCTGTTCCTGCCCGTGTGGCTGGCGGGCGGGTGCAACGTGCTGGACCGCAGATTCCAGGCCGACGGCTTCGTCGAGCGCGTCGCACGGGACGAGATCGGCTGGTTCTTCGCGGTCCCCACCATGATCGCCGACATCGTGGCCGCGGTCGACCGCCGAAGGCAGGACCTGCCGTCCCTCAAGGCCGTGATGATCTCCGGTGCACCGATCAGCGTCCGCACCGCGCGGGCCGGGCACGAGGTGTTCGGGGACAGGCTGTTCCAGATGTACGGCCAGACCGAGGCCGTGCCGGTCTCCTTCATGGGATCCAAGGAGTGGTTCTCTGAGGTCTCCGGGTCCGAGCCGATCGTCTCCGCCGGCCGCGTGATGCCGTTCGCCGAGCTGGAGATCCGGGACCCGGACAACAACTCCCTGCCCATTGGCGAGGAGGGCGAGATCGCCATCCGCTGCGACGGACAGATGACCGGCATCTGGGGCGACCCCGAGCTGAGCGACCGCCGGCTGCGGGACGGCTGGGTGCTCACCGGCGACATCGGCCGGCTCGACCGGAACGGCTACCTCTACGTCGTCGACCGTGTCGATGACATGATCGTCTCCGGCGGCTTCAACATCTGGCCCGCCGAGCTGGAACAGGCGATCCAGACGCTCCCGGACGTACGGGAGGTCGTCGTCTTCGGCGTGCCGCATGACAAGTGGGGCGAGGCGCCGATGGCCGTGGTCGTGAAGCCCGCGGACGCGAACCTGGACGAGGGCACGGTCATCGAGACCTGCACGCGCCTGCTGGGCTCCTACAAGAAGCCCCATACGGTCGTGTTCCGGGACAGCCCGCTGCCGCGCAGCCCGGTCGGCAAGATCCAGCGCAAGGTGTTGCGGGAGCCGTACTGGGCGGGGGAACAGCGCCGCGTGCGCGGTTCCTGAGGTCGTCGCCGTTCCCCGTTCATGACGGCGCCGGGCCGGTTCCGGCCCGTGAGTTCCTCGATGGCCTCCAGGCAACTGTCAACGCATGTGTTGACACGGACGGGCCGTGAGGCCTATCAATAGGCCTCACGGGCGCCGAGAACGGCAGCGCGCCAGGAGACGATGAAGGAGTTCGGCGATGACCATGGTGGACGAGACCGCACCCGTTGTGGCGGAGGAAGTGTTCTCCTCCTGGTTGCGGGAGTTCGAGACGGCCTCCTGGACCGGCGATCCGGAGCGCCTGGCGGCCTGTTTCCTCGACGACGCCTACTGGCGGGACATCCTCTCCTTCACCTGGGAGTACCGGACCTTCGCCGGCCGGGACGCGATCGTCACCGCGCTGCGCGCGGCCCTGCCCGAGGTCCGTCCGGGCGAGTTCCGCCAGGCGCCCGGCCGATCGCTGCCCCGGCTGGTGAAGCGCTCCGGCAGGCGCGTCGTCGAAGCGTTCTTCGAGTTCGAGACCGCTGTCGGGCGCGGGCACGGCTTCGTCCGCCTGCCCGTCGAGGGCGCGCCCCCCGGCGGCCCGCGCGCCTGGATCCTGCTGACCACCCTGCACGAGCTGCGCGGGTTCGAGGAGCAGATCGGCGAGCGGCGTCCGACGGGGCTGGAGTACTCCTCGAACTTCAGCGGCGACAACTGGGCGGACCAGCGCCGCAAGGAACAGGAGTACGCCGACCGGGACCCCGAGGTGCTGGTCGTCGGCGGAGGCCAGGCGGGGCTCATCCTCGGCGCCCGGCTGCGCCAGATCGGCGTTGACGCGCTGATCGTGGAGAAGCTGGATCGGATCGGCGACAACTGGCGGCAGCGCTACCACTCGCTGACCCTCCACAACGAGGTGTGGGCCAACAGCCTGCCGTACGTCCCCTTCCCGCCGACCTGGCCCACCTTCGTGCCGAAGGACAAGCTCGCCGGCTTCCTTGAGGCGTACGCCGAGTTCATGGAGCTGAACGTCTGGACGGGCACGGAGTTCCGGGGAGCCACCTACGACGAGGGATCCCGGCTGTGGACGGCGCACCTGGGGAGGGCCGGCGGGACGGAGCGGGTCGTGCGGTGCCCGCACATCGTCCTCGCCACCGGCAGTGTGAGCGGGACGCCCACCATCCCGTCGATGCCCGGGCTCGACGACTTCGCCGGGGAGGTCGTGCATTCGAGCCGGTTCACCAGCGGAATCGAGTACCGAGGCCGCAGGGCGATCGTCGTCGGCACCGGCAACAGCGGCCACGACGTGGCCCAGGAACTGCACGAGAACGGCGCGGCCCAGGTCACGATGGTCCAGCGCGGCCCCACGTGCGTGGTCAGCCTGATCCCCAGCGGCACGCTGGTGTACTCGCTCTTCTCCGAGGGCCCGCCCGTCGAGGACATCGACCTCATCACAGCGTCGATCCCCTATCCGGTGCTCAAGGAGTCCTACCAGCGGATCACGCGGCGCACGACCGAGATAGACGGGGAGCTGCTGCGGCGGCTCCAGGCCGCTGGATTCGAGGTCGACCAGGGCCCGGACGGCACCGGCTTCCACATGAAGTACCTGCGCACGGGAGGTGGCTACTACATCAACGTCGGATGCTCCGACCTCATCGCCGACGGACGGATCCGGGTCGTCCAGGCGCGTGACATCGTCCGCTTCACCCGGGACGGCGCACTCCTCGCCGACGGGACGACGATCGAGAGCGACCTGGTCGTGCTGGCGACCGGCTACGAGAACCAGCAGGAGGCCGTACGCCGCATGTTCGGCGACGAGTTGGCCGACCGGATCGGCCCGATCTGGGACTTCGACGAGGACGGCTTCATGCGCAACATGTGGCGGCGCCTCGACCAGGACGGGTTCTGGCTGATGGGGGGCTCGCTCATCGAGTGTCGCACCTTCTCGCGCTACCTCGCGCTGGCCATCAAGGCCGACCTCGAGGGCCTGCTTCCTCCGCGCCCAGGACGTACCGCGCTCCCTCCCGCCGCGTCCCCCGCGGACCTCGCGAGGGGCGAGGAGAGCGTCCGGTGACCCGCCATCTGGACAAAGCCGTCCTCGTCACCGGGGCCGCGAGGGGGATCGGGCGCGCCGTGGCCGAGACCTTCGCCGCGGAGGGTGCCGACGTCGTCGCGTGCGACGTCGGCGCCCCCGTCCGGGGAGCCCAGTCCACGACCGCCTGGCGGGACGACCTCGACGGGACCGCCAGTGCAGTACGCGCCCTGGGCCGGCGCTGCCTCGCCGTCCCCGTCGACGTGCGGAGCCAGGCGTCGCTGGACGAGGCGGTCGCCCGCGGTCTCGAGGAGTTCGGGCGCCTGGACGTCGTGGTCGCCAACGCCGGGATCATGCAGTCGGCGGAGTTCTGGGAGATCGCCGAGGAGACGTGGCAGGCGGTCCTCGATGTCAACCTCGGTGGAGTCTGGCGGACCGCCAAGGCGGTCGCGCCGCACATGATCGAGCGCCGCTCGGGAGTGATCCTCGCCACCGCGTCGGTCCAGGCCCGCAGCGCGCGCAAGGGGCTGGCGGCCTACACGGCGTCGAAGCACGGGCTGCTGGGCCTGATGAAGTGCCTCGCGCTGGAACTCGGCGACCACGACGTCCGGGTCAACACCGTCCTGCCCGGTGCCGTGCACACACCGATGATCGACAACGAGGAGACGGGCCGGCTCGGCGGGGACTCACCTCGAACCGCGTTCTTCCGGAAGATGGCGGCGCTGCGCAACCGCTCCGCTCTTCCGCCGTCCGCTGTCGCGGCGGCGATGTCGTGGCTGGCCTCGGACGAGGCCGGGCACGTCACGGGCGCGGAGCTGCAGGTCGACGCGGGATCGCTGGTCCTCCCTGGGCTGAACCACGCACCCGTGATCGACTGAACCGTCACAGGCGGCCGGGCGGGTCCCCAGCCGGCCGCCGGTGCGGGGCCGTCTCATGGGGCGGAACCTGGCCGCGTTGACCTGTCAACAACTCCGTTGATAATCTCCTTGAGGCAGGTGAGCCGTCGTTCTTGGGAGGTTGCCATGCGGTATCGGTTCGAGGTTGGCGACGAACGCGGAGCCCTCAACCTGGTCGACGAACGGGCGGTCCGGCGCGGGCTGGACAGCGCGAGCCACGGCACGGTCATCCCGCTGGCCCAGCCGATCCGGGCCGGGGCGGCGCCGATCGCCGCCATGCGGACCCCACCGGTGCACTTCATGAGCCGGGACGGAGGCGACTACGCCGCCGGCCTGCCCGAGCGGCCCGGCTTCGGCTTCGCCGACGACTCCATCCTGCTCGCCTGCCATGGCGCCACGCACCTCGACGCCCTCGCGCACGTCTGGCAGGACGGCGTCATGTACGGCGGGTTCAGCTCGGACGAGGTCACCAGCCGCGGGGCCAAACGCTGCGGCATCGACAAGGCCGGCCCGTTCGTCTGCCGGGGGCTGCTCGTCGACGCGGTGCCCGAGGGCGCCGACGGCCTCGAACCCGGCACCCCGGTGCCCGTCGACGTCCTCCGCGCGGCCCTCGACGGCTGCGACCCCCGCCCCGGCGACGCGCTGCTCGTACGGACCGGCTGGCCGGCGCTGTGGCGCGCGGACCCGTCGATCGGCACCGAGTCCTGGCCGGGGCTGGACGTGGACAGCGTCGAGTGGATCCTGGAGGCGGGCTTCGCGCTGGTCGGCGCCGACACGATCGGCGTGGAGGTCTCCCCGTCGAGCGACCCGTCCTGCGCCTCGCCCCTGCACATCGCGCTGATCCGCGACCACGGAGTCTACTTCCTCGAACTGCTCGCGCTGGACGCGCTCGCCCAGGCCCTGGCCGCGGCCGGCCGCCGCGACTTCCTCCTCGTCGTCGCCCCGCTGCCGATACACCAAGCGGTCGGCAGCCCGGTGGCGCCCGTGGCGGTACTGTAGATGGCCGGCCGCTCCTTCGCGCCGCGCGGCGCCCGGCGCGAGAAGCACCTCGACGTCCTACCCGTCTCCGACACCGAGATGCGGGTCGTCGCCACGCTGCGGGACACCAGCACGGCCATCGACGATCCCGCCGACATCGAGGTGATCCACGACCTCCGCCTGGATGCGACGATCACGATCCCAGACCTGACGATCCGGGAGATCTCCGCCCACTCCGCACAGCAGCCCTATGACCAGTGCGCCGTTACGGTCGCGCCGGTCTCCCGGCTGCGCGGCCTCAGCATCCGGCGCGGCTACCGGCGGCAGGTCCTCGAGGTGCTCGGCGGCACTCTGGGGTGCAGCCACTTCCTCACCCTCGCCCTCGACCTGTCCGCGGCCAACGTCCTGTCCATCTACCTGCGGATGCGCGCCGAGGTGGACAACACCCCGGGCAACCGCGCCGACGGCACCTGGACGCGTGCCGGCATGCGGATCGAGCCCAGGCTGCTGAACGCCTGCGCCGCGCTCGCCGCCGACTCGCCCGTCCAGCGCCGCGCCAAGCGTCCACAGCCACCGGTCACGAGCACGACCGGGCGCACAGACGACGAGGAGTGACGCACCGAAGGCGTTGACGGAGGAGGGCATCATCGCGGGCCCTGAGCGGGCAGGTCCACCGGTGGGACGCCAGGGCGGGCACACTCGTCACGATCGTTCTCACCTCTCGTCGAGCTTGGGTCGCGACCGATGCTCGTCCGTGCGGGCCGAAATGTCAACGGAGTCGTTGATATTGCGTTCTCGGGACACGGAAGCTGTAAACAGGTGCGTTGACAACCCTGCGACCGGTAATTATCGTTCCGGGTCACATGTCCGGATCGCACTGGTTCCGGCCCTGAGACATCGGAGAACGACATGGTCGTCTTATGGCTTCGCCATGCCCGGATAGTGGCCGCCACCGCGGTGATGCTCGCGGTGGCAGCGTGCGGCGATGACGGCGGGACATCGTCGAACACCTCGGAGAGCACCCTGAAGGTGGGCGTCTGCGTGCCCAACGGTCCTGGCCTTGCGGGTGTCGGGGAAGGTATAGCGAAGGGCGCCGACCTGGGCGCCCAGAAGGTCTCCGCCGACGGCGGGCCGACGGTCGAGATCGTTCCGATCGACACCGGTCAGCTGAATGCCGACCTCGCGATGGAGAACACGCAGAAGGCGGTCGAGCAGAACGGCGTGCAGGTCGTCCTGTGCTCCGGCTCGAACGTCGTCTCGGCGATCGTTCCCTACCTCGAACGCCGGGGAGTGGCCAGCCTGCTGATCTCCAGCAGCGCCACGCCGTACGCCAACGGCGCCACGCTCGCCCAGCAGATGCAGGCTCTGCCCGCGACCGAGGCGGCGGCGATGTGGGACTTCCTCGCCTCCGGAGGGGCCGCCGCCGGCCGCGTCGGGGTGCTGTACGTCGACTACGAGTTCGGCCAGTCGATGGCCACGGCGGCACAGGACGCGGCGCGAAAAGCCGGCCAGGAGATCGTCGCGGTCGAGTCCTACCCACAGGGCAGCACCGACGTGCGGTCTCAGCTGTCGAAGGTCCTCGCCGCGAACCCGGACGCCATCTTCCTGGCCGCCACCTCCGGAGACGATGCCGGTCTCGCCGTGCGCCAGGGGCGCGAGCTCGGCTACTCCGGTGTCTTCCTGAGCAACTCCGGCGCGAAGACAGCGGCCCTGTCGTCCCTCCCGACCGCGCAGGACGGCGTCTATGTGTCGGGCAACGACGTGCCCGCGTCCACGCCCGGGCCGCTGTCAGACCTCGTGGCGAGGACGACCATCCACGCCCTGCTGACCTATGACTCCGTCGTCGAGGCGGGCACCGCCGCGAGGGCGGTCGGCGGGTCGATCACTGGCCGGGCCCTGATCGACGAGATCCGCCGCGACGGCGGCAGCGCGCCAACCGTCGGAAAGTACACTTTCCGGCCTGACGGCAGCACGGACCTGGCATTCGGGGTGTTCCGCGTGTCTACGAGCGGCTTCGAGCAGGTGCACACCTACACGCCGTTGGCCGGCTGAGGGAGACTGTCGTGACCGCTGTCCTGTCCCACGGGCTCTCGTCCGGTGCTCTCGCCGCGCTGTTCACGGTCGGGATCGCGCTGGCCTGGCGGGTCGTCGGCCTCATCGACTTCCATCTGCCGGCCGTCTTCGTCGTGGCCGGCTATGGGTCGGTGTCGTTCCAGGACCTCGGGCTGCCGCTGTTGCCCTCAGCCGTGCTTGGAGTCGGCGCGGCAGCGGGCTACGCCGCGCTGCTGTTCCTGCTGGCGCACCGGCCGCTGTTGCGCCGCGGAGCGAATCCGGACGCCATCCTCATCGCGACGCTCGGACTGCTCGCGATGGCGCAGGCGACGCTCGGATGGGTCTACGGGCCCGTCCGCCGCTATCCCTTCTCAGGGGTGCAGACCACGGTGGAGGTCGTCGGCTTCCGTTTCAGCACGGCCGACCTGGCCGCCATCGGACTGGCGATCCTGCTGATCCCGGCGCTGCTCACGTTCTTGCGGCGGACCTCGCTCGGCCTCTCCCTGGAGGCACTCTCCGAGAACCGGCAGCTCGCTCTCGTGACTGGAGTGAACGAACCCGCGGCACAGGTACTGACCTACGTCCTGGTGGCGGTCTTCGCGGGTGCGGCCGGAGTTGTGTCCGGTGTCGTCGCGGGCGTCGATCCGGCTATCGGCGTCGGGCCGTTCCTGGTGGCCTTCGGCGCGGTGCTGGTCGGTGGCCACCAGTCGCTGGTGCGTCCGGTCGCGGCCGCCGTGCTGCTCCAGGTCGTCGTCGCGTTGATCAGCTGGCAACTGCCCGCCCAATGGGATCGGACGGTGCTGTTCACCGCGATCGTCGTCACCTTACTCGCCCGTCGCATCGTGGTGCGCCAGGTCCAGCGCCGGCGGGTCATGCAGCTGGCGGCATCATGACCTACCTGCTGGCGGTTCTGCTCACGATCTGCATCTGGACGGTCGTCGCGCAGGGACTGGTGCTCGTCTTCGGGCACGGCGGCGTGTTCTCGGTGGCCCAGGTCGCCTGCATGGGCGTCGGCGGATACACCACGGCGCTCCTCGCGTCCGTCTACGAGAGCCCAGGACTCGGGTTTCTCATGGCGCCGGTCGTCGCCGCGGCGGTCGGGGCGGTGATAGGGCTTGCCGCTGTCGCGGGCGCGGGCGAGAGCGCTCTGCTTGTCACCTTCGCAGCGCAGTTCGTGTTCGAGGATGTGGTGACCAACCTCCGGGGGCTCACGGGAGGTGCCAACGGCATCTCCGCGATACCTCCGCTCACCGTCAGCGGCGTGGCGCTGCTCGACCCACCCGAACTGCTCGCTCTGACGGTTCCGGTCCTGGCTGTGGTCGCGCTCGGGCTGTGGGCGCTGACGGCGAGCCCGTGGGGACGCCGGCTCCGGGCCCTGCGGGACAACCGCCATGCCGCGCCGGCCTACGGCATCCCACGGACGGCGCCACTCGTCCAGGCGTTCGCCGTCTCGGCCGGCGTCGCGGGGATCGGCGGCGCACTCTATGTCGCCACCGCCGGATTCGTGTCGCCCCACTCCTTCGGCCTCGACCAGCTGGTGATGGTGCTCACCATCGTTGTGCTCGGTGGCCAGACGCGGCTCGCCGGTGCCGCCGTGGGCGCGGTCATCGTCATCCTCCTGCAGCGGCTCCCCGCGTACGTGTCGTTCGGCGGGTCCGTGGACCAGCATCTGCCCCAGTTCCTCTTCGGTCTGCTCCTGGTGCTCGCGATGCTCCTGCTGCCCAACGGTCTGCTCCGGGAGAGAGCCTCAGTGCGGATCAAGCCCCGCAGCGACCGGACAGAACGACGCCCGCAGCTCACGACCTGGTTGAGGAGCACCTTGAGGAGGGCACGATGACCACCGCCGCGTGCGGGGGCACGCACGACGTGCTGACGGTGGAGGACGTCTCGAAGAGCTTCGGCGGGGTCCAGGCGCTCGACGGCTGCACGTTCTCGATGCGAGGCGGTGGCGTAACAGGGCTGATCGGCCCGAACGGCGCCGGGAAGAGCACCATCGTCAATATCGTGACCGGGTTCGTCAAGGCGGACCGCGGCACGGTGAGGCTGGGCGGGCACGGCCTCCACTCCCTCTCTCCGCTGGAGATCGCCCGGATCGGAGTCGGGCGAACCTTCCAAGACCTGCGGCTCTTCGACGGGATGACTGTCCTGGAGAACCTGCTCGTTGCCCGCGAGGCGCGTGACGCGCGGGAGGAGAGCACCTCCGTCGCGCGACGCGGCAAACGGCGATCGGCGCGGAGGCCGAATCTCGACGCCGCCACGGAGGTACTCGATCGGCTCGGCCTCGGCGACGGCGCCGATCGGTGGGTCCGAGAGCTCTCGTACGCGGAGCGCAAGCTCGTCTCGCTGGCGCGGGTCCTGATGACCGAACCGCGGGTCGTGTTCCTCGATGAGCCCAGCTCAGGAGTCGACCTTAACGCCCTTGATCACTTCGGCAACGAGATCCGGATCCTGCGCGAGCGGGGCGCGATGGTCGGGGTGATCGAACACAATGTGGAGGTAATCCGGATGTGGTGCGACGACGTCGTGTTCATGACACGCGGCCAGGTGCTCCGGCAGGGCAGCCCCGACGAGGTCTTCGCGGACTCCACGGTGCTGTCGGAGTACGTCGGCGGAGGTGCGGCGCATGCCTGACGCGCTCGTCGTGAGGGGGGTGACCGCTGGATACGGTTCCTCCCGCGTCCTCCGCGATGTCGACCTCACCGTCCGGAGTGGTGCGATCACCTGCCTCCTCGGCGCGAACGGCGCCGGCAAGACGACGCTCGTGCGGGTGGTGTCCGGTTTGATCACCCCGGTCGCCGGAGGCGTCACCGTCGACGGGGCATCGCTGCTCGGCACGCCGCCGTGGCATCGGGTCCGGGCCGGGCTCGGCACCTCACTGCAGGAGAACATCGTCTTCCCGGGTGTCTCCGTCCGGCAGAACCTCCTGCTCGCGGGCCGCAGCCTGCAGCGCAGGGCAAGGAACGAGCGGGCAGCGGAGCTGCTCGACCTGTTCCCGGCGCTGGCCGGCCGGGTCGACGTGCGAGCAGGCGCGCTCAGCGGCGGCGAGCAACGGATGCTCAGCGTGGCGATGGCGCTGACGCCCCGCCCCACAGTCCTGATGCTCGACGAGCCGTCGATCGGGTTGTCACCCGTCATGGTGGAAACGATCTTCGATCGCCTCCGGCACGTCCGCGACGCGACGGGCACCTCGATCCTGCTGGCGGAGCAGAACGCCATGGCCGCCCTCGCGATCAGCGAGGAGGCCTACGTCCTGCGGTCCGGATCCGTCGTGGCCCACCGCCCGGCCGCGGAACTGCGAACGAGCGAGCAGGTCATGGCCCTGTTGTGAGACCGACAAGCACCGACACCGCGACAAGGCCATACCCGCGCGACTGGGGATGCGGTCGCCTCTTGAGTTCGAAGAGCCGCCATCACGCGGTGAGCATGCTGAGCGTCAGCGCCGCGATGCTCAGCACGAGCATTCCTCCGGACGAGGTGAGGCTCCAGTCGCCGACCCGCAGGTGGGACGCGACAGCGCCGGCAAAGTAGAGCACCACGCCGATCGCGGCGGCGATTCCGAGCGCCGGCACAGCGAAGCCGACCACCAGTCCCCCCGCGCCCAACAACTCGATCACTGCGAGATACGGCACAAGGTTCTCCGGTACCCCGACTGTGCGCATCACTTCCATCTGCAAGTTCTGCCGGAGCAGCTTGCCTCCGGCGGAGGCGACTAGCGCGAGGATCAGCACGGCCGACACGATGACGCTGGCGATTGCCACGTGTACTCCATTCTCATTTAGAAATTGATGTTCAGCGGAACGTCGAGTTCAGCGGTTTCCCGACAAAAGCCACCAATCCGCCACCGGGCTCTTGACAGTTTCCCGGACCGGACTAGCAGGAATGGCTTACTACGAAGCACCGATCACAAGATGCCTCTACCAGCGAGGTGTCCCTCACGGATCGCGGTCTGCAGATCTCGGGGCGAAAGGGCATCGCCTACCCGGCTCACTGCCTTGCCGGCTGCGCGAAGTTCAACCGAAAGGTCATCGCACGCGGTCCGGTGCGTGAGTAGCACGACCGTATCCGCGGCCACTTCCGTTTCACCGTGGTCGACCGAGTGCACGACGCAGGAGCCTGGCGAGATACGTGTCAGCAGAGCATTCGGTCGAACGTCGAAACGCCGCCCAGATTCAGCGAAGCGCTTCCGCGCTGGAACAGTTCGCAACGTTCGATCGGCTACCGGAGCAAAGGACGAGAATCGCGTGACGACCGTGACGTCAAGTCCCCGGACCAGGAGATACTCGACGACCGCCACCGACTCGTAGTGACCAACGTCGTCATACACGACGGCCGTCCGTCCGAGTTCGCGCTTGTCGTCACCGAGAAGTTCCACCGAAGAGATTACGTGCGATTCTTCAACCCCCGCCACACGTTCACCCGGAGCCGAGATAAGAACGCCCGACTTATCGGGAACGCTCCCAGTGGCAACGATCACGAAGTCGGCCTCCTGACGCAGTACTCCCGCCGCGTCGATGGGGCTCGACTTCCGCACATCCACGCCCAGCCGGCCCAGTTCGGCCTCCTGCCAGGTGACTACATCGAAGATTCCACCGAGATTCGGCGCACGCCGTGCGAAATTCAGCGCGCCCCCGAGACGAGGGGCGGCTTCGTAAAGAACGACTTCATGGCCACGTAGTGCCGCAGTTCGTGCGGCTTCCAGGCCGGCGGGCCCGCCACCGATCACGACGACCTTCCGGGGATTCGTCGTACGGCCGATCTGGTCTTCGGACAGCACATCGTCGAATCCGGCGATCGGATTCACCACACACCCGGTTCGCGTGTCCGTACCTGAGATGACCCCAAGGCAGCCCTGATTACATCCGATACACGGCCTGATTTCTCCGCGACGGCCGGTTCTCGTCTTCTCAACGATATCGGGAGCGGCAAGATGCGCCCGCACCATGCTAACGATGTCCGCAGCGCCCGACCGCAGGACCTCCTCGACTTCATCCAGGGCACGAAACCGGCCCGTGACCAGGCGTGGAACCCTGGTGACCGAAGCGGTGATCTGCCCGCTCGATGGCAACTGGTAACCTGCCTTCGTCTCCATTCCGCCGATCGCGATATGCGGACCGAAGAAGTCGCCCTGCGAAACATTCAGATAGTCGATCAGGCCATGATCGACGAGACTGTTCGCCACCTCGCTCAGTTCAGGCTCGCGAACTGCCCCCTTTCCCGCACCGGCACCCACCCGGACGCCGACTGCCATATCGGGTCCGACAGCATCGCGAACGGCGCGCAGCACCTCGACCAGAAAGCGCGCCCTGTTCTCGAGGGAGCCACCGTACTCATCATCCCGAGTGTTCGTCATCGGCGACAGGAACTGCTGAATTAGATAGCTGTGAGCGGCAGCTATCTCTACGCCGTCCAGACCACCGGCGACAACGCGTCGGGCCGCGTCGGCATATGCCGAGACCAACTCGGCGATGTCCTCCCGCTCGAGGGGAACGGGAGGCACACCCAAGATCGGGCTCGTGACGGCAGAAACGCCTCTTGGCGGACGCCCGTCACCAGGCCCAAAATGATGGCCGCCATGCCATAGTTGTTGAAATACCCGGGTGCCATATGGCCGAACTGCCGCCATAAGACGCTGGTAGCCTTCGATGATCCTGTCGTCGTAAGCCGCCAGGCAGGCAGGATTGTTGCTCACCGTACTCGACGGATGTACCGTCGCCGCCTCGAGAATGATCAGGCCGACACCTCCCTTCGCCCTTTCGGTGTGATAGGCGACGAGAGCATCTGTTATCACGGGCCCGTTGGCAAATCGCGTCTCGTGCGCCGCAATTGCGACACGATTCGGAATAATCGTCTTGCGGATCGCGATCGGCTCGAAAGTGCGCTCCAGTTCCGAAGACATTCGACTCTCCAAGTCATCGTTTTCATGCGACAGGACTGCAGAAGCCGGGTAAATCATGTGAATTCGTGCCGCGAGCTGCGATGGCTGTCACGAATCGTTCGGAGATGCACCTGACAGCTCCCGCACCGGCGACGGATCCATGAAGATCCGATACTCTGCCAGATATTCACCCGAGAAGCGCATCAGCGTCATCGCCGGTAGTCTGACTCGACCACCCGACTCCCCCGTATAAGTAACCTCCACGAGGGTGGCGATGGAATCGTCTCGTTCCCATGTCTCGATGAGCTCGTGCGAGACCCCGGAAATACCCTGCAGATACTCCCCCATCCATCGTTCGATGGCGGCCCTACCTGTCACAGGCGAGTTGTTGGCCATCTGAAATACGGTTTCCCCATCGAAGAATCCCAGGAGGCGGACCGGGTCCGCGTCACCCGCGTGGAGCACGTCCGCGGCGCGGACAACCGCCGGTCTGGTCGAACTCGACATTTCAATTTCCTTTCGATCATTCGCGATTGGCTCGTCCGCGTCTCGTCGCCTCCGGGTCGAGCCTCATGGTGCGGGCGTCGCCCTCAAGGGCAGTTCGTCAGCGGTACAGAACCGTCCCGATCGCGGCGGTCAACTCGTCGTCCGCAACGCCGGCGCAGTCGTGGGCCCGCCAGGCCACATGGTTGTCCGGCCGCACAAGAATCGCGCCGTCGTCGGCGACCTCACGCAACCGGGCCCACGCACCGTCCGGAGCGAGGTAGGCCGCGCCGTCTCCGATCACCACCGTAGAAACCGGGACCCCGAATTTGGCGGTGGCTCGTGACGCGGCAGATTCCCAGACGGATGCCCCCGACGGACCTGTCAGTAGAACGAACCCACCCGGGACACCGACAAGATCGTGCGTGGACAGTCGCTGCCCGTCGTGGACGAGCCACGCGTGCGGAAGCCTGTGACCGGGTCGGGTCGTGGGCTGATAGGCGAACCCCATCGGGTCACGAGGCGGCGCCTCGGAGCCGTCCGGGACAAGCGCCCCTGCCTCGTAGCCGAACCCGATCTCGATGTCGTGGGCCTGGAACTCCGTCCGCTGGGTGTCGGCGACCTCCGTGAAGCGGGCTCGAAGTGTCGCCCCGTGCGGAGTCTCGGAGAAGTACTCGGCGTAGGCCCGCTCGACCACCTCGGTCGGCGCTCCCGGCGGTAGCCCGAACCCGGCGTCGACCACGGCGTGGTTGGCGAAGGTGAACATCGCCCATTCGACGTTGCGGGCGCCCACCGGTCTGCGCTCGGCCTCGTAGGTGTCGAGCAACGCGTCCGCGGCCCACCCTTCGAGTACGGCGGCGAGCTTCCAGGCGAGGTTGTGCGCGTCCTGGATGGCGGTGTTCAATCCCAGGCCGGTGGTCGGCGGGTGCCGGTGGGCGGCATCCCCGGCCAACAGGACTCGGCCAACCCGACAACGATCGGCGAGCACGGCCTCGACGATCCAGTGGCTCAGATTGATCGGGATGATGTCGAGGTCGGGGAGGTTGAGCAGGCTCCGGATCTTCGGGATGATCGTGAATTCGTCGAACTTCTCCGGGTCATCGGGCCGGAACCCGAAGGTGATGCTCCACTCCTCTGAGCGCTTGCCCCAGGTCGGGCCCATCTGGGCCATCGCCCCGGCACCCCACGTGGAGCCGCCCGACGGGTTGTTGAAGAACGTGATCACCGTCCGGTCATCCCACCAGGGCGACAGGTCGGCGCGAAAGTGCAGGTTGACCATGTCGACGAGACCGGTGGGGCCCCGCAGTTCCACCCCGAACATCGGTCCGACGGTCTTGCCGCCGTCCGCCGCGATCAGATACCGGGCACGCACTGTGTAGGTCTGGTCGTCGTCTCGATCGCGGATGATCGCGAGGACCCCGTCGTCGTCCTGGGTGAGGGTGAGGAGTTCGTGGTGGAAGCGGATCCTGCCCGGTGCGCGGCTCTCGGCATGCCGCCGCAGCAGCGGCTCCAGCCGGATCTGGGGGTAGTTCGTCGACGGTCCGGGGCTGTCACGGTCGTAGGCCTTGGCAAGGGATCCGCCGCCGAAGGCGTCCATCTCCTGAAGGGTGCGGCGGTCGAGCGGGCCGTCACCGCCCAGCGTCGTAACCATCTTGACGGTGCCGAGGTTCTCCATCGGCGTGCCGACCGCGTAGACCTCGTCCGCCAGGCCGTGCTGACGGAAGATCTCCATGGTCCGCTGGTTGAGGTAGTGCGCTTTCGGCAGGAGGGAGGTCGACTGGTGGCGCTCCACCAGCAGATGGTCGATCCCGTGGTTGGAAAGGAAGATCGAGCTGGAGAGGCCACAGCCTCCGCCGCCAATGATCAGGACGGGCACGTCAAGACTGTCAGGCACAGGTCAACTCCCCATTGAGTGCAGCCGAAGGCGGCTCGTGTCGAATTCGGGTGGGGTTGGTCAGCCGGGACGGGACGGTCCGGGTCAGCGGACCGGACCGGCATGGAAGTGGTGCCTCATCGATCCGATGCCCTCGACGTGGGTTAGGAGCACGTCGCCGGGTGTGATGAGGCGCTTCGGGTCTCGGGCGAAACCGACCCCGGACGGGGTCCCGGTGAAGATCAGGTCACCCGGCAGGAGCGGGAGCACCGAGGACAGGTAGGCAACGATGCCGGCGACCGAGAAGATCATGTCGCTGGTGCGCGCCTGCTGCATCTGCTCACCGTTGAGGTGACAACCGATCTCCAGGTCGGCGGGGTCCTCGAACTCGTCCGGGGTCACTACAGCCGGCCCGATCGGCGCGAACTTCGGAAACGACTTCGCCAGACTGAACTGCGGCGGATTCGGGGGCCCCGTCTGCAGCTCCCGCTCGGACAGATCCTGCCCGACGGTCAGCCCGGCGACATACTCCCAGGCCTGGTCAGCCGGGACGCGTTCGGCCCGCTTGCCGATGACGACCACGAGCTCCGCCTCGAAGTCGACCGAACCGGGGGGCAGGGGGATGTCATCGTACGGACCGGCCACCGAGGACGGGAACTTGGTGAAGACCATCGGCGTCGTGTCAGAGGCCTCCAGCCCGCCCTCGGCGGCGTGGTCGCGGTAATTGAGGCCGATCGCGAAGACCTGCCGAGGCTCCGGAACCGGAGCAGCCAGGGTGACCTCGTCCAGCGCGGGGCCGCAGACCGCACCGGGTCGCACGCCACGCTCCTCGGCGGCCCACGCCACGAACTCCTCCCATCGGGCGTAGACGGCCTGGGGGGCTGCGTCGAACCGCCCGCCGCTGGCCTGCTCGACGTCGACGACCTGGCCGTCGACGACCACCGCGAGCCGACCCTCGACACTCACAACACGCACGTCACACTGCTCCTCACCACTCCGGGTCCGCTGCCGAAAACGCTGATCACGCAGGCGCGAACAGGCGAGCCATCGGCTCCGCGTAGGGCGAGCCGGCGTCGACAGCCCAGCTTCGGGTCGTGAGCTCCGCGGGGGAGGCGCCGGCGCGCAGGGCCTCGGCCATCTTCCGCGGATCGAACGAGGGGCCGACGGGGTCGGCTGCGTACTCGGCCCCGGTCATGTAGGCAGTCGCGTCCTCGGGCTTGGCGAAGTTGTCGATCTGCAGTTCGACCGTGTTTCCGTCGGGGTCCCGGTAGTAGAGCGAGGTCGTCACGCCGTGCTGGATGGGCACCCGCGGCTCGATCCCGGCCGCGCGGAGGTCCTCGAACTTCTCCAGCAGCGTCTCGAGGCTGGGGAAGGTGAACGCGCTGTGCTGCAGGCCGACCGTGAATGGTGTCCGCTCGACCCACGGCTCGGCCGGCGACCCGACCAGCGCGATCCGGTGGTGCTCCTCGTCGAAGGTCAGGAAGCACATGCCCGGGTTCTCGTAAACGACGTCGGCGCCCAGGACGGTCCGGTACCAGTCGCGCATCTCGGCGACCTGGTTCGTCTGCAACACGATGTGCGCGAACTTCGGGGTGGCAGTCATCCTCGTCCCACATCCTCGTCAGTCGGTGATCACCGGCGCCGCGCGGGCCAGCTGTGACCCGGCTTACACGGACCGGTATCGGCCAAAAGTAGGACTTAGTTGAGTGGAAGTCAATGAGCGTCACTCAACGAGTATCTTCACAGGTGGGGGCAACCTCGACGCGTTCGAGCCCAATGAATCAACGACACTGTTGACACTCGGTCCGCAGTGTCGTTACCGTCCCGGGAGAACTGGCTGGCGTGACCCGGTTCGTCCCGCCACGTACACGTTCGGAGAGGGCTGGGCACATGGACGGCGGCACCCGCGAACCCCCGGTCGCGCGCCCCGCGAACGATCGGGTCCCGCGCGGCAGACCTCCGCACTGCGACCGCTCCTGCACTCGGCCCGTTCCTTGGTCGGCTGCACAATCACGCGGCTCGGGCCGAGGTCCATCGGCCGACCCCGCGCCGCGACGAGATCCCTGCCACTGAAATGAGTTGATCGTGCCCGATCTATCCAGACCTGCTGTGGTTGCGGCAGGCAGCTACACGCCGTCGTTCTCGGTCCGCCGTGGCCGCCACCGCGTCCTCGTCGCCAACGGCGATGAGGACGCCGTCACCCTGGCGATCGAGGCCGCTCAGGACTGCCTCACCCGGTACGAAGGGCCCGTCGACGAACTCCACCTCGCGTTCGCCCGCCCCGAACTGGTCAACGGCCCGCAGGCCGAGATCGTCCGCGAGGCGGCCGGACTCGACGCCGGCGTCACCGTGTCGGTCAGCGCCGGCGACTCGCTTGCCGGACTGGCGGCGCTCGCCGCAGCCATGAACGCCGTCCAGGCGGGCCGCGTGCGTTCGGTCCTGCTCGTCGCGACGGAGTCCGGTGACAGCGAGCGGGTCTCGGCGGGGGCCGTCGCCGTCCTCGTTGCCGACAGCGACGCGCCGGCGCTACGACCAGGGGCCCAGCGGAGCGCCGGCGACGTCGTCTACGGAAACTGGACCGACGGCGATGGCGTGCGACACCTCGGCGACGGCCGCTACCTCGACCGATACGTCGCCGATCACGCGAAGGCAGCCCTGGCCGCGCTCATCGCGATGGACGGCCCCCCGCCCGCCGCCGTGACCGGCGTGGCCGCCGCAGCGGTGGCCACCGCCTGCGGCAGCGACCGGTCCGCCGTCCTCCCGGATCGCGGGGTGGCGGGTCCGCTCTTGGCCGTCCTCGCCGCCGGGTCCGCCGCGACGGGTTCGGCGGCCACCGTGGTCGCGACGACGGCGAGCCGCGCCGTCGCACTGAGCATCGAGGTCGACGCGGGGACCCGGCCCCTCCTCCCGACCCTCCCCGGGCCCGTCCCGGAGTTGCCGGAGCCGATCGATGTCCGCTCGTCGCCACCGCTGTCGCTGCCGGGCAGCTCGCCCTTCTTCAGGCGGTCCGCGCGGGAGCTGCTCCGGCTCGAGGGCGCCCGCTGCGACGGCTGCGGCCACGTCGTGTTCCCGCCCTCGCAGCGCACGATCTGCCCGTCGTGCCACGGCTACGGCTTCACGCCGGCACCGCTGAGCCGGACCGGCCGCGTCTACACCTTCATCGTCAACCGGTTCCTCCCCACCGGTTTCGGCGACCAGATGATCCTCGTCCTCGCCGAACTGGACGACGGCTCGCGGTACTGGGCGCCGACGTCCGGCATGGGCCCGGACGAGGTGGAGATCGGCGCCGCCGTCGAGCTGCGGGTCCGCCGGTTCACCGACGACGGCGGCGCACCCGTCTACGCCATGAAGTTCGTCCCGCCACGCACCGCCCGCGACGGCGCCGGATCCACGGGAGCCACGACCGAGTCGAGGAACGTCGCATGAGGAACAAGGTGGCCATCGTCGGAGCGGGCATGACCCCCTTCGGCGAGCACTTCGACCGCGGGCTCGAGCAGCTCGCCGCAGACGCCTACCGGACGGCGCTCGCCGGCGTCGACAAGGGAATCGACCCCGCCGACATCGAGGCCGGGTTCTTCGCCAACGTGATGGGCAGCCTGGGCGGCAACGAGATCCCGTCCGGCGCGACGCTGGCCAACGCCATCGGGCTGCCCGGGCTCCCGGTGAGCAGGATCGAGAACGGGTGTCCGAGCGGCAGCGACTCGATCCGAATCGGCGCGATGGCCGTGGCCTCAGGCGTGCACGACGTCGTCGTGGTCGTCGGCGCGGAGAAGCTGCGCGAGCGGCCGACCAAGGAGAGCCTGCTCGAGAGCGGACGGGTGGGCCATCCCATCCTTTCCTACGCCAACACCGCGGCGACGATCTTCGCCCCGCAGGCTGCCCGGCACATGCACGAGTACGGCACGACGCGCGAACAGCTCGCGATGGTCGCGGTCAAGGCCTGGGACAACGCTTCGCTGAACCCCAATGCCCAGCGCCAGGCGTCAATCACCGTCGACGACGTCCTGAACAGCCCCATGGTCTGTTCCCCGTTCACGGTGCTGGACTCCTGCCCCCAGTCCGACGGCGCCGCAGCGGTCGTGCTGTGCCGGGCCGACATCGCGCACCGGTTCACCGACTCCCCCGTCTACATCGCCGGGGTGGGGCTCGCGACCGAAGGGCTCTACTACCACGAGAAGACCCGGATGACCGGCTGGGACTGCACCCGGCTCGCATCCTCCCGCGCGTACGAGATGGCCGGGATCACCGCACAGGACCTCGACGCGGTCGAGTTGCACGACTGCTTCACCGGCACCGAGATCATGACCTACGAGGATCTCGGGCTCTGCGAGGAGGGCGCCGGGGGCAAACTCGTCGAGTCCGGCGATACGACCCTGCGCGGGCGGATCCCGGTCAACCCCAGCGGCGGCCTGCTCGCGAAGGGACACCCCGTGGGCGCCACGGGCGTGGCCCAGGTCGTCGAGCTGTTCGGGCAGCTGCGCGAGCAGGCCGGCGCCCGGCAGGTCTCGCTGCGCAACGGCAAGGCGCTCCAGCACAACGTCGGCGGTTACTCCGTCGGCATCTCCGTCGTCACAGTCCTGTCACGGGACTGAACAGAGAGGCTAACGATGGCTGAGCTCAGCACCTCGGATCTCCGCCGGCTCGTCGAGGCCGACCGGGACCTCCGCCGGCTCGTGGAGGACCGTGCCGAGCGGTACACCGACAGAACGTTCCTCCGGTTCGGCGGTTCCGACCTGTCCTACGGCGAGATCGACTCCCTCGCCGACCGTGCCGCCCAGGGCCTGATCGCGCACGGGACAGGCCGCGGCGACGCGGTGGCGATCATGATGCGGAACTCCCCCGACTGGCTGTCCGCCTGGTTCGGTGCCATCAAGATCGGCGCGACGATCGTGCCGATCAACGTCGCGCTACGCGGGGACGGCCTGGTACACATCCTGAACGACTCCCGGGCCGCCATCGTGATCGTCGACGCCGACCTGCTCCCCCAGCTGCAGGCCGTGCTGGCAGAGCTCCCCCGCGTACAGCGTGTCGTCGTACGCGAGGCCGGCGGCCAGACAAGTCACGGCACCGGGCACGCCGACATCCGGGAGTTCCTCGATCACCCGGCCGTCCGGCCGCCGGCGCTGGACCTGCGCACCAAAGACCCGGCGACCATCCTCTACACGTCCGGTACGACCGGTCCGGCCAAGGGCTGCCTGCTCCCGCACGGACAGTACGTCGCCGCCGCGCACCAAATGGCCGTCAACCTCGAGTACGACTGCTCCGACACCCTGTACTCGTGCCTGCCGTTGTTCCACATCAACGCGCAGAACTACTCCGTGCTCTCCGCCTGGACCACCGGCGCCACGCTGGCCCTGGACGCGACGTTCACCGCGTCCGGCTTCTGGCGGCGGATCATCGACACCGGCGCCACCGCGTTCAACATCATCGGTGGCATCCCGCAGCTGCTCTGGAACCAGCCGCCGTCCGAGCTGGACCGGGCGCACAAGGCTCGGGCCGCCTTCGGGGTGCCGGTGCCGCTGGAGATCTGGGAGCAGTGGGAGGAACGCTTCGGGGTGCGGATCGTCTACGCCTACGGGATGACCGAGAACGGGCTGCCGACGCTGTTTCCGTACGCCAACACCCCGGCACCCGCGTACCTGCGCGGATCGGGGGGGCAGGCCAGCGCCAGTGCGGAGGTCGCGATTCTGGACGAGGACGACCGGCTCGTCCCCGCCGGGACGGTCGGCGAGATCGCCACCCGGCCGAAGATCGCCCACACGATGATGCTGGAGTACTTCGGCAACCCGGCCGCGACGGTCGCCGCAACCCGCAACAGCTGGTTCCACACCGGCGACCTCGGCTACCTGGACGAGGAGGGCTACCTCTTCTATGTCGACCGCAAGAAGGACGCCATGCGCCGCCGGGGTGAGATGGTGTCGAGCTGGGACGTCGAGTCCGTCGTGCGCAAGCACCCGTCGGTAGCGGACTGCGCCGCGTACGGGGTCCCCTCGCCGCTCGGCGAGGAAGAGATCATGATCACCGTCGTACCCGCGGCGAGTGGCGAGTTCGAGCCCGCCGCGCTGCTGGAGTTCTGCCGCGAGCGGATGGCCTTGTTCCAGCTTCCGCGCTACGTCCGAGTCGTCGCGTCCCTCCCCAGGACCCAGACCGAGCGGATCGAGAAGTACAAGCTCCGCGCGGAGGGGATCACGGAGGACACCTGGGACGCGACGGTGTCCCCCGCGGCCGGCGCGAAGATCGCAGGAATCGGCGCCGACGCAAACTGAGCGGGCGGCACCGGGTGGTCCTCGCGGCTATCGTCGACCGTGACAGACAGCCGCCGAGCAGCGGGAGACGCCGTGGAGACCCCTGAGCCGCCGAACCCACGCATTTCGCGGCGCCAGGCCGCGGCCGAGGAGAGCAGGCGCAGGCTTCTTGAGGCCGCCCTGTCCCACTTCTCCCGCCAGCCCTACGACGAGGTCACCGCCGCGGAGATCACCGACACCGCCGGCGTCGCGGCCGGTCTGCTGTTCCACCATTTCCAGAACAAGCGCGGCATCTACCTGGAGGCACTGGCCGAGGCGACGCGTCGGCTCGAGGCCGCGCACAACACCGATCACGAGGCCGAGCCCGGCGTGCAGGTGCGCCAGATGCTGCACCACCACTTCACCTATCTCATCGCGAACAAGGAACTCGCGCTCAACGTGATCCTCGCCCGCAACGCCGTCGGGCACGAGGCCTCTGACGCGTTCGAGCTCACCAGGTGGAACACCATCACCTGGGCCTGCCGACTGCTCGACCTGGATCCCAACCATCCCGCGCTGCGCCTGATGTGGCGGACCTTCGGCGGCGCCTCGGACCAGCTGACCGTCACGCTGCTGCAGACCGGGCAGCCCTACGCCATCGACTCCCTCGTCGAGGCACTGGTCGAGGTCCTGGTGGGCGCGTTGCGGGGCGCCGCCATACTGGACCCCGACCTCCAGGTCGACAAGGCGGTGGACGAGCTCCGGCGGCACCGGCCGTCGGCGAGGTAGCCGGCGCGCAGACCAGGCACGCACTGCCCTCAGGTGTTCAGGCCGACAGCACCGTGCAGGTCGAGAACTGGTTCGCGCCCCCCTGCCCGGTCGCCACGGCGACCCTCGCGCCCGGGACCTGCCGCTCACCGGCGGAGCCCATGACCTGCTGGGCGCATTCCGCCAGCCTGATGAGTGCCGTGGCGCCGACCGGGTTGGCGGCCTGGGGCCCACCGGACGGGTTGATCACCGTCTCGGTCCCCCACCGGCCGAAACCGGAGCGGACGAGGTCCGGGCCGTCAGGTGCGTCGCACAGCCGCAGCGGGCCGTAGGCCATGGTCTCCGCGTGCGTGAAGGGGGCGTGGATCTCGACGACCTGCGCCTGCCGGGCATCCGAGATGCCGGCCTGCGCGTAGGCCCGCTCCGCCGACCGACTCAGGGTGATCATGTCCTCCAGGTTGCCGATCGGGCGGTGCACCCGGTCCCCCATGTTGTAGGTGTCGCTCACCGAGGCCCTGCCCCGGACATGGGCCAGGGGGCGGCCAGAGCCCTCGAACCGCTCGGACCGGACGATCACGACGGCGCACACCCCCTCCGACACCGGGCAGGCGTCCAGCTGCGTGACCGGCCACGCGATCATGCGCGACCGCAGCACGTCCTCCGCGCCGTACGGTGTGCGGATCTGCGCGAGCGGGTTGCGCGAGGCGTTGTCGAAGTTGCGCTCGGCGACCTGGGCCCAGACCTCCCGGGCGTAGCCCCAGCGCGCCATCATCCGGGTGGCGCGCAGCGCGCCCATCGAGATCGTCGACAGGCCGGTGTCCCGCTCGTAGATCGGGTCGAAGATCGAGTTGAAGACCGCGGGCACGCTGTTCGCCTGCGCCATCCGCTCGACCCCGACGACGACCGCCACGTCGCCGCGCCCGGCCTCGAGGAGGTCCATCGCGGCGTAGGCCGCTGCGATGCCGGTGGTGCCGCCCGTGTTGATCCGCATGCTCCAGCGGCCGATCGCGCAGGCCGCGGGGAGGAAGCGCTTGTCCGGACAGTTCTCTCCCGCGAGGCCGTCCGGCGCGAAACCACCGACGACGATGTCGACGTCCCGGGCGGTGAGGCCGGCGTCGGCGAGCGCCTCCCGCACGGCCTGGCCCACCAGCTCGGGGGTGGATCCCTCATGCCGCCGCCGATAGGGCGTCTGCCCCACACCGGCGACCGCGAGCCCGTGGCCGGTCCTAGGCATCGGCGGCCACCAGCTCGAAGGCGAAGTCGGTGATGCGGCCCTCGCACTTGTCGGAGAAGACGACCCGCACCCGCGGCTGGGTCAGCAGCAACGCCCCCGCCTCGTCGAAGTCGTGCAGGTCGATCCCGTGGACCGCGTTCAGCAGGGCGGTGGAAGCTCCGTCGAGAGTGACGTAGCCGACCACGGTCGGCGGTTCCGGAAGCCCGGGGAACGATGTCGTCAGAATCGTGAAGCTGTCCAGGGTGCCTTCGGTACCGACCTCTCGCCACTCGTCGATCTCGACGTAGCAGGCGTCGCAGAACCCGCGGGCCGGCACGAGCACCCGGTCGCACGTGGGGCAGTGCGTACCCATGATCCGCTGGTTGAGCCGGAGCTCGTTGAAGAACCGGCTGGCCGAGGCACCTGCGAAGTAGGTGTACCCGAAGTCCCAGTGGCCCTGGATCGTCACCGGCTCCGCGACGGGGTCGGTCGTGCTCCCGTCCGCGGCCGCGTCGCCGTCCGGGGGAACCGGCGTGCTGCTCATCAACTGCTCCTCGTGCTACTCGTCGGTGGGTTCCGGATCACCTGCAGGACCGCCCGTGCGTCGTGTCGTGGCCTTCGGCACGCCCGAGTACCACGGCGGCCTGGGTCTGAGCTGCGACGACGGAGGACCCCGAGGCGAGGGCGAGGGCTCCGTCACCTTCGCGGACCCGCTGCACCGCCCGGGCGATCCGGGTCAGGCCCATCGCGGGGGCGCAGTAGCCGACCGACCGTGCTCCGGCCGGATCGAGCCGCGGGTCGAGTGCGAGCGCCTCCATCCCGCGCCCGGACCCGGTCGCCCCCACCGCCTCGAGCGCGAGCGCCTCGTCGAACATCGTCAAGGCGTCGATCTCCAGCACGTCGACCTCGTCGATGGAACGCCTGGCCTCGCGCAGGGCCTGCTCCCCAGCCGACCGCAGGGCGGGCAGGCCCGTCAGGTCACGGTCGCCGAGCTCGAACGGCTCGGTGCTCATCCCGGCCCCGAGCACCTCGACTGGCCCGGGCTCGCTGCTGAGCACCACCGCGGACACCACGTCTCCCCAGATCGGCAGCTCGGTGTCCCGCAACGGCCAGGCCGCAGCCGGGATCCGGCCCGCCGCGCCTTCGACCTCACCGCGGCGAGTCGCCGCCGCCGCACGGTGCTCGGCGTACTCCGGGTGCTCGATGAGCGCGCGGGAGGCCCGTAGCCCGCTGACCCCGATCTCGGTCATGCCCAGCGGGCGCGTGGTGAACGGGTCGAACAGCGCGCGCGCGATGTCGTCGGCCGGACCCTCGCTCGCCCGGCCCCACGCGGCCACCAGACAGGTCCGGACCGAACCCGAGCGGATGCGGGCGTCGCCGAGGACGAACGCGGCGGCTCCGTCATCGCCCAGCCTGGTCTCGTCCTTCAGGAACGCCGCCGCTGCCGGCGCCGTGATCATGTTCGTGAGGGAGCGGCCGTCGACGAGGTCGTGCGCGGCGAGTACGACGGCCTCGAGGTCGCCGACCGGCATCCTCGCGTCGTCCAAGGCGCGGCGGACGCACCGGAAGATCAGGTCGGTGAGACTCGCCGACCCGTCCGCCCAGGAAGAGCTCACCGCCGTCCCGTGCACGTAGACGCGCTGCACATCGACCTCCTCGTCGTCGTTCGGGCGGGTCGCTCTCATCCGTCGTCATTCACGTCGCCGACCAGAGAGATCGCCTCCATCGGGCAGGCGTAGGCGGCCTCACGCAGCTCGCTCTCGGTCCACTCCCCGGATGGCAGGAAGAACGCCTGCCCCTCGTCGTCGAAGTCGAACGCACCCGGGGCGTGCTGCACGCACATGCCGACCCCGGCGCACCTGCCGTGGTCGACCTCGGCCCCCTCAAGCCTGGCTGTCATGACTCGTAAAAGGTGACGTGCAGCTGGGTGAGGCTGCGGGAGACCACCGTCGGCGCGTAATGCAGCTCCTGCTCGTGGATCGTGTAGCGGGGGAACGCCTGCGACAGGCCGCGAAACGCCTCCTCCGCCTCCAGCCGGGCGAGCGGGGCCCCGAGGCAGGTGTGGATCCCCTGGCCGAACGCGGTGTGCTTATTCGGCCTGCGCGCGATGTCGAGCCGTTCCGGGTCGGTGAAACCCGCGGGATCGCGGTTGGCGGCGTGCTGCACGAGCAGCACCCGGTCGCCGACCTCGATCCGCTGGCCGGCCAACTCCAGCGGCTCCTTCGCCCAGCGGGCCTGGGCACGAATCGGCCCGTCGAAGCGCAACACCTCGTCCACGGCGGAGCGCGCCAGCGTGGGGTCCGCGCGCAGCCGTGCCCACTGGTCGGGGAACTCGTCGAACGCGACCATGCCATTGGCCAGCAGGTTCATCGTCGTCTCGTGGCCGGCGAACACCATCAAGATCGCGTTTGCGACCACCTCGTCGTCGGTGAACGCGTCGCCGCCGTCCGCGGCCTGCACCATGCCCGAGATCAGGTCCTCCCGGGGATCCCGCCGCCGCTCGGCGATGATCGGCTTGAGGAACTCGGCGAGATCGTGCATCGCCTGCTCGCCCTTACGCATCCGGTCGGTGTCGTTGCCCCGGACGAAGATCACCGCCCCCAGGTCCTCGGACCACTTCCGTACTGACTCCCGGGCCTCGGCGGGAACGCCCAGGTACTCCGCGATGACCACCACCGGGAGGGTGAACGCGAAGCGGGCGAAGAAGTCGACCTCCTGCTGTCCCCGGATCGGCTCGATGAGCGAGCTGACGAGCTCCTGGATCCGCGGCCGGAGCACCTCGACGCTGCGCGGGGTGAAGGCCTTGTTGACCAGCTTGCGCATCCGGGTGTGGTAGGGCGGATCCTTCCACACGAAGATCTTCGACAGCAGTCTGAAGAGCTGCTGGTACTGAGACGACGCCTCGCTGAGGTCCTCGCCGAACGGACCGGAGAAGCGGTCCGAGGACAGCTTCGTGTGGCTCCGGAAGCCCTCGACGACCTCCGGGTATCCGGTGACGATCCAGCCGTTCCACCGCTTGTTCCAGTAGACGGAGCGGGTCTCCCGGAGCCGCCGGTAGTACTGGAACGGCCGGTCGATCGCCTCGGGCGACAGCAGGTCGTCGAGATCGGTTGGGTTGTCCGGCAGGACTGTCTCGCTCACTGCCGCCTCCGTTCGTATCCGCTCTGATGGGCGTTCCGCACTCCGCCCCGTTCAGAGCGCGCACGGTGCCCCGTGGCCGGTGCGGGCGCGTCGCCGCACCTCTGCTCGCCGGCCCGACTGTAGGCAGTGCCCGACTGTAGGCAGTGCCCGCCGAGGGTGTCAACATAGTCGTTGACATATTTGGCGACAGGGGGTGGACGCCGTCGCCCGGCACCCTGCGATGAGGCTTTGTCAACGGATATGTTGACACAACCGTTTAAGGACTCTCTAATGGAGCGCACAGGCGTGGCGGGGCGTTTCGACGCGATGAGCCACCCCGGACAACAGCGCGAAGGAGCTCGGCATGAGGGTGGTGGACCAGGCCCCCCAAGGCACCCACCCGACGCCTGCCTCCCTGAAAGGATTCCCTGTGACCGCCGACACCAGCACGGAACACGCCATCGGGCGCCTGGAGACGCTGCGCACGATCGAGCAACGAGTGCTGTGGCTGTCGACCGCGATCGTCGACCATGCGAACCGGGTGCGGCCCAACCCGACCGGGCTGAAGGTCGGCGGGCACCAGGCTTCGTCAGCGTCGATGACCACGATCATGACCGCGCTGTGGTTCGAGCAACTACGGGCCGGCGACCGGGTCTCGGTCAAACCGCATGCCTCGCCGGTGCTGCACGCGATCAACTACGTGCTCGGCGACCTGGACCGGTCCTACCTGACGACGTTGCGGTCCTTCGGCGGGTTGCAGTCCTACCCCTCGCGGTCGAAGGACCCGGATCCGGTCGACTACTCCACCGGATCGGTCGGGATCGGCGCCACGGCGCCGATCTGGGGTGCGCTCGCGCGCCGCTACGTCTCCACCCTGGGTGACCAGGCCGGGGCAGGACGCCAGTATTCGTTGGTCGGGGACGCCGAGCTGGACGAGGGCGCGGTGTGGGAGGCGATCTGCGACCCGATGGTCGCCGAGCTCGGCGAGGTCGTGTGGATCGTCGATTTGAACCGGCAGTCCCTGGACCGGGTCGTGCCCGACATCGGCACCCCGCGATTGCAGGGCATGTTCGACGCCGCAGGCTGGCAGGTCCTCACCGTCAAGTACGGCCGCCTGCTGGAGGAGCTGTTCACCCGGCCCGGCGGGGAGCACCTGCGCCGCCGCATCGACCAGATGCCCAATGCCGAGTACCAGCGGCTGCTCCGCTGTACCCTCGCCCAGCTGCGCGAACGGCTGCCCGGCACCGGTGACGACGCCGGCGTGCCGGCCTCCCTCGTCGCTTCCCTGGACGACGCCACGCTGCACGCCGCGGTCCGCAACCTCGGCGGGCACGACCTGCGCGCGGTCGGTGACGCCTTCGCCGCGATCGACGACACCCGGCCCACCGTGATCTTCGCGTACACGGTCAAGGGCTTCGGGCTCCCCTCCGAAGGACACCCGCAGAATCACTCCTCGCTGCTGTCCGAGGAGCAGATGCGCAAGCTCGCCGCCCGGTGCGGGACCTCGCTGGAGAACCCGTGGGAGCGCTTCGCGGAGGGCACGCAGGCAGCGCGGCTGTGTACGGTCACGGCGCAGCGGCTGCGCCGTGACCCGATCGACCCTGCCGCGGCGCCCACGCTACCGGTCGACATCGGCCGCACCCCTTCCGGGAAGGCCACCACCCAGGCCGCGCTCGGCCGGGCATTGCTCGACCTGACTCGCTCCGCCCCCGACGCCGCCCGCCGGATCGTCACGCTGTGCCCGGACGTGTCGTCGTCGACGAACCTGGGCGGCTGGGTGAACAAGGTCGGCGTCTGGTCACCCGATGAGCGCCGGGACTGGTTCGAGGACGACCCCGAGACGATCCTGCACTGGCGGGAACGCCCGACCGGGCAGCACATCGAGCTCGGCATCGCCGAGGGCAACCTCGTCGGCGCGCTCGGCGAGCTCGGCGCCACCTGGTCCCGCTGGGGACAGCCGCTGCTGCCGATCGGGGTGCTCTACGACCCGTTCGTCGAACGCGCCTTGGAACCCTGGTCGTTCGGGATCTACGCGGGCGGGCAGTCGATCCTGGTCGGCACCCCCTCCGGAGTCACCCTGGCCCCCGAGGGCGGGGCACACCAGTCGATCACCACCCCGTCCGTCGGGCTGGAACAACCCGGCTGCATCACCTACGAACCCGCGTTCGCCCTCGACACCGAATGGACCCTGCTCGCTTCCCTCGCCCGCCTCGGGCGCCCCGACGGCAGCTCGGCCTACCTACGGCTGTCCACCCGCCCGGTCGAGCAGTCACTCGCCGCAGTCCCGGCCGACCCGGCCGCCCGGGAACGACGCCGCCGCCAGGTCGTCGCGGGTGCCTACCCCCTCCGCCGGGCCGACGCCGACACCCCCGCGCTGACGATCGCCGCGATGGGCGCGACCATGCCCGAAGCCCTCGCCGCCGCCGAACGACTCGAATCGCTCGGCATCCCCGTCGACGTCGTCTGCGTGACGAGCCCCGGCCTGCTCTTCGACGCCGTCCAGGCCCGCGCCGGCCGCGGTGCCGCAGAGACGTGGATCCTCGACGCCGCCTTCCCCGCCCGCCGGGCCGCACCGCTCGTCACCCTCCTCGACGGGCACCCACACACCCTCGCCTTCCTCGCCGGGGTCAACCAGATCCGCGCCACCCACCTCGGCGTCACCCGGTTCGGCCAGTCCGGGGACCTGGAATCGGTGTACCGTTACCACGGCCTCGACACCGACAGCGTCGTCGCCGCAGGTCTCGACCTCCTCTGAACCAACCTCTCCGACCCTGCTCGGACGCCCCGCACCGAAGAGTACGTGCTCGCCGTACGGGCGATCTGGGACTGCTGGGCGCAGGAACCTTCCAGAACGTCGCCTCGATCGCAGGGAAGGGTTACCGCAACACGTCGGTGGTCGCGTACGCCGCGGCCAAGGCGGGCGTCATCGCGATGGACGCGGGTGGCCTCCGCAGCGTTGGCGCCCGGCATCCGGGTCTGCCCGGGACGGGTGCGTACGGCGTTCTTGCTTGAGGGCATGCAGATCATGGCAGACCAGAGCGGCATGGTCTTCGACTGACCGACCGGCGTCACGCCGGACCCTGGTTCAGCAGTGTCACCGATCATCGCGTTTGGCCGCCAGGTCTGGCGTGGCGAGGGTTCCCTCGTGCGCACGCACCAGCTCGGCCCGCAGTCCACCGGAGTCACCGTGCAGGTTGCCGCGTTACCGCAAAGATCATCGATCACCACATCTCCGGACATAGGACTCAGTTCCACAATTACGATACTGAGTCCCGCGATCCACGACAACACCGGGGTCCGCAAGAATGGCCGCATGGCCACCATGTCCATCAGTCACCGCCTCGCCGAGGCAGCGGTGGCGCTCTTCGACGAGAACGGCTACGACGAGACCACCGTCGACGACATCGCGGCCCGGGCAGGAGTCAGCCGCAGCACCTTCTTCCGGTACTACCGGTCGAAGGACGACGCCGTCTTCCCCGACCACGACATGCTGATCGGCAAGGTGGACGCCCGCCTGCGCGCCTCGACCGTGGATCCCGCCATCGTGGCCGTGGCCGACGCGCTCCGCATCGTGCTCGCGTACTACGTGGACGACGCCGAGGTGTCGCTGCGCAGGTACCGCCTCGTCGGCCGGGTCCCCGCCCTGCGCCACCGGGAGATCGCCAGCGTCGCCCGCTACCAGCGGCTGTTCCGCGAGTTCATCGTCCGGAGCCTGGCGGGGACCCCCGACGCCGACCTGCGCGCCGAGTTGATGGCCGCCTCCGCCGTCGCCGCCCACAACCAGGTCCTGCGCGGCTGGCTACGCGCCGGCGGCACCTACGACCCCTCCGGCCCCCTCGACCACGCCCTCGGCTACGTGATCGAAACCTTCCGCCACCAGGAGCGGCAACCACACGCCCGCGACGAGATCGTCGTCGCCGCCTTCCCCCGCTCGGCCTCCCCCCAGGCGGTCATGGACGCCATCCAGGCCCAACTGAACTCCCGCCCCTGACTGCCAGGCCCGACAGGCCGAGGGCAGCTTGCCGACCAGCGAGTCGATCTGGGTGTCGAGCGCGGCTTCAGTCGTTGAACACGACGCTTTTCGCCGCCTGCGAGAGGTTTGCCTGTATATGGTATGGAATGCCCATCCGGTTCCAGTGGAAGATCACATGGTGGGCTATCACTGCGCGAATTCCCCGGCTCAACCGCCCTTCCTCGGCCAGGGCCCGGAGCGTACAGCCCGCCCTCTCGAAGCCGGACAACCAGTCGCCTGCGAAGACCAGCGGTCCCGTGCGAAGATCGCTCGCCGTGCTCGTGTCTGCGGTGAGGAGACGTTCAACGGCGGACTGGAAGGTCGGTCCCTGCGTCAGAGGGGCGATTTCCTTGGACGGCCGTAGCTGGACGACTCTCGCCCAGACGTCTCCCCACTCAAACCAGTCCAGCCCGGCCGCCCGCATGAGGGCAGTGCACAGCAGAACCGACAGCTCACGCCGTTGGACAGGTTGATCTTCGCCGAGTCGGGCGAGCTGAGCGAAGATGTGGCGGCTGTCGTGGTGGAACAGGGTATGAGCGGCGACCATACCGAGTTCACCGCCGAATGCGTGGCTCTCGGGTTCGTAGATCGTTTCTGCGCAGTGCGAGACATGACGGGTCGCCCGCAGACGATTCACTGCCTCCTTGAAGAGGTCCCGTACCTCGTCGGCGGCGTCATCAGCCGGTTGGTAGCGGACACGCCATTGCTGTTTTCGGATGAAGAACCAGGACCTCACAAGCGCGGCAGTGTCGATGCGTAGCAGAACCGGGCCGAGGTGGGTGAAAGCGTACTGCTCAGCGGCATGACGATCGGTGAACGTCACGGCGATCTGCCGCCAGGGCGAAAGCCGGTCCATCGCTATCCGTTCTGGTCGTATGGCGGGTCGAGCAGAAGACATGCGTCCCAGCTGGTGATGGGTTGCTCGGTGGCCACGCTGGTGAGCGTCAGCGCCAGACCCGCCGCGCCGGACAGGAATCCGGGCTCCAGATTGGAGGGAAGGTCGGGGAAGCGGCCGGTGAGGTTGTTCACGCTGTCGGTGAGGGCGGCTGTGTCGGCGGTGGCCGCGATGCGCCGAGAAGTATGGAGCAGGCCCGCCCATCCGTGGCACAGGCCGGGGCCAGTGATGCGGTCCAGTTGTCGGGGATCGGCCAGACAGCCCTGCAGCGCATGTTCAGCGTGGCGTCGCCGGTCGATGTCGCCGAGCGCGATCCCAGCAAGTTGCTGTGCACGCGCGTGCCCGGGGGTGCCGTAGCACCAGGACGGCCGCGCCGGTGCGGGCTGCCGGGTCTGCCCGGTCATGGCCTCCTCGAGCGTGACCACCTCAGGCCACCAGGAACCTGCTGGGTGGGCTTGCCGCCAGGTGTCGGTCCAGTCGCAGATCCGGCGGATCGCGTCGGTTTGGCCGTCGACGACGATCCCACGCACGGTGGCCAGGGACAGCAGCGCCAGGGGGCCGCTGATGCCGTGGGCCATGCTGAGGTTGCCGTGCCCGCCTGTGGCTCTGTTCGCGCGCCGCCCGGACGGCGCTTCGTGGGTCCACCAGCCGGGCAGGTCGTCACGGCCGAGAGGCCGCGTCAGCCGTACGAGATAGGCGAGCACCTCGGCGAGCACCTCGCTCCCGGGGTGGCGGCGCAGTAGGTGGGCACCGAGCCCGGTCAGGCCCTTGAACAGGTCGAGCTCGGCGAGGGAAGGGCGCTCGCCGCGGTCGATCCGGTTGTTGGCCTGATTGAGACGTTGCCGGGTGAGGCCGGTGATCTGCGCGTCCAGCTTGGCCAGGGCACGCTCGTACCGGCCGGGAGCGGCGGCGCCGTGGAGGACGTAGGCGAGGGCCGGTGCGCCGAACAGCAGGTTAGCCTGCGGGCTCGCGGTGATGAGACCGCTCGCGGCGATGGTGAGCCAGGAGTGGGCCGTGGTCCAGTCTCCCAAACCGGCGGCGGCGCGTTCGATGTGAAGCAGGGCGACACCGGCGGCGCCTCGGCTCAGTGACTGGGGGTGGCCGTCCGGATCCGACACCTGGTCGGGGACTGCGAGGCTGGCGGCCAACTCGGCCGTGTAGGTGGAGACGTTGAGGCGGGTCATCTCTTCGACCGGTGTTGATGGGCCAGGGCAGCGGCGCGAGCAAGGCGCAGGCAGAGGCGTTCGCTCGCGTGGTCGATCCCGGTCATTCGGGCGTGATGCAGGTGCAGCAGGCTGGCCAGGACGGCGTCGGGTTGCGATTGCCCGGCGGGATGTCCGGGGGTGTGTTGATCGGCCAGGTGGGCGCGGTAGGCGGCCAGCGTCTGGCGGCGTCGCTGCCAGGCGCGGGTGACCTGGTCGCCGCCGGGCAGAGCGCGCAACGCGGCCCAGTCGCGGCACGGGTTGGCCAGCGACTGGGCTTCGTTGTGGAGTGCGCGGTCGATGGGCGGGGCTGGGCGGCGGGGGACATGCTGAACGAGCCATGCCGTTCCGGCATCGTTGCCGCCGGTGAATGCGGTGGCCAGGTCGAAGATGCTCGCGGTGGTGACAGCGGCTGGGCATAGGCCCGCGAGGGCGGTCATCGTCAGTTGGGCGAGAGTGGCACGGGAGTCGGCGGCGAACACGGTTTCGGCAGCCTGCAGGGCGGCGCCGGCGCCGTACCGGCCGGGCTCGGGATAGTAGGTGTCGAACACCAGGTCGCGTAGCAACCCACGCTCGCGGACACGGCTGGCCCATGCGCCGACGCGACGGGCGGCCGGGCCGTAGTGGTCGACATCGTGAAGCGGAAACCGTAGCCGTAGGTGGGGCTGCGGATTGTGATGCCGCAGAAACCACCAGCCGTCTTCGGGGCCTTCCTGCCATTCGGCGAGCAGGCCGGAAAGGTGCCTGGTGAGGATCTCGCTCTGGCTGTCGGGCTGGGCGTACAGGCGGACGTACAGCCATGGTGAAGCGCCTGGCGGGTGCCCGGGGTGGTGGAGCGGAAGAAGCGGCGTGCCCACATGCCCAGCCGGGGGCGCGGTATTTCCGGGGCGTGGGGCAGGGGCGGCGGCCAGCGGAAGAACGATCTCGTGGGCATGACCGCCGGTCCAGCCGTACGCCTGGTGGCCGGGGGCCTCGGTCAAAGTTGCGGCATGTTCTCGGTTCAGGTGGGCGCGCAGGATGGCCAGGTGCGCGGGCTCGTCCAGGTCCAGGCGAAGGCGGACGTCGCTGTCGCCGAGGAAGACCAGGCCGGGGATGCGGTGGAGGGTGCGCAGGCTCTGCCATGCCTGCGCCCATGCCGGCCAGTCCGTTTGGGGGTTGGGTAAATCCGTGGCGGTTAGATTCCAGGTGGCGGGACTCAGAATGGTCCGGCGGTAGCGGATCCGCGGCAGGAATGGCAGGGTGGCGGCGGCGCCCCAGGTGAACGGCACACACGCGGCCGAGCGGGCGTATGTGATCTCGCACAGGAACCGGGCGAGGGGGTGAGTGGCGCGGCGGAGGTCCAGCGCGTTGGCCATGAGCGGCTCCACGACCTCCCCACGGGACAAGGAGACCAGGAACAGGCGGTGAGCGTCGCCGCTGACCGCCAGGTCGTGCAGCGGGAGGTGGTCGAGTTCCGGAAGCTGGTGTTCGCCGAGCGGGATCAGGGTGGTGATGGCCGGGCCGCGAGCAAGATTGGCCGCGCGGGGGGACAGCGGCGGGCAGGAGATCTGGGCGAGCACAGCGCCGGGGTGCAGCGTGGGCAACTCGGCCAGCACGCCGGCCATCCGGTCACGGTCGCCGGGCGGTAGCAGGTGCAGGAACCGGCCCACGGTGGTGCCGGCCTGGCGGGCGGCGCTGACGACCACCAGCGTGAAGTCGCCTGCGTTGATAGCTGCGGTGGTGGCGGCATGGAGGGCGAAGCGCAACTCGGTGTGCGGCACCGGATACGGCGGTCGCGGTTCGTCGGCGCCCGCGGCCAACTTGATCAGGGTGTCCTCGTCGAGGACGACCTCTTGGCCGTGGAGCGCAGCCCGTTGCGCAAGCCGCAGTAGAGCCCGGTCGCGGCCGGTGAGCGGAGGCGGACTGCCTTTGGCGGGTGAGCCGCGGTAGCCGGCCGGATAGCCGAGCCCGGTGTCGGCGTTCACGACGTCGGCGAGCGGGACGACCGCGCCGATCCCCCACCGGTTCAGGAACGCCTCGTGGTAGTCCCGCCAAGACGGGCTGCCATACGGGTGCTGGGACAGGCGAACCAGGACGGCTGCGGCCCCTGCCGCCTCACGGACAACCGTGTCGGGCAGCGTCGTACGGCAGTCGAGCCGGAGGTCGATGGCGAGTGCGGGCGCGGGACGATCATGCACGGTGGCCATCCGCTCGGTCGCCGAGGTGCGTTTGGCGTGGCGCTCGTGGGATGAGACCGAGCGGGCGTGCTGGGCCAGCTCATCCCGGATGGTCCGCAACTGGCAGAGGACGTCCGCGGGGGCGGCGTGGCCGAGGGCGGCGAGGTTGGCGATGAGATGTGTGAGCGGATCTGTGACGTCCATCGGCGGGTGGAGGCTGCTGATCAGGACACTGTGCTGCACCAGAACGGCCAACATCGACTCGATCTCGGCCACCGGATGGTCGGGGCGCTCGGTGGCCAGCAGCCGCGTCAGCTCGGCGATCGTGATGGGCGTGCAGGCGGCCTTTAGCACCGCCTGCACCGCCGGGGTGTTCCGGATCGTCACATCGGCCGTCGCCGCGCCGCCGGGTTGCAGGCGGCAGGGGACCACGAGACGGTCGCCACGCTCGAACGCCAGGGTGTTGGCCACGACCTGCAAGTGGGCCCGGAGGTCGGGGCGGGCTTCCAGACGATTGATCAGCGCGGTGAGCCAGGCGCCGTCAGCTCGTGCGATGGCTCGATGCCCTGTTCCCCATTCCATGACCGCCTTGGTGGCGAGCCGTACTGCAGCTACCCCCGCGAACAGGCCGAATGGGGTGGCGCGGCCGCTGGCACGCAGAAGGTAGCGGAGGGCGGATTCGACCACCCGCCGGACGCGGCGCGGGTGCGTGACCCTCCCCTCGCACAACTCCCGTATTCGGTCGGCCAGATCGGGGCTTGCGACCGTGACAGCCTCGGCGAAGTGCTCATCTGCCCAGACCTGGCGCAACCAGGCAACCCACTCAGCTACGGGGGCAGGGTTGCTGCCGGTCAGGTCCGGCCACGAGGGGAGGCCGGAGAGCGAGGGAAAGAGCGAGGCGCGGATGATGGCCGCGTCCACATGGCGGAACCGGACTTGATTGATCAACAGTTCTCCCTGACGACTCCCTCGACCGGAGACAGGCCGGGACCGACCGCGAGCGACGTGGCCGGTCCCGGAGGGGGTGCTGTCAGCAGGTGACGCCGGCGCTGTCCTCGGTGCCGCCGCAGCCGTCGCCAGTGCAGTCCTCCGAGGCGACCCGGGCGGCCGGGGTGCTGTATCGGGTGAACCGGACATCAAGGTCAAGGTCGCTGGTGCCCATGGAGCTCCTTCCTTCAAACGGGTTGGGAGATGGTGCAGTGCCTACCTGGCAAGGTGTGGCCAGGCGAGCACGATCGCGGTATGCCGCTTGTGCAGCACAAATCCGGCCGGCATGTCGGTGATCGGGGTAGTGGAGCGGTGGATGGTGACGTGCGGCGCCGGACGGCCATGCCGGTCCCACTGGCGGATCTGCTCGGCGAACCTTACGGCGAGATTGGCGGCGTCGGGGCCGTGAGCGTACGCGCCGAATTCGAATGTGGTCTTGTCCGCGTCAACGGGGCGCAGCTTGGCCCGGTAGGCCAGAGTGGCAGCATCGGCCACGGCCGGGGTGCCCAGCCGCCAGGACGGGGTTACCACGCCGGAGTCGACGGCGTCCTGCTGGGCGGTGAGAACAGCGAAGCCGTCCAGGTGAGTGGCCAGCCACAGGTCCAGGTCGTGGAAGGGTTCCCCCTTGCCCAGAGTGACGCCCGACCAGACCTCGGCCCGCGGTGTCGCCAAGACGTCGCCGAGGGCTGCGGTGTCGGCGTGCTCGACTTCGTCAAACCACAGGCCGACCTGGTCGCCCCGCAGTTCCACACCGTGGCCCTGATGTCCGCCAGCGCCCTGCATAGGGACGAATCCGCACATGAGGTGGCTGCGGCTCTCCAGATGGTCGCTGACACGTTCGAGGGCCCAGGAGCGGGTCAGGCCGAACGTGCGCAGCGGAAGAACGAGCCGTCCCCCCTCGGCGAGCTGGTCCGTCCAGGCGGGCGGGATGTCCCACGCCCCGGCGGTGACGATGATCAGGTCAAACGGGCGGCCGGTATCGGAGACACCGAACTCGCCGTCTCGGCACAGGACTCGGACGTCGTCGTACCCGGCGGCGGCCAGGCATTCCTCGGCGCGCTGGACCACGTCGGCGTCGATGTCGATCGTGGTGACCGAGCCGCTGGGGCCGACCAGCTCGCGTAGGAGCGCCGCGTTGTAGCCGCCGGAGCCGATCTCCAGGACATGGGTGCCATCGAGGGGCCCGGCCTGGGCCAGCATCGTGGCAACGGTGGGTGGCGCGGATACTGTGCTGAGCATGACGCCGCGTTCGTCGCGTTTGGCGACGATGGAGTCGGTGCCGTAGGCCGATTCCGGTGGGACGCCGAGGGTGAACAGGTGGCGGGGCACCTTCCTGAGTGCTGTTTCGACAGCGGGCGGCAGCGGCATGCCCACGCTGGCGCTGCGGATGCAGAGCTGGTCAACCAATCGGTCGCGTAGTGCTGTGATGTCCTGATCGGTGTACGCGCCCTCACGGGCGGTGTCGGCTGTCACCTTGCGGAGCTTAGTCACGCCCACTTCCTGTTCTGTGGTGTCGCGCGAAGCCAAGTCGAGCTGGGCCGATAGACGGGGGTTTCTTCTCTTACGGCCCTCAGAACTCATCTGCCCTAAGTACGTACTACATACTTCTTAATTTGGAGGGCTTAAGGAGTCAATGGGTATGTAGTACGTACTATCGCTAAGGTGAGCTCATGATGAGTCCGGGAGGCCATTACCGCGTAGTGGCAGACACGATTCGCCAGGCCATCCATGATGGCCGCTACCCGCGTGGCTCCCTGCTACCCAACGAGGAA
This sequence comes from Acrocarpospora catenulata, assembly GCF_018476525.1. Classification (GTDB taxonomy): domain Bacteria; phylum Actinomycetota; class Actinomycetes; order Streptosporangiales; family Streptosporangiaceae; genus Acrocarpospora; species Acrocarpospora catenulata. The sequence continues at coordinate 219,569 of NZ_JAHCST010000009.1, forward strand.
CAACTGGCCGAGGAACTCGACGTCCACCGAGCCGTGGTGAACAAAGCCCTGAAGATCCTCAAAGACGAAGGGCTGGTCTATGTGCACATGGGCGTCGGGACCTATGTCCACAAGCTCCCGCCCATCCTCCGAGATGCCGCCGTACGGCACAGCCGAACCCACCGCGAACGCGGCGGCGTACGCGGCTCGCTGGCCAGCGAACTCGCCGAGCTCAACTACACGCTGGACTCCAACAACACCGTCGGCCCCGGCAAGCCTCCGCCGGACGTGGCGGAGGTCCTCGGCGTCGACCCGGACACCGACAGCGTCATCATCCGGGCCCGGCGCATGCGCGCAGAAGGCGTGCCCATCCAGATCGTCACCAGCTACATCCCCCGCTCAATCGCAGATGGCACCCCCATCGCCGAACGCGACCCGGGCGTGGGCGGGATCAGCAGCCGCCTGGCCGAACTCGGCCACGCGCAGGCTGACATCCAGGAGGACCTTGTCGTCCGCTCGCCCACACCCGAGGAGGCGCGCTTCCTGCGCATGACTCCCGACCAGCGGGTCTTCGAGATCTTCCACATCGGACTGACGGCGACCATGCAGGCCGTGAAGGTCAACATCTACATCATGCCGACGCACCAATGGAACCTGCGCTATCGCTACCCTGTCGACTCGGACTGACCCAGCAGCCACAGCGGGCGGCGCCGGCCGAACGCCTGGGCCCGCCACGGGCAGGACGCGCCGTACCTGTGCGTTTCCGGCTGTGCTGGGGCGACACAAGGCAAAAGCCCGTGCCGCAAGGGTGTTTCGGTGACATCTCTACATGAATTATGTGTCGCTCTAATCACACCTCTTGTGCCATATCACATGTGATCACTACGAATGGGAGGGTCCTTTCTATACGGAGGCTTCCTTTGCGTTTACCCATCGCCCTCTTGAGCGTCGCCGTCTCGGCCACCCTCCTCGTCTCGCCGAGCGCGGCGGTCGCCGACCCCGCCGAACCGCCCCAGCGGGCGGTACGGGACTTCGGCAACGGCCCCGAGCGGAACGAGGAGGCGGCCGGTCTGCCCGAGCAGCAGGCCGCCGGGACACTCCGCGCCCTCGGGGCACAGCAGCCGAACCTCGATGAGAAGCAGCAGTACCCCTTCTTCCATGACCGGGATCGCGGATACCCCCGGCAGACGCAGCTGCCGGTGCCGCCCGAGAACCCGGCCGACGCCTCCATCAAGCTCGGGCTGGTGCCCTACCACGGCATCGCCCCGGTGCTGAACAGCCTGCAGGCGCGCAGCAAGCGGGTGAGCGTCGAGACCATCGGCCGCTCGCACGAGGGCCGTGACCTCTACCTCGTGACCGTCACCGCTCCGGAGAGCAAGAACGAGACCCGGGCGCAGGACAAGATCCGCGAGCGTATCCAGAACGACTCGGCCCACGCCGCCCGCGACAAGAAGCTCCCCAAGGAGTACAAGGCGCCGATCTTCGTCAACAACAACATCCACGGCAACGAGTGGGAGGGCACCGACGCCGCCCTCCGGGTGATCGAAGAGCTGGCCACCAGCACCGATCCCAAGGTCGCCGACCTGCTCAGCCGTACCCGGTTGTACTTCAACGTCACCGCCAACCCCGACGGCCGGTTCAACGGGGTGCGCGCCAACGGCGCGGGCTTCGACATGAACCGGGACTTCATCACCGCCTCGCAGCCCGAGGTCCGGGCGATGCGCCAGGTGATGATCGACACTCAGCCGGTCGCCATGATCGACCTGCACGGTTACGTCAACGGCACGCTCATCGAGCCGACCACGCCGCCGCACGGCGCCAACTACGAGTACGACCTGTTCATCAAGAACACCTACGCCAACGGGCTCGGCATGGAGGCCGCCGTCCTGGCGCTGGGCTACACGCGGGAGGCCGACGGCGTCAATCCGCCGCAGATCCCGTTCCGGGACGACGCGGAGGGCTGGGACGACTGGCCGCCGATCTTCACCCCGCAGTACGCCCCCTTCCAGGGCGCGGTCGCCTCGCACACCATCGAGTTCCCGATGCGGGTCAACGGCTCCGACTACAACAACCTGCCCGTCGACGAACTCCGCCGCCGTTCCTCGATCAACGTCGCCATCGCCGCCGCGGTCATGCGCGCCACCTACGGCTACGTGCAGGTCAACCACGACCAGTTGATCGCCGACCAGATCGAGGTCTTCCGCCGGGGCGCCGCGGGCGAGGCCTCCAAGCCCGTTCCGCTCGACATCGTGCCCGGCTTCGGCCCCGAGGACGTCTACAACACCACCTACCCCCGGGCGTACGTGATCCCGGCGGGCGGTCAGCAGCGCTCGGCCACCGCCGCCGCGCGCCTGGTCGACCATCTGATCGCCAATGACGTCAAGGTGGAGCAGGCGAAGAAGGCGTTCCGCCTGAACGGCAAGGACTACCCGGCCGACTCCTACCTCGTGGACATGCACCAGCCCAAGCGCGGACTGGCCAACGTGATGCTGGAGCCGGGCGCCGACATCACGCCCAAGGTCAACGCGATGTACGACATCTCCGGCTGGAGCCACGCCCTGCTCTGGGGCGCCACCGTGGACACCGTCACCGGCGACTCCTTCAAGGTGAACACCAAGCCGGTCACGGCCGCCGGGCCGACCGGCTCGGTCGCGAAGACCAACCACCCGCTGGCGCTGAAGATCACCGACGCCAAGGAGGTCATGGCGCTGAACGACCTGCTGGCCCAGGGCGTCGCGGTGACCTGGGGCAACGACGGCACCGCGACCGTCCCCGCCACCGCGCGGAAGGCCGCAGAGACGGCGGCCGACCGGTACGGCGTGGCCTTCACCCAGGCCGGCTCCACCTCGGGCGTCCCGCTGTCCCAGGTGCGGATCGCCGCGGCGGCCTCCGCCGACGAACTGTTCACCCTGCGTGAGATGGGCTTCCAGGTCACCCCGGTGTCCACCGCGGTCCTCAACGCCGGCTTCGACTGGAGCGCGACCGATGCGCTCTTCGTCTCCAGCGGGCTGAGCTACACCGCGCTGAACCCGGCCGCCAGGGCGTCCCTCGACGCGTTCCTGACCACCGGCGGCGTGGTCACCCGGGGCAGCACCGGCGCGACCTTCAACACCGCCGCCGGGCTGCTCACCGCGACCTCGGTCGCCGGGCGCAGCGACGCCAACGGTGTGGTCCGGGTGGTCTCCTCCGGCGGTCCCGTCGGCGGCGACTCGCCGGACCACGCCTTCGTCTACTCGCCGCGCTGGTTCACCGGCCTCGGCCCCGAGGTCAAGGTCGAGCAGTCCTACGCGACCGACGGACCGCTGGTCTCCGGCCACTGGCGGGCCAACGCCAACGGCACCGGCGGCCAGGACGCGGCCAAGGGCCAGGCCGCCGTCGTCAGCGGCCGGGACGAGCGGGGCGCGGCCGTGGTGCTTTTCGGCACCGAGCCGATGTTCCGCAACCACCCGAAGGGCCTGTTCTCCCAGGTGGCGAAGGCGCTGTACTGGTCGGCCACGACCGCCGACGTGACGGCCACCACGCCCTGACCTGCTGACGCGGCACACCGGGCCGGCGACCTCCCCGAGGTCGCCGGCCTCTTCGGTCAGATGGCCTGGAGGATGTCCTGGACGCGGTCCTTGGCGTCGCCGAAGAGCATGGCGGAGTTCTCCCGGAAGAAGAGGGGGTTCTGCACGCCCGCGTAGCCGGCGGCCATCGAGCGTTTGAACACGACGACGTTGTCGGCTTTCCAGACGGTGAGGACGGGCATGCCGGCGATGGGGCTGCTGGGGTCCTCCTCCGCGGCGGGGTTGACGGTGTCGTTGGCGCCGATGACCAGGACGACGGCGGTGTCGTCGAAGTCGTCGTTGATCTCGTCCATCTCCAGCACGATGTCGTAGGGGACCTTGGCCTCGGCGAGCAGGACGTTCATGTGGCCGGGCAGGCGGCCGGCCACGGGGTGGATGCCGAAGCGGACGTTGACGCCGCGTTCGCGGAGCTTGCGGGTGAGCTCGGCGACGCCGTACTGGGCCTGGGCGACGGCCATGCCGTAGCCGGGGGTGATGATGACCGAGTCGGCGGAGGCCAGGAGTTTGGCGACGCCCTCGGCGGTGATCTCGCGGTATTCGCCGTAGTCCCGGTCGTCGGCGGGGCCGGCCTCGATGCCGAAGCCGCCGGCGATGACGGAGATGAAGGAGCGGTTCATCGCCCGGCACATGATGTAGGACAGGTAGGCGCCCGAGGAGCCGACGAGCGCGCCGGTGATGATGAGCAGGTCGTTCTCCAGCAGGAAGCCCGAGGCCGCGGCGGCCCAGCCGGAGTAGCTGTTGAGCATCGAGACCACGACCGGCATGTCACCGCCGCCGATGCTCGCCACCAGGTGCCAGCCCAGCGCGAGGGCGAGCGCGGTGACCACGATGAGCAGCCACAACCGCGGGTCGATGACGAACCAGACCGTCAGGACGGCGAACGCGACGAGCGCGCCGATGTTGAGCAGGTTCTTGCCCGGCAGCATCAGCGGCCGGGACTTGATCCGCGCCGACAGCTTGAGGAAGGCCACGATCGAGCCGATGAAGGTCACCGCGCCGATGAAGACGCCGAGGAAGACCTCGGCGGAGTGGATGCCGAGCAGGTCCTGGCCGGCCAGCAGCTCGGCCTCACGGCCCTCGGGGTTCCCCTCGACGTGCAGGTAGCCGTTCCAGCCCACCAGCACCGCGGCCAGACCCACGAAGGAGTGCAGCAGCGCGATCAACTCGGGCATGCCGGTCATTTCGACGACCCTGGCACGCCAGAGGCCGATCGCGGCGCCGATCGCGGTGGCGCCGATGAGCAGGCCGAGGCCGAGCGGCTCGATCTTCGCGTCCACGGCGAGGGCGATGGTGGCGGCGAGCGCGACGAACATGCCGGCGATGCCGAAGGTGTTGCCGACCTTGGCGGTCTCGTGCCTGGACAACCCGGCCAGGGCGAGGATGAACAGCAGCGCGGCGACGAGGTACGCCGCCTTCGCCGCGCTCTCGATGGTGAGGATGTCGTTCACTGGCTTCTCAGCTCCCCATGACTAACGCGCGGCCTACGAACGAGAGAACATGGCGAGCATGCGGCGGGTCACCGCGAAGCCACCGAAGACGTTGATACTGGCCAGCAGGATCGCCACGCACGCCAGCACGGTGATCACCCCGCCGCCGGCCTGCCCGGTGTGGCCGATCTGCAGCAGGGCGCCGATCACGATGATTCCGGAGATCGCGTTGGTCACCGACATCAGCGGGGTGTGCAGCGCGTGGTGCACGTGGCCGATGACGTAGTAACCGATCACGATCGCCAGCGCGAACACGGTCAGATGCACCTGCAGCGCGGCCGGTGAGACCGCGATCAGGGCGAACAACGCGGCCGCGGTGACGCCGACGATGCCCAGCCGGCGGCCGGCCGATATCGGCCGCTTGGCGTGCGGCTCCACCGCCCCGCCCGCGGCGGTCGGGACCGCGGGTGCGGCGGACACCTGGACCGGCGGTGGCGGCCAGGTCAGCTCGCCTTCCTTGACCACGGTCATGGAGCGGACGACCACGTCGTCGAAGTCGACCACCAGGCGGCCGTCCTTCTCCGGGGTCATCAGCTTCATCAGGTTCACCAGGTTTGTGCCGTACAGCTGCGAGGCCTGCGCGGGCAGGCGCCCGGCCAGGTCGGTGTAGCCGATGATGGTGACGCCGTTGGCCGTGACGATCTTCTCGCCGGGGACCGTGCCCTCGACGTTCCCGCCGTTGGCGGCCGCCAGGTCCACGATCACGCTGCCCGGGGTCATGGACGCGACCATGTCCGCGGTGATGATCCGCGGGGCCGGGCGTCCCGGGATCAGCGCGGTGGTGACGATGATGTCGACGTCCTTGCACTGCTCGGCGTACAGGGCCGCCTCACGGGCCTTGTAGTCCTCGTCCATCTCCTTGGCGTAGCCGGTCGCCGACACCTCGACTTCCGCCGAATCGATGGGGATGTACTCACCGCCCATCGATTTCACCTGTTCTGCCACCTCGGGCCGGGGGTCGGTCGCCCGTACGATCGCACCCAGCGAACCGGCGGCGCCGATCGCGGCCAGCCCCGCGACCCCGGCCCCGACGACCAGCACCTTGGCCGGCGGGACCTTGCCAGCGGCGGTGACCTGACCGGTGAAGAACCGGCCGAACTCGTGCGCCGCCTCGACCACCGCGCGATAGCCGGCGATATTGGCCATCGAGGACAGCACATCCAGCGACTGCGCCCGCGAGATCCGCGGTACGGCGTCCATCGCCAGCGCGGTGATCGGCCGCCGGGACAGGTCCTCGACCAGCGCCGGGTCGAGCCTCGGGGCGAGCAGGCTGACCAGCGTCGCGCCGTTGCCCAGCCCGTCCAGCTGCCCGGCGGAGGGCGCGTTGACCCCGAAGACGATGTCCGCCCCCAGTGCCTCAGCGGCATTGCCGATCGTGGCACCCGCCTCGGCGTACATCTCGTCGGCGAAGCTCGACGCCTCGCCCGCGCCCGACTCGACGACCACGCCGTACCCGAGCCTGAGCAGCTGGGCGACGGTCGCGGGGGTCGCCGCGACACGTGTCTCGCCGGGGCGCGACTCCCTGATGACTCCAATGATCACTGCAACTCCTACTTAGACGGAAAACGGGCACGTCACAGCCCCGGGCGACCGGTATCGGCGCTGGTACGTCGGCGGCCCGGTGTGGCGACAGCGTGGCCACCAGGCGGGAAAGCCTGGGCCGCTTTCGCGGCCGGGTTCTCCCTTGGCGACCTTGTCGCGCAGGATGGCAGGAGGATCGAATCAACTACCTACTTCACGGGCCAAGTGTTCCGCGATCGCCAATTGAACATCAAACCCCACCATATCGGTCGTCTTCGGCGGCCCGTCGGTTGCATATAGCCAAACGTCACAGCCGTGTTCGGCGATGATCGCCACCGGGGCCGCTGTCGCTTTCAGATCGGTTGCGGTGACTCGCGGCTTAGGCGAGACTCGTCGGCGATCGCCAGGAGGGTGGAGGGGACGATGAGCACCACCGGTAAGGGCAATTCCTATCTGGAACAGGTGGTCGCGCAGCAGGCGGTGCTCGAGGACGACCTCAAGGCGCCCAGGAGGGCAAGCCCGCTGGCCAAGCGTGACCGGGCACTTGGCGGGGCGGTGCCGGAGAAGCTGACGCCTGGGCCGGTGGAGGTGCGGATCACCGGCTTCTGGCGCTGGAAGAACCTGCTCGTCCCGCCCAACGCGTTCGTGGTGCACACCCGGCGGGGTCAGGCGAAGCCGATGCACATCGGGCTGGGGGTGTCGTTCCGGTTCAACCCCGCCACCGATTCCTTCCTGGTGGTGCCGGGGGCGACCCAGACCATCCTGATCAACGCGTACTGCATCTGCCGGGAACTGCAGGGCGTACTGGTGCAGGGCTATGTGCAGTGGATCATCCAGGACTTCGGGAGCGCCTACCGCAAGCTGGACTTCGGTGACCCGGAGGACCCGATGCGGCTGGTCAATCTCCAGCTGCGGGAGCAGGCGGAGGCGGCGATCAAGGACAAGGTCGCGACCATGGGCGTCCGCGACGTGCTCAGCGACAAGCAGCCCATCATCGAGGAGCTGACCGCCCGGCTGCGCGCGGTGGCCGAGGGCGAGGACAACAGCGACCAAGGGCTCGGCCTGCGCATCGTCACCGTCCAGATCAAGGAGGCCGTGGTCAGCTCGTCGCGGCTCTGGGAGAACCTGCAGAAGCCGTACCGGGCCGAACAGGGTCAGCTCGCGCGGCTGGCCGAGCTGCAGGCCGAGGAGGCGATCGCCCAGCGGGAGATGTCGGCCGGCCGGCTCAAGGAAACCCAGCGCCTGGGGCACGAGCGGGAGCTCGCCGAGCTGCGCGCCCGCAACGAGGCGTCGCGGTTCGACACCGAGACGGCCGAACGGCTGCGGCGCGCCCAGCTGGAGCACGACCAGGCCAGGGTGGTCGCGGAGCTGGAGACCGAGACCACCCGGCACGCGCTGCGGATGGAGCGGGAACGGCACGCCGAGGAAGCCGAGACCGGCAGGCTCCGGATCGAGCGGGAGCAGGAGCTCAAGCGCCTGGAGCTCGAGGGCGAGCTGGAGGCGGCCCGTACCAGGGCGCAGTCCGACCACCAGCGGGCGCTGCTGGACGTGGAGCGCGCGCGGATGCGGGCCGACATCGAGAACCAGCAGACGCCGGCCAGCCTGCAGGCCAGGCTGATCAGCTCGCTGCCCGAGATCATGGCGAGGCTGCCCAAGCCGGAGGAATTACGCATGGTGTCGATCAACGGCAGCGACCGGACCGCCGTGTCGGGCCTGCTGGCCGAGATCGCCACCGTGATCGGCGCGCTGCGCGCCGCGGTCGACACCGACCGTCCGGGTTCCTGATCACATCATTGGCCTTCGACCCCACGGTTCACTCAGTTGAGCTTGAGCTTGAATCCCTCATGTGACGCGGCGAACCCGAGCGCGACATAGAACCGGTGGGCGTCCACCCGCTGCTTGTCGCTGGTGAGCTGGACCAGCGCGCAACCTCGGGCTCGCCCGCGCTCGATCGCCCAATCGATCATCGTCCGTCCGAGCCCCTTGCCACGGTGGGCCTCCGCGACCCGGACCGCCTCCACCTGAAGCCGCCATGCGCCGTTCCTCGACAGGCCCGGCAGGTAGGTGAGCTGCATCGTCCCGACGATGACACCGCCGAGCTCGGCCACCACCAGCTCGTTGTTGGGGTCCTCCGTGATCGCGTCGAAGGCGGCCCAGTGATCGTCTGTGGTCCCGTCGACAACCCCCCGTGACCGGGACACCGCGTCGTCGTTGAGCAAAGCCACGATCGTGGGTACGTCGTCTCGTTCCGCCAGACGGATGACCATCCCCGTGTATCCCCCTCATGCGCCCCGTCACGAACGTCCGCCATCTTGCCAGGCCCGGCCCGCTGGATCGTCATCGCGCGTGGTCACGGCGCTGCGGGGCAGAACTGTCGGTGCCGTCCTCTAGCTTCACTGGCAACGACGAGGAGGTTCCAGTGTTCCGCCAGGGAGACATTCTGATCATGCCGGTCGCCGAGGAATCGGTGCCCAAGCAGCGGCCGGCCGCGCCCCGGGACGGGCGCGACCGGCTGGTTCTGGCGCTCGGTGAGGCGACGGGTCACGCGCATGCCATTCCGGGCCCTGGCACGTTGCTGCTGGACCGGGATTCCGCGTTTCCCGAATTCCTTCACCTGCCGGAGGGCGGGCGGCTGGTGCATGAGGAGCATGCCACCATTCCCCTCCCGAAGGGATGGTTCCGGATCGTGCGGCAGGCCGAATACGTGCCCGGTGAGTACCGCCGATTCGTCGCCGACTAAGGAACGCGCCTGGTCCCCGCCCACCACCAACCCCCCGACAGCCAGGAAGCCCATGAACCCCCTTGCCCTCCCGCCCGAACTGGCCGCGCAGCTCGCCGACGCCGTCACCAGGTGGGAGCTCACCGCCTACACCACCGGGCCGGCGAACCGGCCCGCCGCCGAGGAAGGTGTCCGTGCCGCATACCGCGGCGCCGGGCTGCCGGAACCGGAGCAGATCATCTGGCTCCCCTCGCCCGCGCAGGCCGCGGTGGCCGCTACGGTCCTCGCCGGTGACACGGAAACCCGGACCGCCGCCGGGGAGTCGCAGGCCTTCCCTGAGGCGCTTCTCGGGCTGGACGCCGGGTCGCCCGTCCGCGACCTCGTCAGGACCGCGCCGTGGGAACGTGTCCGCGCCCAGACCACCTCTCTGCTCACGCCCGCCGGCTGGGCGGCGGCCTGGGAGTTCGTCAACGCGACCTGCTGGCCGAGGGTCAACCGGCTCGCCGGGGAGATCCGGCGCGGAATCGGCCGCCTGGTGGCCGCGCCGACGGGAACCACGGCGACCAGTCCGGTTGCCCGTCGTCGCCGGCCGCGCTCGGACAGCAGCGTCGAGATGCTGCTCCGCCGGGTGACCCTCGACGCGGTCCTCGGCCAGCACGACGCGCCCTGGCTGGCGTTCTTCGAGGCCTTCGGAGAGACGTTCAAGATCGATCTGGCCCCGCTCGACGGCCTGATGCGCGTGGCGCGGGAGGCCGGCTGGTGGTGGCCCTTCGAGCGTGTGGTCCTGATCTGCGAACGCCCGGCCGAGCTGCACCTCGACGACCTGGGCCGCCTGCACCGCGCCGTGGGCCCCGCGCTCGCCTTCCCGGACGGCTTCGCCCTGCACGCCTGGCACGGTATGCCCGTCCCGGCGGAGTTCGGCGCCGCGATGGCCGATCTGTCCGTGGCTCGCATCAGGGAGGAGCCCAACGCCGAGCTGCGCCGGGTGATGCTGGAGCACTTCGGGTTCGACCGCTACCTGCTGGAGTCCGGGGCCGAAGCCATGCACCGGGACGAGACCGGGGTGCTCTGGAAGGCCGAAGTCGCCGACGACGAGCCTCTCGTCATGGTCGAGGTGGTCAACTCGACGCCGGAGCCCGACGGTACAAGCCGGACCTCCTTCCTGCGGGTGCCGCCGTGGACCACCACGGCGCGCCAGGGCGTGGCGTGGACCTTCGGCCTGTCGGCCGAGGAGTACGAGCCGCTGCGGCAGACCTGATCAAGGCGGCCAGATCAAGGCGGCCAGGCGGCTGGCAGGCGTTCGAGCACGCCTCCCGCGAACGTGCGGTAGAGGTCGAGCGGTTCGAGATGCACGTACCCGATGTGGCAGTCGCACACCGGAAGGGGGCACGGCCGGGGCCGGAGGGCGCGCAGGGCCGACCCGTCGTAGAGGTTGCCGAGGGGCGGGGTGACGAAGTGACACCGCCGCACCGTGCCGTCCCCGTCCACCGACACCACGCTCTCGCCGGTACGGCACGGCAGCCCCTGGCTGCGGTGCGGCTCCCTGCTGTAGCCGAACAACGGGTCGATCGCCGTCCAGACGGCCGCCTCCTGATCGGAGTAGACATGCCCTTCAGCGGCGTTGACCCACAGATACACCTCGGCAGGCAGCTCCGCCCGGAGCCGCCTGGCCGGTTCGACCTGGTCAGGCAGGCCGACCACGCCCACGCTGAACCGCACCCCACGGGTGAGCAACTCCCGGCACCTGGCCAGGAAGCGTTCGTGCGCCACCTGGCTGGGGTGGTAGGTGACCCAGAGGGCGAGTGTGTCGAGGTCGGCCTCGGCGAGCCAGCCCAGCCGACCGCTCAGGTTGGTCTGGATGGCCACTCTGCGCACGTGGTCCAGCTGGCTCAGCTCCACCATGGCCGAGCGGTACCACGACCTGACGAGCCCTTCGCCCCACGGCGTGAACAGCACCGAGATCGGGAAGTCCTGCGCCGCGACCCAGGCGGTGAAGCGCCCGAGCGCCGCCCGGTCGGCGCGCAACCGCTCGGGGCTGTCGCGGCGCTTCGCGAAGGGGCAGTACCCGCAGTCGTAGTCGCAGCTGGCCAATGGGCCCCGGTAGAGCAGGGTCAGCTCTCTGGGCTTGGGGACGTCGCCAACCGGGGGCGGCGGGTCCACGTGCCGGGGCGTGATGTCCCAGATCGACAGTGGCACCCGCCCGGCGGCAGGCCCCGGTTCGGCTGACAGGGCGGCGTCCGGAACACCACCCCGTCCCCCCGAGCCGTCAGCGGAGGTCATAGGAATCCATCAGATCGCGGACCCGGTCGGAGAAGAGGGCGGGCCCGATGGCGTCGGAATGGGCCAGACCTCGCGGCGTCAGCCGTACGCGGGCGGAGTCGTCCTCCACCCAGCCTCGCTCCGCGAACGCGTCGAGTGAGAAGTCCGCCAGCACATCGCTGCCGAAGCGCTCACGGTAGACGGCACGATCGAGCCCGTCCGCCTGCAGCAGGGACTGGATGAGGTGACGGCGGCGCCGTTCGGCGTCGTCGAGCGCGAAACCGATGTTGGCGAAGGCGAACTCGGCGCGCGGCAGCCCGACGAACTCGTCGATGATCGCGCGGACGTGTCGCACGCCCACGGCGTACTCGAAGGAGTAGTGCAGGCGCGAGGTGTACGAACGGGCCCCGCAGCCGAGACCGACCATGCCGTCACGCTGGCAGGAGTACTCGGTGCCGGAGTCCGTGCCCGGTAGCCGGAACATCCGCATGGAGACCTGTTCGTAGCCGGCGGCCAGCAGGTGATCCCGGCCCTGGCCGTAGAGGCTGAGCCGCTGGTCGTCCCAGTCGCGGCCGTGCAGTCCCAGCCCGGTGAGCGGCCGGACGTACAGCGGGTAGAGGTAGATCTCCTCCGGACGCCAGGCGAGGGCGGCGTCGAGGGAGTGCCGCCAGGTCGTCGCTGTCTGACCGTCGATGCCATAGATCAGATCGATGTTGAGCGTGGGGATCGCGGCCGCGCGGATGGCGGCCAGCGCGGTCTCGACGTCGGCGCGACGCTGCGGACGCAGGGCGGCCCTGGCCTCGGTGTCGACGAAACTCTGCACCCCGATCGAGACCCGCCTGGTGCCGCGGTCGGCGAGTACGGCCAGGCGATCCGGCGTGGCGGTGGCCGGGGAGGTCTCGATCCCCAGCGGGGTGGCCGAGAAGTCGACCCCCAGGGTCCGCTCGGCCAGGTCGAGCAGCCGGGCCAGCTCCGCCGCCTCCAGGTAGGTGGGCGTGCCGCCGCCGATGGCCGCGGCGGCGAACCGCGTCGCGGATGGCAGCGCCTGCCGCACGACGTCCGCCTGGCGCTGGAGCGCGTCGAGATAGGCGGCCACCAGCTCGGCAGGGGCGCCGGTCCTGGTGAACAGGTTGCAGAAGCCGCACCGCATCTCGCAGAAGGGCACGTGCAGGTAGAGGAACAGCGCGTCGGTACGCTCGTCCGCCCAGACCTCCCGCAGTGGCGGCCGGGGATCGAGCGGGCGGTAGGCCGTCTTGTGCGGATAGGCGTAGACGTAGCCTTCGTAAGGCCTCACGGCCACTCCCCCGGTTGCAGCACGAATTCGCCGTAGGGCACCGTCCAGACCACCTCGTGGCCGATCCGATGACCGACATATCCGCCTTCGCCGTAGGCGGTCCCGTGGTCGGAGCAGACGATGGCCAGGCAGGGCCGTCGCGCGGTCATCAGGGCGAAGAGGCGTCCGAGGTGGCGGTCGACGTACTCCAGGGCGGCGGCGTGCGTCTCGCGCGAGTCGCCGGACGCGCCGGGCAGGTAGAAGTGGTTCGGCTGGTGCAGCGCCGACACGTTGACGAGCAGGAACACCGGCTCCGCGCGGTCACGCACCGCCCGCTCGGCACACGCCAGCTGCGCTTCGAAGGAGGTCGGCGAGGTGACGCCGAACGACGGCCGCCAGTGTGACTCGGCGAACAACGACGGCAGCGCCGTACCGAGCGGGGTCAGCTTGTTGAAGAAGCCGACGCCGCCGACGCACACCGTGTGGTAGCCCGCGCCGGCCAGCCCGCCCGGCAGGTCGGCGGCGTGGAAGACCCAGGTGCCCGCGGCGGTTGTCTCGCTGCCGGGGAAGGCGGCGGCGAACAGCCTGGGGTGCGGGCCGGGGCCGACCGGGGTGGGCAGGAATCCGGCCAGGATGGCCGCGTGCGCGGCGTAGGTGAAGCTGCCCGGCGAGTGCCGCCGTTCCCACGCGCCGCCCGGCAGCACGCTCGCGAGCGTGGGGAGCCTGCCCTGGTCGAGCAGTTCGGCCGCGACGTCGTAACGCAGGGTGTCGAGCGTGACCAGCAGCAGGTCGTGGGCGCCGATGATCTCGCCCATGTCCCTCACGCCGCGCTCCGGGAGGCGAGGATGTGGGCCACCTGCGCGTGGTAGCTGTCCAGGCCGCCGGCTCCGCTCTCGGGCAGGCCGGGGAGCCGGGGCAGCAGGTCACCGAAGGCGTTCACCTCGGCCACGGCGAAACGGTCCCAGCCGATGCCCACCATCAGGTCGACTCCGACCATGCCGGAACCGGGAAAACACGCGGCGGCCCGCGCGCAGATCCGCATGGCCTGCTCCCATCGGGCCGCCCCGAGCCGGGCGCGGACCTGGTCGAGATCGCCGCGGGTGCCGCCCAGGTGCAGGTTGGTCATCGGCTTGCGACTGGCACGCACGACGGCATGCGTGGGCCGCCCGCCGATCACCACGACGCGCAGATCGAACACGTGCCCGTCCGACGACGCTTTGGGGAACCATCGCTCCACGTGCAGCCCGTCGGGCGCGAGCGCATCGACGATCGCGGCTATGTCGGCTTCGTCGGTGTAGGTGGGTACGCGAAGCGAGTTGTGGAGTTCGACGACTCCCGGCCGAGGGCGGATGAGGTCGACGGAACTGACCGCGTGGAGCTGCGAACCCCGGGTCTGGAGCGCCACGATCCCGGCGGCGGACGAACCGTGGGCCGACTTGACGAACACCCGGTTCCAGCCCGCTCGCGCCATGAGCTCGCGCAGGTGGGAGTAGCCGGTGACTTCCTCAGGCAGCGCGGAGGGCACGGGCACGCCCGCGGCCAGCAGGCGGGCGTGGCAGCGCCGCTTGTCGAACATCACGGCGATCTCCTCGACGTCGCCGAGCAGCCGCGCGCCGGGCGCCCGCGCCACCGCTCGGCGGACACGCTCAAGGCCCCGCACGAACGCGGCGTGCCAGGACGCGCCGCCGCCGACCCGGGTGGGCGAGCCGGGGCCGCGCAGCAACGCGTCGGCCTCGGCATCCTCCCCAGGTGAGTCGACTCGGACCAGGGCACGCTCGGGGATCCGGATCTCGGCCCCGGCCAGCACGTCGCGCCAGGCGACGACGGAAGGTTCTGCCAGGCCGTGCGCCCTTAGAGCCGATGCGAACATGGACACCCTCCGGTCTCCCGGCGTGCCGACGACCACGAACGCGGGTGTCGCCCCGAGCATGGTCACTCGGACACCTCGATGAAGCGCCAGGTGTCCTCGGCGTCCTGCCGGTCGGACAGGTCGACCTCGACGCCGGGGAGCGTGTCCAGGATCTTCGCGGCCATCTCCTCGCTGAGGAAGTGATGACGCAGGTTGAGGTGCTTGAGGTGGGTGAGCGGCTGGCCGGACAGCAGCGCCTCGGCGCCCTCGTCGGTCAGGGAGCCCATGGACAGGTCGAGCGACTCCAGCCGGGCCACGATGGGCGCGGTGGCGACGGCGGCGGCCACCTCGTCCTGCCGCGCGCTGTCCTGCAGGCCCAGGCGGGTCAGCGCGGGCAGGCCGCCGCCCGCGAGGATCGCCGCCCAGTCGCCCGGCCCGGAGTCGCCCTGGTATTCCTCCGTGCCGAGCCACAGCTCCAGGTCGCGGAGCGCGGGCAGCGTGGACGCGCCGATCGCGCGGACCACCGCGGCAGGCAACCCGCCGGACTCGAAACGGAGGGTCTCCAGCGAGGTGTGTTCGACGGGATGGAGTTCGAGCCCGTCACTACCGCGCACGTCGAGCCTCTTCAGCCGGGGATAGGCGGTCAGGAGGGGCGTCACGTCGGCCTGCCCGATCCAGGAGATCTCTGACTCCTCGCTGACATAGTCCCCCAGAAAGATCGCCTCCAGCGCGGGGAGCCGGGACGCGGCCTCGACAAGCAGCCGGACCGGCACATCGGCCCGTTGATTCTCGTGCGCCCACCCCCACGTGCCCACGACGAGCGCCCGCACGACATCGCAGTCAACCTCGTCGAACAACTGCCGAAAGCTGTCGTCGATGGGATCCGCGCCCTCGTAGGGATCCCCGAAGACCCGCCAGGCGACCTGCGAGGCGGACGCGGCGCCTGCTCCACCGATGTACTGAACGGGAAGACCGTGGAACTCGGTGAGATGCGCGTGGATCACAGGAACTCCTCAACGAAGACGGGGGAGTCAAGTTCTAGCAGCAGTCACCGACAAACCGCGGATCGTCGCCGCGGCAAAAAGCGCTGACCTGCGACATGTGGAGCTAGGACCGGAGGGCCGGTCCCCCGGCCATCGCCGCCAGGCGGCGGGCGAGCCGGGCGACGGCCTCGCGTAGTTCCGGAGGGTCCAGTACCTCCGCCTCGAAGCCCAGCCCGGCCACGCGTACGGCGAGCCAGTTCAGGTCGTCACCGCCGACGACGAGCACGCACCACCCGTCGCGGTCGTCCTCGACGCGCCCGATCTGGGGTGGCACCAGCTCCCGGACCCGGTCGGGCCGGGCGTGCACCCGTACCCGGGCGAGGTACCGGTACGGCGCCTCGGTCACGGAACGCTGCACGTAGGCGACCGGGTCCGGATGCTCTCTCACCCGGAAGCGCCAGGTCGTCGGCACCACCTCGCGCATCCGGTCCAGCCGGAAGGTGCGCCAGTCGTCGCGGTCGACGTCCCAGGCCATCAGGTACCAGCGGCGGCCGGTGGCGACCATCCGCACCGGCTCGACCGTGCGCTCGCGGTCCGCACCGCCGCGGGCGGCGTACCGGAACCGCACCCGTACGGCGTCGCGGCAGGCCCGCGCGAGCGTCACCAGCAGCTCCGCGTCGATCTCGACCCCGGGGCTGACGAGGGTCTCGGTGGCGCCGTACACCGCCCGCACCTCGCCGCGCAGCCGGGGCGGCATCACCTGGTCGAGCTTGGCGAGCGCGCGCAGCGCCGCCTCGCCCGCACCGGCGACCGTGCCTCCCGACGCCAGCCGCAGGGACACCGCCGTCGCGATCGCCTCCTCGTCGTCGAGGAGCAGCGGCGGCAGCCGGGTGCCCGCGCCGAGCTGGTAGCCGCCGCCGACGCCCGCCGTCGCGTGTACGGGGTAGCCGAGCGTGCGCAGCCGTTCCACGTCGCGGCGCACCGAGCGGTCGGTGACCCCCAGTTCGGCGGCGAGTTCGGCGGCGGTCCAGGATGCCCGGTGCTGCAGCAGCGCCAGCAACCGCAGTACCCGCTCGGTTGTCGCCTCGACGGTCACCCGCCCATCGTTTCACGAATCACGGAACGATCCTGTCCGCAATATCTGGCAGGCTGCAACCATGATCAAACACGTCCTCCTCCGCGACATCCACCAGCAGACCCGGCCGGAGGTGAGCTGAGATGGCCCGCGACGTACAGATCACCTTCGACTGCGCCGACCCGGCCGGGTTGGCGGCGTTCTGGGCCGAGGCCCTCGGCTACCGGCTGCAAGACCCGCCCGCGGGCTTCGCGTCGTGGGAGCAGGCCCTGGAGGCGATGGGCGTGCCGCCCGAGAGACGCAACGACGCCTCGGCGGTGGTCGATCCCGAGGGCTCGGGGCCGCGGCTGTTCTTCCAGCGCGTTCCGGAAGGCAAGCAGGTCAAGAACCGCGTGCACCTCGATGTGCGGGCCGCCCCGGGGCTCGCGGGCGACGCGCGGATGGCGGCTCTGGAGGCGGAGGCCGAGCGGCTCATCGCCCACGGCGCCACCCGGCTCCAGCGTCATGAGCCCGCTCCCCCGCTCGGCGCCGGGCACATCGTGATGGCCGATCCCGAGGGCAACGAGTTCTGTCTTGACTGATCAGCCGCACGACGAGGCTGGGCCCACACGTGCTCGTCAGCGCCGGGGGGGCTCCTACCATACGCGCATGACCTCCCACGGATTCACGCTCACCGCCAAGGGCCCGTTCGAATTCGGTGCCTCGCTCCGCTTCGTGGAGGACTGGCCCGCCACCAGTGCGCTGCCCTCCAACGGGCGGGCGCTGCGCTTCGCCTACTGCGCGGAGTCCGACTGGCTGCCGATCGGCGTGACCGTGACGGCCGCGCCGGGCGGAGTGGCGGTCGCGCCGACGCGGGCCGCGGGGCCGGGGATCCGGGGCGAGGTGGCTCGAATCCTCTCCCTCGACGTGGACGGCACGGGCTTCGCCGAACTCGGCGAAGCCGACCCCGTGCTCGGTGACCTGCAACGCCGCAGTCCCGGCCTGCGGCCGGTGTGCTTCTGGAGCCCGTGGGAGGCGGCGTGCTGGGCGGTGATCGTGCAGCGCTCGTCGATGCTAATCGCCTCCCGGATCAAGCAGCGCATCGCGGAGCGGTACGGCGCGCGGGTCACCGTGGACGGGCAGTCGTTCGCGGCGTTCCCGCCGCCGGTGACGCTGCTGGAGGCCGACGGTCTCGGCCTGCCCGCGCAGAAGGAGGAATGGCTGCGCGGACTGGCCCGCGCGGCACTGGATGGAGTGCTCACCACCGAGCACCTGCGCTCGGTCGGCCCGGAGGAGGCTCTGGCCGAACTACGGACACTGACCGGCGTGGGGCCGTTCTCCGCGGGCCTGATCCTGATCCGCGGAGCGGGGGCGCCGGACGCTTTTCCGGGCGACGAGCCGCGCCTGTTCGCCATCCTGCGCGAGGCGTACGGCCTCCCGGAGGACGCGCCACCGTCCGCGTACCGGAAACTGGCCGAGACGTGGCGGCCCTATCGGTCCTGGGCCTCCTTCCTGTTCCGGGCCTCGACCTACGGCGCCATGGACGATCAAGATCTCAAGGCACGCCGAGCCTGACCGTCACCGCTTCATCGCGCCGTCGGCGATGGCGTCGGCGGCGTCGCTGATCGCGGTGCCGACGATCTCCAGGCGGCGGACCAGCTCCCGCTCCCGCAGGGCCTCGGAGGTGATCTCCGAGGCCAGGATCCGGGCGATCTCGTACTGGTACATGCGCCGGATGGTCCCGCCGACCTTCTTGGCCTCCAGGGCGTCATGGCCGGTGGCGGAGGAGCTAGCGGCCAGGTCGAGCACGGACTTCTCCAGGGCGTCGATCCCGACGATGACCTGATCGAGCATGGGCGCGAACCGCTGGCGGCCGCGCACCCGGTACAGGTGGGACTCGCGGACGAAGTCGCGTAACGAGTCCAGGATGTCGTCGATCGAGCGGGACAGCCGGAAGAGGTCCTCGCGGTCGATCGGCGTGACCAGCGCGCCGGACAGTTCGGCGATCAGCCTGGCGCGGTAGGTGTCGCCGCGGTGCTCGATCGCGCGCATCGTCTCGTGTGCCTTGGTCCTGCCGATCTCACCGCCGATCATGGCCATCGCCAGCCACGCGCCCTCCTTGGTCGCCTCCAGCTGGCCGATCAACGCCTCCGCCAGCGCGCCGTCCATCCGCCCGCGCATCATGCCCGAGACCCGTCTGAGCCACCTCACGCGATCACCCCCTTGACCACCAGCGCCGACACCAGTCCCAGCAGTCCGCTGACCGGCAGGGTCAGCGTCCAGGCCAGGACGATCTTCGTGGTCGCCGCCCAGCGGACCCGCCGTACGCTCTCGGCCACGCCCGCCCCGACGAGGCCGCCCGCGATGGCCTGCGTCATGCTGACCGGCGTGCCGACCGCGGCGCAGCCGATCACCGAGAGGCTGCTGCCCATCTCGGCCGCCACCGCGTGGATCGGCCGCGCCGCCAGCAGTTCCCTGGCGAAGGTACGGCCCGCGCGGGGCAGCCCGTACACCGCGCCGATCCCGAACAGCACCGCGATCAGCAGGCAGAGCAGGGGCGGCGCCCCGGTCACGCCCAGCCCGATGACGAACACCGCCAGCATCTTCTGCCCGTCGTTGGCCGCGTAGGCCAGGCACTGCAGGGCGAACCCGCCCCAGTGCAGGCGCGGCAGGTGCACGGCGTCGGCCAGCCGGGCCACCAGCCGGCTCGCGACCACCGCCATCGCGCCGCCGACGAAGGGCGCCGCGACCCCGGCCGCGAGCACCAGCAGCACACCACCCGGCGAGACCGGCAGGCCCCAGCCGGTGGCGGCCCCGGTGATCCCGCCGACCACGGCCAGCGTCAGGCTGGTGGGCAGGCCGCGGCGGCTCAGCGTCCAGACCACGGTGAGGGCGGACACGACCGCGACGGCCATCGCCATCTGCCCGGCCGGGCCCGGCAGCGACGCGAGGCGGGTGGTGAAGGTGACAGCGACCTGGGAGCTCACCAGCGGTACGACCGCGACCGTGGCCATCAGCGCGAGCAGGCCCGCCACCGGGCGCACGCCGGGCACTTTCAGCCCGGTGCCGAGCAGGGCGCCGCCGTCGTTGACCCCTGAGACGAGCGCGAAGATGCCCGCGAGCACTGCCAGTCCGGCCTGCAACGGCTTTCAGCACCTCCAACGAAATATTCCTACTAGTTTACTAGGAATAGCGCCGCCTGTTCCTCGGGAACCCGCTCCCCAGCGCCAGATCGTTCACCCTCTGTTCACCTTTGAGGTTGCAGCGCCTGGTCAACCCTATGACAAACCTTGGCGGTTCGTTCACCTGTTGTTCACTCTGACCGTCAGGCCGGCTGGGCTCCGGACTGGAGTCCTGAGTAGACGCCGCGCCGGGCGGTCAGTTCCTCGTGTGTGCCCACCTCGGCGATCCGGCCGTCGCGCAGGACGACGATGCGGTCCGCGCCGCGGATGGTGGACAGGCGGTGCGCCACGACGAACACGGTACGGCCGGCCACCAACCGGTTCATGGCCTGCTGGATGAGCGCCTCCGAGGCCGTGTCCAGGGCCGAGGTGGCCTCGTCCAGGACGAGCACCCGGGGATCGCGGACGAGCGCGCGGGCGATCGCCAGGCGCTGCTTCTGCCCGCCCGACAGCCGGGTGCCGCGCTCCCCCACGATCGTGTCGAGACCGTGCGGCAGCCGGTCGATGAACTCCAGCGCGTTGGCGTCCCGCAGCGCGGCACGCAGGGTCTCCTCCGGCACGTCGGGCATGCCGTAGGTGACGTTGTCGCGGATGCTGCCCTCGAAGAGGATCGACTCCTGCGGCACCACCGAGAGGAACCGCCGGTAGGTGCGCAGGTCGAGGTCCTCCATGTCGCGCCCGTCCAGCAGGATGCGCCCGGAGGTGGGGCGCAGGAAGCCGATGACGAGGTTGAGCACGGTGGACTTGCCCGCGCCCGAGGCGCCGACCAGGGCGATGGTCTCCCCGGCGGGAACCCGGAGGCTGAAGCCCTCCACGGCGACCCGCCCCGACTCGTAGGCGAAGCCGACCTCCTCGAACTCGACTTCGCCCCGTACGGTCTCCACCTCGGCCTTGCCGTCGTTGCTCTCCAGGTCGGGGGCCTGGAGCACCTCCCCGATCGAACGCACCGACTCGAGCCCCTTGGTGATGACCGGCGTCAGGCTCAGCAGCGTGGTGACGGAGGTGGTGAGCGTGGTGAAGAACGTGCTGAGCATGACCACGTCGCCCGCAGTGAGCGGCAGCACCTGGTAATAGGAGATCAACGCGGAACCGGCCAGGAAGCCGGCGGCCAGGACGTTGAGCGTGATCCAGGCCATCGCGCCGAACCGGCCGTTGAGCAGGTCGAGCCGCAGGCCGGTACGGAGCACGCGGGTCAGCGTGCCGTCCATCCGGTGCAGCGCGTCCTGCTCAAGACCGTGCGCCCGGGTGATCGGGATCAGGTGCGTCATCTCGGTCACCCGGGCGGACAGCCGTTCCACCTCCTGGCGGAAGCTCTCGTTGTCGGCACGGAGGCGGTTGCGCATCCGCATCACCAGGATCGCGGCCGCCGGGACGACCAGCAGGAACACCGGCAGCATGACCGGCACGCGTACGGCGATGACCACGAGCCCGCCCAGGAGCATGGTCACGGCCGCCAGCCCGCTGTCGGCGGTCTGCTGGACCATCTGCTCCACGCCCTCGACGTCGCGGATGACCTTGGTCTGCAGCACGCCCGCGCTGACCCGCGAGTGGTAGCCGATCGACAGGTGCTGCATGCGGCGGCATAACGCCGACCGCAGCGCCATCCCCACCTGGCGGATGGCCCCGTGCAGGCACCGGACGTACAGCAGGTGGCCGGGGAGGTTCAGGAGCAGCAGGACCAGCAGCAGGCCCACGTTGAGCAGCAGGCCGCCGACGGGCCGGTGCTGCACCAGCGCGTCGATGACGTTGGCGGTGACCAGCGGGAGCAGCCAGGTCGGGCTGTGCTTGACGATGAAGGCCGCCACAGCCAGCACGAGCCGGGCCCGGTGCTCCCGGAAGAGGTAGGCGAGCGTGCGGAGCGGATGCTCGCCCCGGTATCGATGGTCGAGCGTATTGTGCGGCAGCACCATGTCCCGGCCGCTTTCAGGACGCCGCGACGGCGCCGGTCACGCGCCCGCGCTGTCGATCCAACCGACAAGGTCTTCTCATGGGCTTTCCCTTCGGCCACTCCTGATCATGCCACGGGACCTGCTGACGGAGACCAGCCGGGACCGGCGCCGAGCACGGCCGGCGCCGCCCGCCGGCCTGCCCGGTTCGCGGTGGCACAGATGCTGACCGGTCTCGGAGTTCTCGGCGGGGCGGTTTGGGTAATGAAGCCCGTGGCCGATCCCAGGAAAGAGGGCAACTTCGATGGACTTCCGCGATGACGTGGATCTTGACGCGTCCCAGGTTGAGGAGCGCGGCGGTGGGGGGTTCTCGGGTGGCGGGCTCGCCATCGGTGGGGGTGTCGTAGGGGTCATCACGCTGGTTGTCGCCCTGGTTCTGGGGGTTCGCCCGGAGAGTCTGCTGCCTGGTGGAGGTTCCCCGCCGCAGGGTGCGCCTGCGACGTCGAATCTGGCTGATCAGTGCAAGAAGGGCAGTGACGCGGATCAGTCGGAGAAGTGCCGTGTCGTGGGGGTGGTCAACAGCGTTCAGCGGTACTGGCGGGACGCTTTCACCCAGCGTGGCAAGCAGTCGTACCGCAGTTCGCGGACCGTCCTGTTCACCACGGGCGTGAGCACCGGGTGCGGCCAGGCCAGTTCGGCCGTGGGGCCGTTCTACTGTCCGGCCGACAGCCGGGTCTATCTTGATCTGGGCTTCTTCGAGGATTTGGAGCGTCGGTTCGGCGCCAAGGGCGGGCCGTTCGCCCAGGCGTACGTGATCGCTCACGAGTATGGGCACCACGTGCAGAACCTGCTCGGCACCACCAGGCGGGTCGGCGACAACAGCCAGGGGGCCGACAGCGC
This sequence comes from Acrocarpospora catenulata, assembly GCF_018476525.1. Taxonomy (GTDB): domain Bacteria; phylum Actinomycetota; class Actinomycetes; order Streptosporangiales; family Streptosporangiaceae; genus Acrocarpospora; species Acrocarpospora catenulata. Next base: position 242,227 of record NZ_JAHCST010000009.1, read on the forward strand.
CTCCGTGCGGCTTGAGCTGCAGGCCGACTGCTACGCCGGTGTGTGGGCGAAGAACGCCGTCGACACCGGGTTCTACGAGGGGCCGTTCACGTCGTCGGACATTCGGGAGGCGCTGGACGCCGCGGCGGCGGTGGGCGACGACAGGATCCAGGAACGCGCCCAGGGCCGGGTGAATCCCGAGGGGTGGACACACGGGAGTTCCCGGCAGCGGGTGAAGTGGTTCACCACGGGATACGAGACGGGCGCTCCCGCAAAGTGCGACACATTCTCGGCCAATATCTGACGGCGCATTTATCCACTCAACAGCGGAAAAATCATTCCGGCGTAACAATCGTAGAGAGCGAGCACACCTACCAGCGCCCATAACGCGAGGGCGACCATTCGCTGTTGCTCCCCTGCCCGCATGTCCTCACCCCGGCTCGATGGCATAATGCTTGCTACTTTGCGCAACTATACAACCGGGGTGCCGAGGGCGGACATGGCCAGACCTACCAGGGAACGGCGGCGTAGACAGCGCCGGGTTCCCCGACCAGCGCGGCCGGACGCGACCGGGCCCGCCCCTCTTCCACGGCCACCCCCACGCCCGTGTCCGGCGCCGGCATCCGCCTGGCGGTCTACAACGGCACCACCGTCAACGGCCTGGGCGCCCGCGCCACCGCCAAACCGTTCCCACGCCGGCTCCCACGATCTTCAAGGACCGGGCGCGCTCGGCCGATGACGATCCCTGCTCCAACCTGTCCTACGGCTGACGGCCAGCAGCGCCCCGCCGTACGCCACGGCCACCAGGGACAGCCACAGATAGCTCTGGACGGGCGGTGCGACCAGCCCGAACATGTCCGCCAGCGGTGAGAGCGGTAGCAGCAGGCCGACCGTGGCGAGTGCGCCCGTGGCCACTCCGAGCGGGCGGGACACCCGGGTGGTCGGGCGCAGGAGGAGCATGATGACGGCCTGGGTGAGCATGTTCTCGATGAACCAGCCGGTGTGGAAGGCCGGCTCTCCCGGCACGCCGATGACCCGGGTCAGGACGGCGAAGGTGACCAGGTCCGCCACGGCGTTCAGGGCGCCGAAGCCCAGGATGAAGCGGAGCAGGCCACGCGGCCGGAGCCGGAAGGGCCGGCGCAGGATGGCCGGGTCGGCCCGGTCGAAGGCGAAGGCGAGTTGCGCGGCGTCGAAGCACAGGTTCTGCACCAGCACCTGGGCGGGCAGCATCGGCAGGAACGGCAGCGCCAGTCCGGCCGCGAGCATGGCGATCACGTTTCCGAAGTTGGACGACAACGCGATGCGCAGGTAGGTGGTGATGTTGCCGGTGCTGCGCCGCCCGACGACGACCGCCTGCTCGATCGCCGAGAGATCCTTGGCCGCCAGCACGATGTCGGCGGCCTCCCGGGTCACGTCCACCGCGGGGCGGGCGCAGATGCCGACGTCGGCGGCACGCATCGCCGGCAGGTCGTTGACGCCGTCGCCGAGGAAACCGACCGTGTGCCCGGCCGCGCGCAGTTCCGTGACCACGCGGGCCTTGTGCTCGGGGGTGCAGCGGGCGATCACCGTCGCCGCCCTGACCGCCTCGGGCGTCAGCTGGGCGGCGTCGGCCACCGCCCCCAGATCGAGCCGCAGTTCCCGGCAGACCCGGGCGGCGGTGGCCGGGTGGTCGCCGGTCAGCACCTTCAGCGTGATCCCGCGCCGGGCCAGCGCCGCCAGCGCTTCGGCCGCGTCCGGCGAGGGCTCGTCGACCAGCGTGACGAAACCGGCGAGTTCCAGGCCATGCTCCTCGCCCAGGCGGTGGGAGGCGAGGCGCTCGGCGGTGGCGACCGCGAGCACCCGGGCCCCGGCTCCGGCCAGGGCCGCGGCGACCTCACCCGCGCGCTGCCGCTGTGTCGCGGTCATCGCACACCGCTCCAGCACCGCTTCCACGGCCCCTTTGACCACCACGACGTGCCTGCCGCCCTCGAAGACCAGCGCGCAGGAGATCCTGCGCGCGGGGTCGAACGGCGTGGCGTCCAGCCCTTCCACGTCGCCCACGTCCGGTACCCCCGCGAGGAGCGCCTCGTCCAGCGGGTCGGGCGTCGGCGGGTCGGTCAGGTGGAGCGTCCAGAAGCTGTTGACGGCCGCCCAGCGCAGCGCCTCGGGGTCCGCCCGCCCATCCGGTCCGACGGAGCCGCTGAGCACGGGACGGTCCTGGGTGAGCGTGCCGGTCTTGTCCACGCACAGCACATCGATCGCACCCACGTCGTGCAGCGCCGACAGCCTTTTGACGATCACACCGAAGCGGGCCAGCAGCGCCGAGCCCCTGGCCAGCGTCATGGTGACCACGACCGGCAGCATCTCCGGCGTCAGGCCGACGGCCACCGCCACCGCGAACGGCAGCGCCTCCAGCCCCTTGCCGCGCAGCACCGCGTTGGCCACCAGCGCCACCGGCGGGATGACCAGCATGAGCCTGACCAGGATCCAGGAGATGCCGTTCACCGAACGGTCGAAGGCGGATAGCCTCCGTACCGGCGCGTGGTAGGCGCCCGCGAACAGGGTGCCGGCCCCCGTGGCCGTCACCACGGCCAGCGCGGTGCCGGAGGCCACGCTGCTGCCCTGCCAGCACAGATGGTCCTGGCCGTTGGGAAGATCACGCGCTCGTTTGGGCACCGGCGCCGACTCCCCCGTCAGCGGTGCCTGGTGCACGGTCAGACCGCTGGCCCGCAGCAGGCGCAGATCGGCCGGGACCAGGTCCCCGGGCCCCAGCTTGATCACGTCACCGGGCACCAGCTGGTCGACGGGGATCTCCCACTCCCGTGGCTCGGCGTCCTCCGAGGTGCGCCGCCGTACCGTCGCCGTGGTGGCGACCAGCGTGCGCAGTGCCCTGGTGGAGCGGTCGGCCCGGGACTCGCCGTTGGAGCGGAGCACGCAGCTGGCCACGACGAGAGCCACGATGACGCCCGCCGTACCCCACGAAGCGATCATGGTGGAGACCAGGCCCAGGGCGAGCAGCACCATCGTGAACGGGTCGCGCAGGCTGCGGGCCAGGCGACGCGGCCAGGACGCCGGTCTATCGAAGGGGATCGTGTTCTCGCCGTACTCCAGCAGGCGCGTCTCGGCCTGCGCCTCGGTCAGGCCGCGCGGCCCGCTGCGCAGCAGTCGCAGCGCCTGGAGCCGGCTCAGCGTGGCCTGATCGGCTGGGGCCGTGGGCGGCGCGTCAGGCGCCCAGACCATGCTCGCGTTCCCCGGAGACACCGTCCCGGTCGGACAGCCGCCCGACCAGGCCGCGGACGGTGGCCACGATGTCATCGTCGTCGATCAGGTAGATCACTCTGCGGCCCTCGCGCCTGGACCGGACGAGGCCGGCGAGCTTGAGCTTGGCCAGGTGCTGACTGACCGCGGGCAGCGCGCCGCCCACCCGCTCGGCCAGCCCGGTCACGTCGCACTCGCCCTGCGCCAGCGCCCAGACGATGTGCAACCGAGGAGGGGAGGAGAGCAACGCGAAGGCGGCCGCGGCCTCGGCCAGCACCTCAGCCGACGGGTCAACGATCTCTCTGCTCGCCACCATCACCCTTCCGCCGCACAAGTGGCCCAAGTCTAGGCGTGCTCACCGGTAACCATTGAAGATCCAGCGGCGGTTCGCCGAGGGCGTCAAACAGTTGCGCAAGTCGGATAGCGTCCGTCTCGCGCAGGTAGCTGGAGGAAGGCCGATGGGATGCGCGCTGAGCCCCATCGAGCCGGTTGATGGGGGCCCGGCTCGACGGGGCTCGGGAAGCCCTACTTCCAGCGCTGGTCGGCCGGGATGAAGTCCAGGGTGCGCGGCCCGGTGTAGATCTGTTTGGGCCGGGCGATCTTCTGCTCCTTGTCCTGGACCAGTTCGAGCCACTGGGCCAGCCAGCCGGGGGTGCGGCCGATGGCGAACAGCACGGTGAACATCTCCGGGGGCAGCTGGAACGCCTCGTAGATCAGACCGGAGTAGAAGTCCACGTTGGGGTAGAGCTTGCGGGAGACGAAGTACTCGTCCTCAAGGGCGATCTTCTCCAGCTCCTGGGCGATCTTGAGCAGCGGGTTGACCCCGGTGACCTCGAAGACGTCGTCGCAGGCCTTCTTGATGATCTTCGCGCGCGGGTCGTAGTTCTTGTAGACCCGGTGGCCGAAGCCCATCAGCCGCTCCTTGCCGTTCTTCACCCCCTCGATGAACGCGGGAATGTTGTCCAGGCTGCCGATCCGGCGGAGCATCCGCAGCACGGCCTCGTTGGCGCCGCCGTGCAGCGGGCCGTAGAGCGCGGCGATGCCGCCCGCGATCGCGGAGTAGGGGTCGACCTGGGAGGAGCCCACCGAGCGGACCGCGTTGGTGGAGCAGTTCTGCTCGTGGTCGGCGTGCAGGATGAACAGCACGTCCAGGGCGCGCACCAGCCGCTCGTCGGCCTCGAACCGCTTCTCGCTCATCTTGAAGAGCATGGACAGGAAGTTCGCGGTGTAGCCCAGGTCGTTGTCCGGGTACACGTACGGCTTGCCCTGCGCGTGCCGGAACGCCCACGCGCCCAGCGTCGGCATCTTCGCGATCATCCGCACGATCTGCATCTGCCGGTTGTCCGGGTCGGCGATGTTGCCCGACTCCGGGTAGAACGTCGAGAGCGCGCTGACCGAGGCCATCAGCATGCCCATCGGGTGCGCGTCGTACCGGAAACCGTGCATGAACTCCTTGACGTTCTCGTGCACGAACGTGTGGTACGTGATCTGGTGCACCCAGCTGTCGTACTGGTCCTTGCTGGGCAGCTCACCGTGGATCAACAGGTAGGCGACCTCCAGGAAGTTCGACTTCTCGGCCAGCTGCTCGATCGGGTAGCCCCGGTACTCCAGGATCCCCTTGTCACCGTCGATGAACGTGACCGCGCTCTTGCAGGACGCGGTGTTCACGAACCCCGGGTCGTACGTCGCGAGGCCCGGCCCGTCGTCGGAGGGCTTGATCTTCGCCAGGTCGGCTGCCTTGATGGTGTCTTCTGAGATCGGGATCTCGTACTCCCTGCCGGTCCGATTGTCACGGATCGTCAGGGTGTCCTTCGCAGCGGGCACTGGGGAGGTCATCGGACTCCTAGCTCCTGTTCTCCAGAAACGTTTGCCATCGCATCCACACTTCGGTCACCACGCTGTTTCGAGGACGTGCAGGAGGTCGTCGTCGTCGGTTACGGGTCGCGGACTGGCAAGAACAAACGTGTTGACTATACGACCGGTCATCTCACCGCCCTCGGCCGGGATGCCGATTCCGCCGCGATCTTCTCCGGCTCCCGGTGCGAGAGCAGGCCCTATTGCCAGGGTAAGCGTGTCGAGGCCAGGGGCGGCCACGAGGTGGAGGAGTCAGAGCAGGTCGAAGTACTCGCGTTGTTCCCAGTCGGAGACCTCGTCAAGGTAGCGGTGGTATTCGGCGCGTTTGAGGTGGACGTACCAGTCGACGACCTCGTCGCCGAGGACGCGGCGGAAGAGCGGGCTGGTGTCCAGGGCCTGGATGGCGTCGCCGAGGGTGCGGGGCAGCCTGGTGGCGTCGTCGCGGTACGGGGACTCGGTGGGGGCGCCGGGGGAAAGGCCGCGGTCCATGCCGTCCAGGCCGGTGATGAGCTGGGACAGGATGTACAGGTACGGGTTGGCGCCGGGTTCGCCGGAACGGTTCTCCAGGTGGGCGTTCGGGTCGCCGGGGGTGCCGACGGCTCTGACCATGGCGCCCTTGTTGTCCAGGCCCCACAGCACCCGGTCGGGGGCCAGCGAGTACGGCTGGTACCGCTTGTAGCCGTTGACGGTCGGCGTGGTGAACGCGGCGGCGGCCGCGGCGTGGGTGAGGAGGCCGGCCAGGTAGGAGAGGCCCTGCGGGGAGAGCACGCTGCCGGGGTCGGTGGACGCGAAGACGGGGGCGCCGGTCACGGCGTCGCCGAGGGACTGGTGCAGGTGCCAGCCGGTGGAGGCGGTCTCGGCGCCGCGCGGGCGGGACATGAAGGTGGCGTGCAGCCCGAGTCGATGACAGATCTGCTTGAGCGCCATCCGGCAGAGGACCACCTGGTCGGCCACGTCGGCCGCGTCCCCGGCGTCCAGGGTCACCTCGAACTGGCTGGGGCCGAATTCCAGCTCGATCGAGCGGAGCGGCAGGTCGAGCCGGGTGAGGCCGCGGTGGATCTCAGCGACCAGGTCGTCGGCCTCGTCCAGGGTGTCCACGCGGAGCAACTGGGAGCCGGGGGTGATCGGCCGTACGGCGGGCGCGACCCCCGGGCTGCCGGGGCGGCCCACCCGGGCAGGGTGCATCCCCTCGTCGACCCGGGCGAAGACGTGGAATTCGAGCTCGGGCCCGACGGTCATCGACAGGCCCCGCTCGGTGAGCCAGGCCAGGTGCCGCCGGAGCAGGCCGCGGGTGCAGTACGGTACGGCTCCGCCGTCCGGATACCGCAGGTCGGCCAGGATCATCCCGGTCCGCTCCGACCACGGGAGCACCCGGAAGGTGGTCGGGTCGGGCACCAGCACGACGTCCCCGGCCCCGGAGAAGCCCCGGTACCCGCCGAGGCTGAGGGCGTCGAACACGGCGAACGACGACTTGCCCGAGGTGTCCTTCAGCAGCAGCGAGGAGGGCACGGTGAGCCCGGATCTGAGCACGCCGGGCAGGGCGGCCCTGGTGATGGACTTGCCGCGGAGCACGCCGTGCTGGTCCACGAAGCAGACCCTGACCAGGTCGATGCCGAGTTCGTCGATGACCCGGCGCATCTGGGCGGCGCCGGCGTACTGCTCCTCCGTCCAGAGCCCGTGCCGTTCCACGAAACCGCCTCGTTCGGCGGCCAGCATGGGCCGGGCGCCGCGTCCCCCGCCGCCTTCCGCGACGGGCCGTTCGTCGATGTTACGCATCGGTCTCAGACCCCCACGGGGAAGCCGCGCGCCGTTTGGCGTCGTGTTCCGGCCAGCGTTCCTCCCAGCCGTCGGTGGGGCTGATCATGTCCACCGCGATCGGGCCGGTCAGCCGCCGGGCGCTCGGCGCGTCGAGCGGCTGGGCGGGCAGCGGGTTGCCGGCCTCGAACGCCTCCAGCGCGCGCAGCAGCAGGCGGCGGTTGGCGGTCACCGCGCGGTCCGACACGCCGAGCCGTTCCACCGTGCGGTCCTGGATGGGGCCCATGCTCTCCACCGCCCACTGGTCGTGGACGTTGATGTCCAGGCCCATCCCGGTGTAGGTGAGGTCCCGCTGTTCGGCGGGGTCGAAGCCCCAGTCGTTGGCGCGGTTCCTGATCGGCCGGTAGTCGGGGAGGGTGACCTGGGAGAGCCGCTGGGCGAGCAGGGTCTCCTTGTCGGTCCGCTCGGCGAAGTCGTAGAAGATCATGTACCAGTAGTGGTTCTCGTCGTCGATCGGGACGTGCCACTGGGTGAAGACCTTGCTGTTGCCGAACGGGACCACGAAGGCGTTCGGGAAGAGCAGGTTGGTGATCCGGACGTGCTTGATCTCCTCGGTCAGCTGCCGGAGGGCGAAGACCCGCAGCCCGTGCTCGGCCTGTTCGACCTCGATGTCGGGGCGGTAGTGGTCGCCGACCAGCTTGGAGAGCTTCTGCCCGGTCCCGGCCACCACCTCGCTGAACTGCTGCCCGTAGACGTCGCGGGGGTCCTCCCCCACGAAGCGGTGCAGGAACGAGACGTGGCTCGGGTCGATGCCGCCCTCGACGCCCTGGAGCCAGTTGCACTCCCAGAGGCCCTTGAACGCGAAGGTGTACTCCTCCGGCGCGGTGAAGCAGTCGTAGGCGGGGAACGGGGGCGGGTCGCCGGCGCCGAGGTAGGCGAAGACGATGCCGTTGCGCTCCTCGCACGGGTAGCTGCGGATCCGGATCTTCTCGGCGAACGTGCTGTGCGGCGGCTCCGCCGGCTGTTCCAGGCAGCGGCCGTCGGGGCCGTAGAGCCAGCCGTGGTAGAGGCAGCGCAGGCCGCCGTCCTCCAGCCGCCCGTACGACAGGTCCACGCCGCGGTGCGCGCAGAATCTGCTGACCAGGGCCCAGCCGCGGTCGTCACGGCGGAAGAGGACGAGATCCTCCCCCATCAGCCGGACGGCCCTGACCGGCCGCTCCTGCGACATCTCCGACACCAGCGCCACGGGTTGCCAGTAGGAGCGCATCAGCTGCCCCAGCGGCGTGCCCGGCCCGGTGCGGGTGAGCTTCTCGTTGTCCTCGCGCTTCAGCACGGCCGGCCTTTCTGGCGAAGGGTTCCAACCCGGGGATGCATGGCACCCCTACGATCCCAAATCGTGCTCCATGGATCAAATCTTCTCAATATGGGATCCAATCTTAGGGAGACTTGTTACTTAGCCGACACATTGCTCCGGAAAACGGCATCCGGGCATGCCGAAGGAGCCCGTCCCGGTGGAACGGGCTCCAATCGTCCGGGTAGGTCAGCTCGGCGCGCAGCAGCTGTCCGGCGCCGCGTGGCCGGTTGCGTGGCCGGTCTTCTTGACCGGAGCCGGGATGTCCATCGCCGGGTTGCGGTCGAAGAACCCGTCGGGCTCCAGGATCATCCGCAGCTTGTCGACCGGCATGACCGGCCACTGCTCGGGGCGGGGGTAGTGGTGGCTGCCGAGGATCGGCCAGAGCACCAGCTCCACCCCGTCCAGCGAGCGGTCCTGCCGCTGCCACACGTGCACGCCGTCCTCGCCGGGCTCGGCGTGGTTCGGGTACTGGCCGCCGACGAAACGCTCCGCCGGATCGTACGGCGTCGCCCACAGATGCCGGTGCACGAACGGAGCCCGCCGGGCCATCACCGAGTCCGGGCGGCCGAACGGGCGGGCCGTGCCCTGCAGGGTCAGCCGGTAGGCCGTCGGCTCGCCGTACCGGTTGGTGGCGGTGGCGCTCTCGATGCGCCAGTGCCTGGCGGTGGACGGGTCGGTGTCGCGGGCCGCCTCGGACTCGCGGCGGATCGGGGTCCGGACGTGGCGGACCGCGTTGCCGTACGGGTCGAGCGCGGGATCGGGCTCGCTCTCCGCGTGCGCCTCGACCAGGCGGTTGAGCGGGCCGTCGATCGCGGTGTCCAGGCGGAGGCCGAAGTAGTGCTGGTGGGTGGGCACCTGGACGTGTTCGGCGACCCGCCTGCCGTACCTGACCTCCTCGTCGGCCTCCACGCCCGAGGCGGACAGGATGCCGGTCAGCTTGACCTCCAGTTCGATCCTGCCGTCCTGGTAGAGCGACCAGTAGAAGCCGTAGTCGTAGTTGGCGACCGTCTGGAAGTTGGACACGATCAGCCGGCGGCTGCGGCGGACCTGGCCCACCCCGCGCCGCAGGTCGTTGTGCTTCCAGAGGATGCTGTCGTCCTCCTCGTGCATGCAGATGGCGTTGCGGATGGTCACCGGCTCGCCGGCGCCGCCCAGGTAGGTCGCGTCGAAGTAGCGGATCAGGCCCAGGCAGTCGCAGCCGAGTTCGAGCGAGTTGGTGAGCGGGCCGGCGCCGTACTCGCCCCAGTCGAAGAAGTTCTTCCGGTACTGGGTGGAGTTGGGGTCGAGGTATGGCACGTACATCTCGTTGCAGGCTGCCCGGCGGAGCACCGAGCGGCCGAGGAACTCCAGGTCGTGCAGGACCAGGCCCTCGCGGTGGGTGAAGCCGATCCGGAACCGCCAGCCCTGCCACTCGACGAGCTGGCCGGTGACGGTGAAGCTGGGTCCCTCCGGCTGGACCACCTCAAGAGGGCGCAGGCCGGGCCGGTCCTCGCCGAAGCCGCCGGGCTCCAGCGGGCCCGCCTCGGGGGACATCGGGACGACCCCGTGGTCCTCGACCTCGATGACCTCCATGGTGTGCATGTCGATGATCGGCACCACGCCCTGGACCGGGCGGACGTAGCCGTTGTCGCCCTCGTCGGTGCGGTGCCAGACGGTGCCCCAGGTCAGCCGGCGGCCCGCGTACCGCTCGGGCTCGAAGCCGCCCATCGACTCGGCGTCGATCATGACGAGGGACACGTCGTGGATGCCGCGTCTGGCCAGGGCCGCCTGGAACAGCGGGCTCTCCCGGCACGCCTTCGCGGCCGCCCTGGCCTCGTCGGAGGTGATGCCGGGGCGGCGGTGGTCGACCGGGCGCCACTCGACGCACCGGGGGGCCTCGTCGAGGACGACGTCGACCTCCCAGGCGGCGGGGGCGTCGTGATCGATGACGACGACGGTCAGCCGCCGCACGGTCGCGGGCAGCACACCGGCGACGGCGGCGCGGGCCGCGGCCTCGTCGAGGTAGGCGCCCCAGAATCCGACCCGGGCGCCGAGCCGGCCGTCGGCCCGGATCAGCGCCACCGCCCGCTCGATCTCCGCGGCGGTGAGCGGATCGAAGGGGTGCCGCTCGCCGCGCGACGGCTCAGCAACGGACAAATGCAGCATTTCAGTCATGTTGGGATCCTATCGCCCTTATTATGGATCCAGATAGTCATCGTGGTCTCGAACAGAGGGTGGTCAACTTGCCACCACGTTCGCGACCACGGAATGATTCGCTTGCCAGCATCGACCCAACCTCGCAAAGTTGGATCCATCGTTGGACGCAAATCGATCGCTGTCGTGCCCCGTCCCACCCGCAGGTGAAAGGTCTCCTTCCGTGGACTCCGACGCGACTTCCCTGGGCCGAAGCGCACTGGTCGACGAGACGGCCAACGCGATTCGGGCCCGCATCATGTCGGGAGAGATCCCGATCGGTGCCCAGCTCAGGCAGGCCGAGCTGGCCGCGCAGCTGGGCATCAGCCGCACCCCGATCCGGGAGGCGCTCCGCCAGCTCCAGGCCGGCGGGCTCATCGAGGTGCTGCCCCGCCGGGGGGCCGTGGTCCGCGTGCCCTCCCCCTGGGAGGTGCGGGAGGCGTACGAGGTGCGCGCCGAGCTGGAGGGCCTGGCCTGCGAGCGGGCGGTCCGCCGGGTGACCCGGACGCTGCTCGACGAGCTCCGCCAGACCAGCGAGGTGCTCCGCGCCAACGAGCGCCCGCCGGCCCCGCCCGGGCCGGGGGGCCCGGTGTCGCCCACCACGATCGCCAACGACCGCTTCCACACCCTGATCCACGAGATGGCCGGGAACGAGCGGCTGGCCAGGACCATCCGCGACATCAACGAGGCCTTCCCGCGGAACGTCTCGGCCCTGGTGCTCCAGGACGACCCGCGCCACCGGGCCGACAACCTGGCCGAGCACGAGCGCATCGTCGCCGCGCTCGAAGCCGAGGACGCCAAGCTGGCCCGCCGCGAGATGCGCGACCACGTGCTGGCCGCCGGGGAGCAGCTCGCCCGCTGGTACGAGCGCAGAACGGCGACGGTGTTCCGCGGCTAGCCGGCGCCCCCAAGACTCACGGCGGCTCACCGGCCCAGCATCCGCGCGGGGTCGAGGAAGTCCAGATCGGGCCGGGGCAGGCCGTACGCGAGGTCGGCCAGCGCCGCCCCGATCGCCGGGCCGAACTTGAACCCGTGCCCGGAGCAGGCCGCCGCGACCAGCACCTGCGGGGTCTCCGGCAGCGGTCCGACCGCGAACCGGTTGTTCGGCGCCATCGTGTACCGGCAGGCCAGGTCCTCCACGACGCCGCCGTCGGCGGTGGGCAGGAACCGCGCGGCCAGCGCCCGCAGCGTGGCCCGCTCCGTCTCGGTCACCGGCCCGGGAACGTCTGCCGGGTCGTCGTCGGGCCCCAGATCCAGGCCGATCTTCACCGCGCGCCCGCCGATGGCCGGGATGCCGTAGAGCAGGCCGACATCAGGGACGTCCACCGAGAAGCTGCCCAGGGCGGGCGGCGCGAGCGTGGAGGTGACCGAGGACCCCACGTGGATGTTGACGATCCGGATCACGCGCAGCACGTCCGCGAACGCCGGGATCAGCGACCCGGTCCACGGCCCCGCGCAGACCACCAGGCGGGCGGCCCGCAGAGCGCCGTGCGGGGTGCGCACCACCACGCCGTCGCCGTCGGGGGCCCAGTCCAGCGCGGGGGTCCCGTCGTGGCGCCGCACGCCGTACCCGCGGCCGAGCTCGGCCAGGGCCGCCAGCGCCCCCGCGGCGTCGATCACGCCCGCGTCGGGGTCGTGCACCGCGACGTACTCCTCGCCCAGCGCGAGGCCGGGGAAGATCTCGGCGGCCCGCGCGGCGTCGACCACCGTGCAGTTCGGGCCGCGCAGCCCACCCGCTCCCCCGGCCGGCCGGGCGTAGAGCCCGCCGGTACGGGTGACCAGGGCGCGCCCGGACTCCGCCTCCAGCGCCGTCCAGGCCTGGTAGGCCCGGTCGACCAGTTCGTCCCACACCGGCGACGGGTAGGCCCGGCGGATCATCCTGGTCGGACCGTGCGAGGAGCCCCGCCCGTGCCCGGCCTCGAACTGCTCCAGGTGGAGCACCCGGTCCCCGCGCGCCGCGAGCTGCCAGGCGGCGGACGAACCGTGCACACCCGCGCCGATCACGATCGTGTCGACGTGCTCGGACAGCAGGGCGGGCGCGGACACCGGCCGCTCACCCGGTACGGCGGCGGCGACGACCGATCGGGCGCCTCCTCTGGGGGACAGCGCGTCGGCCAGGGCGGCGATGTCGTCGGAGTCGTTGTAGACGTGCACCGAGGCCCGGACCACCCCCGGCAGGCCACGGCGGCCGAGGTCCCACTGGCCGTGCGCGGCCGGGACCGAGACCACGTGCAGGCCCGCGACCCGGAGCGCGCGAGCCGTCCTGGCGGGCGCCTCGCCGTCCCGTACGAAGGTCACGATGCCGCCACCGGCCGCGGGCGGGTCGACGACCCTGACCCCGGGGACGGCGGCGAGCGCATCGCGCAGCTGGTCGCCGAGGGCGGCGATGTGCCGGTGGGTCGCCTCGACCCCGGTCGCGTGGAGTTCTTCGAGCGCCGCCGTGAGGCCGAGGCGGAGGGCGTGCGAGTGCTCCCAGGTCTCGAACCGGCGTGCGCCGGGGACCAGTCCGTACTCGTCGTCGGCCGTCCATTTGGCGCCCCGCACGTCGGGCGCGGGCGGCCGGAGTTCGGCGCCGAGGACCGGGTCGACCCAGAGCAGCCCGGTGCCGCGCGGTCCGCGCAGGAACTTGCGGCCGGTGCCGACGAGCATCGCGCAGCCGATCTCGGTGACGTCCACCGGAAGCTGGCCGAGTGACTGGGTGGCGTCGAGCAGGTAGGGCACGCCGGCGGCGCGGGCGAGCTCGCCGATCGCCGCCGCGGGCTCGATCAGCCCGGACGAGGTCGGCACGTGGGCGGCGGTGACCAGCGCGGCGGGCGTGCGCAGGGCGGCCCGCAGGGCGTCGAGATCCACCGCGCCGGTCTCGTCGGTGCCGATCACCTCGACCACGACTCCGTACCTGCGGCGCAGCTCGAACAGGTGCAGGGCCGAGCTGACGTAGGTCGAGGAGGTGGCCACCACGCGGTCGCCGGGACCGAGGCGCAGCCCGTCGATGGCGCGGTGCCAGGCCACCGTGGCGCTCTCGGTGAAGGCCACGTCCTCGGCCCGGCCGCCGATGAGCCGCCCGGCCAGGCCGTACGCCTGTTCGGCCCGGGGGCGGGCCGCCTCGGCGGCCTCGTAGCCGCCGATCCGCGCCTCCAGCCGGAGGTGGTCGAGGACGGTCTCCAGAACCGCCGCGCTGGGCAGCGCCGCCCCGGCGGCGTTGAGGTGGTGGGCGTGCGCGGCCCCCGGGGTCGTGGCCCGCGCGACGGCGACCAGCCGGTCGGTCGCCTCGGCGACCGGCACCGCCCCGTCGAGTTGCGTGGTCACAGCGCCACCACGACGCTCTTGCGCTCGCAGAAGCCGTGCAGGGCCTCGTCGCCCAGGTCCCGGCCGAGCCCGGAGTCGCGCACCCCGCCGAACGGCAGGGCGGGGTCGAAGATGTTGTAGGTGTTGATCCACACCGTCCCGACGTGCAGTTCCCTGGCCATCCGGTGCGCCCGCGCGACATCGCGGGTCCAGACCCCGGCGGCCAGGCCGTAGTCGGAGTCGTTGGCGATGGCGATCGCGTCGGCCTCGTCGGCGAACGGGATGACCCCGACCACCGGGCCGAAGATCTCCTCCCGGGCGATCCGCATGTCGTTGCGTACCCCGGTGAAGAGGGCGGGTTCCACGAAGAAGCCCGGCCGGTCGGGCACGCCGCCCCCGTAGGCCAGGGTGGCGCCCTCGGCCACCCCCGCCTCGATGTAGGACAGCACCCGGCCGCGCTGCTCCTCCGACACCAGCGGGCCGACCGTGATCCCGCCCGCCAGACCGTCGCCGACCGGCACCTTGGCGACGGCGGCGACCAGCCGCTCGTGCATCTCGTCCAGGATCGACTCCTGCACCAGCAGCCGGCTCCCGGCCGTGCACATCTGCCCCGAGTGCCCGAAGGAGGCCCGCATCGCGGTGAGCACCGCGGCGTCCAGGTCGGCGTCGGCGAACACGATGTTCGGGCTCTTGCCGCCGAGTTCCAGGGTCAGCCGGGTGACGGACGGCGCCGCCGCGGCCATCACCAGCCGCCCGACCTCGGTCGACCCGGTGAAGGACACCTTGGCCACGCCGGGGTGGGCGACGAGCGCGGCGCCGACCTCGCCGTCGCCGGTGAGCACGTTGACCACGCCGTCGGGCACCCCCGCCTCGGCGCAGATCGCGGCGAGCCTGAGCATGGTGAGCGGCGTCTGCTCGGCGGGCTTGACCACGACCGGGCAGCCCGCGGCCAGGGCAGGGGCGAGCTTGAAGCAGGCGGTCATGATCGGGAAGTTCCAGGGCAGGATCAGCGCGGCCACTCCGACCGGTTCCAGCACCGTGTACGCGTGGTGCGGGGCGCCGTTGCCGTCGATCGGGATCACCGCCCCGGTCAGCCGCCCGGGGGCGCCCGCGAAGTGCCGGAAGGTCCGGGCGCCCATCGCGACGTCGGCCCGGGAGCGCTCGATCGGCTTGCCGTTGTCCCGGGTCTCCAGGATGGCGAGTTCCTCGGCGGCCGCCTCGATCAGCTCGGCCACCCGGTGCAGGACCTGGGTGCGCTCCAGCGGCGGCAGACCTCGCCAGCGCGCGTCGGCGTGCGCCTGGGCCGCCGCGGCGACGGCGTCGTCGACATCGGCGGCGGTCGCCTGGGCGACCCGGCTGAGCAGGGCGCCGGACGCGGGATCGAGGACGTC
>NZ_JAHCST010000090.1 GCF_018476525.1 Acrocarpospora catenulata
TTGTTCCGCCGAGCGCCGCGGCCCTGGTCGCGCTGTACCAGTCGTCCACCGTGACGGTCCCGTCGAAGGGCCAGGCGACGTGGGTGTGGGTGTCGATGCCGCCGGGCATGACGAGCAGCCCGGTGGCATCGATCTCCCGTTCGGCGGTGGCCGGTGCTGCGGGGGCGAGCAGCGCGGTGACGCGTTCGCCGGTCACGCCGACGTCCAGCGCCGCCCTGCCGTCCCCGTTGACGACCTCGCCGCCCCGGATGAGCAGGTCGAATCCCGGCCTCATGCCGCTGCCCCGGGCTTGACGGCCCAGGCCTCGATCTCGAACAGCAGATCACCCGCCAGCGCTACGCCCACCGTGCTGCGGGCGGGGAGCGGATCGGCGAAGTGGCGCCGGTAGACGGCGTCGAACTCCGCGAAGTCCTCGATCCTGGTGAGGAAGCAGGTCGTCTTCACCACATCCGACAGGTCGAGGCCCGCGGCCGCGAGCACGGCCTTGAGGTTGGCGATCGCCGATTCGACCTGACCGGCCAGCGTGGTCGCCAGCTCACCGGTGCGGGGGTCGCGGCCGACCTGTCCGGCCGTCGCCACGATCTGCCCGGCCACGATGCCTTGGGAGTAGGAGGCGGTCGGGGCCGCCGCCGCGTCGGTGATGATCGGAATGATGGGGGTCACAGATTTCTCCAGAGTCACGCGCCGCCGATGACGGGGCCGTGGTTGTTCAGCAACAGTTCGATCGCCAGACGCGTGGAGGGGGCGACCACGGCGCTGGCGTCGTCGATCAGGCGGTTGATGTGGCGGACCATGGCCGCCTCGGCCGCTTCCGGGTCGCCGGCCCGGATGGCCCGCATGATCTCCTCATGCTCGTGGACGGAGTGCATGGTGGTGCCGCGACCTGCGGTGACCATGTCGAGGACGTGTTCCAGCATGTCGAACCGGTGATCGAAGACCACCATGGCCACGGCGCGGAGCATCGAGTTCTCGACCGTCGAGGCGAGCGCCTTGTGGAAGTTGATGGAGACGTCCCGGCGCCGCTCGTCGGCGTGCACGGACCGCTCGTACTCCTCGATGACGAGCTGGAGCCGTCCGAGGTCCTCCTCCGAGACCGAGGTCGCCGCCTCCCTGGCGATCTCGCGTTCCACGCCGCGCCGGGCGATCAGCAGGTCGCGGACGTCCTGGAGGGTCCTGATCTCCATGGCGCCGAGCTGCTGGTGCCAGGTGTGCTCGGCCGCCGCGCGCTGGGCCAGCGCCCGTCCGGCCTCCGACACGACCCTGCCCCTGCCGTCCATGGAGCGGGTCAGCCCCTGCTCGTCCAGCCGCCGGAGCAGCCGGTTCACGGTGGACTCGCTGAGCGGCCGGTTACCCGCCTTGATGCGGCGGCCCAGCTCCCGGGCGCCGAGCGGTTCCGGCGAGTTCGCGATCGCCCGCAGCAGTTCCAGTGCCCGGGGCTCCAGCGAGGCGTGTACGGAAGCGATGGGGTCGCTCACCTGAGGGTCAGTGCGCCGTGTAGCCACCGTCTACCGTCCATGCCGTGCCGGTGACGAAAGCGGCCTCCTCCGACAGGAGGAAGCAGATCGTGCCGCTGATCTCCTCGGGCTTGGCGACCCGGCCGAGCGGCACCCGCGACGCCGCCAGTTCGTAACTCTCCCCGGTCTGGGCGAATCCTTCGCGCAGCATCGGGGTGTCGACGGGTCCGGGGCAGACCGCGACCGCTCGGACGCCGCCGCCACGTTCGTCCACCGCCATCGCGCGCACCAGGTTGATCACCCCTGCCTTGGCCGCGCAGTAGGCGACGTTCTCGGGATAGCCCACCAGCCCCACCTGCGAGGCGACGGCGACCAGCGCGCCGCCACCCGCCCGGCGGAACGCGGGGAAGCACGCCTTCGCGAGCAGGAAGACCGAGGTCAGGTTCACCCGCAGCACCTCGTTCCAGGTGTCCAGGTCCATCGAGTCGACGGTCCCGGCACGGGTGATCCCCGCGGCCGCGACGGCCCCGTTCACCCGTGCGAACCCGTCCTCCCCCAGCCGCACGGCGGCCAGGACCTGCCGCTCGTCGGCGGCGTCGCCGACCACGGGCAGCACCCGTTCCCCGGCCAGCGCCATGACGTCCGGCGCCAGGTCCATGGCGACCACGCGCCCGCCGCGGGCCAGCACGTCACGGACGGTCGCGGCCCCCAGCCCGGAGGCCGCTCCCGTCACCAGCACCACCTTTCCCTCAAGGTCGGCGCTCATCTCGATCCCCTTGTTGTCCTCGGTTGATGATGTTCGTCAGTGACTGTGTCACGCTCACGAACAGGTTGTCGGGTAGAGCAGCTTCTTGGTTTCCGGCGAATCGACGTTGTCGGAGGTGACGATCGCGTTCGGCACCACGTTGTCGAAGGCGGCCCCCTGCGGCACCTGGCCGCGGATCTCCTGGACGAGCCGGGTCAGCGCGTCGTACCCCTGGGTGTAGGAGCCCTGCGCCACCAGCGCGTCCAGCGTTCCGGCCCGCAGCGCGGTGACCAGCGTCGGGCCCGCGTCGTACGCGATCACGGTCATCTTGTCGTTGTCGACCTTGGCGCCCTGGAGCCCGGAGACGGCGCCCATCGCGCCGGACTCGGAGGTTGCGAAGATCCCCACGATGTCCGGGTTGGCGCCCAGCGAACTCTGCACGATGGTCGCCGCCTTGGTCGGGTCGTCCTCGTAGTACTGGGTGTCCAGGAGTTGCAGGTCGGCGCCGGACTCCTGGAGCGCCTTGATGAACCCCTCGGCGCGCTGGTTGGTCACCGGCAGACCGGGGCGGTTGTCCAGGACCAGCACCTTGCCCCGCTGCCCCTGGGCGCGCTTGACCATCTCCGCCGCGGCCAGCGCGCCGCCGGCGTTGTTGTCCCCGCGGAACTGCGCCTTGGCCACCTGCTCGTTGAGCGTCGCGTCGGTGGTGACGACCTGGATCCCGGCGTCGATGGCCAGCTTGACGGGGGCGACCATGGCGGCGGGGTCGGCGGGGACGAAGATCATGCCATCGGGGCGCCGGTTGACCACCCCTTCGAGCACGGGGGTCTGGTCGGCGGCGTTCATGCCCCGCGACGGGCCGTCCGTGGTCACCGTGACGTCGCCGAGTTCCTTGGCGGCGTCCTGGGCGCCGCACTGCATGGCGGTGTAGAAGGGCAGGCCGTTGTACGTGGTGAGGAGGGAGATCTCCAGAGCTCCCGACTTCTGCTCGGCGGGACTGCTTGAGGAGGTGGGGTTGTCCGAGGAGCCGCAGGCCGTGATAGCGGTCAGGGTGACCGTCGCCAGCGTGGCAGCCAGAGCTCTGGTGCGTACTTTCATGGTGTTTCTCCGAATCCCAGCGGGGGGTGTTACTTGCCGCGTAGCTGGTCAAGCCAGACAGCGATGATCAGAACGACGCCGATGGCGATGTTCTGGTAGAAGGACGAGACGCCGACCATGACGAACCCGGCCAGGAGCACGGTCGGGATGAAGGTCGCGATGACCGAGCCCGGCACCGACGCCCGGCCGCCGAACAGGCTCGTGCCGCCGATGATCACGGCGGACAGCGCCTGCAGCATGGTCGTGGAGTGCCCGGAGATGGCCGTCGTGCCGAACCGGGAGATGTCCAGGAAGCCGGCCAGCCCCGCCATCAGCCCCGAGATGACGAACACCACGATGGTGCTGCGCTGGACGTTCACTCCGGCGCGCCTGGCTCCGTCGGCGGAGGAACCGATCGCGAGGGCGTGCCGGCCCGCGCTGGTCTGGGTCAGTACGACGCCGGCCAGCAGGCTGATCACCACCGCCAGCACCAAGGGCAGGGGGATCCCCGCGACGGTGTTGAGACCGAAGGACGTCTGGACCGCGGGCGGGATCCCGGCGACGTTCGCGCCGTTGGTGAGGACCTGCGCGGCGCCGGTGGCCACGCCCATCGTGCCAAGCGTGACGACGAACGAGTTGACCTTCAACCTGGTCACCAGGACCCCGTTGATCAGGCCCGCGACGCCGCCCACCACGACGGCCGCCAGTGCCGCGATCACCAGGGCCAGGCCCGCGTTCGGGAACGTTCCCGCCGCCGACGGCTCGCCGGCGAGTCGCACGGCCACGGTGCCCGCGACCACGGACGACAGCACCAGGGTGGCGCCGACGCTGAGGTCGATGTGACCGGCGCCGAGCACGAAGGTCAGACCGACGGCGAGCAGGACGAGCCCCGCGCTGTTGCGCCCGATCGCCTGCAGGTTCGTCGCGTCCAGGAAGCGCCACTCGGGTGAGATGAGCGAGAAGACCACGACGAGCGCCACCAGCGCGACCGTGATGTAGGCGGGAGTGGACCTCGTCAGCCCGCCGAGGCGTGATCGGACTGATCTGGCCGGAATCGTTGGCTGCAGCGTGGTCATGCCGGCAGGCTCTCCTCACGGTCGTTGTCCTGCTCGCCCAGCATCAGCGCGACAATCTGGTTGATCTTCAGTCCGGACGCCGCGAGGTCGGCCACCACCCGGCCCAGCCGCATGATCACGATCCGGTCCGCGACCTGCAGGACTCTGGGCAGGTCGTGCGAGATGAGCACCACGCCGAGACCGCGATCGCGGGTCGCCTTGATGGTCTCGATCACCATCTGCGACTGCCGGGTGCCGAGCGCCGCCGTCGGCTCGTCCATGATCACCAGGCGCCCGGCGCGGGAAACGGCACGGGCGACCGCGACCACCTGGCGCTGTCCACCGGACAGGTCGCCGACGGGCAGGGTCACGTCCTGGAGTGTGGTGATGCCGAGGCCGTCCATGAGCTGCCAGGCACGCTCGCGCATCGCCTTCTTGTCCAGCAGGCCGAGCCGTCCCAGCAGCCCGGGGCGGCGCAGTTCGCAGGAGAGGAACAGGTTCTCGGCCACCGACAGGTCGGGGGCCATCGCCAGGCCCTGGTACACCGTGGCGATGCCGTACTCCATCGCGGCCCTGATGGATCCGAGCGGCATCGGCCTGCCCTCCACGCTGACCTCGCCGGCGTCGGGCAGCAGGGCGCCGGAGACGCAGGAGATCAGGGTGCTCTTGCCCGCGCCGTTGTCCCCGACGAGCGCGACCACCTCCCCGGCGTGAACGGTGAGCTCCCCCTGGCGCAGCGCCTCGACGTGGCCGAAGGACTTGGCGAGCCCGCTGGCCCGCAGCACCGGAGGCCGCCGATCGGTCATCGGTCATTCCTCCGCGGCGGGCAGCGACCGCAGGTGCGCCAGCACGTCCGCCTCGGACAGCACGTCGCCGTAGCGGGCGTCGATGTCGAAGAGGTTCGCGGCGTGCGCGGAGGGGCTACGGTCGCCGACCGCCTCGCGCGGGACGATCACGTGGAAGCCCCGGTTGAACGCGCTCTCGGCGGTGGCCCTGATGCACCCGCTCGTGCTGCACCCCACCACGATCACCGTGTCGGCCTTGGCGGAGATCAGCATGGCGTCCACGTAGGTGCCGAAGAAGGCCGAGGCGCGCGGCTTCACCACCAGCGGCTCGTGCGGGCGGCGGCCCATCTCCGGCCGGAGGCCGACCCGCTCGGTCCCGTGCAGCATCAACTCGCTGTGCGGTGTCTTGCGGCGGACCACCTCGCCGATCTCGGCCAGGCTCGGGTCCCACGCCATCGTGGTGAAGATGATCGGCAGACCTGCCCGGCGCCCCTCCGCCAGGATGCGGACGATGCTGTCGGACACCGCCGACAGGTCCGAGCCGATCTGCTCAGCGGGATCGGCCCAGGCTCCCGCCATGTCGATGACGAGAATCGCCGGCCGCTCACCCCATCCGACGCGTCCCGCGAACCCGGCGGCCCGGTAGAAGGCCCGCAGTTCCTCGTTGTCCAGGCTGTGCGCGTACGCGGTGTTGACAGTGGTCACTCGAACCTCCTCGCGAGCGGCTTTCGCCCGTGGGTCCAGACCCTGCCAGTTCCGGCATATGTGTGTCAATATCGACACATCAGATGGATTGGCCTGCACTTTCGTCGTTGGACGGTTGCACATGTGTCACATTCGACACACTCGAGTTGTGAGGAGGTGGCGGTTCGGCCGAGACTTGGGGCATGCGGATCCGTCTGGTCAAGGGCGACATCACCCGGCAGCACGCCGACGCGATCGTCAACGCGGCCAACTCCTCGCTCATGGGCGGGGGCGGGGTGGACGGGGCCATCCACCGGCGGGGTGGTCCGGCGATTCTGGAGGAATGCCGCAAGCTGCGGGCGTCGCGCTATGGCAAGGGGCTGCCGACCGGGCAGGCGGTGGCCACAACGGCGGGCGAGTTGCCGGCGCGGTGGGTCATCCACACGGTGGGGCCGGTGTACTCGGCCACCGAGGATCGCTCTGAGCTGCTGGCCTCCTGTTACCGGGAGAGCCTGCGGGTGGCCGGTGACCTGGGGGCGGAGAGCGTCGTCTTTCCCGCCATCTCCACGGGGATCTACCGGTGGCCGATGGAGAGTGCCGCCGAGATCGCCGTCCGCGCGCTGCGCGCCACCGCGAGCGGGGTCGCCGACGTGCGGATCGTGCTGTTCAGTCCGGAGGCGTACGCGGTCTTCGACCGGGTGGTGAGCGGGGACGAGAACATCGTCGCCGGGCTGGCCGCGCATCCCGCCGAACGGTGGCGTCACCTGTTCACGCTGGTCGACCAGCTCACGCCCGCCGACCGGGAGGTCCCCTGGGGCGGAGGGCAGGAGACCCGTCCCGGGGTGACCCAGATGCCGTACCCGATCTACAGTCAGCGGTTCCTGGAGGTCGTCAGGCTGCTCGGGGAACTCGATGTGGTCGTGCCGTTCGACTGGGGCGCCTGGAGCAAGGCCAGTCCGTACTTCCCCGAGGGCCGGGGGCTGGCGGAGGCGCCGGTGGCCGATGCCGCCCGGCTGGCCACCGCCTACGTACGCGGCGAGCGGTTCACCGACGGCGCTTTGGAGTACGCCCTGGAAAACGGCGCCATGCAGGCGATTCTCGACCGTCTGCGGCGCTGGTTCGCCGATGAGCACCCGGGTCGCTGACCCATTCATTTCGCCGGCGGAACGATATGCTGGGCCCCTTTGTCGCACCCCCGGGAGCCACCATCAGCGTCGCACTCGCCGTATGGCCTCGCCACCTGCCCCTGACTCCGGAGTCCTTCGCCGCCGATTTGTCACCCGAGGTCGCCTTGGGCTTCACCGCGAGCCTGGACGTTCTCCCCAGCTGGCGGCAGTCCCCCGCAGACCCTTCGGTGGCCGCCTTCCACACCGAGCTGACCACCCAATACCCCGACCTGACCGAAGACAACTACACATCCTCACCCTGGGCGGTCCCCCTCCTCGCCGGCAAACACACCGTCCTGATGCACATCGTTTTCACCCGGGCCTCCGAAATCTGCCACCTGGTAACCAGCCTGGCCGACCACCACAATCTCCACTACTTCGATCCGACCAGCGACGAGTGGCCATAAACATTGGCTGAGGGTGGATCTTTTTCTGACGGGTCGGTTACCGTGGAGCCGAATGCCAAGATCGGCGGGGAGGATTGTTGGCGGATCCGGGTGGGCGGCCTGATGTGCGTAGTCTTGCCGATATTCTGGCTGTCGCGCCTTGGATGGAACTCGAAGAGCATATCGACCGGCTGCGGGATCGGGTCGATTCGGCGGTAGTGGCCTCGCACGCGCGGCGGGAGCGGTTACGGGCGGAGATTCTCACCGAGAATCCGCGGATCAGGGAGCAGATTCGGCGGCCGGGGGCGCGGACGCTGGCGTGGGCCAAGGATCTGCTGCGATCGGGGATTGTGGCGGCGGCGGACGGAACCGTGGCGGCCGTGCCGCTGCTGAGCGGCACCAAGATCCAGATCGGGGTCGTGGTGGGTCTTCGAGCATGAACTCGCCGCCACCGGTGAAACCGCGCGAGAATTCTTCGAGAATCTGCGCAAAGTGCACGGGAGTTCGAATCTCGCCAGTCACGCGCTGATGTTGTTCGGCGAACGGCAGCTGCTGCTGGCGCAGGAAGCTGACTGGCGCATGATTCACGGTGAACTGATTCCGTACGAGCTGCGTACCGGAGTAGGACAGCCACGGGAGAATCTGCCGCCGGTCTTCGAACTGGTACGCAGATACGTGGCCGACCAGAAGTTCATCGCGGTCAGTGAGAGCCCGGAGGATCTGGATGTGCTGAACGCCGGTATCGTCCTGGAGCCCGGTGAGTTCATCGAGCTCCGCACCCTTCATGATGATCTCACCGCGTTCCTGGACGGCGACCAGGACGCGGGAACCGGCCGCGCCGGTTTCAACCGGAACGACCAGCACACGTTCCGGGAATTCATCAGGGAAGTGGGCCCGGAGGTCAGCATTCTCCTGCTGAAAGCCGGGCACCGGCCGTTCATTCTGGAATGCCACCGGGACCGGGTGGAGGAGGCGGCGGCGCTGTTCCTCGCCGACGCGCTCTGGACCAGGGGATTACCCGACGACGGCGCGACCTCTGCCGCCCGTGGTTTCCCGTTCCACATCGATCTGGCCGACAGCGTGGCCCGCACGATGTTCCAGAGCGGGGAGTTCCGCCGTTTCGTGGAGACCCGGCTGATGGAACTCGGCGTGGAGCAGGGCATCGCGGACCTGGACCCGCGAAGGACGCGCGGATGAGCGCCGGAGCGGATCAGGAAGAGCAAGAAGAACAGGAAGAGGAGGAAGCCATCGAAGAGCCCGATGAGGATCCGCCGCCCGAGGAGCCTCAGGCGGAAATTCCGGCCGAGCAGTTGGACGCCGCGTCGGGGAATCTCGCACAATCGCTGGTCACCCTTGGTTTCGTGGCCTTCGACGGCCAGGGCACCGACAACACCAGCGCGGGAGTGCTGGTCTCGGAGGAACTCCGGCGCCATTTCCGGCGGGACGCGTACGTCGGCATCCACGACCCGGAGCAGGGCATCACCTTTCTCGGCCGGGTGGTGGAGGGGCCTTTCCACAGCCCGCACGAGATCGGCCCCGATTCGGCCATCAGCCGGACCACCCTCCTGCACCCCGACCGCACGCAGTTCCGGCCCTCCTACTACGCCTCGGGCACCATCGAGATTCTCGGCGAGGTGACCGAGTCGGAAACGGTCCTCCCCACGTCCACCCGGCCGCGGCCGTACTCGCAGGCGTTCATCTACCCGCGGGACCGGCTCCGCAGAATGCTCGGCCTGGAGGGGGACATGCGGCTGGGCACCCTGCTCGGCTACGACGGCGTCATGGTGGAGGCGGATTCGACCAGCAAAGGTTTCCTCCCCCGGAACGTCGGCATCTTCGGCACGGTCGGCTCGGGAAAGTCCAACACCACGCAGGTGCTGATGGAGGAGGCGCTGCGGGCGAACTGGGCGGTGGTGGTCATCGACGTCGAGGGCGAATACGTCCGCATGAACGAGCCCAACGACGAGCCCCATCTGAAGGAGCTGCTGGAAAGACAGTTTCCCGACCGGCAGCCGCGGAGAGTGCCGGACTTCCGGGTGTACGTGCCGAGCGCGGGAATGTCGGACGCGAGCGATCCGGTGGCCTTCAAGGTGCCGATCGCCGACGTGCCCGTGGACATCATCGCGAACATCATGGACCTCACCGAGGCCCAGATCCGCATGTGGAACACGATCACCGATCGGGCGGACCGGGCCAGACCCCAGAGATCAAGCCGTTGGGGCACGCTGGGCGGCCCGACCGGCCCCGCCCGGGAACGGCCGTACACGCTGAGCGATCTGATCGACGGCGTGACGGAGGGCGACAACGGCGTTTTCCCGCTGCTGGGCAAGGTCCAGACGACCGAGAAGATCACAGCGTCGACGCTGAAGAGCAAGCTGTTCAACCTCGGCCATTCCGAGATGCTCGACTGGAATCCGACGCGGAGCATCCCATACCTGAATGTCGACGAGTTGCTCGTCCCCCAGCGGCTGAGCGTCTTCGACGTGAGCGAGACCAGTGACACGGCGCGGAACATCGCCATCGCGTTCCTGCTGCAGGCGCTCTTCGAGCGGGTCATCGCGGTGCCGCGCGGCGAGGAACTCGCCCCCGGCCGTCCGCGTCCGCCCGTGCTGCTGGTCATCGAAGAGGTGCACACGTTCGTGTCGCGGGCCAATGCCGGCCGGATGCGCGCGGTGCTGGACCAGTTGCAGGTCATCAGCCGGCGCGGCCGGAAACGCTGGATGGGCCTGGCGCTGGTCTCGCAACAACCCGGCCACGTGCCAGAAGAACTGTTCGAGCTGGCCAACACCCGTTTCATTCACCAGCTGAAATCGGCGGGAAACCTCGCCCCGGTTCGGGCGACCACGGGGGGCGTGCACGAGGCGCTCTGGTCGACCGTTCCCGCGCTCGGCCAGGGTCAGTGCCTGCTGACCGGATCGATTTTCCGGAACCCGGTCTTCGTGCAGATGCGCCCGGCGCGCTCCCGCCGCATGCACACCACCTGACCGTACGGAGGAAAAGGGCTTGGCCACCGAGCTCACCTGGGCCTGGGAACCGGGGGAACAACCCGCGTTCACCCCGCGCCACGCGACGGTTCCGCGGCTCGCGCTGGAACGCCTGCACCGCGCGCGCGACCACGTGGTGCTCGGCTGGTTCCACCGTTATCCGGCCCGTTTCGCCGCCGAAGTGGTGACGGACATGCTGGTCCGGGTGGTGACCGAGGCCCGCCGTCCCGTCGCCAGGGTCCTCGACCCGTTCTGTGGCACGGGTTCGGTGGTGGCGGCCGGGCGGCAACTCGGCCTCGCCGCGATCGGGCTGGAACTGAGCACGCTCGGTGTCACCGTCGGCCGTTTACGGCTGGATCCCCCGGCCGACCCCTGGACGGCGGCGGCGGCCTGCGAACGTCTGGCGGCGATCCCGCCGGCCGTGGAATCGCGCGTCGAACCGGAACTCGCCGACTGGCTGGGGACGGCCAACGCCCGCCATCTCACCGCGATAAAACCCGCCCTGGACGAAATCGAGGACGAGCGAACACGGCGTTTCATCACCGTGGCCGTCTCGCAGTCGCTGCGCCCGTCCTCACGCTGGTTGCCCGGCTCGGTGAAAGCCACCGCCGACCCGCGCCGCGACCCCATTCCGCTGGCGCACAGCCTGGTTCGCTGGGCGCGGCAACTGGCCAGGGACTGCGAAACCGAGCGGAACGCGCTGACCGGGGTGCCTTCCGAGGCGGCCATCGTGCACGGCAACGCCAGGAAACTGCCACTGGCCGACGGCGGCGTGGACGCGATCGTGACCTCGCCGCCGTACTTCATCACCTACGACTACTTCGAGATCCAGCGGCTCTCCTATCTCGCGTTCGGCTGGCCGATGCCGCGCCGGGACCAGATCGGCGCCAAGTACGGGCACCATCCGCTGCCGGCCAGCGTCGCCCTGCCGGAGGCCTTCCGGAGCTGGTACGAGCACGAATTCCGCGCCGAACGCACCTTTCTCGGGCGGGCGCTCCGGGCCTACACGCAGGATCTGCGAACACACCTCGCGGAGGCGGCCCGGGTGGTCGCGCCGGGCGGCCTGGTCGCCTATTCGGTGGCGAATTCGGTGCGCGCCGGGCGGGTCTTCGATCTCGTTTCCGGATTCGCGGAACTGCTGGGCGAGGCGGGTTTCGCGGACGTTCACGCGCTGCCCCGGGTGCAGGCCGGGCGGCGTATTCTGCCGCCCGGGCGCGATGTGCGGAGCGGGCGTTTCTCCAGTGACGCGGGGCGTGCGGGAGTACGGGAGTACATCGTCTTCGGGCAGCGATGACCAGGTTTCCGGACTCCTCCTCCCGGAGGAGGAACAGCCCTCGGCGGAGGGATGGGCAGGGCGGGGTGGCTCGGGGATCATCGAAGGATGCGGAGAAGTCGGGGAATTCTTCTGATGATCGTGCTCCTGGGGCTGACAGCGGCCTGCGGGGGCCAGGTGAGCGGCGGGACCGGGCACGGACACCATTTCGCGACGGGTTCCGCGCCGGCTCAGGCGCTGCGGCCAGGTGAGCGCTTTGTCACGGTGGGAATGGCGGAGCCGTACACGCCCAAAGGGCCCAACGGCGGAACCGATGATTATCGGTGTTTTCTGATCGATCCAGGGTTGACTGGCAAGCAGTTTCTGACCGGGGCGCAGTTCCTGCCGGAGAACCTGCGGATCGTCCATCACGCCATCTTCTTCCGGATGACGGCCGCACTGGTGAGGACCGCCGAGGCGCTGGATGCCCAGTCACCGGAACCTGGCTGGACCTGTTTCGGTGACGCCGGAGTCCGTGACGCCGAATGGGTCGCCCACTGGGCGCCCGGAACGAACGAAACGCTGCTCGACCCCAAATACGGGTACCCGATTCCGGCGGGGACCAAGCTGGTCATGCAGGTCCACTACAACACCCTCGCCCAGCAGACGCCCGGCTCGGACAGGTCCGGGATTCGCCTCCGCGTCAGCGACCAGGCGCTGACTCCCCTGGCCACCGACCTGTTCGCGTCCCACGTGGAACTTCCCTGCACCGAAAAGGAGTCAGGCCCCCTCTGCGACCGGCAGAAGGCAGTGGAGGACATCGGCCGCCGTTTCGGTGAGGCCTCCATGTCACAAGTGGAGTACCTCACTCAACAGTGCGGCCCTCCCACTCCAGGCCCCACCCAGCACTGCGATTTCCCCGTCCACAGTTCCGCAGTGATCCACGCGATGACCGGTCACATGCACCTTCTGGGCCGCTCGATCAAAGTCGAACTCAACCCGGGGACCTCAGCCGCCCAAACCCTCCTGGACGTCCCCGACTACGACTTCGACGACCAGTCCCTCCGGCTCCTCCCAACCCCGGTCACCGTCGAACGCGGCGACACCATCCGCGTCACCTGCACCCACGACGCCACCCTCCGCTCCCAACTCCCCCAGCTGAAGAATCTCCCAGCCCGCTACGTCGTCTGGGGCGAAGGCACGAGCGATGAAATGTGCCTGGGCGTAGCCATCACATCCCCGCCCGCCACATAAAAAGAAAACCGGGGCCGGGCAGTCCCCCAACTGCCCGGCCCCGGCTTCACTAAGCGGTACCGCCGAGGCGCCCTCCCCCAAAGGCACCTGGACGGGTTCCCCCGCTTATAGACGCGGTTCCCCTCCCGCGTCCGTGTGACAAATAGCCTGTGTGGTGGCTTTCCAGCCCCCTTGACCTGCTTCCACGCTACAGAACCGACTTTATGGAAGACGTCATGTCCAGGTGGATAGTTGGTCTGCATCTCCGGCGGTTGGCAGGTTGAGCTTGACCGGCGTGCCATGTTCCAGGGACCGGGTGACCGTGCAGTGCCGATGGTGCACGCGTTCCGCGATCTCGGCGAACTTCTCGGGGCTGAGGCTCTCGGGCAGCTCCACCTCGTAGGTCACGGTCACCGATTCGAGCAGCGTGGGCGCCGCCTTCTCGGCGGTGACGGACATGGCGAGCCGGGGCAGCCGGTGCCCCCGCTGGGCGGTCAGCGGCTCCACGGTGACCAGGTTGCAGGCCCCGACCGCGATGAGCAGCAGTTCGACCGGGCTGAACACCCCGTCCTGGGTGACACTGCCGATCTTGACGGATGCCCCCCGCTCGTTCGAGGCGACGAATTCTCCGGACGGAGTCCGTTCCACATGCACAGGCGTCATACACGCACCTTAGGCCCCGTTAGCGAGGATTCCTCTGAACGCTGTCCGCGCCCCCCGCGTATCCCAGGATGCAGAGCGAAGGAGTGGGATGAGAAACGACGAACGCCAGGTCCACCGCATGACCAGGTTCCCGGGCGCGCACCGCGTCGAGATGGTGCTGAGCACCCCGGTCGGCATCGATATCCGCACGGCGCTGCCCCAGCGCGAGCTACGGCCCCTGCTCGACGACGCCTTCTCCTGGTTGCGGTGGGTGGACGACACCTTCGACGCCGGCCGCGAGGACAGTCAGATCAACCGGCTCGCCCGGGACGAGATCACGCTCGCGGAGTGCGCTCCTGAGGTGGCGGAGGTGTTGCAGCGCCGGTCCGAGCTGCGCGCGGTGATCGGCCGGGAGCCGTCGCCGGCGAGGTACGTGAAGGGCTGGGCGGTGGAGCGGGTCTCCCGCGCGCTGGCCGCGGCCGGGGCGGTGGACCACTGCGTGAGCGCGGGCGGCGACATCCGGGTCCGCGGGTCGGCGCGGCCGGGCACGCCGTGGAAGATCGGCGTCCGGGACCCGGTGCGCAGCGCGAAGGAGCGCCTGCGCGGCCTGCGCGACCTGCACAGCGACGCGATCCGGACCGTGCTCTTCGCCCATGATCTCGCGGTGGCCACCTCGGACGGCCAGGCCCCCGGGCAACTGTCCACCGGTATCGCCTCCGTCACGGTGGTCGGCCCCGACCTGGCCGACGCGAGCGCCTACGCCGAGGCCCTGTACGCGATGGGCCCGGCCCGCGCCCGGCACACCGCCCGCATCATCGCCCTCCCCAAGGACACCCAGGCCACGCCGTACGACGTGCTGATCGTCACGACGGACGGCCAGGCCGTCACCACGCCGGGTTTCCTCGCGTACGCCCCGGAGAGTCTGGCCGGGTAGGCGACTCGACGGGCGGGCACGCCCAGAAGCCACCCGCGTGCCCGCCCCAAGAGTCGAAAGGGAGATCACGCGTCCGGGTGGGCGGACAGATAGGTCACATAGATGGGTTTGAGCGCTTCGCCGAGTTCGCCCTCCCCCGCCCCCAGCGCGTCGCTGAGCAGCGCCGACACCCGGCTGAGGTCGTTGGCGGTCTCATCCTGGTTGCCCGCTGAGGCCTCCGCGGCCGGGATCACCTTCAACAGGTCCCAGAGGAACCCGATATCCCCGTGGCGTACCGCGTACCGCACGGCGCGGTCGTGCAGTTCCTTTGTGGAGAGCTGCTCCAGCTGGTCGACGTCCATCAGTCACCCACCCCCAAAGATGTGATTTCCCCCACTATCAGTACTTATGCGTAGTTTCACGCCCGGTAGGATGCGCGCCGGTACCGCTATCCAGGTTGGCACTGCGCAAACCGGGTGCGGGCGTGGAAGGATCACATGTGTGATTAAGGTCATCGTCAAGATCCTGGTAGTCGCCGCGGCGCTCTGGGTCGCCACCAAGGTCGTGGACGGCATCGTCGTCAGCGGCTCCACCACAACCGAGACGGCCGTCACGCTGCTCGCGGTCGCGCTGATCTTCGGGATCATCAACACCCTGCTCAAACCCATCATCAAGGTCGTCGGGTGCGCGTTCTACGTGGTCACCCTCGGCCTGTTCGCCCTGGTCGTCAACGCCGGCCTGCTCCTGCTGACCAGCTGGATCGCCAACCAGATCGACCTGCCATTCGAGGTCATCGGTTTCTGGGCCGCGTTCTGGGGCGCGATCATCATCGGCCTCATCAGCTGGCTGCTCGACCTGATCCTCGGCCTTGACGACTGAACCACCGGAATTCACGCTCGACGGCGCCACCCTGACCTGCGCCCAGGCCACGGCGATCGGGTACGGCCAGGCCAGGGTCTCCCTCGGCGCCACCGACCGGGCCGAGACCGCCTGGCGGTCGGCCCGGTCGCTGACCGGGCCGGTCTACGGCCGCACCACGGGGGTCGGCGCCAACAAGGAGGTCCCGGTCCACGACCGGGGGCTCGACCTGCTGCGCAGCCACGCGGGCGGCGCCGGGCCGCTGATCGCCCCCGAACAGGCCACCGCGATGCTCGCGATCCGGCTCAACCAGTTGCTCGCCGGGGGTTCCGGTGTCGATCCGGCGCTGCTTCCGGTGCTCGCCGAAGCGGTCAACAGCCGCGCCTACCCCCCGATCCGGAAATATGGCGCGATCGGCACCGGCGACCTGACCGCCCTGGCCACCACCGCCCTCTGCCTGCTCGGCGAACTCCCCTGGAGCGGCCCGCGCTTCCCGCTGGCCTCCGCCGACGCCCTCCCGTTCCTCAGCTCCAACGCCCTCACCCTGGCCGACGCCGCCCTGGCCACCACCGCCCTGCACGACCTGCTGACCGGCACGATCACCGTCGCCGCCCGGTCCTGGCAGGCGGTCAGCGCCTCCCTGGAACCGCTGATCGCCGAGGGCCCCACCGCCACGACCCTCACCTCGCTACTCCCCCCGATCACCCCCGCCAGGATCCAGGACCCGTACGGCTACCGCACCTTCCCCCAGGTCCACGACGCCGCCCTAAACACCCTTAAATCCGCCCAAAGCACGATAAATGCGCATATGAATGCGGCGGGTGAGAACCCGGTGATCAAGGATGGCCGGGCCTGGCACAACGGGAACTTCCACACCGGGCCGATCGCCCTCCAGCTGGACGCCCTCCGCGCCGCCCTGGTCCAGACGGCCACCCTCTCCACCGCCCGCCTGGCCACTCTGATGGACCCCGCCCACACCGGCAAACACCCCTTCCTGGCCGCCGACGAGGGCGGTTCCGGCGCGCTCATCCTGGAGTACGTGGCCTGCGACGCCCTGGCCACCCTCCGCCAGCTGGCCACCCCGGTCACGCTGGCGGGAGCCGTACTGTCCAGGGGTGTGGAGGATCATGCCGGTTTCGCCACCCAGGCGGCCCGGGCGTGCCTGGCCGCGCGGGAGCCGTACACAGTCGTGCTGGCCTGCGAGCTGGTCGCCGCCGAGCGGGCGCCGGCGGCGGTCCAGCCCGCGGACGGCAACCTGGCGGCGGAGCTCGACCTGGCGGTCAGCCGACTGACGTGCGCTCGCGCAGGGTCGGCTCCTGAATGATGCGGCGGCGCCGGATGGTGCCGTCGGCGGCGGCCACCACCAGCCGGACCGCGGCCTGCACGATGCCGTCCAGGTTCCAGTTGACGCTGGTCAGGCCGAGCAACTCGGACATCGGGTGGTCGTCGTACCCCATCACCGAGACGTCCCCCGGCACCTTCAGGCCGAGCTCCCCGGCCGCCTTGAGCACGCCGTACGCGATGGAGTCGGAGAAGCAGAAGACGGCGCTGGGCGGCGCGGTGGTGGTGAGCAGGCCGCGGGCCACCTCGGTGGCGGGGGCCAGGCCCTGCGGGCAGGTGGCCACCTCCAGTTCCAGACCGAGCCTGGCCGCCTCGTCGGTGACGTGGCGGTCGGCCGGGCGGTCGGGGGTGGAGGCCCGGGTCGGGGTGAGCACGGCCACCCGGCGATGGCCCCTGGCACGCAGGTACTCCAGCGCCAGGGTGACCCCGCCCAGGTTGTCGAAGACCACCTCGGCGGCGGTCCTGGCGTCCTTCAGCGCGTCGCCGATCACCACCACGGGCAGCGACTCCGCCAGCTCCGCCCAGAACGCCGCGGCCGGGTCCACGGGCTGCACGATCAGCCCGTCCACGCCGCGCAACTGGAGGGCGAGGGTGCGTTCCCGTTCGGGGTCGCCTGAGGCGTCCAGGATCAGGGCGTAGTGCTCCTTCTCCCGGAGGGTGCGGCCGATGCCGACCGCGAGGGACTGCTGCCAGAGGTCCTCCAGCGAGCCGCAGAGCACGCCGATCATGCCGGTCCGGCCGCTGGCCAGGGCGCGGGCGATCGGGTCGGCCTCGTAGCCGAGCTCGGCGGCGGCCTGCTGGACCCGGCGCTGGGTCTCCTCGGACACCTGCATGCCTCTGAGGGCATAACTGACCGCCGCAGGTGACAGTCCGGTCGCCTTGGCCACCTCGCGGATGGTCGCCCGTTTGCGCTGAGGCATCAGATCAGCTTACTTCGCCTTCTTGACACAAATCGGGTGAAACGGTTCACTGAAGCGTATCAGTGAAGCGTTTAACCTCAACCGCGTTCCAAACGGGTCTCCAATACCTCTATTATCAGTAGGGAATAAGGGTTACTCCGCTGGAAGGAGGTGCGCCGTGGGCGTGGACGTGCACCAGCACATCTGGCCGTCCGAGTTCCTCGACGCCCTCCGCGCCCGGACCGAGCCGCCTCTGCTGGACGGCTGGACCCTGCACCTGGACGGCGAGCCGCCATACCAGGTCAACCCCGACGACCACGACGTCAAACGGCGGGCCGAGCGGAACGCCGGGCTGGAGATCGCGGTGGTATCGCTGTCCAGCCCGCTCGGCATCGAGCACCTGCCGCCCACCGAGTCCTGGCCGCTGATCGACGCCTTCCACACCGGCGCCGCCGCCCTCCCCCCGCCGTTCCGCGCCTGGGCCGCCACCCCGGTGACCGACATCGACCCGGTACGGCTCACGCGCACCCTCGACCAGGGATTCGCCGGACTGCAACTTCCCGCCACGGCCGTCTCCGACGCGGCCGGGCTGGCGACCGTGGCCCCGCTGCTGGACGTGCTCACCGACCACGACCTGCCGCTGTTCGTCCATCCGGGACCGGCCTCCGCCCCGGACACCCCCGGCTGGTGGCCGGCCGTGGTCCCGTACGTCCAGCAGATGCACGCCGCCTGGTACGCCTTCCAGACCTTCGGGCGGCCCAGGCACCCCGGGCTGCGCGTCTGCTTCGCGCTGCTGGCCGGCCTGGCGCCGCTGCACGCGGAACGGCAGCTGAGCCGCGGCGGCACAGGCCGGGGGCTGGTGGACACCGGCATGTACCTCGAAACCTCCTCCTACGGCCCGCGTGCCATCGACGCGGTCATCCGCGAGCTCGGCATCGACATCATCGTGAACGGCTCCGACCAGCCGTACGCGGAATCGGCGGTGCTGGACTTCGGCGCCGCCGCCGACCACGCCATCCAGGTGGCCAACCCGATCCGCCTACTGTCCCGAAAGGAGTCGCCCTCATGAGCACGCCCACAATCCCGGTTTCCCCGTCGTGTCCCACCCCGCTGCAGGGCCTGCCTCCCCGGGCGCTGGACCGGCGCGAGCTGGCGGCGCTGGTCAACGAACTGGCCGCGCGGCCGGATCTGTGGGAGGAGCACCTCGGCTTCGAGGGCTCGGCGGACGGCGGGCGGCACTACGCCTCGCTCCACCGGGACGCGTTCGTGGACGTCTGGCTGCTCTGCTGGCGGCCGGAGGACGACACCGGGTGGCACGACCACGACATCTCCTCTGGGGCCGTCCGGGTGGTGCGGGGCACGCTGTCGGAGTGCAATCCGCGGATCGGCGGGGAGCATCTGGAGATCACGGTCAGTGCCGGGGAGTCGTTCCACTTCGGGCCCGACCACATCCACCGGCTCACCGGGGCCGAGCACGGCAGCGTCTCCATCCACGCGTACTCGCCGCCGCTCTGGCGGCTGGGGCAGTACTCGATCAGCGGCGACGGCATGATGCGCCGCCAGTCGGTCAGTTACGCCGACGAGCTGCGCCCGCTCTGAACGCAGCAGGTGGCGCAGGGGTCCTCCTCCGGGAGGGTGACCCAGAGGCAGCAGGTCCGGCGCCGGTATTCGGCGCCGTCCTGCTCTATCAGTCCGTTCACCGGGCGGCCGACGGCTGCCAGCAGTTCGGCCGCCCACCCGTACGGGCCGAGCTCCAGCAGCGGGTGGGTGAGCGCCTCGGCGGTGGAACCCCACAGGTTCCGCCGGCCGACGCGGGTCAGCCGCCCGAGGGCCTCGATCACCGGCAGCTGGCTGTCCAGCAGCGCCGCCCGGATGACCGCCCCCAGATCGTCATTGACCAGTGTTCCCGGTTCCCCCGCCACCGGATCGCCGGGGAGCACCGCCACCGTGACCCGGGTGGCCGCGATCGTCAGGCCCGCCTCCGACGAGCGGACCCAGGTGTCCGCCGGCCGCATCACCGGCACGCGCCGGTTGACCGCCCAGCCCACCGCCATCGGAAGCGTGTGCCAGTACGTGTAGGTCTTCCAGAACAGCGCCCCCGCGACATGTAAGGGAGCGTTCCACCTGGTCGCGATCTCCTGGACCATCTCCGCCAGTACCGGGTACGGCTCCCGCGCCAGCTCGACGGCGGGCACCCACCCGGTGGGGGTCGTGTCGAGGACCAGGGTGGGGAGGACCCCGAGAATGCCGTCGCGGGCGGCTGCGAACTTCTCCAGGGTGGCGGTCAGTTCGGACAGCACGGGGGTTCTCCTTTAGGTTAGCCTTACCTAAGGATAGCCTCCTGGTGGAGCGGGCGGCCGGCGATCACCCCGAAGGCGAGCTGGACGGCGCAGACCAGCAGGCCCGCCAGCAACGGCCAGGTCCAGCCGCCGGTCAGCTGGTTGAGCAGGCCGATCAGCAGGGGGCCGAGGGCGGCCAGCACGTATCCGAAGGACTGGGCGACGGCGGAGAGCGCGGTCACCGAGGCCGGATCCGGGGCCCGCAACGTGATGATCAGCAGCGCCAGGGCGATGGACGCGCCCTGGCCGACACCCAGGATGATCATCCACAGCCAGGGGAGGGTGGTGGGCGCCAGCAGTACGGCCACGTAGCCCCCCGCGGTGAGCACGGCGGCGGCCGTCACGTGCGGCACCTGGGAGCGGGCCCGGCCCGCGTGCACCGGGACGGTCAGGGTGGCCGCGATCTGTGCCAGGTTGGTCAGGCTGAGCAGGTATCCGGCCTGGTCGGCGGGGAGCCCGGCGTCCCGGAAGATGGTCGGCAGCCAGGCCAGCATGATGTAGAACGACATGGACTGTAAGCCCATGAACGCCGTCACGTACCAGGTCACCCGGTTGGCGAGCAGGGCTCGGTAGGGTCGCGGGCCGCCCTGCCCCGGGACGCCGGACCGCCGGAACGCCTGCGGCGCCCAGACCAGGGCCGCCAGCACGGCCAGCAGCGCGGGCGCGGCGGCCGCGAAGCGCCATCCGTAGACGTCGGCGATCGGCACGGCCGCGGCCGAGAATCCGGCCGCACCCGTCACCAGGCAGGAGACGTAGATCCCGGTGAACAGGCCCACCTGCGTGGGGAAGTGGTGCTTGACCAGCCCCGGCATGACCACATTCATAATCGCGATGGCCGTTCCGACCAGCACGGCCCCCGCGTACAGCCCGGGGAGCCCGTCCGAACTCCGCAACACGGCCCCCGCGGCCAGCACCAGCAACCCCGCCAGCAGCGCACGATCCAACCCGAATCGACCGGCCAGCACCGGCGCGACCGGCCCCAGCAGCCCGAGACAGAGCACCATGACCGTCGTGATCGCCCCGGCCGCCGCCGCACCAAGCGCCAGATCCCCCATGATCGCGCCCAACAGGGGCGAAATCCCGGCCAGCCCCGGCCGAAGATTCAACGCGGCCAACACGAACCCGGCCACCAACAACCACGCGCCAGAACGCCCCATGGCCAGGACCTTACTAACGGGAAACCTGCTTATCAGACTGCCACCCTAGTGCCGTGCCAGGTCAGGACCGTAGTGGCAGCCCATCTGGCAACTTTCCCATTAGTACTCCGCGGTCACAGGTCTAAGATCCGGGCTGTGGGACGTCCGACGATGAACGATGTGGCAGCGGCGGCGGGCGTCGCGCTCAAGACGGTCTCCCGCGTGGTCAACGACGAGCCGGGGGTCAATCCTGCCACCGCCGACCGGGTCAGGGCGGCCATCCAGCGGCTCGGCTACCGCCGCAACGAGGGCGCCAGAACCCTGCGCAGCGGCCGCACGGCCAGCATCGGCCTGGTCATCGAGGACGTCGCCGACCCCTTCTACTCGGGGCTCAGCCGCGCGGTGGAGGACGTCGCGCTCCGCCACGGCCACCTGGTCTTCACCGGCTCCTCCGGCGAGGACCCGGCCCGGGAGCGGGAACTGGTGCTGGGCTTCTGCGCCCGGCGCGTGGACGGCCTGGTGATCGTCCCGGCCGGGCACGACCACGAATACCTCTCCCCCGAACTGGACGCCGGAGTCCGCGCGGTCTTCGCCGACCGGCCCTCCGGCTCCGGCCGCGTGTTCGACACCGTGCTCTGCGACAACACCGGCGGGGCCAGAGAGGGCGTGCGCCACCTGCTCGCCCACGGCCACCGCCGGGTGGGCTTCCTCGCCGACGCGCCGGCCATCTTCACCGCCGACCAGCGCCGGCACGGCTACCGCCAGGCGCTGGCCGAGGCGGGCCTGCCGTACGATCCGGCGCTGGTGGCGATGGGCGCCCCCGAGGCCGGATGGATCGGGGCCGAACTGGCCCGGATGCGGGCGCTGCCCGATCCGCCGACGGCGCTGTTCACCGGGAACGGCCGGGTGACCGTGACCACCCTCCGGGTGCTGGCCGCGCCGATCGCGCTGGTCGGCTTCGACGACTTCGAGCTGGCCGACCTGCTGGGCGTGACCGTGGTGGCGCAGGACCCCGCCGAACTCGGCCGGGTCGCCGCCGAGCTGCTCTTCCGGCGGCTGGCCGGGGACCGGGCGCCGGTCGAGCGGCTGGAGCTGCCGACCCGGCTGATTCCCCGGGGCTCCGGCGAGGGCGCCGGGCTAGGCTTTCTGCGGCCGTAGGTGCGGGCGGAGCAGGACCGCCGAGACGATCACCAGGCCGCCGCAGAGCGCGATCGCCGTCGCCGTCCCGATGAGCTCGGCGAGCCCGCCGGCCAGCACGCCGCCCAGCGCCTGGCAGGTCATCAGACCGGCGCCGGAGAGCCCGAACGCCTGCCCCCGGCTCTCCTCGGGGACCGCCTCGATGAAACGGCGCTGTAGCCCCAGGTTGTAGGCCAGGCCGCAGCCCGCCAGGAAGGCGAGCCCCGCCGCCACCGCCACCCCCGGCTCGGCCAGGAACCCGAGCAACGGTAACCCCAGCAGCACGACCAGCGGCAGGGTCAGCCGCTCCCGCAGCGCGGGCCCCGCGAACCGCCCGACCACGAACTCGCCGACCCCCATACCCGCCGCCGTCACGGCCAGCACCAGCCCGGCCCCGGAGGCCGACCCCTGCTCGGTCAGGTACGGGATGAACACCGCCTCCGACCCGACCATGAACATCACCGGCACCCATCCGGACAGCAGCAGCCCGCGCACCCGCCGGTCGGCCAGCAACGCCAGGTTGACCCGCAGACTCGCCCGGACCACCCCGCCCGACTCCGCCGAGCGGGCGGGATGGTCCCGCAGCCCGAACCTGAGCACCAGCGCGTCCACCGCCGACAGGGTCGCGGTGCCGAGCAGTGCCCATTTCGGCCCGAGTACGGCCAGCAGCCCGCCGCCCACCGCCAGCCCGGCGATCTGCGCGCCCGCCCCCGTCATCGTGAAGACCGCGCGGCCGAGGACGAAGGCGTCCCCCTTCAGCACGTCGGGAAGCATGGCGTTGCGGGCCGCCGCGAAGATCGACGCGGGCGCGCTGGTCACCAGGACCACCGCCAACACCGCCCACACCGAAAGCCCGGCAAAGGCCAGCGCCAGGCACGCGGCGACCCGCACCACCTCCCCGGCCACCATCACGGGCCTGGGTCTCAACCGGTCGGCCAGGGAGAGCAGGAAGACGCCGCCGACCGCGTGTGGCAGGAACCCGAGCATGAACGCCGCCGCGGACAGCCCGGCGGACGCGGTCCGCTCGTAGACCAGCACGGACACGGCGAGCATCTTGACCGACTCGCCCAGCACCATCAGCAACTGGCTGGCGAACAGCACCCGGAACTCGGCGACCGCGAAGATCTCGCCAAAGGTCGCGCCACGGTCGGCCGACGGCCCGGCCGTCTTCATCCCTGACCACCTCCTGAGAGGATCCTCCGGACAATCGCCAGCTCTTGACTAATATTTCGGAAATATCCGAAAGGTGGGGTGAGGTGCGGCGGATTGAAGTGAGCCCGCGGGACGTGGCCGCCAGCCGGTTCGCGATCTCCCCCGTGGTGGAGACCATGCACGCGCTCTGGGTGCTCTCCGGGCGGATGCCCGCCGGGGCCCTGCAGCCGTGGGTGGCGCGGGCGCGGGAACCGTACCGGAACCTGCGGGCGGCCAGCCCGCAGTTGCGCGCGCTGGCGGCGCTGATGCGCAAGGGCGGGTACAACGCCGACTTCGTGGCGCCGCCGCCGAGCGGGGTGAACACCTCGTTCGAGGCGGAAGTCGATCAGATCACGGCGACCCCGCTCGCTCAGGCGCGGGACGAGATCGCCCGGAACCTGGAGGGGGTGGCGCGCCCGAGCGACGAGGTGATGGCCATCCTGGACGGCCCGGACGTGGTGACCGCGCTCGCCGAGGCGCTCCAGCTGGTCTGGCGGGAGATCATCGCCCCCGACTGGCCCCGGTTCCACGCCATCCTGGAACGTGACGTGGTGCAGCGGGCCGGGCGGCTGGCCACCTACGGCTGGGCGGCGGCGCTGGAGGACCTGCATCCGAAGATCGCCTGGCGGGACGACGCGATCGAAATCCAGCACGACGGCGAGCCGGAGCACTACCGGCTGGACGGGCGCGGCCTGCTGCTCATGCCCAGCGTGTTCGCTCCCCAGGTGGTCGCCTACCTGGAGGACTTCTGGCCGTACGCCCTCGTCTACCCGGCCAGAGGCACGGCGGCGCCCGTCTTCACCGCCGACTCCTCGGCGCTGGCCCGGCTGATCGGCCGCTCCCGGGCCCGTATCCTGCTCGAGCTGGCCACCCCGGCCACCACCTCCCAGCTGGCCGCCCGGCTGACGCTCAGCCTGGGCGCCACCGGCGACCACCTCGCCGCGCTCCGGGCGGCCGGGCTGATCGTCGGCACCCGGACCGGCCGCACCGTGCGCTACCACCGCACGTCGCTGGGCGACGCACTGGTCAGTCCCTGAGCGGGCGGCTCACTGGCCGCTGTTCTTGGCGGCCTCGACGAGAGCCTGCTGGAAATCGGCCACGTCCAGGTCCTGCTGGAACAGGCCGACCGCGTCGTTGATCGCGGTACGCCAGTTGTCGTTGGCCACCACGCCGTGCTGGATCGAACCGGCCAGCTTGGACGTCGCCCACTGGCTCAGGTTCCACTTCAGGTAGTCCTTGTAGAGCGACTTGTCGGCGTCGGTACGGGCCGGGATGGAGCCCTTCAGCGGATTGAAGGCGTCCTGGCCCTCCCTACTCGCGGCCACCTTGAGCCAGGCCACCGCGCCGTCCCGGGACGGGGCGCCCCTGGGCAGGGTGAAGCTGTCGGAAAGCCACATGAAGGTGCCGTCGGTGCCGGGCGAGGGAGCCCAGTCGAAGTCGGTTCTGGAGACCTTGCCGAGGCCGCCGTCCGGCGGGTTGTGGAAGTAGCCGTAGGCCCAGTCCCCCATGATCATGAAGGCGGCCTCGCCGTCGGCCACCTGCCTGGCGGCCGGCTGCCAGTCGTCCACGGGGTCGCCGGCGTACGACAGGATGGTCTTGAAGTCGGTGAGCGCCTTGGTGACCTCGGGGCCGGACCAGTCGGAACCACTGGTCCAGAGCCGGTTGTAGGCAGGGGTGCCGAGGGAGCCGAGGAGCACGCATTCCAGCAGGTGCACCGCCGTCCACTGGGGGCCGAGGGAGAGCGGGATCTTGCCGGCGGCCCTGACCTTCTCCAGCGCGGCGACGAAGCCCGGGATGGTCGCGGGCGGGCCCGTGATCCCCGCCGCCTTCAGCACCGAGGGGTTGAACCAGAGCACGTTGGACCGGTGGATGTTCACCGGCACCGAGTACACCTGGCCCTGGACCGAGATCTGGTCGATCAGCTGCTTGGGGAAGACGTCCTTCAGCTTGAGCTCGTCGTAGAGGAAGTTGAGGGACTCCAGCTTGCCCGCCTTGATGTAGCCCTGGAGTTCCGCGCCCGCGTGTCCCTGGAAGGTGTCGGGCGGCTGGTTGGCGTTGAGCTTGCTGGACAGCAGCGCGCGTGCCTGGTCGCCGGAGCCGCCCGCCACGGCCGCGTCGAAGAACTTCAGCCGGGGGTTGTCCCGTTCGAAGATCTGCCGCATCGCCTTGAGGCCGTCGGCCTCGCCCGCCCCGGTCCACCAGGAGAAGACCGCGACCTGCCGCCGCGAGTCATTGCCACCCTCGCCGTCACCACAGGCGCTCAACGCGAGCAGACCGGCTAACGAGATCGCGACGGTAGCCATCCATCGTCGTCCCATCGCTAACTCCACTGTCTATCGGCCCACGATGTCGGCCGACCATCAACCCACTCCGCACCATGGCCCGTCAAGGCTTGTGCGGAACCGTAACATTAACCTCCCACGCTGCTCTCTGGTCCCACCAAACACTTCCGTCACAGGGGTTCGGCTAGCTGTACGCGCGGGCCTGCAGGTTGTACAGATCGGCATAGATGCCGTTACTCGTGATCAGTTCCTCGTGGGTGCCCTGTTCGACGACCTTCCCGTGGTCCAGGACGTAGATCCGGTCGGCGTGGCGCACGCTGGCGAGCCGGTGCGTGATGAGCAGCACGGTCCGGCCGTCGGAGTGGGCGCGGACCCGCTCGAAGAGGGCGTGTTCGGCCCGGGCGTCGAGGGCGGCGGTGGGTTCGTCGCAGATGAGGAACGGCGCGTCCCGGTAGAAGCCGCGGGCGACGGCGATGCGCTGCCACTGGCCGCCGGAGAGCTCCTGCCCGTCGGTGAAGCGCCGGTCCAGCAGGGTCTGGTAGCCGCGCGGCAGCTCGGCGATGACCTCGTCGGCGCCGGCCACCCCCGCCGCGTTCCGCACCGCCTCCTCGCCCTTCTCCAGGCCCATGGTGATGTTGTGCCGGGCGGTGAGCGGCCACCGGGTGTGGTCCTGGGCGATCACCGCGATCCGGCCGCGGAGCAGGTGCGGGTCGACCCCGGCCAGGTCGGTGTCGTCCCACCGCACCTGACCGCCCGCCGGTGCGTAGAGCCCGGCCAGGATCTTGGAGAGGGTGGTCTTGCCCGAGCCGTTCTCGCCGACCAGGGCGATCACCTCGCCCCGGTCGATGTGGATGGAGACGCCGGACAGCGCGGGGGTGTCCTTGCCCGGGTAGGTGAAGGTGACGTCCTCCACGGTGATCCGGTCGAAGTGGTCGGGCGGGCGGCCGGTGCC
Organism: Acrocarpospora catenulata; assembly: GCF_018476525.1. GTDB lineage: Bacteria > Actinomycetota > Actinomycetes > Streptosporangiales > Streptosporangiaceae > Acrocarpospora > Acrocarpospora catenulata. The sequence continues at coordinate 26,551 of NZ_JAHCST010000090.1, forward strand.
GCGGACCACGGTGGTGGCCTCGTTCTCCGCACAGAAGTCGATGAAGTCGGTGAAGTAGAGGCCGCTCTCGTAGAGGCGGTTCACCGCGTAGAGCAGGTTGGACAGCGAGCCCTGCCCCGAGCGGATGGCCAACACGGCGGTGCCCGCGATGGCCAGCGGCACCGACCCGGCCGCCAGCAGCAGGCCGAGGGCGACGTAGACGAGCACGGTGCCCACGCCGCCGAGGGACTGCCCGGCCAATCGGGTCAGGGTCTGCCGGCGGGCCAGGCGCATCATCACGTTCTGCTCGAGCCTGGCGACCATGTCGTACACCCGGAGCAGGAAGTCGCGCATCGTGAAGGAGCGGACCTCGGCGGCGGTCTCCCGGTCGGCGAGCAGCTCACTGACGATCCACTTGCGGCGGTAGGTGGGCAGCAGGGAGAGCATCGTCGCGTACTGCATCTTGGCGCCGCGGACGGTCGCCCAGGCGTCGGGGAGCACGGCGACCACCAGCAGCGGCAGCAGCACGGGGTGGAGCACACCGAGCACGCCGGCGGCGGCGACCAGGCTGAGCAGGGCGGTCAGCACGTCGACGGCGGAGCCGACCACCGAGTCGGCGGAGCTCAGCCCCCGGGTGCGGACCCGCTGGAGGGCGTCGTGGAAGTCGGAGTCGTCGAACCGGATCAGCTCGACCTGGCTGGTCAGGCCGTAGAGGCGCTTTTCGGCGATGCGCAGGACTTGGGGCTCCAGTCGGGCCTGGGTCCAGCCGGCGCCGGCCTGGAAGAGCGAGCGGGCCACCGCCGCCGCGCCGACCAGCAGCAGGCTGGGCAGCGCCGCGCGCACCCGTTCGGGCGTCGGCCCGGCCGCGAACAGCGCCTCCAGCACGCCGGTGGTGGCCAGCAGGCCGAAGGCGGTGAAGACGCCGCCGAGCAGGTTGAGCGCGATGGTCGCGACGGTGTCGCGGGGATTGGCCTCCCACGCCATGCGGAACGCCTGCCCGACCAGGGCGGGTAACCGGCGAGCGATGGTGACGAACCCGACCTCGCTCATCTTGTCGTCGTGTGCGTGCCAGGTATGGGTAGCGAAATCTGAAAAGTCCGGCAGGTCGTCGATCCTGCCTTCGTCCACGTCAGCGTCCGGATGGCTGTCCCGGTGCTCATCAAGAGGAGTGGCCGCCATGCGGTCAGTGTCTCTTCCACCACCGACAATTCGCGATGCATTAACGCCCACATTGGGAATCACAACTTTTTGGGAATCACAGCACGGAACGCATCACCGTCCGCGCGATCGGCGCGGCCACCTGTCCGCCGGATCCGCCGTGCTCGACCAGCACCCCGACCGCGATCATCGGATGCCTGGCCGGGGCGAACGCGGTGAGTACCGCGTGGTCGCTTCCGTCGTTCTCCGCGGTGCCGGTCTTGGCGGCCACGTCGATGCCGGGAATGGCGGCCAGGGCCCCGGTGCCACCGGGGCGGGTCACGCCCACCATCATCTTGGTGAGCTGCTCGGCGACCGCGCCGGACATGGAGTCGCGATACTGGCCGGGGTCGCCGAGGCTGACCACGGTTCCGTCGCTGAGCCTGATCTCCTCGACCAGGTAGGGCCGCATCAGCATGCCGTGGTTGGCGACGGCTGCCGAGATGAGGGCGATCTCAAGAGGAGTCACCAGATCGTCGAACTGGCCGATGGCGGACATCGCGGTCTGGGCGCGGTCCATGTGCTCGGGGTACCTGCTGGGCGCGACCGGGAGCGGCACGGTGAGACCGCCGTCGTCGAAGCCGAACCTGGCGGCCTGCCCGCGCAGCTTGTCCTGGCCGAGGTGGAGGCCGACGGCGGCGAACGCGGTGTTGCAGGAGAGCTGGAAGGCCATGGCGAGGGTGGGTTTGCCGTCGCCGCAGTGCTCGCCGCCGGAGTTGCGGAGGGAGACGGTGGTGCCGGGCAGGTCCATCCGGGGTGGCGCGATGATCGGGGTGGCGGGCGTGTACGCGCCGGACTCGAGGGCCGCCGCCGCGGTGACGACCTTGAACGTCGAGCCCGGCGGGTAGTTCTGGCTGGTGGCCCGGTTGAGCAGCGGGCGCCCCGGATTCGTCTGGAGTTCCCGGTCCACCCGGGCGAGTTTCACCAGATCGAACCCCGTCAACTCATTCGGGTCATACGCCGGATACGACACCATCGCCAGAATCGCCCCGCTGAGCGGGTCAATCGCGACCACCGCCCCCGGTTTCCCCGTCGCCCGCAACGCCTCGTACGCGGCCTTCTGGGCCCGCTGATCGATGGTCAGCGTGACCGACGCGCCCTTGACGGTGTTCTTAAGAATCGACCGCACCCGAACCCGAGGATCCTCCCCGGAAAGCGCCGCGTCCTCCGCCAACTCCAGCCCTGTGCTCCGATTCAGCGACAGATAACCGGTGACCGCCGCATAAACCGCCCCCTGCGGATAAACCCGCCGGTACGGATACCGCCCGCCCACCTTCTCACTGGTCGCGAGAACCGTTCCGTCCGCCAGCAGAATATCGCCGCGCGGAAACTCGAACCGTGCCATCGACGTCCGCTGGTTCCGTAGGTCGGCCCTGAGCGCGTCCGCCCGGAAGACCTGGATGTAGGTGGCGTTGGCGAGCAGGGCGAAGAGCATCATTCCGCCGATCACGGCTACCCGCCGGATCGGGATGTTCATACGTCGAGCGCGAGGTCCGGCCATCCGACCGGTTTAACAGCCCGACCGGAAAGGGGGTCTCGCGCTGCGGCAAAGCCCTGGCTATACGCCCTGGGGGATCGCCATCACGTCTTTGTAGAACTGGATTTTGCGCTGGATGGCGCCCTGTTTCTGGCGCAGTTGCGCTATTTGCCGTTCCACGCCGTCGTCGTGAGACTCAAGGAGTTCGATGCGTTCGCGAATGGTGTGGTCGCCCTGGCGGACCAGTTCCGCGAAGCGGAGCATTTCGGCGATCGGCATGCCGGTGTCGCGCAGGCAGCGGATCATGTTCAGCCAGCCGACGTCTCCGTCGGTGAAGCGCCGCTGGCCGGCGGCGTTGCGGCCGACGTTGCCGAGCAGCCCGATGCGCTCGTAGTAGCGGAGGGTGTCCAGACTGAAGCCGGTCTCCTCGGCGACCTGTCCCGGTGTGTAGATGGCCATGCCTCCGATCCTGGCACCTGGAGTGGACTCCAGGTCAAGATGCGCACCACCGCAGGGAGTTCCGCCTAGCCCTGGAGTCCACTCCAACACGCATGCCCTAACTCCCACCCACGATGGTTGCCGTGGAACTCCCACCCACCCCCCCCCCCCCCCCCCCC
>NZ_JAHCST010000091.1 GCF_018476525.1 Acrocarpospora catenulata
GCCACACGAAGGGGCGATTGCCGGGGGACTCCCACCCACCCACCCGTTTGTGACCTTCGGTCGGACCCGGCTCCGCCGGGACGGTCGGCCACCAGTCCTGCGCGCCAGAAGCTGGTCGCCGTGGAGCCGGTTGCCGTGGAGCCGGTTGCCGTGGAGCCGGTTGCCGTGGAGCCGGTTGCCGTGGAGCCAGCGCCCACCCTGGTTGGCCTTCGGTCAGACACGGCTCCGCCGCGGTAGTCGGCTACCGCTCCGGCACACGCAAAGCTGGTGGCCGTGGGATTCCCACCACTCGGTTCGGCTTTCGGTCGTGGGCCCGGGTCCGCGGGCCTGGAAGCCGATCACTGGGGAGAACCCGGTCCTCGTCCCACATGCGACCAGCGAAGGCTGATTACCGTGGGACTCCCGCCCACCCTTGTTGACCTTCGGTCGGACCCGGCTCCGTCGGATGAGTCGGCCTAACCGATCGCATGTAGGACCGTGTAGGACGAGGACCGGGTTCTCCCCGGCAACCGGCTTCCGTAGTCGTATGTGGGAATTGCCCGGCCGCTGCCGGTGTCTGGACTGAACGTAGGGAGCGCAGCGACCGGAGAGAGGGAAGACACCGGCTGCGGAGCGGCCGGGCCGGCCCGCCGGAGGCGGGCCCAATGTCAACGCAGAGCCCGGTAGCCGCCCCACGCGGCCCCGGGCTCTCTCGTCGGTGCCTGGATCAGACGGCTCGGACTGCCTCCGCCTGCGGGCCCTTCTGACCCTGGGTGATGTCGAACTCTACGCGCTGGCCCTGCTCAAGGGCCTTGTAGCCGTCCATCAGGATTGCCGAGTAATGGACGAAAACGTCCTTACCACCGTCTACCGCGATGAAGCCGTAGCCCTTGTCCGCGTTAAACCATTTGACGGTGCCCTGCGCCACTTTCCGACTCCTCTTGCTGGGCTGGCGACGGACCATGCCCATTCCACCGCATGGTCCGTGACCTTTCGAGCCGGAACGATTACGTTCTCCCCGGCTACGTCGATCGTTCTCGACCATACCTGTGGCAAGCCGTGGGACAACAGAGTCAATCTCCAATCGATTGGCGCCCCGGACCGTTAGCAAGAAGGCAAGATTTTGGGTTTGTGATTACATAGTCGCGAAATGCACCATATGCCATAGCACACATTAAGCTTCGATAACGATAGAACCCCATGTCAACACGGAAACACCCACGCACTGTAGGAGTGCGTGGGTGCGAGGACAGCGTCCGAGGTCAGCCACCGGCCACGGCGGGGATCACTGAAATCTTCGCGCCGTCCGGCGTGGAAGTGTCCAGTCCGCCGGAGAATCGGACGTCCTCTTCCTCGACGTAGACGTTGACAAAACGTCGGATCTTGCCCGATTCATCCAGGATCCGCCCCCCGATGCCAGGGAAGTCCGCGTCCAGCTTCTGGAGCACCTCACGGAGGGTGCCCCCCTCCCCGGTCACCTCGGCGACACCCCCCGTGTAGCTACGGAGAATCGTCGGAATCCGCACCGAAACGCTCATTTGCCGCGCCCTTTCGTTGCTTCGAATCGGTTAGTTGGCGAAAGCCGTACGGAATGCGTCAAGGGACGGCCGGATAACCGCGGCCGGACGGGCCTGCGCCGCCACGGCGTCCAGCGTCTTGAGACCGTCACCGGTGTTGAGCACCACGGTCTCCCCGTCGGGGTCGATGACGCCGTTCTCGACCAGCTTGCGCAGCACGCCGACGACCACGCCGCCCGCGGTCTCGGCGAAGACGCCCTCGGTCCTGGCCAGCAGCCGGATCGCGTCGACGATCTCCGGGTCGGTCACGTCCTCCACCGCGCCCCCGGTCCGCCGGGCGATGTCCAGCACGTACGGCCCGTCGGCCGGGTTGCCGATGGCCAGCGACTTGGCGATGGTGTCCGGCCGGACCGGCTGGATCACCTCGTGCCCGGCCTTGAACGCGGTGGACACCGGCGCGCACCCGGCGGCCTGGGCCGCGAAGATCCGGTACTCCTTCGGCTCGACCAGACCGAGCTTGATCAGCTCCTGGAAGCCCTTGTCCACCTTGGTGAGCTGGGATCCGGACGCCACCGGGATGACGATCTGGTCCGGCAGCCGCCAGCCCAGCTGCTCGGCGATCTCGTACGCCAGGGTCTTGGAGCCCTCCGCGTAGTACGGCCGGAGGTTGACGTTGACGAACCCCCACTTCTCGCCCAGCGTGTCCCCGATGAGCTCCGAGCAGAACCGGTTGACCTCGTCGTAGGTCCCGTCGATGCCGACCAGGCGCCCGCCGTACACCGAGGCCATGGTGATCTTGGCCGCCTCCAGGTTGGCGGGCACGAACACGCAGGACTCCAGCCCGGCCCTGGCCGCCGCCGCGCCGACCGCCCCGGCCAGGTTGCCGGTGGAGGAGCAGGACAGGGTGTGGAAGCCGAAGTTGCGGGCGGCCTCGACGGCGATGGCCACCACCCGGTCCTTGAAGGAGTGGGTGGGGTTGCCGGAGTCGTCCTTGACGTGCAGGGCGCGCAGGCCGAGCTCGCCGGCCAGGTTGTCGGCCTTGATGAGCTTGGTCCAGCCGGGCTGGAGGTTGGGCTTGGCCGCCACGTCGGCGGGGACGGGAAGCAGAGAGCGGTACCGCCAGATATTGGTCGGACCGGATTCGATGTCGGCGCGGCTCACGGAGCCGAACTCGTACGCCACCTCAAGCGGACCGAAACACTCGATACAGGCGAAATTGGGGCCGAGGTCGTAACGGGTGCCACACTCCCGGCAGGAGAGGGCGGTGGCGGGTCCGAAGTCGGTGCTGAGCGCCATGAAGCGAGGCCTTTCCCTCATCTTCGCCTGCGACCACCCTGGTCACAGGCCGGAATTGGCACCTGTTCCGATCGGCCTCGCCCGGTCGCGAGTGAAATCGGAAGGGTTGCCGGGGCTTCGCAGGGCCGGTCCCTCCACCCCTCTGGATGAGCAGTTATTCAGTTGTGTCGAAGAGACTGTACCTCGCAGTCCCCGGTGTCCGTTCTGGTGTCTCATTGTGCGAGACGTCTTGTCCCGCCGAACGGTCCGGAACTCACTTGCCGAGGTACTCGTCCCCCAGCGCGGACTGGATGTACTTTCGGGCCTGGTGGATCCGGGATTTGGCCGTGCCCAGGGGGATGCCGAGCTGGTTGGCGACCTCGGTGTAGTCGAGTTGCACGATGTCGCGCAGGACCAGGGCCGCGGCCAGTTCGGGCTTCTCGCCCTCCAGGGCCTCCATGGCGTCCAGCAGGTCCAGCCGGGAACCGGCGATCACGCTCACCCGGCGCGGGTCGGGGCGGTGCTCGGGCAGTTCCTCGGAGGTCTGCTCGGCGGCCCGGCGCTTGAGCGAGCGGTACGTGGTCCGCGCGCAGTTGGCGGTGACGATGTGCAACCACGTGCTGAACCGGGAGCGCCCCTCGAACCTGCCGATGTTCCTGGCCACCGCGAGCAGCGTGTCCTGGCACGCCTCCTCGGCGTCCTGCCGGTAGGGCAGCAGCCGCTCGCAGTGGCGGAGCACGTCCGGCTCGATCCGGCGCAGCAGCTCGCCGAGCGCGCGGTGGTCACCGGTGGCGGCCTGTCCGGCCAGCTCCTCGGTGGTCTCGTCCAGCGCCATCGTGACGGCTCCCTGCTCGGCACGGCTGCCGGGCCCGCCTCCAGCGCCACGGCGTTTTCCTGACATCCTATTGCCGACGACAGGTTTTATTAATCTCCCGGCATCGTGGGGTGTGCCAACCGTGAGCTCAACGCTGATCGCCTCCAACCGCGGTCCCGTCTCGTTCACCCTGTCCGAGGACGGCGCCCTCACCATGCGCCGGGGCGGTGGCGGCCTGGTCTCCGGCCTGTCGGGGGTGGCCAAGGAGTCCGAGCTGCTCTGGGTCTGCGCCGCCCTGTCCGACGGCGACCGCAGCGCGGTCCGGCTGGCCCCCGGCGGGCGCCTGGACGAGGCGGGCTACCCCACCGGCCCGCTGCGCATGCTGGACATCCCCCCGGCGGTCTTCCACCGGGCCTACAACGCGGTGGCCAACTCCACCCTCTGGTTCGTGCACCACCTGCTGTACAACACCCCGTTCGCCCCCCACTTCGACACCCGGTTCCGCCGCGAGTGGGAGGCCTACCAGGACTACAACGGGGTGTTCGCGCTGGCCCTGGCCGAGGAGGCCGGGCACGGGGCCCGGGTGATGGTGCAGGACTACCACCTCACGCTGGCTCCCGCGATGCTCCGGGTGGACCGCCCCGACCTGCGCATCTCGCACTTCTCGCACACCCCGTGGGCGCCGCCGGAGTACTTCTCTGTACTGCCGGACGAGGTGGCGGCCGAGGTGCTGGAGGGGGTGCTGGGCGCCGACCACGCCGGGTTCCTGACCGAGCGCTGGGCGGACGCCTTCATGGACTGCTGCCGGGTGATCCTGGGCGCGACGGTGGACCGCGACAGCCGTACCGTCGGTTACCAGGGCAGGACCACGCGCGTCGGGGTGCACGCGCTCGGCGTGGACGGGAGCACGCTGCGGGCCAGGGCGGCGGAGCCGGACGTGGAGTCCTACCTTCAGACGATCAAGGAGCAGGTGGGGCCGCGGCGGCTGATCGTGCGGATCGACCGGACCGAGCTGTCCAAGAACATCGTGCGGGGCATGATGGCCTACCGGGAGTTCCTCGCCGAGCATCCGGAGTGGCACGGCAAGGTGGTGCACCTGGCCTTCGCCTACCCCTCCCGGCACGATCTGCCCGAGTACCGGGAGTACACGGCGGCGGTGCAGCGCTGCGCCAAGGAGATCGAGGACGAGTACGCCACCGACGACTGGGATCCGCTGATCCTCTACACCGACGACGACTACCCGCGCTCGCTGGCCGCCTACCGGCTGGCCGACGTGCTGCTGGTGAACCCGACCAGGGACGGCATGAACCTGGTGGCCAAGGAGGGCCCGGTGCTCTCCCAGCGGTGTGTGCTGGTGCTCTCCCGGGAGGCGGGCGCGGCGGCCGAGCTGGGTGAGAACGCTCTCGTGGTCAATCCCTACGACGTCTCGGGCACGGCCACCGCGCTGCACGACGCGCTCACCATGCCGGAGGAGGAGCGGGAGGCTCGGATCGCCCGGCTGCGCGCCGCCGCCACCGCGCTGCCGCCCGGCCGCTGGCTCTCCGATCAGCTGGAAGCGCTCTCCCAGCCCTAGGGCGGAGATCCCCCGCCTGCTACTTTTATCGTGCTGTGTCGCAATAATTCGGGGGACGCCGGGTGACCACGCCCACATCTGCGCTCGCACTCACCAGAGACCGGCCCACCTGGCTGGCCTACCTCATCCTCGCCGTCTTCGCCACCTACGTGTACGGCCTGGCCGCCGCCGTCCCGCTCATCCGCGCCGAATTCAACCTCACCCAGGCGGTAGCCGGCCTGCACGGCACCGGCATGGCCGTCGGCGCGATCGTCATCGGCCTCGCCCTCCCGATGATCACCGCCAGGTACGGCAGGCGCGCCGTCACCTGGGCCGGGATGGCCGGCATGAGCACCGGAATGGTGATCGTGGCCGCCGCCCCGAGCCTGCCCTTCACCCTGCTCGGCTACACCGTGGCCAGCGGCTTCGCGGCGGCCAGCCTCTACATCCAGATGGCCGTGCTCAGCGACCACCACGGCCCGGCGGGCCCGGCCGCGATCAGCGAGGCCAACGCGGTCGGCGTGATCGGCGGCATCCTGTCCTCCTACGTCTTCAGCCTGCTGGCCGACTCGGCGCTGGGCTGGCGGGCGGCCATGCTCATCCCGGTGGTGCTGTCGGCGCTCCTGGCGGTGACCATGTCCAAGGTCTGGGTGCCGGCTCGGGAGCCGGACACGATCACGCCGCCGTCGCCGGGGCGGATGCCGTACTCCTGGCGGTTCCACCTGGCCGGGGTGGTGCTGATGTGCTGTGTGGCGACCGAGTTCGCCTACACCATGTGGTCGGCGGAGGTGCTCTCCCAGCGCACCGGGTTAAGCGTGGCCACCGCTACCACCGGCATCACCGCGATGCTGGCCGGGATGGCGGTCGGCAGGTTCGCCGGGGCGCGGCTCACCCTGCGCTTCCCCGTGCACCTGGTGCTGGTCGGCGCGCTGCTGCTGGCCATGTCGGGGTGGGCGCTGTTCTGGAGCAGCACGGTGATCTGGCTCGCCTACGCGGGGCTGGCGTTGAGCGGGCTTGGCATGTCGATGCACTTCCCGCTCTCGCTCAGCCGGGTGATCGACTCCTCCGACGGCCGGCCGGACCAGGCGTCCGGCGCGGCCTCGATCTGGGCGGGGGTGGGGTCCGGAGCGGGCCCGCTGGTGCTCGGCGCGCTCGGCGACGGCTTCGGCACGCACACCGCGTTCCTGCTGGCCCCCGCCCTGATGGGGCTGGCGATCGGGGGGATCCTCAGTTCCAGGCGGCCATCAGGATGATGTTCGCCAGGCCCTTGGTCTGCCACTGGTCGACGACCAGGATCTTCGACTTGGGCAGGTACCACTCGCGCTGGTAGAAGTGCCCCTGCACGGTGGAGCTGGTCTGGCCGACCTTGATACAGGCGGCCTTCCACATCCGGTAGTTGGCCTTGTGCGCCGGGCCGAACTGCCGCAGGCCCTTGGCCGCCAGCTTGAACTCGCCGGTGAACAGGTTCTTGTCGTACACGCAGGGGCTCACGTCGGAGGCCGGGTAGAAGGGCCGGCTCGGGTCGTACGGGCTGAAGCCCTCGTGCCCGAGCTTGATGGCGGCCGGGCCGAGCACCCAGAAGCTCCGGCAGCCCGAGTCGCGGAACCCGAACTCGGCCGTGCCCTTGCTCTTGCAGGTGCCGGTGACCACCCGGATCCAGTCGGGCCTGACCTGGTACACCTTCCAGGCGGAAGGGATCACCAGGGTCAGGCCCTTACGCAGGTGGAGCGGCTTGGTGCCGGCGGCCGAGGCCGGCGCGGCGAGGGCGGTGAACACCGCGATCGCGGCGGTTAACGCAAGAAGAGTCCGTTTCATGCGGTGGACATTAGCGATCCCGGCTTGTAATCGACTTGAGGAGGTTCTCAAGGAAGGCGACCACTCCGGCGGGGCCGTCCACCACCAGGTCGGCCTGCTCGGCCAGCTTGCTCACCTCGGCCGAGCCGCTGCACACCCGGACCCCCGGGATGCTCACCTCTTCGACGGCCTCGAACGCGGTCAGGTCACCGAGGTCGTCCCCCGCGAACAGCACCGACCGGGCGCCGGTCTCCGCCAGCAGGGCGCGCAGCGCCTGGCCCTTGTCCATGCCGGGCCCGCGCAGTTCCAGCACCTTGCGCCCGGGTTCGACCAGCAGCCCGGCCCGCACGGCCAGCCCGCTCACCGGCTCGCGCAGGGCCGCCAGCGCGCCGTCCGGGTCGGCGCAGTTGCGAGTGTGCACGGCCACGGCGCGGCCCTTGTCCTCGATCCTGGCCCCGTGGGTCAGCTCGCCCAGTTCGCCGATGATGTCCGGGAGCTCGGCGCGTACCAGGTCCAGGCCGGGGGGTGGGGGCGGCGCGGTGACCTGGCCGCCCTCCCAGCGTTCCAGGCCGTAGTGGCCGAGAATGACCAGGCCGGGCACGTCGATCAGGTCGGGCCCGTCCGGGGTGTCGCCGAGAGCCACCGCGGTGCTCGGCTGGCGGCCGGTGATGATGGCGATCCTGGCGACCTGTTCGGCCAGCCGGATCAGCGCCGCCGGGGCGGCCGGGTGGATCCAGGCGGCGGTCGGGTCCTCGACGATCGGGGAGAGCGTGCCGTCGAAGTCGAGGGCCAGCACGGCACCCTCGGGATCGTTCACGATCGCGCTCAGACCCGCCTCGCCGCTCGCGGTGAGCACGTTGAAGCCTGCCACCTGCTGCACGTATTGCCCCCTTCGTCGCACGTGTTATGCCAAGGGTACGGAGTCAGCTCCCGCCGCCACGGCGGGCCTCCCGGCTGCCGCGCCGGGTCTGTCTGAGCCGGAGCAACCGGTTCACCAGCGCCGGGTCGGCGGCCAGCGCCTCCGGCCGGTCGATCAGTTCACCGAGCAGTTGGTAGTAGCGGGTGGTGGACAGGCCGAAGGTCTCCTTGATCGCCTGTTCCTTGGCGCCGGGGTAGCGCCACCGCTGGTTCTCGAACGCCAGGATCTGCCGGTCACGTTCGGAGAGCCCGGGGGGGCTGTCCACAATGTCCTCCGCGGTTCGGGGTCCCCATGCTAGCCGGGCGGCCCGCCGGATCGGCCATGCCATACCAGACATAACTGTACGTATATGAGCATTCACGAAAGGGTCAGGTTGGTCATGGAATCTGGCGGCTGGCACCAGGCGGGGAAACAGATTGGTCAGCGATCCCCCAAGTTTGCTTTGTGTCCCGCCCCGACACCATTGCCACATCCTGACCCCTGATCACGTTAGGCCGATCTCCAAGGGGTATAACGAGGCTTGGTTACACTGAGTAGTCATCCGTTACCGTGTGAAAGCGGTTGCGGGTTCCTTCGGGGGGAAATAGACATGATCCGCCGTATTCTCGTCGCGTCGGCCTGCGCCGGCCTCATCGCCCTTGGTCCCGCCGCCGTCGCTTCGGCTGCGACCGAGCCGGCCACTTCGAACGCCCCGCTCGCCGAGCTGATCTGCAACCTGGCGCACACCCTGTTCGGCAATGGCAGGGCTTCGGTCGGCGCGGTGGTCAACTCCGTCCTGGGCACCGCGACCGGTGGGGCCGGCACCGTCACCACCGTGATCCCGCTGCAGCAGTAGCAACAGCGCAGAAGGCCCCCGCTGGGACGAACCCGGCGGGGGCCTTCTGTACGATCGCCGCTTCAGCTGACGTGCACCACGTCGTGGGCCTCGGCGAAGTGGCAGGCGCTCTCGTGGTCGGTCCCCGGCCTGATCTGCAGCAGCGGCTCCTGCTCCGCGCAGATCTCCTGGGCCTTCCAGCAGCGGGTCCGGAACCGGCAGCCCGACGGCGGGTTGGCGGGCGAGGGCGGATCGCCCTGGAGGATGATCCGCTCCCGGTGCTCGCGCCCCTCCGGGTCCGGCACCGGCACCGCCGACAGCAGCGCCTGGGTGTACGGGTGGCTGGGCCGGTCGTAGATCTCGGTGTCCTTCCCGATCTCCACGATCTTGCCCAGGTACATCACCGCGACCCGGTCCGAGATGTGCCGGACCACCGACAGGTCGTGCGCGATGAAGATGTACGCCAGGTTGAACTCGTTCTGCAGCCGCTCCAGCAGGTTGATCACCTGCGCCTGGATGGACACGTCCAGCGCCGAGACCGGCTCGTCGCAGACGATGATCTCAGGCTGGAGCGCCAGCCCACGGGCGATGCCGATGCGCTGCCGCTGGCCGCCGGAGAACTGGTGCGGGTAGCGGTTGATGTGGTCCGGGTTGAGCCCGACCACCTCCAGCAGCTCCTGCACCTTCTTCCGCCGGTCCCCCTTGGGGGCCACCTCCGAGTGGATCTCGTACGGCTCGCCCACGATGTCACCCACCGTCATCCGGGGGTTGAGCGAGGTGTACGGGTCCTGCATCACCATCTGGATGTTGCGCCGGATGCCCTTCAGCTCGGCGCCACGGGCCGAACCCAGGTCCCGCCCGGCGACCCGGACCGTGCCAGAGGTGGGCTGCTCCAGCGCCATCAGCAGCTTGGCCAGCGTGGACTTGCCACAGCCCGACTCGCCCACCACGCCCAGCGTCTCGCCGCGGTGCAGGTCGAAGGAGACCCCGTCCACCGCCTTGATGGCGCCGATCTGCCGCTTGAGCACGATGCCCTGGGTCAGCGGGAAGTGCTTGACCAGATCCCGTACCTCCAGGATGGGCTCACCCTGCGGTGCCATCCAGGACCTCCCTCCAGTAGTGGCAGGCGCTGCTCCGGGTGCCGCTGATCTGGTGCAGCGGCGGCACCTCGGTCACGCATTCGTCCTGCTTGTAGGGGCAGCGGGGGTGGAAGGCGCAGCCCGTGGGCATGTCGAGCAGGTTGGGGGGCAGGCCCTTGATCGCGTACAGTTCCTGGCCCTTCAGGTCGACCCGGGGGATCGACTCCAGCAGGCCCTTGGCGTACGGGTGCGCCGGGTTCTTGTACACATCGTGCACCGGGGCGTTCTCCACGATGCGGCCCGCGTACATGACGGCGATCTTGTCGGCCACGTCGGCCACCACGCCGAGGTCGTGGGTGATCAGGATCATCGCCATGTTGCTCTCCCGCTGGAGTTCCGCGAGCAGCTCCATGATCTGGGCCTGCACGGTCACGTCCAGCGCGGTGGTGGGCTCGTCGGCGATCAGGATCTCCGGGTCGAGCGCGATGGACATCGCGATCATGATGCGCTGCCGCATGCCCCCGGAGAACTGGTGCGGGTAGTCGTTCACCCGCTGCTTGGCCGCCGGGATGCGGACCCGCTCCATCAGCTCGATCGCCTTGGCGTACGCGGCCTTGCGGCCCATGCCCCGGTGCACCCGGAACATCTCCGCGATCTGCCAGCCCACGGTGAAGACCGGGTTGAGCGCGGAGAGCGCGTCCTGGAAGACCATGGCGATCTGCTGGCCCCGGATCTGGGACCGCGCCGACTCCGACAGCTTGAGCAGGTCGGTGCCGCGGAACCGGATCTCCCCCTTGGGAATGCGGGCCGGCGGCATGTCGAGGATGCCCATGATCGCCTGGGCGGTCACCGACTTGCCCGACCCGGACTCGCCGAGCACGGCCAGCGTCTCGCCCGCGTCGAGCGAGTAGGAGACGCCGTTCACCGCGCGGGCCACGCCCTGCCGGGTCGTGAACTCCACGTGCAGGTTGTCCACGGCCAGCAGCGGCTCGGTGCCGAGGCTGCCCGAAAAGAGGCTGGGCGACAGGTGCGTGTCCACCGCACCGGCCGGTCGATTCATCTCCGGCACCTCCTATCGGAGCTTGGGGTCGAGGGCGTCGCGGACGGCGTCGCCGAGCATGACGAAGGCCAGCACGGTGATGCTGAGGAACAGCGCCGGGAACAGCAGCGGCTCCCAGGCCTCCAGGAACCGGTTCCGCGCGTCGGCGATCATCAGTCCCCAGGAGATGTCCGGCGACTGGATGCCCACCCCGAGGAAGGACAGGGCCGCCTCGGCCGCGATGAACAGGCCCAGGTTCATGGTGGTCACCACGATGACGGGGGCCAGCGCGTTGGGCAGCACGTGCCGGAGCATGATCCGCCCGGGGCCGGCGCCCAGCGCCCGTGCGGCCACCACGAAGTCCTGGTTCTTGGTGGTGATCACCGCGGCCCGCATGATGCGCAGCACCAGCGGCCAGGCCAGCACCGACAGGGCCAGCACCACGCTCCCGATGCCCGCGTTGTCCCGGCCGATCACGGCCAGGATGAGCAGCGCGCCCAGGATGGACGGGATGGCGAAGAAGATCTCCGCGATCCGGGACATGATCACGTCCACCCACCGGCCGTAGAACCCGGCCACCAGGCCGAGCGCGCCGCCGACCAGCGAGGTGGCCAGCGTGGCCGCGATACCCACGATGATCGAGATGCGAGCGCCGTAGATGACCCGGGAGTAGGTGTCGCAGCCCAGGTTGTCGCTGCCGAACCAGTGTTCACCGGTGATGCCCTGGCGGGCCCTGGACAGGTCGCAGGTCGCCGGGTTGTAGGCGTCGATCGGGGAGAACAGTCCCGGGAACACCGCCATGACCACCAGGACCGCGACCAGCCCCGCACCGATCAGGAACACCTTGTTGCGGCGCAGGTCGTACCAGGCGTCCGACCACAGGCTGGCCGGCTTCTTGGCCTTCTGCTCCCGCTTGCCGGTCTTCTCAGGCGGGGTGGCCGTGATGGTGGAGTCACTCATAGCGGATCCTGGGGTCGAGTACGGCGTACAGCAGGTCGACGATCAGGTTGGCCAGGATGTAGACCAGCACCAGCACGGTGACGATGCCGACCACCACCGAGTTCTCCCGCAGGTAGACGGACTGGAACAGCTGCCGGCCGATGCCGTCCATGTTGAAGATGGTCTCGGTGATGACCGCGCCGCCCATCAGCGTGCCGAGGTCGGCGCCGAGATAGGTGACCAGCGGGATCAGCGAGTTACGCAGCGCGTGCCTGCCGAGCACCCGGCGGCGGGGCATGCCCTTGGCGATCGCGGTGCGCACGTAGTCGGCGCGGAGCGTCTCCATCAGGCTGGTCCTGGTCAGCCGGGTCAGGTACGCGATGGACGTGCCCGCCAGCACGATGCCGGGGACGAGATAACTTCGCCACCCGTCGCGCAGGCCCGCCACCGGGAAGAAGTCGATCCCCGTGGAGAGCTTGAGCTGCACGCCCAGCACCAGCTGGAGCACGAAGCCGCTGACCAGGGTGGGGATGGACACCAGCAGCAGGGTGAAGGCGAGGACGCCGGTGTCGGCCCAGCTACCGCGGCGGAGCGCGGCGATCAGGCCCAGGCCGATGCCCACGACCGCCTCGATGAGCAGGGCGGTCATCGCGAGGTTGAGGGTGACCTGGAACTTGCCTTCGAAGATTGTCGACACCGGCAGCCCACGGAAGGTCATTCCGAAGTCACCGCTGAAGATGTCCCGAACGTAGTACCAGTACCGGACGAGCAGCGGTTCGTTCAGGTGGAACATTTCCCGCATGGTCTGGGCGAAGACGGGGTCCACGCGCCGGTCACCGGCCAGGGCCTGCAGGGGGTCACCCGGCAGCGCGTAGACGATTGCGAAGATGAGGAACGTGGTGCCAAGCAGCACAGGGATCGCCTGAAGCAGGCGCCTGACAACGTAGCGGCCCATTCGGTCTCCCGATCATGACAAAAAGGGCAGCCCACACGCAACCGAGCGGGCTGCCCTCAAGAGTGATGGTCCACCCCGGGCGACTCAATAGCCACCCGGGATGGTTACCGATGGAAACCGGTTACGCTCTCTCGACGTTGAAGAGCTCGATCCGCTCAAACGGGTCGATCTTCACGTTCTTCACGTTCTGCGAGAAGGCGCCGTTGGTCTGGTAGAAGTAGACCGGAATGTAGGGCAGTTCCTTGAGCAGGATGTCGTCCGCGGCCTGGTAGGCGGCGATGCCCTCCTCCAGGGTCTTCGCCGAGTCACCGGCCTTGATGTGCTCCTCGAACGCCTTGTCGTCGAAGCCCGAGTAGTTCGAGCTGGCCTTGGCGGCGAAGATCGGCTTCAGGTAGTTCTCCGGCGACGGGTAGTCCATGATCCACGCCATCCGGAAGGCGCCCTTCCACTTCTTGGCGCCCAGGTCGTCGAGGATGGTGGCGAACTTCTCGACCGGCTTGGGGGTCACCTCGGCGCCCAGGTTGGTGCGGAGGTTGTTGGCCACGGCCTCGATCCACTCCTTGTGGCCGCCGTCCGCGTTGTAGCCGAGCTCAATCGCGCCCATCTTGGCGCCGCCGGCGCTGTCGAACAGCTCCTTGGCCTTGACCGGGTCGTAGGTGCAGGCCTCGCCGCAGGCGCCCTGGCGGTAACCGGAGACGACCGGGCTGATGAAGTCGTCGGCGGGCACCCGGGTGCCGGAGAAGACGGTCTCGGTGATCGTCTTGCGGTCGATGGCCATCGAGATGGCCTTACGGATGTCGGCGCTCTTGGCGTAGTCGGCGCCGGTCTTGATCGGGAAGCCGATGTAGCCGACACCGGAGGAGGGCTGCTCGATGTAGCGGTCGCCGAACTCGGCCTTGGCGCTGCCGATGGCCTCAGCGGGCAGCTGGTCCATGATGTCCAGGTTGCCGGCCTGCAGGTCGCGGTAGGCGGTGGCCAGGTCGGTGTAGATCATGAAGTCGACCGCGTCGAGCTTGGCCTGCCCCTCCTTGAACTCGTCGTAGCGGACGACGGAGATGGACTGGTCCTTGCCGCGCTCCCACGGCTTGGCCATCTTGAAGGGGCCGTTGCCGACCGGGCTCTTGCCGTACGCCTCGGTGACCTTGCCGTCGGGGCCGAAGGCGGCCTTGGGCATCGGGTAGAAGGCGGTGTAGCCCAGCATGGTCGGGAAGCCGGAGAAGGGGTTCTTCAGGGCGACCGTGAAGGTCAGGTTGTCGACGACCTTCAGACCGGAGAGCGAGGTCGCGGTCGCCGCCGGGGCCTCCTGCGGGCCCTCGCCGTCCGGGTCCACCGGGTTCATCTCGTCGTAGCCCACGATGCTGCCCATGAAGTAGTTGCCCTCATAGGCGTTGGCGCCGTTCGCGGTGTAGTTCCAGGAGTCCACGAAGCTCTGCGCGTCGACGGGGGTGCCGTCGTGGAACTTGTAGCCATCCTTGAGCTTGATGGTCCAGTTGACCTGGTCATCAGATGTGATCGTCTCGGCGATCTGGTTGACCGGCTTCTTGTCCGCGTCGTAGTTAACAAGGCCGATGAAAAGGGCGTTGAGCACCTCGGCGCCGCTGGTCTCCGCGGTGTTGCCGGGAACGAGCTCGTGCTGAGGCTCGGCGATCTCGACCCGCACCGGCTGCGCGGTGGTGGTGCCACCGCCGCCCGGGGTCGAGGGGCTCTCGCCGCCGCCACAGGCGGCGACCGCGAGCATAAGCAGCGCGGAGCCGGCGATGAACTTTGCGCCCTTGGTTACGCGCATAGTGAGTTGATCCTCCCTCAAGGAATGGGCGTTGGCGCTGAGCTGCGACAACGTCCGTTGCGCACCCCCTGGCCCCTTATGAGGTCCAGGATTTGCAGACGCGGTCAAGGCAGCTGACGCCCTGCCAGTCGTCCGCGAGCATCCCTCACCACCTGCACCAGACTTGTCTCTGCTGCGTTGCAGTTCGGTCACACGTGCGTCTGTCGGGCGTCATACGCATACCAACACGGGTGGCTTAAACGCCGCAAAAGCCACAAACCACCCAACAAGGTACACATAACGTTTGGAAGGTCAAGCCCTGGGGGCCACATGGTGGGACAGGCCTCACTCTTGTCCCCATATCAGGACGGCTTGGGCTACGGTTGACCAAGCTGTGGCGTACTGGGCCGCGGCGGCCGTACGGATCCACTGTGAGGAGCAGGCGGATGACCATCGCAGGCTTCTCGTTCACCAGCATCCAATAGAGTCCATGCCATGAGCCAGCCGGAATCCGCCGTCGCGGACGCCCAGGCGGGCGGCCAAGCGACGGGTTCGCTGGCCGAGCTTGCCCGCCGCCATGGGCTTCGCCGTGCCATCGCGCGGCCGAGCCTGCCCACCTATGTCCGCCAGCTCTGGGCCCGGCGACACTTCGTGCTCAAGTACGCGACCTCGCGGAACGTGTCGAAGTACTCCGACTCGGCGCTCGGCCAGCTCTGGCAGCTGCTCACCCCGCTGCTCAACGCCGGCGTCTACTACCTGATGTTCGGCGTGATCCTGAACCAGAAGAAGGACATCGAGAACTACACCGCGTTCCTGATCACCGGGGTGTTCATCTTCACCTTCACCCAGCGCACGGTGAGCGGCGGGGCCAAGTCGATCTCCGGCAACCTGTCGATGATCCGGGCCCTGCACTTCCCGCGCGCGGCGCTGCCGCTGGCCTACGCGGTCCAGGAGCTCCAGCAGCTGGCCTGGTCGATGGGCGTGCTGATGGGCATCGTGCTGCTGACCGGCGAGACGGTCACCATCGCCTGGCTGCTCATCCCCGTCGCCCTCTCCCTCCAACTGGTCTTCAACATCGGCGCCAGCCTGTTCATGGCCCGCGTCGGCGCGTTCGCCCGGGACATGAACCAGCTCCTGCCGTTCATCATGCGGACCTGGCTGTACGCCTCCGGGGTCTTCTTCAGCATCCCGAGCCGGGTCGCGGACCTGCCGGAGTCGATGAGCTTCATCCGCTACATCCTGGAGCTCAATCCGGCGGCGGCCTTCATCGAACTAATGCGTGACATCCTTATTCACGACCATGATCCACCCATGTGGGCCTGGTCGACTGCCATATTCTGGGCGGTGTTCGCGCTTGTCATCGGCTTCTGGTTCTTCTGGCGGGCTGAGGAGAGGTACGGCCGTGGCTGAGGCGGAAGCAATGGAAAAGGCACTGGCGGCCGCCGAGGAGCCCAGGGTGCCGCACACGGGCACGCCCACGGTCATCGTGGACGACCTCCACATCGTCTACAAGGTGTACGGCTCGACCAGCGAGGCCGAGAAGGGCAACGCCGCCACCGCGCTGCTCCGGCTGCTCCGCCGCCAGGGGCGTCCGCAGATGAAGGAGATCCACGCCGTCAAGGGCGTCTCCTTCGTGGCCACGCACGGCGACGCCATCGGCATCATCGGCCGCAACGGCTCCGGCAAGTCCACCCTGCTGCGGGCCATCGCCGGGCTGCTGCCCCCGCACAAGGGCGCCGTCTACACCGACGGGCAGCCGTCCCTGCTCGGCGTCAACGCGGCCCTCATGAAGGAGCTCACCGGCGAGCGGAACATCGTGCTCGGCTGCTACGCGATGGGCATGAACCCCGCCGAGGTCCGCGCTAAGTACGACGACATCGTCGACTTCTCCGGCATCGGGGAGTTCGTCCAGTTCCCCATGTCCACCTACTCCTCCGGCATGGGCGCCCGCCTCCGCTTCGCCATCGCCTCCGCCAAGACCCACGACGTCCTCCTCATCGACGAGGCCCTCGCCACCGGCGACCGCGAATTCAAACGCAAGTCCCAGGAACGCATCATGCAGATGCGCGAATCCGCCGGCACCGTCTTCCTCGTCGCGCACAACCTCGACGTCATCGAGGACACCTGCAACCGCGTCATCTGGCTCCACAAGGGCAAAATCAAGATGGACGGCGACCCCAAGGAAGTCATCGCCGCCTACAACAAGGCGTGACGATCCCCTTCACAGGGAGCGCAGATACTCCCCAACGCTTCCCGTTTCCGTTGGGTGGGCGACCAGCCCGATGTGTCCGTCCGGGCGAATGAGGATCAAGGCGTCGGTGCCGTACGCCTGTGCCACGTGCCCGCCGTCGTCCAGGAGGCCGCCCGGCCCGACCAGGTAGGGCTTGACGATGTCGGAGCCGACGTCGCCGACCACCGGGGCGCAGCGTTCGCCAAGGCCGAGCAGCGTGAAGTGCGGTCCACGGAAGAGATCGAAGAGGCGAGTCGGCGTGCCGGTGGCGGGGTCGCGGAGCGGCGCGTCCGGTGCCCGGTCGCCCGGTCGAGGTCCGGTGGGCCGGCTTGCGGTCTGGCGGGAGAGCCGGCTCCACGGGTATCGGAGCATGAGCTGGGTGAGTTCGCGCGTGGCCCCGGCGTCCATGCCGCCGCCCTTCTCCTTGATCGCCTCGAGAACGGCGTGGAGCACTTCCGAAGTGATGTCGAGTAGCCAGCTCGCGATCGGCAGCCGTTCCTCTTCGTAGGTGTCGAGCAGGCCTGACGTGGCCTTGCCGGCGAGCACGAGGCCCAGCTTCCAGCCGAGGTTGTAGGCGTCCTGGATCCCGCTGTTCATGCCGAGACCACCCGCGATCGGGTGGACGTGCGCGGCGTCACCGGCGAGGAACACGCGGCCCACCTGGAGTTGGTCGACCATGCGAACGTTGACCCGGTAGCTGGAGCGCCACGCCAGGCTGTGCAGGCGCACGCCCGGAACGCCGGCGATCCGGTCGAAGGTCTGCTGGAATCGTTCCAGGGTCGGTTCGAGCGGCGAACCGTCCTGGTCGAGTTCATGTGATGCCTGCACCTGGAAGGCGTCGGTGCCGGGGAGCGGGCAGAGCATGATCCCGCCGTCGCGGGTGAGCCACTGGTGCCAGGCGTCGCGGCCAAGCCCCTCGACCTCGACATCGCCGACGGCCATGAGCTGGATGTCCGGCGTCTCGCCGCGCAGACTCAGGCCGAGTGTTCTGCGGACGGTGCTGCGTCCGCCGTCGCAGCCGACCAGATACCGCGCCTGGATCTGGGCTTCGCCGACCGTGGCGGTCACGCCGTCGGCGTGCTGGCTGAAGCCGCGCAGTTCGGCGCCCAGTTCGACGGCGACGCCGAAGTCGGCCAGCCGCTCACGCAGGATCTGCTCCACCCGCCACTGGGGGATCATCAGGCCGGTCGGGTACGGGATGTCGGGCGTAGGCACCAATCCGGCCTCGGGATCGATCTCAGCGATCACCTCCGCACCCTGGTACTTGCGATGCGGCAGGTGGGTGATCCCGGAGGCCAGCATTCGGCCGATCACCGCGAGGTCGTCGAACACTTCCAGGCTGCGCGGGCTCAGTCCCTTACCGCGGGAACCGCCAGGAAACTCCTGGGCCCGATCGACGATGCGCACCGCGACGCCACGCCGGGCAAGATCACACGCGAGCGTCAGGCCGGTCGGGCCGGCGCCAACCACGAGGACATCTGTCTGAGTCACCCGCCCATCAAAACGTTACCGGGTTAAAAAAGCAACCGGGTCACTAATGTTACGCTGTTCAGATGATCGAGCCGACGGGCCTGCGGGCCCGCAAGAAGGCGCGAACCCACGACGCCATCGCCGACGCGGCGATCTCGCTGTTCCTGGCGCACGGCTTCGACCAGGTCTCGATCAACGACATCGCCGCGGCGGCCGAGGTCTCCAAACCGACCCTCTTCCGGTACTTCGCGACCAAGGAAGACCTGGTGCTGCACCGATTCGCGGATCACAACGGTGAGGCCGCCCGCGTCGTACGTGACCGCCCGCCCGGCGTCGCACCGGTCACGGCACTGCACCGGCACTTCCGGGACGGCCTCGACCGCCACGAGCCCGTCACCGGCCTCAACGATCACCCCGTAGTGGTGGCGTTCCATCGGCTGGTGTTCACCACCCCGAGCCTGGCGGGACGGCTCACCCAGTACCTGCTGGAGGACGAGGAGGCGCTGGCGGACGCCCTCGGCCCAGGCATCGAGGCACGACTACAAGCCGCCCAGGTACTCGCGGTCCAACGAGTCCTCGCCCGAACCAACTGGCAGAAAATCGCCGACGGCCGATCCGCCCACGACGTCCACCCCGAAGCCGTCGCCGACGCCGACCAGGCCTTCACCCAACTGCGGTAACCCCCGCTTCACCCATCTCGATTATCGGAACTCTCCCCGCGGTCAACCTGGGGTGGGGGTTGGGGGGTGTCAGGGGGGTGGCCCAGGGAGAGGAGGAGGCGGTGGAAGTGGAGTTCGTGGAGTTCGTGCGGCGGCGCGGGGAGCATCATCTGCGGACGGCGGTGTTGCTTACCGGGGACTGGCATGCGGCTGAGGATCTGGTGCAGTCGTGTCTGGGGAAGCTGTACCGGGCGTGGGGGCGGCTGGATACCAGCAGTGATCCGGATGCCTACCTACGGCGGATCATCGTCAACACGCATCGGTCGTGGTGGCGGGCTCGATGGAGGCGGGAGATCCCGCGGGCCGAGTTACCTGATCTGACCGATGGACGAGACCTGGGAGAGACCAGAGCCATCGCGGAGGACGTCAGGAAGGCGTTGGCGCGGTTACCGGCCAGGCAGCGCACGGCGCTGGTGCTGCGGTTCTTCGCCGACCTCTCAGAGGCGGAGGTCGCCGATCTCATGGGGTGCTCGCTGGGCACGGTGAAAAGCCACACCCATCGCGGCCTGCGGGCCATGCGGCAGCTGATCTCCCCGGAAACCCTGGTCAACCGAATCGAGGAGGAAGGGAGTGTGACCCGGTGACAGACCGACACCAGGAGCCGTACATGTCAGAGAAAGAGATCCGCACCCTGCTCACCAGAGCCACCGCCGACCGCCCCCCGGGCATCCAACTCCTCCCCGCGAGGATGCCCAGCCGCAGACCGGCCCGCATCCTCATCCCGGCGATCGCCACCCTGGCCGTGGCCGCCGTGGTGAGCGCGATCGCCCTGATCCTCCCCGCCCAGACCTCGGCGTACGCCCACGTGATGGCCGCGGTCGAAACCACCAGCCAGGAGAGCTACCGCTTCCATGGCACCTCAGGGGGCACCAGGAACTTCGAGGGCGCCTTCGACCCCGCCCGCCGCATGGGTGTCATCACCCGGGTGGAGGACGGCGGCGAAACCCGCTTCGTCGGCGACGTTGCCTACACCAAGCAGAGCGCCGACGCCAAATGGATGGCCGAGGAATACACCCCTCCGGGAACAGACAACGTGAACATGTTCGACGCACCGGCCGTCATCCTGGTCAAGACCGCCCCCCTGGACCCACAGGTTGCCCTCCAGAATCTCCGCAGCGCCACCAACGTCGAGGAAAGCGCCCCCGCCACCGGCGACGGCTGGACGGGCACACGCTTCACCTTCGCCCTGAACGGCGAGAAGTCCGACCCGCCCGTGTCCGCCTCCGGCACCGTGGACGTGGACGATCAGGGACGGGTCCGCCGCTTGGAGGTCACCTTCGACGATGGCAACACCAACACCATGACCTTCACCGACTTCGGCACCGCCGTCACGGTCGAGGCCCCGCCCGCCGACCAGATCGGGAAGCCGGAGGGTCCGAAGGGCCCCGGCAAGCCGGTCGAGAAGACCGATCCGGCCGGCGACAGGCCCGCCGACAGGAAGGCCGAGGGGGCCGAGAAGGGGGCCGTCGAGTCCGAGGGCACCGCGGCCGAGAAGCAGTTCAAGGAGCAGAAACTGAAGGAGGAGCCGGCCGCCAAGCAGTCCTGACCCGCTCGACCGCCGGGAGGCCCAGTGGCCTCCCGGCGCGCAACTTGGCGGGAGACGACGGATGGTTGGAGGATGGAGGCGACAGGGAGATCAACATCGTGTACGGAGACGAGTCGTGCCCACGCCACCACCCATCCCCTATGACCATCTGCCTGAGGTCCCGGAACTGACCGTCGAGAGCGACGACGTCAGCGACGGCGTAACCCTGCCCAACGCCCACGTCTTCAACGGCTGGGGCTTCGAGGGCCAGAACCTCTCACCGCACCTGCGCTGGTCGGGCGCCCCCGAGGGCACCAAGAGCTACGCGGTCACCTGCTTCGACCCGGACGCCCCCACCGGCTCGGGCTTCTGGCACTGGGTGCTGTTCGACATCCCCGCGACGGTGACCGAGCTCCCGACCGGAGCCGGCAGCGCCCCGGACTTCAAGGGCCTCCCACAGGGCGCCATCCACGCCCGCAGCGACTTCGCCACCAAGGAGTACGGCGGCGCGGCCCCGCCCCCCGGCACCCCCCACCGCTACCTGTTCGCCGTACACGCCCTGAGCGTGGAGACGCTCGGCGTCGACAGCGACACCCCGCCGGCGGTGGTCGGCTTCAACGTCACCGCCAACACGCTCGCCCGCGGCTATCTCGCACCTGTTTTCGAAAGCTGACACGAGCAAAGTGATGCACCAGCGGCGGCTGTTCCACTATGATTCGAACGGAGATTCGATCTAAGGATAGACCGCGATGGATTGGGAGGGCGGGATGAGTGAGCTGATGACGGCCATAGATCATCTGGCCGCCGAGGACCCGTCGGAACTACCCAGGGGCCTGCTGGCCGCGCAGCTGGTTGAGCTGCACTGGCAGATGGCCCGCCTGCAGGCCCAGATAGCTCGCCGCACATCTATCCGCCCCCCTGGGGCCTGAGCGACAGCCACCGATAGAACGACATACGGCCGGTGTCTCCCCTGGGGGACACCGGCCGTCGCTGCATGGGGTACTTGTGGAACCGGGAACGCTGACTTGGCCACGCCAACGTGTCCGGGGAGGGGGACGGGGCGAGGCCCGCTAGTTCGTGATCACGGCAGGGGAGTCCAGGGTGAGCCCGTGGGACAGGCCGGGGATCGAACCGGAGACGTCCTTGACGACGCGGCCCACTGTCGCCCGGGCCGAGGTGAGCCGGCCGTCCTGAACGGCCCCGACGGCCGGACGCACGGCGAGCCCGGCGGGCTTCCCACCGGCGACCGTCTCCGCCGTCTCAGCGACCGCCTCGGCCGTCTCGGTGACCGGCTTGACCGAGGCGAGCAGGACGAGATCGCCCAGCGCCGGAACCCCCTCGGCCAGGTTGCCGAACTGGGTGGCCTGGGTGACATCGGCGACCTTCGGCTGCCGCACACCACTCGTCACGGCGCCGAGCGTGCCGTGGCTCCCAAGCGTGCCGGTCATGTCCTTGCCGAGCGTGGTGAGCTGGGCGGCGGTGTGCACCGCGTCGCGGACCATGCCGCCGACCGGGGCCTCACACATCGTCACCGGCACCGCGGCCCGCGCCGCCTGGATCGCCTCCATCATGCAGGCCACGTCCGCGGGCTGGGCCGCCGTGCGCAGCACGCCCGGCGCCTTCGGCTGGCCGGCCACCACCGGCAGGGAGGCCGGCGCCTGCGGCAGGGCGCCGGTGACGCCACTGAGCGACCCGGTCAGCTGGTCCACCGGGTTGCCGATGCCCCCGGTCAGCCCGCCGAACGAGCTGAGCGGGTCGGGCCCGCCGAGCGGGTTGCCGCCGCCGACCGTGGCGAGCGGGTTGCCGCCACCCGCGAACAGATCCCCGAGCAGGCCGCTGATCGGGTCCCTCGACCCGTCGGCCGCGAGCAGGCCCATGATCGGGTTGCTCGCCGGCGTCACCGCCACGGCGGCGGGGTTGTGCGACAGCGCCACGGCGGGCGCGGCGACCGCGGCCGCCAGGCCGAAAGTCGCCACCGCGATGGCGGTCTTGATCATTCGCTTCATGATTTGCCTTCCCGGCTTGTTCCGGTTTCCGGAACAAGAGCTAAGAACCCCCGTGACCGGCGCAGCACACGCCGGCTGATTGGCTAGGCCGAAGTTCTACCACCACGGCGGCCGGGGCCAAATCCGCAGCTCACTTGGTCCGGGGAAGGCAGCGCGCCCGGTAATTCCGGAAATGGAAGCGTGAAGGCTCACTCACTGGTCATCGGCATAGAGCCGGTTTTGGCGAGACATGCGGCGAGATGCGCACCGGCCCGGGAGAAAGGCTCGGTAAACGTGCCTCCCGGGCCGGAGGAACAGATTTTCCGCCTCCTTGAACTCAGTGAACGCAGCGAACTCGGTGAATTCGGTCAGGCACTGAGCCGGGCCATCTCCGCGGCGGGCTCGAAGGGGAACCGGTCGTCGAAGGCCGGCCGCAGATCGGAGAGCCAGACCGCACTCGGGTCGTACCGGGCGAAGAACGGCCGCCCGACCAGCTCGGGATCGCGGGCCTGGATGAGGTGGAGCACGAACACCCGCTCCCCGGCCACCTCGGCCACCCCGTCCACGCACACCTTGCCGGGCGTGGCCGACATGGAGGGCCCGCGCACGGTACGGCAGAGCCCGGACACCTGCGCGTAGGCGTCCCGGAAGATCTCGTACGCCCGGGCGAGCGGCACCGCGAAGTAGTCCCGCGGCCCGGTGTCCCGCTCCACGAACATGTAGTACGGCACCATGCCGAGCGCGTTCTGCCGCCGCCACATCCCCGCCCAGGCCGCGGCCTCGTCGTTGATCGACCGGATCAGCGGCGCCTGGGTGCGGATGACCGCCCCGGTGTCCAGCACCCGCCGCACCGCCGCCGCCACGATCGCGGGCTCCAGCTCCCGGGGATGCGAGAAGTGCGCCATGAACGCGAGGTTCTTCCCCGCGGCCACCACCTCTTCGAACAGCCGGAGCGTGGCCGCCGCGTCCGGGTCGGTGACGAACCGGCCAGGCCAGTACGCCAGCGACTTCGTCCCGATCCGGATGGACTCGATCTGCTCCATCTTCAGCAGCGGCTCCACGTACCGCCGGAGCACCGCCTCCCCCATGATCATGGGATCCCCGCCGGTGAACAGCACGCTGGTCACCTCCGGATGCGCCTGGAGGTACCCGACGAGCCCGGACACGTCCCCGGAGGCGAACTTCAGCTCCGGCTCCCCGATGAACTGCGCCCACCGGAAGCAGTAGGTGCAGTACGCGTGACAAGTCTGCCCCTGCTTCGGAAAGAAGAGCACGGTCTCGGGATATTTGTGCTGCATGCCCGGCACCGGCTCCGCGCCGACCTTGGGCACGTTGAGCGTGGTCTGCCCGGCCGGGTGCGGGTTGAGGCTGCGCCGTACCTCAGCCGCCGCGGCCTGGACCGCACCGGCCGGGGCGCCGTCGCGCAGCAGCGCGGCCAGCCGGGCCACGTCGGGTTCGGGCAGCATGTCGTCCTGCGGGAAGACCAGCCGGTAGATGGGATCGTCGGGCACCGCCGACCAGTCGATCAGCTCCTCCACCACGTACGCGTTGGTGCGGAACGGGAGCACGGTGGCCACCGCGGCGGCCCGCAGCCGGGCCTCCTCGGTCAGGCCCGCCCTGCTCAGCAGGTCGTCAAGGTGTTTGCCGGTGTAGGCCCGGAAGCCTCGGGTTCCCTCTGCGAAGATCACGCGGCCTTCCCCTCCCGATAGTTTTCCCGAACCGATGTAAACCAACTGTCGCGTTCAGGCGTCTAGGCAACTCATATACCGGGTGCAATGAGTTCCCACAGGCACTTCCACGGAACTGCAAAATCCTTTGTCAAACCTTGACCCAATCTCGCGATATATCGCGAGGTGCGGTAGCCTGCCGGTGTGATAGTCAACGACCCTGGTCAGCGTGCCTCCGACGCCGACCGTGACCGTGTCGCCGCCATCCTCGGCGAAGGACTAGCCACCGGACGGCTGACCAGCACCGAGCACGCCAACCGGCTGGAAGCCACCTACTCCGCCGTCACCGTCGGGGACCTCGTCCCGATCACCAGTGACCTGCCCCCCGAGGTCGTCCGCCCGGGCATGGCCGGGGAGACCGCCCGGCAGGAGGTCTCCGCGGTCTTCAGCAAGGTGATCCGCGGCGGGCGCTGGGTGCCCGGCCGGCACACCACCTTCAACGCGGTCTTCGGCGCGCTCATCGTCGACCTGACCGAGAGCGTGCTCCCCGGCCGGGAGATCACGCTGGAGCTCAACTCGTTCTGCGGCAAGCTCATCGTCCGGGTCCCGGAGAACGCCAACGTGATCGACGAGGGCAGCGCGCTGTTCTCCAAGCGCCACGTCAGCGGCGGCAGGATCGAGGACGGGCCGCTCATCCGGGTGACCGGAAGTGCCAGATTCGGAAAAGTCATCGTCTCGCGCAAGGTCACAGACTGGAACCTGCGCGGGTAGCGAGCACCGTCCCGGGGCAGCCGGACCTACGATGCAGAAGAAATCTTCGATAGGACGGCGCTGTGTCACGACCCGCGATGGAACCACATGCCGGCGCCTGACGCGCCGCCCGGCAACGCGCCCCTGACCGCACAGCTGCCGACCGCACAACCACCGACAACCCCCACGCCGATCGCCCTGGACGCGATGGGGGGCGACCACGCCCCCGCCGAGATCGTGGCCGGCGCCGTGCTGGCCGTACGGGAACACGGCGTGCCCGTGGTCCTGGTGGGCCAGCCGCGGGTGCTCTACGAGGCGCTCTCCCGGCACGGCGCCACCGCCGAGGTGCCGATCGTCCGGGCCGAGGAGACCCTGGCCATGGACGAGGGCGCGCTGGCCAGCCTGCGCCGCCCGCGCTCCAGCATCGCGGTCGCCTGCCACCTGCTCCGGCGCGGCGACGCCGCCGCCGTGGTCTCGGCCGGCTCCACCGCCGGGGTGGTCGCCACCGCCAAGCTCCGCCTGAAGGTCCAGCACGGCGTGCTCCGCCCCGCCATCGCGGTCGCCCTGCCCACCCTGCCCAACCCGACCATCCTGCTGGACGCCGGCGCCACCGCCGACGCCAAACCGGAGATGCTCCTGCAGTTCGCCCAGCTCGGCGCGGCCTACGTGGAGGCCGTACTTGGCGTGAAACACCCCCGGATCGGCCTGCTGACCATCGGCGCCGAGGCCGAGAAGGGCAACAAGCTCGTCAAACGCGCCCACGAACTGCTCGCGTCCGGCCACCACGGCCTGGACTTCGCCGGCAACGTCGAGGGCCACGACCTGCTCACCGGCAAGGTCGACGTGATCGTCGCCGACGGCTTCACCGGCAACATCGCCCTGAAGACCATGGAGGGCAGCGTCCGGTACGCCTTCGGCCAGCTCAGGGAGAGCGTCGCCGACAGCCCCGTGGCCCGGTTCGGCGGCCTGCTCCAGCGCTCCCGGCTACGCGAGCTCTACCGGCGCCTGGACCCCGAGGCGCACGGCGGCGCCGTACTGCTCGGGCTGACCGGGACCGTGGTGATCGCGCACGGCGCCGCGCAGGCCAGGGGCATCGCGGCGGCCTGCCAGCTGGCCGCGCGGCTGGCCGCGGGCAAGGTGGTGGCCAGGGTCGGCGAGCGCATCGCGGCCACCGCGCGGGCGCACCGCCGCTGGTGAGTTTTATCCGCGCGCCGGTGCTGGTGAGCCTCGATAGGCTTTACTCATGACCGACCCGCAACTCGTGCTCGCCGAAGGCGTCCAGCGTGCGCTGGCCGCCGCCTTCGGGCCGGAGTACGCCGCCGAAGACCCGCTGATCAGGCCCTCCCAGTTCGCCGACTACCAGGCGAACGTCGCGATGAGCCTGGCGCGACGACTCGGGCGGGCACCGCGGGAGGTCGCCCAGGCCATCGCCGACAACATCGACATCCCCGGCACCGTGGAGATCAGCGGCCCCGGCTTCGTCAACCTCACCCTGTCCGACGGCTGGCTGGCCGCCCAGGCAGCCGAGCAGCTGGCCGACGACCGGCTCGGCGTGCCCGTCGAGACCCCGGCCACCGTCGTGGTCGACTACTCCGCGCCCAACGCCGCCAAGGAGATGCACGTCGGCCACCTGCGCACCACCGTGGTCGGCGACGCCCTGGTCCGCGTCCAGGCGCACCTGGGGCACCGGGTGATCCGGCAGAACCACCTGGGCGACTGGGGCACGCCGTTCGGCATGCTGATCGAGCACCTACTCGACATGGGCGAGGCCGCCGCCGTCGCGCAGCTGGAGGCCGGTGAGGGCAACCCGTACTACCAGGCGGCCCGCGCCAAGTTCGACAGCGACCCCGCGTTCAACGAGCGCGCCCGGGCCCGGGTGGTCACCCTCCAGGCGGAGGACCCGGAGACCATGCGGCTCTGGCACATCTTCATGAACGCCACGATCCGCTACTTCAACAAGGTCTACACCGAGCTCGGGGTCACCCTCACCGACGACGACATCGCCGGCGAGAGCATGTACAACCACATGCTCGCCCAGGTCTGCGACGAGCTGGAGAGCCGGGGCATCGCCGTGATCAGCGACGGCGCGCTCTGCGTCTTCCCGCCCGGCTTCACCGGGCGCGAGGGCCAACCGCTCCCGTTCATGATCCGCAAGAGCGACGGCGGGTACGGCTACGCCACCACCGACCTGGCCACCATCCGCTACCGGATCCAGGACCTCAAGGCCGACCGCATCATCTACGTGATCGGCGTCACCCAGTCGCTGCACCTGCAGATGCTGTTCGCCTCCGCCCGGCTGGCCGGCTGGCTGCCCGACGAGGTGCGGGCCGAGCACGTGCAGATCGGCAGCGTGCTGGGCAGCGACGGCAAGATGTTCAAGACCAGGGCCGGCAAGTCCATCAAGCTGCTGGAGCTGCTGGAGGAGGCGGAGACGCGGGCGGCGGCCGTCCTGGTCGACCGCGACTACGACGAGGCCACCCGGGCCGAGATCGGCCACGCGGTGGGCATGGGCGCGGTCAAGTACGCCGACCTGTCGGTCAGCCACGACAGTGAGTACGTCTTCGACTTCGACCGCATGCTCGCCCTGACCGGCAACACCGGGCCGTACCTGCAGTACGCGACCGCCCGCATCCGCTCGATCTTCCGGCGCGGCGGGTTCGACCCGGCTGAGCCCCACGGCCCGATCGTCATCGGCCACCCCGCGGAACGGGCGCTGGCCCTCCAGTTGCTCGGCTTCGGGGCCGTGGTCGCCGAGGTCGGCGAGGCCAACGCGCCGCACAAGCTCTGCGCGTACCTGTTCGATCTGGCCAGCGCGTTCACCACGTTCTACGAGAACTGCCCGGTGCTCAAGGCCGACAGCGAGGAGGACCGGCAGTCCAGGCTGGCGCTGGCCGCGCTCACCCTGCGGGTGCTGGTGCAAGGGCTCGACCTGCTCGGAATCGAGGTTCCCGAGCGGATGTGACGGCGCGCCTGCGGGCGGGCGGCGGGGCAGGCGTCTACGCTGGGCGCGGTCAAGGGAGTGTCCGGGCAGGGTCAGCGAACACTCGGCTCTTAATGAGAAAAGCTTGATCTGGACAGCCTTGTCGTCGGGGTTGTGCTTTTCTCGTTAAAACCGTCGGGGAGCGTAACGCGTGAGCATGGACGTCAGCGACTTGATCGGCGACCACGCCGACCTGACTGAGCTGCACCGATACGCCGGGGCCCTGTTGGTGCACCTGACCGCGGAGGGCACCCCGCCCCCGCGGCCGCCCGTGGACGTACCGGACTACTGGCTCTCCCCCGCCCTGCACGCGCTGGCGCGGATCATGGCGGGGGAGGACGCGCTGGAGCCGCTGACCAGGGCCGCCCAGCTGGACGGGGAGCGCACCTCCCTGTTCCTCTGCCTGGCGCTGGCGGTCTGCGGCCACGGGGACCGCATCCACGCCTCCTGGCTCGGCACCGCCTTCGGCGACCTCAGCCCCGACCACCCGGTCACGGCCGGCCAGCGGGCCCTCTGGCTGGCCGCCGCCCGCGGGGCGTACGGACCGGCCGGGAAGATCTTCGTCCTGCGCAAGCTGGACGCGGTCGAGGTGCCTCCGGACCAGGATCCCTGGCTCAAGGCCCTGGTGCCCGCCGAACCCGGCCTGGTGGTGCCTCCTTCGCTGGCCGACTTCCCGGAACTCGCCCAGATCCCCGCCCTCGGCGTCCCCGTCACGGCCGCCGCCCGGCTGGCCCGCCTCCGCGGCCGCTGCGAGGAGATCACCTCGGTACGGCAGGCGCCCGCCGACGCCCGCTGGCCGGAGACCGAGCC
Organism: Acrocarpospora catenulata; assembly: GCF_018476525.1. GTDB lineage: Bacteria > Actinomycetota > Actinomycetes > Streptosporangiales > Streptosporangiaceae > Acrocarpospora > Acrocarpospora catenulata. The sequence goes on from NZ_JAHCST010000091.1 coordinate 28,578, forward strand.
GGTGGCGGTGCTCCGGACCCTCATCGGGCAGGGCGGGCCGACGGAGCCGTTGAGCTCGCTTACCGGGCATCTGCTCGATGACGTGCAACCGGGGGCGGATCCTCATCTGGCGGCGCTGGCGTTGCACGTGGCGGCGCCGGTGGTGAAGGCGGCGGCCGAGTCGCTGGCCGCCAGTACTCTCGTCGATCCGCCGGAGTCGATCACCGTTCCGATTCTGGGGAACGCGATCGTGCTGCGGCCTGACGGGCCCGACGCGGCCACTCTGGCCGAGGCTGAGCGCCGGGTGGCGGCTCGAGTGCCGCGGCGTGGGATGGCTTTCCGGGGGGCTTATCCGCTGGCGGGCGTCGGGGTCGTGCTGATGGTGCTCGGGGTCGTCGTGGCCTGGCCGTTCGCCGTGGGTGGGGGGGCGGTCTGTGGGTGGGCCTGGTGGTTGTTGTGGCGGCGTAGGCAGCAGGAGCGCGCCGATGCGGTGACCATCGAGGCTGAGTTGGCTTCCCTGCGTGAGGTGACCCAGGGGGCGGTGTGGGCGTTGCACGAGTACGGACGCGAAGCCAAGACCCTCCAGGAACGCGCCCAGGCCGACCTCACAGCGGTCACCCGCCTACTTCGCCGGGGGCCTCGCGCCGGCTGACCCGGATTGGGGCAGCGACCCCTGATTGGGGCCTTGCGACCCGGGTTGCGAGTAGCGACCGCAGTGTGAGGGCGGTGGCCGTCCCGGTCGGGATCGTCGGCGCGGTGTCGACGGTGGCACCCCGGTGTGAGGGCGGTGGCCGTCCGGTCGGGATCGTCGGCGCGGTGTCGACGGTGGCACCCCGGTGTGAGGGCGGTGGCCGTCCGGTCGGGATCGTCGGCGCGGTGTCGACGGTGGCACCCCGGTGTGAGGGCGGTGGCCGTCCCGGTCGGGATCGTCGGCGCGGTGTCGACGGTGGCACCCCGGTGTGAGGGCGGTGGCCGTCCGGTCGGGATCGTCGGCGCGGTGTCGACGGTGGCACCCCGGTGTGA
>NZ_JAHCST010000092.1 GCF_018476525.1 Acrocarpospora catenulata
GTGGCACTGCCTGGAGGTGGGGGCGGGCGGCGGGAGCGTCGCGCGCTGGCTGGCCGATCGGGTGGCGCCGACGGGGTCGGTGCTGGCCACCGACATCAAGCCACGGCTGATCCCAGCGGTGCCCGGCTTGACCGTGCTCTGCCATGACATCGTCGCCGACGCGCTGCCCGAGGCGGCCTTCGATCTGGTGCACGCGCGGCTGGTGCTCAGCCATCTGCCGGAGCGGCAGCGGGTGCTGGCCCGGCTGCTCGCGGCGCTGAGACCCGGCGGCTGGCTGCAACTGGACGAGATCGACATCAGCCACTGGCCCGCCCTGCTCGCGCCCTGTCCGGCCGCTCGGCGGGCGTACGAGCACTATCTGGTCGCGCTGGCCCGGGTGCTCGGCGCGGTCGGCGCCGACCCCACCTGGGGACGGTCGGCCGCCCAGGCGGTGGCGGAGGCGGGGTTCACCGAGATCGACCCCTTCTGTCACACCGAGGTGTGGGGGCCCGGCTCCCCGGGGCTGGGGCTGCTGATCAGCAACAGCCACCACCTGGCCGACCGGCTGATCGCGGCGGGGATGACCGCCGGGCAGCTGGCCGAGGTGCGGCAGATCATGGCCGATCCGGGCTTCCGTGCGGTCTCGTTCACGGTGCACACGGTGCTGGCACGGCGGCCGGAGGCGTGATGGAGCGGGTCCAGACGGTCAAGATCGCCGATCCCGGCTCCTTACTGGAGGTCGCGCCGCACGCCGGGGCCATGTTATGGCTGCGCGGCGGAGACGGCATGGTGGCCTGGGGGGAGGCCGCGCGGTTCACCGCGTCCGGGCCCGACCGGTTCGACCTGGCCCGCCGGTGGTGGCGGTCGTGGACGGCCGCCGGGCGGATCAGCGACGAGGTGGAGCTGCCCGGCACCGGCCCGGTCGCCTTCGGCAGCTTCACCTTCGACGACGGGCCGGGGGACTCGGTGCTGATCGTGCCCCGGGTGGTGGTCGGCCGCCGGGACGGCATCTGCTGGAAGACCACGGTCGGCGACCCTGGGCCTGCGCCGCGTACGCCGTGGGCCACGCTGCCCGATGTGGACTGGCGGGCCGAGCCGGGGGCGCGGGCGCGCTGGTACGGGGCGGTGGCCAGAGCCGTACGGGAGATCAGGGACGGCCGGTTGGCCAAGGTGGTGCTGGCCAGGGACGTCCGCGGTCGGCTGGGCGGGCCGTTCGACCCGCGGGCGGCCGGGGCGCGGCTGACCGAGCGGTTCCCCTCCTGCTGGGCGTTCGCGGTGGACGGGCTGGTCGGGGCCTCGCCGGAGCTGCTGACCGAGCGGATCGGGCGGAGCGTTACCTCGCTCGTCCTGGCGGGTACGGCCTGGCCGGGTGGTGGGCCCGCGCTGTCCACGCCGAAGAACGCGGTGGAGCACGAGCTGGCCGCCGATTCGGCCGTCGCGGTGCTGGCCGAGTTCTGCGAGCGGCTGGAGGTGCCCAGGCCGCACGTTCTCCAGCTGGCCAACGTGGCCCATCTGGCGACGAGGATCACCGGCACGCTGCGGGGGCACACCGACGCGCTGGCCCTGGCCGGGCGGCTGCATCCGACCGCCGCCGTCTGCGGCACACCCTCTCTGACGGCGCTGTCGGTGATCCGTACGCTGGAGGGGCTGGACCGGGAGCGGTACGCCGGGCCGGTCGGCTGGCAGGACGCGCGGGGCGACGGCGAATGGTGCATCGCGCTGCGGTGCGCCCGGGTGCGCGGGAAGGAACTCCGGCTCTTCGCCGGGTGCGGGATCGTCGGTGATTCCAACCCCGCCGCAGAATGGCAGGAGACGGAGGCCAAACTGGGGGCCATCCGCGACATCTTCGGCATCCGGGCCGCTGTCGGGGTCTGACTACTAGTGATGGGGTACGTGATGGTTTCTGAGCTGTTCGACGACCAGGCGTGGAAGCCGGTGGAGGGTTTCGACTTCACCGACATCACCTACCACCGGGCCGTCGACCAGGGCACGGTGCGGATCGCCTTCAACCGTCCCGAAGTGCGCAACGCCTTCCGTCCGCAGACGGTCGACGAGCTCTACCGGGCCTTCGACCACGCCCGGATGACCGTCGACGTCGGCTGTGTGCTCCTCACCGGGAACGGGCCCTCCCCGAAGGACGGCGGCTGGGCCTTCTGCTCGGGGGGTGACCAGCGCATCCGCGGCAAGGACGGCTACCAGTACGCGGACGGCACCCCCAGCACCGGCCGCCTGCACATCCTGGAAGTCCAGCGCCTGATCCGATTCATGCCCAAAATCGTGATCTGTGTGGTCCCTGGCTGGGCGGCCGGTGGCGGCCACAGCCTCCACGTCGTCTCCGACCTCACCATCGCCAGCCGCGAACACGCCCGCTTCAAGCAGACCGACGCCGACGTCGCCAGCTTCGACGGCGGCTTCGGCTCCGCCTACCTCGCCCGCCAGGTCGGCCAGAAGTTCGCCCGCGAGATCTTCTTCCTCGGCGACACGTACGACGCCGAAGCCGCCCACCGCATGGGCATGGTCAACACCGTCGTCCCCCACGCCGACCTGGAGAAGGTCGCCCTCGACTGGGCCCGCAAGATCAACGGCAAGAGCCCGACCGCCCAGCGCATGCTCAAGTACGCCTTCAACCTGATCGACGACGGCCTGGTGGGCCAGCAGGTGTTCGCCGGTGAAGCCACCCGCCTGGCGTACATGACGGACGAGGCGGCCGAGGGCCGCGATTCTTTCCTGGAGAAGCGCTCCCCCGACTGGAGCCCGTTCCCCTGGCACTTCTAGACGGGCGCGTCACACCCTTTCGATGAGTGACGTGGTCAGTTCGTGGAGTCGGCGTGCCGCTGTCGAGTCGAACGCGGGACGGGCGGTCGCCCGGTATGCGGCGAAGTGACTGGACGGCGGCGCGTCGAGTAGGGCGATCATCGGCCGGATGGCGCGGTGGACCGGCGTGGCGGCGATGGCGAAGAGGGCGCGGGTCGGGACGCGCAGCGGTGCGGGCAGTGCGTCAGGCATGCCGGTCGCCCAAACCGTAATTACGGATGGTCTGTTGGGGGTTAAACACTCGGGAGTTATTTCGAACGTTTGACCGAGGGGGGTGTGCGTGGTACAGGGGTAATGGTGGATCACCTCTCTACATGGATCAGGGGATACGTGTGGCAGACGTATCGGTAGGTCATGAGACGAGATGACGGGGCTCCTCACAACACCTCGTCCGGTGGGGCGCGGGATGTGGTTCAGGCTCGGGACGTACAGGGCGGTGTGCATTTTCATCAGCAGACCGTTTTCGCGGTGACGCCCCGGCAGCTTCCGGGTGATGTACGGGGGTTCGTCAACCGGCAGGCTGAGTTGGCGCATCTGTCGACGTTGGTGGCCAAGGACGTGGGGGAGCCGTTCGTGGTCGCGGTGGCGATCATCGCGGGGACGGCAGGGGTGGGGAAGACCGCTCTGGCGCTGCACTGGGCGCACAGCGTGCGTGACCACTTTCCGGACGGGGAACTCTATGTGAACCTCCGCGGCTACGACCCGGGGCCGCCCGCCACTCCCGAACAGGTCCTGGACCGGTTCCTGCGCGATCTCGGCGTACCGGCCACGTCCATTCCCGCGGAACTGGAAGACCGCGCAGCCCTCTTCCGCTCCTTGCTCGCGAGCCGCCGCATGCTCCTCCTCCTGGACAACGCCGCCACGGTCGGCCAGGTCCGCCCACTACTCCCGGGCACCGCCTCCTGCCTGGTTCTGATCACCAGCCGCAGCCGTCTGTCCGGCCTGGTCGCCCGCGAAGGCGCGTACCGCCTCGGGCTGGACGTCCTCACCGAGAACGACGCCGTCTCGCTGATCCGCAGCGTCACGACCCGATACCGCGCCGACGACCAGCCCGATGACCTCGTCGAAGTGGTACGTCTCTGCGCCCGGTTGCCGTTGGCGTTGCGGATCGCCGCCGAGCGGGCGGCCAGTCGTCCCCTGATGATGCTCAACGAGTTGATAGCCGACCTCCGGGACGAATCAGTCCTCTGGGACGCCCTGACCGCTGAGAGCGAGGAGGAGGCCGACGCCGTCCGCACGGTCTTCGCCTGGTCCTACCGCGCCCTCCCCGACCCGGCCGCCCGGCTCTTCCGGCTGTTGAGCGTCCACCCTGGCCCGGACTTCTCCCTGGAGGCCGCCGCGGCTCTCGCCGGAATGCCCGCCGCCCACGTCCGCCGTCTCCTCGACGTCCTGGTCGGCGCGTACCTGATCGAACAGAGCGCCCCCGGCCGGTACCAGATCCACGACCTGTTACGCGCCTACGCCGCCGAACAAGCCCGGCAGTTCGCCGCAGACGGCGACGAAGCCCTGATCCGCCTGGTGTCGTGGTACCTGCACACCGCAGATCGGGCGCAGCACGCCCTCGCGCCCTACGACGCGTACAGACTCCCCGACGACGCGCCACCCGGCATCACGCCGCTCAGCTTCGCCCAACCGGAAACGGCGCTCCGCTGGTACGAGACCGAGCGGACCAACATCGTCTCCGTGGTCCGCGCCGCTGCCGCCGCCGAGCTGCACGGGCTCACCTGGCGACTGGCCGCCGCCCTGCGGGTCATCCACGCCCAGTGGAACGCCTTCGACGAATGGGAGACCATCGGCACCCTCGGCGCCGCTTCGGCCGCCACCGACGGCGACCTTCCCGGCCAGGCGATGCTTCTGGAGGGCCTCGGGAAGCTGTACGTGCAGACCCGCCGCCTCGATCAGGCCGAGACCGGCCACCTCGGCGCACTGGAGATCCGCCGCCGCCTCGGCGACCGTTTCGGCGAGGGCCTGTCGCTCAACGCCCTCGGCCTGCTCGCCCTCCGCCGTCGCCGCCTCACCGAGGCCCTGGCCCGTTTCGAGGAGAGCACGCTCGTCTTCTCGGCGCTCGGCGACGATACCAACGCGCCGCTCCGCTGGACGGCCCTCACCAGGGCAAACGCCGCCGAAGCCCAGATCGAACTCGGCCGGCCGGCCGCCGCCGCGGAGATCCTTTCCGGGACGCTCCCCGTCTTCCGCGACCTGAACGACCGCTTCTCCGAGGGCAATGCTCTTTTCCTGCTGAGCCGCACCCAACGCGCCTTCGGCGACATCGAAGCCGCCCGGCACTCCATCGACGCCGCCATGGCCATCGCCACCGCCGCCGACAACCTCGCCTGGCAGGGCTACTGGCTCCTCGAACTCGCCCGCGTCCAACGCGCCGCCGGCCATCCCGCCGAAGCCCTGACCTCCTACCAGCGCTCCGCCGCCATCCAACGCCAACTGGCAGACCGCAGCCGCGAAGCCCTGGCTCTGGACGGCACCGGCGAAACCTACTTCGAACTGGCCCGCCCCGCCGAAGCCGTCAACTTCCACCGTCTGGCCATAACCACCCACCGCGACCTCGGCGACCACTGGCACCACGCCCTGGCCCTGACCAACCTCGCGCGAGCCCTAACCCAAACCAACCACCCTCAAGAAGCCCAGACCACCTGGCACCAGGCCCTAACTGCCCTTGCCCCCTTCGATGACCCGACAGCCATCGCCCTCCGCCAATCCGCCCTACGCCAAATCAACCCAGATTGATCGGCCCATGAAAATCCTTCCCCTGCACCACTGTCCCGTGCACCGTCCCATTCACCTCATTACGCACACCTTCCGAGTCCCCCTCGGACTTACCAAAAGCCGCAAATACCGCCACCCCTAAACCCACCAAGCCAACAATCGCCCCCACCACGCTGGCCACCTTGTCCGCCCGCTCCAACCCCACGGCCACGAAATAGACAGCCAGCCCACCGACGGCAACCAGACAAATCCCGGCCCCGGTAATCCCCACCCATCGACGCGACATGCCCCCATTGTGGCGTCAAAGGTGTGATTTCCGCGGGCGAGCTTTCCGTGATGTTTGGTTAGGCGGCCGGCTGGATGCGTCTGCCCTTGCGGAATATCGCTGTCGGGCGGGTGAGGGTGGTGATGTCGGTGAGGGGATTGCCGGGGACGGCCAGGAGGTCGGCGTCGTAGGTGGGGGCCAGTTTGCCCTTCTGGTCGTCTATCTGGCAGGAGCGGGCGGCGAGGGAGGTCAGGGAGCGGAGGGCTTCCACGGGGGTCATGCCGGTCCAGTCGACCAGGTTGGGGCCGGCCCAGGGGAGGATGCCGTGGGGTTTGGTGGGGCCGATTCCGGCGTCGCTGCCGGCGACGATGGGGACGCCGGTGGCGTGCATCAGGCGGGTGGCCTCGAAGAGTTTGGCGAGGCGCTGGGCTATGGCCGGGGGCGGGGTGAAGCCGGGGAGGACGCCTGCGGTCAGGGAGGCGTAGATGCCCCGGGTGGCCATGGCGGTCATCAGGGTGAGGTCGGGGTCGATGCCGGTTTCGGTGATGAAGGTGCAGTGTTCGATGGAGTCGAAGTCGGCGGCGATGGCCAGGGCGATACCCGCGCCGGCGTGGGCGTGGCCGGTGATGGGCAGGCCGTGGGCGTGCGCCTCGTCGGCGGCGGCCCGCACTTCGGCCTCGCTGTACTGGCAGAGGTGAGAGTGGCTGCCGGCCGTCATCTCACCACCGGTGATCATCATTTTGATGGCGGTGGCGCCCCGCGCGGCCCGTTCCCGTACGGCCTGGCGTACCCCTTCCACACCCGAGGCCTCGCCCCCGAGGAACCAGCAGTGGCCGCGCGGCGTGGTGATCGGCGGTCCGGCGGACAGGATGGTGGGCCCGTCCGTGAGCTCAGCGGAGAGCTTGACGGCCAGATAGTCCCGGTCCCCGAGGTCGCGGACGGTGGTGACGCCCGCCGCCAGGTGCTGGAGCGCGGCGTCGCGCATCCGGTCGTACAGGCCGTCCTGGTCGAGCGAGCCGATGGGGTCCGGCCCGGCGTCGAAGGCCAGGTGCACGTGGGTGTCGATCAGCCCGGGTAACAGGGTGACGTCCCCGAGGTCGAGGGCGTTCTCGGGCGCCTCGCGGAGGATCGCGGCGATCCGCCCGTCCTCGATGGCCACGGCCTGGGCGGGAATCAGTTCCTGACCGTCGAATATGCGTTCCGCGCGAATGGTGAACATGCTCGTCATTGCAGTCGTCCGGGGGAGTGGGGGCATGAGTACCCCCCTACTCGACCTCATGCCGACGGGTTCTGGCCCCAGGGCCGCCGCCTGCGAAGTGCGACGATAGGACCATGAAGGTCATTGTTTTCGGGGCCACCGGAATGGTCGGGCAGGGCGTGCTCCGGGAGTGCGTGCTCGATCCGGACGTCGAGCAGGTGCTCGCGATCGGCCGTACGCCCACCGGACGCCGTCACTCCAAACTCCGCGAACTCCACCTATCCGACTTCGACCATCTGTCCGACGTGGAAGCCGAACTGGCCGGATTCGACGCGTGCTTCTTCTGCATGGGCGTCTCCTCGGCCGGGCTGACCGAACCCGAGTACCGCCGCCTGACCTTCGATCCCGCCCTGAACACCGCCCGCGCCCTGGCCCGCCAGAGCCCCGACGCCACCTTCGTGTACGTCTCCGGCGCCGGCACCGACAGCACCGGCCGGAGCCGGATGATGTGGGCGCGGGTCAAGGGGGAGACCGAGAACGCCCTGCTCGCGCTGGACCTGGAGACGTACATGTTCCGGCCGGGCTTCATCCAGCCGCTGCACGGCGCTCGGTCGAAGACCGCCCTCTACCGGGCCGTCTACGCGGTGATGTCCCCCCTCTACCCGGTCCTGCGCCGCGTCTTCCAGAACGGGATCACCTCCACCGAGGAGGTCGGCCGGGCCATGCTCCGGGTGGTCAGGACGGGCGCCCAGAACCGGATCCTGGAGACCGGAGACATCAACGCCGCCGCTCGCTAAGTCACTTTCTTGCAGGGAGGTTTCCAAGTATTGCGTTGATGTATCGGATCCTGTCACGATAACGCCACGAGTCTTACCTGGCGCGCGGTTCACGCGTCCTGACCCGCCGCTTCCGCAGCTTTCGAGCAGAAGGAGTAGGTGTGGCAGTTTCCCGCCGGGGGTTCTTGGCCTCCGCAGTGACCGGATCCGCCCTGGCCGCCGTCTCGTCGTCCCAGGTCCTCTCCGCGCTGACCAGTGCGGCCAGCGCCGCCTCCCCGCCCGGAGACGTGGTCGGCAAGATCACCGTCGGCTACCAGGGCTGGTTCGCCTGCAAGGGCGACAGCGCCCCGATCAACGCCTGGTGGCACTGGAGCCTCAACAACCAGCAGCCGCCCTCGCCCACCAACACCACCATCGTGGCCTGGCCGGACATGCGGGAGTTCACCAACAAGTACCCGACCGCCTACGCCAACCTGGGCAACGGCCAGCCCGCCACCCTCTTCTCCTCCTACGACCAGCAGACCGTGGACACCCACTTCCGCTGGATGCGGGAGAACAACATCGACACCGCCGCGTTACAGCGCTTCAACCCCAACGGCTCCGAAGGCCCCACCCGGGACGCGATGGCGCAGAAGGTCCGTACCGCCGCCGAGGCCAACGGCGTCAAGTGGTACGTCATGTACGACGTCAGCGACTGGACCAACTTCCAGTCGGAGATCAAGACCGACTGGCAGAACAAGATGTCCGCGCACGTGGCCTCCCCCGCGTACGCCCGGCAGAACGGCAAGCCGGTGGTCTGCATCTGGGGCTTCGGCTTCGACGATCCGCAGCGCCCCTTCCCCCCGGCGCCCTGCCTGGAGGTCCTCAACTGGTTCAAGAACCAGGGCCTGTACGTGATCGGAGGTGTCCCGACCTACTGGCGGCAGGGCATCAACGACTCCCGGCCGGGGTTCGCCGACGTCTACCGGGCGTTCAACATGATCTCGCCGTGGATGGTCGGCCGGATCAGCACCCTCCAGGGCTCCGACGACTTCTACACCAACCTCACCGTCCCCGATCAGGCCGAATGCAACGCCCGGGGCATCGACTACCAGCCCTGTGTGATGCCCGGTGACCTCACCACTCGCCACCGCCGCCACGGCGACTTCATGTGGCGGCAGTTCTACAACGTCATCAGGGCCGGCTGCCAGGGCGTCTACATCTCGATGTTCGACGAGTTCAACGAGGGCAACCAGATCGCCAAGACCGCCGAGAGCGCCGCCTGGCTGCCCGCCAACTCCGGCATGCTCGCCCTGGACGAGGACGGCACCGCCTGCTCCGCCGACTACTACCTGCGCCTCACCGGCGACGGCGGCCGCATGCTGAAGGGCCAGCTCGCCCTCACCGCCGTACGGCCCACGCCGCCCGTACTCGGTGGACCCCCGCCGGAGCAGAACCTGGCCCTGAACAAGCCGACCCTGGCCAGCAGCACCAACCCCGGCTACCCGTCCTCCGCCGCGGTGGACGGCAACACCGGCACGTACTGGGAGAGCCAGGGCAACTTCCCCCACTGGATCCAGGTGGACCTGGGCGCCACCACCACCGTCAGCCGCCTCGTGCTCAAGCTGCCGCCCCCCGCCGCCTGGCAGACCCGCACGCAGACGCTCTCGGTCCAGGGCAGCACCAACGGCTCCACGTTCACCACGCTGGTCAACTCCGCCGGATACACCTTCAACCCGGCCACCGGGAACACGGTGACCATCACCGTCCCCTCCACCGCCACCCGGTACGTCCGGCTGAACTTCACCGGCAACACCGGCTGGCCGGCCGCGCAGCTGGCCGAGTTCGAGGTGTACGGGACGGCGGCGCCCGGGGACACCGAGCCGCCTGCCGTGCCCACCGGGCTGACCGTGACCGGGAAGACCACCACCAGCGTCTCCCTGTCCTGGAACCCCTCGACGGACAACGTGGGGGTGACCGGGTACTCGGTCCGCCAGGCCGGGGCCGTGGTGGCCTCGGTGACCGGGACCACGGCCACGGTGAACGGGCTCAACCCGGCCACCGCGTACACCTTCACGGTCACGGCCAAGGACGCCGCCGGGAACGAGTCGCAGCCGTCCGCCCCCGTGACCGTGACCACCGACCCGGCGCCGCAGGGCAATCTCGCCCGGAACAAGCCGACGGCGGAGAGCGGCCACACCCAGAACTACGGCTCGGGGAACGCGGTGGACGGCAACGCCGACACCTACTGGGAGAGCGTCAACAACGCCTTCCCGCAGTGGATCCAGGTGGATCTGGGCACGGCCGTCGCGGTGGGGCGCATCGTGCTGAAGCTGCCGCCGCCCTCGGCCTGGCAGACGCGCACCCAGACCCTCTCGGTCCAGGGGAGCACCAACGGTTCCACGTTCAGCACGCTGGTCAACTCCGCCGGATACACCTTCAACCCGGCCACCGGGAACACGGTGACGATCACCTTCGCCGCCGCCACCACCCGGTACGTCCGGCTGAACTTCACCGCCAACACGGGCTGGCCCGCCGGGCAGCTGTCGGAGTTCGAGGTGTACACGAGTTAGTTATTACGCGCTGTTGACCGGCCGCGATTGAGGCTCCCGCGCCGCGCGTACCATGATCGACTTCATGATGCGGGTGGTGGGAACGGGTGCGTTGCTGGCGGTCGTGCTGGCCATGCTCGGCCCCGCCGGGTCGGGCGGATCGGCGCTACCGCCGGTGGACCGGCTCGCGGAGACCGCCGCCTACCTGCGGGCCCATCCCGGGGACGGCAGGATGTGGGCGGCCCTGGGGGATCTGTACGCCGAGCGGGTGCGCCGGACCGGCGACGCGGGCCTGGCGCCCCGGGCGGAGGAGGCGTTCCGCCACGCTCTCGGCCTCGATTCCGGAAATATCGACGCACTGGTGGGTCTGGGGGCATTGGCCAACACCCGCCACGAGTTCGCCGACGGTTACGCCTGGGCCACCAAGGCGCTCCACCTCGATCCCGGCCGCGCCTCCGCGTACGGTGTGCTCTTCGACGCCGCCGTGGAACTCGGCCGGTACGGCCGGGCGGAACGCGCGCTGGGGCACATGCTCGACCTGCGGGCCGACGTGGCCTCCTTCACCCGGGCGGCCCGGATGTACGAGCTGCGCGGCGAGCACACCCGGGCCGAAGAGGCCCTGCGGCGGGCGCTGGACGCGGCCGTCGACCTGGGCGACCTCGCCTACTGCCACCATCGCCTGGGCGAATCCCGGTGGGCGGCGGGGGACGTGCCGGGTGCGCTGCGGGAGTACCAGTTGGCCCTGAACGCCGACCCCCTTTACGCGCACGCGCTGGCCGGGCGGGGGAAGGCCCAGGCCGCGCTGGGGGATGTCGAGGCGGCACTGGGGAGTTACGAGGCCGCCGTCAACCGCCTGCCGTCACCCACATTCCTCCTGGAAGAGGGCGAACTGCTGCTGCGGATAGGCCGGCACCGCGAGGCCGAGACCCGGTTCGCCATGCTCAGGGCCGCGGGGGACGCGCTGACGCTCGGCAGGTACGAGGCGGATCACGGCGATCCCGTGGCGGCGGTCCTGCTCCTGCGGGGGGAGTGGCGGAAGCGGCGGAGTGTGGAGGTCGCGGACGCGCTCGGCTGGGCGTTGCGGCGAGCCGGTCAGGCCTCCGAAGCCGGCCGGTACGCGCGACTGGCTGGACGACTCGGCGGGCAAACCCGCCATTCAACCTGATATCGGGGGATGTCTTGAAATATCGTAAATTGGCGGTGGCGGCGGCTGCCGTCTCGGTGGGCATGATCAGCTGGGGGGCGCTTGCCGGCCCGGGAACCGGTACGGGCACCGCGGCCAGCCACGTGGACGCGCCGCGCCTCATTCTGGATCCCCAGATGGATGGCTCCGACCTCTACGCCCACATCTGCCCCGACAACCCCGACATGGTGTGTTTTATTACGAATTACACGCCTACTCAGCAGCTTTCCGGGATGGGGTTCGCCGCCGACGCGCGGTACGAGATCCATGTCGACCAGCGGGGAACGGGCACGCCGGACATCACCTACCGGTGGACGTTCTCCGCGCCGTCCGGTGGGCGTCAGCCGTACCAGTTGGAGGAGATCCGGCCGGGGCAGCCTGCCCGGACGCTGGTGTCCGACGGGGTGGCGGTGCTGACCGCCGACGGGCGCCCGGAGGCCGTGGAGGCGTTGCCCGGCGGGGGCCAGACCATCGCGCTCAAAGCCGCCGACTCCTTCTTCAGCAACGCCAAGACCGTGGGGCTGGCCCTCACCGGGCTGCCGTTCGCCCCGCCCATCGACCTGATCAAGGTCCTGGACGGGAACGTCAACGCGATGGTCCTCCAGGTGCCGAAGGCCTCGCTGGCGCTGGGCGGGGACGTCGCGCGCAACCCCGTCATCGGGATCTGGGCCACCGCGGCACGACGCGGGCTCACCGGGACCTATCCGCAGATGTCGCGCATGGGCAACCCGGCGCTGGACGTGGTGACCATGTTCAGCATGGGGGAGACGTACAACTCCCTCAAACCCACCGATGACGCGAAGAACGCACGCCTGAGCGGCTTCATCCTGAACCCGACCGGGCCCAAACTGATCAAGGCGTCCCACTGGACGGTACGGGTGCCCCCCACCCCACGCCGGGACCTCTGGCAGATCTTCTTCACCGGCGTGGCCAAGTCCACGGGACCCATCCAGGACGATCTCAACGCGCACGTGCTCAACAAGGACGTCGTGCCCGCGGACGTGATCCCCTGCGACGAACTCCGGCTGAACCTGTCCATCCCGCCCACCCCCAACCCCAACCGGTTCGGGCTCGTCGAGGACGACCGCGCCGGTTACCCGAACGGCCGCCGGCTCGGCGACGACGCGCACGCCACGCTGGTCCGCATGCTGATGGGCGAACCCGCCGGGGTCGGCTCGCCGTCCCTCATCACCTCGCACGAACTGGTCACCAAGCCGGACGTGCCGGTCAGCGCGACCTTCCCGTACCTGGCGGCGCCACGCCGCTTCTGAATACGGCGGGCCGCCGGGCCGGGTGCCCGGCGGCCCTCGGAATCACGGCACGTACTTGACGACCGCGTCCAGGTTGCCGAACGGCTGGCCGATCGGCACCTCGAAGCCGGACAGCTTCTTCACCGCGTCCGCCCAGGCCGGGCCGACGTAGAACGGCCAGTAGCGCGGGCCGACGCCACCCTCCAGCGGGCGCGGCGTCGCGATGGTCGGCATGAACTCGTGCAGCTTGTACGTGCCGACCAGCCGCTCGCTCACCGGCCCGCCGTTCTCCGAGACATTGAAGTAAACCCCGTCAAACCGGAGCCACATCTTGTCGAACGAGATCTGTTGCCCGGTCTTGTCGTTCACCAGCCGGAAGCCGCCCGGGTAGTACACGCCACGGCAGGGGTCGATGTGGTCCTGCTTCCAGCCGATCGGCATGTAGATCCCGGCCCCGCCACGCTTGAGCCGTACCGGCTCGATGGCCTCCAGCCGGATGCCGTTCTTCTTCAGCTGCTCGACGGTGACGTTGGTGAAGTCGAAGTCCGCCTTCCCCCACGGCCCGAAGTACGGCAACTTGAAACAGGGCACTGGCTCCGGCGCGACCTGCGCCGCACTCACTCCCGGCGCCATCATCAAAGCCACGGCCCCCGCCAGCGCCGCCGCCACCTTGCCCAGACTCACCCGCATATGTCATCCCTCATCAAAACGGTGATCGTTTCCGAGGGCCTTGATTCCCGATCAGCGGATACCCCGGCAGCCCATGCCAGTAAATTTCCGCCCGCAACTGATGAACCGAGTTTGGCGCGGCAGACTGGACATTGACCTGGGCCGGCAGAGCGCGTGGCGGCCGGTCGGTTCCACCGAATGGGTCGGGTACGGGCTGGTGGCCGCGGGGTGGATCCTGGCGACCACGGTGGTGGCCGGGGTCGGGAGGTCGTTGAAGCGGGCTTAGGGGGTTTGAGGGGTTTTGGGGGGTTTATTGCGGGCAGGCGAGCATTTGAGGTGCTCGAGAGGAAGCCACGATGACCGAGTACACGCCGGAACCCATGCACCGGCCGGAACCCGATCCCCGGTCGGAGTTCGAGGATGAGGGCATCCCCGATCTGCAGTCCGGCACGCCCGAGCGGAAGTGGGCGGTCGACCCGGAGGAGGAGCCCCTGCCCGGCGACAGGCCGATGGCCATAGACGACTTCGGGACGACCGCCGAGGAGCAGTACGAAGGAGAGCCCATGGCGGGGCGGCTGGCCCGTGAGGTTCCGGAGGAACAGCCGATGTTCGGCCCCGACGACAACCCGGCGCACAGCCAGGAGGACGAGGACGCCGGGGACGAGGACACGGACGCGCTTGTCGACTCCTTCACCGAGGACCTCGACCCCGAAGAGCCACCGAAGCACGACAGCTACGCGGTCGGACGCCTCGTCAGCCCGGACGAAGGCGCGCACTCCGTCGTCGAGCCCGACGAGGTCGCCCGGGACATCGGCCCCGACGCCGGGGGTTACTCCGCGGAAGAGGCCGCGATGCACGTGGATTCCGAGGGCTGGGGATGAACTTGCGGGGTCAGCCGGCGGCGACCCGTGAAAAGGTGCTGTTCGACCGGAGGCGGCGGGTGAACTGGATGGCGCCGAGCAGGCCCAGGGCGGCGATTCCGGCGATCATGGCGATCTGGTACCCGTGGTCGAACGTGGACAGGCGGGGGTCGGTGTAGCCGCCGTCGAAGAAGCCGGAGATGACCGCCGCCGAGCAGGCCACCGCCAGGAGGCCGGAGCCGGTGAGGGCGAGGCCGCGGCGGGAGTTGACGGACAGGGCCACGGCGAGCAGTTGAAGGATGATCATGGGGATGGGGGCGGCGAGGCGGCCCTCGGTGCCGAGGGCGTCCAGGTAGGTGGGGTTGAGGCCGTGGTCGACGGCGATGGCGGCGCCGGCCAGGTAGACGACGACGAGGGCGCCGACGCAGCCGATGAGCGATCTGTTCATGGGTCTCTCTCAGGGATTGAAGGTTGAACGCCTTCAGTGCAACCCGGGCTGCTTAGCAAGTTCTTGTGATCGACCTAAAACCCATCGCTAAAGATCTCCAAGAATTAGGGATATCTCGGTCTCTGTCCCGGAAAGCGGTCCCATCAGGGGACCTGCATGCGGGGACGTGACCAGGAATGGCGTTGTGTCGAGGGCCTGCTCCGGACGGTGGCGGCGGGCGGCACCGGGACGCTGCTGGTGGAGGGGGGACCGGGCACCGGGAAGAGCCGGTTGCTCGAAGAGGCCGCCAAGGCCGCCCCCGGGTGGGGTGTCGGCGTGGTGCGGGGCCGCGCGGAGGAACTCGGCGAGCTTGGCCCGTGCGGGATGCTGTTCGCGGCGCTGGACCTGCGGTTCGAAGGTGAGCTCCCCTCAGGTGACCCCTTCGCCCGGCTCGGTTCCCGGGCCCGGGTGCTGGACCGGCTCACGGCGGGGTTCCAGAAACGGGCCAGGGCGCCGCTGCTGGCCGTACTGGACGACCTGCAGTGGGCGGACGCGGCGACCCTGACCATGATCAGCGCCCTGCGCGACCGGCTGAGGGAACGTCCCGTCGGCTGGCTGCTGAGCCGCTCCACCACCGGCGGCGGCAACCAGGCCGCGGCGCTGTTCGACCTGGTACGGCGGGACGGGGCCGAACAGCTCGACCTGGCGCCGCTGGCCCCCGCCTCGGCCGCCGCGATGGCCGCCGACCTGCTCCAAGGGCCGCCCGACCCGGCGACCCGGGCCCTGGTGGACGCCGCCGGCGGCAACCCGCTGCTGATCGCCGAACTGATCGCGGCGGTCCGCGACGGCACCCACCCGTCCCACCGGCTCCGGCCCGTGGTGCGCCGCTGGGTCGGCAGGCTGAGCCAGGACGCCAGGAAGCTGCTGGAGACCGCCGCCCTGCTCGGCCGCTCGTTCGCCCCGGAACAGGCCGCGGCACTGCTGGCCACCACTCCGGCCGCCCTGCTCCCCGCCGTCGAGGAGTGCATGACCGCGGGCCTGCTCACCGCCACCCCGTACGGCCTGGCCTTCCGCCACGACCTGGTCAGGGTCACCGTGGCCGCCGACATCCCCCAGCCGGTACGGCACGCCATCCTCGACCCGGGACCACCGGCCGCCGACGCCGCCGAGACCACCGCGCTCAAGGCCAGAGCCGAACTCGTCGCGGGCCGCTTCGACAGCGCCGTCACCGAGGCGGAACGGGCCCGGGAACTCGCCGCCGCCTCCGGCGCCCCGCTGCCCGCCGCCCTGGCCGCAACGGTGCTCGCCACGGTCGCCCTGCGCCGCGGCGACCTGCGGCGGGCGGCACGGCACGCCGCCGAGTTGCCCGCCGACACCCGAGAAGGACGCCTGCGGCGGGCGCTGCTGACCGCGCAGGTGGTGGAGGCCCGCGAGGGCCCGCTGCGCGCGATCGCCCTGCTCGCCGACCTCCCGGAGAACTCGTGGCAGGACGACCGCCTGCTCACCCTGGAACCCCCGGTGACCGCCTGGCTGGTCCGCCTCGCCCTGGCCGTACACGACCGCGCGGCGGCCGAAAGCGTGGTCGCCACCGCCGAAGCCCTGGCACACGCCAACCCGGGCTTCCCCGCGCTGGCCTCCGCCGCCGCGCACGCCCGCGGCCTGCTGGACAACGATCGCGACGCCCTCGCGCTGGCCGCCGAGCGCGCGGAGGACGTGTGGGCCCGGGCCTCCGCCGCCGAGGACCTCGGAGTGGCCCTGGGCGGCTGCGGACGCCAGGAGGAGGGGGCAGGCAGCCTGGACCGGGCGCTGACGATCTACCACGACCTCGGCTCGGCCCGGGACGCCGCCCGCGTCCGCAAACGCCTGCGCGGCCTGGGCGTACGCCACCGGCACTGGACCTACGCCGACCGCCCGCCGGTCGGCTGGGAGAGCCTCACCGAGACCGAGCACGCCATCGCGGTGCTGGTCGCCGACGGCTACACCAACCGGCAGATCGCCGAGCAGATGTTCATCAGCGCCCACACGGTGGCCTTCCACCTCAAGCACGTGTATCGCAAGCTCCGCATCGGCTCCCGGGTCGAGCTCGCCCGGATCGCCATGGCCCAGGGGCGGATCGATCCCGAGCCATGACTACCCGTCTTGGGGATGTGAGGCCGCGGCCCGCGGACAAGACTCGGAAGCGAGATCACCGAAAAGGGGGTGGTCGGCACTCTGGTGCCCGCGACGTTCCCCCACGTCCCCCACGCGCCACGGGTGTCACGTGACCGGAGGGAGAAGCGAGCAATGGCGAAAGCAGTCGGCATCGATCTCGGCACCACCAACTCGGTCATCGCCGCGACGGAGGACGGCCACCCCACGGTGCTCCCCAACGCGGAGGGATCGCGCACCACCCCGTCGGTGGTGGCCTTCACCGACCAGGGTGAGCGGCTGGTCGGTCAGCTCGCCCGTCGCCAGGCGATCCTCAACCCGAAGGGGACGATCTACTCCGCCAAACGGTTCATCGGCCGCCGCTACGAGGAGGTCACCTCCGAGATGACCGCCGTGTCGTTCGACGTGGTGGAGGGGCCGCAGGGGGCCGTACGGTTCAAGGTCGGCGAGAAGATGTACGCGCCGGAGGAGGTCTCGGCGCTGGTGCTGCGGAAGCTCGCCGGCGACGCCGCCAAGTACCTGGGAGAGAAGGTGACCGAGGCGGTCATCACCGTCCCGGCGTACTTCAACGACGCGCAGCGCACGGCGACCAGGGACGCGGGCCGCATCGCCGGCCTGGAGGTGCTGCGGATCATCAACGAGCCCACCGCGGCCGCCCTGGCCTACGGGCTGGACAAGAAGGCCAACGAGACCGTGCTCGTCTTCGACCTGGGCGGCGGGACCTTCGACGTGAGCATCCTGGACATCGGCGAGGGCGTCATCGAGGTGCGCGCCACCTCCGGCGACGGGCACCTGGGCGGCGACGACTTCGACCGCAGGATCGTCGACCACCTGGCCGACGACTTCCAGCGCGACCAGGGCATCGACCTGCGGCGCGACCCGCAGGCCCTGCAACGGCTCTTCGAGGCGGCCGAGAAGGCCAAGACGGAGCTCTCGGCGGTGACCCAGACCTCGATCAGCCTGCCGTTCATCACGGCGGACGCCTCGGGCCCCAAGCACCTCAACACCACGCTCATGCGCTCCACCTTCGAGAAGATCACCGCCGACCTGGTGGAACGCTGCGTGCACCCGGTCGAGCAGGCCATGGAGGACGCCAAGCTGCGGCCCGCCGACATCGACGAGGTCATCCTGGTCGGCGGGTCCACCCGGATGCCCGCCGTGCAGAACCTGGTCCGGCGGCTCACCGACGGCAAGGACCCCAACATGACGGTCAACCCGGACGAGGTGGTGGCCATCGGGGCGGCGGTCCAGGCCAGCATCATCAAGGGCGAGGTCCAGGACGTCGTGCTGCTGGACGTCACCCCGCTGTCGCTGGGCGTGGAGACCCTGGGCGGCCTGATGACCAAGGTGATCGAGCGGAACACCACCATCCCGGCCCGGCGTACCGAGACCTTCACCACCGCCGAGGACAACCAGAACGCGGTGGACATCGTGATCCTCCAGGGCGAGCGGGAGCGGGCCGCCGACAACCGGGTGCTCGGCCGGTTCCGGCTGGAGAACATCCGGCCCGCGCCGCGCGGGACGCCGCAGGTCGAGGTCACCTTCGACATCGACGCCAACGGCATACTCAACGTCTCCGCCAAGGACCGGGACACCGGCGCCGAGCAGCGCGTCACGATCAGCGAGAGCTCCAACCTGGCGAAGCCGGAGATCGAGCGCATGGTCGCGGACGCCGAGCGGCACCGCAGCGAGGACGCCAGGCTGCGCGAGGCCATC
The DNA here is from genome assembly GCF_018476525.1 of Acrocarpospora catenulata. Lineage (GTDB taxonomy): Bacteria > Actinomycetota > Actinomycetes > Streptosporangiales > Streptosporangiaceae > Acrocarpospora > Acrocarpospora catenulata. Next base: position 18,538 of record NZ_JAHCST010000092.1, read on the forward strand.
GACGCCCGCAACGACCTGGACTCGGTCTCCTACCAGGTGGAACGGCGGCTGGAGGAGCTCGGCGAGGCGGTGCCGGTGCACGAGCGGGCCAGGGCCGGGCAGCTGGTCCAGGAGGCCCGGCAGGCGATCAAGGAAGAGGTGCCGCTGGACCGGCTGCGCATCCTCACCGGGGAGCTCCAGCAGATCTACCACGGGCTCGGCGCGATGGCCTCCGCCGGTGCGGCCGGCGGCCCCGGCGCCGGAACGCCGCCGTCCGGGGGAGGCGACGAGGACGTCATCGACGCCGAGTTCACGCCCTCCGATTCCGAGTGAGCCATGAACAACCAGGATGAAGTGCCCGACCGGCTGCCCCCGGAGGGCGAGTCGCTGCCCAAGGACGTGTCGGAGGACGTGTCGGAGGACGTGTCGGAGGACGTGTCGGAGGACGTGGAGACCAAGCTCGCGGACCTGGAGGACCGCTGGCTGCGTGCCGTCGCCGACCTGGACAACCTGCGCAAGCGCGTCGCCCGCGACGTCGAACGCATGCGGGCCGAGGAGCGGGACCACGCGGCGGCGGCGTGGCTGCCCGTGCTGGACAACCTCGAACTGGCGCTGAGCCACGCCGCCCAGGGGGACGCCGGGGGGAGTGCGGTCCTGGAAGGCGTACGGGCGGTGCGGGACCAGGCCGTCGGCGTGCTGGCCCGGCTCGGCTACCTCCGCCACGACGAGACCGGGGTGCCCTTCGATCCCGCCCACCACGAGGCGGTGGCCGCCGTGCCCAGGGACGACGTGCCGCCGGGCACCGTCGTGGAGGTGGTACGCCCCGGGTACGGCGACGACCGGCGGCAACTCCGCCCGGCGGCGGTGGTCGTCGCGAAGCAGGCGGCGTGATGGCCCGCGACTTCTACGAGGTGCTCGGGGTCGGCAGGCACGCGGACCAGGACGAGATCCAGCGGGCCTACCGGAAGCTGGTGCGCGCCTACCACCCCGACGTCAACAAGGATCCCGGGGCGGAGGACGTCTTCAAGGAGGTCTCGGAGGCGTACGCCGTGCTCTCCGACCCCGAGACGCGCCACAGGTACGACACCTTCGGACCGGACTTCCGGCAGGTGCCGCCCGACGTGGATCCCGCCCAGTGGGCCAGGGCCCGCGCGGGCGCCGCCGGTGGGCGGGGCTCGCCGCGGCAGACCGGATTCGGCGAAGAGGTGTTCGGGGGCTTCGGCGGGGACCAGGGCATCGATCTGGAGGACCTGATCGGCATGTTCGGCGGCAGGCGGCACCGGGGCCCGATGCCGGGGGCCGACCAGGAGGCGGAGCTGACGCTCACCGTCGAGGACGCCTATCACGGCGGGCGCCGTACCATCACGCTGCCGGGCGGGCGGCGGCTGGACGTCACGATCCCGCCCGGGGTCACCGACGGGCAGCGCATCCGGCTGACCGGCCAGGGCGGGCACGGCAGCGACGGGGCCGGCCCCGGCGACCTCTACCTGATCGTGCGGATCGCCGACCATCCCCGCTACCGGGTGGACGGCCGCGACATCCACACCGTGCTCCGGCTGGCCCCCTGGGAGGCCGCGCTGGGCGCGAGCGTCCCCGTCATCACGCCGGGCGGCGAGACCAAGCTGACGGTTCCCGCGGGCAGCTCAAGCGGCCGCCGCCTGCGCCTGCGCGGCCGCGGCATGCCCAACCCGCGCGGCCGTCCCGGCGACTTCCTGGCCGAGGTCCGCATCATGGTGCCACCCTGGCCCACCGCCGCAGAACGGAAGCTCTTCGAGCAGCTCGCCGCCACCTCGAACTTCGATCCCCGGAGGGCGGCATGACCTACGCACTGGTACGGCCCGCGCGGCTCGACCTGGACACCTACGCCCGCGCCACCGGCCTGCACCCCGAGGCCGTACGGCGGCTGGTGGCGCTCGGCCTGCTGGAGGCGGTCAGGGACGCCCGGGGAGAGCTGTTCTTCCCGCCCTCCCAGGTGGCCGCCGCGGGCCGCATCCAGCGGCTGCACGAGGGCCTGCCCCTCAACTACGCCGCGATCGGCCTGGTTGTGGATCTGCTCGACCGGATCGCGGAGCTGGAGGCCACCGTACGGACCCTGTCTCGACGTCAGGGAGCAAGACGCTAGGGAGATAGCAGTGGACCCGAACCGGATGACGGAGAAGTCCCAGGAGGCGTTGCACGACGCCCAGACCAAGGCGTTGCGCCACGGAAACACCGAGGTGGACGGCGAACACCTGCTGCTGGCCCTGCTCGAACAGCCGGAAGGGCTGGCGCCGCGGCTGCTGGCGCAGGCGGGCGCCGACGACAAGACCCTCCGCGCCGAGCTGGAGGACGAGCTGGGCCGCCGCCCCCGGGTCAGCGGCCCGGGCGCCGCGCCCGGCCAGGTCTTCGTCACCCAGCGCCTGTCCCGGCTGTTCGACGTCGCGGACCGGGAGGCGCGCCGCCTCAAGGACGAGTACGTCTCGGTCGAGCACCTGCTGCTGGCGCTGATCGAGGAGGGCGAGAGCACGGCGGCCGGCCGCCTGCTGCACCGGCAGGGCCTGACCAGGGACCGGTTCCTGGCGGCGCTCACCGGCGTGCGCGGCCACCAGCGGGTCACCTCGGCCATGCCGGAGGTGGCCTACGAGGCGCTGGAGAAGTACGGCCGCGACCTGGTCGCCGACGCCCGCGCGGACAAGCTGGACCCGGTCATCGGCCGGGACGCCGAGATCCGCCGCGTGATCCAGATACTGTCCCGGAAGACCAAGAACAACCCGGTGCTGATCGGCGACCCCGGCGTCGGCAAGACGGCCGTGGTGGAGGGGCTCGCCCAGCGCATCAACCGCGGCGACGTGCCGGAAGGGCTCCGCGACAAGGTCATCTTCATGCTGGACCTGGGCTCGCTGGTGGCGGGCGCCAAGTACCGCGGCGAGTTCGAGGAGCGCCTGAAGGCCGTCCTGAACGAGGTGCGGGCGGCCGAGGGGCGCATCCTGCTGTTCGTGGACGAGCTCCACAACGTGGTCGGCGCGGGGTCCGCCGAGGGCTCGATGGACGCCGGAAACATGATCAAGCCGATGCTGGCCAGGGGCGAGCTGCACATGATCGGCGCCACCACGGTCCAGGAGTACCGCAGGTATGTGGAGAAGGACGCCGCCCTGGAGCGCAGGTTCCAGCCGGTGCTGGTCGACGAGCCCTCCGTCGAGGACACCGTCTCCATCCTGCGCGGCCTGCGGGAACGCCTGGAGGTCTTCCACGGCGTGAAGATCACCGACAGTGCCCTGGTCGCCGCGGTACGGCTCAGCCACCGCTACATCGCCGACCGGTTCCTGCCCGACAAGGCCATCGACCTGGTCGACGAGGCGTGCGCGATGATCCGTACCGAGATCGACTCGATGCCCGCCGAGCTGGACGGGCTCACCCGGAAGGTGATGCGGCTGGAGATCGAGGAGGCCGCGCTGGCCAAGGAGCAGGACCCGGTGAGCCAGTCCCGCCTGGCGGACCTGCGCAAGGAGCTGGCCGACCGGCGCGCCGAGACCGACGCCATGCGGGCCCAGTGGGAGGCCGAACGGGCCGCCCTGCGCAAGGTGCAGAGCCTGCGGCAGGAGCTGGAGACGCTGCGCAGGGAGGCGGAGCAGGCCGAACGCGCCTACGACCTCAACCGGGCCGCCGAGCTCCGGCACGGGCGGATCCCCGAGCTGGAACGCCGTCTCCAGGCCGAGGAGGAGCGGCTGGGCACCCGGCAGGCCGGGCACCGCCTGCTCCGCGAGGTGGTGACCGAGGACGAGATCGCCGCCATCGTCTCCCGGTGGACCGGCATCCCGGTGTCCCGGCTCCAGGAGGCCGAACGGGACAAGCTGCTCCGGCTCGACCAGATCCTCGCCGAGCGGGTGATCGGCCAGGAGGAGGCCGTGCGGCTGGTGGCCGACGCCGTCATCCGGGCCCGCTCCGGGATCAAGGACCCCCGTCGGCCCATCGGGTCCTTCCTGTTCCTCGGGCCGACCGGGGTGGGCAAGACCGAGCTGGCCCGTGCGCTCGCGGCGGCCCTGTTCGACACCGAGGACAACATGGTCCGCATCGACATGAGCGAGTACCAGGAGCGGCACACGGTGAGCCGGCTGGTCGGGGCGCCGCCCGGATACGTCGGGTACGAGGAGGGCGGGCAGCTCACCGAGGCGGTGCGGCGCAAGCCGTACTCGGTGGTGCTGTTCGACGAGGTCGAGAAGGCGCACACCGACGTGTTCAACACGCTGCTCCAGGTCATGGACGACGGGCGGCTGACCGACGCGCAGGGGCGGACCGTGGACTTCCGGAACACGGTGATCATCATGACCTCCAACATCGGGTCGCAGTACCTGCTGGACGGGGTCACCCCCGACGGTGAGATCAAGCCGGAGGGGCGGGCCCGGGTGATGGCCGAGCTGCGGTCGCACTTCCGGCCCGAGTTCCTCAACCGGGTCGACGACGTGGTGCTGTTCAAGCCGCTCACCGAGGCCGAGATCGAGCAGATCGTGGACCTGATGTTCAACGACATCCGGGCCCGGCTGGCCGACCGGCGACTCACCCTGGAGGTCACCGAGAACGCGCGGGCGTTCATCGCCGTGGAGGGCTTCGACCCGGTGTACGGGGCCCGGCCGCTGCGCCGCTTCATCTCCCGCGAGGTCGAGACCCGGATCGGGCGGGCGCTGCTCGCCGAGAGCATCGCCGACGGTTCGGCCATCGTCGTGGACGCCAAGGACGGGGAGCTGGACATCACCTTCCACCCGCCGGGGGGCTGACATGACTTTGGTGGACTGCGTGAACTGCGGGAAGCGGAACCGCGTGCCGGAGGCGGCGAGCGGGGTGCCCCGCTGCGGAAGCTGCCACCACCCGCTGCCCTGGATCGCCGAGGCCGGCGACGGCACCTTCGCCGAGGTCGCCGAACGGGCGGACCTGCCGGTCGTCGTCGATTTCTGGGCACGCTGGTGCCAGCCCTGCCGGACGGTCACCCCCGTGCTGGAACAGCTCTCCAAGGAGATGGCGGGACGGCTCAAAATCGTCAAGGTGGACGTGGACCGCGCGTCAGGGCTGGCCCGGCGGTTCGCCATCAAGCACGTCCCCATGATGATCATGATCGACCACGGGCAAGGTCGTCGCGGAACGGGTCGGGGCACTACCCACCGCCGAGCTGCGCTCCTGGGTCGAGGAAACGCTCCGGGTACGGTCCTGACCGAGCGCCGGTACGGGGGCCCACCCCCTACCGGTTGGCTCTGTCTCCAATGTCGGGGGCGCGGCTTCTGGGTATGATTCATGGGTTTGCGAGCTTGCGCCACGTGGTTCACGCGGGAGGGCAAATGACTTTCACGACGGCGTGGGTGAGCGGAGCCGAGCCGGGCCGCGGTTCTGTCCTCTCCGTCTTCGCGAGGGTGCCACAGTGATTCGCGAGGCGAGCAGGCTCAGGGAGTTACGCCGGGCGTGCGAGGCCAGGGTGCGGGAATTGCCGTTGCCCTCGCCGTTCGACGTGCGGCGGCTGTGCGCGGTGGTGGCCGAGCAGCGCGGGCGGCCCATCCACCTGCGGCCGCTGACCGGCGGAGCGGGTGTGTACGGGCTGTGGGTGGCGACCGAGGCGGCCGATCTGATCTTCTACGAGCAGGCGACCACGATGCCGCACCAGGAGCACATCATCCTGCACGAGCTGTGCCACATCCTGTGCGACCACTACCCGGCGCCGGATCTGGCGTCCGAGGACACTCGGTGGCTGCTGCCGGACCTGGATCCGGAGATGGTGCGCCGGGTCCTGGAGCGCGCGGGCTACTCGGCGGTGGAGGAGCAGGAGGCGGAGCTGCTCGCCTCGCTCATCTGGCAGCGGGCCCGGGCCGAGCCGATGGCCCAGGGGCGGGGCGGGACGATATCCGACCGGCTGCAGGCCGCGCTGGAGTGGTCCGAGGGGCCCTCAGGCCCGGCAGCGCGATAGCGCATGGGCGCGTGGCTGCGCGTTTACGGGCCCACCGCCCTGACCTGGGGTTTCCTGGCGTGGCGGATCTTCTCCACGCGGCGGCTCTCGCGCGATCCGATGCGTATCGCGGTTCTGCTCACGCTGAGCGGGCTCGCCGTCTCGCAGACCGTCAACACGCCGGTGGCCTACGAGTGGATCGGGCAGTTCACCGGGGTGCCCAACCTCGCCCGGCTGCTCTGCCACGCCAGCATGCTGCTGGTGATCGGGTCACTGCAGGCGTTCCTGTTCCATATGACCTACCCGCCGGAGCAGGCGCGGGCCCGGTCGGTGCGCACCGCGTGGTGGCTGACCGCCGCGGCGGCGGCGATGACCGTCTTCTTCGCCCTGGCCCCCACCCCGGTCAACGACGTACGGTTCGCCAACCGCTACGCCGACACGCCCTGGGTCCTCGAATACTGGTTGGTCTACCTGGCCTGCCTGGCCCCGGCCAGCGTCCGGTGGGTCCGGCGGGGCTGGCGCTACTCCAACCTGGCGGACGGTCCCGCCCTGCGCTGGGGAGTCCGCCTCGCGGTCATCGGCACGGTGGCCGCGCTCGCCTACCACGTGCACCGGATGCTGTTCTTCGTGCAGCACCGGTTCGACCTGCCCTACCTGGGGCCCGGCCCCGGTGCGTTCGTGGAGATGTTCCTGCCGCCGCTCGCGCACGTCCTCATCGTGATGGGCTTCACCATGCCGGTGTGGGGGCCGCGGATGCGGCTGCCCCACCTGGTGGTCTGGCTGCGGCAGTATCGCGCCTACCACGAGCTGCGCCCGCTGTGGCTGGCGCTGTACCGGGCGGCGCCGCAGATCGCGCTGGCGCCGCCGACGTCCCGGCTGGCCGACCTGCTGTGGCCGCGCGACCTCGGGCTGAGCCTGTACCGGCGGGTCGTCGAGATCCGTGACGGCCGGCTGGCCCTGCTGCCCTACCTCGACGTGGACGCGGCCGCGGCGGCGTACGGCAGGGCCGCCGCGACCGGCGCGTCCGGCCGCAAGCTGGACGCGCTGGCCGAGGCGGCCCTGCTGGGCGCCGCGCTGCGGGCCAAGGCGGGCGGCGCAGAACCGGTGGGTTCGTGGGCGCCGCCCCTGGTCCCGGGTGGCGGCGATCTCGACAGCGACATCGCCTTCCTCGGGGATGTCGCCCGAGCCTTCCGCCGCCGGCCGAGCTGACCGGGCCGGATTAGGCGCCGAAGTTACGCACGGCCGCGTAGTAGGCGTCGGCGTACCGGCGGCATGCCACGCCCAGCGCCGCCTTGAGTCCGGAGTACTGGCCGCAGTAGTTGTACATGTCCGAGCGGAATTTGTTGTCGATCTGCCCGCGGTTGTATTCGGTGAACCTGCCCTGCTTCTTGTAGTTGCGGTAGCCGAAGTCGTGGCGCTGGCAGGAGGGCAGGAAGTTGAACCCGCCCGGCTTGTTGCCGTTGGGCAGCGGCGAGGAGCAGCCGTCGGAGGTCCAGTCGAGCTGGGTGATGTACGGCGTGACGCTGCGGTAGTTCAGGAACGTGCTGATCGAGATGTTGAAGAGGTAGTCGTCGGTGACGGCCCTGAGCTGGGCGGAGCCCAGGATCGGGTCGGCGGAGGCGGCGGGGGCGGTCACGACGACGGTGCCCAATGAGGCGGCGGCCATGGCGACTGCGGCGAGACCGGTGCGCATTCTCATGGGAGATTCCTTTCGGGGGGAGCGAATTTGGCAGCGCAAATTCGTAGGTACGCGAATTTTCGGGAGCGAATTTTGGGCGCGCGAAAGTCGGAACGAAAAGCGGAATCACGTGATCTGGCCGTGCGAGATTTCGGCGGCCGGGGGACAGTTGATGCTGCCTTGTCCGTCGTTAATCTCAGTTCATGTGGACGATGTGAATATAAACCTACGTAAATGAGCGTGTCAACTGCCGTGAACTGGAAGGCGGCGAGTCATTCACATCGGCTGGTACGCTGGGGAGGAGTCCCCGGGTGAGCACCGAGAGGAGCGTCCATGGCTGACACCGAGCCGAGGGCCGAGCGGACGCTGGCGGACAAGTTGAACCACCTCTTCGCCACCGTCCGCCCACGCGGCGGCGGAGAGTACAGCCTCGAAGACGTCGCCGAGGCCGTCCGGCAGAAGGGTGGGCCGACGATCTCGGCCACCTACGTCTGGCAGCTGCGCAAGGGCATCCGCGACAACCCCACCAAGCGCCACCTGGAAGCCCTGGCCGACTTCTTCGGCGTTCCGCCCGCCTACTTCTTCGACGACGCGGCAACGGAGCGCATCGACGCCGAACTCCAACTCCTGAGCGCCCTACGCGACGCCTCGGTCCGGCGGATCGCCCTGCGCGCCTCCGGCCTGTCCCCCAAGAGCCTGGACGCGATCACCGACATGGTCGACCGGGTACGCGAACTCGAAGGCCTACCGAAGACCTCCCCGGGCCGAGATCTCTGAGCGCTGCCTCGCTCCGGCTCCCGCACAGGGGGCTACAGGAAGTCCGGAACGGGCCCGCCGGCGTCGGTGGCGGGGTGCTGACCACATGGTCGAACTCGCGGATCGCACGCACTACGCGGGCCTGGGTCGCTACTGCGACGGGTAGTCCCTGGCGAGCACTCTTCGGTGCCCTGGATGGTCTTGCCATCCAGTCGCACGTGATCCTCGCGCACAGGCGAAAACGCTGGCGCACACGTGCGGGGGTCCGTTGGCGGCTGGGCTGGGGCCGCTCATAGCGGACAACAGTGAGGCACGTCCCACGCGCCACGTGATCGATATGGGTGATATTTCCGGACGTGGGGAGGTCGCCGGAACGGCAGAACTCGATCCGGATGCCGTCGGGCGCCGCGATCGCCTTCGGTTGGACCACCGTGGCGAGCAGGGATTCCGCGCGTCTGACGGATCCTGCGGGGTCGGGACTCTCCAGGCCGATCGCGGTAAGCCCGGGCCGTCGCCCCCGGCCGTCCGTCGCATAAATGGCATATTTGCAGGTCAAAGCCTACTTTGAGGCATTGGTCAGGGGGTGCGGGATCACCCCCGATGGCTTATCTCCATGGGTAGGCGGGAGTTCCACGGCAACCAACTTCCTATGTGTGGAGCCGGCACCCGGGGGATTCTGGTTGCCGCGGTTCTCCCACCCACCCGCCCCCTCCATTACCGTTAGGCCCCA
>NZ_JAHCST010000093.1 GCF_018476525.1 Acrocarpospora catenulata
GCCCCATCTCCATCGAATGGGAAGACGCCGGCATGGACCGCCTCGAAGGCGCCCCCGAAGCACTCGGCTACATCACCCGCCTCAACCGCATCACCCCACCCACGGCCGCCTTCGACGCCGCCTTCTCGTCGGAGTGACGATCGTTTAGGCTGGACACGGCCTGCGTCTCAGGTCAGGGGCGCAGGCCGTGTTCTTTCACGGTCAGTCGATGACAACGATCTGACGGAGGACCTCGCCGGTCTTCAGGTTCGCGACGGCCTCGTTGAGGTCGGTCAGGCGGATCCTGGAACTGATCATGCTCTCCAGGTCGAGCTTGCCCGCCTTGTAGAGGTTGGCGAAGTACGGGAAGTCGCGGCGGACGTCGGAGCCGCCGTACAGGGAGCTGAGCAGGTTCTTGCCCTCGAAGAGCAGGCTGAAGGCGGTCAGCGGGACCTGGTCGTCCAAGGCGCCGGCGCCGACCACGATGACGTCGCCGCCGCGCCGAGTGGCCTGCCAGGCGGTCATGATGGCCTGGGACTTGCCGACCACCTCGAAGCCGTAGTCGAAGCCCTGGCCGCCGGTGAGGGTGGCGATGCTGTCCATCAGCTGGTCGGGGGCGCAGGTGTGGGTGGCGCCCACTTTCCTGGCCAGCTCGTGCTTGGAGTCCAGCGGGTCGATGGCCAGGATGGTGGTGGCGCCGGAGACCCGGGCGCCCTGGATGACCGACAGGCCGACGCCGCCGCAGCCGACCACGGCGACCGTGCTGCCGGGGCGGACCTTGGCGGTGTTGAGGACGGCGCCGACGCCGGTGGTGATGCCGCAGCCGATCAGCGCGGCGGCCTCGAAGGGGATCTCCGGGTCCACCTTGATGGCCCCCTGCCAGGGCACGACGACCTCTTCGGCCCAGGTGCCGCAGCCGGCCATGCCGAAGGCGGTTTTGTCCCCGTCGTAGCGGAAACGGCCCTCCATGAAGCCCTTCATGACGTACGTCATGCACAGGTACGGCTGGCCCCCGATGCAGCTGGGGCACTCGCCGCAGGTGGGGGTCCAGTTGATGATGACGTGGTCCCCGGGGCGCACCGAGCTCACATGGTCGCCGACCGCCACCACCTCGCCGGCCCCCTCGTGGCCCGGGACCAGCGGCACGGGCTGCGGCAGGGTGCCGTTCATGGCGGACAGGTCGGAGTGGCAGACGCCCGTCGCCCGGATCCGCACCCGAACGTCGGCGGGGCCGAGGTCGGCCAGCGTGAGATCGTCGCGGATGTCGAGCTTGTCGTCGCCGACCGCGTGGAGCAGTGCGCCGCGCATGGAACCTCCTGGATGGGGGGACCGGAATTACTCTTCGAGGCTGAGCGCCGCCTTGGGGCAGGACCGGACCGCGTGCCGGACCCGGTCCAGCAGGTCGGCGGGCGGGTTGGGCAGCAGGACGTGCAGGTTGTCCTCGTCGTCCACGTCGAAGACCTCGGGGGCCAGGCCCACGCAGACCGCGTTGGCCTCGCACACCAGGTAGTCCACATTTATCGTCATGTGTCTCCCTTAGGCGAGTTTCCGGTGATCCCAGGAGACTACGCGGGTGGGCTCCACGATGAAGGCCACCCGCTTGCGGCCGCTGTGCTCGACGTACTCGCGGAGGGGCTCGGGGTCGGCGCCGGTCATCCGGCGGGTGACGGCCATGCCCACGGCGAGCACCCCGTCCCGGTCGGGGATCGGGACCGCCTTGCCGTAGACGAGCACGCCGCGTAGTTCGGAGTAGTCGTCTCCGGTCTCCACCAGGCAGCTCACCCGGGGGTCGCGGGCGATGTTCCTGGCCTTCTGCGCCTTCTCGTACGTCCAGAAGGTGAGGCGGCCCTCGTCCAGGCCGTAGAACATGGTGACGAGGTGCGGGGTTCCGTCCGGGTTGATGGTGGCCAGTTGGAGTTTGCGGGCGTCCCGCAGCAGCGCGGCCACCTCGTCATCGGTCATGGATATCCGGGCGCGCTGGTTCACGGTGAGAAGTAGAACACGTTCCATAAGGGGTAACAAGGGGGCCGGTGGAATATTGTTCGGCCGGTAGGGTGGCCGGGTGATGCCCCCCGACCTGCGCCTGGCGGCCGAGCGTGCCAGAGGGTTCATGCCGCCCGACGAGGGCTTGGCCCTGTACGAGACCGCGCTCGCCCAAGCGCCGCTGGGGCCGCTCTGCGAGATCGGTACGTACTGCGGCAAGTCTGCCATCTACCTGGGCGCGGCGGCCCGGCAGGCGGGCACCGTCCTGTTCACCGTGGACCACCACCGGGGCTCGGAGGAGATCCAGCCCGGCTGGGAGTACCACGACCCCGAACTGATGGACCCCGCCGCCGGGAAGATGGACTCGCTGCCGTTCTTCCGGCGGACCATCGCCGAGGCCGGCCTGGAGGACACGGTGGTGGCCGTGGTGGGCGCCTCCGCGACGGTCGCCCGTTACTGGCGCACTCCGCTCGCCCTGCTCTTCATCGACGGCGGCCACTCCGAGGACCCGGTCACCGCGGACTACACCGGCTGGTCCCCCCACCTCCACCCCGACGGTGTCCTGATATTTCATGACATCTATGTGGACCCGGCGGAAGGCGGGCAGGCGCCGTACCGGATCTACCAACGGGCGTTGCGGGAGGGCTTCGAGGAGATCCGGGTGACGGGCTCGCTCCGCGTGCTCAGGCGAGTCCCCGCCTGAAGGCCCCTCGGCGGGGCTGGGTCAACGCCGGGCCATCCGTGCACAGCCGCAGCCCAGCGGAGCCCGGTCGGCCGTGTACGCGCCGGCGTCGCGGAAGACGGCGGACCCGCCGGTGGTGCCGGAGAGCGCGTCGGCCGCCAGGATCACCGCCGCCGCCGTGTACGCCGAGCGCTCGTTCGGGAAGTGCTTCTCGTTCACGAACTGCCAGCCCGTCCAGTACGAGCCGTCCTCGTGCCGCAGGTGCTGCATGTCGGCGAACAGGTTCAGCGCCCGGTTCCGATCGCCCAGTGCGTCCAGGGCCAGTACCAGTTCGCAGGATTCCGCGCCGGTCACCCAGGGCTGGTCGGAGACGCAGAGGATGCCGAGCTCCGGGGTGACGAAGACGTCCCACTCCTCGTCGATGCGCTGGTGTGCGGTGGGACCGCGCAGGGCGCCGCCCAGGACCGGGTAGTACCAGTCCATCGAGAAGCGGCTCTTGTCGGCGAACGCCTCGGGATGTTCGCGCAGCACGTGGCCGAGGTGGTCGGCGGCCAGCTCCCACTCGGGGCGCGGGTCGCCGAGCCGTTCGGCCAGCGCCACGCCGCAGCGTAACCCGTGGTAGGTGGAGGAGCAGCCGGTGAGCAGCGCGTAGGAGGCGGGGACGCCGTGCGCGTCGCGCTCCCAGACGATCTCGCCGCGCCGGGTCTGTAAGCCGACCACGTAGTCCAGCGCCAGGGCCACCATCGGCCACATCTGCCGGGCGAAGTCCTCCTCGCCGGTCACCAGCAGGTCGTGCCAGACCCCGACCGCCACGTACGCCGCGTGGTTGGACTCCCCGCCCGCCTCCACGGCGACGCCGTCCTTCAGCTTCATCGGCCAGGAGCCGTCGGGACGCTGGTGCCGTACCAGCCAGGAGTAGCCCTTTCTGGCGGGTTCGCGCAGGCCCGCGGCGGTCATCGCCATCAGGCACTCCACGTGGTTCCAGGCGTCGATGTGGCCTTCCGGCCAGGGCACGCCGCCCTCGGCGTCCTGGATGGCCGCGATGCTCTCGGCGGTGCGCCGGACCTGGGCGGCGGTGAGCACTCCCGGGACGGCCGGGATCATGCGGGCTTCCGGGCGTAGACCACCACGCTCTTGCCGATCAGCGGGTTGAGCACCGCCTCCGCCAGCCGGGTCAGCGCCGGCCGCTTCATGATGTCCCAGACCAGCAGCTCGTGGTACGCCTTCGCGAGCGGATGCCCGTCGTTGTTCACCCCCACGGCGCACTTGATCCACCAATAAGGCGTGTGCAGCCCGTGCGCGTGGTGGTGGCCGCCCACCTCCAGCCCGGACGACTTCAACTTGGCGGCCAGCTCAGCCAGGGTATAAATCCGGATATGTCCGCCGGGGGCGGTGTGGTAGTCCTCCGACAACGCCCAGCAGACGCGCTCCGGCAGGAAGCTCGGCACGGTCACCGCCACCAGCCCGCCCGGCCTCAGCACCCGGACCAGCTCCCGCATCGCCGCCAGGTCGTCGGGGATGTGCTCCAGCACCTCCGAGGCGATCACCCGATCGAAGTGGCCGTCGGGGAACGGCATCGCCAGCGCGTCCCCGACCACCGTCTCGGCCATGGCGCCCGGCGGGACCTCGCCCTCCTTGTCCATGGCGGCGAACATCGCGGCCACGCCCTCCAACTCGGCCGCGTCCAGGTCGTAGGCGACCACGTCGGCCCCACGGCGCAGCACCTCGAAGGCGTGCCGCCCGGCCCCCGCGCCCAGGTCAAGCACCCGGTCGCCGGGTCCTACCGGCAGCCTGTTGAAGTCGACGGTCAGCACGTTTCCCCTCCCAGATCGGTGTCGGTGTCACCGGGCGCCGCGTTACCGGGGGTTGTTCCTCCGGGCGGCGATGGCCTCGTGGTAGGCCTCCACGGTGCGGCGGGCCACCACCGGCCACGCGTACCGTTCCATCACCCGGTCGTAGCCGCGCTTGCCGACCGCGGCGCGCTCCTCGGGCGAGTCGTGCAGCCGCCGCAGCACCGCGGCCAGCTCCTCGGCGTCGCCGGGCGCGACCTGGATGGCGGCGTCCCCCACCACCTCGGGCAGCGCCCCCGTACGGGAGGCCACCAGCGGCGTGCCGCAGGCCATGTGCTCCACGGCCGGGAGCGAGAAGCCCTCGTACAGGGAGGGCACCACCGAGATCTCCGAGGTGGCGATGAGCTCGGCCAGTTCCGTGTCGGAGATGCCGTGCACGAAGGTGACCCGGTCCTGGAGCGCCAGTTCGGCGACCAGCTGCTCGGTGGGCCCGCCCGGGGTGGGGCGGCTGACCACGGTGAGGTGCACGTCCCGCTCGGTGGACAGCTTGGCGACCGCCCGCAGCAGCGTGGCCACGCCCTTCATGGGGGAGTCCGCGCTGGCCACCGCGACGATGGAACCCGGGCGTTTGGGCAGGTGGGGCCGGGGGTGGAAGAACCTGGTGTCGACGCCGAGCGGGATCAGGCGCAGGTTCGCCTCGGGCACGTGGAAGTCGCGGTGGATGTCGGCGAGCGAGGATTCGCTGACCGTCAGGATCGGGCTCAGCCGGGGGGCCACCCGCGCCTGCATACGGACGAAGCCGTACCAGCGGCGCATGGACAGCTTCTTCCACTTCTGCGCGGCCTGCAGCTCGATCCTGCGGTCCACGCTGATCGGGTGGTGGATGGTGCCGACCATGGGGAACAGCTTCTGGATGCCGAGCATGCCGTACCCGAGGGTCTGGTTGTCCTGGACCACGTCGAAGTCGCCGACCCGCTTCTTCAGCTCACGGTGGGCGCGCAGGCTGAAGGTGAGCGGCTCGGGGAAGCCGGCCGTCCACATGGTGGCGACCTCGAGCACGTCGATCCAGTCCCGGTACTCCTTCAGCCCCGGCGTGCGGAACGGGTCGGCGTCGTTGTAGAGGTCCAGGCTGGGGACCTCGTTCAGGATGACGCCCTCGTCCAGTTCCGGGTACGGCGGACCGCTGAAGACCTCGACGTGGTGGCCGAGCGCGATCAGTTCCCGGCTCAGGTGCCGGAGGTAGACCCCCTGGCCGCCGCAGGTGGGCTTGCTGCGATAGGACAGCAGCGCGACACGCAGCCTCTCCGCCAAGGAGCACCCCTTTCCCGGCCCCTGCGGGGCGCCACAAAGACGACCTTAACCCCGTTTTTTGGTGGAAACCGTACTCTTCGTCGCGTTACGTCTACCGAACGACGTTCGGTGAAACCTGTTCTACCACGGATGACGCTCATAGAACGCAGAGGGGTACATTTTGTGCATTGCGCAGCATGAACAGGGAGGGCGTTTTGGCCAGGAGTGCGCTGATCACGGGCATCACCGGTCAGGACGGGTCCTACCTCGCGGAACATCTGCTCAGTCAGGGTTACGAAGTCTGGGGGCTGGTCAGGGGACAGTCGAACCCGCGGGTCTCCCGGGTCCGGCGGTTACTCGGGGACGTGCGCCTGGTGCGCGGTGACCTGCTCGACCAGGGATCGCTGATCTCGGCCGTGGAACGGGTCCGGCCGGACGAGGTCTACAACCTGGGCGCCATCTCGTTCGTGCCGATCTCCTGGGAGCAGGCCGAACTCACCGCCGAGGTCACGGGGATGGGCGTGCTGCGCATGCTGGAGGCGATCCGGGTCATCTCCGGGGCCTCGTCCATCCGCTTCTACCAGGCCTCCTCCTCGGAGATGTTCGGCCAGGTCCGCGAGACCCCGCAGACCGAGCGGACCCCCTTCCACCCGCGCTCCCCTTATGGGGTGGCCAAGACGTACGGGCACTTTCTCACCCAGAACTACCGGGAGTCGTACGGGATGTTCGCGGTGTCCGGCATCCTCTTCAACCACGAGTCCCCCCGGCGGGGCGCCGAGTTCGTGACCCGCAAGGTTTCCCTGGGCGTGGCGCGCATCAAGCTCGGCCTGGCCGGGGAGCTCCGTCTCGGCAACCTGGAAGCCCGGCGGGACTGGGGTTTCGCCGGTGATTACGTACGCGCCATGCAGCTGATGCTCTCCGCCCCCACCCCCGAGGACTACGTCATCGGCACCGGCCGCACCCACTCCGTACGCGAACTGGTCGAGGCCGCCTTCTCCGCCGCCGGGCTCGACTGGCACGACTACGTGGTCGCCGACCAGACCCTGCACCGCCCCGCCGAGGTCGACCTGCTCTGCGCCGACCCCAAGAAGGCCCGCACTCAGCTGGGCTGGGAGCCCACGGTCTCCTTCGAGGAACTGGTCGCGATGATGGTGGAGTCCGACATCCGCCTGTTGTCCGACGGTGGCGACCCCGACCAGGACGGCTCCTGGCCGTAAGACCGTGGGGGCGGTTCAGGGCGGCCCCGCGGCCTCAGCCCTGTTTGACCGGCACAGCACGCCCCCGGCTCGGCGGCTCCCCGCGATCCCGATTCCGGGTGGCCGCGATCACCCATTCGGCGATCAGCAGGTTGGGCACCCACCCCAGGAAGGGCACAATCGCGTACGCCGTCTCGAACGACTTCAACGTCACAAGCAGCGTCACCAGCCACAACCGCAGCGTGACGGCTCCATAGGTCAGCGCGAACACCCGGATGGCCCACCGCCGGTGCGCGGCGACGTCCCCCCGCCGGATGGCGAGAAACGCCAGCACCGCGAAAGTGATCCAGATGATCCCCAGCGACCCGAACCCCGCCACCCCGATCGGCCCCGCCATGTTCACCGGTGCGAGGACCAGCCCCGAGACCCCCGCGACCAGCAGCGCCACCAGCGCCACCCGCCCCACGGCCCGGTGCAGGACCGGCACCCGGTCGCGAATCCGCGCCGCGAACTGCACAGGCACCAGCAACAACGTCAGCCCGCCGAAGATCACATGTGTGTAGAAGGCGGCGTGAATCACCCCGTCCCGCCCGGCATAGTTCGTGGCGATCGCATTGTGGTCCGCCAGCGCCTCGAACGACTCGCGGAGGTAGGGCAGCGGCGAGTAGACGGCAATAGCCGTCGCACTCAAACAAAACCACCAGAACGCGGTCTTCTTCACGCGGCCAGGGTGCCACACACCCCCCTATCAATACCCCTAGAAGAACGGCGCCCTGTGGACGGCCACTAGACGGTGACCGGCAGGGTTTTGATGCCGTTGATGAAGTGGCTCCGCAGGCGGCGGGCCTCGCCGGATTGCTGGAGGCCGGGTGCGCGGGCGGCGAGGGTTTCGAAGAGCACCCGGAGTTCCATCTTGGCCAGGTGGTTGCCGAGGCAGAAGTGCGCCCCGCCGCCGCCGAAGCCGATGTGCGGGTTGGGGTCGCGGGTGATGTCGAAGGTGTCCGGGCGGTCGAAGATCTCAGGGTCGCGGTTGGCGGCCGAGTAGAAGACCACCACCTTGTCGTTCTCGGCGATCTCCTGGCCGCGCAGCGTGGTGGCGGCGGTGGCCGTACGGCGGAAGAGGTTGACGGGGGAGACCCAGCGCACGATCTCGTCGGCGGCCGGGCGGGCCAGGGCGGGGTTCTCGACGAGCTGCCGCCACTGGTCCGGGTGCTCGAAGA
Organism: Acrocarpospora catenulata; assembly: GCF_018476525.1. GTDB lineage: Bacteria > Actinomycetota > Actinomycetes > Streptosporangiales > Streptosporangiaceae > Acrocarpospora > Acrocarpospora catenulata. Next base: position 8,141 of record NZ_JAHCST010000093.1, read on the forward strand.
GGGTGAGCATGCCGCCGGAGGCCGCGTTCCTGGTGGTCTCGTTGCCCGCCACCACGAGCAGCAGCACGAACAGGTCGAACTCGTCCTCGGCCAGCACCTCGCCGCCGTCGTCTGGCTGGAGCAGCTTGGTGACGATGTCGTCCCTGGGGGACTCCCGCCGGGCGGCGGCCAGCTCGTTGGCGTAGGCGTAGACCTCCATCGCCGCGGCGCTGCCCTCCTCGGGGCTGGTGGCGTAGTCGGGGTCGTCCGAGCCGATCATCCGGTTGGACCACTCGAAGATCTTGTCCCGGTCCGCCACGGGCGCGCCGAGCAGCTCGCAGATCACGTAGAGCGGCAGCGGCGCGGCGAGGTCCCTGACGAAGTCGATGGACGGCTGGGCCAGCGCCTCGTCCAGCAGCTGGTGGCAGATCTCCCGGATGTGCTCCTCCAGCCGGCCGATGGCCCGCGGCGTGAAGCCCCGGTTGACCAGCGAGCGGCGCCGGGTGTGCTCCGGCGGGTCCTGGTTGAGCATCATCAGGCGCTGGAGCTCGATGTTCGCGTCGGGCATCTCGTCGAAGAGTGCCAGCCGCCGGGCCGAGGAGAAGAGCCCGCTGTCCCGGGAGATCTGGACCACGTCGGCGTGCTTGGTGACCGCCCAGAAGCCGGGCCAGCCCCGCTCCTCGTCCCCGTGGTGCCAGTAGACCGGAGCGTGTTCCTGGAGCCACCGCAGCTGCTCGTACGGCGCGCCGTGCCGGGCGTACTGGTCCTTGTCGACAAGGTCGATGTCCATGGGGGAACCCCGCTCGGGTCGGTGAGGCGATCGGGCACGTGCCGTTTCTGCAACGTGTTCTATTACGGGCTGTGGGCACCGTCAACCCAGAAGAAAGGTAGAGGAACGTACCACCCAAAATCGGTCATCCGATGTCTTATGGTGGAACGTATTGACACCTCGGGCGATCGCACGGCACGCTTACCCATGAAAACATCGGATGTCTAGGGGGGCTTGTGAGGCTGCTTCGGGTTGGTGACAAAGGTGAGGAACGCCCGGCGGTGCTGTCGGACGACGGACGCCTCCTTGACCTGAGCGGCCTGCTCGCCGGTGGCGATCTGGACGCCGTTTTCTTCTCTTCCGACGGTCTGGCCAGAGTCCGGGCGGCGCTCGCGGAGAACGCGCTCCCAGAGTTGGACGGCACGGGACTGCGCGTCGGCGCGCCCGTCGCGCGGCCGGGAAAGGTCGTGTGTATCGGCCTGAACTATCGCGACCATGCTGAGGAGTCCGGCGCCCAGCCGCCCGCCGAACCTGTCGTCTTCATGAAGGCCGGCAATACAGTGGTCGGACCTTTTGACCAGGTCCTGATCCCCCGGAACAGCACCAAGACCGACTGGGAGGTCGAGCTGGCCGTCGTGATCGGCCGCACCGCCCGGTACCTGGAGTCCCCCGAGGCCGCGCTGGACGTGATCGCCGGCTACACCGTCTCCAACGACGTCTCGGAGCGGGAGTTCCAGCTGGAGCGGGGCGGCCAGTGGGACAAGGGCAAGTCCTGCGAGACCTTCAACCCGCTGGGCCCCTGGCTGGTCACCGCCGACGAGGTGGGCGACCCGCAGCAGCTGGGCCTGCGGCTCTGGGTCAACGGCGAGCCGCGCCAGGACGGCAACACCAAGAACATGATCTTCGACGTGGCCGAGATCGTCCGGTACCTGAGCTGGTTCATGGTGCTCGACCCCGGCGACGTGATCAACACCGGCACCCCGGCGGGCGTGGCCCTCGGCGGATATCCGTACCTGCGGGAGGGCGATGTGATGGAGCTGGAGATCGACCACCTCGGGCGGCAGCGGCAGACGGTGGGGCAGGCGTGATCCAGCCGGCGCCGCTGCTGCCGTCCACCCGGGCCGTGCAGAGCTTCCAGACCTATGACATTCGGTTCCCCACCTCGCTGGAGCTCGACGGCTCCGACGCGATGAATCCCGACCCCGACTACTCCGCCGCGTACGTGGTCATCGGCGACGGTGAGCACGAAGGCCACGGCTTCGCCTTCACCATCGGGCGCGGCAACGACATCCAGACCGCCGCCATCGACGTGCTTGAGCCGTACGTGCTGGGCCGGGACGTGAGCGACCTCGGCGCGATCTACCGCGAGATGGCCCACGACTCCCAGCTGCGCTGGCTCGGCCCGGAGAAGGGCGTCATGCACATGGCCATCTCCGCGGTGGTCAACGCGCTCTGGGACCTGCGCGCCAAGCGGGAGGGCAAGCCCGTCTGGCGGCTGCTCGCCGAGATGTCCCCCGAGGAGATCGTCGATCTCATCGACTTCCGCTACCTCACCGACGAGCTCACCCGGGAGGAGGCCCTGGCCATCCTGCGCCGGGCCGAGCCTGGGCGCGAGGAGCGCATCGCGTACCTGCTGGAGCACGGGTACCCGGCCTACACCACCTCGCCGGGCTGGCTCGGCTACGACGACGAGAAGCTGCGCCGCCTCTGCGAGCAGGCCATCCGGGACGGCTTCCCGCAGATCAAGCTGAAGGTCGGGGCCAACCTGGCCGACGACATCCGGCGCATGCGCATCGCCCGCGAGGTCTGCGGGGACGGCTTCCCCATCGCCATCGACGCCAACCAGCGCTGGGACACCGGCACCGCCGTCCAGTGGGTGGACGCGCTCGCGCCGTACCAGCCGTGGTGGGTGGAGGAGCCGACCAGCCCGGACGACGTGCTCGGGCACGCCACCATCGCGCGGGCCATCGCCCCCATCCCGGTGGCGACCGGGGAGCACGTGCAGAACCGGGTGGTCTTCAAGCAGCTGCTCCAGGCCCGCGCCATCTCCTACCTCCAGCTGGACGCGGCCCGGGTGGCGGGGGTCAACGAGAACATCGCGATCCTGCTGCTGGCCGCCAAGTTCGGCATCCCGGTCTGCCCGCACGCCGGGGGCGTCGGGCTCTGCGAGCTGGTGCAGCATCTGTCCTTCTTCGACTATGTGGCGGTCAGCGGCACAATGCAGGGGAGGGTCATCGAGTACGTCGACCACCTGCACGAGCACTTCGTGGATCCGGTGGTCATCCAGAACGGCGCCTACCGGGCGTCCACCATGCCCGGATTCAGCGCCACCATGCATCCGGAGTCGATCACGGCCTACTCCTACCCGGACGGGCCGGCCTGGAGGTCCGCATGAGCGAGTTCGACGGTCTCAAAGCCCTGGTCACCGGGGGTGGTTCCGGCATCGGCCTGGCCACCGCGACGCTGCTGGCCGAACGCGGCGCCCAGGTCGCCTGCCTGGACCTCAACCCGCCTGGCCCGCCGTTCTTCGGCGTCAAGGCCGACGTCACCGACGACTCCTCGGTCCGCACCGCCGTCACCGCGGCCGCCGAGCACCTGGGCGGCCTGGACATCGTCATCAACAACGCCGGAATCGGGGCAGCGGGCACCATCGCCGACAACTCCGACGAGGAGTGGCTGAGGGTCTACGACGTCAATGTGGTCGGCATGGTCCGGGTGGCCCGGGCGGCGCTGCCGTACCTGCGGGAGTCCGCGCACGCGTCGATCGTCAACACCTGCTCGATCGCGGCCACGGCGGGCCTGCCGCAGCGGGCGCTCTACAGCGCGACCAAGGGCGCGGTCTACTCGCTCACCCTGGCGATGGCGGCCGACCACGTCCGGGAGGGCATCCGGGTCAACTGCGTCAACCCCGGCACGGCCGACACGCCGTGGGTGGGACGGCTGCTCGACGCCGCCCCCGACCCCGAGGCCGAGCGGGTCGCGCTCAACGCCCGGCAGCCGATGGGCCGGCTGGTCAGCGCCGAGGAGGTCGCGCACGCCATCGCGTACCTGGCGTCGCCGCTGGCCTCGGCGACCACCGGGACCTCGCTGGCCGTGGACGGCGGCATGCAGGGCCTGCGCCTGCGACCGAAGGGGTGAAACTTGCAGCGCATCGCCCTGCGGACCCGGCTCAAGGCGGGGTGCGAGGAAACCTACGATCGTGAGCACGCCTCGGTTCCGCCCGAGTTGGAGGCCGAGATGCGGGCGTACGGGGTGCACTGCTGGCGGATCTTCCGGGATGGTCGTGAGCTTTTCCACTACGTGGAGGTGGACGATTACGCCATACTCCAGGCGAAGCTGCGCGACAGTCCCGCCAACCAGGCGTGGCAGGCACAGATGAACCGGCTCCTGGACGGCGATTTCGATCCCGGCGACGGCGGCCTGCGCATGGTTTGGGAGATGGACTAGTTCACGGTCTTTCCTGATCTGAATAGGGGTTGATGTGGCGCTTCCTTCCAGTACAGCGCGGTACGGCCTCGGCGCGGCGCCGATCGGGAACCTGTTCACCGCCCTGAGCGACGCGGAGGCCTTCGCGACGGTGGACGCCGCCTGGGAGGCGGGCATCCGGTTCTTCGACACCGCCCCCCACTACGGTCTCGGGCTCTCCGAACGCCGCCTCGGCCTGGCCCTGCGGGACCGGCCGCGTGGCGAGTTCACCCTGTCCACCAAGGTCGGACGGCTGCTCGTGCCAACCTCGGGGGATGCTCGGGACGACCAGGGGTTCGACGTGCCGGCCACGCACACCCGGGTGTGGGATTTCTCCCGGGACGGGGTGCGGCGGTCGCTGGCGGAGTCGCTGGAGCGGCTGGGGCTGGACTCGGTCGACATCGCGCTGATCCACGATCCGGACCACCACTGGAAGGAGGCGGTGGGGGAGGCGTTGCCCGCGCTGGCCGAGCTCCGGGACGAAGGGGTGGTCAAATCGATCGGGGTCGGGATGAACCAGTGGCCGATGCTCGCCGACTTCGTGCGGGAGACCGAGGTGGACACGGTGATGCTCGCGGGGCGGTACACGCTGCTCGACCAGTCGGCGGCGGCGGAGTTATTACCGCTCTGCGTGGAGCGCGGGGTTTCGGTGATGGCCGCCGGGGTGTTCAACAGCGGGATCCTGGCGACGCATGATCCGCGGGGGACGTACAACTACGTGGCGGCGCCGCCGGAGGTGCTCGCGCGGGCGCGGCGGATGGCGGAAGTGTGTGAACGTCACGGGGTGACCCTGCCGCAGGCGGCGCTGGCGTTTCCGGCGCGGCATGCGGCGGTTTCCTCGGTTGTGGTGGGGATGCGGTCGGTTGACGAGGTACGCCAGAACATGGCGTTGGCCACGACCCCCATCCCCGAAGCCCTCTGGCCCGATTTGGCGGAAATATCGTGATTGATAGTCATCATCATCTGTGGGATCCGGCGCGGCGGGCTTATCCGTGGATGTCCGGGGAGGCGTTGGCCCCCATTCGCCGGGCCTACGGTCTCGCCGAGTTACGGCGGGAGACCTCCGCCGCCGGGGTGACCGGCACCGTTCTGGTGCAGACCGTCGGGGACGTTATCGAAACCGATGAGTTCCTCGCCGTGGCCGCCGAGTCCGAGGGACTCGTTCGCGGCGTGGTCGGGTGGGTTGATCTGACCGCACCGGATGTAGGGGACGAGCTCGCGCGGCTGCGCTCACTGCCGGGTGGGGACTTGCTGGTCGGGATCCGGCATCAGGTGCAGGATGAGCCGGATCCGTTGTGGTTCTCGCGGCCTTCGGTGGTTCGGGGGTTGCGCGCGGTGGCGGCGGCCGGGCTGGTCTATGACCTGCTGGTGCTGGTGCCGCAGCTCGCGGTGACCCGGTCGGTGGTGGAGGAGCTGCCTGACCTGCGTTTCGTTCTTGATCACGCAGCCAAGCCGCCGATCGCGTCCGGACAGTTCGAGCCCTGGGCTGGAGAGATTGCCGCGCTGGCCAAATACCCGCACGTCTCCTGCAAATTCTCAGGCCTGGTGACCGAGGCCTCATGGACAACCTGGACCCCCGACCAAATATCCCCCTATGTCAGGCACATTTTCGACGTGTTCGGCCCTTCCCGGGTGATGTTCGGCTCCGACTGGCCGGTCTGCGAACTCGCCGCCACGTATGAGCAGGTCGTCTCACTGGCCCGCGACCTCACCTCCACCGACCAGGACGCCGTTTTCAGCGGCACAGCTCGATCGGTGTACGGCCTGCGTTAGATTCCGGGTCAGTCGATGGTGGCCTGCCACCGGCCACGCTGAAGGTGGATCGTGCCGTCCGGGGTGATACGGACCTGCGCGCCGTAGAGCGGTAGCGAACCATGCCGCAGCCAGTAGTCGCGGATCTCATCCAGCAGGTCCCACAGCCGGCGGGGCCCGCCCTGATGGACTGTCGGCAGCGCGCGACCCTTCTGCTCGGCCCTCGCCCACGACCCGTCCTCGTGCACCATGAGCATGGTCCGAATGTCACCGTCCGCGGCGTAGGTGTGCTCGATTCCAGGGGCGGCCAACTCCAGCATGCTGAGCACCTCCCACGCCTCCTCCACCTTCACAACGGGGTAGCGCCCGTACGCGACGTGCTCGCCGTCCTCGGTACGGGCACGTTCACGCAGCGCCCCATCCTTGGGTGGGTAGTCGATGCCGGTACGGGTGCGCATGAACATGGCCTGGTCGAGTTCGATCCTGCCGATGGCACTGCCGTCCTGCTGCTTTTCGGCGGTGAGGATGACACTCATACCGGTGAGCGTGGTGGCCAGCCGTCCGCCTGATTTCAGCGCCCTCAGCCACGAGGTGGGAACCTTTCTGACCGAGACCATGGCGGCGATCCGGTCCCACTCACCGTCCAATGGGCCGGTCGCGTCCCCCGTGATGATCCGCGGCCGGAATCCGATCTCGGCTAGCCGCCGCTCGGCCGCCGAGTTGAGGTAAGGATCGACGTCGATGGCCGTGACCCTGGTGTCACCGAGGCGGGCGCACAGGACGGCGGTGCCGTACCCGCTGCCGGTCCCCACGTCCAGGACGGTGCACCGGTCGTCGATAGAGGCGTGCCGGTACATCTGAACCACCAAGCGCGGCAGGGTGGACGAGGACGTCGGAGCCCCCTCCGGACGGATGTCGGGCTCGGCCTGGTCGGCGTGGAGCACGCCGATCCTGGTCACCAGCGTCCAGTTGCGGTACGCGGCGGCCAGCCACTCGGCGTGGTCCTCCTCGCCGACCCGCAGGTTCCACTCTCCGTCTCTCGCGGCCCACCAGCGGGGCACGAACAGATGCCGCGGGATGCCAGTGACCGGCACCCGCCACCGCGAACCGGGCGGGGCTGCCACCGCAGCGAGGTCCAGCGCGTGCGCCGTCCAATCCATAAGGAAGTATCCGCCTTTATGGCTATTGACCCCTCTCAGGGTGGCGGATGGCAAGGGGCAGGATGAGGGCCTTGCCCTCGCAGATGGCGGAGGCGGGTGGGCAGTCGTTGCCGTCCGACGCCGTCGCTCGTAGTGGGATCGACGGGCTTGGGCTTGATGTCGCCGTCGCCATCGGGACCAGCTGCTGATGTGACACTCGCTCGGGGCTGGCTGGGTCAGTTGGGCGAAGAGCCGGCCAACCACCCATCGCTGACCGTCCACATGACGATCCTGGGCCGGAGTACTCTGCTGCTGATCTAGCGCGTAGGGGCGGGGGCGGCGATGAGCGCCGAAGACCGGATCGAACGGGCCAAGACGCTCTATGAACGGGCAGTGTTCAGCGGCGACGCCAGCGTGCTGACCGACGCTGAACGGGGTCTGGACGCGGTGGAGGCCGATGCCGCGTTGGCCCGTGGGCGGATCCTGCATGCGCGGTTTCTCAACGAGCGCGCCGGCGCCGGCTCGTCACCCGTCGAGGACCCGGCTGAGCTGCCGTTGTTTGAGCGCGCGATCGAGTTGTACCGGGCGCTGGGCGACGCGCGCGGCGAGGCCGAGGCGTTGTTCTGGATCGGCTGCCTGCATCAGGTCATCCGGCGTGACAACGAGACTGCGGTTCCGGAACTGGAGCAGTCCTGCCGGCTGGCGGCGCAGGTCGGCGACAAGCCGACCCAGTCCGAGGCTCTGCGGCATCTGGGCATCGCGGCATACATGGCCGGTCGGTTGGATGAAGCGCGCGAGCGGCTGGAGGAGTCGTCGCGGCTGTGCCGGGAGGTCGGGGCCCTGCCGGTCGTGGCCGCCAACATGGTCGGGCTGGCCTACATTGCCGCCGCTCAGGACCGCCGGGCGGACGCGCTCGCGACACTCGACGAGGCGCACGCCATCGCACAGGCGCATGGCGCCCATGCCATCGTGCGGCAAATCGAGCAGGCGAGAACGGAGATCTAGGCGCGCGATCACGCCAGGCGCCCAAGCTGCCAACGCCAGACCAACCACGACCGATACCGGCGCAACCTCGACCATCGACCAAGGTCCACATAACGACCCCGGGCTCCGGCGGCCAGCTCTGCCGGGTTGGGGTGGGCCTGCCGGGGAGTACTAGATCAGTTCTCTCATCGGGCAGGCCCGTTGGGAGGGTCGGCTGCCGTCCCGGCGGAGCGAGGGCCGGAGCTGGGGCAGAAGGTTGGGGGGCTTTCGGGGGTGCTGTGGATAAGTTGTTTTAATGGTGGGTTGTTTTGGTGTCTGGGGTGGGTGTTACCTGCTGGTTTTGTGAATTGGGTAGGTGGTTGGAGCTAAAGGATTATCCACAGAATCGCGCTCGGTCGTGGGGTGCGGGATGTGGGTGGGGATTCTTGGAGTCGATTTCCCGTTCGAGTCCAGGAGGTCCTCGTGATTCCCCTCGTGCTGGTCGTGGCCGGTCTGACCGTTTCTCCGTCCACGCCGGTGCGGCCCGATTCCGCTCCGGTTAATCCCTGTGTGATTGATACGTCCCTTTCTGATCGTGCGTGGATTGGCTCAGGTGCCTTCCCTCGGGAGCCCGCCGGGCTTGACCGGTGGTTGCGTGTCTGGGAGACGCGGTGGAATGCCTGGGCCGCCCGCTTCGATCAGTGGACCGCCGCCGCTCCCTGGTGCGAGGCACGCGCTCCGGAGCCTCCCAATCCGTGGAGACCCTCGCACTCCTCAAGCCCCGAAGATTTCCAAGAACCCGGACAGACCGGAGGCTCCGGAAAGCCAGGAGGTCCGGAAGGAACTGAAGATTCCGGAACGGGTGAGCCTGACAGGTCGGACATCGCCGACTCGGACACGACCCCCGTCTGGCCTCCAGCCAAGTCCTCAGGGGAGATCCAGCCGGGAGCCAACCCCCCAGGGGAGGCCGAGTCTCCAGGCAAGTCCTCAGGGGAGACCCAGTCGGGACCCAAGTCCTCAGGGGAGGCCGAGTCTCCAGGCAAGTCCTCAGGGGAGACCCAGTCGGGACCCAAGTCCCCAGGAGAGGCCAAGCCTGCGGCCAAGTCCCTAGGAGAGATCGCGGTGGCAGCCGCCAAGAACTGGCTGGGCACCCCCTACACCTGGGGCGGCGGCAACCGCCAAGGCCCAACCCGAGGTGTAGGCAGAGGCGCCGTCCGCATCGGCTTCGACTGCTCAGGCCTGGTCATGGCCGCCTGGGCCAGAGCCGGCGTCACCCTCCCGCACTACACCGTCGCCCAGTACCGCCGAGGCCTCCGCATCTCCCTCCGAGCCCTCCGCCCCGGCGACCTCATGTTCTTCGGCGGCACCAGCACCCAACCCACCCACGTAGGCATCTACATCGGCAACCGCCAAATGATCCACGCCCCCAAAACCGGCGACGTAGTCCGCAAATCCAACGTCCTAGACTCAAAACCCCGAATGTCCAACTACAGAGGCGCAACCCGTCCCAAGTAACGCCCTCGCCGGACAGCCGGGCATGACCTGGCGCACTCCGTAACGCCGGATGGCCCTGTGTCTGCTGCACACGCCGGCCATGGGCCACCGCCTTGGCGAGGTAGTGCCTGAGCAGCCCGGCGGCGGCCCGGGCGTCGATCCACCCACACCACATCGCTCAGCCAGCGGCTGCGCTTCGGCAAGCAAGCACACGGCTCGGGGCAACACTCCTCGGTCCGAGTTCCTGCTAGGCCTCATTCGGCCGACTGACCCTGTGCCTGCTGCGTACGTCGACCATGTGCCAGCCCCGAAGGGTGTATCACTTCACATCGCTCAGCCAGCGGCTGGGCCTCGGCGAGCAAGTGTGGGGCTGGGGCAACCCCTTCGGTTCGAGCGCCTACTTGGCTTCATTCGAGTGGCTGTTTGGCCTCATCGGCCGGGATCCCGACTGGGTGCCGTGAACTGCGGGGATCATCGACCGGGGCCGCCGGGAGCAGCCGCAGGACCCCGGTCTGGGTGTCGTGAGCTGCGGGGATCATCGACCGGGGCCGTCGGGGAGCAGCCGCAGGACCCCGGTCTGGATGACCACCGCAGCGTGACCTCCACTGCCTACGTCTCCGCCATGGGTGGCTCAGATTTCCTTGACGAAGACGATGGCGTCGATCTGGTCGGTGGTGGCCGGGTCGAGGGGGAAGTACGTGTGGTCGGCTGGGACGCGGGGCGTCAGCTTTCGGTCGAGGGCTGCGGCGAGGCGGCGGGGATCGATGACGGCGCGGGCGTGGGGGAGGGTCGACAGGAGGCCTTCGAGGGTGTCGGGAGGGGGAACGTCGGAGCTGCGGCTGCCGAAGGTGGTGGCGGCGAAGCTGTACTGGTCACCGAGGCGGGTGCTGATGCTGGCTCCCGCGCCCTGCAACTGGACCGGCAGGTCGGCGAACCGCAGGTGGCTCTTGTCGCGTTGCAGATGGCTGTTGTGGGCAAAGGCGAGGGTGGGGCCGCGATGGGCCTCGCGGCGGAGGATGGCATCGAGGTTGTCGGCCATGATCGCATCGCGCAGGCAGATGAGCGTGTTGAAGCGGGTGGGCGTGGTGTCGGCCATGCCGGCGTGGTAGGTCAGGAGCCCGGCGGCGGTACGGGCGTGCAGGTCGGCGTGCCACCAGTCGTCGGGGGAGGTGGCGGCCGTCAGATGGGGAGCGTGCGAGGTGAGCATCGCGCGCAGGTCGTCGGCGATCAGGCGTAGTTCCCTGGCCTCGGGGGTGCGGCCGATGGACTGGGTGGGATCCATCATGGCGGCCGGGTTGGTCCAGCGATCGTCGGGGCCGAGCAACTCGTACAGGGTCTCGCGACTCAAGGCCAGGTCGAGGTGGGCGGCCAGGTAGTCGTGCAGTGCGGTCAGGGCTGGGCGGGGACTGGCGCCGTGGGTTATCTCCAGGGGACCGTCGAAGCCGTAGAAGCGGAGCCGCTCGTGCGAGGGACGCTGCTCGTTGTAGGCGCGCATCCAACGCAGGAGTTCGCGGTTGGCAGGTGAGGCGCCGAAGCCGTGGCTGAAGCCGCGGCTCATCGCGTCGTCCAGGGTTCCGGTGCCGTCGGCGATGTACGCGTCGGCGGTCAGGGCCGACAGGCAGTCGCTCTCAATGGTGATCGAGCGGTAGCCCTCGTGTTCGACGAGGTGACGGAAGAGTTCGTTGCGCAGTTCGGGGAAGGCTTCGACGCCGTGGGTGGGCTCGCCGAGGCCGAGCAGGCGGGTGGCGGGGGACAGGAGCGCGGTGAGGGCGCCGGCGGTGAAGGGATGGGCGGCGTCCTGGATCGAGGTCGTCATTCCTTCAACTGTAACGTTGAACCTTCGGTGTAAACTTTGGCGGTATTTCCTGCTGTTGACGAGGACGTACCTTCAAAATGCGGTTGCGGCCCATCGATCTGGCGCGTGAGCACGGCCTGTCCACGCAGGCGGTGCGCAACTACGAGGAAGCGGGGATCCTGCCACCGGCCGAGCGCTCGCCGCACGGCTACCGCGGCTACACTCCGCGCCATGCGGCGGCGTTGCGGACGTTCCTGGCGTTGATCCCCGCGCACGGCCACCCGACCGCGGGGGCGATCATGCGAGCTGTGAACGGCGACGCGATCGAGGAGGCACTGCGGCTGATCGACGAGAGCCACGCCGAGTTGGCTGGCGACCGAGACACGCTGGAGGCCGTGGAACGAGCCCTGCGCGACCTGGCACCACCGCATGAGCCGGCGCGGCTGCGTGAGTTGGAGCCAGGTGTGACGTTCATCGGGCCGTTGGCGCGCCGGCTTGGTATCCGGCCGGCGACGTTGCGCAAATGGGAGCGGGCCGGGCTGATCGTGCCCCGGCGCGACCGGAGCACCGGCTACCGCGTCTACACCTCCGCCGACGTGCGCGACGTGCTGCTGGCCCACCAGTTGCGGCGAGGCGGGTACGGGCTTGAGCAGATCGCGCGGGTGCTGGAGCGGGTGCGGGCGGCGGGCGGACCGGAGCCGCTGCAGGCGACGCTACGGGAGTGGCGCGACCGGCTGACGGCGCGGGGCTTGGCGATGCTGGCAGCCGCGGCCGCGCTCGACACCTATCTGGGGACGCCATAGCGCCGATGCCTGCTGAGCGGGGCCGATCACGCTGTTTCGGCGCTGAGGGACTGCGCCACGGACCGGCGCGCCGCCAGGCGTGCGGGCAGGGCGGTGAGTGCCGCCGTCGCCAGGACAGTCGCGAGTGCGGCGCCGAGCATCCGGGACATGGGCGGTGGAATCGTATTGCCGACGCTGAAGATCCAGTACATGACGATGCCCAGGGGAACGCCGATGATGGCGCCGGCCAGGCCGGGCAGGAGCTGGGCGGTGGACAGCCCGGCGGAGATCTGACCTGGGGTGGCGCCGAGCGTACGCGCGATGGCCATGTTCGCCCGGGCCTCTATGGCTGTGGTCCAGGTGAGCGTGATGGTGTTCACGACGGCGAGTGCGATCAGCAGGATGGTGACGGCGAGCATCAGCCGGCGGTCGTGCTCACCTCGCAGGTTGGGCAGGGCGGAGGAGCCGTCCAGGCCGTAGCCCCTCTCCGGCTGGGCGTAGAGGGTCAGCAGGGCGATGATCGCGATCACCGTGGTGGCGGTGGAGCACGCCTGCAGTACGGCGCGGCCCGGCTGGCGGGCGGTCAGCCGCAGCCCGAGCAGCAGCGGCGTGGGCAGCAGCGACGACAGCGCGGTGAGCCAGGGCCGGTGACGGGGCTGATGCGCGGTGGCGGTCAGCGCCGTGACGGTCGCCGTACGTATAGCCCGCAGCGTGGGACGCAGCGTGGACAGCACCGCCACCGCCACGGCGAGGACGGTCGCCGTGGCAACAGTGGCGCCGCCGAGCCCGGCCGCGTCGCCGATCCGGCTGGCGGTGGGGCTGGCGATGGCGGGTACGGTCAGGCGGGCGATCACCAGTCCCAGCGCGTCGCCGGCCAGCGCCAGCGCCAGGTACTCGGTGAGCAGGACGGTGGCGATCAGACCCGGGGTGGCGCCGACGGTTTTGAGCAGCCCGGCCCGGCGCGTCTGCTCGACGGCGCGTCCCGCGGCCAGCGCCGCCACTCCGGTGATGGCCAGGAAGCTGAGCAGCCAGCTACCGACGACCAGGATCGGCTGGGAGTTCTTGAGGATGACCATGTCCTGCTCGGCCGTGAACTGCCAGGCATGGAAGTTCACCCTGAGGGCGGGGCCGCGGTGGGCGTCCAGGAAGGCATCGGTCGCGGCGGGGTCACGCAACTCGACGTCCAGGGCCATGGTCACCGGGAGGTCCTGGGACGACGCCAGGGCCCGGGCATCTGATCGGGTCATCCAGGCCAGGCCGCTGTAGTCGCTGGGACCACCGCCTGGCCCGATCTGCGCCGCCCAGGGGTAGATGGAGGTGGCCGCGGTCACGGCGATCCCGACGACGGGATACGAGCGGTCGGCGATGGTGACGCGGTCGCCGACGCCGACGCCCAGGGCGGTGGCGAAGCCGCGTTCGAGGACCGTGCCGCCGGAGCGTACCCACTGACCCGAGGTCACCAGCGGCCGGTTGACCGCGCCGGGCGTCTCGGCGAAGCCGTGCACCACCACCGGGGACGAGGTGGAATCGCGTGTGGTGAGGTCGGCGTAGACGATGCGATAGGGGCCATGGTGGGCGATGACTTCGGGATCGTCCGCCAGCGAGGCCAGGGCCGAGGTCACGGCGGGGCCCGTGTCGCCGGAGAGTGCCACCACGTCCGGCCCGGCGGTGGCCGCGCGGGTCTGCTCGTACAGCGCGTCGCTGACGCCGCGCAGGGACAGGCCCAGGGCCAGCGTGGTGGTGGCCACGGTCACCGCGAGCAGGAGCATCGCGGCCTGGACCTTGTGCCGGCGCACGTCGGCCAGCACCAGACGCACGACGAGCACGATGGAGCCCATGGTGTTCAGCCCTCCAGCCCAATCAGCCCGCCGAGCCCGCGCGGGTGGGAGCCGGCCAGCCGGGTGTCGTCGACGAACATCCCGTAGCGCATCGAGACCAGCCGATCCGCCGTGGCCGCCACCCGCTCGTCATGCGTGACGATCACGAAGGTCTGCCCCGCGGAACGCAGTTCCTCGAAGATCCTCAGTACGTCGAGGGTCGCCGCGGTGTCGAGGTTGCCGGTCGGCTCGTCGGCCAGGACGACCAGCGGGTCGTTGACCAGCGCGCGAGCGACGGCGACTCGCTGACGCTGCCCGCCCGACAGTTGCGAGGGCAGGTGCCGGGCGCGATCGGCGAGCCCGACCCGTTCCAGCAGCAGGCTCGCGCGCCGCCTGGCCTGGCGGCGTGAGCGCCCGGCCAGCAGCGCGGGCAGTTCCACGTTCTCGGCCGCCGACAACTCCTCCACCAGATGGAAGGCCTGGAAGACGAACCCCACCGACCGGCGCCGCATACGCGCCAGAGCCCGCTCGCTCAGCGTGTCGATGCGCCGCCCTGCCACCCACACCTCTCCGTCGGTGGGCCGTTCCAGGCCACCCAGCAGGTGCAGCAGGGTGGATTTCCCGCAGCCGCTGGGCCCCATCACCGCCAGCATCTGTCCCTGAGGCACCTCCAGGTCGACCTCGTCCACCGCGCGGACCCGGCTCTGCCCCTGACCATGCGTCTTCACCAGGCCGCAGGCCCGGACCGCGGCACCTGACACGTTCATCCACCCTCGACTTCGTCATCGGCCTTGGACCAGGCCCGCTCGCAGGCGTCCAGCCAGCGCAGGTCCGCCTGCAACCGCAGCGCGACCCCTTCCAGCAGCAGTCCTGCGCCCGATCCCGCCGGCTCGGCCAGCGCCGCCTGCTGCGCCTCGCGCAGGCGGCGCAGCAACTCACGGCGCTGCGCCGCCACCAGTTGTACGGGGTCGGCCAGCCGGGCCGCGGCGGCAGCGGCGAGTTTGAGATGGAACTCCGCCAGGTCTGGTTTCGGCCAGCCCACCTCGGCCAGCCAGGCGGCCACCCGCTGCTGCCCGGCGGGCGTCAGCGCATAGACCTTGCGCTCCGGCCGTTCGGGCAGGCCGTCGGCCCGTTCGCAGACAACGAGCCCCGCTCGCTCCAACCGGGCCAGGGTCACATAGATCTGACCGGGGTTCATCGACTCGCCCAGCGGGCCGAGAATCTGCCGCAGCCGAGCGCGCAGGTCGTACCCGTGCGTCGGCTCTTTGGCGAGCATCGCCAGCACTGCGTCCTGCATGCCACCCCTAACGGTTGGCCAATAGATAGCGGTTAGCCATGAGAGGTGTCAAACGCCGCACCTGGCGAATCTCCTGGACCGGCCCGCGGCCAACTGAAGGGCAGAGGTGATGGGGTGGGCCGGTGGACCTGTCCCGGCGAGGACGGAAAACGCCGTCCCGCCGCTGATTCGGGCACTGCCTACGGACGCGATGCGCGCATCCCAACCCCCGCCGACCGCAGCCCCGGCCAGCCGTGGCGGCCCGGCTTTCGCGACCGGCGTGACCCGCGGCGGCGATGACCGCGGCCGGCGTCGGTGGCCCGAGCAAGAGGCGAGGCGGGGCAGAGGTCAGGAGCAGAGGTCAGGAGCCAGAGCTCAGGAGCAGAGGAGCAGAGGTCAGGAGCGGAGGTTAAAGGGCTTGGCGGAGCCATTCTTCGACGCCGGCGATGTGGACGGTTGCCCAGGCCTGGGCTACTTCCGGTTGGCGGGCGGCTATTGCTTCGTAGATGGCGTAGTGCTGGTCGAGGGTCTTGCTTGGGGCGTTCTCCTGGGTGAGGCCGCGCCAGACCCGGGCTCGGGTGGTAGGGCCGGAGAGGGATTCGATCAGCGAGCAGAGCACGGCGTTGCCGGAGCCTTCGGCGATGCGCTGGTGGAACTCGATGTCGTTGGCGACCAGTTGCTCGATGGACGGGTTGGCGGGCAGCGCGTCCAGGATCTTGCGGAGTTCGGCGATGTCCGCGTCGGACATCGTGGTGGCGGCCATCGCGGTGGCGGCCGGTTCGAGGATGCGGCGGACCTGGAAGAACTGGAGCACGGTGTCGTCGCGGTGGAAGTCGACGACGAACGAGAGCGCGTCCAGCAGCAGCCGGGGTTCCAGGCTGGTGACGTAGGTGCCGTCGCCCTGCCGTACGTCCAGGACGTTGATGAGGGCGAGGGCGCGGACGGCCTCGCGGAGCGAGTTGCGGGACAGGCCCAGCCGTTCGGCCAGGTCGGCCTCCTTGGGCAGCCTGTCCCCAGGGGCCAGCTCACCCGCAATGATCATTCCCTTGATTCGATCGATCGCCGCGTCGGTAACCGCCACGCTACGCACACCCACCCTTGAGACATCCGATGTCTATGAGTGTATGCCGAACCGGACCGGCTCACCCTCCGTGCGCTCGACCAATGCGCGCACTTCGAGGGTACGCAGGTGCGCGGCGGCCTCCCCGGCGGCCATTCCCCGCAACATCGGCGGCAACTGTTCCCACGGGCGGTTCCAGGTCATACGCCCCGCGACCTCCCAGATGGTCAGGGGTTTCGCCGCCTCGGCCAGCAGTTCCGCCAGCGTCTGGAGCTTCTCCTCGTGATGGTCGAGGATCTCCGCCGCTCGCCGCGCCACATCAGGAAATCTCACCTCATGGGCGGGCAGCGCCTCGATCGCTCCCAACTCCATCACCCGCCGCAACGACGCCATGAAGTCCCCCAAAGGATCAACATCATGCCGGTCGTACGGATAAATCCCGATATGTGGCGTGATATCGGGGAGGACGTGATCGCCGGTGAACACTCGGTCGGCGTCCTCCAGGTGCAGGCAGATGTGGCCCGGTGAGTGGCCGGGAGTCCAGATCACCCGGAGTCGCCGCCCGGGCAGGTCGATCAGCTCTCCGTCCCGTACCTCCCGATCGGGCAACGCGGGCGGTTCCGGCCGCCCGGACACGAGCGCGGCCACCTCATCGCTGTCCGCCCCCGCCCGCCGCAGCATGTCCGAGTGAGCGTCCGAATGCGGACCATCCGCGAACGCCCGGAACGTCCGGACCACCGTTGTATCGGCCTCGTGCATCGCGATCCACGCCCCGGAACGCTCCCGCACCTGCCCGGCCAGCCCCGCGTGATCGGGATGAAAATGCGTGACCACCACCCCCCGGACCTCCGCGACATCCATCCCCACCGCCGCCAGCCCGCCCGTCAACGCCTCCCAGGCATCAGGATGGTTCCACCCGGCGTCCACCAGCACGGGCCCCCGCGCCGACTCGATCGCGTAAACCAGCGTGTACCCCAGCGGATTGCCCGGAATAGGCACCGGCACACTCCAGACTCCACCGCCAAGATCTTCCGGCCGCTGCGTGCTGAAGGCCCGCCGCATCGCCTTCTTCCGCACCTCGCCGTGACCACCGGCCACCCGTTCGCCCTCGGTCGCGCGGTCCGCACTGGTGCTCACGCCCTGCTCGCCCACACCCACCGTCCCCAACCCTGCCGAGCCCGGTCCATGACGACACCACCCCGGGACCTCTGATCAAGCGCTTGGTGTGCTGAGTCTAAGAGCCCCCGACAGAACCGAGAAGGGTCACCAGCCTCCCGCCGTTATCCGGCGCCGTTAACGCCCGGGAGGAAACGACAGCGCGGGAGGGCCTCCAGTCCCGAGCGGTGCCGTGACAGGTGGTCCGCCTGAGTAGCTCAGCCGGGCCGTTTCTGGTTCTCGATGTACTCCTTGATGATCGAGAGTGGGGCTCCGCCGCAGGAGGCGGCGAAGTAGGACGGGGACCA
>NZ_JAHCST010000094.1 GCF_018476525.1 Acrocarpospora catenulata
GCCCTTCCTCGTTGGGCGCTTGGCCAGTCGTTACCCCGCTCTTCACTCCGTACGCAGCCCGCGCCCCAGGCTCAGCGGTACCGGAGAAACCAAACCCGGACGAAACCTCGATACGCCGGGGCCCTGGGGGTGGTCCTGGTCGACCCGTGGATGACGCTCGATGCGGAAACTCGCGGGATATTGCAGGCCCTGGACCGCAGGAACAAGCCGTGGGTGGGCGTGCTGGTGCCGTGGAACGAGCTCGACGAGCAGCTCAGGGGCGCGGAGGCCGAACTGCGGCTCGGCCTGCGGGAAAGCTTTCCTACCACCGCCCTGGACGCGATCAACGGCGTCAGCGGGCTGACGCGGTTCTCCTTCGTCCTGCGGCAGGTCATCCAGGCCTTGTGCACGCCCTACCTACGTGAAGTCCAGTCTTTCCCGCCACTGGTACCTGGAACCCGGCGCCCGCGGCTGTGGTCGCCGAGTTTTCGCCGGGCCTGTCAGACCCAAGGGAGACACGATGACAGAAGACCGCGACGGCCGGATCATCACGTTCTACTCGTTCAAGGGTGGGGCCGGCCGCACGATGACGCTGGCCAACACGGCATGGATCCTCGCGGCGAACGGTAAACGGGTGCTGGTCGTCGACTGGGATCTGGAGTCGCCGGGACTGCACAAATTCTTCCGCCCCTTCCTGAAGAGCACCGACATTGCCACAACGCAGGGTGTGATCGAACTCATCTCGGACTACTGCTGGAGTGCGACCCGACAGGTGCAGCGCCCAGCGGACTGGCATCGCGAGTACGCCCGGGTGGGAGTCCATACGGTCTCGATCGAATGGGAACACTTTCCCGGCGACGGCGCGATCGATTTCCTTTCGTGCGGACGGCAGAACCGGGACTACTCGGCGCTGGTATCCGACTTCGACTGGGACAACTTCTACCGCAGGCTGGGCGGCGGCCAGTTCCTCGACGCGCTCCGCGACGACATGCGGCGCAATTACGACTACGTGCTCATCGACAGCCGGAGCGGGCTCAGCGACATCGCTGACATCTGCACCGTGCACCTTCCCGACATCCTGGTGGTCTGTTTCACACTCAGCGACCAGAGCATCGAGGGAGCGGCCGGCATCGCCACGCAGATCGCCGATCGTTATCCCGATCGCGGAATCAGAATCTGCCGGTCCCGATGCGGGTGGACGACGCCGAGAAGGAGAAACTGGACGCGGGACGCGCCTTCGCACGACACCGGTTCGAACGTTTCCCGATCGGCCTGGCCTCGGCGGAAGTGAACGTCTACTGGGGTGCGGTCGAGATTCCGTACAAGCCCTTCTACGCCTACGAGGAGACGCTGGCCACTTTCGCGGACGCGCCCGCGTCGCCGAGCTCGCTCCTGTCGTCCTATGAGCGCCTGGTCGAAGCCATCACCGAGGGCCGGGTCAGGACACTGCCGCCCCTGGCGGATGAGGTGCGGCTGAGATATCGGGACATGTTTGTCCGCCAACGTCCTTCCGTTTCCACCGATATCTACCTCGACTATGTGCCTGATGACCTGCTCTGGGCGGAATGGATCAGGGCGGTGCTGGTGCAGGCGGGTCTGCGCGTGCACACCCGCGACTCCGGCGGAGCGCGGGGCGAGACCGCGCCGGCGGGCCTGGGCGGCCCCGGCGCCAGGACCCTGGCGCTGATCTCTCCGGCCTACGTGCGTTCCGCCCAGACAGCGAATCTGTGGCAGCCGGCGGCGGTGGACGAGGTGCCGGGCGTGCGGGCCCGCCGCATCCCGATCCGGGTCGCGGATGTGCGGCTTCCGTACACCACATCGATGCTGGTGGACCTGGTTCGCCTGGACGAGGCGCAGGCCCGGGTCGCCCTGCTGCGGGCCGTCGGCCGTCCGGAGCACCTGGTCCCGCCGGTCGTCCAGGTCAACGCCCTGCGCTTTCCCGGGACGCAGCCCGCCGTGCTGCATCTGCCGACCAGGAACGCGACCTTCACCGGGCGCACCGAGGTGCTGGAGCGGCTGCGGAACGCGCTGGTCGGCAGTTCCCAGGCGGTCGTGACCCAGGTTCACGTGCCGCAGGCCCTGTACGGGCTCGGCGGAGTCGGCAAGACCCAGCTGGCGATCGAATACGCGCACCGCTACATGACCGACTACGACGTCGTCTGGTGGATCTCGGCCGAACAGACGGAACTGCTCAACGGGGCCATGGCCGAGCTGGCGGAACGGCTCGGGATCAGGGTGGGCGACAACGTGGCCGAGGCCGCGCAGGCCGCCAAGGACGCGCTCCGGCGCGGCGATCCGTACGCGCGCTGGCTGCTGATCTTCGACAACGCCGACAGTCCGCAGGACCTTGAGGCGTTTCTTCCCGGTGGCCCTTCAGGACATGTGCTGATCACCTCGCGCAACCAGACGTGGTCGCAGCTGGCGACCCCGCTGGAGATCGACGTGTTCACCCGGTGGGAGAGCCTGGACCACCTGAGACGCCGCGTGCTCGGGCTGAGCGAGGACGAAGCGGACCTCGTGGCAGCCGCCCTGGGCGATCTGCCCCTGGCCATCGAGCAGGCCGGAGCCTGGCTCCAGGAGACCGGCATGAACGTGGCGGAGTACCTGGAGCAACTCTCCCGCCAACCGGCGGCCATGCTCGCCCTGGGCGAGACCCATTCCTATCCCACCCCGGTGGTCCTCACCTGGAACGTGTCCTTCAACCGGCTCAGTGAGCGTTCGCCGGCCGCGGTCCGGCTCCTCGAACTGCTGTCGTTCTTCGCCCCCGAGCCCGTGTCGCTCGCCATGCTGTACGGCGACGAGACGGTGCGCTGCCTGGTGAAGTACGACGACTCGCTCCGCGAAAAGATCATGATTGGCCGCCTGGTGCGCGAGCTGAGCAGGTTCGCGCTGGCCAAGGTCGACCAGCGTGACAATTCCGTTCAGGTGCATCGTCTTGTCCAAGCGGTGCTGCGCGACCGGATGAGCGCCGAGGAGCAGGACGCGACGGCACATGACGTGCACCGGATTCTCCTGGGCGCCCGCCCCCGGCTCGGAGACACCGACGACCCGGCGAGCTGGCCGCGCTACGACGAGATCTGGCCGCACCTCGGGCCGTCCAGGGCTCGTGACTGCGACGAGGAGGAGACACGTCAGCTGCTCATCGACCGGGTCCGCTACCTGTGGAAGCGCGGCGAGTTCGAGCGGGCGCTCGAACTCGGCCATGAGCTGGAGGAGCGGTGGATCGACAAACTCGGGACCTACGATCGGCAGACCCTTCACCTGCGATTCGAGATGGGCAACGTGATGCGGTCCCAGGGCCGCTATCAGGAGGCCCGCGATCTCGACGCGGCGGTCCTGGTTGACCAACGCAACGTGCTGCCCAGCCCGCATCCGCACACGCTGATGACGGCCGCGGGGCTCGCCGCCGACCTGAGGGCACTGGGGGAGTTGAGCGAGGCCCTTCGGATGGAGCAGGACACGTTCACCCAGACCCGGGAGCTGTTCCTCGATGACCACCCGCGTACGCTGATGGCGGCCGGCAACCTCGCGGTCGCGATGCGGCACGTGGGCGACTTCCAAGGGGCGGAGCGGCTTGACCGGGAAACGCTGGCCCGCCGTCGCGACGTCCTTGGCGTGGATCACCCTTTCACCCTGTCCTCCGAGAACAATCTCGCGCTCGACCTGCGCGAGGCGGGTGAGTACCCGCGATCGGCCGAAATGTTGCGCAGCACGCTGGCCTCCTACCAACGGGTACTCGGTCCCGACCTGCCCGACACCCTGCGTACCGCCCTGAGCCTGGCCGTCTCCCTGCGTAAGGCGGGGATTCACGGGGAGGCCAGGCAGTTGACCGAGGCGACCTACGACATCTGTCTCCAACGTTTCGGCCCTCATGGGCCCGACACCATCGCCTGCAAGCTGAACCTCGCCTGTGATCTTTCCGGGGCGGGCGAGGAAGCCGCGGCCCTCAATCTGGCCACCGAGGTCTGGGAGACGTACCGGAACCAACTCGGCGAGGAGAATCCGTACACCCTCATCGCCGCCAACAACCGGATGATCTATCTGCGCGGCGCCAACCTGCTGGCACCCTCGTCTGCGACGCCAATCTCGCGACCGTGCTGCGTGCGGACCGGCGCGCCGACGAGGCCCGGGAACGGCGGGAATCGGTTCTTGGGCGCCTGCGCCGCGTGCTGGGCGAGCAACATCCCATCGTCGAGTCCGTCGTCGGCTGGCGCCTGGTGGATCGCGACCTGGAGCCGTTGCCGTGGTGATCCAGTCCGCCATTCGGGGAATGAGAGGGGGCCTCGCGTATTACGCGTCGATACCGAATCGCAACTCTTAGCGGAAAACACGGGTGAGGCGGCAAAAACTGAAGCGAGCCAAGTAAGCGATGCGCTTGCTGGGATGGGGAGGCGACTTGTATGGGGATCGGACGTAAGAACGCGTCCGCAATCTCCGCCGGCGCGCTGGCGCTCGCGCTCGGCGGAGGCTTACCCGCGCTGCTGGCGAGTCCCGCGCAGGCGGCCGACTGTGACGCGCGCGGGCTGCTCTCGGGAGTCACCAACGGGCTGTGCCAGGTGGTCGACGGCGTCACCGACGTGGTGGACGGGGTGACCGGCAACGCGCTGGCACCGGTGACCGACGGGGTGGACAAGACGGTCAGCGGGGTGGCCGGCGTGGCGGGCAACCTGGGGGCGAGCACGGGGACGGGCGGCAGCCCCACGGCGCAGCCGAGCCCCTCCCCGACGCAGGGCCAGAGCGACAAGGGTGTCGGCGGGGTGACCGGCGCCCTCACCAAGACCGTCACCAAGACCGTGCAGGACACCTGCCTGCCGCTGCTGGCCGCGCCGGACTGCGGGCAGGGGAAGACCCCCAAGGGGGACGAACCCTCGAAGACCCGGCCGAGTGAAGCCGCGGACGGGGACGGCACGCTTCCCCCCGAACCGGAGCGGCCCGTACGGCAACGGCCCGAGTTCGTGGACTCCGACGAGCAGGGCACCGATCCGGCGCCCGGGAACGGGGACGGCAACGGCGGCGACGAGGGTGGCCCAATCGATCTCGACCGGGCCGGAATGTCGCTGCTGTGGCCTGGACAGTTCGTGCCCGGGCTGTCCGGCCACTCCCCCGCGGTACGGGGCCGGCCGCACCAGACGTACGACCCGGTGGGGACGGCGCTGACGGCGGTGCTGCTGCTCTCGGCCGTGCTGGCCACCCGGGTGGTGGCCGCGCGGCGGGCCCGCGAGGAGCGGGAAGCCGAGGAGGCGCTGCCTCTCTCCGGACTGCCGCTGCCCGCGAGCAGCCGCCACAGGCTGGCCTGACGGGTCCTGAGAGGTCAGGCGCCCAAGGCGTGGACGCCCCCGTCGACGTGGACGATCTCGCCGGTGGTGGCGGGGAACCAGTCGGAGAGCAGGGCCAGGCACGCCTTGGCGGCGGGGACGGTGTCGGCCAGGTCCCAGCCGAGCGGGGCCTTGGCCGGCCAGCTGTCCTCGAACTCCTTGAAGCCGGGAATGCTCTTGGCCGCCATGGTACGCAGCGGACCGGCGGCCACCAGGTTCACCCGGATACCGTGCTTGGCAAGGTCGCGGGCGAGGTAACGGTTGACGGACTCCAGGCCCGCCTTCGCGACGCCCATCCAGTCGTAGACCGGCCACGCCTTGGTCGCGTCGAAGTCGAGACCGACGATCGAGCCGCCGCCCTCCTTCATCAGCGGCAGGCAGGCCACGGCGAGCGACTTGTAGGAGAAGGTGGAGATGTGCAGCGCGGTGGCCACATCCTCCCAGGGGGTGTTGAGGAAGTTGCCGCCCAGGCAGCTCTGCGGCGCGAAGCCGATCGAGTGCACCACCCCGTCGAGCCCGTCCAGATGCTCGCCGACCCGGTCGGCCAGCGTGTCCAGGTGCTCGGTGTTCTGCACGTCCAGCTCGATCACCGGCGGCGGCGTGGGCAGCCGCTTGGCGATCCGCTCCACCAGACTCAGCCGGCCGAAACCGGTGAGCACCACCTCGGCGCCCTGCTCCTGGGCCAGCCGGGCCACGTTGAAGGCGATCGAGGCGTCGGTGAGCACGCCGGTGACCAGGAGCCGCTTGCCCTCGAGAATTCCCATGGTTAGTGCCCCATTCCCAGTCCGCCGTCGACGGGGATGACCGCCCCGGTGATGTAGGAGGCGTCGTCGCTGGCGATGAAGCGCACGACCCTGGCGATCTCCGCGGCCTGTGCCTGACGGCCGAGCGGGATCTGCTTGCGGATGAGCTCCCGCTGCTCCTCGGAGAGTTCGGCGGTCATGTCCGACTCCACGAAACCGGGGGCCACCACGTTGACGGTGATGTTCCGGGAGGCGAGCTCGCGGGCGAGCGAACGCCCGAAACCGACCAGGCCGGCCTTGGACGCGGCGTAGTTGGTCTGCCCGGCCGAGCCGAGCAGGCCGACCACCGAGGAGATCAGCACGATCCGGCCGCGCTTGAGCCGGAGCATCGGGCGGACCGCCCGCTTGGCCACCCGGTAGGCGCCGGTCAGGTTGGTGTCGATGACATCGGTGAAGGTCTCCTCCTTCATCATCGCCAGCAGCGTGTCCTTGGTGATGCCGGCGTTGGCGATCACCACCTCGACCGGGCCGTGTTCGGCCTCGGCCTTGTCGAACGCGGCGTCCACCTCGGCCTGGCTGGTGACGTCGCAGCGCACGCCGAAGAGCCCCTCCGGGGGCTCGCCGGATCGATGGGTGACGGCCACGGCGTCGCCGGTCGCCGCGAGTTCGCGGGCGATCGCGAGGCCGATGCCGCGGTTGCCGCCGGTGACGAGTACAGAACGAGCCATGACCCGACGCTATCGGCTACCGTCCGGTAACTACTTGTCCGGCGAGCACAAGATCACAGGTCCGGCGTGGTGGGGTTCGGCCAGAACCCAGCTCCAGACCCCACCCGGGACCCACCACGGACCCCGGCCTGGCCTCGCTCTCGCTGCCTGGGCTTGTCGGTGGCCCCGGATAGGATCCTCAGCATGCGTGAGATCGATCCGGATTTCCTCGCCCTGCCGCTCAGGCGGCTGGCCGACGCCGCGCTGACCCGGGCCCGCGAGCTGGGCGCCGAGCACGCGTCGTTCCGCCTCGAACGGGTGCGCGCGGAGACACTCCGCCTGTTCGACGCCCGGCTGGAGGGCTCCATCGACGCCGACGACCTCGGCTTCGCCGTGCGGGTGGTCAAGGACGGGACCTGGGGGTTCGCCGCCGGGATCGAGCTGACCCCGGAGGCGGCGGCGGCCGTGGCCGAGCAGGCGGTGACGGTGGCCCAGGTCAGCGCGCCGATCAACCGGGAACCGGTGGAACTCGCGCCCGAAGGCGTATACGCCGATGTGACCTGGGTCTCCGCCTACGACATCGACCCCTTCGACGTGCCGCTCCGCGAGAAGGTGGACCTGCTCGGCGACTGGTCACGCGGCCTGCTCGGCCAGGTCGACCACGTCTCGGCCTCCCTGATGCAGGTCAAGGAGCAGAAGTTCTACGCCGACTCGGCCGGCACGATCACCACCCAGCAGCGGGTGCGGGTGCATCCGTCGATCACCGTGATGAAGTCCGACGGCGAGCGCTTCGACGACATGCGCACCCTGGCGCCCCCGGTCGGGCGGGGGTACGAGTACCTGACCGGCACCGGCTGGGACTTCCCCGCCGAGCTGGCCACCCTGCCGGAACTGCTGGCCGAGAAGCTCGCCGCCCCTTCCGTCGAGTCCGGGCGATACGACCTGGTCGTGCACCCGTCCAACCTGTGGCTGACCATCCACGAGTCGATCGGCCACGCCACCGAGCTGGACCGCGCGCTCGGCTACGAGGCCGCCTACGCGGGAACCTCCTTCGCCACCTTCGACCAGCTGGGCGAACTCACCTACGGCTCCAAGATCATGAACGTCACCGGCGACCGCACCGCCGAGCACGGCCTGGCCACCGTCGGCTGGGACGACGAGGGCGTGCAGGCCCAGTCCTTCGACATCGTCAGGGACGGCACGCTCACCGGTTACCAGCTGGACCGGCGCATGGCCCTGCTGAAAGGCCTGGGCCGCTCCAACGGCTGCGCCTTCGCCGACTCCCCCGGCCACCCGCCGCTGCAGCGCATGGCCAACGTCTCGCTGCGCCCGGCCGAGGGCGGCCCGTCCACCGAGGAGCTGATCGCCGGGGTGGACAACGGGATCTACGTGCTCGGCGACAAGAGCTGGTCGATCGACATGCAGCGCTACAACTTCCAGTTCACCGGCCAGCGCTTCTACCGCATCTCCGGCGGCAAGCTGGCCGGTCAGCTCCGGGACGTCGCCTACCAGGCCACCACCACCGACTTCTGGCGGTCCATGGACGCGGTGGGTGGCCCGCACACCTACGTGCTCGGCGGCGCCTTCAACTGCGGCAAGGGCCAGCCCGGCCAGGTCGCGCCGGTCAGCCACGGCTGCCCGTCGGCCCGGTTCCGGAATGTACGGATCCTCAACACGGTGCAGGAGGGCGGCAAGTGACCCCGCAGGAGACAGTCGAACGCGCGCTCGCGCTGCCGGGCGCCGACCAGCGTGTCGTCATCGTGGACGAGGGCTCCACCGCCAACCTGCGCTTCGCGGGCAACACGCTGACCACCAACGGGGTGACCAGGTCGGCGCGGCTGACGGTGATCTCGATCGCCGGGTCCGGGGTGGGCGTGGTCTCCCGCGCCGCCGTGCGGCCCGACCAGCTGGCGGACGTGGTGGCGGCGGCGGACGCCGCGGCCAGGGACGCCGAGCCCGCCGAGGACGCCCGCCCGCTGGTGGCCGAGGGCTCCGACGCCGACTGGGACGACCCGGTGCGCCGCACCTCGATCGAGGTGTTCTCCGGCTTCGCCCCGGCCCTGGGCGAGTGCTTCGCCACCGCCGAGGCCTCCGGCCGCCGGCTGTACGGCTTCGCCGAGCACCAGGTGGACTCGGTCTTCGTGGGCAGCAGCACCGGCCTGCGCCGCCGCCACGACCAGCCCACCGGGCGGCTGGAGCTGAACGCCAAGTCGCCCGACATGACCCGTTCGGCCTGGGCCGGGGTGGCCACCCGCGACTTCGCCGACGTGGACGTGACCGCGCTGGACGAAACGCTGGCCCAGCGGCTGGACTGGGCCAAGCGCCGGATCGACCTGCCCGCCGGGCGGTACGAGACGATCCTGCCGCCGGGCGCGGTCTCGGACTTGATGATCTATCTCTACTGGTCGGCCGGGGCCCGGGACGCGGCCGACGGCCGGACCGTGTTCGCCAAGCCCGGCGGGGGCACCCGGGTGGGCGAGGAACTGTCGACGCTGCCCGTGCGGCTGTTCAGCGATCCGGCTAGGGCGGGCGTGGAGTGCCTGGACTTCGCGGTCGCGCACGCCTCCGGCCGGGAGCAGTCCGTCTTCGACAACGGCCTGGCGCTGACCGAGACCGACTGGATCCGGGACGGCCGCCTGACCAACCTGGTGCAGACCCGGCACTCCGCCGAGCTGACCGGGCTGGCCACCACCCCGCAGATCGACAACCTGATCATGGAGAGCGCCACCGGCGGCGGCACGCTGGAGGAAATGATCGCAGGCACCGACCGCGGTCTCCTGGTCACCTGCCTCTGGTACATCCGCGAGGTGGACCCCCAGACCCTCCTGCTCACCGGCCTCACCCGAGACGGCGTCTACCTCGTCGAAAACGGCGAGGTCGTGGGCGAAGTCAACAACTTCCGCTTCAACGAGTCCCCCGTAGACCTTCTCAACCGCATGACCGAGGTCGGCACCAGCATCCGCACCCTCCCCCGCGAATGGAACGACTACTTCACCCGATCGATCATGCCCCCGATCCGGGTCCCCGACTTCAACATGTCAACAGTCAGCCAGGCCAACTAACCCACCAAGCCGGGTGGGACCACACGCATACCCACCACAGCTATCCCACCCCCCACTCGGGCCTCCGCTACCGGCGGAGGTTCCCTCGGATTGCGGAGCCGGGTCCGACCAAATGTCAAACAGGGGCGGGCGGGTGGGACAAGCACGGCAATCTGGGAAACCCTCGCCGGTAACGGAGGCCCGAGAACCCGGGAAATCCCGCCTGTAGCGAGGCCCGGGTGCGGTGGGACAGCTGCGGTGCGCCGGGAGTCAGTGGCGGGGTTTGGTCAGTCGGAGTCTTCGAGGCGGAAGCCGACCTTCATGCCTACCTGGAAGTGGGCCACCTCGCCGTCCTGGATGTGGCCGCGGACCTCGGTTACCTCGAACCAGTCGAGGTGGCGGAGGGTTTGGGCGGCACGGCGGATGCCGTTGCGGATCGCCTGGTCAACGCTCTCCCCCGAAGTGCCGACGATCTCGGTCACCCGATAGGTTCGGTCCGTCATGGGTCCTCCTCGGCGGTGCCGATGGTGTTGCCCGATGGTGCATACATGATCGTATCGCGGAGACGTAGGGTGGATTCATGAGGGTTAGGCGCAAGGGCCACCCCGTCGTTCACACGGTGACGGACGCGCAGCCCAGTCTGTCGGAGGACATCCGCAAGCGCGAGATCGCCTACGTCATCAAGATGAGCATCCGTGTCATCTGCCTGATCCTGGCGGTGGCCGTGCCGGCGCCGTGGCCCATCCGGTTGCTCTTCATCGCCGGTGCCGTACTTTTGCCGTACCTTGCCGTGATCGGGGCCAACGAGCGGGCGGCGGGTCTGCCTTCACCCATGGACGAGACCGAATCTAACCAAAACGAGATACCACGGCATCGACGCGAGATCGGGTCGTGACAAAGTCTTGACGCATCCCAAGGGTGGGAGGTGTACAGTTTAGCCAAGCGCTCTGGTCCCCCGTCGGAGCGCTGGTGCCGGCGTTCCGGGCCCCCGTCGGAACGCCGATGAAGCGATGCCGGGTGGTTTGCCCCCGTAACCACCCGGCATCGCCCTTTTCTGAGACCTGTTTCCGTCTGGTAAGCGTGAAATTTTGATGAGGCGGATTGACCGCCTCCTTGACAGGGCTTCTCCAGGACTAACCCGAATCAGGGATACCCCTGACTCAGGGCTGCTCCGGAATCGGGCTGCTCCGGAATCAGGACCACCCCGGAATCAAGATTGCTCCGGAATGCGCGGCCAGTCGGCCGCGAGGGCGGAGATGCGAGCGATCACGTCGGGCGGAGCCGTGCCGGTGCCCTGGGCGAGGCCGACCAGGTAGGCGGTGAGCGGCGCGGCCGGGCGGGCGACCCCGTGGGCGACGTCCCGGGTCAGGTCGAGCACGGCGTCCCGATCCAGCTGGGACGGGTCCAGCCCGAGTTCCCGGCAGACCAGGGCGGTCCACTCCTCCAGCACGTTCACACGGTCTCCTCTCCGTTCACCGGGTCTCCTCCTGTTGGTTGGCGAGGGCCAGGTCGGCGGGCGTGTCACAGTCGAACCACGGAGTCCGGCCGTCCGCACCCGCGTCGACCTTGGCGGGGCCCAACGGCGCCAGCAGCCCGTGAAGCGAGCGGCCATCGTAGCGACCAAGCGCCTCGACAAGCACCCACCGCCGCCACACACCCGCCAGCCACTGCTCCCGCCCAGTGTCATCCACCAGCACGGCCCCCGCCGACCCGCCGTCACCCACGGGCACGTCCCCCGAACGCCCACCGTCACCCACGGGCACGTCCCCCGCGGGCCCACCGTCATCCACCAGCACGGCCCTCGCCGGCCCACTCTCATCCACCAGCGCGTCCCGGGCTTGACCTGCGGCAGCCGTGAGCAGGCGTTCCACATCCGTCGCCGTGAAGAACGGCAGGTCCCCGGCGAGCAGGGCCACCCAGTCCGCGTGGCAGTGCACGACGCCCGCCCGCACGGCCGGCACGGGCCCACCCTCTGGCGGATCCTCCCGCGTGAAGATCGTCCCGGGCCGGGCCAACTCCCGCCGCTCCCCCACGACCACCAGCCGCCCGGCGGCGGCCACAGCGGCGGCGACACGCTCGACCAGCGACCGCCCGCCCACCAGCGCGCCAGGCTTGTCCCCACCCCCGAACCGACGTGCCGCACCCCCAGTGAGGATCACAGCATCAAAGGGCGGCGAACCAGTCACCTCAGGCATCCGTTCCACTAACCCGCAGCAGCCCCGAAGGCACCGGAATCGCCTCAGCCGCCGATGGCGCTCATCGGCCGGGCGGGCTGCAAGAAGGCAGGATCGTCGATGCCGTGCCCCGCCCTCTTGGTACGCACAGCAGCCCGCCACCGCTCCACCAGCTCATCATCAGAGGCCCCGCCCCGCATGGCACCACGCAGATCCGACTCCTCGGTCGCGAACAGGCAGTTGCGCACCTGCCCGTCAGCGGTCAGCCGTACCCGATCGCAGGCCCCGCAGAACGGCCGGGTCACCGCTCCGATCACCCCGACCCTGGCCGGCCCCCCGTCGACCAGGAACAGCTCGGCGGGCGCGCTCCCCCGCTCCCGAGGATCGTCCTCGACCAGCTTGAACTCCTGCCCGAGCTCGGCCAGGATCTCCTCCGCCGTGATCATGTCCTGGCGCTTCCAGCCGTGCTGCGCGTCCAACGGCATCTGCTCGATGAACCGCAGCTCGTACCCATGCTCCAGGCAGTACCGCAGCAACGGAGCCGCCTCGTGCTGGTTGATCCCCCGCATCAGAACCGCGTTGACCTTCACCGGGGCCAGTCCAGCCGCGTCGGCGGCGGCCAGCCCCGCGAGCACGTCCGGCAACCGGTCCCGATGGGCCAGCCGCCGGAAGATCTCCGGATCGAGGGTGTCCAGGGAGACGTTCACCCGGTGCAGCCCGGCCTCGGCCAGCGGCCCGGCCAGCCGGGCCAGCCCGATCCCGTTGGTGGTGAGCGAGGTCTCCGCGCCCAGCCCCGAGGTATGGGCCACGATCTCGGGAAGTTCCCGGCGGAGCAGGGGTTCCCCACCGGTGTACCGGACCTCGGTGATGCCCAGGCGTTCCACGCCGAGCCGTACCAGCCGGACGATCTCCTCGGCGGTCAGCAGTTCGGGTTTGGGCAGCCAGTCGAGGCCCTCTGGCGGCATGCAGTAGGCACACCGCAGGTTGCACCGGTCGGTCAGCGAGACCCGCAGGTCCGTCGCCACCCGCCCGAACGAGTCGACCAGCACCGGGGACCTCCATCGCGCGAAAACATCAGCCTAATACCCAATATTTCCGGCATTTCGTAGCGGCTGTCGCCTTACACAGCAGCCGCCACCCGGCCAACATTCCCCGATCCCCGGTGCTTTGCCCGATCAACCCTTGTAGTTGAAGACCTGCCGCAGCGTGTGCTGCACCTCAACCAGGTCCTGCTGATCCGCCATGACCTTGTCGATGGACTTGTACGCCTTCGGGTGCTCGTCCACCAACGCCGCCGCCCGATTGGAGTTCCAGGTCCGCCCGGCCATCGCCTCGGTCAGCGACTTCGCCGACAGCGCCCGGCGTGCCTGGCCCCGCGACATCCGCCGCCCGGCCCCGTGCGAGCACGAGTGGTACGACTCAGCGTTCCCCCGCCCCTTCACGATGTAGGACCGCGTCCCCATCGACCCGGGAATGACCCCTTCGTCGCCCTTGTCGGCCTTGATGGCGCCCTTCCGGGTGATCCACAGCGTCTTCCCGAGATGATTCTCACGCTGCGTAAAATTGTGATGACAGTTGATCATGCGTACCCGCTCACCGGCCCCGACCACCTCGAACAGCGCCGCGGTGAGCACCGCGTCCATCCGGGCCCGGGACGCCATCGCGTACGCCTGTGCCCAGAGCATGTCCGCGATGTAGTCGTCGAACTCCGGTGTCCCCTGGACCAGGTACGCCAGGTCCGGGTCCTCCAGCGTGCGCTCCTGCCGCTTCATCAGGTTCTTGGCGTCCACGATGTGCTGGGTGGCCAGCTGGTTGCCGATCCCCCGCGACCCCGAGTGCAGCACGGTCCACACCCGATCCCGCTCGTCCAGGCAGACCTCGACGAAATGGTTCCCCGAGCCGAGCGTCCCGAACTGCAGGGCGACCTTCTCCTCCTGCTTGACGGTCAGCTCGGTGCGCGGCCGTCCGAGCACGTGCAGAGTCTGGTCGATGGCACCGTCCTGGTGCCCCTTGCCCACCCCGGCCGGGATGCGCCGCTCCACCAGGGGCATCAGCGCGTCGAGCGTGTCCGGCAGGTCCGCGGCGGTCAGCGTGGTCTCGGTGGCCACCATCCCGCAGCCGATGTCCACCCCGACCGCGGCCGGGATGATCGCACCTTCGGTCGGGATCACCGACCCCACGGTCGCCCCGATCCCCACGTGCGCGTCCGGCATCAACGCCACGTGCCCCGTCACAAAGTCCAGCCGTGCCGCCCGGGACGCCTGCGCGACCGCCGCCGCGTCGATCTCACTCGCCCAGGACAGCACCTTGGGCGCCACCAAATCCGGCATGATCCCTCCTTTCCGGCCCCCAGTGTGCCCGGATCCGGGCCTCGCATCCCACTGGTTTTCCCGCGCATCACCGCCACATCGCGTAAATACGAAATAGCGAGAAAAATGGGGAGCGGCCGTGATCCAGTTGCCCACCACGTGGCCCGCCGCCAGCCTGATGGGGCGGCTGAGCCGGGACGACCAGCTGGCGCTCGCCCGGATCGGCACCACCATCGCGCGGGCGGACCGGACCGCCCTGCTCCTTGAGGCCGTCGAGGGCAACGAGGTCTACCTCATTCTCGACGGGTTCGTGAAGATCACCGCGGCCGGGGGCACCGGGAACGAGCGGTTGCTGGCCATCCGGCCGCGTGGGGAACTGGTCGGCGAGTTCGCCGCGCTCGACGACGCCCCCCGCTCGGCGACGGCGACCACCAGCGGCCCGGCGACGCTGGTCCGGATCGGCGCCGGCCCGTTCCTGAACCTGCTGCGGACCCGCCCGGACATCACCATCGAGGTGGCCCGCAGCGTAGTGCGCAAGCTCAGGTACGCCACCGCCCGCCGGGTGTACGACCACGCGGGCAACGCCACCGCGCGGCTGGCCCGGGTGATCTACGAACTGGTCACCGAGTACGGCGAGCGGAACGGCACCACCATCGTGCTCGACATGGCGCTGACCCAGCTGGAGATGGCCACGATGGCCGGGATAGCCGAGTCCACGGCCGAGTCGGCGCTGGCGAAGTGGCGCCGCGCGGGCATCCTGCAGACCCGGTACCGCCGGATGACCGTGCACGACCTGGACCGGCTGCGGGCGGCCGCAGAGATCGCCTGATTCCCCGACAAGAGGGAATTTCGCCGTCCTATCCCTCCAATGCTGGTCACATGGACGCTAACCCTCCCGCCATCCGGCGGCTGTGCGTGGCGGCGACCGGCTGGCCACTGGACGACCTGGCCGACGTGCTGGCGGCCGCGTGCGCCGCCGCGCGGCTGGATCGCCTGCTGTGGGGCAGCCCGGTCCGCTCGCCGTGGGCGGGCGTGCTCCACCCGGGAGTGGACGAGTCGCGCGCCGTGGCCGATCTGGTGCACGCCACCTGGGTGGCGCTCGGCGCGCACAACGCCGCCGCCGCCCGGCCGCTGGCCATCCGGCTGGCCATCGCGGAAGGCCTGACCGTACTGCGGGACGGCGAGTTCGACGGCCCGGGGGTGCGGATGGCCGACGCGCTCTGCGACCGCGCGCCGCTCTCGGCGGGGCTGGAGGTGGCGGTGTCGGGCCGCATCCTGGACGACATCCGCGCCGTCGGCGGCGCCCGCTTTCCGCTGGCGGGATTCCGGCCCTTCCGGCCTGGCTCCTGGCTGGCGGTCTTCGGGCAGGGCGGCATGTGATGCGGCACATGGAGACGGGCCGGGTGAACCGGTTCCTGGTCTGGGCGGGCGGCGCCGCCATGCGGCACATCGTGACGCCGCTGGAGCTCATGCGCGCGGTGGCCGTGGGGACGATGGTGATGATCGTGGCGGTGCTCGCCGCGGTGTCCATGTCGATCTACCTCACGGTGATCATCGGCGGCTTCCATCCGTGGTTCATCCCGCTCGCGCTGTTCTGGGGCCTGATCATGCTCAGCGTCGACCGGCTCATCCTGCTCGATCCGAGCTATCCGACCGGGCGGCCGGAGACCAAGGCGACCGACGAGCTGACCGGCTCCGCGCCTGCCCAGACGGGGGAACGTTCCAAGCGGGTGGCCCGGGGGACGCAGTGGCTCGTCGCGTACGCGATCCGCATCGGCATCGCCATGATCACCGCCGTCTTCATCAGCGAGGCGATCAGCCTGGTGATCTTCCAGCCCGAAATCAAGCTGGTGCTCCAGCAGCAGGCCGACACCAAACAGGAAGCCGAGACCAAACGGCTGGTGAACCAGGAGATCAAGGTGCACCAGGACGCCATCCCGCCGCTGGAGAAGCGGATCGCGACGTACCAGACGGAAATCGATGACGCCCTCGCCCGGTGGGAGAAGGCGCAGCAGAGCTACAAGGACGAGATCAACAACCCCGACCGGCCGGGCTTCGGGCCTCTCGCCGGGAGGGAGGCCGACAAAGAGGCCGAGGCCAAACAGGACTACGAGGACATCCGCGACAAGAACCACGAACTCATCAAGACGCTGAACGACGAGATCAAGGATCACCGCGCGCAGGCCGACCACCTGAACTCACCTGCGGATCCCGCCAGGAAGCCGATGGAGGAGGAGGCCCGCGCCCGCTTCCCCGAGGAGACGGGCTGGCTCGCCCAGGAGAACGCCTTCCAGACCTTCCAGCGGACCAACGCCGGCAACCCGGCGGTGATCTGGATCCCCTGGCTCCTGCGCGGCCTGCTCTTCCTGGTGGACCTGCTGCCGATCGTGATGAAGCTCATCAGCGGCCGCACCCTGCACGCCGGGCTCGTCCGCGCCGAGGCCGCCCGGATCCAGACCACCATCCGGCTGAACGAGATCGCCGACCACGAGTCCCTGGACCTCGCCACGGCGAAACGCGTCCGCCGGGACCAGCAGGCGGCGCAGCTCGCCAAGGAGCGCGACGCACGCTACCGCGACATGCGGACCGACCACCTCCGCCGAGATGGTCCCTGACCGAGGAGACCGATGGACCACCAGAAAACCGTCAAGACCTACCGTGAGCTGGCCGAGCGGGCCAACGCGGCGCTCTCGGCGGTGCGCGCCGCCGTCCCTGCCGCCGGCCGGACCCGGCAGCGTGTCACCGAGCTGACCACCGCCATCGACGAGGCCGCCGGCCACGCCCGCCGCCTGCACGGGGCCACCTTCCGCAACCCGTCCGTGGCCGTGGCGGGCACCAACACCAGCGGCAAGTCGCTGCTGCTCAACCTGCTGGCGGGGATTCCCGGCCTGCTGGCCGTCTCCAGCGGGCACACCACCGGGAACATCGCCGTACTGCGGCTCCACCCGGCCCCTCCAGGCAGCGAGTCGCCCCGCCAGACGGCGGCCGGGGTGAGCTACATGTCGGCGCCGATGGTGGCCGAGCTGGCGCGGCGGCTCAGGGACGCCATCGTCGAGACCGTCGAGAAGAACCGCCTGCCGTACCGGGTGGACCGGTTGAAGGCGGTGACGCTGGTCGATCCGGACGATCCCGGGGGCGGGGACTGGGCGCCGGTGCGGGAGTTCTGCACGCAGGTGTGGAACGGGGACAACGCGCGGCTGCCGGGCCTGGCGTACGAGTTGCTGCGGCTCGGCGAGGCGGTCAAGGCCGGGGCGGCCCTGCTCCCCCGGGCGGGGGCGGGCGCGCCGGTGACGATCAGCGGGGAGGCGCTGGACGCGGCCATCCGGATCGGCGAAGACCGGCGGCTGCCGCCGGTGGTGCCGCCGCCCTCCGGCGCGCTCCCGATCGACCCCGCCCACCCGCTGGACGCCGAGGCCCTGCGGGCGACCTTCCCGCTCATCCACCAGATCACGATCGACCTGGCGGTGCCCGCCACGCTCTGGCCCCTGGAGGGGCTGACCGTCGACCTGGTCGACTTCCCCGGGCTCGGGTCGGGCTCGGTGCGGGACTCCTTCCTGACCGAGGAGGAGATCGCCAACGCGACGATCGTCCTGATCGTGCTGAAGGGCGATCTCGCCAAGAACAGCCACATCACCGGCTTCCACACGCTGCTCCAGCGGGACCGTTACCTCAAGGGCGAGCTGCGCAACTCGGTGCTGGTCGCGGCGAACCGGTTCGACCAGATCGCGCCGGCCCGGCCGGCGCCGGCGAGCTTCGCCGAGTACGGACACTCGATGGTGCACGAGAAGTTCGCCATGGTGTACGAGATGGCCCAGCTGCTCACCCACGACCGGCTGGACCGGGTGGCGTTCACCTCGGCCCTGGCGGGAGCGGCCGTGGCGGGCCTCCCGCCGTGGGGCGAGACGACCGCCCAGGAGATGGCGCACGCCACCGAGTCGCTGGACGACTGGCGGACCCTCTGGCTGGAGATGCTGGAACGCGACCCGCACCACCCGCTGAACGAGGCGCTCCGCGCCTACACCCACGACGGCGGGATCACCGGACTGCGCAGGCTGGTCGTCCGGCAACTGCTCGGCGACGGGCTGCGCATCTGGTCCGGCGAGCTGCGGGCGATGGCGCTGCGGCTGCTGGAGGGGCTGACCAAGGTGGCGGTGCTGGCCGAGCGGGAACCGAGGATGGACCCGGCGCAGGAGGCCGAACGGGTGGCCCTGGCCGGGCTCCGCACCGCGCTTGTGGACGGCGCGCACGACCTGCTCAAGCGGCTGGACTCGCTGGCCCTGGTGCTGCGGCCGGCCACCGACCCCCGGTCGGCCGATCCGGACGGCCTCGGGTACCGGCTGCTGGACGCGGCGGCCCGGTCGGTGGGGCAGTGGCCGGAGTGGAGCCGCCTGGTTCACCTCGGTAAGGACGGGGTCGTCCTCCTCGACGAGGAGTCGGAGGACGACCCGTTCGACCCCTTCCCCGGTCTCGGCGAGGCCGACTTCCCGGCCGCGTCGACTCCCGCCGCCGTCAGCACCGCCGACTTCGTCGAGCCGTACCTGGACTCCCACCAGGAGGTCATCGAGAGCGGCCTGGACCTGCTGCGGGGGGCGCTGGTCGAGTGGGGCGGGCGAGCCTACGCGGACGGGACGCCGCTCGGCCGGGCCAAGGCGGACCTGGCGGCCCATCGGGCGCTGCTGACGCGGCGGCTTCCCGCGCTGGGCGACCGGGCCCTGATCGTCCGCAGGACGGCGCTGCTCGACTCGCTGGCCAACCCCATGCTGGCGGCCGACACGCTGGAGACCGTGTTACGCAGGAGCCCCGTGACCGGCGGCGAGCCCCGCTTCCCGCTGGCCCGCGACCAGGCCCTGCCCTGGCATCCGGAGCTGGTCGACCGGATGCGGAAGCTGCACCCGACGATGATCAGCAGGCGGACCGACATCGAGCAGGTGGCGCGGCTGCGCAGGGACCTGGTGCTGGCGCTCTACCACGAGGTCTCCCAGCTGCTGCAGGAACGGCTGACGACCGTCGTGGGCGGGCTGCGCAGAGGCATCAAGACCATCCAGGACGCCATCCCCACCAACTCCGACCTGAGCCGGATGGCCACCGGCACCCCCGCAGGACCTGCCACCGGTGTCCGCGCCGGCGAGGCCGACGCGCTGACCGCGCTGCGCGACCTGATCAACGACCCGAACTGGCCCACCGGCACCGACGAGGAGGACCAACGATGAGCAGCCCGGATCCGAACGTAGAACCCGACCCGAACGCCGAACCGGCCCCGCTGCGACCGGAGTGGGACCTGCGGGGTACCACCAAGCTCCAGTCCCTCACCATCGACCTGGGCACCTACGCCTCGACCATGGCGCTGTTCAGCAACATCGAGACCGAGCACCGCCCGCTGGACCCGGAGCAGGAGAAGGCCCTGGCCGAAGGGCTGGCGGAGCTGCTCACGGAGGTCGCGGGCTCCGAGACGGGGCGGCGGATCGCCGACCAGTGCGCCGACCTGCTCGGCGACACCGACCCCGTACCGGACGCCGCCGGCCTCGCGGTCCTGCTCCGTCAGGAGGCCGAGTCGGTGGTCGCCCCCGGCAACTCGCCGGACCAGGCGCATCCCGTCACCCGGCTCCGCCAAGCCGTCATGTACGCGGTGGAGTCGGTACTGGCCGACGAGGACGAGCACGCCCTGCGCCTGCACCTGATCCACGACACCGCCGCCAGGGTGGACATGCTCACCACGCAGAACCTGCTCCTCCCGGAGATCGACGACCTCTGGTCGGTCCCGGAGGTGCGGAGCGTGCTGTCCATCGACACCGCCGACTTCGACAAGTCCAAGCTGGTGGACGAACCGGCGCTGGCCGGTGACGGCGAGGGCCCGCTCCGGCTGCCCGGGCTCAAACGGCGGGTGCTCCACCCGCTGGAGGTCTCGGCGCTGGCGGACGTGCAGCTGCCGAACGGCTGGCGGCCCGACACCGACCTGCTGCTCGCCCAGGCCTACCGCGACCTGGTACGGCGGCTGGAGATGTCGCTGCGCCGCACGGGATCGGACGACCTGGCCCCCTCCCACCGGCGGAGACTGGTCAACGGAAGGGTCGCGCAGGTCATCCTGACCTACCCCACCACCGCGCCGCCCGCCGCCCGGGCCAAGCTCCAGCGGCTGGCCAGGATCGCGCTGCGGCTGGGCTCCGACGCGGGCGTGGACATGCGGTACGACGAGGCGGCCGCCGCCGCGATGTACTTCCTGTTCCGCGGCTTCGGCGGCAGCGTCGACGCCGGGCTCGCGGCCTTCCGCGCGCAGGCCCGGGAGGTGATCGTGCACGACACGGCCATCTGGCGGCAGATCATGGAGGTCATCGACGTCGGCGGCGGCACCACCGACGTGGCGCTGCTCGCCATCGACCTGCACGAGCTGCCCGACACGGAGATCCCCGGCGTGGAGCCGTCGGACACACCCCGGCTGGAGGGCCGCCGCTACCTGCTCCGCCCCCGGGTGCTCGGCACCAGCGGGGACGGGCAGCTCGGCGGCGACCTGATCACGCTGCGCATCTTCTACTGGATCAAGGCCGCGCTGGCCGACGCCCTGGTCAAGGCCGCCAAGGAGCGCGCCAAGAACGGCGCAGCCGCGGACGCCTCGGAGGCGTCCGGGTTCAGCCCGGAGATCAGGGCCGCGGCCGCCTCCGACACCTGGACCGAGCTCGCCCCGCAGGTCGTCGCCTCGACCTCGCCGGACCCCGTGCCGGCCCGGGTGCGCACCATCCTGCGCCGCCTGCTGCCCACCCACACCCCGCCGCCCGAGCGGGCCGAGGAGGACGAGAGCCTGGTGCTCACCACCACCCTGCGCCCGCTGAGCCAGGAGTTCGCGGTGCTGTGGAACGCCGCGGAGAACGCCAAGAAGGACGCGTTCGCGATCGGGAAGTCCTACTCCTTCGGCAACGAGCTGCACAACGACCTGCCCGACGACTGCCCGTTCCACGCCGACCTGAAGCACCTCGGGGAGAAGGTGGAGCTGAGCCAGGAGGACTTCGTCAGGATCCTCTGCCCGGTGGTGGAGGCCGCCGCCGGGATCGCCGCCGACCTGGCCAGGCAGTCGCTGACCGAGGAGTACGGCGACCGGGTGGACGTGGTCGCCCTGGCCGGCCGTACCACCTCGATGCCGCAGGTGCGCGACCTGGCGGGGCAGTGCCTGACGGAGGCGTTCTCGGGGACGGGCAGCGCGCTGCGGGCGATCAACTGGGATCCCAGCCGGTTCGTGGACGCCGGCAGGCACGCCAAGCAGGCGGCCGTGCTGGGCGCCGCCTGGGCGCACAGCACCACCGAGTTCGCCCGGGTCCACGAGGACAACCGGGTCATCGGCGCTGACAACCTCACCGTCCGGCTGGACAACCTGCTGCTGACGCTGCCCGGCTCGTACGGCCTGGCGAGCCATCTCAACGAGATGCCCATGCCGTGGCTGCGGGCGGGCAGCCCGATCGACCGCTGCGACGCCTCCGGGCACGCGTACATCAGGAGCGGCTGGCGCCCGCTGGTGCCCTCGATCGCCCTGCACCGCATCGTGAACTCGCGGCACTCGATCAGCTGGGGGTCCTGGCGGTACGCCCAGCACGCGGAGAGCGCGGACGGCATACTGCCGCCGGACGTCTGGTTCGCGGTGGAGCTGGACCAGGAGCAGACCCCGACCCTGCTCCTGCGTAAGGGGGAACGGTCCCTGCTGCATCCCCTGTACGGGTCCGACCTGGACTCCGCGCCGATCAAGCTCAGGGCGTTTCCCGAGCTGGGCGGGTTCTTCGCCGACGGCCGGCTGGCCCGGTTGCCGAAGATCGAGGCCGCGCCGGTGCCCGGCGGCGGGGTCCGCAGGGTCACCGTGTTCGACCAGGCCACCGGGCAGCATCCCTTCCCGGACGACTTCGCCGCCGACGGCGAGATCGGGGTCGGTGGCCCGCCCGGCCGGGGCGAGCGGTCGGGGGTGGTCTCCCGGCCGCTGCCCGAGGCGCCAGACGCGGGCGAATCGCCCATCCCGGACGAGTACGAGTTCTGGGCCCAGGCGGAGGAGGGGCACTGGATTCCGCTCGGCGCCCTGCCCACGCCCCGGCTGAACACCGGGTCGCCGCGGGTTCCCATCTGGGCCGTGCTCGACGACGCCGGCGACCTCCGGCTGCACGTCGGGTATCCGGCCGACTGCGCGGCGGCCTCCCTGGACGAGATGGCGGCCAACCCCGGGTGGGTCTACCGGACCGCGATGGACAGCGAAAGCACCGACCACCGTCCCGAACGGGACCCCTTCACGGGAGACCACTGATGTCCGACCCCCTGCTTTCCGTGCCCGGTGCGGGCGATGACGTCACCGACGCCCTGGCTCGGCTGCTCGCCAAGCTTTCCTCCCAACCGTTCGGTGAGGCGTGGGAGGCCATGAGCGATGCCCTGCACGCGCTGGATCGAATGAACTCGCCCTTGGACGACGAGTGGACGCCCACCATC
Organism: Acrocarpospora catenulata; assembly: GCF_018476525.1. Classification (GTDB taxonomy): domain Bacteria; phylum Actinomycetota; class Actinomycetes; order Streptosporangiales; family Streptosporangiaceae; genus Acrocarpospora; species Acrocarpospora catenulata. Next base: position 22,720 of record NZ_JAHCST010000094.1, read on the forward strand.
GAGATCGCCGAAGCGTGGGTCAAGAGCGTCGGGCGGCGGGCCAAGGCGCTGCAGAAGGCGGCCCGTGAGCCGGAGATCCCGCAGGAGGCGACCGTTCAGGACACGGTCGCCGGCGACGTGCCCGAGGTACCTGAGGTGGCTGAGCCTGAGGCCCCCGAGGCTGAGGTGCCCGCGGTGCCCGCGGTGGCTGAGCCTGAAGCGCCCGAGGCTGAGGTGCCTGCGGTGCCCGAAGCTGAGATGCCCACGGTGCCCGCAGTGATCACGCCGCCCATGGAGAGCTATGAGGAGATTCTCCTGCGGGAGGCGGGTCGTCGGTCGCCGGATCTCGTCGAGGGTCTCGATGAGGCGTACGCGCCGGTGGTCAGGGCGGCGCAGGAGATCATCGCGCTGGCCGCCGCCGCGGACGGGCTGGGCCTGATCAAGATGACCGGGAAGCCGTGGCTCACCCGGTTCCGCGCTCAGGACGACCTGGCCGGCTACCGGAAATCCCTCGTGGACGCGCTGACCGAGCTGCGCAAACGGAACGGCAGGCCGGTCAGGGAGCGCCTGGAGCAGTTGATCATCGTCGACCGCCATCTGCGTCAGCTGGTGCCAGTGACCGGCCAGGGCGGGGAACTGCGGGTGACGCCGCCCGACCGGCACAGCCTGTGGCAGGAACTACTGAACGACTCAGAAGACGCCATGAACAAGCTGGCAGCCACCTCGCCCGGCGAACAGTTCAAGGTAACCGCTTTCGGCCGGGAATCCTACGTCCAAGCCAAACAGTCCAGCCTGCTCGACGACCTGCACACCTGGCGCCAGCCCTTCAGCCCGGGGACGACCGAGCCCACCATCGTGTGGACGGTGTCCTGCCTACTCACCAAGGGGGCCGGGGCCGACGAGGAACGGTTGGTCCGGGCGCGGGTGGTCTGGGAAAGCCCCTGACCACCCGGAGCCCTGCAACTATCCGGAACCCTGCTATCCGGAGCCCCGCTGTCCGGAGCCCCGCTGTCCGGAGCCCCGCTGTCCGGAGCCCCGCTGTCCGGAGCCCCGCTGTCCGGAGCCCCGCTGTCCGGAGCCCCGCTGTCCGGAGCCCCGCTGTCCGGAGCCCCGCAACTGTCCGGAGCCCTGATGTCCGGATAGTTGCTATCCCGAGCCCTGCTATCCCGAGCCCTGCGCAAGCAGGAGCAGCACGCCGATCGCCGCCACTCCGACGACCGTGGCGAAGGGCAGCCGTGCGTGACGGGCGCCGAGCGCCCATCCCGTCACGGTCAAGGCGGTGGCGGCGGTGAGCGCGGACCAGCCGGGGATCTCGGGTGGGCCCGGCGGGGCGAGCACGAGCAGGGCGACGGCGAGCAGGGAGGGCACTGGGGCCAGGGCGCGCACCCTGGCCACCCCCAGCCGCTGGGGCAGGCCGCGGACCCCTGTCGTCAGGTCGGCGGCGATGTCGGGGAGCACGTTGGCGAGGTGGGCGGCCAAGCCCAGCAGCGCGGCGGCGGCGGTCAGCCACCACGGCGGCAGCTCGTGGCCGGGCTGTCCGAGCGCGACGAACAGGGGGACCAGGCCGAACGCGAGGGTGTAGGGGGCCCAGGAGAGCAGGGTGGACTTGAGGCGAAGGTTGTAGGCCCAGGCGGCGGCCACGGCGATCAGGTGGACGGTGGCGGCGGCCAGGCCGGAAAGGAGGGAGAGTGGAACGGCCAGCAGCAGGGCGACAGTGGCGGCCGAGCGTACCGTACGGGCGGCGACCAGTCCGATGACGATGGGCTTGCGGGCCTGCCCGGTGGCGGTGTCCCGGGCCGCATCCGCGGCATCGTTGCACCAGCCCACGGACAACTGCCCCGCCAGTACGGCCATGGCGACGCCCACGCACCCTGGCAGAGCGCGCCCGCTTCCCGCAGCAAGGGCCGTGACCATGGCGGTGACGGCCAGAGTCGGACCCGGATGGCAGGCAAGCAACAGTCCGAGGACGGGCGAGCGGGCAATGGCCGGGGAGTTCACACGGCCAGGGTGCCCAGCGGACCGGACCTCTACACAGCCCACCTCCGGCCGCTTACCCACCTCGCTTCGACTCATTCGCTTGCCGTGAAACTCCCACCACCCTTCTGCCTCTCCGCGTCCTGCTCGGCTTACGCCGGGGTGGATGGTTGCCGTGGAACTCCCACCCACCCAACCCTTTGACCCCTTCGGGTCCGGGCCCGGCTCCGCCGGGAAGGTCGGTTGCCGTCCGGCACACCAAAGGTTGATTGCCGGGAAACTCCCGCCCA
>NZ_JAHCST010000095.1 GCF_018476525.1 Acrocarpospora catenulata
CCCGCGGGTGGTGCCGCGGGTGCAGATCGGCAGCACGGGCGGCGGTGGCGGCGCTGCTGCCCCGGCGGCCGTCCGTGCGCCGGGTGGCCCGGGAGCCGGAACGGGTCGCCGCCTGACCCCGGGCGCGGTGTATTGAGGGGCCCTCTTTGGGCAGAAATGCATAGGAAAGCCACCCCCAAGCGCTTAAGAATGAGTCCCGTGAAGAGAACATTGCACGATTTGGCTTCGCTGGCCGCCCGGATAGGCGTCGGCGGGATCTTCTTCGCCAACGGCTGGGAGAAGCTGGAGGCGGGGCTGAACGCCACCCGCGACCAGTTCCAGCAGTTGCAGGCCCCCCTTCCCGGCTTCTGGGCGCCGACCACCATGCTCATCGAGCTGGTCGGCGGCGTGCTGCTGATCGCCGGGCTGGCCGTGCCCGCCATCGGCGTGCTGCTCTTCGCCGAGGCGCTGGCCGTCTTCATCCTCACCGCCGGGGACGCCGCGCTGCCGCTCACCGGTGGGAACGTCAGCCTCATCGTGGCGCTGGGCGCCGCCTCGATCCTGCTCGCGGTGAACGGCGGTGGTCGCCTCTCGGTCGACCACATGGTCATCATCAAACGCCGGGAGGCCGAGGACGCCGACGACTACGCCGCCGAAGCCGAGGCGGACGCCGTGCTCAACGCCCTCCGCGAACCGGCCTCACCCGACCCCAAGGGTCCCGTGACGTTCCCGGCCTCCTCCTCTCCGGCGGCGGTCACCGAGGAACTCACCAAGCCCAAGCCCCGCCGCCCCGCCAAGAAGGCCGAGGAGACCACCGGCGAGCACCGCGCCGAGCCCTCGCCCGCCGAACCCGCCAAGCCCGAACCCGCCAAGCCGGCGGCTGCCAAACCCGAGCCCGCCAAAACCGAAACCGGCCGGCGCGCCGGCGGCGAGGCCGGGGACACGCTGGTGGCGGGCCGCCGTTCCGGCAAGTCCGGCTAGGAGATCTGCCAGGCCGTATTGGCCACTGATAAATGGTCCCGGGGCGATCTTCAATTTGGCTGTCCCTATTCGGGTAACCCGTGCCGGAGGAACGTAAATCGGCTGCGGTGATCGGCCGATATTCCGGCGGATTGCTGTCTTCCCGTCATAATGCTATAGACCGGCTGTGGCGGGGGATGAGCGTTCGGTCGGCCGGATAGCCGATGTGTGGAGAGGCGACCCATCGTGGACGGAATATTGGTGGGGTTACTGGTGGCGCTGGGGGTGCTGCTGGTCGCGGGGCTCGTTCTCCGGCGCTGGTGGGAGACTCCTTCGCCGCAGCGGGCGGTGGTCTTCCCGGGGAGCGGGTTCGGGACGAGCGGGGACGGGGCCAATCTCCGGGTGGTGGTGGGGCGCCCCCGGCTGGTTCTTCCGCCGAGGCGGCATCGGGGGGAATTGAACCTCGGTACCCGGAATCTGGAAGTGGCCGTCGACTGCGAGACGAATCAGGCGTTGCGCGTCATAGTGACGGTTCACGTGATATATCGGGTCGGCAATAGCATCGAGCAGATTCGGCGGGCCGCGCTGCGGTTCCTCAAGGACCCCGAGCAGCTGCTCGAAGGAACCGTGAAAAACCTGGTCCTGCACAACATTCGCACGATAATCGGCGAGGGCTCGTTCCACTCGTTGCTGTTCGAGCAGACGGTGGTCACCGACAGGTTCAAAGAACGCGTCCGGCAGGACTTCCAGGCGTTCGGCCTGGTGCTGGAGAACGCGGGCATCGTCCGGGTCGAGGACGTGGACGGGCACGGCGAGGGCTACCGGCGGGCCGCCGTGGTGGAGGCCAGGCTCAAGAGGGACGAGGCGGAGCGGCGGCTGCGGGTGGAGACGGCGCGGGCGGACGCGGACGCCGCCGCCGAGGTGCACGACCACCAGTTACGCTCCCACCAGCTAGAACTCCAGATCGTCGAGCTCAACAAGGACCTGGAACGGAAGAACGCCGAGCTGGCCGCCAGGAACGCCCAGCTGGCCATGAAGGACGACCTGGCCAAGGCCGATCTGGAGCGCAAGCTGCACGACATGAAGGTCGACCAGGACGCCTACGCCACCGCCCAGCGCATCGCCCAGGAGAAGGCGGAACGCGAGGCCCGCAACGCGACCGACATCGAACTGCGCCGGGCGCTGGACCGGTCGGAGGCCGAGCGGCTGATGGTGGCGGCCAAGGCCGAGGGCCTCAAGATGAAGGAGCAGATCCAGGGCCTGTCCGCCGCCGAGGCGCACAACCTGATCACGCTCACCCTGGCCAAGGACATGCACAAGATCGCCGCCGCGGCCAAGGTGGAGCTGCCGAACCTGGAGAAGGTGATCCAGTCAGGCGGCGACACCTCCAGCCTGCTCAACAACCTGATCGGCATCGGGCTGCCGATCGCCGAGATGGTCGGCGAGGTGTTCAACCGCATCCGCGAGGCCGACCCGGCCCACACCATCGCCGCGCCCCCGCCGCAGGAGATCGCGCCGCCGACCCGGCCGGATTTCGGCCCACCGGAGATCGCCCCGCCCGCGCGGCCGACGCAGCGGGAGCAGGCCGCCGCCGACGGCCTGGACGAGCCGGAATGACGCCCGGCCCCACGGCCCGCGCCCTGGTGATCGCGGTCACCGGCTTCACCGGGGAGCGGTGGCCGCCGCTGCCGTTCGCCCCCCACGCCAGGGAGGCCGTCAGCGCCCTGCGCGCACTCGGCTACCGAACCGTCCCGCACATCAGGGAGAACCTCACCTCCGCCGAACTCGGCGCCCTGGTCAGGAACGAGGTACGCGCGGGCGGCCCCGACGACGTCCTGCTCGTGCACGTCCTCACCCACGGCCAGGTGGTCAACCAGTCCACCCTGTACGCCCTGGGCAGCGACGCCCGACGCGACCCCGACGCCGACGTGGAGACCTGGATCAGGACCGTCCAGAACGGCGAAGGCCACCCCCGCACCCTGTTCCTGCTCGACCTGTGCTCCGCCGGCCTGATGTCCCGCCTCCCCTGGCAGGCCGGCATACCCCGGGACCGCAACCGGGCCTGGGTGGTCGCCGCCTGCCAACCGGACGAGGCCGCCTACGACGCCCGCCTCACCCGGGCCCTGACCACCGTGCTGGGCAGGCTCGGGCAGGGCGAACTCGGCATCGACCCCGGCCGCGCGCACGTCCCGTTCCCCGCCTTCGCCCGGGAGCTCCGCCAGGAGGTGCGCCGGCTCACCAGGCACGGCTACGGCCAGCAGGTCACCGCCACCCTGGAGGACCCGAGCGACGACGGGCCGACGCCCCCCTTCTTCCGCAACAGCGCCCACGCCCCCGGCGCGACCACGCGGAGCGCGCCCCCGGACGGCCTGGCCTTTTTCGCCGCCCAGGCTGCCGGGCACTTCACCGGGCGCACCCGCGAACTGCGGCACCTGGCCCCGTGGATCGACCGCGCCGGGCCCGGCGACCTGGCCGTGGTCACCGGCGGGCCGGGCAGCGGAAAGTCGGCCCTGCTCGGCGTGCTGGTGTGCGCCGCCCATCCGAAGCTCCAGGCGAGCACCGCGGACCTGCTCACCGGGGCGGCCCGGCTGCCGATGCCCGTGCTCGACGGGATCGCGGCGGTTGCCGCCGCGCAGCGCGGGCTCGCCTCGTTCATCGGCGCGATCGCCGGGCAACTGGACCTGCCGCCGGACCTGCCGCCCGACGAACTGGTGGAGCGGCTGCTGGCCCGCGCCCGCCCCCCGCTGCTGGTGGTGGACGGCCTGGACGAGGCGGACGACGGCGTCGGCATCATGCGCCGGCTGCTGCTTCCCCTGGTCAGCACGCGCCGCCCCGACGGCGCCGCCGCGGCCCGGGTGCTGGTCGGCTGCCGCGCGTACGAGGAGTACGCCCCCCTGCTCACCCGCGCCGCCGCCGGGGGCGACCTGATCGACCTGGACACCGTCCCGGCCGAGGTGCTCCGCGCCGACCTGGCCACCTACGTGTTCCGGCTGCTCCAGCGGGAACCCCGCTACCAGCGGTACGGCGACGTCCAGGGCGCGTTCGCCGACGCGGTGGGGCGGGCGCTCACCACCGCCTCCCGGGGCGGCGGGCGGCAGGGGGAGTTCCTGGTGGCCGGTCTCTACACCCGCCACTTCGTCGCCGCGCACGCTCGCCCGGTGACCGACGCCAAACGGGCGCGGGAGCTGGGGGAGCAGGTGCCCAGGACGCCCGCCGAGGTCTTCGAACTGGACATCGCGGGCCGCCCCGCGCTCCGCGAGCTGCTGACCGTGCTGGCCACGGCCCGCGAGCCGGGCATGCCGGCCGGCGTGCTGTTCCGCCTGACGGGTGACGGGCGCACCCGGGCGGAACTGCGCGCCCTGCTCCGGGAGGCCCACCGCTACCTGCGGCTGTCCGCCGACGCGCGGGACGGCACGACCCTCTACCGGCTCTTCCACCGCAGCCTGGCCGACCATCTCGCGGCCTCGGCCCCCCAAGGCGGCCTGGACGCGATGCTCGGGATCCTGGGACCGCCCGCGGCCAGGGACTGGGAGGTGGCCGAGCCGTACGTGCTCGATCACGCCTGGGCCCACGCGGTCGCCGCCGGGCGGCGGGAGGAGCTGCTGGCGGATCCGGAGTACCTGCTCCGGCTGGGGCCCGAGGCGCTGGCGGCCGTGCTGCGGGAGGCCGGGGACCCGGCGCTGTCGGCGGTGTTCGCCGAGGTCCCGCCGTACGGGACGGCGCTGCCGGAGCGCCGGTACGCGCTGGCGCTGGCCGCCGCCCGCGCGGGCCGTACCGGCCTGGCGGCCCGGGCGGCGCGGCCCCCCGCCGCGCGGGAACTGCCGTGGCAACCCCTCTGGGCGGCCGGTGCGGCCGGTGCCGCCGAGACGGTGGAGAGCCGGTCCGCACCCGCTTCGTCCCCGGTGCCGCCCGGTGACGTCGAGCTGGCCAAAGGCAAGCGTCATCAGGAGATCCTGACCCTGGCCTGCGCCGTGGTCGACGGGCGGCCCACCGTCGTGGCCGCGCGGGAGGACGGGCGGTTGCAGCTGTGGGACCTGGTCTCCCGGCAGCCCGCTGGGCCGCCGCTCACCGGGCACGACGGGGCGATCAACGCCGTCGCCACTTTCACGGCGGACGGCCGCGCCCTGGCCGTCACGGCCGGCTCGGACGGCACGGTACGCGTGTGGGATCTGGCCGCGCGGACCGGCGTGCACGTGCTGCGCCCCGGCGAGGAGCCCTTCCTGCGTGGCGTGGCCGCGACCCGGCTGGACGGCCGCCACGTGGTGGTCGTGGCCAGCGGCGACGGCTGGCTGCGCGGGTGGGACGCGCTCGGCGAGCGGCCGGTGGGCGAGGAGTTCGGGCTGCGGCAGAGCATCCTCACCGGCGTGGCCTGCCTGCGCGCCCAGGGCCGTACGGTGGCGGTGACCACCGACGAGGACGGCCACGTGTGCGCCTTCGACCTGGGCACCCGCGAACTGATCGACCGCCGCGCGTACGCCCACGACGGCCCTGCGTACGCGGTGGCCTGCGCCGGGCCGCCCGACGCGCCGCTGGTGGTGACCACCGGCGACGGCGGCTCGATCCGGGTGTGGCGGCTGGGCGAGACCCTCGTCCCGGACGGCGAGCTCGCCGGGCACCGGGACACGGTCGCCACGGTGGCCTGCGCCACGATGCGGGGGCGGGACGTGGCGGTCACCGGCGGGGTGGACGGCCGGCTCATCGCCTGGGACCTCGCGGAGCGGCGCCAGATCTTCGAGGCCCTGCCCCGCCGTGGCTGGGTGCGCGCCGTGGCCACCGCCGCCTCCGGGCGTCCGCTGGCCGTGACCGCCGCGACCGGGGGCGCGCTGGCCGCCTGGGATCTCGCTGCGGCGCTGCCGGAGGCGCCGGCCACGGCGCCGGCGTCCACTACGGCGCCACGGGACGCCCAGGTGGTCCGCGTCGAGGTGCTGGGGGAGGAGGGCGCGGTCCGCCTCGTCTACGCCGGCGGCGGTGCCGCGACGCTCGACCCGCGCACCGGCGACCCGGTGGACACGGCCGCGCCGCCGCGCCCGGCCCCGGTGCTCTCCCTGCACGGCCGTACGCTGCTGCCCGTGGCCAGCCAGGACGACCCCCGCGTGCTCTGGCTCCAGGACGCCGCCGACGGACACGAACTGGGCCGCCACGAGACCCGGATCACGGCCGTGGCGGTCGCCGGGCCGGGCGACGGCGCGGGTCCGCTGGTGTTCAGCGGCGACGCGGCCGGGCGGGTGCGCGTCTGGGACCCGGACGGCCGGAGCCTGCCGGGTTTCACGGTGCCGGGGGAGGTCAGTGGCCTCACGGCGGTCGACGGCGAACTGCTCCTGGTCAACTGGCGGGGCGAGGTCATCGCGTTCCGGCACGCGCCAGAACCACGCGAGGCATTCCGGTGAGGGCGGCGAGGGCCTCGGCGAAGGCGTGCGCCCCCGCCGGGGTGAGCTCCCCGGCCGTCACCTCGGGGGAGACGCGCACGACGAGCCCGCCGCGCGCCTCGGCGGCTAGGGTGACCTGGGCCGCGTCCGGCCCGGCGAGGGCGTGGAACCAGGCGCGGACGGTCTCGTCCGGGTCGTCGAGGAGCGGCAGCGGCTGAAGCCGGTCGGCGCCCGCCGACTCCGCCACCCGCCAGCGCTCTCCGTCCAGCCCGTCCAGCAGGCCGGGGACGTCGTCGCTGACCACGTACAGCCAGCGCTTGCCGGACTGGGGCGCCGGGCCGGTGTGGCAGCCGGCCACCCGGGACCCGACCCCGAACGAGGCCAGGATCGTCCGCGCCCTCGGTGCCTTGACCAGATCCCTGGGCAGCCGCCAGGCGACGCTCACCGCGTCCCGCCCCGCGCTCTCGTCGTCCGGCTGGACCGCCGTGTCGGTGATCTCGGCGGTGAGCGCGGCCACCAGTTCGAGGTCGTTCTTCCCGAGCGCCTTGACGACCGGCTCCCAGGCGATCCCGTGCCTGCGCCACAGCAGCTCCCAGGCGTACATGGAGGCGATCACCCGGCAGGTGCGCGCGCGTTTTTCCTCGTCCTCCTCGCCCGCCGCGGCCAGAGCGCCGATCAGGTACGCGGCCGGCCGGGCGAAGTGATCGCCGGACAGGGCGTAGTCACGCGCCCGGCTGTCCAGGGCCTCCAGCTCCCGGTCGGTGTGGTCGGCCCAGCCGCGTACGCGCAGGCGGTCCAGCGGGCCGGGGGCGCCGGTGAGCAGCTGTTCGCGCGCCCGCCAGGCCAGCGACTCCGCGCGATCCCGTGTCTCGGCCAGGACGGCGGCGCGCCGGTCGCCGCGCCGTACCTCGCTCACCGGATCCGCCTCCAGCACGGCGGACTCCACCCGTACGATCTCCAGGAACTCGCCGGGATCGGCCGCCACCCGCTCCTCGGCCAGCTCGGCGACCTGCAGACCGTGCCGTCTGGCCTGCTGGTAGTCGAGATCGCCGAGGGCCCTGCGCAGCCGCCGGTCGAACTCCTCGCGGAGCGTGGCCGGATCGCTGAGGGTGGCGGCGTCGTACTCCTCGACCCACTCGATCAGCTCCTCGTCGTCGACCAGCGCGAGCCGCACCAGCGCGGTGACGGTCAGCGTCACGATCGCGCCGTCCCGCAGCCGGACCCGGGGGATCGTCGCCGTGTGCCGGACCACCCCCTGCCGGAACACCACGACCCCGAGATGGCCGTGGATCGGGACCCCGGAGAAGGGCCCGTGACGTCCCGGCCCGAGCACGCGGCGCGCCCGCCCGTTGTGTTTGAGCACCACCCGCTGGGTGGCGTCGACCGGGAAGCTCCGGGGCGCCCAGTCCTCCCAGGTGATCAGCTCGTCCAGCGACATCGAGGGCTTACCGGACCGGCTCGCCGGACGTCCCGTTCTGAGGGAGGTCCAGGTCGTCCTCGGTCATCCGGCGGAGCCGGCGGGACCGCCGTTCGTGGAAGTAGCGGTCGTCGGCGAGTTCGATCCGGGTCATCTCGCGCAGGTGCCGGCTGCGCTCGCGACCCCTGATCCGGGCGTTCATGATTCGTTCGTCCTTGGTGAGGATGCGCAATTCGGCGGCTTCTTCCACCTCGGCTTCCCGGGCGGCGAGCAGATTCTCGTACGGGCTTTTTCCGCCGCTGCCCATCAGCGCCTTTCCGGCGACCGGGAGCACGTCGACAAGCATGATCAGCAGGGCGATGACGAGGTGGCGGAAGAACACCGCGGTTTCTTCCGAGCTGAGCGCCGACAAGGCCCGCATCCGGATGAGCAGGCCGTTGACTTGGAAGTTGGCCGCTTTCGCGCGTTCGATTCTGTCGTTGCGTTCGGCCTCCATGGCGCTTTTCTGCTCGCGGAGGTTCGCGACATTCTGGTCGATCTTCTGCTGCGCCTTCTCGATCAGCTGGGCGAGGTGTTCCCGCTGCTCTTTCAACTTGTCCACCGCGTCTTGCTGGTTCACGACGTCACGCTGCCGCGCGGTGGCCTGGTCGCCGAATCCGACGATCCCGCTGAGCTCGCCACGGACCTCTTTGTCACGCAGGTCCTGACGGCGTTTCAACTCGTCGTTGGCGTCGCTGATCTGTTCGTCCTTGGCGTCGAGGGCGTCCTGTAATCTCGCCAGCTCGCCGGTGGGCGTCTGCGGTGCCGTCAGCTTGGTTATCTCCTCCCCCAGGGCCTTGACGTTCTCGCTCAGCTGGCTCTGCTCGATCTCGCGTTGTGCCTTGTCGTCCTCCTCGCGTTGGATGGCTGCCACCTTGGCGGTCACCTCGGGCTCGAAGATGAGCAGGATGAGCGGCTCGGAGATGGTCAGGCCGAGCACCACCGACAGGAGCAGGCGCGGGACCAGTGCGGCGATCTTGCCGCGCCGGGTGGCCCTGGACCGGTACGTGGAGACCAGCCAGCGGTCCAGGTTGAATATCGCGACACCCCAGAGGACGCCCGCCGTCACGCTCACCGCCGGGGCGGCCTTGAAGGCCAGCGAGATCGACACGCCCATCGCGATTCCGGCCATCACCGCCGTGGTGAGGACTCCGCCGCCCAGTCCTTCGTACCGTGACCGCTCGGCGGCCGGGCACTGATCGAGGATCTTCGGATCCGCCCCGCTCGCGAAGATCAGTAATCGTGAAATCGGACCATGACGCCTGCTGGGCACAGCGGCGTCATCCATCGGCTCGATCGCCATGCCCCTCCCGTGATTACCGCAGGCGAATCGCCGTTATTTGCACCAGTCTAGGGGAATTCAACGTCCTCGTTATGGTGAAGTGCCACGCCATTCAAACGTGAGTCGGATTTGCCGGTCAGGGCGGTCAGGGGGCACGTGACGCCTGAGCTCTGTGGGGGATAATTCCGGAATGAGCAGAAAACTACCTGTTATTGATGTATCCCCGTTCGTCGTGGGCGGCTCCGGCAAGGCCGAAGCGGCTCGGGCCATCGAGGCGGCCTGCGTGGACAGCGGCTTCTTCTACGTCACCGGCCACGGCGTCCCCGCCGACCTGGTCGCGCGGCTGGACGCGAGCGCGCGGCGCTTCTTCGAACTGCCGCCGGAGCGGAAGATGGAGATCGCGATGGCCCGCGGCGGGCGGGCCTGGCGGGGCTTCTTCCCGGTCGGCGGCGAGCTCACCTCCGGCCGGCCGGACCGGAAGGAAGGTATTTACTTCGGCGCCGAGAGCGAACCGGACGGACGTCCGCTCCGCGGCCGGAACCTGTTCCCGGCGGACGTGCCCGAGTTGCGCACGGCCGTGCTGGAGTACCTGGCGGTGCTGACCGAGGCGGCGCAGGCGGTGCTCCGAGGGGTGGCGCTCAGCCTCAACCTGGACGAGGAGTACTTCGCCTCCGGCTACACGGCCGATCCCACCATCCTGTTCCGGATCTTCCACTATCCGCCCGGCGGGGAACCGGACGAATGGGGGGTGGGCGAGCACACCGACTATGGGCTGCTCACCCTGCTGCTCCAGGACGAGAACGCGGGACTCCAGGTGCACAGCCAGGACGGCTGGCTGGACGCGCCGCCGATCCCCGGCACCTTCGTCTGCAACATCGGCGACATGCTGGACAAGCTGACCGGCGGCCACTACCGCTCCACGCCGCACCGGGTGCGCAACGCCAGCGGCAGGGAACGGCTGTCCTTCCCGTTCTTCTTCGACCCCGGCTGGGACAGCGAGGTCCCGCCGCTGCCGGCCGTACGGGGAAGGGACGGAGGACGGCCCCGCTGGGACGGGCAGGACCTGCGCGCGTTCTCCGGCACCTACGGGGAGTACCTGCTCGGCAAGGTCGGCAAGGTCTTCCCGGAGCTGCGGGCGGAGGTGCTCGACTAGACCGATTCTCGCCGAGTGTCCCGCTACCCCAAGAAAATTCACGAAAAATCAGGCATTTTCGGGATGGATGGGCGGCGCGCCGAACGGCGTGCGGGCGTCCATTCCGGCGTCCGGTGCGGTATAACCGGGGGGCGAACCGGGGAGGCGTGATGCTGGAGGATGGCCGGGCCCGTCCTACGGGACGCGCGGCTGCGCGGGACCTGTTCGAACAGGTCCGACTTCGCTATTTCCACCTTCCACCGGTCGCCCGGCGGGTGCTCTCCGTCGCGGTGCTGGTGGGAGCGCTGGCGCTGGCGGTGGGCTTCGGCTGGTCGCTGTGGAGCACGTTCTTCGTCACCGTGCTGCTGCTGTCCTTCCTCACCCTGGCGCTACGGTTCCCCCGCGCCGCCGCCACCACGCTGGTGCTGGCCGGTTACGTGATGCTGAGCCCGTGGACGGTCGGCATCCTGAGCGGCCGGCCCGCCGCGCCGTACGCGCTGCTGCCGCTCCTCCTGCTGGGCGGGATGGTGGCCGGGGCAGCCCACCTGATCCGCTGGGTGACCCCCTGGGTGACCACGCTGATGGCGCTCGGCGCGGCGGCCGTGGTGGCCTTCGGCCTGTCCGGCGTCTCGGTCGCCACCGGCGTCTGGGGGGCGTACGGGGTGGCCGCCGCCGTCCTGGTCTACCGCTTCCTGCTGGCCCGCAAGGTCAAGGCCGAACTGGCGGCCGAGCAGGCCCCCGTGCAGGTGCGCGCCCGCGCGGGCGCCCCGGCGCCCCAGGGCCAGGACCGGGGGGCCAAACCGCCGCCCCCGATCACGGTCGAGCAGGCGCTCGGCGAGCTGGAGAACATGGTCGGCCTGGCCCCGGTGAAGGAGCAGGTGCGCTCCATCGCGGCCTCCATCGAGGCGGCCCGGCTGCGCCGGGAGGCCGGGTACACCACCGAGCCGCCGATGCGGCACTTCGTCTTCGTCGGCCCGCCCGGCACCGGCAAGACCAGCGTGGCCCGCAGCCTGGCCAAGATCTTCTACTCGTTCGGCCTGCTGGAGACCCCCTTCGTGGTCGAGGCCCAGCGCGCCGACCTGGTCGGGGAGTACCTGGGCGCCACCGCCATCAAGACCAACGAGCTGATCGACCGCGCGCTGGGCGGCGTGCTGTTCATCGACGAGGCGTACGGGCTGATCAACTCGGGCGACGGGCAACCCGACCGGTTCGGCCAGGAGGCGGTGCAGACCCTGCTGAAGCGGGCCGAGGACGACCGGGACCGGCTGATCATCATTCTGGCCGGCTACGAGAAGGAGATGGCCACGTTCCTGGCCTCCAACCCGGGCCTGTCCAGCCGGTTCGCCAGCCGGGTGCGCTTCCCCAGCTACTCTCCGGCCGAGCTGCTGGAGATCACCGAGGCGCTGCAGGCGGGCCGGGGCGACCGGCTGGCCCCCGAGGCGCGGCCGGTGCTCCGCGGGCTCTTCGAGGACGTGCACCGGCGCGGCCTGGTGGACGAGCTGGGCAACGCCCGGTTCGCCCGGAGTGTCGCCGAGGCCGCCGCCCAGGCCAGGGACGTCCGGGTGGTCAGCGCCGGTGGCGCGCCCCGGGGCGAGGACCTGGTGACCACCTCGGCGGCCGACGTGACCAAGGCGTTCCAGGAGATCACCGCCCGGTTCCGCGGGTACCAGGCCACCCCGACCCTGGAGGAGGCGCTGGCCGACCTGGACCGCATGGCCGGTCTGGAGCCGGTCAAGCGCCAGGTGCGCGCGATCACCGCGCAGCTGCGGGTGGCCAGGATGCGGGAGGAGCAGGGGCTGCCCGTGCAGTCCCAGATGCGGCACTTCGTGTTCGTCGGGCCGCCGGGCACCGGCAAGACCACGGTGGCCCGGATCATCGGGCGCATCTTCTCCGCGCTCGGCCTGCTGGCCCGCGCCGACGTGGTCGAGGCCGCCAGGGCGGACCTGGTGGGGCAGCACCTGGGGGCCACCGCGATCAAGACCAACGAGCTGGTGGACCGGGCGCTGGGCGGGGTGCTCTTCGTGGACGAGGCGTACAGCCTGATCAATTCGGGGTACGCGGGCGGGGACGCGTTCGGGGCGGAAGCCGTACAGACCCTGTTGAAGCGGGCGGAGGACGACCGGGACCGGCTGGTGATCATTCTGGCCGGGTACGAGCGGGAGATGGACGCCTTCCTGGCCACCAACCCGGGCCTGTCCAGCCGGTTCAACCAGCGGGTGGCGTTCCCGTCGTACTCGCCGGAGGAGCTGGCCCGGATCGCGGTGATGACCGCGGAGGGCGCGGGAGACCTGTTCGACCCGGCGGCCCAGCGCGACCTGGCCGACGTGTTCGCCTACGTCTGCCAGGAGCGGCTGATCGACGGTCTGGGCAACGGGCGGTTCGCCCGGTCCCTGTACGAGCGGGCCGCGATGCGGCGGGACGTGCGGCTGGCCGCCCAGCACTCGGCGGGCCGGCCCGCGAGCGCGGCCGAACTGGTCACCATCACCAGCGCGGACGTGCGCTCGGCGGTGGACGAGCTCTCCTGAGGCCGCTGCCGAAGGCTTGACCCGTCCTTTACGTGTTGCTGGGCTTAATCGCTCGCGCCCGCTCACATCATGGATCCCGGGGGGTGCGCTCGGTTGAGGATTCGTGACGGAATGGTGTGCGCGACGCTACTGCTGGCAGTGGCGGCGTGTGGCGTCCGGGGCCCGGCTCCGGCCGCGCCCACCGGGTCACCTGAGTCGGGTGGCACGCTGCGGGTGGCCGGTTCGGGGGACGTCGACCACCTCGATCCCTCCTCGTCGTACACGGTCGTCGCCTACAACCTGGCCAGGACCTGGACCCGGCAGCTTGTCTCGTATCCGGCCAGCAAGGACTTCAAGACCGCCACCACTCCCGTGCCCGACGTGGCCGAGGCGCTGCCCAAGGTGAGCGGGGACGGGCGCACCTACACCTTCACCATCCGGCGGGGCGTGCTGTGGAACACCACCCCCGCCCGGCAGGTGGTGGCCGAGGACTTCGTCCGGGGGCTGAAGCGGCTGGCCAACCCCGTGCAGCCGTCCGGGGGGATCTCGTACTTCACCCAGACCATCGACGGCATGCAGGAGTTCTTCAAGGCGTTCCAGCAGGCGCCGAAGACCGCCGCGGGCATCTCCGCGTTCATGCAGCACAACGAGATCCGGGGGGTGCGCGCGATCGATCCGCGCACGCTGGAGATCCGGCTCACCGCGCCGGCCAGCGACTTCCTCAACATCATGGCGCTGACCTTCGCCTCCCCGGCGCCCGTGGAGTACGAGCGGTACGTGCCCGACGGCCCCGAGTTCCGGCAGCACACGATCTCGCTGGGGCCGTACCGGATCGAGCAGTACGCGGCGGGCCGGTCCATCCTGCTCGTCCGCAACCCCTCCTGGAAGCAGGAGGCGGACCCGCTCCGCCACCAGCACGTGGACCAGATCCGCATCACCCTCGGCCAGGACAGCACGGACGTGGTCCAGCAGCAGCTGGAGGCGGGCACCTCGGACCTGTCCTGGGACCTGCCGGTGCCCACCTCCGCCATCCAGCGGTTGACCGGCGACCCGAACTTCCACATCTACAAGGGCTCCTCGCTCAGCCCCTTCCTCTCCTTCAACCTGCAGAGCCCGAACAACAACCGGGCGCTGGCCAACCTGAAGGTCCGGCAGGCCATCAACTTCGCCGTCAACAAGGTGGCGATCACGCGCATCTACGGAGGAAGCCGGTTGAACACGATGCTGGACGGGGCCATCCCGCCGGGCAGCTCGGGGTACGACCCGGCGGTCCGGCCGTACGCGACGCAGGGCGGGACCGGGGACCCCGCGCGGTGCAGGTCGATGCTGGCCGAGGCGCGCGTCAGCAATCTGACCCTGCAGTTCCCCTACCGGAACAGCGGCAACCACCCCAAGGTCGCGCAGTCCATCGCCGCCAACCTGACCAAGTGCGGCATCGCCACCAAGCTGATCGCGACCTCCTCCGACGACTTCTACGGGCGGTACCTGTCCAGCGTGGCCAAGAGCCGCGAGGGCAAGTGGGACATCGGCGCGCCGGGCTGGCTGCCCGACTGGTACGGCAACAACGGCCGCTCCATCGTGGTCCCCCTCTTCGACGGCACCAACTACGCCGAGGGCTCAACCAACTACGGCGACTACAACAACCCCGAGGTCAACGCGCTGATCCACGAGGCGCTCACCGCCAAGACCGGGGAGACCGCCGCCAAGCTCCTGCGCGAGGCCAACAAGAAGATCATGGCGGACGCCCCGATCGTCCCGCTGGCCTCGCAGAACGTGCCGACCTTCCACTCCCGGCGGGTGATGAACGCGATCTACTCGCCGCTCTCCCAGCAGTTCGACTACACCCAGCTCTGGCTGGTCTCCTGATGGCGCTCCTCGAGGTCGCGGACCTCCGTGTCACCTTCCCCACCCCGGACGGCCCGGTGCAGGCGGTCCGCGGGGTGAGTTTCCAGGTGGACCGGGGCCGCACGCTGGGCATCGTGGGCGAGTCCGGTTCCGGCAAGAGCGTCAGCACGCAGACCCTGATGGGCCTCACCCAGGGTGCCCGGGTGTCCGGTTCCGCGAAGTTCGAGGGCCGCGAGCTGATCGGCATGCCCGAGCCTGAGCTGCGGAAACTGCGCGGCGCCCAGATCTCGATGATCTTCCAGGACCCGCTCTCCAGCCTGCACCCGCTCTACACCGTGGGCTGGCAGATCGTGGAGGCCATCCGGCTGCACGAGCCCGCCACCACCAAGGCCCAGGCCAGGAAGCGCGCGATCGAGCAGCTCGGCCTGGTCGGCATCCCGCAGCCCGACCGCCGGGTGGACGACTACCCGCACCAGTTCTCCGGGGGAATGCGGCAGCGCGTGATGATCGCGATGGCACTGGCGCTCAACCCGAAGCTGATCATCGCCGACGAGCCCACCACCGCGCTGGACGCCACCGTGCAGGCCCAGATCCTGGACCTGATGATCCGGCTCCAGCAGGAGTTCGACACCGCGCTCATCATGATCACGCACGACCTCGGGGTGATCGCCGGCATGGCCGACGAGGTGCTGGTGATGTACGCGGGCAAGCCGGTGGAGCACGCGGAGCGCCGGGAGATCTACTACGCGCCGCACCATCCGTACACGGTGGGCCTGCTGGAGTCGGTACCCAGCGTGTCCGGCGCCAAGGACCGGCTGCGGCCGGTGCCCGGCGCCCCGCCCAGCCTGCTCACCCCGCCGACCGGCTGCGGGTTCCACCCCCGCTGCCGGTACGCCATGCCCCGCTGCCCGGTCGAGGAGCCCCCACTGATCCGCGGCTCGGCCTGCTGGCTGCCCCGGGACATCGTGGGCACCGGGCCGGAGGCGGCGCGGCGCAGGTCCGAGGCGGCCGGCCGATGACCGCCCTGCTCCGCGTCAACGACGTGCGCAAGTACTTCCCGATCAAGGAAGGGCTGCTGATCCGGCGCGAGGTCGGCCGGGTGCACGCGGTGGACGGGGTGACCCTGGAGGTCCAGCCTGGGGAGACCCTCGGCATCGTGGGCGAGTCCGGCTGCGGCAAGTCCACGCTGGCCCGGTGCATCGCCGGGCTGCACGAGGTGACCTCGGGGTCGATCGAGTACCACGGTCTGGACCGTTCCAGGGGTCAGATCCAGATGATCTTCCAGGATCCGTACGGCTCGCTCAACCCGCGCCGCCGGGTGGGCTCGATCATCGCCGACCCGCTGGTCATCCACCGGTCCGGCACCCCCGCCGAGCGCCGCAACCGGGTGCGCGAGCTGATGGAACTGGTCGGGCTCAACCCCGAGCACTACAACCGCTTCCCCGCCGAGTTCTCCGGCGGCCAGCGCCAGCGCATCGGCATCGCCAGGGCGCTGGCCCTGCGGCCCCGGCTGATCGTCTGCGACGAGCCCGTCTCGGCCCTGGACGTGTCCATCCAGGCCCAGGTGATCAACCTGCTCAAGGACCTGCAGTCCGAACTCGGGCTCACCTACGTGTTCATCGCCCACGACCTGTCGGTGGTGCGGTACGTGAGCGACCGGGTGGCCGTGATGTACCTCGGCAAGGTGGTGGAGATCGCCCCGGCCGAGCAGCTCTACCGGTCGCCGCAGCACCCGTACACCAACGCGCTGCTGTCGGCCGCCTCGGTGGCCGACCCCGACCTGGCCGCCAAGCGGGAGCGCATCCTCCTGACCGGGGACGTGCCCTCGCCGATCCTGCCCCCGCCCGCCTGCCGGTTCCACCCGCGCTGCCCGAAGGCCGCGCCGCGCTGCTCGGCGGAGGAGCCGCTGCTGCTCGGGGAGGACCACCGCACCGCCTGCCATTACCCGGGGGTGATGATATGAGCCTGATCGAAGCCTCGTCCGAAGCCGAGCACACGCCCGGCATCACCCCCGCCGTACGCGGCAAGGGGCCCTGGCAGCTGGCCTGGGAGCGGTTGCAGCGGGACCGGGCCGCGATGGTCTCGCTGGCGGTGATCTGCGTCATCGTGCTGCTTGCCGTTTTCGCGCCGGTGTTCGCGGCGGTCACCGGCCACGGCCCGCAGGACCAGTTCCCGGAGACCGGCCTCACCCCGGAGGGCCTGCCGGTCGGGCCAGGCTCCGGGTTCTGGCTGGGCGCCGACAGCCTCGGCCGCGACCTGTTCGTGCGCCTGCTGTACGGCGCCCGCGTCTCGCTCCTGGTGGGAGTGCTCTCCACACTGCTGGCCACCGTGTTCGGCGTGGTCACGGGAATGCTCGCCGGGTTCTACGGCGGCTGGGTGGACGGGGTGCTGGCCCGGCTGCTCGACGTGGTGCTGAGCTTCCCCTACCTGCTGGTGGCGATCGTGCTGGTGGCCGCGCTGGGGGCGGGGGTGCCGCTGATGATCCTGGTCATCGCGTTCTTCTCGTTCGCGGCCATGGCCCGGGTGGTGCGCGGGCAGACCATGGCGTACAAGGAACGGGAGTTCGTGGAGGCGGCCCGGTCGCTGGGGGCGAGCAAGCTGCGCACCATGTTCGTGGACCTGCTGCCCAACCTGGTGGCCCCGGTCACCGTGCTGGCCTCGCTGCTCATCCCCACCGCGATCGTGTTCGAGGCCACCCTGTCCTTCCTCGGCCTGGGGGTGGACCCGCGCACGCCGAGCTGGGGGGCGATCCTGGCCGACTCCACCGACTACTACCGGGTCGCGCCCGGGCTGCTGATCTTCCCGGCACTGCTGCTGCTGATCACCACGCTCGCCTTCAACCTGCTCGGCGACGGCATCCGGGACGCTCTCGACCCGCGCAGCGACCGGCTGCTCTCCCGGAAGTAGGCCGACGATGTGGCGTTTCGTGATCCGCCGTGCCCTGTTCGGCCTGCTGGTGCTCTGGCTGGTGGCCACCACGGTCTTCCTGCTGTTCTTCGCGGGGCCCGCCGACAGCGTGGCCCGCCGCCTGGCCGGGCCGCGGGCGCCGCAGGAGGTGGTCAACCAGATCAGGGACACGCTGGGCCTGGACCGGCCGCTGACCCAGCAGTACCTGGGCTTCCTGAACAAGCTGCTCCACGGCGACCTGGGCACCTCCTTCATCAGCCAGACGCCGGTGAGCACGCTCATCATGGCCAGCCTGCCGGCCACGCTCTGGCTGGTGGCGGGGGCGGCGGCGCTCTGGCTGACGGCCGGGGTCACCGGCGGGGTGATCTGCGCCACCGCGCCGCGCAGCCTGCGGGACCGGCTCATCACCGTCACGGTGCTGGCGGGCATCTCGCTGCCGACCTTCGTGCTCGGCATTTTCATGATTTTCCTGGCGCTGTCGGTGTTCCCCTGGCTGGGGCTGGCGCCGGGGCCGTACATCCCGCCGCTGGAGGACATCCGGGGCTTCTTCCAGGTCATGATCATGCCGTGGATCACCCTGGCCGTGGTGCAGGCCGCGGTGTACGTGCGGCTCACCCGGGGGTCCATGCTCGACACGCTGGGCGAGGACTACATCAGGACCGCGCGGGCCAAGGGCGCGCCGGAGCACCGGGTCACCTACCGGCACGGCCTGCGGGCCGCGCTCACCCCCGTGGTGACCCAGTTCGGGGTGGACATCGGGGCGCTGCTCGGCGGGGTGGTGGTGACCGAGTCGGTGTTCGGGCTCCAGGGTCTTGGCCAGCTGATGATCCGGTCGGTGCGGGACGGGGACCTGCCGGTGATCATCGGCGCGGCCGTGCTGGCGGCGGCGTTCATCGTGGTGGCCAACATCCTGGTGGACATCGCGTACTCGTTCCTCGATCCGCGGGTCCGGCTCACCTGAAACTGTCACTGACTGTCGCTAGTCTGTTGCGGACGGTGAATGGTTGGGGGGAGTGGTGGCAAGTTTCCTGGTCCGGCGGCTGGTGGGGTACGTGGTGCTCGTCGCCGTCGCCACCAGCCTGGCGTACCTGCTGGCCGCCTCCGCGCTGGATCCGCGGGCCAACTACGCCGACCGCAGCCCCCGGCCGCCGGAGGCCGCGGTGGACGCGCAGCTGTCCGCCTACAACCTGAACGACAAGGATCCGCTGCTCGTGCGGTACGCGACGTGGGCCGCCGGGGTGCTGCGCGGGGACTTCGGGCGGAGCTGGAACGGCTCGCCGGTCAACGACGACCTGGCCCGGCGGGCCGGGGTCACCCTCCGGCTGGTGGGCTGCGGTCTGGTGCTGGGCGCGGTGGCGGGGGTGGCCGTGGGGGCGGTCGCGGCGGCCGGGCAGTACGGGTGGTTCGACCGGCTCTCGACGGCCGTGGCGTTCTTGCTGCTGGCGGTGCCGACCGTGGTGCTGGCCAACACGCTGGTGATCGCCGCGGTCTGGCTCAACGACCTGACCGGGGTGCGGCTGCTGATGGTCAGCGGCGAGACCACCCCGGGGGCGGCCTCCCTGCTGGACCGGGTCCAGCACCTGGCGCTGCCCACCCTCACCCTGGCGCTGGCCATGGCCGCCGTGTTCAGCCGCTACCAGCGCAACCTGATGCTCGACGTGCTCGGCGCCGACTTCGTCCGCACCGCGCGGGCCAAGGGCCTGTCCCGGGCGGCCGCCGTCCGGCGGCACGCGCTGCGCGTGGCGCTCATCCCCGTCGTCACCTACTTCGCCTTCACCTTCGGCGCCCTGCTCGTCGGCGCCACCGTCACCGAAAGCGTCTTCGGGTGGTACGGCTTGGGCCAGCAGCTGGTGGCCGCCATCCGGGGCAACGACGTGAACACGGTGGCCGCGATCAGCTGCCTGGCCGCGCTGGCTCTGCTGGTGGCGGCCCTGGCGGCCGACCTGCTGCACGCCGCGCTGGATCCCCGGGTGAGGGTCGCGTGACCACCGACGTGACCACCGAGGCGCCCGTCGCCGCGCCGGCGGCGCCCTCCCGGCGGCGGGTGGTGGCCGGGCGCTTCCTGGCGTCCTGGCGCGGGCGGGCCGGTCTCGCGCTGCTCGCCGCGCTGTTCCTGCTGGCCTTCGCCGGGCCGCCGGCCGCCGCCTGGTCGTTCGAGGACCGCGACTTCCTGGCGTTCCTCAGCCCGCCGACGGCCGCCCACTGGTTCGGCACCACCCAGTCCGGGGCGGACGTGTTCGTGGTGACCATGCACGGCATGCGCAGGTCGCTGCTCATCGGCCTGCTGGTGGCGGTGGTGTCCACGGCGGTGGCGGCCGTGGTGGGGGCCTTCGCCGGGTACTACCTGGGCTGGACCGACCGGGTGCTCGGCTGGGTGACCGACCTGCTGCTGGTGCTCCCGGCCTTTCTGATCATCGCGGTGCTCTCCCCGGCACTCGGGCAGGGGGCCTGGCTCGTAATGGTCGGGCTGCTGGCGGCCTTCATGTGGATGGTCACCTCGAAGATGGTCCGGGGGCTGGCCGTCTCGCTGCGGAAGCGGGAGTACGTGCTGGCGGCGCGGTTCATGGGCGTGCCGGGATACAAGATCATCTTCCGGCATGTGATCCCGAACATGTCCTCCCTGCTCATCGTGGACGCCACGCTCAACGTCAGCGCGGCCATCCTGACCGAGACCACGCTCTCCTACTTCGGGTTCGGGGTGCGCCCGCCCGAGGTGTCCCTGGGCGGGCTGATCGCCGACGGGGCCGCCACCGCCCTCTACGCGCCCTGGACCTTCTGGTTCGCGGCCGGGCTGCTGATCCTCACCATCCTCGCCGTCAACCTGGCGGGGGACGCGCTGCGCGACGCCTTCGACCCGGCCTCCGGGGGTGCGCGCCGGTGAACGTGCTGGAGGTGCGGGATCTCGGGGTGCGCTTCGGGGAGGTGCCCGCCGTACGGGGGCTGGGGTTCGCGGTGGCCGGTGGCGAGGTGCTGGGCGTCGTCGGGGAGTCCGGGTCGGGCAAGTCGGCCGCCGTGCTCGCCGTGCTCGGGCTGCTGCCCCCCAAGGCCGTGGTCACCGGGTCGGTCCGGCTGCACGGGCGGGAGTTGGTCGGCGCGCCGGACAAGGAGCTCACCGCGCTGCGAGGCAAGGCCCTGGCCATGGTGTTCCAGGATCCGCTCGCCGCGCTCACGCCCGTGCACCGGGTGGGGGCGCAGATCGCCGAGGCCGTAAGGGTGCACCAGGACCTGTCGCGCAGGCAGGCCTGGGCACGGGCGGTCGAACTGCTCGACCTGGTGGGCATCGCCGAACCCGCGCGGGCGGCCCGGGCCTTTCCGCACGAGTTCTCCGGGGGCATGCGGCAGCGGGTGATGATCGCGATGGCCGTGGCCAACGATCCCGACGTGCTCATCTGCGACGAGCCGACCACCGCGCTGGACGTCACCGTGCAGGCCCAGGTGCTGGAGGTGCTGCGGGACGCGCGGCGGGAGACGGGGGCGGCCGTGGTGTTCGTCACCCATGATCTCGGGGTGGTGGCCGGGATCGCCGATCGGGTGCTGGTCATGCGGGAAGGGCGGGCGGTCGAGAGCGGGCCGGTGGAGGAGGTGTTCGCGCGGCCGCGCATGCCGTACACGCGGGAACTGCTCGCGGCGACGCCGCGCCTGGATCGTGAGGCTGCTGTCCTCCGCGGTGTGCCTCGGCCGCCGGTTCCGGTGCTGCGCGTGGAGAACCTGGTCAAGGAGTACCGGCGCGGGGTTCGCGTGGTGGACCGGGTCAGCTTGGACATCCGGGCGGGGGAGACCCTCGGCCTGGTCGGTGAGTCCGGTTGCGGGAAGACCACGCTGCTGATGGAGATCCTCGGGCTGGCCGCCCCCCGGCACGGGCGGGTCGTGGTGTTCGGGCGGGACACCGCTCGGCTCGGCCGCCGTGACCGGTTGGCGCTCCGGCGGGACCTGCAGATCGTCTTCCAGGACCCGATGGCCTCACTGGACCCCCGGATGACCGTCCACGACATCCTGGCCGAGCCGCTTCGCATGCACAGGCTGCCGCTCGACCGGGTGCCCGAGCTGCTCCGGCTGGTCGGCCTGGCCCCCGAGCACGCCGCCCGCTACCCGCAGGACTTCTCCGGCGGCCAGCGCCAGCGGATCGCCATCGCCAGGGCGCTGGCTCTGGAACCCCGGCTGCTGGTGCTGGACGAGCCGGTCTCCGCGCTGGACGTGCGCATCCGGGCCGGGGTGGTCGAGTTGCTCGCCGAGCTGAAGGCCCGGCTGGGTCTGGCCTACCTGTTCGTCGCGCACGACCTGGCCCTGGTCCGGCGCATCGCCGACCGGGTCGCCGTCATGTACCTGGGCCGGATCGCCGAGATCGGGCCCGCCGAGCGCGTTTTCTCCGCTCCCCGTCACCCCTATACGCGGGCGTTGCTGGCGGCGGTGCCGCTGCCGGACCCCGTCGCCGAGCGGGCCCGCCCCCGGGTGCCGCTCGCCGGTGAGACCCCCAGCCCGGCCGGGCCGCTCACCGGCTGCCGGTTCCGCGCCCGCTGTCCCGTCTATCCGGGGTTGCCCGAGACAGCGCGGTCCCGGTGCGCCGGCGAGGAACCCGAACTGGAGGGGCAGGACGGGGCCGCCTGCCATCACGCATCAGGAGGAGCACGTTGAGAGCAATCTGGATCGTGGCGTCGCTGCTGGCGTTGCCGGGCTGTGCCGTCCAGCAGGCCACCATCTCCGGCACGGCGTCGGCGATCAAGGCGTCCGACATCAATCCGATGCCGCGGGACAGGCTGCTCGACGGGGGCACCCTGCGGTGGGGGCTGAGCGAGTATCCGGCGCAGTGGAACCAGAACCACATCGACGGCAACCTGGCCAACGTCAAGACGGTGATGGACGCGCTGCTGCCGCATCCGTTCCGGTCCGACGAGCGGGCCAGGGTCGCCGTGGACCCCGCCTATGTGACCTCGGCCGAGGTCACCGCCACCACGCCCCGGCAGGTGGTCACCTACACGCTCAACCCGGCCGCCAAGTGGTCGGACGGCAAGCCGATCACGTACGCGGACTACGTGGCGCAGTGGAAGGCGCTCAACGGCACCAACAAGGCCTACCGGGTGGCGGTGATCACCGGGTACCAGGACATCGCGAGCGTGGCCCGGGGGCGGAACGACCACCAGGTGGTGGTGACCTTCATCCGGCCGTTCGGGGACTGGCGCTCCCTGTTCTCCCCGCTCTACCCGGCCTCCGCCAACGCCACCGCCGAGGCGTTCAACTCCGGCTGGACCAACCGCATCCCGGTGACGGCCGGGCCGTTCAAGCTTGAGGCGTTCGATCCGACGGCCAAGACGGTCACCCTGGCCCGGAATCCGGCCTGGTGGGGAACTCGGGCCAAGCTTGAGCAGATCATCTTCCGTGGTCTGGAGTCCGACGCCAGGATCGGCGCCTTCACCAACGGCGAGCTCGACGTGTTCGACATCGGGCCCTCCGCTCCCGACCTCGCCCGGGCCCGTGCCTCCCGCGACAGCGTGGTACGCCAGGCGGCTGGGCCAGATTTCCGGCATCTCACCTTTAATGGGGAGAGTCCGGTTTTGTCGGATGTGCGGGTGCGGCAGGCGCTGGCTCTCGGGGTGGATCGGAAGGTGCTCGCGCAGTCCGATCTGCAAGGGCTGAACTGGCCGGTCACGCTGCTGGACAACCATTTCCTGATGAACAGCCAGGAGGGGTACCAGTCCAACGCCGGCGATCTCGGCGCAGCCAACCTGGTGCGGGCCGGTCAGCTCCTGGACGCGGCCGGGTGGAAACTGGCCCAGGACGTCCGTTCCCGCAACGGGAGACCCCTCCAGGTGCGCTTCGTCATCCCATCGGGTCTGCAACTGGCCAAATCCGAAGGGGAACTGGTCCAGGCCATGCTCCGCCGACTGGGCGTGAAGGTCTCCCTCCAGACAGTCCCTAACAACGACTTCTTCACCAAATACATCATTCCCGGCAATTACGACATCGCGCCCTTCTCTTACATGGGCACGCCCTTCCCGGTCTCAGCGAGCTACGGAACCTACGCCAACGGCGTGACCAGGACCGGCGACGACATCACCTGGAACGCCAACCTGGGCCGCAGCGGCACCCCCCAAATCGACAAGGCCCTCCGCCTGGCCGGCGCCGAACTCGACCCCGCCAAAGCCCAAACCCAGCTCAACGCCGCCGACCGCCTGATCTGGCAACAGGTCAACGTCCTCCCCCTCTACCAACGCCCGCAGACCGTAGCCGTCCGCACCACCCTCGCCAACATCGGCGCCCGCGGCTTCCGCGACCTCAACTACTCCGACATCGGCTTCATCGCCCACTAACCACACCACCCGTCCAGGCGCCCAATCCAACCGGGCGCTTCGCTGCGCCTGATCACCCTGAGGACCCGCCCACTCCCTTGCTGACCTTAGGTCGGGCCCGGCTCCACTGGGGTCTGACCTTAGGTCGGGCCCGGGTCCGCCGGGGAGGTTGGTTGCGCTCGGACGCCCCGAGGAAACCGCATGGAGAGGCCCGGGTAGCCGCGGCCTCTTCCCGCCCGAGCGGTCCATGCCGTGAACATCGCCTGACCTGGACCCGGTACCAGCGAAGCCTGGCCCAACCCCGATCACATGGGTTGGGCGAAAGTCCCCACGGCACCCAATCTCTCGCGTGGCACGGTGACCGACCGCCCAGCCGGGCCCGACGTCAACGAGGGTGGGTGGGAGTCCCCCGGCAACCAACTTGCTACGTGTGGAGCTGGCACCCGGGGGATTCTGGTTGCCGCGGTTCTCCCGCCCACCCGCC
>NZ_JAHCST010000096.1 GCF_018476525.1 Acrocarpospora catenulata
GGTAGGAGGGGGCGGGTGGGCGGGAGTTCCCCGCAACCAACCTTTGGCGTGCCGGACGGCAGTCGGCCCTCCCGGCGGAGTCGGGTCCGGACCTGAAGGGGTCAAATGGGTGGGTATGTGGGAGTTCCCCGGCAACCAATCTTTGGCGTGCTGGACGGCAACTGACCCTCCCGGCGGAGCCGCATCTGACCGAAGGCCATCGAGGGCTGGGTGGGAGTCCCGCGGCAACCGAGCGTTCGCGTATCGAGGCGGTAGCCGGCCTTCCCGGCGGAGCCGCGTCCGGACCTGAAGGGTCAGAAGGGTGGGTGGGAGTTTCCCGGCAACCAACCTTTGGCGTGCCGGACGGCAGCCGGCCCTCCCGGCGGAGCCGGGAGTTCCACCGCAACCCATCGTTCGCGTATCGAGGCGGGCAACCAACCTTCTCGGTCAGTGGGGCTTGGTGGCGAGGCGGTCGAATAGGGCCAGGGCGGCCTGGCGGACGTTTTCGGGGGAGATGCCGGTGAGGGCGGTTCTGGCCTGGTCGGCGTCGCGGGTGGTGGCGCAGGTGATGGCCACCGAGGCGGCGGCGGCGTGCTCCAGGGTTCCGGCGGGTTCGCTGTCGGCGAGGGCGCGGGCGCTGTCGGCGAGTTCCAGGTTGTCGATGATCACAGCAGGCTCCTCCACGGCGACGACGGGAATGACGACTCGGAAAATGTGGGGGGCACTGACCGTATCAGGCTCGGCCTGATCGTTGGACACCCAGGTCACACCAAGTTGGTGCGGTAACCGGCCCGTGATGGAAGGGAGCGTTCCAGACGGGCGGGGACCAGCAGCCGTACGCGTACAGGGGCGGCGAAGAACAGCAGGAGCGTTCCAGGGGCGGGGATCAGAGCGTCGCGTGGGCGCGGGCGGGGGAGGCGGTGTTGTTCAACAGGAACTCCTCGATGACCAGGGTCGCGGCGCCGAGCGCGACCGCGTCAGGCCCGAGGCGTCCGAGCACGATGGAGGCAGTGGAGAAGGGCTGGGTGAGACAGTTCTCCGCCGCCGCCTTCTTGATCTTGGTGAGCAGATGCTGCCCGAGGGTGAGCCCCGCCCACCCGCCGACCACGATGCGCTCAGGATTGAACAGGTTGATCAGGTTGGCCAGACCGGCCCCCAGATACTCCACCGTCTCGTCGACCACCGGCGCCCCCGACCGCACCAGTTCGGCCAGCTGAGCCTGCTCGGAGGCCGTGTCCAGCGGCAACCCGGCCCGCTCCAGGATGGCCTCCGCCCCGATGTACGCCTCCAGGCAACCGCGCCCCCCACACCGGCAGGCCCGCCCACCCAGCGCGATCTTCGTGTGCCCCCATTCCCCGGCGCTGCTGTTGGCCCCCCGATAGGTCACCCCATCGGTGATGATCGCCGCCCCCACCCCGGACCCGATCAGCGCGATGACCGCGTTCCTGGACCCCCGCCCGGCGCCGAACCAGAGCTCGGCCTGACCCAGCGTCTTGGCCCCGTTGTCGATGTAGAGGGGAAGCGAGGTGCCCTCACGGAGCAGCGCCCCCAGCGGCACCCCGTCCCAGCCGAAGGTCTGGGCGTGAATGAGGGCGTCAGGACCGCTCTCCACGATCCCGGGCATGCCCACCCCCACGCCGAGCACCTGCTCGGGCGCGACCCCGGCGTCGGCCAGCACCGCGTCGATCCCGCTGAGGATGTTCCTGACCACCACGTCCACGTCGTGACCGTCGGGCCGGAGCGGGTACTCGGCCCGCGCCTTCTCGTTCATGTCCAGGTCGAACAGCTCCACCTGCACATGGGTCTCGCCGACGTCCACGCCGATCGCGTAGCCGTACACGGGGTTGACCCGGAGCAGCACCCGGGGGCGCCCGCCGTCGGAGTCGACCAGGCCGGCCTCCACGATGACGTCGTCGGCCAGCAGGTCGCCGGTGACGTTGCTCACCGTGGCGGCGCTCAGCCCGGTCAGCGCGGTGAGCTCGTGGCGGCTGGTCGGACCCACGAAGTAGAGCTCGCGCAGGAGCACCGCGCGGTTCCCCTTCCGGAGGTCGCGGACGGTCCTGCGCTCGGGCCTAGCCATGATCTTCCTCCCCCATGTCTTGGCCCATGTTAGGTCAGGGTCTGAAATAAGTCACACGAGGTCCCCACCCTGGATGGGGGATCTACTGGTGACTTTTTTCAAGATATATACTATGTGTTAGGGCAATCGTGAGAATCAACTGATCGACGAACGGAGTGAGCGTGACCATCGAGGTCCGCGACGGGGTCACCGTCATCGAAGGCGAGCCCGAGGCGCTCGTCACCGCCGACTATCCCTACTACCGGGACGACCCGGAGGTCTGGGCCGACCGGCTCCGCGCGATCCGCGACGAGCTGGGCATCGACTTGATCACCTGCTACCTGCCCTGGCGCCACCACCAGCCCACGCCCGACGGCCCGCCGGACTTCGCCGGGCACACCCACCCCAGCCGGGACGTGGTCGGATTTCTCGCGCTCTGCCACGAACTCGGGTTGAAGGTCATCGCCAAGCCCGGCCCCTTCATCCACGCCGAGACCAACTACGGCGGCCTGCCCGACTGGGTCTGCCCGCGTACCAACCCCGCCATCGAACCCCTGCTCGACGCCAAGGGGGAGGCCTCGGCCTGGCTGGGCGAGCCGCTGCCCGCGCCGCTCGGCGCCGCTTTCGACCCCCTGGTCACCCAATGGCTGGCCGCCACCGGCAAGGAGGTCCTGGAACCGGCCACCTGGCCGGAGGGCCCCGTCATCATGATGCAGATCGCCAACGAGGGCATCTTCACCAGCGGCGCGCTGCCCCTGTCCGCCTACGACTACAGCGCCTCCGGCCTGGCCTTCTTCCGTGACCGGCTACAGGCCTGGTACGGCACGCTCGAGGAGTACAACCGCCTGCACGGCACCGCCATCCGGGACTGGTCCGAGGCCGAGCCGCCACGCTCGTGGACCGCGCCTGCGCGTTCGGAGGAGCAGCAGGCCTACTGCGACTGGGGCCGCTTCCACGCCGAGTACCTGGCCGAGGTCTACCACCGCTGGGCCGCCGCCGTGAACTGCCGGGTCCCCGTCGTGGTCAACCTCAACCCGCCCGCCGAGCACCACCACTCCTTCGACGACTGGCTGGCCCGGGTCCGCCCCGAGCTCTGGGAGGGCATCCACTACGGCTTCACCAACTGGATGGGCGTGGTCTCCGCCAACCCCGACTCCCAGGCCAGGTACGTGACGGCCGCCAAACGCGCCCCCGGCCCCAACCTGGAGGAGAACTGGGGCTTCTCCGAGCTGTACGACCCGGCCTACGCCGACGCCACCACCAGCTTCCACCAGTCCCTGCTGGCCCTGGCCGCCGGAGGCACCGGCTTCAACGTCTACACCGGCGTGGGCACCTCCGGCTGGCTGGAGGGCCTGGACTCGGTGCACGACTCCCCGTACCCGGACTGCGCGCCCATCGGCGCGGACGGCTCGGTCACCCCGAAGGCGCACGCGGTGCGCTCGCTGGCCGACTTCTTCGCCCGGCACGGCGCCGAGTTCCTGGAGTGCGTGCCGGAGGCCGGGGAAACCTACGGCCTCTACCTCCCGTACGCCGGGATCGCCGCCTGGGCCGAGCCGGGCTCGGGGGCGCCCGAGCTGGGGCGCTCGCTGCGCGCCTTCCACGACCGCTGCCGCGCGGCCGGGCGCGACTACCGGCTGCTGGAACTGGAGAGCGCCACCGCCGTGGAGCTGGCCGCGCACCCGCGGCTGACCGTGCCTGGCGGCGCCTTCATGCACCGGCAGGTCCAGCGCCTGCTGGCCGGGCACGTCGAGGCGGGCTGCCTGGTCGAGGTGGACGGCCCGCTGCCCACCCTGGATGAGTTCCTCCGCCCCTGCCGGATCCTCGCCGAGGCCCTGGCCGGGGTGGACCGGGCCGACTTCGCCGCGCCCGCCTCCCGGGTCAAGGTGGTGGACGGCCACGCCGACGCCTACCTGCGTACGCACCCGGACCAGGACATCTCCTACCTGACCGTGCTCACCCAGAGCGACCACGAGGGCGCCGTCCTGGTCGAGCTGGACGGGCGGCCGATCGAGCTGATCACCGCTCGCGGCGGGGCGGCCGTCGTCCGCCTGGTGGCGGGGGAGCTGGACGACTTCCTGGTCAAGGGGGTCAACGGGTACCTGGACTCGGCGGTCCCCGCCGGGGTGAAGGTGGGCGGCGAGATCCTCATCGCCGACCATCCGGCCGACCTGGACCGGATCGGCGGCGAGTTCCGGGTGTTCCCCGCCGCGTGAGAACCGGGCGGCGGAGGCGTCCGCCGCCCACCCGGAAGCCACTGATTTCCCAATTGTCACAGGGGTTTTGGAAGCGGTTCACGCCACATTCTGGAATGATCGCGTCGTTACCCGTCGGACATCGAGGAATGACGGACTGATGCCACCTTTCGATCAACTCACCGCCTTCGTGTCTGCCAACCCCGTCGGCGCGGCTATCCTCGGCGTGTTCGCGCTGGTCGCGATCTTTCTAGCTCTTTTCGGGCTGCGTGCCCTCTACCGCGCGCTGTCCCGGTTCGTCCGCCAGTACGTGGCCCCCCGGCCGGCCGAGGACATCCTCACCATTGTCGCGGCCAGCATCGCCACCGGCGTCTCCGCGCAGGGCATGTGGCGCTTCTCCGGGGACGTGCTCGGGTTCGACGGGCCGCTGCGCCTGCTGCTCTTCGCGTTCATCGAGGTCGCGGTCATCACCAGCGCCGTACGGGCCCGCCGGAACATGCGGGAGAACTTCTCGGCCGGCATCGACGGCATCGCGGTCTGGGCGCTGACCGGCCTGTCCGCCGTGCTCTCCAGCATGGACGCCCGCAGCCTGCCCGAGGCGCTCTTCCGGCTGGCCGCCCCGCTGGTCGCCGCCTGGCTCTGGGAGCGCGGCATGGCCATCGAACGGCACCGCATCACCGGCCGCCCCCGCATCCACTGGCGGCTCACCCCCGAGCGCGTCATGGTCCGCCTGGGCATCGCCGAGGCCAGCGACCGCACCGCCTCCGAGGTGGACGCCCACCGCCGCCTGACCCGGGTCGCGCTGGCCGCCAAGCGGGCCCGCGCGCTGCGCGCCGCCGGCGCCTCCGACCGCCGCATGCGGGCCGCCCTCACCAAGCTGGACCGGGCCATGGACCAGGCGGTCGAGCACACCGGCCTGGCCCACGACGCCGCCCGCCAGGAGGCCCTGCTCTCCCAGATCGGCGCGCTCTACAACACCTCCGCGCTGATCGACCTGCACCCGCCGGTGCCGTGGGATCCGGAGGAGCCGGAGCCGCGCATGCTGGCCCTGACCGCCCCCGACGACGAGGACGAGCGCCGCGAGGCAGGCCCCACCGAGAACCAGGTGGTGGACACCATGCAGCGGGCGCACATGATCCGCACCGCGCGGGCCTACTGGGACGCGCAGATCGAGAACAGGTGGGTGCCGCGCGCGGCCGACATCGCCCGCGAGACCGGCATCCCGGTGGACACCGCCCGGGAGTACCGCGCGCTCTGGAAGCTGGAGGCCAACGCGCACGCGCTGATCGAGGCCGCCTACCTGGAGCACGGCATCGTGGACACCGGGGCCTTCCCGGCCATCCCGCCGTCGGACCGCATCCTGTCCGTGAACGGCTCCGCGGTGAGCTGACCCCAACTTCAAGAAGCCCCCGGCCGCTCGCCGGGGGCTTTCTCGTGTCCGGGACCGGGAGCGGCCGGTCGTACAGTCAGAGGCATGAGCAACCTTGAGCGGGCGCCGGAGGAGACGGTCTGCGGGACGGCGGAACCCGGCAGGCCGGTGGTCGAGCCGCTGGCAGGGCGGGAGGTGGTGCTGGGCGGTCCGCGCGGGATGCGGGTGACCAGGACCCTGCCCACCAAGGGCCGCCGCATGGTCGGCGCCTGGTGCTTCCTGGACGCGTACGGACCGGAGCAGGCGGTCATGCGGGTACCCCCGCACCCGCACACCGGTCTGCAGACGGTGAGCTGGCTGGTGGACGGCGAGGTGCTGCACCGGGACTCGGTGGGCAGCGAGCAGCTGATCAAACCGGGGCAGCTCAACCTGATGACGGCCGGGCGCGGCATCGCGCACTCGGAGGAGTCGGCCTTCGGGCGTATCCACGGCGCGCAGCTCTGGGTGGCGCTGCCGGGCGCGCACCGGCACGTGCCGCCGCACTTCGAGCACCATCCGGCGCTGCCGGTGCTGACCCTGGACGGCGGGGCCGAGGCCACCGTCCTCATGGGGGAGCTGGGCGGGGTGGCCTCCCCGGCCGTCACCTATTCGCCGCTGGTGGGCGCGGAGCTCACGCTGGAAGCCCCGGTGACGCTGCCGCTCACCCCGGGCTTCGAGTACGCGCTGCTCGCGCTGGACGGCGCCGCCGAGGTCGAGGGCACCTCGTTCGGCCCAGGGCCGCTGATCTACCTCGGGGCCGGGCGGCACGAGCTGACGCTGCACGCCAGGGAGTCCGCCCGGCTGCTGCTGCTCGGCGGCGTGCCGTTCGAGGAGGAGATCGTCATGTGGTGGAACTTCGTCGGCCGCTCGCACCAGGAGATCGTGGAGTTCCGCGAGAACTGGATGGCGGAGGGCCGCGGCTTCGGTCAGGTGGCGGGGTTCGACGGCCCGCCGCTGCCGGCCCCGGCGCTGCCGGGGACCACGCTCAAGCCTCGGGGCCGGGAGCGTTGACCCGGTCCCTGAGGCGGTCCCTGATCTCGTCCGGGGTGTAGGCGCGGCGCTTGCGCTCCGCCCGGGCCACCACCACTCCGGTCGCCGCCACTCCCGCGAAGGCCGCCAGGCCGAGTATCTTCCACCAGCGCATGGCCCTTAGGTTAGCGGCGTGAACGGGATCAGCCTTGACGAAGCCCTCAATCTGACCAGAACCGGTGACGTGTGGGTGTTCCGCGGGCGCTCGGTGCCCGACCGGGCCATCCAGATGACCACCAACAGCCCGGTCAACCACGTCGGCATGGCCGTGGTGATCGAGGACCTGCCGCCGCTGATGTGGCACGCCGAGC
Organism: Acrocarpospora catenulata; assembly: GCF_018476525.1. Classification (GTDB taxonomy): domain Bacteria; phylum Actinomycetota; class Actinomycetes; order Streptosporangiales; family Streptosporangiaceae; genus Acrocarpospora; species Acrocarpospora catenulata. The sequence goes on from NZ_JAHCST010000096.1 coordinate 6,979, forward strand.
TCGGCCGCTCGCTGCCCGACGTCTGGTCCGGCACCCGGCAGCGCGGCGTGCAGCTGCACGACCTGCGGGACGCGGTGGTGGTCTGGGGCAACCGGTACGGCCAGCGCGGCTGGCTCCGGCAACTGGAGCCCCAGGTGACCCCGGAGATGGAGGACGCGGTGCTGAAGACCATCGCCCGCCTGGACGGCACCCCGTTCCCGTCCACCGCCCGGCTGGCCGGCCGCTGGCTGCGCGGGCGGCTGCCGTCCCGGCGCTCGGCGGAGGTGGCGCTGGAGAGCGCCTACTGCGCCGAGGTGGTCGCGGTCACCTACGAGGCGATGGGACTGCTCACCGACCGGCGGCGGCCCAACTGGTACGACCCGGGCCGGTTCTGGAGCGGCGACAACCTGGAACTGAACACCGGTTTCCAGCTCGGTGACGAGATAGCCGTCCACATCCCCAAGAGCTGACCGTCGGTTTTACGGTACTATGTCCCTTATGTCGGTTTTCATGGGGTAGAGGGATAGAAAACCGACAGAAGGGGGCAACGTGCGGATCATGATGCTGGTGACGATGCTCGTGCTCATCGCCGGATTCGCCTACATACTCGCTATCGATTTGCTGAGCAGTTAGGCGCTAGGATCCGCGATGGCGGGCTCCCCCGCCCAACCCCCTGAGCGGGCTCCCACGCGGCCCGCCCTCCGCGGGGGCAAAGGGGACGAATGTGCCTCGGGAGGGTGGGCTGGTCAGGCACGGACATACCTTGCGGCAGGCCGGACGGCGGGCGTGGGCCGGGTTCGGCGCGTGCTGCGAGTGGAGTCCGAATGACCGGTAAGAAGCAGCTCAAAACCCGCATCCGAGCCAGAATGGCCAAAACGGGCGAGAGCTACACCACGGCCAGGATGCACCTGGTCGGCGCGGAACCCGCCCCGGCGCATGACGGCTGGACACTGCACGGCGGCCGCCACCCCGGCAGCTCCGTGATCACCAACATCCTCCGCAACGGCGGCGTCGAGATCAGCGAACCCCTGGTGTTCCTGGCCGGGGGCGGCATCGGCGCCGGATACATCCTGTGGGAGTGGAAGCACAACGACAGCAGGTCGGTGACCCTCGGCTTCCGCAACCAGTGGCAGTACCCCCGGCAGTGGCTGGAGAAGACCCTCACCCGGCTGGCCGTGCCCTTCGACGTGCACACCACCGGCGGGGCCAGGGGCGCCGCCGAGCGGCTGACGGCCGAACTGGACGCCGGGCGGCCCTGCGTGATCCTCCCCGACCGCTACCACATCGGCTACTGGCACTTCCCGCCGCACCTGGACGGCTACGGCGGCCACCCGGTGATCGCCTACCGGCGGGACGCCACTGGGGTCTACCTCGACGACCGCAACCTCGCCCCGCTGCACGTGCTCCAGGAGCGGGTGGACGCGGCCCGGGCCAGGGTCGGCTCGTACAAGAACATGCTGCACGTGCCGCACCCGCGGCCGGTCCCGCTGGCCGAGGCGGTGCTGGCCGGGCTGCGCGACTGCGCCGCCCACCTGAGCGCCGCCTCCGACTCCTTCTCGCTGCCCGCCTGGCGCAAGTGGAGCCGCACCCTGGTCGACCCCAAGGCCGCCAAGAGCTGGCCCAAGGTCTTCCCGGACGGGCGCGGCCTGGCCGGAGCGCTCCGCTCGGTCTGGGAGGGCGTGGAGCCGGTCGGCATGGAGGGCGGCAACCTGCGCGACCTGTTCGCCGACGGCCTTGACGAGGCCGCCAAGGTGACCGGCCTGCCGCTGAGCGATCTGGCGGCGGAGTTCCGGCGCATCCACGGGCTCTGGCACGAGTTCGCCGAGGCGGCCTTGCCGGCGGCCGAGTTCGGGCGGCTGCGCGAGCTGACCGCGGAGATCAGGTCCGACCTGGTCGCCGAAGGGGCCTCCGACCCGGCGGCGGCCGAGGAGCTCTGGGCGCTGCGCGGCGCCGCCGACCAGACCGACCCGGCACGCCTCGCCGAGCTGAGCGACCTGCTGGCCGCCATCCACCAGGCCGAGACCGAGGCGATCGCCGAGCTGGGCCGCCTGACGGCCTGACCTGGGTACGGTCCGGCCATGGGTCCCGCGTGGCCGGACCGGTACGTTAAATTTGGGCTCTGACTCAGCAAATTCTCAGCCAACCGCCCTAGGGTCCCCCTCCATGAACTGGAAACAGAAGGTGAACTCCGCGCTGGAGTTCACCGGGTTCCACCTCGCCAAGAACGACGCCAGGAGCGAAGCGAAGAAGGGTCCGAGCGACGCGAAGAAGGCTCCCATGGCCGTCAAGGTCGTCGAACCGGCCGAGGTGCGACCGCCCGCCGACCCCGCCGCGGACCGGCTGCTCCGGCAGCCGATCTTCGTGATGTCGCCGGTCCGGTCCGGTTCCACCCTGCTGCGCGCCCTGCTCAACGCGCACTCCCTGCTGCACGCCCCGCACGAGCTGCACATCCGCCGCCTCCGCGTCGAGTTCGGCACCGGTCTCGCGGAACGCGCCATGGCCGCGCTCGGCCACAACCAGGCCGACCTCGAACACTTCCTCTGGGACCGGGTGCTCCACCGCGAGCTGGTCCGCAGCGGCAAGTCCCACATCGTGGACAAGACCCCCGCCAACGCCTTCGCCTGGGAGCGCATCGCCGCCTGCTGGCCGGACGCCCGCTTCCTGTTCCTGTTCCGCCACCCGGCCTCCATCGCCCGCTCCTGGCACGAGGCCGACCCCGTCAAGCGCACCCCCGAGGAGGCGGCGGCCGACGCGCTCCGCTACATGAAGGCCGTGCAGCGCGCCCGCAAGGGCCTGCCCGGCCTGACCGTGCGCTACGAGGACCTCACCGCCGACCCCGAGACCCAGCTCCGCGCCATCTGCGCGGATCTCGGCATCCCGTACGAGTCGGGCATGCTCAGGTACGGCGAGCAGAGCGTGATCACCAAGGGCCTCGGCGACTGGAAGGACAAGATCCGCTCCGGCGAGGTGCAGCCCGGCCGCGCCCTGCCCAGCCCCGAGGAGGTGCCGGAGATCCTCCGGCCGATGTGCCGGCGCTGGGGGTACCTGCCCTCGTGAGGATCCGCTACCTGCTGTTGCACGCCTACGGCATGGGCGGCACCATCCGCACCGTCGTGGCCCAGGCCAACGCGATGGCCGAACGCGGCCACGACGTCGAGCTGGTCAGCGTGGTACGGCGGCGGGACGCCGCCCAGTTCAGGATCGACCCCAGGGTCCGGCTCAGCGCGCTGGTGGACGAGCGCGACGGCCGCCAGGAGATCACCTTCGCCGACCGGGTGATGCGCCGGTTGCGCGGCAAGGCCGTGCCGTACGGGGAGTTCGCCGCCCGGTACTTCACGCCGCACGTGGAGAAGGCGGTCACCGCGTACGTCCGGGGGCTGGACGGCGGGGTGCTGGTCACCACCCGGCCCGCGCTCAACCTGATGGCCGCCAGGCACGCCCCGCGCGGCGTGGTCACCGTCGGCCAGGAGCACATGAACCTGAGCACCCACCACGAGGCGGTGCGCCGCGCCATCGCCCGCTGGTACCCCCGGCTCGCCGTGGTCGCCGTGCTCACCCGCACCGACCAGACCGACTACCGGAAACTGGCCCCCGGCGTGCGCACCGTGCACATCCCCAACGCGGTCTCCGGCGCCGGGCGGCGGCGCGCCACGCTCACCGCGCCCACCGTGATCGCGGCCGGCCGCCTGCGCACCCAGAAGGGCTTCGACCTGCTCATCCCCGCCTTCGAGCAGATCGCCCCCGACCACCCCGGCTGGCGGCTGGACATCTACGGCGAGGGCCCGAAACTCCAGGCGCTCCGCGGTTCCGTCAAACTCCGCGGCCAGGTGAAGCTGCACGGCCGCACCAGCCGCCTGGACGAGGAACTGGCCAACGCCTCGATCTTCGCCCTCAGCTCCCGGTTCGAGGGCCTGCCCATGGTCATGCTGGAGGCCATGGCGCACGGCCTGGCCGTGGCCGGGTTCGACTGCCCGACAGGACCCGGCGACGTGCTCGTGGACGGCGTGAACGGCCTGCTCGTGCCGCCCGAGGATGTGGCGGGCCTGGGCCGCGCCATCGCCCGGTTGATGGACGACCCCGGTCTGCGGCAGCGACTGGGGGAGGCGGCCCTGGAGACGGCCGCGCAGTACGCGCCCGAGGCGATCATGCCCAGGTGGGAGGAGCTCTTCACCGAACTGCTCGCGGCCCGTTAGTCCGGTCACTACCCTCATACCGGTGATCCAGGGCATCGATGTCTCGGACTGGCAGGGCGCCGTCGACTGGACCGCGCACGCCGAATCCGAGGTGGGCTTCGCCTTCGCGCGGGCGACCGAGGGCGACGGTGTGGTGGACGCGCGCTTCGCCGAGAACTGGGCCGCGATGGGCCGCAGCGGCCTGGTCCGCGGCGCCTACCACGTGGCCCGCCCGCACGGCGAGCCGCTCGCCCAGGCCCGCCACTTCCTCGACACGGTACGGCTCGCGCCCGGCGACCTGGCCGCCCTGGAGTTCAAGGACGGCGACGAGCTGCCCGCCGGCGAGGTGGCCGCCTTCGGCCGGAAGTGGTGCGCCGAGGTGACCCGCAGGTCCGGCCTGCGCCCGCTGGTCTGGACCCACCTCCACTTCGCCGCCGACGGCTACTGCGAGGGCCTGGAGGCGTACCCGCTCTGGATCACCGCGCCGGGCCGTCCGATGGGCCGGCCGGAGGTGCCCGCGCCGTGGCGGGCCTGGACCATCCACCAGTACGCCAGCAGTCCGGTCGACCTCGACGTCTTCGCCGGGTCGCTGCCGGAACTGCTCGCGCTGGGAGCGCCGGATAAGCGCGCGAAATAGGTCCTGCGCTGCCGGTAGAGTCGGCTCTTGATGTTCATTCGTTTCTCGCTTAGGAGTCACCGTGTCTGCCGCCCTTGACATCCACCTCACCCTGGCCGGAGCCGAGCGTGTGGTGCCGGCGGGCACGACGTACGGCGAGGTGCTGGAGGCGGACGGGCGAACCGTGATCGCGGCCCGGGTCTCCGGCGAGCTCAGGGACCTGGCCGCCGTCGTCTCGCCCGGTGACGAGGTCGAGCCGGTGCTCATTGAGAGCACCGACGGGCGGGCCATCCTGCGGCACTCCACCGCGCACGTGATGGCGCAGGCCGTACAGGAGATCTTCCCGGAGGCGAAGCTGGGCATCGGGCCGCCGGTCGAGAACGGGTTCTACTACGACTTCGACGTCAAGGAACCTTTCACGCCGGACGACCTCAAGCGCATCGAGAAGCGGATGCGGGAGATCGTCAAGCAGGGGCAGGCGTTCGCGCGGCGGCCGGTGTCGGACGCGCAGGCCAGGGAGGAGCTGGCGGCCGAGCCGTACAAGCTTGAGCTGATCGGGCTGAAGGGCGGGGCGTCCGCCGAGGACGGGGCCAGTGTCGAGGTGGGCGCCGGGGAGCTGACCATCTACGACAACCTCGACCCCAAGAGCGGCGACCTGTGCTGGAAGGACCTGTGCCGGGGGCCGCACCTGCCCTCCACCCGGGTGATCCCGGCCTTCAAGCTGATGCGGTCCGGGGGCGCGTACTGGCGGGGGAGTGAGAAGAACCCGCAGCTCCAGCGGATCTACGGGACCGCCTGGGAGTCGCGCGAGAAGCAGGAGGAGTACCTGCACTTCCTGGAGGAGGCCGAGAAGCGGGACCACCGCAAGCTGGGGGCCGAGCTCGACCTGTTCTCCTTCCCCGACGAGCTGGGCTCCGGGCTGCCGGTCTTCCACCCCAAGGGCGGGACCATCCGGCGGGTCATGGAGGACTACTCGCGGCGCAAGCACGAGGAGGCGGGGTACTCCTTCGTCAACACCCCGCACATCACCAAGGAACAGCTGTACAAGATCTCCGGGCACCTGGACTGGTACGCGGACGGCATGTTCCCGCCCATGGAGCTTGAGGGGGCCAAGTACTACCTCAAGCCCATGAACTGCCCGATGCACAACCTGATCTTCCGGGCCCGCGGGCGGTCCTACCGCGAACTGCCGCTGCGCACCTTCGAGTTCGGGACCGTGTACCGGTACGAGAAGTCCGGCGTGGTGCACGGGCTGACCCGGGTGCGCGGGCTCACCCAGGACGACGCGCACATCTACTGCACCCGTGACCAGATGCGCGACGAGCTCAAGTCGCTGCTGCGGTTCGTGCTCGACCTGCTCCGCGACTACGGGCTCAACGACTTCTACCTTGAGCTGTCCACCAAGGACCCGGAGAAGTTCGTCGGCACCGACGAGGACTGGGCGGAGGCCACCGAGGTTCTCCGCGAGGTCGCGGAATCCGAGAAGCTGGAACTCGTCCTCGACCCCGGCGGCGCCGCCTTCTACGGCCCCAAGATCTCCGTCCAGGCCCGTGACGCGATCGGCCGCACCTGGCAGATGTCCACCATCCAGCTGGACTTCAACCTGCCCGAGCTGTTCGACCTCGAATACTCCGCCGCCGACGGCACCCGCCAGCGCCCCGTCATGATCCACCGCGCGCTGTTCGGCTCCATCGAACGCTTCTTCGGCGTCCTCACCGAACACTACGCGGGCGCCTTCCCCGCCTGGCTGGCGCCCATCCAGGTGGTCGGCATCCCGATCGCCGACACCCACGTCCCCTACCTCCAGGACGTGGCCGCCCGCCTCCGCCGCAAGGGCATCCGCGTCGAGGTGGACGCCTCCTCCGACCGCATGCAGAAGAAGATCCGCAACGCCCAGAAGTCCAAGGTCCCCTACATGCTCCTGGCGGGCGACGAGGACATCGCCGCCGGCGCGGTCTCCTTCCGCTACCGCAACGGCGACCAGAAGAACGGCGTCCCCATCGAGGAAGCCATCGCCGAAATCCTCGACACGGTAGAACGCCGCCTCGTCTGATCCTCTCGTCCGGTACGGCTCCCGCCTCGCGAGGCGGGAGCCGTTTCCATCGGTGAGCTCAGCCGGCGGCGGGCTGCTCGTCGGGGAGGCGGACGTCGTCCACGGTGACGTTGACCTCGACGACGTCCATGCCGAGCATCTGGGACACCGTGGTGGCCACGTTCGACTGGACCTGGGCCGCGACCTCCATGACCACGTGGCCGTAGAGGATGACGATGGTGATGTCGATGGCGACCAGGCCGTCCTGGATCTCCGCCTTGACGCCCTGGTTGGCGCGCTTGTTGCCGATGCCGATGCGTTCCCTGACCGACTCGAAGGCGCGGGCGAAGTCGCCGCCGAGGTCGGCGACGCCGGGGACCTGGAGGGCGGCCAGGGCGGTGACCTTCTCGACGACCTCGTCGGCTACGGTGATCTTGCCCTTCAGTCCGGATACGGAGATCGCGTCCACATGCGCAGGGGGTTCGGGGTCTGCGGGAGCGTCGGCGGGCTCAGCGGCTTCGGGGGCTTCGGCGGCTTCAGGGGCGGTTTCCGGCTCGTCGAGGGCGGGGGCGGTGGACTCCTCGTAGGACACGACTTCGGTCATGGCGATCATCTCCTCGGGGCTCAGGGGCTTGGAATTCTGCCGGAAGATCTAGTGATTTGTCCGGCGATAGTCCTGCATCTGATGACGGGTGGGGGCATACGTGACGGAAGACCGGCCCGCAATATGCTGGCCGTCATGACAGACGACCCGGGGCAGCAGCCGGGCGCGGGTGTTCCGGACGCCTTCCAACGGCTCTGGACGCCGCACCGCATGGCGTACATCAAGGGCGAGAACAAACCCACAGGAGCCGGGGCCGAGGACGGCTGCCCGTTCTGCGAGAGCCCGAAGCTCCCCGACGCGGATGGTTTGATCATCGCGCGCGGGTCGGTGGTGTACGCGTTGCTCAACCTTTATCCGTACAACTCCGGGCATCTCATGGTCTGCCCGTACCGCCACGTGGCCGACTACACCGAGTTGGACGGCCCCGAGGTGGTCGAGCTGGCGGAGTTCACCCAGAAGGCGCTCCAGGCGCTGCGCAAGGCCAGCGGCGCCCAGGGCTTCAACGTGGGCATGAACCTCGGCCATGTGGCCGGCGCGGGCATCGCCGCCCACCTGCACCAGCACGTGGTCCCCCGCTGGGGCGGTGACACCAACTTCATGCCGGTCGTCGGCCAGACCAAGGTCCTGCCCCAGCTGCTCCGGGATACCCGCGACCTGCTAGCGGACGCTTGGCAGTGACACTGGGCCCGCCTCCGGCAGGCCGGCCCGGCCGCTCCGCAGCCGGTGTCTTCCCTCCCTCCGGTCGCTGGCGCTCCCTCCGCTCAGTCCAGACACCGGCAGCGGCCGGGCAAACCCCACATACGACTAGGGGAAGTTGGATGCCGGGGAGATGCGGTTATGTTGGGGTACTGGCCTGCCAGATTGAGGCCGGCTTGTCGGTGGCTACCGTTACGCTGCCGTCGTGCTGAACGGACAGGTGAGCCAGGGGCGGCCCGATGGGGACGGCGTGACGGAGCGGGCGGCGAGTGCCCCCGCCGAGGCGGTCGGCCGGGTGCTGGGCACGCAGTCGGCCTCCCCGCTGTCCTTCTGGATCGGGCTGGAGCCGGGCCGGGTGGTTCAGCTCGACGACGTGGTGGTCACCCGCAGGGAGGTGCCGGGCTACGGCCAGGTGCTGGTGGCCGGGATCGTCACCAAGGTGGAGGCCAGGCACGAGGGCGCCGCCTTCGACTCCGACGTGTTCCTGATCGCCGACGGCAGCCTGCCGGCCGCCGTGGTGGAGGTGGCCGAGGTCAAGGTCACCCGGATCGAGCCGGAGGTGTTCGTCCCGCCGCTGCCGGGCGCCCCCGCCTACCGGGCGGACGGCCTGGAGCGCGACCAGGCGCTCTACTTCGACGTGATGGAGCGCCGGGTGCCGATGGGCCTGGGGCGCGACGGTCTGCCCGCCTACCTCAACTTCGACTTCCTGGACGGCACCAGGGGCGCGCACGTGTCCATCTCCGGCGTCTCCGGCGTGGCCACCAAGACCTCCTTCGCCACCTTCCTGCTCTACTCGATCTTCAACTCCGGCATGCTCGGCGCCGAGGCCGCCAACACCAAGGCGCTGATCTTCTCGGTCAAGGGGGAGGACCTGCTCTTCCTCGACCACGCCAACACCCGGATGGACGAGACGGCGCGCGGGCAGTACGGGCGGCTCGGCCTGCCCGCGCAACCGTTCCGGAGCGTGCACGTGTTCGCCCCGCCCCGGCCCGGCGACCCCAACGCCGTCCCGCACGTGTCGGCCCGCACCAGCGGCGTCAGCGCCTTCTACTGGACGCTGGCCGAGTTCTGCGAGCAGGAGCTGCTCCGCTTCGTCTTCGCCGACGCCGACGACGAGCGCGCCCAGTACAGCCTGCTGGTCGGCCAGATCGCCGCGCGGCTGCGGGCCGCCGCCCAGAACGGGGGTGAGTCAGGCGCGGTCCGCTTCGACGAGGAACCGCCCATCCGCACCTACGCCGACCTGGTCGAGTTCATCGACGAGCGGCTCACCGACGAGAGCACCCGCAGCGCCTGGACCGGCGCGCCGACCCCGCTCGGCACCGTCAACGCCTTCCTGCGCCGCCTGCGCACCTCCATCCGCGCGCTCTCGCCGCTGGTCCGCGGCGACCTGCCGCCCGGCCGCCCGCACGGGATCGGCACCTCCGACGCCCAGGTCACCATCGTGGACCTGCACAACCTGCCGGAGCGCGCGCAACGTTTCGTGGTCGGCGTGGTGCTGCGCGGCGAGTTCGCCCGCAAGGAGGGCACCGGCTCGGCCCGGCCGCTGCTCTTCGTGGTGCTGGATGAGCTGAACAAGTACGCGCCGCGCGAGGGCGACTCCCCGATCAAGGAGATCCTGCTGGACGTGGCCGAGCGCGGGCGCTCGCTCGGGGTGATCCTGATCGGCGCCCAGCAGACCGCCTCCGAGGTGGAGCGGCGGATCGTGGCCAACTGCGCGGTCCGGGTGGCCGGGCGCCTGGACCCGGCCGAGGCCGCCCGCGCCGAGTACGGCTGGCTGCCGGCCACCGCTCGGGAACGCGCCACCATCGCCAAACCGGGCACCATGTTCGTGGCCCAGCCCGAGATCCCCGTGCCGCTGGCCATCTCCTTCCCGTTCCCCGCCTGGGCCACCCGCCCCGCCGAGGCCTCTCCCGGCCTGCCCGCCTCTTCTGGGACAGCCGCCGCACTGTACGGGCGATCGTCCCCGGATCCCTTCGCGGGCCTGACCAGAGATCCCCCCGAAGACGACATTCCGCCCTTCTGAGTTCGCTTCGCTTGAATCCACTTCGTTCCGCGAGGGAGTCCGATGAAGATCCTGCACACCGCCGACTGGCACGTCGGCAAGGTGCTCAAGGGCCGGTCCCGGGTGGACGAGCATCGGGCGGTCCTCCGCGAGCTGGTCGGCCTGGCCCGGAGCGAGGACGTGGACGCCGTCATCGTGGCCGGCGACGTCTTCGACACCTCCGCGCCCACCCCCGAGGCGCAGTCCCTGGTGATGCCCGCGCTGATGGCCCTGCGCGAGGACGGGCGGGACGTGGTGGTGCTGGCCGGCAACCACGACAACCCCCACCTGTTCGACGTCTACCGTCCGGTGCTGGGCGCGCTCGGCATCCACGTGGTGGGCACCTTCCGCCGCCCCGACCGGGGCGGCACGCTGGAGTTCACGGCCCGCTCCGGCGAGCCGGTCCGCCTGGCCGTGCTGCCGTTCCTCTCCCACCGTCACGTGGTCCGCGCCGCCGAGGCCCTCACCGGCACCCCCGCCGAGCACAACCGGGGTTACGCCGAGCGTTTCGCCCAGCTGTCCGCCGCCCTCACCGCCGGGTTCACCGGCGACACGGTCAACCTGGTCACCACCCACGGCACGCTCCCCGGCGGCCGGTTCGGCGGCGGGGAACGCCAGGCACAGTCGATCTTCTCGTACTACTTCGAGGCCACCGCCTTCCCGCCGACCGCCCAGTACGCGGCCCTCGGCCACCTGCACCGCCGCCAGCAGATCCCCGGCCCCTGCCCCATCTGGTACAGCGGCTCCCCGATCGCGGTGGACTTCGGTGAGGAGCGCAACACCCCTGGCGCGCTCCTGGTGACCGTCCAGCCGGGCGTCCCGGCCGTGGTCCGCGAGGCGCCCATTGCCGCCGCCCGGGCCCTGGCCACCGTGACCGGCACGCTGGAGCAGTTGGAGGCTCGGGCGGAGGAGCTGGCCGAGACCTGGCTCCGGGTGGTGGTGGCCGAGAAGCCCCGCCCGGGCCTGGCCGACATCGTCCGGGAGATCCTCCCCGGCGCCCTCCAGGTCGACCTGGACCCCCGGTTCCGCCCCACTCCGGCCCGCCACCGGGACCCCGGCACCGCCGCACGAGGCCCCCGCGACCTGTTCCGCGACTACCTCACCGCCACCGGCCGCGACGACCCCCGGGTGGCGGCCTTGTTCGACCGGCTGCACGACGAGGTGACGGGGGAGGCGACCGCCTGATGCGTCCGATCCGGCTCTACCTGGAGAACTTCGGCAGCTTCCGCAAACCGGCCGAGGTGGACTTCGCCGACGTCGACTACTTCGCCCTGGTCGGCCCCACCGGCGCGGGCAAGAGCACCGTCATCGACGCCATCTGCTTCGCCCTGTACGGCACGGTGCCGCGCTGGGGCAAGGAGAACGTGGTCGCCTACGCGCTGGCGCCCTCGGCCGCCTCCGGGCGGGTGGCCCTGGTCTTCGAGGTCTCCGGCCGCCGGTACGGGATCGTGCGCTCCCTGCTCCGCGACGCCAGGAACAGCGTGCGGACCAAGGAGGCCCGGCTGGACGAGCTCGACCCCGGGGCCCCGGCCGACTCGCCCGTCACCGACCTGCTCGCCGCCGTGCGCGCCCCCGTCGCCGAGGGGGACCAGGTCACGGCCGAGGTGCAGCGGCTCACCGGTCTGGAGTACAAGTTCTTCACCCAGTGCGTGGTGCTGCCCCAGGGCAGGTTCGCCGAGTTCCTGCACGCCCAGCCACGGGAACGGCAGGACCTGCTGGTCCAGTTGCTGGACGCCGACGTCTACGAGCGCATCCGGCAGCGGGCGGTGCGCGAGGAGGAGAGCGCCCGGCAGCGCATCGGCTTCGCCCGGGGCGAGCTGGACCGGCTGACCGGCGCCGACGAGGCCGCCGAGACGGCCGCCGCCGCCCGGGTCGAGGCGCTGGGCGCGCTGGCCGCGAGGGTGGGCGCCGACCTGGCCTCGCTCACCGGCCACGACACGACCGTGCGCGGGCTCCAGGAGGAGCGCCGGGCGGCCGCCGTCCACCTGACCACCCTGACCAGGCTCACCCTCCCGGCCGAGGTGCCCGGCCTGGCCGACGCGCTGCGCACCGCCGACGACACGGTCCGGGCCGCGGCCGAGGCCGTGGCCGCCCTGGCCGAGCGGGAACAGCGCGCCGACCAGGAGCTGGCCGACCTGGGCGACCAGGGCGTACTGCTGGAGCGCCTGTCCCTGCTGGACGGCTACCTGCGGGCCGAGGCCGACACCACGGCGGCCCGCGCCGAGGCCGGCCGGGCGGTGGCCGCCCTGCCCCCGCTGGCCGCCCGCGCCGAGCAGGCCGAACGCGCCCTGGCCGCCGCCGAACGGGAACGCGACCACCTGCGGGTGGCCCACGCGGGGGCCGAGCTCGCCCGCACGCTGACCGCCGGGGACCCCTGCCCCACCTGCCTGCGCCCGATCGCCGAACTCCCGCACCACCCCGCCCTGGCCGGTCTGGACACCGCCGAAACCGCCGTCGCCACGGCCAGGAAAACGGCCGCCACCGCCCGCTCCGCCCACGAGAAGGCCACCGCGGAAGCGTCGGTCCTCACCCGGAACGCCAACACCCTTGCCGCCCGGCTGACCACTCTGGCCGATGCGGTCACCCCGGCGAAGGCCGGCTCGGCGTCGGACGTCAGGGCTGATGCGGATGGCACGGTGCCGGACGCCAGGGCTGAGGCGGCCACCACGGCGACGAATTCCCCGACCCCCGCGGCCACGGTGGCGGCGGCCGTGCGCGCGGAGCGAGAAGCGATCGGGGGCCTGCTGGCGGCCATCGAGAAGGCGGCCGACGCGGCGGGACGGGCGCGCCGGGAGCTCCGGCAGGGCAGGAGTGCCCTGGCCGCCGCCGAAGGTGAGGTGGCCAGGCTGCGCAAGCGCGCCGAACGTTCCTGGCGGGAGCTGGAGTCCGCCAGGGACGCCGTGGCCGTCTTCCGGCCCCCGCCCATCGACCGGGAGGAACTGCACCGGGCCTGGACCGCCCTGCTCGCCTGGCGGGACCAGGCCGCCGCCGCGGAACGCGCCGCCGACGAGCAGCGGGCGGCCAGGGTGGCCGAGGCCGTCCGGGTCCGTGACGGGGAGCGGGCCGCGCTGGTGGCGCGGCTGGCCGAGCTTGGCCTGATGGTCGAGGTCACCGCCACCCCCGTGGAGATCGGGCAGGTCGTGGCCGCCGGAGCCGCCCAGGCCGAGCACCGGCTGGCGCGGGTCCGCGAGGCCCGGGCCCGGGCCAGGGAACTCGCCGAGCAGGTCGCCGGGTACGAGGAGCAGGCCAGGGTCGCGCACGAGCTCGGCCTGCTGCTCCGCGCCAACCAGTTCGAACGCTGGCTCTGCGCCGAGGCACTGGAACTGCTGGTGGCCGCCGCCTCCGATACCCTGCGCGACCTCTCCGACGGCCAGTACGAGCTGGTCCTCGGCGGCAAGGGCGAGATCGAGGTGGTCGACTACGCCGAGGCCGGGATGCGCCGCAACGCGCGCACGCTCTCCGGCGGGGAGACCTTCCAGGCCGCGCTGGCCCTCGCCCTGGCCCTGTCCGACCAGGTCGCCGGGCTGGCCGCGGCGGCCGCCCGCAGCCTGGACTCGATCTTCCTGGACGAGGGGTTCGGCACGCTCGACCCGGCCACCCTGGACACCGTCGCCTCCACCCTGGAGCGCCTGGCGGCCGGGCGGGAGCGCATGATCGGCGTGGTCACCCACGTCCCGGCACTGGCCGACCGGATCCCCGTCCGCTACGAGATCACCCGCGACCCGTCCGGATCGCACGTCCAGCGAACCACCCAATGACCACGAACCGATGAGCACCACGCGATGAGGACGACCACCTGATGAGCACGACCCTGCACCGCCCCGGGTTCGCCGTGGACCCCTGGGACCCCGGCTACGCCGCCGCCGTCGGGGCCGACGCCGTGGGCGACCTGGACGGCAGCAGCGCGGAACTCGACCTGGACGTCGAGATCCCGGCCGAGGAGTGGGCCCCGGTCGTCCCGGCCGCGACCGCCGCCCCGCCCAAGGCGCTGCTCGTCGCCGACGGGGTGCGCCGCATCGACGCCCGGGTCTGGATGGACGGCCCGCCGGGGGAGCCGCCGGTGGCCGGCATCGCCGCCTCGTACGCGGCCGGGATCGTCCGGTGTGTGCCGGGGGAGGCCCCGGCGGAGCTGGTCGCGATCGAGGTGAACCGGTCGCTGTTCAGCGCGCTCCCGCATGTTCCGGATGTGCGCACCCCGGTGGCCGTCTACGAGGCCAGGGAGGGCGGGGACGGGAGCTTCGACGGTCTGTCGCTGGCGCTTCAGGTCCGGTTGACCGAGTTGGAGGCCCGGCTGGCCGTGCGGTACCGGGCCGAGACGGGGGAGGAGGAGCTGCTGCTGGTGGACGGCCCGCTGCGTACCCGGTTGCCGAGCACGGTCGGGTTCGTGAAGACCCACCACAAGGTGTACCTGCCGGGCGCGCAGGCCGCGGTGGTGGCCGCGCTCCGGCCGGGGGAGCGTACGCCGGTGTTCCTGATGGGCACCAACTGGCGCCGCCACAGCTGGTACCTGCGCCTTCCCGTGCGGTCCCGGGCGCCGTGGGCGGGCGTGGCGCGGTGTGAGGCGGGCGCCGAGCTGGCCAGGTCCGAGGTGGTGGCCCTGGCCGACGCGATCACGCTCATGCTGCCCTCGCTGGCCGGGATCGACTACAAGGACCCCCGCGCCCCGCAGAACCTGGTCCCCATCGGCGGCCTGGAGAAGCTGCTCCGCCACCGCCTCGGCGACCCCGCCCTGCTCTACCGGGCTCTCTGCTCGGCGGCGGCCCGGTCCTGAGCCGTCTGATCCTTCGCGGTGATGACCGTCCCCTCCAGCACCGGCGCCTCGATGGTCGACAGCTGGAGGGCCCGGATGCCCGTGCTCAGCACCAGCGGAATGGCCAGTGCCAGCGCCATCGAGAGCACGGCCGCCCCCGAGTCGTTGACCAGCATGCCGACCACGCCGCTGACCAGCGCGCCGAGCAGCCCCGCCTTCAGCATGGGCGCCCGCCGGAAGGCGATCGGCAGCACTCCCGCCGTCGCCGTGTCCGGCCGGAACAGGGCGAAGATCAGGAAGGCGAAGGCCGCGATGACCACGGGCATCAGATTGGGGCTGAGCAGCGTGTGCAGCATCGCCTCCAGCTTGCGGGTGATGACCGGCAGGAAGGTGCCGTCGATCACCTGGCCGACGAACCGGCCCAGGTGGGTACGGGAGGCCGGGGGACGGCCGTAGTCGAGGTAGGCGAAGGCCATCACGATCACCCCGCCCGCCACGCAGTAGAGCGCCAGCTTGATCAGCGACACCCGCCGCCCGGCCACGATCATCGTGGCCACGGCGATGCCCGGGACGAACGCGATCACGCCGCCGAAGTCGCTGCCGATGCCCGGCCAGCCGTCCAGGACCATCGCGAACACGCCGAGCGCGGCGACCAGCGCCACGGCCAGGAGGCGATGGCGGCGCCGTACGAGGGTGTCGGCGACTGCCGTGGCGACCAGCAGCACGGCGGTGGCGAGCAGGGCGAACGGGATGTTGCCCAGGCCGTAGTAGCGGGCGCCGACCACGCCGGTGTAGCCCATCAGGCTGTTGAGCTGGAGGGACGTGCCGGTGAGCAGGTCGGCCAGGAGCACCAGGGCGGTGATGCCGGCGATCACGCCCAGGGGGATCAGGATGTTCTCCCGGCGCCCTCGGGACAGTACCCGGGGGGCCAGCAGCGCGAGCGCCGTGAGGGTGGTGGCGATGGTGGCGATGCCGGCGACCAGGACCACGGTCGGTGAGCCGGTGGCGGCCCACGGGAAGAGGTTGACCAGGTAGGTGGAGACGGGGATGGTCGCCAGCGCCACCGCCGCCACCCGTACCGTGCCGAGGGCCTTGCGCCGCCGCAGCAGCAGGAACGCGGCTACGTAGAAGGTGACCTGGAGGACGGCCAGGCAGGTGAAGAAGATTCCGCCGGAGTTCCTGATCGTCTGTCCGGCCACGTCGGCGGTGCGGAGGTGCTGTAGGGCGGCGTTCAGGGTGATCGGCGGGCCTGCCTGCCAGGTTTGGCCGATCGCGGTGTCCGGGATCTCGGCGGGGCTGCGGCCGGCGGCCGCCAGCATGGTCGTGGTCAGGTCCGGCAGGATGACCATGTCGTCGCGGTGGGTGGAGCCCGAGCCGAGCAGGCTGGTGCCTGACATGTCCGGCGTGTGCATCATCGCGACGCGGAGATGGGGCACCGCGTCGTGGTCTCCGAGGCCGGCCACCAGTACGGTGGCGTTGGCGGGCAACTGGTCCAGGAACGTGCCCACCATCTGGTCGGCGACCCGCACCGCCGCTTGCCGGGCGCCGGGGGTGCGCGGCTCGATCTCCCGGGTTAGCTTTCCGTCACTGTCCAGGTATCCCCGCACCAGCACGGCCACGTCGAGGGCTAGGACCGAGCACTGCGCCAGCCGGGTGTCCTGTTTCGGGTACGGCTGGTAGACGTCGACGTTTCCGCTCCGGTCGGCGAGCGCCAGGGCCGCCCCCGGGCCCACGGCGAACCTGCAGTCGCCGCTGTCCGGGGCCAGGCCCACGGTTCCGGCTGACGGGGCCACATTCTCCGAGGTGAGCGTGGGGAAGTCCGGCACCTGAGCCCGCTGCGCGAACGCCTGCGGCTCCGGCGGGAGGCCGCATCGCTGTCCCACCGCCGAGCGCACCCCGGCCGAGACGGTCAGCCACCCGTCGTACGGGCAGGTCACGTTTCCCACCGTACGAACCGAGAGGGAGCCGACGGCGCTGCGCCCAGCAAGCCGCCACAGGTTGGGGGTGTTCTCGAGGGTCACGTCACTCCACATCAGCCCCGGCACCCCGACCAGCGCGACCGGGCCCGGCGAGGCCGCCCGCGCCGGTACGGCCAGAACCCCGAGTGCACACAGCAGAACGCCCACCCCGAACAGGGTCCGCCTCACCGATGACCTCCCCAACGACAGCAGCAAGGGGCACCGTAGGGGGTGGCACCCTCCCTCGTCCAGGTAACCCACGAGACCCATCCACTTGATTGCCGGGTCTCCCCACCCACCCACC
>NZ_JAHCST010000097.1 GCF_018476525.1 Acrocarpospora catenulata
ACCCTGCGGGCCCGTGGAACCCCGCCCACCCGGCGCGACAGCCGGGCCACCAGACTGACCACGACGGCGAAATCAACTCCCAGCCGAACCGCTCAGCCGACCAGACGAAGATCGTGAAACATCGAGGTTAGCCCGGTCTCCTCCAACACTTCCCGACGTAGCCCATTTGTGATGGTTTCCCCGATCTCCAGCACTCCGCCCGGGGCTTGCCATTGGTCGTTATCGGCCCGTTGAGTGAGCAAGACTCGACCGCGGTCGTCAACGACGACGCCGGCAACGCTCACCGAATGGCACATATCGCACGCAGTCACAGGTCAACCGGCTAGATCAGCCTGCTGGTATAGCCTGCCGAGACAAGTCTCAGGTAGGCATCGTTGACCTCGGCAGGCATTTCCTGAGGGATCGCATACCCACGCTTCGGGTACTCGATGATTCGTTGTGTATCTCCAACGATCATGTTCACCACTCGATCGACATCACCGATTTCCTTGACGTAGTTGGTTAGGGACATAATCTGCGATGCGCATGTAACGTCTACAGCTGGCCACAACTTGCGGCACGTGGCGTATGCACGTCGTTGCTGGTACGGACGAGAGATCAGCATCACCGAACTGGGGTGGATGTCTCGCTCGGCGAGAATCTTCCGGGTGAACTCGATGTTTTCCCCGGTGTTGGTCGAGCGGGTCTCGGTGATGATCGAGCCTGCTGGGACGCCCAAGCTGATTGCATGTTCCCGGTAGTGCTCCGCTTCACCTCGGGGAAATCGTTCGATTGTGGTCGGCGCGTTGGCTCCAGAGAAGACTATGCAGGTGAACATGCCCGCGTGAAACAGCTCAGCTGTATAGGTGGCCACGCCTAGATCGTGACTACCAAGCCCGATCCCTACGTCACAAGGCCGGAGCTCGTGATGCATGTTGTGGTACTCCCAAAGAGTCATCACGTCGGCATACAGCTCGTCGGGAACCTCGGATGTCACCCATGCTCCTTTGGGTTGCCCTAGTCAGGGATCTTGAAGGTGTACGACCATGCGAAGTGCGAGGCGGCATGAACCCCTCGCGCGAACTCGACTACCCGACCATCCTGAGTTCTAGTCGTCCGCTCAAGCACCATGACGGGCTCTCCGGTCGGAAGCTCCAGTTCCTCGATTTCGCTGGGCTTCGGCATACGCGTGTACAGCGTCTCAGTGATCTCATCGGGCTCCAGTCCTTGAAGGGTTAGAACCATGAACCCCCCTCCTTGGCCTGCCGGTCCTGTCGATGGATCGACCAGCGGGGTTCCTTCGACGTCTTCGGGTCGGTAGTAGCTCGTGAGGGTGTGCGTTGGCGTCGCACCGTATCTGACCAGACGGGCGCGTTCATAGACGGGCATGCCCTGAGTGATCTGAAGAGCCTCGGCGATTTCCTTGTCTGCCTCGATCTTGCGGACTGTGTTTGTCTGGTCGGTGAGCTGCCAACTGCGTCCAGAGTCCTCACGGTCCGCCGCGAACGCAACCAACCCTCCAAACTTCCATTTGCTCTTGGCGTAGCGCTCGATACCCCGGCGCCTCATCGTGGGCCGGGATCGGACGACAGTCCCACGCCGGCGGACGACTGTTACAAGTCCCTCGGCTTCAAGTAGCCGGACAGCCTGTCGCACTGTCTTGACGTTCACAGCGAACTCGTCGGCGAGCTCCTCGTGCTTGGGCAGCGTCTTGCTCTCGTTGTCTGGGTACCTGCCTTCCTCGATGCGAGAGCGCAGCACGCCTGCCAACTCCTTGTAGCCGATGCCCATGGCGGCCTCCTTGATCGACGAATAATGCTAGCGCTACCTGCGGCAACGCCCAACCTACGATTAATAGTGCTACCACTATTGACAATATCCTAGGCATGCCCTTCTATAGTGGTAGCACTATCGAGAACGGAGGGGACATGCGAAACATTCCCGTGGACATCACCAACCTGTCGTTCCTGGTGGCGGGTGAGCCCGAACCGAAGATCATGGACAGGGACACCGGTGAGGTGAAGAAGGACGCGGAGGGGCGGGACCTGTACACGATCCCGCTGCTGCCCCGGCCGAACGACGACCGGCGTAACCCGGTCATCGTGGTGACCTTCCCGTCCGTGGACTACCCGAAGATCCAGGAGGGAACGCAGGTCCGGCCGGTCGGTCTGGCCGCGTTCTACTGGCAGATGAACGGCCGTGCCGGCATGGGGTTTCGCTGCGAGGCGATCCGCCCGGCCATCGAGGGCAAGGCTTCCTGAACCATCCCTATGTGGTGACCCCGGGACGGCTCCATGCCTGGCAGCTTGTACCGCCCCGGGTCTCCATTCGCCTGCAAGAGAGGAAAGGAGGACTCCAGTATGACCGACTTCCTGGTGCACGTAGCTGTGATCGCGGTGGTCGTGCTGGTGGGCCTGCTGGTCTGGCGTAGGTTCGCCCCGGTGTCGTTCTGGCTGGTGGTGGGCTTCCCGGTCAAGGCTCTGATGATCTACGGCACGTGGCGGGCGGTCGCCTCCGGGTGCGGGCTGACCCGGCGTCGGCGCCGCTGGCGGTGGACCTTCCCCGGTCTGGGGGGCTGAGTCATGGCATCTGACCAGAACGAGCGGGTCTCCGGCGAGGAGCTGCACGAAACCCTGGAATCGCTGAGTCCTGAGGAGAAGCGGGGTGCGCTGGCCTACCTCGCCGGGTACAACCCGCACGGGTTCCGCCTGGCTGTGAAGTATGTGAGGGCGGAGAAGTGAAGGCGCTTACGATCAAGCAGAAGCGCAAGCTGCGCCGCGTGAGCGTGGAACGCGCTCCCCGGCTCTCGGTGATCCGCCCGACCAAGCTCGGGTTCCGGATCTCGGTGCGGCTGCACGACGGTCAGACGCCGGATGACTATCTGCGGGTGCTGGACAAGCTGTCCCACGCCTGGAAGGTCCATTCGGTCCGGCTGGCCTCGTGGAAGCCGGGCAAGGTCACCTTGGTTGCGACCTTGGCTGATCCGCTGCGGCAGGTGTCGGTCCCGGTGCTGTCGGATGGGCTGCTGCGGGTGCGGGTGGGCCTGCTGGACACCGGCGCCCCGTTCACGATCGACTTCCGGGCGGTCCCTCATTGGTTGTCGGTCGGTGCCACCCAGTCGGGGAAGTCCAACCTGGCCAACGCGCTGATTGTCGGCTTGGCGCCGCAACCGGTCGCGCTGGTCGGCTTCGACCTGAAAGGCGGGGTGGAGTTCACCCTGTATGAGGCGCGCATGTCCGCGCTGGCCACTGAGCGTTCCGAGTGCGCGGTGCTGCTGGCGGATCTGGTCGGCATCATCCGGGACCGGATGGCGGTCTGCCGGCAGTATCGGGTCAAGAACATTTGGCGGCTGCCTGAGCATGTGCGGCCGGTCCCGATCGTGGTGCTGGTCGATGAGGTCGCCGAGCTGTTCCTGATGGCCGATCCGAAGTCGGAGAAGGAAGAGGTCGCCGCGGTCGCCACTCGGCTGCTGCGGATCGCCCAGCTGGGTCGCGCTTTCGGTATCTACCTGAAGGTGTGCGGGCAGCGGGTCGGCTCCGACCTCGGTCCGGGTGTGACGGCGCTTCGCGCGCAGTTGACGGGCCGGATCTGCCACATGGTCAACGATGAGGAGACCGCGAAGATGGCGCTCGGGGACATGGATTCCGGCGCGCTGGCCGCGGCTCGGAAGATCTCTCCGGCTGAACCGGGAACCGCAATCGTGATCGGCTCGGAAGGTCGCTGGCATCGCATGCGGTCGGTGCATGTCACGGAGGAGCAGGCGGAAGCCGCCGCCGCGACGTATGCCGCGCTCGCTCCCACGTGGGCCGATCTCATGCTCGGTGTCCGGCCGGCTGATGACCTCGACGCGGGCGAAGTCAACGACTTCTCCGACGCTGACACCGATTCCGACGCCGAGGTCTACGTCTGACCTCGACCCCGCGCGGCTTGGCGTGAGCCCTGATCACGCCAGGTCCCTACCCCTTGCATGCCCGAAACGACTGTGGAGCGGTCATGGCGCGATGCATGGATCTGACGCAAATGCACGTCCTGGAAGACCCCTGTGGGCGGTGCGGCCACCAAGGCGCGGTCCACACCGGGGGCGCCAAACCCGAAGGCTGGGCGATCTACGAGCCCACGTGGGCTAACGCCTCCGGCTGGTGCAAGACGCCCGGCTGCGACTGCCCGTCCCGCACCTGAACCCCTTTCAGCCTTTCCTCGGGCTGCCGGGCACCGCGCTCATGACGCGGAAGGGCACGCAAGTCAACCAGTCCCACCCCCATGAAGGAGAGAGATGAGCCGCCGCGACGTGCAGGGCTACGCGCAAGACATGATCGCGATGTCTGAGGCGCAGATCACGGCGAGCAACAGGCCCAAGCCGCCGTCGAAGCCGACCCCACCCCGGCCGGTCCTTCTCCCGGCAAGCCCCCCTGCCAAACCACGGTGATCACGCCGGTTCCCCGCGTGACCTCATTCAGCCCTTTCCCGGACTGCCGGGCACCGCGCTCGCGACGCGGAAGGGCACGCAAGCCGAAATCCCGTCTCGAAAGGAGGAATCCCCGTGCGTCGTCTGCGCTCGATCCTGGCCGACTCCGGGCCGGTGGTTGTCCTGGCCGCTATCGCGGCGGTGGGCTCGTTCCGGCACATCAGCGCGCTTGCCGCCAAGTACGGCCAGACCGGATGGCAATCGTGGGCGGTCGCGGTCTGCATCGACCTCATGTGTGTCATGGCCGCCCGCGAGATTCAGCGGGACAAACGTACGGGCCGTAATCGGCGTGGCTGGATCTCCTGGCCGTCGCTGGTGCTGGCGGGCGGGATCGTGCTCACCCTGGCCGCCAACCTCGCCGAAGCCCACCCCAGCGCTTGGGGCTGGATCGTCGCCGCGACCCCGGCCGGTGCGTTCCTGATCGCCATGTCGATGCTCGAACGCCGCGCGAGCCACACACCGCCCACACCTGTGGCGCCGGTCATGGGCGGGCTCGTCACCGACCACTGCTCTGCGGCCGGCGCGCACGTCACCGTGGAAACCACGCCTCGACCCGAGCGCCACGACGAACTGCCCGCACCGGAACGGATGCCCGCACAGCTCGCCCCCTCACCGGCGCCTGCCCTGCCGACCGTTCCCGCCGCCGTGCTGGATGACGCCCGCTTCCTGGCCGATGAGCACGAACGCCGCCACGGCGCCCCGATCTCCGCCGAGGAACTTCAGCGCCGACTGCGGATCTCACCCGATCTCGCCTCTGACCTTCTGCTGCACATCACCCCTGCTAACCCGCTGATCACCTGAAAGGACCCTGTCTCATGATGACCACCGATTCCACCGTCCGCGCCGACTTCATCGCCGGTCTGCGCCGGCTGGCCGACTTCTTGGCCGCCAACCCCAAGGTTCCGGTCCCGACCTACGGCACCGAGGTCACGGTGCACGCCCGTGGCACCGATGACGAGCAGCGCACGGCGGTGGACCTCATCGCCGATCTGATCGGCTCCCCGGCCTCGGACGGCGACCACTACACCACCGGTCGGGACTTCGGGCCGATCGCCTACCGGGCTGTGGCCATCCCCGCCGACCGCAGCGCCGACTACGACGCCTGGTCGAGCTACTACGGCTCGGTCCACGCCTGAAGGGCCTGATCAACCGTGCTGATGCGCCGATTCCTGGCCCGCGCCCTGCTGCTGTTCACCGTCTTCTACATCTTCGCCGAACCCGCCTCGGCCGCCCAGCTGACCCACCTGTTCGTGGGCGTGCTCGGCAGCGCGGCCGACAGCATCGCCAGCTTCCTCACCGGCGTCCACTAACCCGCTGAAACCACCGATAACCCGCCGAAGACCGAACCCGAAAGGAAGTTCCTTCCGATGGCTGCTGACCGTCCCCGGACCCGCCGCAAGACCACCAAGGCCCCTCAGCCCACCGAGCAGCCCGAGCAGCCCGAGCAGCCCAAGCCCGTCACCGAGCAGTCCAAGCCCGTCCAGGAGCCCTCATGCCCGGTCTGCGACGGGACCGGACAGGTGACGATCGCGCGCGTCGCGGGCCGCGGCCCGTTCCGCCGCACCATCGAGACCCACGCCCTGTGCCTGGCCTGCGCCTAGCGATGACCACCCAGAACGCGGGCCTGCTCCCGATCGTCGCCTACCGCTGCTGCACCTGCTCGGGAACCGGCATCGGCGCCGACGACGCACGCTGCCGGGACTGCGACGGAACCGGCATCGACAACCACCCCGCCGACTGACCGACCCAGCAGCAACCGACCCACCGCAAACCGGCCCACGAAAGGAGATCACTCTCGATGGCGCGCGAAATCATCATCCACCCCGGGCACCCGGGCACCTGGCCCAACGGCGAACCGCAGTCCGTCCGCGACGCCTACGACACCATGATCAGCCCCCCGCCTTCCTCCGGCTCTTCGTCGGGCAACCGTGCCTGAGCTGCCCCATCCCTGACCCACACCCCGCCCACCCAAGAACAGGAGAACAACCCATGCGCGAATCCCAGATCGAGAAGATTTTGCGCGCTGAAGACGCCTGGTACGAGGCGGCCAACGCCGAAGACCTCATCGGAAAGCGACGCGCCAGGGCGGTGATGGACGCCGTCAAGCGCAACTCCAGCACGGAGGAACGCCAGGAAGCTGAGCGGCGCCGGTTCTGATCCGCCTCCTGTGACGCCCCCGCGTGGTGGCCCAAAGCCTGCCAGCTCGCCACCTCGCGCGGGGCGCCCACCTTCGCCCATCACGAGATCAGCAAAGGAGACACCAGTATGAACCAGAACTCGGCCGCCTCCTCCCCGTGGCTGCCCCCGGGCACACCTTCGACCTGGGTGTGCAAGTGCGGCGGCATCAACCCGCGCACCAAGACCACCTGCGGCAGGTGCGGCCGGTGAACGCGCCGATCCTCGACCTGAACCGGCCCGCCGCCCACCTCCTCCACAAGTGCGGAGTCACCGCGTGAGCGGCCCCACCCCGCTGACGGAGCTGATCGGGCCAGTCGTCCGCGACCTCGCCAAACGCTCCGGCAAAGACCTGACACGCTGGCTCGACCAGGTCATCCGCCTCAACGGCTGCTCCGAACCGATCCGCCTCATCGGCGAATCCCTCACCGTCGACACCTCCACGGGCGAACTCCTGACCTCCTACAACACCCGGGCCGAACCTCACGGCCAACTGCTGGTCCGCTGTGGCAACCGCCGCGCCTCCCGCTGTCCCTCCTGCGCCGAGATCTACCGGCGCGACACCTTCCACCTGATCCGCGCCGGCCTGTCGGGCGGCAGCAAAGGCGTTCCCGCCACCGTCCGCACCCACCCCCGCGTCTTGGCGACCCTGACGGCTCCCTCGTTCGGGGCGGTGCATCGCGGTCCGGACAAGAACGGCCGTGCCCGGGTCTGCCACCCTCGGCGCCATGAACCGGCCTGCTTCGACCGCCACCCCGCCAGCGACACCCGGATCGGTCAGCCGTTGGACCCGGGCGGCTATGACTACGTCGGCCACGTGCTGTGGAACGCCCATGCCGGGGACCTGTGGCGACGCTTCACCATCTACCTCCGCCGCCACCTCGCCGGCGCTGCCGGACTGAGCCAAGCCGCGTTCAACCGACAGGTGAAGGTGTCCTTCGCCAAGGTCGCCGAATACCAGGCCCGCGGCGTGGTCCACTTCCACGCGGTCATCCGGCTGGACGCACGTACGGAGGACGGCACGCCCTTACCGCCGCCCGAGTGGGCAACCGTCCAACTGCTGGACGGCGCGATCCGCTCGGCCGCCGCCGCGGTACGCCTGACGGCGCCCGACCTTGGCCAGCCGACGACTGACCTGGTCTGGGGAGACCAGATCGACGTCAAGCCGATCCCGCCCGGCGAACTCGACGACGGCGACGAACTCACCGAACAGAAGGTCGCCGGCTACATCGCCAAATACGCGACCAAAGCCGCCGAAACCTCCGGCACCCTGGACCGCCGCATCCGCTCGGCTGACCTGGCCTGGCTCCGCGACCAGGGCGCCACCGAGCATGCCGCCCAGCTCATCCGCACCGCGTGGACGCTCGGCAACCCCGCCACCCATCCCGACCTGCTGCCGCTCCGGCTCCGCCAGTGGGCACACATGCTCGGCTTCCGCGGTCACTTCTCCACCCGATCCCGCACCTACTCGACCACCCTGGGCGCCCTGCGCCAAGCCCGTATCGACTACCGGCAAGCCCAACGCGGCGAATCCGCGGCTGGTACCGGAAGCACGCTCGTGCTCGCTCACTGGAAGTTCGCCGGACAGGGCTACACCCCCGGCGAAAGCGCACTAGCCGCCTCGATCAGAACCCATGCGGATAGCCGTGGAACTCCAAAGGAGGAGCAACACCGCCGTTCCTGCTGGCCAGGACAACGGGGTGATCTATCGGGGGAGGCATGCCGGTGAGTACGGACATGCTCACGGTGCCCGAAGTGATGGCCGTGTTGAAGGTGAGCCGCTGGACGGTCTACAGCCTGATTCGCTCCGGCGAGCTCCGCTCGGTTCTCGTCGGAACCCGATGCCGGCGTGTCCCTCGCACTGCCCTAGAGGAATACGTGTCCCGACTGTGTGAGGAGGCCGCCTGATGGGGAAGCGCGCGAACGGGGAAGGCTCGGTCTTCCCCTACAAGGACGGATGGGCGGGCTACGTCTGGGTGACCACCCCAGAGGGCAAGAGGACCCGCAAATGGGTCTATGGCAAGACTCGCGAGGAGACTCACGAGAAGTGGGTGCAGCTTCACGCAGAGGCGAAGCGCGGGCCGGTGGTCACCAAGTCGCCGACGCTCGGCGCTTACCTGGATTACTGGCTCCGTGAAGTGATTGAACCCAATCTCGCCCCATCGACCGCCGCGACGTACGAAGTGTTCTCCCGTCTCTACATCGGGCCGGCTCTTGGCAAAAAGAGGCTCGACAAGCTGGGGGTTCGTGACGTTCAGACCTGGTACAACAAGCTTCGGGTCACTTGCCAGTGCTGCGCCCAGGGCAAGGACGCCCGTAGATCGAAGCCGAAGTGCTGTGCGGCGGGCTCCTGCTGCGGACAGATCGCTTCCGATCGCACCGTGCGAGATGCCTGGACGATCCTGCGCGCTGCGTTGAATAGCGCGGTCCGTGAAGAACTGCTGACCCGCAACGTCGCGGCCTTGATGCGGGTTCCGAAACCGCGGCGCCGCAAGGTCAAGCCGTGGTCGGTTGATGAGGCCCGTCTCTTCCTGGAGTCCGCTCGGGTACGTCGGGATCCGCTCTATGCCGCGTATGTGCTGATCCTCGCCGTGGGCCTCCGGCGCGGCGAAGTTCTCGGGCTGAGGTGGGAAGACGTTGATCTCGATAGCGCTGAGATGACGATCGGCTGGCAACTCCAGCGTGTTCGAGGTCACCTCTACCACCGCGAGACCAAGACTGAGGCATCAGACGCAGTCCTGCCCTTGGTCGATATCTGCGTTACTGCGCTCCGTGACCGTCAGGCCGAGCAGGAAGCGGCGCGGAAGGTGGCCAAGGGGGAATGGGTCGATAAGGGGCTCGTCTTCACGACTCGGACCGGCCGACCTGTGGAGCCGCGGAACTTCAATCGCAGCTTTGCAAAGGCCATCAAACAGGCTGACGTACGGAGCATCCCGGTTCACGCCACCCGGAAGACGTGCGCCTCGCTTCTCGTAGCCTTGGACGTTCACCCGAGGATTGCGATGCAGATCCTTCGGCACAGCCAGATCGCGGTAACGATGAACATCTACAGCGAGGTGTCCTCCGAAGCCACGAGGCAGGCGCTCAAGAAGCTCGGCAAGCAACTCTCATAGATCGCTGCTGTACAACGCTGCTGTACGGAGATCAAAAGGCCACTCCCGATAACCGGAAGTGGCCTTTGACCTGGGTGGAGCTATGGGGATTTGAACCCCAGACCCCTTCGATGCGAACGAAGTGCGCTACCGGACTGCGCTATAGCCCCTTGGACTCGACTAGGTTAGCAAACTTCCGGAGCGGTTGTGGCACGGTGGGTCAGTCGCCGACGGCGCGGCGGCGGTCGGCGTACTGGTCGAAGACCTGGACGCGGCGGCGGGCCTCGATCTCGATGATTTCGGCCTCGCGGGCGGCCTCCTCCAGGCGGCGGCGGAGTTCGCGGGCCGCGTGGGCGCGGGCGGCGCGGGCCCTGGCCGCCTGTTCGCGGCGCTCGGCGTCGATGCCGACCGCGACCCGGAGGACGGCCAGGTAGCCGAGGAAGAGTACGGCGGAGGGGGCCACGCCCCACCACGGGACGATCTGTACGGCGGCCGTCACCACGGAGGCGAGGAAGAGCAGAACGCTCCACAGGAGCCGACGGCGGCGCCGGGCGGTGATGCGGGCGCGGCGGCGCCAGGCGGCCCGGCGGGGGTCCCCCGCGGGCGGCGGCGGGTCGTCGGACAGGGCCGGAGACAGGTCGTCAGCCGAGGCCCTGGCCGGAGCCCCGGTAGAGGTCCCGGTGGGGGTCCCGGCTGGGGTTCGGGAGTCGGTGGGTGGGTCCACCACCGTGTCGCCGTCGTCTTCGGTTTCGGCGGAGGGGGCCGGGGGCGCCTCGGTGAGGGTGTCGCCTTCGACGGTGAACTTCTCGTCGTCGACGTACACGTACCGGTCGCGGCGGAGCCACATCGGCACCAGCACGCCCAGCCACATCGCGACGATGGCAAGGTAAAGGAGGACGCTGCTCATGCGATCCTCCTTCTCTGGCCGGGCGGGAGCCATCTGGGCACAGGTCGTCGCGCAGATGTGCTCACGTCACGCACCGTAAGACGGCGTGTCACTAATTGACGAGCATTCGGTGCGGTGTGTCGCGAGATCGTCAAAGCTGTTCACGGGCCGGGGCGGGCACCAGGTCACGGAGCCTCGGTGCGGCGGGTGGTGGAGGCGTCCCTGAGCCTGCGCCACTGCACCAGCAAGCCACGGGGCACGTCCTCCACCGTGAGGGCGTAGCAGATGTGGTCCCGCCAGGCGCCGTCGATGTGCAGTTGGCGACGGCGCACGCCCTCCTCGCGGAAGCCCAGCTTCTCGACCACCCGGCGACTGGCGTGGTTCTCCGGCCGGATGTTGGCCTCCAGCCGGTGCAGGCCGGTGGTGAAGAAGCAGTGGTCGACGGCCATGGCCAGCGCGGTCGGGATGATCCCCCGCCCGGCCAGGGCGCCGTCCACCCAGTAGCCGACCTGGGCGGATCGCGCGGAGCCCCAGACGATCGCGCCCACGGTCAGCTGACCTGCGAAGACGCCGTTGTAGGTGACCACCCAGGGCAGCGCGAGCCCCTGCCGCGCCTCCCGCTTGAGGGTGCCCACCATCGAGATGTACGGCCCGAGGCCGGTGCGGAACAGGGGCGTCTCGGGGTTGCTGGGTTCCCAGGGGCGGAGCCAGTCGGCGTTGCGCAACCGGGTCTCCCGCCAGGCACGCACGTCGCGCATCCGGAGCGGGCGCAGGCCGACGGGCCCCTCCGCCAAGGTCGCGGGCCAGCCGCGCAGTCGATCCACGATGTCAATCATCCTCGGAAGTGCACGGCTCCGCCACGACGGGTACGCAGGAGAGCACAAGGTCAAGCACGATGGTCGCCACCTTTGATCTGGTCGACGGCGTGCGCGAGCACGGGCGCGAGCACCGCCATGCCGTCCCGTACGCCGCCGGTCGAGCCAGGAAGGTTGACGATGAGGGTCGATCCGGCCTGCCCGGCCAGCCCCCGGGACAGGATTGACGTGGGGACTTTGTCGCGGTTGACCTGCCGTACGGCTTCCGCGATGCCGGGGATCTCCCGGTCGAGCACCCGTCGGGTCATCTCGGGAGTGAGGTCCTGAGGGGTGAGGCCGGTGCCGCCGGTGGTGACGATCACGTCGTGGCCTTCGGCCAGGCCGTCGCGCAGGGCGTGCTCGACGGGGTCGCCGTCGGGGACGACGCGAGGGCCGGTGACCTCGCAGCCGGCGTCGCGGAGCAGATCGGCCAGCAGCATGCCGGATTTATCGGGGTAAATTCCGGCGGCGGCACGGTTGGAGGCCGTGATCACCAATGCCCGGATCATGGCCGGGTCCAGACGCCGGTCTTGCCCCCGGTCTTCTCCTCGACCCGTACGTCGGTGATCACCGCCGCCGGATCCACGGCCTTGATCATGTCGATCAGCGCCAGCCCGGCCACGGAGACCGCGGTCAGCGCCTCCATCTCGACGCCGGTCCGGTCGGCCGTCTTGACCCGGGCGACGATCTCGACGCCCTCGTCCACCACGGTGAGCTCCACCTTGACCCCGTGCAGCGCGATCGGATGGCAGAGCGGGACCAGGTCCGGCGTGCGTTTCGCCCCCATGATCCCGGCGATCCGGGCCACCCCGAGCGCGTCCCCTTTGGGGACCTCCCCCGCCCGGAGCGCGGTGACCGCCTCGGCCGAGAGCAGCACCCGTCCGGTGGCGGTAGCCGTACGGACAGAAACGGATTTTTCCGAAACGTCGACCATGCGGGCGTGGCCGGATTCGTCCAGGTGGCTGAGGTTCACAGCGGAATCACCTCCACGGTGCTGCCCGGGGGCAGTTCGGTGATCTCCTCCGGCACGACGACCAGGGCGTTGGCGGAGGCGAGAGCGGCCAGCTGGTGCGAGCCCTGGCCGTGCACGGGGGCCACGGTGTGGCCGGTCAGGACGGCGCGCAGGTAGGAGCGCCGACCGGCGGGCGAGCGCAGACTCTCGGTGGTCGTGGCCTGGACCGTCTCCGGCAGCCCGGCCGGGAGCCCCTGCATGCGCCGCAATGCCGGGCGGACGAACAGCAGGAACGAGACATAGGACGACACCGGGTTACCCGGCAGCGTGAAGATCGGAACGTTCTCCTCGCCGATCAAGCCGAAGCCCTGCGGCATGCCCGGCTGCATGGCGACCTTCTCGAAGGCCACCCGCCCCAGCGGCGCGAGCGCTTCCTTGACCGGCTCGTACGCCCCCATCGAGACGCCGCCACTGGTGATCACCACGTCCGCGCGGAGCAACTGGGCGTCGAGCACGTCCAGGAACCGGGCGGGATCGTCGGTCACCGCCCCGGCCCGGAAGCCCTCCGCGCCCGCCTCGCGTACGGCGGCGGCCAGCATGAAGCTGTTGGACTCCCAGATCTGCCCCGGCCCCAGCGGCTGCCCGGGTTCGGCCAGCTCGGAGCCGGTGGAGAGCACCACCACCCGGGGCTTGGGCCGGATCCGCACCCGGCGGCGGCCGACCCCGGCCAGGATGCCCAGCTGGCTGGCGCCGATCCGGGTGCCCTCGGCCAGCACGACCTGGCCGGCCCGCACGTCCTCGCCGGCCCGGCGGATCGCGTTGCCCAATTCTGGGCGATGATGAATGGTGACTTTCTGGACGCCGCCGTCCGTCCACTCGACCGGGACCACCGCGTCGGCCCCGGCCGGCATCGGCGCGCCGGTCATGATCCGGGCCACCAGGCCGGGCCCGATCGCGCGGAGCGCGCCGTCCCCGGCCGCCACGTCCTCGGTCACCGGCAGGCTCACGGGGACGTCCACGACATCCTGGGCACGCACCGCGTACCCATCCATCGCGGAGTTGTCGAAGGGCGGCAGCGGCACCGGGGACGTCACGTCCTCGGCCAGCACGGCCCCCAGCGCCCGCTCGAGATCGACTTCGAGCGGGGCCAGGGGCCGCACCTGGGCGAGGATGTCGGCCAGGTGCCGATCAACCGGCTTCATGTCGCTAGGACTGGACCTCATCCAGGAATTGTCGCAGCCACGGCAGGAACTCGGGCGCCAGATCGGGCCGCCGACCAGCGAATTCGACGACGGTCTGGAGGTATTCGAGCTTGTTGCCCGTGTCGTACCGGCGGCCGCGGAAGAGCACGCCGTGCACCGGGCCGCCCTGGTCGGTGCCCCGGGCGGACAGGGTGCGCAGCGCGTCGGTGAGCTGGATCTCCCCGCCGCGGCCCGGCTCGGTCTGCTCCAGCACCTCGAAGACGGCGGGGTCGATCACGTACCGCCCGATGACCGCCCAGTTGGAGGGGGCCTCGTCGGCCGGGGGCTTCTCCACCAGGTCGGTCACCCGGACGACGTCGTCCTCGTCGGTTTCCACGATGGCGGCGCAGCCGTACAGGGAGACCTGCTCCTTCGGCACCTCCATCAGCGCGATGACGCTCCCGCCGTACGTCTGGCGGACCTCGATCATGCGTCTGAGCAGGGGATCCCTGGCGTCGATGAGGTCGTCGCCGAGCAGGCAGGCGAACGGCTCGTTGCCGACGTGCTGCTTGGCGCAGAGCACGGCGTGGCCGAGCCCCTTGGGTTCGCCCTGGCGGACATAGTGCATGGTGGCCAGATCGACGGGCTCCTGGATCTGCGACAGCCGTTCCTCGTCGCCCTTGGCGCGCAACGCGCCCTCCAGCTCGTACGCCACGTCAAAGTGGTCTTCGATGGAGCGTTTGTTACGGCCTGTCACCATCAGTACGTCGAGCAGCCCGGCGGAGACCGCCTCTTCGACGACATACTGGATGGCCGGCTTGTCGACGATCGGCAACATCTCCTTCGGAGTTGCCTTGGTCGCGGGGAGGAACCGCGTCCCGAGACCGGCGGCGGGGACAACGGCTTTCGTCACGGAGTCGAAATCTGCACCCATGACTCGAAACCATAGTGGAGACGTCTTTGAACAAGCTGACGCTGCGTCGCCAAATTCTCAATGAACGTTCACGCATTGGTGAGAAATCCCGGCGTGAGGCGGATCGTGCCATCCGGGAGACACTGCTCGACCAACCATGGGTGCAGATGGCGGGATTGGTCGCCGCGTACTGGTCGACGGGGACGGAACCGGCCACCCACGGCCTGATCTTCTCCTTGTGGAAGCACGGCACGACCGTCATTCTCCCCGTTCTGCTGCCCGACGGCGATTTGGACTGGGCGGTGTACGACGGGCCTGATTCACTCGCCCCAGGGCCCTACGGGATCATGCAACCCGTGGACACCCGGCGAGGTGTGGACACCATCCGCACCGCGGCTCTGGTGATCGTTCCGGCGCTGGGGGTCGACCGCTCCACCGGCGTACGGCTGGGCCGGGGCGGCGGCTCCTACGACCGGGCGCTGGCCCGGGTGGGCCCCAACGTGCCCACGGTGGCACTGCTCCACGAGGGAGAACTGCTGGACGGCATACCGGTCGAACCGCACGATCAGCCTGTTCGCTACGCAGCTCTCCCATCGGGAATCTATGCGACAAGTGTGACAGGATCGGCATAAAGCGAGAGAGGGGACTGCGTGCGGCTGGAGCTTGACGGCTGGCTTCTCCTGTCCGCGGTCATCGTCATAGCGGCGATCGCCTCCGTCCGGGTCGCCCACCGTACCGGTATGCCCGCACTGCTCCTCTACCTCGGCCTCGGCGTGCTGCTCGGCGAATCCGGGATCGGCGAGGTCCACTTCGAGAACGCCGGGCTGGCCAAGCAGTTGGGGCTGATCGCGCTGGCGGTGATCCTGGCCGAGGGTGGTCTCACCACCAACTGGGAGCACGTGCGCAAAGCCGTACCGGCCGCGCTGGTCCTGGCCACGGTCGGCGTCGGACTGAGCGTCGGGGTGCTGGCCGTCGCGGTGGCCGGCCTGCTCGGCATGGACTGGCGGTCGGCGCTGCTGCTCGGCGGCATCCTGGCCTCCACCGACGCGGCGGCCGTCTTCTCCGTATTGCGGCGATTGCCGTTGCCGCGCCGGCTGGGGGGCACCCTGGAAGCCGAGTCCGGTTTCAACGACGCGCCCACCGTGATCATCGTCATGATGCTCAGCCGGGTGAGCGGGCCCGTGCCGTCCCTCTGGAACGTTCTCGCCGAATCCGCCCTGGAACTGGCCATCGGCGCCGTCGTCGGCCTGGCCGTCGGCCCCGCCGCCGCGTACCTGCTCCGCCGGGTGGCGCTGCCCGCCTCCGGCCTCTACCCGATCGCCGTCATGGCGGTCGCCTTCCTCGCCTACAGCGGCGCCGTCGTCGCGCACGGCAGCGGCTTCCTGGCCGTGTACCTGGCCGCCCTGATCATCGGCAACAGCCGCCTGCCACACCGCGCGGCCACCCGCGGCTTCGCCGAAGGCGCCGCCTGGCTGGCCCAGATCGGCCTGTTCGTCATGCTCGGCATGCTGGCCAGCCCCGCCGAGATGCCCCAGGCGATCATCCCCGGCCTGGTCGCCGGCCTGGCACTGGTCCTGCTCGCCCGCCCCGCCTCCGTCATCGGCTCCGCCGCCCTGGTACGGCTGGCGGGAATCGGCCACATCTCCTGGCGTGAGCAGATCTTCCTGTCCTGGGCGGGCCTGCGGGGAGCCGTGCCGATCGTGCTGGCGACCATCCCCTGGGCGGCCACCGGCCAGGCCGGCATGTTCAACGTGGTCTTCGTGGTCGTGGTCGTCTTCACCCTGGTGCAGGGCCCGACGCTGCCCTTCCTGGCCCGGCGGCTGGGCCTGACCGCCGAAGGCGAGGCCCGCGACCTGGACGTGGAGGCGGCGCCGCTGGAGGAACTCAACGCCGACCTGCTCCAGGTCAGGATCCCGTCCGGCTCCCACATGCACGGCGTGGAGATCTTCGAACTCCGGCTGCCCGCCGATGCCCAGATCACCATGGTGGTCCGCGAGGGCCGCTCCTTCGTCCCCACCGAGACCACCCGCCTGCGCGCGGGCGACCAACTCCTGGTGGTGACCACCGCGGCCCAGCGCCGTTTCGTCGAACGCCGCCTGCGCGCGGTCAGCCGCCGGGGCAAACTCGCAGGCTGGTACGGCGAGAGC
Organism: Acrocarpospora catenulata; assembly: GCF_018476525.1. Taxonomy (GTDB): domain Bacteria; phylum Actinomycetota; class Actinomycetes; order Streptosporangiales; family Streptosporangiaceae; genus Acrocarpospora; species Acrocarpospora catenulata. The sequence goes on from NZ_JAHCST010000097.1 coordinate 16,645, forward strand.
GGCGACTGAGTTAGTATTTAGCAGTCGCATGGGTCGAGTGCCAGACAGACGAGGAGGAGCGCGTGCCCACCTACCAATACGCCTGCACCAACTGTGGTGAGCAGCTCGAAGTCGTCCAGAAGTTCACTGACGACGCCCTCACCGAATGCCCGGCGTGCCAGGGGCAGCTCCGCAAGGTCTTCAACGCGGTCGGCATCGTGTTCAAGGGCTCGGGCTTCTACCGGACCGACAACCGGTCCTCCTCATCCTCCACCTCGACTACGTCTTCCAGCTCTTCTGGGGCCAAGACCGAGTCTCCCGCGCCCGCGGCCAAGACGGAGAGCAGCAGCAGCCCCGCGTCGACTCCGGCCGCCTAGTTATCCACAGGCGGGTGGCGCGCTGCGGCGGGTGATTCGCTAATGTCTGCGGCATGGTCACTCGTGTGGATGTCGGGGTCATCGGTGGGTCGGGGTTCTACTCGCTGCTGGATGACGCGGAGGAGATCGACGTCTCTACGCCGTACGGGCCGCCCAGTGACAAGGTGACGCTTGGGCGGATCGGTGGGCGTGGTGTGGCGTTCATTCCCCGGCACGGGCGGGGGCACGTGTTTCCGCCGCATCGGATTCCGTATCGGGCCAATCTGTGGGCGCTGCGATCCTTAGGGGTGCGGCAGGTGCTCGCGCCCAGTGCGGTGGGCTCGCTCAAGCCCGAGCTCGGTCCCGGTGCCCTGGTCATTCCCGACCAGCTCGTGGACCGCACCTCTGGCCGCGTCCAGACCTTCTACGACGCCGGCGGCGCCGTGCACGTCTCCTTCGCCGACCCCTACTGCCCGATCGGCCGAGCCGCCGCGGTCCGTACGGCGTTGGGTGCCGATTGGAACACGGTCGACGGCGGCACCCTTGTGGTCATCGAAGGGCCCCGTTTCTCCACTCGTGCGGAGTCTCGCTGGTTCTCGTCCGCCGGGTGGTCGATCATCGGCATGACCGGGCATCCTGAGGCGGTGCTCGCCCGTGAGCTCGCCCTCTGTTACACCACGATGGCCCTGGTCACCGACCACGACGCCGGCGTCGAATCCGGCGAAGGCGTCACGCATGACGAGGTTCTGGCTTTCTTCGCGGCCAATATCGAGCGTATGCGGACCCTGGTTTCCGATACTGTTGACGCTCTTCCTGAGGAGCGCGAATGCACCTGCGGCAATGCTCTTGATGGAATCAAGCTGCCCTTTGAACTGCCCTGAGCATCTTTCAGGACACCCCGGCCGATCTTGACGTATCTTTTCGCCTGCCTAGCACCTCCATTCATATGAAGCCAGGGCCCGAAGGCCGAACCAGCGAATTTGTGCCCAGCCGACGGCCAAGCGGGTATCGCATGATTGCCCGCCACCGCGTTAACACCCCGCCCGGTAAGCCGAGCCCGACCCACAGGGTCAACACCGGCGAAGCCGGCCATTCCTGAGGAACCAAACCGGCGAGGCCAAACCTGGGCAAAGGTCAACAAGCGAATGCTGGCCAGAAATGGCCAGACGGCCGGGATTCGCGGTGATCGCGTGGCCAGGTGTCACCTTGGGCAACGCCTCCGGGCGGGAGCCGGGTCCGGCCGAAGGCCAAACGGGCGATCGGGCCAGGCGTCACGGCAATCACTCGCGGTGTGGCCGTTCATTTTCTCGGGTGTGGGCGCTGAGGCCGATGCAGGTCCCGCCTGATTGATTCATAGTCGCGACGCAGAACAACAGCAGGAATCGGCACCTTAGTTTATTTAGCGAGCGCCCTGAAGATCACATTTCTCAGGATACAAGCACGGGTTTCCTAAACTTGGTTTCGTAGCTTCGGTATGACGCGCACCGCAGGACGGTAGGACGCCGCCTCCGGATGGCGCGCCACGACTTCCTCCACCCGGGCCACCACCGACGCCACCTGCGCCTCCGCCGCGCCAGTGAACGACAGCCGATCCGCAAAGCAGGCACAATATTGCCAGAGCTGGTTATTTGCCGGATCGCCTTGTTTCATGCCCTGTCCAGCCGGCACCGTTTGGCAAGCCGGGCCGAAGCACCGCCGCCACTCCTTTCTACCCCCACCACGCATATAGTGGTGAGCCTTTACCTTATCGCGCAAGATGAAGTTCTGGCGTTCTTACGCTTCGGGAAATTCCGCTGAGCGGAATCTTGGGCGGAATTCTTGAGGCGGAATTTTCACTCCCCTGCCTGGGGATCACTCAACCTGCCCGTGGAGGTCAGATGCGTGCCCTGAGGAGATTCACAGCGCGGCGGCGAGGGATGGCCGCTCTGTTTGCCGGAGGGTCCGTGGCCTCGGTGCTACTGGTGCTGGGAGGGCCCGAAGGAGTGGAGGTGCTGGTGGCTGCACGCGATCTCCCAGGGGGTCGCGTTGATGTGGCTGATTTCGTGAGTGCGCGGATACCGGTGAATGGGGTGCCCGAGGGGGCAGTTCGGCTTGGGGCCGGCGTTGCCGGGAGGGTGTTGACGGGGCCGATGCGGAGAGGCGAAACGTTGACCGATGTGCGCTTGCTGGGGCCTGGGCTGCTGAGCGCCAAGGGAAAGGAACTGGTGGCGATGCCGGTTCGGGTGACGGATTCCGAGGCGGCGCGGCTGGTGTCGGCCGGCGATGTGGTCGATGTTCTGGTGGCCTTCGGGGGTGGCTCTGGGGTGAGCCAGGGACTGGCGGACAGGGGATTCGACGAGGGCAGTGCGGGAAGCGGCGTTGGAGGCTTCGGCAGTGGATTTGGGGGTGGCTTCGTGGGACGAGCGCGCACGGTGGTTGGCCAGGTCGATGTGCTGCTGGCCCGGCTGGCAAGATCAAGCGCGAGCTCGTCCGCGAACGGCGGAGGGCTTGTTGTGCTCGCGGTGACTCCTGACCAAGCGGCGCAGCTGGCGCAGGCGCAAGTCCAGGGACCGCTCTCCCTCGTCATCCACCCCCGATAATCTTGCTGCCGCCCGAACCCCCCTGGCATTGGGAGCGACCATGAGTGGATTCAAGAAGTTCCTGCTACGTGGCAACGTCATAGAACTGGCCGTCGCGGTAGTGATCGGCGCCGCCTTCACCTCGATCGTCAACTCGTTCGTGTCCGACCTGCTGACCCCCGCGATCTCGGCCCTGGTCGGCGAACCCAACTTCGGCAACCTGAAGTTGCACATCGGCACGGCCAGCATCAACTACGGCAACTTCCTGAACGCGGTGATCTCCTTCCTGCTCGTCGCCAGCGTCCTCTACTGGTTGATCGTCCGCCCGTACGAACTGCTCGCCGAACGCTTCAAGCCCGCCCCTACCAAGGTCACCCGCGACTGCCCGGAATGCCTGACCCAGATCCCCATGGCAGCCACCCGCTGCAGCGCCTGCACTTCCCAGGTCACACCTGTCGAGGGCCGCTAACGCGGTCTGCGGTAACGTTCACCGGCTTGAGACATCGCGCTTGCCGAGATCACTTCAACCAGACGAAAGCCACGATTAGACGGGCGGGTGGGGGCCACACGGCAATCACCCGACCGTACTCGGAGATCGAAGGCCAGTGAGCCCGGCAAGACCTCGCTAGAGGAGTGACCCCACCTTGGGGTCGTACTCCCAGTGCCAAGGCTCGAAGGGGCTGACGTACGCCCAATCAGGGTGGATCCAGCCGAATTGCTTGCCGTTCTGCTCCAACCAGACGAACTCGGTGGACTTGTAGACCCGGATCGGGCCGCAGAAGTCCACCGCCAGGCCAAGGCCGTGGTTACTCCGCCCAGGAATCGCGGCCAGGCCTGGCCGTTGGTAGTAAACGATCTGCTGGTCCCGCAGGCTGCGATAGCTGTCGACCACGCAGAGCGGCTGCCCGAATCGTTTCTTGTAGGCGAGGTTCAGATCGGCGAACGCGATGGCCGCATCGGCCCGCAGTTCCTCACCCTTGAACGGCAACGGACACAACATGCTCTTGGGCAACAACCCATTGGCGTACTGATCGGCCTCAACGACCCGAGTAGGGTCACACGACCGCCCCCCACGCTTGACCCCAAGCTTGGCCAGCGCCGCCGTCAACGCCTTGACCGTCTGCTGCGACCGCTTCCGCAACGTATCGATCTCGAACGACAGCTGTGCCTCCTGCAGCAGCTTGGTCGCCCGCAACTCCTGCGACTCCGCCGCGAGCTTCTCCCTCTCCTCAAAGAGCTTGCCCGCGTCATGCACCACCCGATTACGCCCCGTGGCCAGCTGGTTGACGTCACTCATCGTCCGCAGCGCATTGGCCCCCTCGCCCCCGAAGAGCACCGGCCCCAGGCCCCCCGATGACGGGTTCTGGTACATGTACTCGACAAGGTCGGAGAGCGGCCTCCGTACCAGAGCCAGCTCCGTGTCGGCGTCCCGCAACTCGGTCAGCTTCCCCTCCAGCTGCCGCACCGAGCTGTCGAACTCCTTCTGCCGTGCGACCAGGGCTTTGGTGGCCTGCTCGATCCCCTTGGTCGCCTGCTCCGCCTCCCGCCGCAACTCGGTCAGCGTGCCAGGATCCCGCCGCCCCGCGGCCTCAGTCCTGTCGGCACCGAGCGCCACCTCAGCCGAGACCTCCACCTCGGCCCGGGCAAGCCCACCCTCAAGCGTGAGCTCCGCGCCAACCACGACCCCGGCCACCGCGGCATCCGAGGAATCTACGGCATCAGCGGAATCGGCCTGATCCTCCACGTCCGCCAACGCGGCCGTAGCCGCCATCGACGATCCAGCGTGGGCCCCGGCCGTCACAAGCGAAGCCAGCACCGTGACGACCACGACCAGTCCCGCTGATCGAGGAGCTGGCACTGTCGACTCCTCCGTTTGCGAACTCGTGACCCCGGTCAGGCACGCACGTTACTACAGCCCGGTGAGTGTTCGGGCCCGAGTCTCCACAGCCGTTACATACCAATCTCGGCTCATTTTCCCGATATGCCTAAGCAGGGTGCCGGGCATCTTCCTGGCAAAGCTCCCACAACCAGGTGTCCATCCACTCCCGCAGACACGGCTCCCCCACCTCCGCGCCCGCGTTCGCCCTGACCTCAGGCTGAGCCGTACGCACCGACTTGACCGGCTCCCGAGCCGCCTGCAACGGCCTCGGCCGGGCCTCCTTCACCACCACCCGCCGCGGCGCCGGCACCGGCCCCTCATAAACCCGATCCGGCCGCGGCGGCACCACCACAACCGCCCCCGGCTGCTCAACCACCACCGTCGGCGCCGCCCCCCGCCGACTGTCCCGCCCATAATCCGTCAACTCGGCAACCAACAACCCCAACGCCAACACCGCGGGCGCCAACACCGCCACCACAAGCACAACGGGCCGCACCCCGCGCCGCCCCCCAACCCAACCCGGTCTACTCACGAAGAGCGACCGTAACCACACCCTCTGTCCCCCACCCCCACCCTTGCCACCCCTTTACCGCCCCCAACACCACCAATGACCCA
>NZ_JAHCST010000098.1 GCF_018476525.1 Acrocarpospora catenulata
AGTTGACCACCGCGTCCAGGCGGCCGTGCGCGTCCCCGAGGGCGGCGACGGCGCGGCGCACCGCCTCGCCGTCGCCGACGTCGACCACCTCGGCGGTGGCCGTGCCGCCCGCCCGCTCGATCGCCTCGCGGGTGGCGGCCAGGCCGGCCGCGTCGACGTCGAAACCGATGACGTGCATCCCGCGCGCGGCGAAGCGCAGGGCCGTGGCCGCGCCGATCCCCGACGCGGCGCCGGTCACGACACCGACACGATCCGTCCAATCCATGGTTTCCCGCCCTTCGGTCAGCTGACCCACGCGTTCAGGAAGCTCGGCACGCTGTAGCGCATCCGGCTGGGCTCGTCCAGGTCGACGCTGTGCACCCGCTTGCCCCAGATGAAGCCGATCGGCGTGCTGGTCGTCCACACCCACGGCAGCTCGCTGGTCAGCACCGCGTCCGCCTCGTTCCAGAGCTTCTTCTGCTCCTCGGGGCTCTTGGCGACGCGGGCCGCCTCGGCCTTCTCGTCGAAGGCCGGGTCCTTGAACCCGCCGGTGTTCAGGTCCCCGCCGGAGTGCAGGAACCGGTACGGCAGCAGATCAGGGGTGAGGAAACCGGCCATCGTCCAGCAGATCGAGGAGTACTTCTTGCCGAAGAACTGGGCCAGCCAGGCGGCGGGCTCCAGCGCGTCCAGCTTCACGTCGAACCCTGCCGCCTTGAGCTGGGAGACGATCACGTCGGTGGCCGGGCGGAGGTTGCTGCAGGTGTAGGTGAAGGACGCCTTCTTGCCGGTGTCCGCCTCGTACGCCTTGATCAGCTCCTGCGCCCCCGCCTGGTCGTACCCGGGGTTGGCCTCGGTGCCGTGGAACGGGTTGCCCTCGGGGAAGAGGCTGACGGCCGGCTTGCCCAGGCCCTCGGTGGTCAGGTCGACGATCTCCTGACGGTTGAGCGCCTTGGACACCGCCTGGCGGACGCGCTCGTCGTCGAAGGGCGGCCGGGTCACGTTGAGGATGATGCTGTCCTGGTCGCCGCCGACACCCTGGACGAAGTTGACCTGGCTGTTGCCCTTGGCCGTCTTCATCAGCGTGGAGGAGGTGGTGGCCATCAGGTCGATGTCCCCGGCCAGCAGCGCCTGGTAGGCGCTCTGCGGGTCGGCGATGGTCTTGACGACGACCTTGTCCAGGTAGACGGGCTTGTCCTTGTTCCAGTAGTCGGGGTTGCGGACGAGTTCCACGGGGTTGCCCGGGGACCAGGACTGGAGCTTGTAGGGGCCGGTCCCGGCGGCGTGCGCGGTGTAGTCGTCGCCGTACTGCTTCAGCGCGGCCGGGGAGGCCACGTATCCTGCCGTGCCGGAGCCGTCGTAGGCGAACACGTACGGCAGGTTGGCGAACGGCTGCTTCAGCTTGATGACGACCGTGGCCGGGTCCTTGACCTCGACCGAGTCGATGGAGGACAGCAGCGCGGCGGCGGTCGAGCCCTCGGCCCGGTTCCGGTCCAGGTTGAACTTGACCGCCTCGGCGTCGAACGGCGTCCCGTCGCTGAACTGCACGCCGGTGGGCAGGGTCATTTCCCAGCTCATCTGGTCGGCGCTCTCCACCAGCGACTTGGCCAGGTTGGGCTGCGGCTGGTCGCCGATCTTCGGCACCACCATGAGCGTGTCGTAGACGGCCGAGCCGATCAGCGCCATCGTGTTGGCCGAGCCCTTGGAGGGGTCGAGGGTGGTGAGGTCGGCCCCGGTGGCGACGGTCAGCGTGCCGCCGGTCCTGGGTGCGGCGTCGGCGGTGCCGGAAGCGCCGGTGGCGCCGGGGGTGGTGCCGTTCTGCACGGTGCAGGCGGCCAAGGTGATCGCGGTGACGGGCGCGACGAACAGGGCGATCGCCCTGCTCATGCGCCGATATGGGACGCGCATAGCCTTGCCTTCTTTCTGGGGGGATTGCTAGGGGGCGGGGTCGAAGGGGTGGTGGCAGGCGACCTCGTGCCGCGGGGCCAGTTCGGCGAGCACGGGCGCGGCGGCGGTGCACTCGGGGGTGGCCGACGGGCAGAGCGCGGCGAAGCGGCAGCCGGGCAGCAGGCGGCCGTCCACGTCGTCGGCCCCGGTCCTGGTGCGGATCCTGGGGGCGAGGCCATCGCTCAGGTCCAGGGACGGCACGGCGTCCTGGAGGGCGACCGAATAGGGGTGGCGCGGGTTGCCCGCGATCTCGGTCGCGGCGCCCTGCTCCACCATCCGCCCGGCGTACATGACGGCGGTCCGGTCGCACAGGGAGGCCACGACCCCGAGGTCGTGGGAGATGAACAGCATGGCCAGGCCCTGCTCGGTGCGGAGCTCGGCCAGCAGTTCCAGGATCTGGGCCTGGATGGAGACGTCCAGCGCGGAGACCGGCTCGTCGCAGACCAGCACCTCCGGCCGGAGGATGGTGGCCCGCGCGATGGCGGCCCGCTGGCACTGGCCGCCGGAGACCTCGTTCGGGCGGCGAGCGGCCATCTGGGCGGTGACGCCGACCCGGTCGAGCTCCTCCAGCGCCCGCTCGCGCCGCTGCCTGGCCGTGCCCTGGCCGTGCACCCGCAGCGGTTCGGCGACCGAGTCCAGCAGCGAGCGGCGCGGGTTGAAGGACGCGGCCGGGTTCTGGAAGATCGCCTGTACGGCCGCGCGCAGCCGCCGGTCGTGCGGGTTCACGGGGGTGCCGTGCAGGGTCAGGCGGCCCGCGCTCAGCGGGACCAGGCCGAGCATCGCCCGCGCCGTGGTGGACTTGCCGCAGCCGGACTCCCCCACCAGGCCGAGGATCTCGCCCGGGTAGAGGCGGACGGTGACGTCCGAGACCGCGTCGGGGTGGCCGTGGCCGTACCGGACGGAGCCGTTCTCAAGGGTGAAGATCGGCTGCTTCATCGGTCCGCCTCTCCGGGGTGCCAGCAGGCGTACTCGTGGCCGGGGGCGTCGCCGAGGGCGAGCAGCGGCGGCTGCTCGGCGTGGCAGCGCGGCGAGGCCTGCCCGCAGCGCGGGCCGAACCGGCAGCCGGGGGGCGGGGCGAGCAGGTTGGGCGGCTGCCCGGGGATGGGCCTGGGCAGCGACTGCTCCGCCGCGCGATGGCGTGGGATGGCGGCCATGAGCGCGCTGGTGTAGCGCATGCTCGGCCGGGCGAAGACCGCGCGGACGGGGCCGCGTTCGGCGATGCGCCCGGCGTACATGACGGCCACGTGGTCGGTGTGGCGGCCGACGACGCCCAGGTCGTGGCTGACCATCACCAGGCCGATCCCGAACTCCGCGCAGAGCTGGTCGAACAGGTCGAGGATGCGGGCCTGCACGGTGACGTCCAGCGCGGTGGTCGGCTCGTCGGCGAACAGCAGCTTGGGACGGCAGGCGATGGCCATCGCGATGGCCACCCGCTGCCGCATGCCGCCGGACAGTTCGTGGGCGCGGGCGTGCACCCGGCGCGTCGCCTGCGGGATGCCCACGGTCTCCAGCAGTTCGACCGCGCGGGCGGCCGCCTGGCGGCGGGTGGTGCGGGGGTCGCGGCGGGCCGCCTCGGCGATCTGCTCGCCGATCGGCGTGATCGGGTGCAGGGCGCTCAGCGGATCCTGGAAGACCATGGCGACCTCGCGGCCCCACAGCGCGCGGCGGCGGCGCTCGCCCAACTCCAGCACAGGGTGCCCGGCGATGGTCACCTGGCCGCTGATCCTGGCCGTGCCCGGCCGGGTGAGCCCCATCGCGGTGCGGGCCAGCACGCTCTTGCCGGAGCCCGACTCCCCGACGATGCCCAGGCGTTCGCCGTAGCCGAGTTCCAGGCTGACGTGGTCGACGGCGCGGACCGTGCCGGCGCCGGTGGGGAACTCCACGACCAGGTCCTTGATGCTCAGCAGGGTGCCGTCGGTCATCGCACACCTCCGGTCGCGGCGGCGGACGGGGAAAGGAACCGGTCGGCGATCAGGTTGAGGCCGAGGATGGTGAGCAGCATGAACAGCGAGGGCACGGCGACCAGGCGGGGATCCTCGCTGATGAAGATCCGGCCGTTGTTGATCATGCTTCCCCAGGAGGGCTGCTCGGGCGGCACGCCCATGCCCAGGAAACTCAGGCCGCCTTCGATGAGGATCGCCGACCCCACGCTGACCAGCGCGTACGCCAGCACCGCCGGAAGGATGTTGGGCAGCACGTCGCGGACCACGATGGACCAGGTGCGGGTGCCGATCACCTGGCTCGCCTCGACGTACTCGCGGCCCGCCACCGACATCGTCTGCGCCTTGGCCAGCCGGACGAAGACCGGCGTCATCGGCACCACGATCGCGATCATCACGTTGCTCACCGAGGCCCCGAGGAAAGAGGCCAGCGCGAGCGCCAGCACCAGCCCGGGGAAGGCGAGGATCACGTCCACGACGAAGGAGATGACCGCGTCCACCGCGCCCTTCAGGTAGCCGGCCAGCATGCCCAGCGGCACCCCGATGAGGGCGGCCGCGGCCACCGAGCCGAACCCGATCAGCAGCGAGACACGCGCGCCGGACAGGGCGCGGGCGAGCAGGTCGCGGCCGTAGTTGTCGGTGCCGAGCCAGTGCTGGGCGGACGGGCCGGCCAGCCGCTCGGTCGCCGACATGGTCTCGGTGTCGAGCTGGAGGAACAGCGGCAGCGCCAGCGCGGCCAGGGCGAGCAGCCCGAGCCAGGTCAGCGACAGCGCGTCGGTCAGCCGCCAGGCGCGCAGGCGCCGCCGCCAGGAACCGGTGGGGAGGATGGCGGTGCTCATGCGACCGGCACCTCACGGGCGCGCCTGGCCTGCCGGCCCCGCGTGCGCGGCTTGCGCAGCCGGGGGTCGATGAAGGTGTACAGCAGGTCCACCAGCGCGTTGATCAGTACGAACGAGGTGGCCGCCACCAGTACCACGCCCTGCACGGTGACGTAGTCGCGGGCGCTCACCGACTGGGCCAGGATCGAGCCGAGACCCGGCAGGCTGAACAGGTTCTCGATGATCACGCTCGACCCGATGAGCATGCCGACCACCACGCCGAGCGAGGTGGTGAGCCCGAGCAGGCTGGGCCGGAACGCGTGCCGCACGGCCATCCGCAGCGGCGAGATCCCCTTGGCGCGGGCCACGTTCATGAACTCCTGTCCGTAGGTCTCCACCAGGTCCGCCCTGAGCACCCGCTGGTAGAGCGCGGCCGGTCCGGCGGCCAGCGCGAGGGCGGGCAGGAAGAGCGAGCCGAGGTTCTGCCCCAGCCCGTCGCTGACCGGGATGAAGCCGTTGGCCGGGTAGAGCCCGAGCTTGATGGCGAACACCCAGATCAGGACGAACGCCAGCACGAAGGAGGGCACCGAGACGGCCAGGAACACCAGCGAGCTGATGCCCCGGTCCACGGCGGTCCCCCGCCTGGCCGCGGCGACGGCGGCCAGCGGCACGGCCACCGCGAGCGCGATGAGCTGGCTCAGGACGATGAGCTCGATGGTCACCGGGGCCCGCTGCAGGATGATGTCGGCGACCGGCTGCCGGTTGGCGTAGGAGCGGCCGAAGTCGCCCTGCAGGATGTTGCCCAGCCAGGTCACGTACCGGTCGGCCAGCGGCTGGTCCAGGCCGAGCTCCTGCTGCAGCGCCGCCACCGACTCCGGGGTGCCCGACTCGCCGAGGATCGCCCGGGCCGGGTCGCCCGGCAGCAGGTTGAGGCTGAGGAAGCAGAGCGTCGACACCACGAGCAGGACGGCCGCCAGCCGGGCCAGCCGGAGCAGCGCCTTGCGCGTCCTCATCGCCCGTCCAGTTGCACGCGGAGGGTGTGGCGGCCCTGGCCCAGCCGTTGGACGCCGTCAGGCAGGTGCACGGTCGCGTACGCGGCCCCGGGCACCTCCAGCTCGTGCTCGACCACCTCACCGGACCGTTTCCAGTGGCTGCGGATCAGACCGGCCGGGCTGTCGTAGGCGGCCTTGACCCAGTCGAGTTCACGCGGGTAGTTCGCGCGGACGACGACCTCGCCGGTCCAGGTGGTCTCGGTGGCGTCGATGCCGGCCACGCCCTCGAACAGGTGGCGGCCGACCGCGCCGAGCGCGCAGTGGTTGAAGGAGTTCATCTCGGCGGTGGCCAGCGTGCCGTCCGGCTCGATGGCGTTCCACTTCTCCCAGATCGTGGTCGCGCCCTGGCCGACCATGTAGAGCCAGCTGGGCATCCGGTCGCGGAGCAGCATCGCGGTGGCGAAGTCCGCGTGGCCGTACGCGCTGAGCACGGGCAGCACGTGCTCGACGCCGTGGATCCCGGCGGTCACGTACCCGATGCGCTCGATGCTCTCGCGGAGCCGGTCGGCCAGCTCCCGGGCGAGCTCCCCCTGCGCCAGGCCGTAACCGACGGCTTGGGCGTAGGCGGTCTGGGTGGCCTCCTTGATGCTGCCGTCCGGCAGCAGGAACGCCTCCAGGTAGGCGGCGCGGATCTGCTCGGCGCGGTCCGCCAGCCGGGCCGCGTCGCCGTCCTCGCCCAGCCGGCGCGCGATCTCGGCGAGTTGGACGAAGGAGCGGTAGCTGTGCGCGGTGCCGACGATCGGCCGGGGCGTGGTCGAGTACGCGCCGGTGTACTCGAAGCCGGTGTGCCGGGGCAGCCCGTCCCGCTCGGGCAGCGAGAGCCAGTCGCCGAAGTCGGCGCCGGTCTGGTTGATCCGCAGGCCGTCGGGGTTGGCGCGGTCGACGTGGTCGAGGAAGCGGAGCATGGGCCGGTACAGCCGGCGCGCGGTGGCCAGCTCGCCGTACCGCTGGACGAGCAGGTGGACCAGCCGGATGAAGCCGTCCGACCAGCCGGGCGCGCCCGGCACCAGCGTGCTCGGCGGCACGGCCGGCGCGTAGTTGCGGATGGCGCCGTCCTCGCTCTGGGTGTCGGCCGCGTCCTGGGCGAACTTGGTGAGGAAGGCGGAGACGTCGAAGTGGTAGGCGGCGGTCGGGGCGATCACGCCCGCATCGCCCAGCCAGCCGTGCCGCTCGTCCCGCTGCGGGCAGTCGGTGGCCACCTCCAGGAAGTTGTCCCGTACGGTCCACTCCACGTTGGCCGCCAGCCGGGTCAGCCGCTCGTCGGAGCACTCGAACCAGCCGGTCCTGGTGGGCAGGCCGGTCACCGAGAGCGCCTCGATGGTGGTCTCCGGCAGCACCTGGTACTTGCCGTACGGCGTGGTCGACGGCAGGCCCCACACCTCGGCGTACCGGAACCCGTGCATGGTGAAGGCGGGCTCCAGGCGGTGCGGCCCCTCGTCGGGCACGGTGTAGCGGTCCTCCTGGAAGGCGCCGCGCAGGTTGTCCCGGTAGACCAGGTTGTCCGGGGTGAGGATCTCGCCGTGCCGCACGATCAGCTCGACCGTGGGCGCGCAGGGCGTGCTGAGCCGGGTCCAGCCGACCAGGTTCTGCCCGAAGTCGAAGACGGCCGGTCCGCGTGCGTGCTCATGAACCAGCCGGCCCTGGTGGATCTCATAACCGGTGATGGACTCGTGCGGCTGCGGCTGCACCAGGTCCGGCGCTCCCGCGAACGGCAGAGCGGGTGTCCAGGCGCTGTCGTCGAACCCGGTCAGGCGCCAGCCCTCCGGTTCCTGACGCAGGTCCTGGATCTCGCCGCGGAGCAGGTCGGAGGCCTGGATCGCGCCGTGCCCGGTGCGCCATCCGGCGTCGGTCGCGACGACGGGGACGCCGTCCACCTCCACCTGGGCCAGGAAGGCCGGTCGGTCGCCGTAGTAGCCGGGCTCACGGAGCAGGCCGAGGCGTCCGGCGTACCAGCCCTTGGCCAGGACTGCGGTGAGGGTGTTGCGCCCGGGCCGCAGCGCGGCGGTGCCGTCGAAGGTCTGGTGGTGGACCCGGATCGAGTAGTCGGTCCAGCCCGGCCGGTACAGCGCGTCGGAGGTCAGTTCGACGCCGTTCAGCCAGAGGCGGTAGAGGCCGAGGGCGCTCGCGTACACCCGGACGACGCCGGTCTCCGCGACGTCGAACTCACGCCGCAGGTACGGACAGGGGTCCCAGCTCTCCCGGGCGAACGGCACCGGTGCCGCGCTGATCCACTCGGCCTGCCAGTCGGCGGGCGAGGCCAGCCCGACCTCCCACGACGCGACGTCACTGGTGTGCCGCCGACCGGAACGATCCAGGGCACTGACCGTCCAGCGCAGCCGCTGCCGGGAGGTGGGCGCCGGCCCCTCGTAGCTCACCCAGGGTCGCGTTCCGCCGCCGGACCACAGCGGAGACCCGTCCGAGTCGGCCACGGACACCTCGAAGGTCGTGCCGTAATCAATTCCGGCCTCCGGCCCGACCGACCAGGACAGGCGCGGCGGAGTTGCGGGCATGCCCAGCGGGTCGACGCGCCCGCCTGTGCGCAGCGAACTCAACGGCGAGTCTGTCTGCTGCCTCATCATCGTGAACTGCCCTTCTGGTTTACGGCCCTCCGGAACGCGCCTCTGGTAACGCACCGTTCACACGACCGGAATCGTGCGGCACCACGGACGAACCTGTCAAGGATGAGAACCGAAGTTCACATACATGAACCAGCCACCCAAATTTGATCAATGTCGCCCTATTCGATAGCCAGTTTCCCATATGTCTGATTTATGGCTACTTGGTGTGTTCGCATACCTGAACAAGAGTCCACACTCTTGACTCAGTGACAGGCCGTAGGCCACCATCCGCGAATGGCCCCATCAACCGGCGGCCATCCCCGGAGAGGAAACCGGCCCATGCGGAGCGCGCCGACCCCCGTCGCCCACGGCCTCGACCCAGCCGGCCTGGCCGAACTGGACGAGCGCCTGCGCGAGCACACCGACACCGGCCGGCTCCCCGGCTGGCACCTCCTGGTCACCCGGCACGGCGAGACCGTCCACGACCGCACGTACGGCCTGCCCGGCGACGCCCTCGTCCGCCTCTACTCGATGACCAAACCCGTCACCTCGGTCGCCGCGATGATCCTCTGCGAGGAAGGCCGCCTCGACCTGACCGACCCCCTCGAACGCCACCTACCGGCCTTCCGCGACATGCGGATCCACACCGGCGGCGACGCGAACACCCCGCAAACCGAACCCGCCAAGGGCTCCATCCAGGTCCGCCACCTGCTCCAGCACACCTCGGGCCTGTCCTACGGGGCCTTCCTCGACCACCCGCTGGACGAGATCTACCGCGCCCACGGTCTCGGCTCCCCCCGGCCACCAGGCCGCGACCTGGCCCAGCTGACCGACGCCTGGGCCGGGCTCCCCCTGCTCTTCGAACCGGGCACCCGCTGGAACTACAGCGTCGCCACCGACGTCCTCGGCCGCCTGATCGAGGTCGTCTCCGGGCAGCCCCTGGACGTCTTCCTCACCGAACGCGTCCTCACGCCCCTGGGCATGGCCGACACGACGTTCACCCCCACCCCGGCCCAGCGCGCCCGCCTCACCCGCATGTACACCCACTCCGAGACCGGCGACCTGGTCGAACACCCCGACGGCACCGTCCTGGAGACCTCCGGTTTCCTGTGCGGTGGCGGCGGCCTCCTGTCCACCATGGCCGACTACCACCGCTTCACCCAGATGCTGCTCAACGGCGGCACCCTCGACGGCACCCGTCTGCTGGCCCCCGAGACGGTCGATCTCATGACCGCCAACCACCTACCCGACGGCACCGACCTCGCCCGCACCGCCGTGACCATCCCCGAACCCGGCCGCTACGACGCCCTCGGCTTCGGCCTCGGCTTCGCCGTCGACCTGGAC
The DNA here is from genome assembly GCF_018476525.1 of Acrocarpospora catenulata. Taxonomy (GTDB): domain Bacteria; phylum Actinomycetota; class Actinomycetes; order Streptosporangiales; family Streptosporangiaceae; genus Acrocarpospora; species Acrocarpospora catenulata. Next base: position 9,636 of record NZ_JAHCST010000098.1, read on the forward strand.
CCACTTTCCCGCGGCGTCCCCTGCGCCCCCGGCCAGTACACCTGGTCCGGCGCCGCCGGAACCACCTTCCTCATCGACCCCTACCACCAACTGACCGCGATCTTCCTGACCCAGCTCCTCCCCTCCCCCCAGACCGCCGCGATCCGCACCCTGCTCACCCACCACCTGCACACCGGCCTCGACAACCGAGCTGTCGGATAGTTTGTTCTGCAGGATCGGCATGCCGGAGGCCCGGAATCCGGGCCGCCACTGCGCGGCGGAGGCTTCTCATGTTCTCCCGTACCGGCCTCAGGTTTCGCATGGCTGTGTCGTATGTGCTGATTTCGGCGGTGGCGGCCTTTCTGGCGGCGATGATCGGCTGGTTCGTCGTGCCGCGCGGGCTGTCGCCGTGGATCAGCGTGGAGTACGCCAAGGACTGGAGCCGCCCGCCGCAGGACCAGGCCGAGGTGCTCGCGGCGGGCGACGCCATGGGGATCGGTCTGGCCGCGGCCGACCTGGCGGAACGGGACGGTGGGCTCTCCGACCGTGAACTGCTGGTGCGGGTGGCCGAACGGTGGGCGGGCCCTGCGGGGGCGGCGCGGGAACACGACGGGCTGACGATGGTCCGGGGGGTGGTGGGAACCGACGGCCGACTGGTGTGGCCGTCGGTTCCACCGGTCAGCGGCGCGGGTTCGACGCCGCCCGGATTCCCGGGCGGCACGGCGGCGCGCGGCGGGATGGGCACCCGGCCGGGGCAGCCCGTCGCCTGGGCGACCAGCCCCATCCAGGCCGATGGGCGCGTGATCGGGGTCGTGTACGTGTGGGCGCGGGACTCGCCCGCCGCCCACGGCCCCGCCCCGTCCCCGCCCGTCATCACCTCCGGTTGGAAAGCCAACGGGACCGGCTGGCTGGGGACGGCCGTGCTCGCGTTGCTGCTGCTCGTGCCGGTGTGCGCCGGGTTCGGGCTGCTCAGCACGCGCAAGCTGGTCTCCCGGGTGGCGCGGCTGTCGAGGAGGACGGCGGCGATGGCCGAAGGCGATCTGGGGTCGCGCGTCCCGGTCTCGGGCGCCGACGAGGTCGGGCGGCTGGAGGAGAGCTTCAACACGATGAGCGAGCGGGTCGAGGCGGCCGTGCGCGCCGAACGCGAGGCGGCCGCGGCGCAGGCCCTGCTGGTCGAGCGGGCCAGGATGGCCAGGGAACTGCACGACTCGGTGTCCCAGGACCTGTTCTCGCTGAGCCTGGTGGCGGGCACACTGCGCCGGACGCTGCCGCCGGAATCGCGCGCCAGGGCCCAGGCCGCGACGATGGAGCAGACGATCGGGCGCACCATGCGGGAGATGCGCGCGATGCTGCTGGAACTGCGGCCGGCGGAGCTCGCGGAGGCGGGCCTGGTCCCGGCCCTGCGCGAACTGTGCCGGACGTACGAGGTGCGTCTGGGCATGACCGTCACCGCCGACCTGGCGGAGGTGGAGCTGGACCCGAAGACGGAGCACACGCTGCTGCGCGTGGTGCAGGAGGCGCTCGGCAACGCGGCCAGGCACGGCGGCGCGCAGACCGCCGAACTCCGCCTGGCCGCCTCGAACGGCGGCGTGGAAGTGCTGGTCCGCGACCAGGGCCGGGGGTTCGATCCGGAGTCAGTGGCCGAGCGACACGGCCTGGGGTTGCGGCTGATGCGTGAGCGGATCACCGAAATCGGCGGCACCATCCAGGTGGCGAGCGCGCCGGGCGCGGGCACCACCGTCCACGTCCGTGTTCCACGAACCCCGGGAGGTACGGCGTGATCCGTGTGCTGATCGTCGACGACCACCAGGTCGTCCGCCACGGCCTGCGGTACGCGCTGGAGGAGGAGCCGGACATCGAGGTCGCCGGGGAGTGCGCCGACGGGGAGTCCGCCCTGGCGGCCATCGCCGGGTTGCGGCCCGACGTGGTGGTGCTCGACCTGCTGATGCCGGGTCTGGACGGTCTTGGGGTGCTGTCCCGGTTGACGGAGCAGGGGTTCCGGCCGCCGGTGATCGTCCTCACCTCGTACGTGGAGGACGACCAGGTGCTGAACGCGCTGCGCGGCGGGGCGCTGTCCTACCTGCCGAAGACCACCGCCAGCGACCAGGTGGTGGAGGCGGTGCGCGCGGCCGTGCAGGGCCGGAGCGTGCTGGACCCCGCGGTGGCGGCGCTGCTGGTTCAGCAGGCGCACGGCCGTCCCGACGATCCGCTGCGGGTGGTGTCGCCCCGGGAACGCGAGGTGCTGGCGTCCCTGTCGCATGGCCGCTCGAACCGGGAGATCGCCCGCGTGCTGTCGCTCAGCGAGGAGACGGTGAAGACCTACGTCTCCAGCCTGCTGGCCAAGCTCGGGCTCCAGGACCGCACGCAGGCCGCCATCTTCGGCCTGCAGTGCGGCCTGGTGCCGCTCGGGGAGGCACTGTCGTCAGCCGCCGGTGCGCAGGGCGTCGGTCGGCGACAACCGGGCGGCGCGCAGCGCCGGGTAGAGCCCGGCGATCGCCCCGGCGACCAGCGACACGCCGAATCCGCCCGACAGGGCGCCGGGCGGGATCGCCGGCTCCCAGCCCCGGGCGAGGGCCAGGACCGCGGTGACGGCTGAGCCGATCAGCACCCCGCAGGCGCCGCCCAGCGTGGCCAGGACGAGCGACTCGGTGAGAAACTGCACGGCGATGTGCCTCCGGGTGGCGCCCAGGGTCCGTCGCAGGCCGATCTCCGAGCGCCGTTCCAGCACCGAGATCACCATCACGTTGGCGATGCCGATGGCCCCGACCAGCAGCGCGATGCCGCCGAGGCCGAGGAACAGCACGCCCGCCGACTGCTTGACCGCCAGTTGCGCCGTCAGCGCGTCCGAGGGCCTGCTGGTCCGCACCGAGAACGGGCTGGCCGGGTTGGCGGTCGCGGCGAGCACCTGGCTCACCTCCGTCACCCGGTCGGGGTCGGTGCGGACGTAGATGCGGCTGGGCGCCCCCGTGTACCCCAGCCGCTCCCTGGCCGCGGCGAACGAGATCAGCGCCGACCTGTCGATCTCGGGCTGGAGGGGGAAGGTGTTGAGGATCCCGATCACGGTGAACCACTGGCCGCCGAGCCACACCCGGGTGTCGGCGTCCAGCCGGGCGATGCCGAGCTGGGTGGCCATGTCCCGGCCGAGCACGGTCACCGGCGCGGGTCCCGCGCCCATGAAGTGCCCCGCCATGACCGAACCCCGCAGCGTCTCCAGCAGCGTCTCATCCCCCGCCCGTACGGTCAGACCGCCGGTCTGTCCCAGGGGGATGCGGTCGTTGCGGTAGACGTTGGCGTCGCTGATCCGCGCGGTGGGCGCCACGCCCAGCACGCCGGGCACCCGCCGGATCATCGCCGCCGCCTCGTCAGGGAGCATGACCTCGGTGCCGCCCAGGTTGCTGCCGCTGACCACGGTGAGCAGGTTGGTGCCGAGCGCCTCCAGCCGGCCGAGCAGCTGGGCGGAGCTGGACTCGGTGACGCCGAGCACGGCGACCATCGACGCGATGCCGATCGCGATGCCCAGCGCCGACAGGGCCGTCCTGACCCGCCGGAAGCGCAGGCCCAGGGTGCCGGTCGGGATGACGTCGCCGAGCCGCAGGCGGCTGCGCCACAGCCGGTCCTCGCGTGTGCCGGTCACGAGATCACCACCCCGTCCCGGAGTTCGATCCGGCGCCGGCAGGCAGCGGCGACCAGTTCCTCGTGCGTCACGACCACCAGGGTGGTGCCGGCCTCGTTCAGCTCCCGCATGAGGGTCAGGACGCCCGCGCCGTTGGCGGAGTCCAGGTTTCCGGTCGGCTCGTCGGCGAAGACGATCGCCGGGCGGCCCACCATGGCGCGCGCGATGGCCACGCGCTGGCGTTCGCCACCGGACAGTTTGGTCACCCGGTGGTGCAGCCGGTGGCCGAGCCCGACCGCCTCCAGCGCCTCGACCGCGGCCCGCCGCCGCTCCCGCGCGGGCACGCCCCGGTACAGCAGTCCCGAGGCGACGTTCTCGACGGCGGTCAGGGTCTCCAGGAGGAAGAACCGCTGGAAGACCACGCCCACCCGCCAGGCGCGCAAGCCCGCGAGCTGCGGGTCGGTGAGCAGCTCGATCCGCCGGCCGTCCAGCCGGACCGAGCCGCTGGTGGGCCGGTCAAGCCCGGCCATGAGATGGAGCAGGGTGGACTTGCCGGACCCCGACGCGCCGACGATGGCGATCATCTCGCCTTCCTCGACGGCCAGGCTCACCCCGCGGACCGACTCGACCGGGGGTTCTCCCGGGTAGGACCTGCGCACGTCACTGAGCTCAAGAACCGTCACCGGGCACCTCCACCGGCATCCCGGGCGACAGGTCTCCGGTGACCTCGGCCAGCCCCTTGGACTCGTCGAACAGGCCCGTCGCCACGGTCACGTGCCGCCGGGTGGCGCCCTGCACGACGACGACCTCGTACGTCCGGTCGGGGCGGGCCAGCAGCGCCGTGGTGGGCACGGCCAGCACGTCCTCGCGTTCGCGGGCCACGATGGCGACCTGGACGCCTGCCTGGTCGAGGAAGCCGCGGATCTTCCCCTTGCCGGACAGCGTGATCGTCACCGGTGCCACCGACATGCCGTCGCCGTCCGCGGCCAGGGCGACCGCATCGATCGAGCCGACCTTCCCTTCCCCGGGCGACCCGTCGGGCAGCGTGACAACCACCGAGTCGCCCACCTGGATCCGCGGCAGGTCGCCGGGCGAGAGCTTCACCAGCACGGCCGGCTTCTGCCCGGTGCCGTGCAGGAGGAGTTGCCCGGGGGCCGCGATGCCCCCGAGACGCACGTCGGACCCGCTGACGCGGACAGCCGCAGGGGCGAACACGACCTGGCCGCGCGGCACCTCGCCGGTGACCGTCAGCTTGGCCGCCTTCTGCCAGCGGCGTACCGCGTAGTACGTCGCCGGCGAGAAGTGCCGGTCGACCGTCAGGCCCTTGCCGTGGCCGAGGGCGACGAGGTTGCGTTCCAGCTGCAGCACGTCGGCCCCGTCGGGGACGCCGAGGCGGAGGTCGCGCCAGGCCGGGCGGTCCCCGTACATCAGCAGGGCGCGGGCTCCGTCGAGTTCGTAGGCGGCCATGCCGCGCCGCAGGACCGTACCGGCCTTCGGGAGCCAGGTCACGATGCCGCCGCGGCCGGCCGTCAGCTCGTGCGACCCGGCGTACCCGAGCGTGCCGTTCACCAGGCGGCGCTCGGCCACGTCGGTGCGCACCACCTCCGCGGTCGAGGTGGCCACGCTGGGCGGCGGCGTGGGCCCAGCGGACCCGGCGGAGCGGTTGACGAGGAACCACACACCGGCCCCGGCCACCGCGAGCGCGAACAGGCCGCTCCGGCTTGTCATTTGCCGCCCCGCGCCTTCAGCACGCCACCCGGCAGGCTGGACTGGCAGGCCTGGGTCTGCGCCTTGGCGACATCGGGGTTGTTCCGGTCGGTGAGCCGCGCCGGCAGCGTGAAATAGCCGTCGGGGTCGGGGTCCGGCCAGTCGGTGACACCCTTCTCGCGCATGCACCGGGCGAACTCGCGCCATGCGGCCATGTCGCTTTCCGACGCGGGCCCGCCGGTCTCCCGGCCCACCTGCGCGATCTCCCGCAGGACGGGTTGGCAGGCCCGCTCCGCCGCCGCCGGAGGCGGCGAGGCGCCCGCGGGCAGCTTCCACCTGCCGTCCGCACCCAAGATCATGTCCGGAAAGCCGGGAACTCCGTTGTCGCGGATGCACTGGGAGAGCTTCTGGTGGAGCGCGGCCATCCTCGCCTCGCCGGTCTCCGGGGTGGTGGCGGTCTCCCCCGTGCCGCAACCGGCCAATCCCGCCAGCGCGGCGGCCACGGCGAGCGTGGTCTTCGTGTTCCGGTGAGTAAGCATGGGCTCAGGCTCGTCGCCTGCCGACCGGCCGCGATTCCCCCGAACGTGCTGACCTCGCCACCCATATCTGGGGTATCGACAGAACGGCGTCCGTCTGCTAAGGCAGGACAGTGTGACCCACATCACACCAACAAAGAGGGCTGCCCGCAGCGTCCCAGGGGAGTAGGGGACACACATACTGGGGGCACAGTTGTCGATCTCGGGGGCGTTGCGGCGCGCCGTCATCCGCGTACTCGAAGCACGGGACCGGCGCCGGGCCAGGAAGGCTCCGCCGCCGGACACCCGGGAGGTCCGCATTCTCCTGCTGCACGCCAACGGCATGGGCGGCACCATCCGGACCGTGTTCAACCTGGCCGGGCATCTCGCCCAGGACCATGACGTCGAGATCGTCAGCGTCGTCCGCGAGAGTCCGGAACCGTTCTTCGAGGTCCCGCCCGGCGTCCGCGTCCGCTACCTCGACGACCGTGTCAACGGGAGAAGGGGCCTGGCGAACCACTTCCGCAGCCGATTAACCCCATCCGACGAAACCGCCGGCCACTGGTTCACCCTCAGGACCGATCTCGCGCTGCTGCGCTACATCCGTAGCCGCCGCGGCGGCGTCCTCATCGGCACCCGGCCCGCCCTCAACCTCCTCATCGCCAGGGCCGCGGGCCCGGAGGTCATCACCATCGGCCAGGAACACGCCAACCTCGCCGCCCACCAGCCCGAAACCCGCAAGCAGATCCTCCGCCGGTACGGCAGGCTCACCGCCCTCGTCACGCTCACCCAGGCCGACCTCGGCGCGTACCGGAAAGCCCTCAAACGCCCACCCGCCCGCCTGGTCCAGATTCCCAACGCCGTCACCCGCCTCAACGGCCCGCCCGCCCACCGCACGGCTCCGGTCGCCGTCGCCATCGGCCGCCTGAACCACGCGAAAGGCTACGATCTCCTCATCCGCGCCTGGGCCCACGTCCACCGCCGCCACCCCGACTGGACCCTGCGCATCTACGGCCGCGGCCCCCGCCACGACAAGCTCCGGGAATCCATCGACAAGCGCGAGCTCACCGGCAGCGTCCACCTCATGGGCCCCGCCGAGGACGCCGGCGCCGTGCTCGCCGACGCCGCCCTCTTCATTCTCAGCAGTCGCCGCGAAGGCATGCCCATGACCGTCCTGGAGGCCATGAGCAAAGCCGTCCCCGTAGTCGCCTACGACTGCCCGACCGGGCCGGCGGAAATCATCACCCACGGCCACGACGGCCTGCTCGTCCCGCCCCAGAAGATTCACGCCCTCGCCGACGCCATCAGCACCCTGATCATCGACCCGGACCTGCGCACCAAGCTCGCCACCCAGGGCCGGATCACCGCCGCCCAGTACGACATGAGCGTCATCGGCCCCCGCTGGGAACAGCTCCTGCGAGAAATCAGCTCGCGGTAAGAGGGGTCACGCCGTGGGGGGATATTTCAGGAATACCTGCGCGGTGTGGCACGGCGGTTCGCCGCCCCCCGGGCAGAAGCTGTCGATCAGCGCCCGCCGCCAGCTGCCATCCGCCACCATCTCCCGGATCGCGGCGTCCAGGCGCTCGGTCCGCGCCGCGGCGGGCCCGGCCAGCCCGAAGGCGTACTGTTCGGGTCGCGGCCAGATCCGCGTGCCGGCCAGGCGGAGTCCCGGATGGCGGAGCACGCTGGCGGACAGGATCGCGGCGTCGCTGACCACGGCGTCCACCGTGCCCGCCATCAGCAGGTCCACGCAGAGCGGGCTGCTGCTGGCCCGGGTGACGATCTCGATCCCCAGGTCCTGCCCCCGGTTCACCGAGGCCAGATGCTGGTAGGGCGTCGCGTTCGGCGGGCCCGTGCAGACCCGCCTGCCCCGCAGGTCCGCCACCGTACGGATGACCTCGGCGTCCGTGCCGCGAATCAGGATGTCCTGATAGCTCAGCAGGTAGGGCACAGTGAACGCGATCCCCCTGGCGATCCGCTCGTCGGTGATCGAGTAGGTGGCCACCACCAGGTCGAGCTCCCCGCCGAGCAGCCGGGCGTCCCGCTCCTCTGCGGTGACCGCCCGGAAGCTCGCGCGGGTCCCGAGCCTGTGGAGCACCTGCTCGACGAGCGTGATCTCGAAGCCCGACCAGCGGCCGGCCGCGTCGCGTTCCCCGATTCCCGGTATATCGGCGTACACGCCCACCCGTAATTCCGCGGGAAATGGGTTGCCGCCGCACGCGACACATAACAGGCAGGCCAGGACGGCGCGGAGCGCGGCTCGCATGGTGAATTTCCCCCTGAGAAGTGGCGGCGGCAATTACGCTGGCCGTCCGCGATATTCAAACACTCCGCCGCGGCGGGAACGGCGTCCAGCGGCATCCGGGACGGCAGGACCGGCAACCTGGATGTGTCCAGGATGGCCCAGGGCCGCCACCCCGACCTGCGGGAACATCCTGGAGAGCGTAGGGGCACCCCGCCGGGACACCTGGTCAGCCGCCACCGGGCGGTTTAACTTGAGTGCGGGCCGCGGGAATTCCGCGCTCATCTCCCATGCGGGGCGACCTTGATCCGTTGGCCCGGAGAATGGCCCTCGTGACGGAGAGACGAGGGGGCGCGCCGCCGTTTCCCAGGCGGGCCCCCTCGTGTTCAGTTCACCGGCGGGGGGCTGTCCAGGAAGATTTGCGCGACATGGCACGGGGAATCGGACGGCTGCGGGCAGAAATTCGCGATAATCGCCCTTTTCCAGCTGCCGTCCGCGATCATGCGGCGGATGATGGTGTTGAGCTCGGCGACGTCGGCCGGGGAGTGGGCGACCAGGCCGATGCCGTACTGCTCGGGGCGGGGCCAGACCTTGGTACCGACCAGGTGCAGGGTCGGATAGCTGGTGAGGTAGCCGAGCAGGATGGCGCTGTCGGACACGAACGCGTCCACCTCACCGGCGTTCAGCTTCTCGGCGCAGACCTTGGTGCCGACCTCCGGCCGCAGCACCAGGCCCAGACCGCGCTCCTGGTTGATGGTGCTCAGGTGGTGGAACGGCGTGGTGCCCTCCGCCCCCGCGCAGACCCGCTTGCCACGCAGGTCGTCCACGGTCCTGATGGTGTCCTTGTCCGCGCCGCGCACCAGAATGTCCTGGTAGCTGAGCAGGTACGGCACGGTGAACGTGATGCCCTGCTGGATGCGTCCGTCAGTGATCGAGTAGTTGGCGATGATCAGGTCCTTCTGGTTGTTGAGCAGCTGCTCCTCCCGGTCGGCGGCCAGCACCTGGTAGATGTGCGGGTTGCTGGGCGTGGTGGGCACGCCCAGCTGCGCCATCACGTAGTTGGCGATGTCCACGTCGAGGCCCGACCACAGGTAGGTGGTGGTGTCGTACAGGCCGAGGCCGGGCTGGTCGGCCTGGGTGCCGATGCGGAGGTTCGGGTTGCCGTGGAAGCGGCTGAGCCCCGGGCTCGGCGTGGCGGCAGGGGTGGGCTGGCCGCTGCACGCCACGACGGCGGTGGTGGCCAGCAGGGCGGTGATCCATCGCCGCATGACATCTCCTGACTAGGGGGAGCCGGTGCTGAGCGTGGTGCCGGTGGGGTCGAGCAGGAATTCGCAGCCGTCACCGGTGAGCGGGGGGACGGTGACCACGAGCACGATCTCCACCCGGCCCGGACCGGTGCCGAGCGGGAGCGGCGGCGTGGTCAGCTCGGCCCGGCCGCGCTCGAACGTGCCCCGGTGGAGCACCGCGCCCTGGCGGCGGACCTGGTAGGCGGCGCGCGATCCGTGCACGCAGGTGTCGGCCTGGAACATCCCCGCCAGCCGCAGGCGCAGGCTGAGCGCCCACTCCCCCGGTCCGATGTCCAGCGGCACGCGCACCCCGCGCGGGCCGGGAACCAGCCGGTACGCCTCCGGCGCCTGGAGCACGTGGCGGACGCCGGCGCCGGCCCGCAGGCCGGTGTCGGTCACGATCAGGGTGAGCGGCAGGGCCACCGCCAGGGCCAGCGCGATCGTTCGCCACCAGGTCGGCGCCAACCGCCCGGTTCGGCCGCTTCGCTGTAACGCCTCGGCGAGCGCTTCCTCGGCCGCCCGCCGACGTGCGATCTCGGCCGCCAGCTCCGCCCGGGCCGCCGCCGCTTCCTGCTCGGGGTCCACCACCGGCAGGCGGCGTACATGGTCGTAGGCGTCGCCCCACCGGGCCACCTCGGCGGGCGGCAGCCCGAACACGGCGACCAGGTAGCGCACGTTGTTGCGGTCAAGACCGCGCCCCTGCTGGTGGCCCTGGAGGTGGCGGGTGGGCCCGAGCATGGTGTTGGCGGTGCTGTGGCTGAGGGCGCCCCACGAGCGGTATTCGATCTCGTTCGCGGACGGGCTGCCCGCCCACAGATGCAATTGCTTCAATTTCTCGTAGAACTGCTTCACCGAAGTCGAGGCGGCCGGATCGGGCAGCCGCCGGTCATCGGCCAGATCGGTCATTCCCCATCGGACATATCCGGCGGACGGCCCGAGCATTTTCCGCCAGGGCGCCTGCGGGCGATGGGCCTCGAACACCTTCCGGTCGAACGCCTTCTTGTCGAACGCGCCCCGCCCGGCCTTCGCCTTCGCCCTCTCCAGCTCTGATTCGATCTTTTTCAGCAGCTGCGGTTCGCGTTCCGCCCACCACGCGGCCTCGACCTGGACCCACCGGTTGCGCAGGGCCACCATGGCGGCCGGCGGGGTGTCGGCGGCGCTCAGGCAGGCGCTCACGACCTCCCACGAGAAGAGCTCGCCGGCGCTCAGCCCGACCACCGTCGCCACCTGGAGCCCGGTGCGTTCGGCCAGCTCATCGGGGGTGCGGGCGGCCAGCCGGTCGGTCATCTCCCGGGCGAAGGAGGCGCTAAGCGCTGCCGCGGTGCCCATCGGCGCCCGCCTTGAGCCGGTCCAGGGGCGCTTCTGTCCGGTTTGGGGGCGCACAGCACTTACTGGCCCATTTGTGAAAGAAGGGATGTTCACCCATCAGGGCTTCCGTTCTAGGAAAATGATCCGCTGGCCCGACTAAGGCCTGATATTAACCGGAATTACGCGGTTGATCACGCCATGTGGCGGCCATTTGCCGCAGACGCTGCCAACCTGGCGAAATTATCCGAGATCGCCTCGTTGATGCTCCAACTGTGCCAGAACACCGCCCGCGCCTGCGGCCATCCGGCCATCAGCTCCATTCGCGCATATGCGCTGTTGCACCAGTCGAACCGGCGGCCCCTCGGGTCGAGGTGGTGGGCGTCGTGGCAGCCGTTGTCGGTGAATCCGACCACCAGCAGGCGGGCCACCACCAGATGCCCGGCCAGCAGCCGCCCCCACCAGACCACCCAGCCGAGCACGGCCCCGCGCGGCGGGCAGGGGTCCCCGAAGAACCGCGCGCCGGTCTTCTCCGCGTAGCCTGCCCAGCCCGGCTCGCCGCTCTCGCTGAACCAGGTGTGCAGGCCGATCGCGTACAGCACCATGCTGACGTGGTAGCCGAGGGTGAGCGGGAGCAGCCAGGCCAGCGACCAGACCAGCAGCGCCCGGGCCGACCACCCGGCCAGCACCGGCAGCGGCAGCGCGTGCACCGCCAGCACGACGGCGGCCCGCCCCGGCGCGCGCAGGTTCTCGCCCACCCGCCCGGACACCGTCCGCGCCAGCGCCGCGGGCGACAGCAGCGCCCGCCGCAGCACCCCCGGGTACGCCGCCCGGGGCAGCCCCGGGCGGAACCCGAGGGCGAGCAGG
>NZ_JAHCST010000099.1 GCF_018476525.1 Acrocarpospora catenulata
GGGAGTCCCCCGGTAATCAGGGGACGGGCTGGGAGGGCGGGGCAGCGGCGTTGCGGTCGGGGGCGCGTGCCGGGCTCAGGGCGGGGGTTGGTGCCGGGGTCGGTATGGGGGGCGGGTTCCTTCTGGCGCTCTTCCTGGCGATTCCTGTGGGCGATCTGATCGGGGAGAGCGTCCTGCTCCTCCTCGGACTCATGCCCGTTGCCGGAGCTATCGGCGGCGCCGCCATCGGCTCCCGCGCCGCAGCCCGAGCAGCCGCTCGAGCACCCTACCCATGGCTTGTGACCCCGGGGATGAAAGCCCCAACCATTGAAAGGTCTGGAGAGACCCCCATGGCCAACGACAAAGACGAAGACAAGGCCGCAACGGAGAACACGCCGACCGAGAACCCCGCACAGGGTCAGGAGACCGTGGCTGATCAAGAAGCCCTCGCGCCGGACGCGACTTCCGAACTCCAGCAGGGTGCCGCCCCTGGGCATCCAGCTGGTGTCGTTTCCGGGGGTCAGCAGGGGGTTGCTTCCGGGCATTCGGCTGGTGTCGTTTCCGGGGGTCAGCAGGGGGTTGCTTCCGGGCATTCGGCTGGCGTTGCTTCCGGGAGTCAGCAGGGTGCCGCCCCTGGGCATCCAGCAGGTGTTGCTTCTGGGGGTCAGCAGGGGGTTGCTTCCGGGCATCCGGCTGGCGTTGCTTCCGGGGGTCAGCAGGGGGTTGCGCCTGGGCATTCGGCGGGTGTTGCTTCTGGGGGTCAGCAAGGTGTTGGTCCCGGGTACTCGGCTGGTGTTGCTCCTGGGCGTCAGCAGGGTTCCGGGTACCCGGGCGGTGTTGCCTTTGGGTATCCGGCGGGTCCCGGTCCCGTGCATCAGGCGGGTATTGCTTCCGTGCAGCCGGTCATGGCGAGTCCGCCACGCTATACCCCACCCCCACCACCGGTGTACGTCCCCCCACCGCTGTTCCCCAAGCCCAACCTCCCGGAGACTCCCCGGTGGCTGTTGCCGGTGGTGACGGTGGTCGGTGTAGTCGCGGCGATGGCGGTGCCGTACGCGCCGGTGGGGCTGGGGGTGGCCCTGACGGCGGTCGCCATGGGACTGGCGGCGTGGCCGGCCGCGCGGACGCGGCTGTCGGTATGGTCGGTGGCATTCGGACTGCTGGCGTACGCCCTGGTCGGGGTGGCGCTGATCCGGGACGCCGAGTGGGTGGTGCTGCCATCGCTGCTGGCGGCCTTCCTGATCGCGGCCCTGGCCGTGTCGGGAGGCGGCCGGGGATGGCTGAGCGCGATCCGCGGCGGACTGTCGGTCGGCCTGGCGGTGTTCCCGGTGCCATGGTTCCTGGCCGCACCGGTCAAGGCGGTCCTCAAACGGCGCCGGCTGATGCCGGTGCTGGTGAGCGTAACCATCACCATCGGCCTGATCGTGGTCTTCGGCCTGCTCTTCTCGGCCGCCGACGCGGTCTTCTCGTCCTTCGCCAACGACCTGCTCACCGCCCCGGACTGGGCCGACACCCTCCCCCTGCGAATCTTCCTCTTCGCGATCTTCGGCGCGCTGGTGGCGGCGACCGTACTGGTGGCACTCCGCCCGGTGGCCGAACCCCGGGTCCCGTACAACCGAATCCCGGTCGCCCGCACCCTCTGGGTGATGCCTCTGACCGGCCTCAACCTCCTCTTCGCCGCGTTCGTAACCGTGCAGATCACCGTCCTCTTCGGCGGCAACAGCCGAGTCCTGGAAACCGCAGGCCTCACCTACGCCGAGTACGCCAGATCCGGCTTCTTCGAGCTGGTCACCGTGAGCTTCTTCGTCCTGGGCGTGGTAGCCGTCGGCTGGGCCCTGCTGGAGCCGCGCGGCGAACTCGACCGCCGCATCCTGGCCGGCCTGCTCGGCCTGCTCTGCGCGTTCACCCTGGTGATCCTGGCCTCCGCCCTGCACCGCCTCGGCCTCTACACCGACGCGTACGGCCTGACCCGGCTACGCGCCTCGGTAGGCGCCACCATCTGGTGGCTGGCGGCCGTCTTCGTCCTGGTCCTGGCGGCAGGCGCGGTCCGCCTCAGCCGCCACGACGCCAGCTGGCTCCCCCGCGCGATGGTCCTGCTGACGGGAGCCTCCCTGCTCGTCTTCGCCCTCTGGAACCCCGACGCGAAGATCGCCGAAACCCAGCACGCCGTACGCGGCATCGACCGCCTCGACGCGGACTACCTGGGCGGCCTCGGCGCGGAAGCCGTCCCGGCCCTGAACCGCCTCCCCGAACCCACCCGCACCTGCGTCCTCCAGGAAATAATCACCCTCAACCACCTCCGCACCCCCGACCCTTGGAACGGCTGGAACCAGGCCCGCACCGAGGCCCGCAAAATCCTCCAAACCAATCCACTCCTCCCTGCCCCCTCCTGCCCCAGGTACCCGAGCCGCGATCTCATCCCCACATCCGACTAAAGGAGAGTCATGGATCTGGAAGAGGCGTACACGGCCGCTTTTGAGGAGTGGGAATGCGGGGACGACGCGCCGCTCTGGGAGACAACCGCAGATGACGGGCTGGACAATGCGGCGCGGTGACCATTACTGGGTCGACTTCGAGCCCGTCCGGGCTACCAAGCCCAACAAGATCCGCCCGGCCGTCGATCAGGCGCTCTGAGGCCATCTCACGCTCTGAGTGATTCAATCAGAGGATGGATCTTGATGTTCTTGTTCGTGGCGGGCTGGTTGTGGATGGGACAGGGGAGCCGGCAAGTCATGGAGATGTCGGGATAAAGGATGGCTTGATCATTGGGGTCGGGCGGTTGGGGGAGGTTGAGGCTCGGCAGGTGATTGATGCTCGTGGGCGGGTGTTGTTGCCGGGGTTTGTGGATTGTCATTCGCATGGGGATGCGAAGGTTTTTGAGCCTGCGGTGCAGTTGGCGATGGTGCGTCAAGGGGTGACCACCATTCTGCTGGGGCAGGATGGGGTGTCGTTCGCGCCGGTTTCGTCGAGGTCGGCACTGGAGTTTGTCAGCCGGTATTTTGCGGCGATCAACGGGTGGCATCCGGGGGTGGACGGGGCGGTTTCCGTGGGGGAGCTGCTGGCGGGGTATGACCAGAAGGCCGCCGTGAACACCGCGTATTTGGTGCCGCATGGGACGGTTCGGTATGACGTGATGGGGGCGGCCGAAAGGGCTGCCGATCGCGATGAGCTCCTGGCGATGCGGACAAGAGTGGAGCGCGGGCTGAGTGAGGGGGCCGTGGGGCTCTCGTCGGGGCTGGAGTATGTGCCTGGACGGTACGCGGATGCGGGGGAGCTGGCGGAGTTGTGCGCGCTGCTCCAGGGATTGCCATACGTGACGCATATGCGGGGGTACGGGGCTTCGGCGGGGGTGGGAATGGCCGAGGTGATCGAGATCGCGCGGCGCTCGGGGGCGAAGGCGCACGTCTCGCATTACCACGGGCCTGCCGACGATCTGCTGCCGCTGGCCGCGAAAGCCCGGGAGGAGGGCGTTGACCTGACCTTCGACACCTATCCGTACATGCGCGGGAGCACCATTCTGGGCATGGTCGTGCTGCCCGCCTGGGTCCCCGCCGCCGACATCGACGCAGCCATGGACACGCTGACCACCCAGGGCGAACGCATAAAGCGAGAATGGTCAGAAATCGTCTGGGACCGCCTCACCCTCGCCCACGCGCCGGGCGTCGAATGGGCGGAGGGCCTGACCCTCCCGGAAGCGGCAGAACGCCACGGCACCGGCGTGGAGGAGTTCTGCCGCACGCTGCTGATCGAGACCCGCCTGGAGGCGGGCTGCGTGATGGCCCGCCCGGACGAAGGCCCGGAGGCCGACCGCAGCGTAAGGACGATCATGCGCGACCCCGGCCACCTCGGCGGCTCGGACGGCATCCACCTCGGCGGCCACCCGCACCCCCGCGCGTACGGCACCTTCGCCCGCTACCTGGCCCGCCACGTCCGCGACCTCGCCGACCTGACCTGGGAGCAGGCGGCGGTGCACCTGTCCGCCCACCCGGCACGCAGGTTCCGCCTCGGTGACCGTGGCCTGATCCGCCCGGGCCAGATCGCCGACCTGATCGTGGCCGACCCCGCCACGCTGGCCGACCAGGCCACGTACCAGAACCCTCGCGAGCTCGCCACGGGCATCGACGACGTGCTGGTGGCCGGTGTCCCGGTGCTCGCCGACGGCCGCCTGACCGGCGCCACCCCGGGCCGTGCCCTGCGCGCCGCCTGAGGTCCAGTACGATCCACGGGGCGGTCTATACCACTCGGCGAACGGAGGCGGACCATGCTCCCAACCCCCGCCTTGTTCTCAACCCCCGCTTTCGGCGAAGAAGCCGGAAACCTGGTCATCGACTGGCGAACCCGGGGCTTCCTGCTCCCGGAACCCACCACCCGGGCCGCTTTCCTGGCGGCCCGCCCGTCCCTCTTCGGCGGCGCCTTCACCTGGCCGGTGATGACGCTGCGCGCCTCGGCCCTGGAGCGCAACATCACCACCCTGGCCGAGTTCGCCGCCGCCAACGGCCTCACCTTCGCGCCGCACGCCAAGACCAGCATGTCCCCGGAGCTGATCCACGCCCAGCTGCGCGCGGGCGCCTGGGGCGCCACCGCCGCCACCGCCGCCCAGGTCCTGGCGCTGCGCCACTTCGGCGTGCCCAGGGTGCTGCTGGCGGGCGAATGCTACGACGTGGGAGCGCTCCGCTGGCTCGCCGGCGAGCTGGCGGCCGGATTCGAATGCCTGATCTTCGCCGACTCGGAAGAGGGCGTGAGCGCGCTCTCGGCGGCCGCGAAAGGGGTTCCCTTCCGGGTCCTGGTGGAACTGGGCCACCCCGGCGGCCGGACCGGCTGCCGCACCCTCCAGCAGCTCCGCGAGGTCGCCGAGGCCGTCGTCGCCACCCCCGGCGTCGAACTCGCGGGCGTGGCCGGATACGAGGGCACCCAGCAGGGCCCGGACGCCGTCCGCACCTACCTGCGCGAACTGAGCCGCGCCGCCGACCTGGTCACCCCGCTGACGGACGGCGAACCCATCGTCTCGGCCGGGGGAAGCTCCTACTTCGACCTGGTCGCCGAGGAACTCCAGGACCGGCACGTCATCCTGCGCAGCGGCGCCTACCTCGGCCACGACGAGGGCTTCTACGCCCGCAGCAGCCCGCTGGCCGACGTGCTCCAGCCCGCGATCGAGGTCTGGGCCCAGGTGATCTCCACCCCGGAGCCCGGCCTGGCCCTGGTCGCCATGGGCAAGCGCGACGTGCCGTACGACCTGGACCTGCCGATGGCCCGCCACCTGCGCAGGGACGGCGAGATCACCCAGACGCGCGGCCTCATCGTCAAAAAGATCCAGGACCAGCACGCCTACCTTGACGCGGACGGCCTGCGCCCCGGGGACCTGGTCGGGTTCGGGATCTCGCACCCGTGCACGGCGTTCGACAAGTGGCGGGTGCTGCCCGTCGTGGACGACGACCACCTGGTGGTCGACTTGATCACGACTTATTTCTAGGAGAGCTGATGAGCGGAAAGCGGGAGATCCGGACCTCCGACGGCGCGGCCCCGGTCGGCGCGTACTCGCAGGGGCTGGTGGTCGGCGACTTCGTCTACACCTCCGGCATGGGGCCGCTCGACCCGGCCACCGGCGAGGTGGTCGGCGCCGACGTCGCGGCCCAGACCCACCAGACCCTGCGCAACCTGGCCGCCGTGCTGGCCGCGCAGGGCCTGGGCTTCGACGACGTGGTCAAGGCCACCGTGCATTTGCAGAACCTCAAGGAGGACTTCGCCGCCTACAACGAGGTGTACAAGTCCTACTTCAACGAGCCGTACCCGGTTCGGACCACGGTCGGCTCCCAGCTCATGGACATCCTCGTCGAGATCGACTTCGTGGCGTACAAGGGGCGGTAGTGGACACCTCCGTGTACGTCTTCGCCGAGGATCTGGCCGGGGAGGGCCTCGGCCCGGTCCTGGACCGGATCACCGGGTACGGCGCCGCGGGGGTGACCGTGGCCGCCGCCCACCACCGGACCAGGGACGTCACCCCGCACGGCGTCACCCGGATCACCCAGCGCCAGGACGGCGTGCACTTCCCCGTCCCGGACGGGCTGTTCGGCCGCCTCGTTCCGCCTCTTCAGCCGGGCGCCGACAAGGACCCGCTGGCCGAGGTGCGCCGAGCCTGCGCCGACCGCGGCCTGAGCGCGCACGGCTGGGCGGTCTTCCTGCGCAACCCGACGCTGGGCGCCGCCCACCCCGACGTGACCGTGCGGAACTGCTTCGGCGACCACGGCTTCCCCGCCGACCTCTGCCCGGCCCACCCCGACACCCGCGGGTACGCGGTGGCGCTGGCCCGCGCCGTGGCCCGCCAGGGCTTCGCCAGCGTGGTGGCCGAGGCACTGCACTTCGCCACCTTCTCCGCCCAGCGCCTGGCCGTCCCGCTCGGCCCGATGGACGCCTTCCTGTTCGGCCTTTGCTTCTGCGACCACTGCCTGCGCCGCGCCACCGACCTGGGGGTGCACGCCGAGGTGGCCAGGGAGGAGTGCGCCCGCATCGTCGGCGGTGTACTGGACGGTGACCTGCCCGCTCAGGGCGAGGTCACCAGGGCCGCGCTCACCGCGTACGCCGGGCCCGAGGTGGTGGCCTACGCGCGGGCCCGCTCGGAGACGGTGACCACGCTGGTGGCCGAGGTGGCCGCCGCGGTCACCGAGGAGGGGGCCAAGCTCACCTACATCGACGGCACCGGCGCCGCCAAGGGCTACGCCGACGGCCTGCCCCCGGCCGGTCTGGCCGCGCACGACGCCTGGCAGCTCGGCGTCGACCTGGTCGCGCTCGGCGACATCGTGCCCTCCTTCGCGGTGCTCGGCTACGCCAGGGACGCGGCCAGGGTGGCCGACGACGTGGCCGCCTACCAGCGCTCGGTGGGCAAGGACCGGGAACTGCGCACGGTGCTCCGCCCGGGGGTGCCCGACATCGGCCCGTTCGGCGAGACCGACGCCACCGAACGCCTGGCCGCCAAGGTCCGCGCCGCCAAGGCGGCCGGAGCCCAGGGCGTCGACTTCTACGCCTACGGCCTGGCCCCGCTCAACGCGCTGGCCAGGATCAAAGGAGCCCTAGGCTGATTCGCGGATCACCAGCTCGGTGTTGAGGATCACCGGGCTGGCCGCGTTCTCGTCCCCCTCCAGCAGGCTGAGCAGCAGTTTCACCATGGCCGCCGCCTGCTCGATGATCGGGTGCCGGACGGTGGTGAGCGGCGGGTCGGTGTACCTGGCCGCCTCGATGTCGTCGAAGCCGACGATGGCCACGTCGTCCGGCACGCTCCGGCCCGCGTGGCGGAGGGCCTGGATGGCGCCGATGGCCATCAGGTCGTTGGCGATGAAGACCGCGTCCAGCTGGGGGTCGTCCTCCAGCAGCTGGCGCATGGCGATGGCGCCCGACTCCCGGGTGAAGTCGCCGACCGCCACGATCGAGCGCCGGTCGGAGTCGCGCAGCGCGTTCCGGTAGCCGGTCAGCCGGTCCTGCCCGCCGATCATGTCCTGCGGCCCGGCGATGGTGGCGATCCGCCGCCGCCCCCGCTCCAGCAGGTGGCGCACCGCGATCTCGGCGCCGCCCACGTTGTCGTTGTCCACGTACGGCAGCGCCACCGGTACGGCGGGCCGGCCGTACGAGACGGCGGGCACGCCCATCCGGGTGATCGCGGCGGGCAGCGGGTCGGCGCCGTGCATGGAGATGAGCATGACGCCGTCCACGTGGCCGCTGGCGATGTATCGCTCCACCCGGGCATGGCTCTGCGCGGTGCCGCTGAGCATCAGCACCACCTGCTTGTCGGCCGCCTCCAGCTCCACGCTGGCCGACCGGATCACCGTGGAGAACATGGGGTCGTCGGAGAACACCCGGGTGGGCGGCTCGGAGACGACCAGCGCGATCGAGTCGGTCCGCTGGGTGACCAGGCTGCGCGCCGCCGAGTTGGGCACGTAGCCCAGCTCCCGCACCGCCCGCATCACCACGTCGCGGATCTCAGGACCGACGGTCGACTGACCGTTGACGACCCTGGAGACGGTGGCCCGGGAGACCCCGGCGCGCGCGGCGACAGCCTCCAAAGTGGGGCGCTTCATTGGGTCCCTCCGCATTTATGAGAAAATGCGCCGCCTGCGTGGCCGCAGGTCGGAGCACGTCAACTGACACACGATTTTATTGCAGGCCGCGCATTTCTCATTAACGGTTCCAGCGCTATCCCTTGATGCCGCCTGCCAGCAGCCCCCGGACGAAGTACCGCTGGGCCGACAGGAAGACGATCAGCGGCACGATGATGGAGACGAAGGCGCCGGCGGTGAGGCGCTGCCACTCGTTGCCCCGGGTGCCGGCCATCTGCGCCAGCCGTACCGTCATGGGGGCCGAGTCGGCGGTGCCGCCCGCGAAGATGAGCGCCACCAGCAGGTCGTTCCAGACCCAGAGGAACTGGAAGATGCCGAGGGCGGCGATGGCGGGCACCACCAGCGGGAACACGATCGTACGGAGGATCTTGCCGTGCGTGGCGCCGTCCACCCGGGCCGCCTCGATCAGCGAGCCGGGCAGCTCGGACATGAAGTTGTGGAGCAGGAAGACACCCAGCGGCAGGGCGAAGCAGGTGTGGGCGAACCAGACCTGGATGAACCTGGCCGGTCCCTCCAGGTCCCAGGCGGGCAGCACGGTCACCCCGAACAGCTCCACACCCTGGGAGAAGAACGACAGCAGCGGCACCAGCGCCATCTGCAGCGGCACCACCTGGAGCGCGAAGATCCCGATGTAGATCCAGTCCCGGCCGCGGAAGTCCAGCCAGGACAGCGCGTACGCGGCGAAGACGGCCAGCGCCACCGGGAAGAGCACCGACGGGATGGTGATGACCAGCGAGTTGATCAGGAAGCTGGCCATCTGGCCCGACGAGGAGGAGGTGCCGAACAGCACCGACTGGTAGTTCTCCAGGGTGAGCTGCGGGTCGGCGAAGAACGTCCACCAGCCGGTCTGCTTGATCTGGTCCTCCGGCCGGAACGAGGACAGGAACAGGCCGAAGGTGGGCGTGGTCCACAGCAGCGCGATGACGATCGCGATCAGGCTGGCCCCATGGCTGGTCAGCCGTCGGCGCACCCGGGCGGAGGGGGTGTGCGCGTGGGCGCCGGTCTGGGTGAGCGGGGTGGCGATGGTGGTCATCTAGGCCTGCCGGTTCTGCCGAAGATTACGGACCTGGTAGACGACGATGGGCGTGACGAGGACGAACAGGAAGACCGCCAGGGCCGCGCCCTTGCCCGTCTCGCCGTAGCGGAAAGCTTGGTTGTACATCTCGTTCGCGATCACGCTGGTGTCGAACTGGCCACCGGTCATGGTGCGGACGATGTCGAACAGCTTCAGCGTGCCGATCGACTGGGTCACCAGCACCACGATCACGGCCGGGCGGATGGCCGGGATGGTCACCCGGAAGAACATCTGCACCGGGGTGGCGCCGTCCAGCCGGGCGGCCTCGACGATCTCCGAGGGGATGCTCTTGATCGCCGCCGAGAGCACCACGGTGGCGAAGCCGGCCTGGATCCAGACCATGACGATGATCAGGAAGAGCGTGTTGATCGGGGGATCCAGCAGCCACTGCTGCGGGGTGCCGCCGAACAGGACCACGATCTGGTTGAGCAGGCCGATCTGGTCGCTCTCCTCGGGGCGGTAGGCGTACACGAAACGCCAGATGATGCCCGCGCCGACGAACGAGATGGCCATCGGCAGGAAGACCAGCGACTTGGCCAGCGCCTCGAAGCGGGTGTTGTCCACCACCACTGCGTACACCAGGCCGATGGCCGTGACCAGGAGTGGCACCAGGAGCACCCAGATCAGGGTGTTGCGGAGCACGGTGAGCGCCTCGGGCTGGGTGAACATCCAGGAGTAGTTCTCCAGGCCCACCCAGCTGCTGCTGTCGCCGTTCATGAAGGAGAGCAGGGTGGTCCGGATGCCCGGGATGACCAGGCCGATGCCCAGCAGGATCAGCGCGGGGGCGAGCAGGATGAACGCGTGCAGCCTGGCCTTCTGGCGCATTGGCGCGCGGTCCAGCAGGAGCAGCATGAGGCCGATGAAGGCGCAGAAGGCGACGACGCCGAGCAGCAGCTGGACGAGCTTGGGGGACTCGGCCGCGAAGTCGAAGTTCAGATCCATGAGGTGGGGGGTCTCCCTCGGGGCAGGCACGTCCGGCTCCGGGCGATGCCGGAGCCGGACGTGTCAGTCACCTGTTGAGCTGTTACCTACGACTTGGGCCAGGAGGCCTCGATGAAGTCGAGGGTCGACTTCGTGTCCTTGCCGTTGATCCAGTCGGTCATGCCCTTCCAGAAGGTGCCCGCGCCCACGGCGGCCGGCATCAGGTCGGAGCCGTCGAACCGGAAGATGGTGTTCGGGTCCTGGAGGATCTCCATGGAGAGCTTGTCGATCGGGTTCTGCGCGTTGGCCAGGTCCACGCCCTTGTTGGCGGAGACGTAGGTGGCCAGCTTCATCCGGGTGTTCGGGAATTCCTTGCCGGCCAGGTAGGCCTGGACGGCCTGGACCTCGGGACGGTCGGCGAAGGCCGCCACGAACTCACCGGCGCCGAGCACCGGCTTCTTGGCCGGGTCGTTGCCGGGCAGGTAGAAGGCGAAGACGTCCCCGTCCTCGGCGACCTTGGTGCCCTCCGGCCAGAAGTTGGAGTAGAAGGAGGCCTGCCGGTGCAGGGCGCACTTGCCCTCGGTGATCGGCACGCCGCCCTCCTGGAAGGCGGTGCTGGCGATGGACTTGACCGGGCCGTAGCCGCCGTTGACGTACTTCTCGTTCTTCAGGATGGCGCCGACCTTGTCGACCGCGGCGACGACCTTCGGGTCGTTGAAGGCGAGCTTGTGGGCGACCCAGTTGTCGTACTCCTCGGGACCGAGCTCGCGGAGGATGACGTCCTCGATCCAGTCGGTGGCCGGCCAGCCGGTGGCGTCGCCGGACTCGATGCCCGCGCACCAGGGCTTGATGCCGGTGGCCGCGATGGTGTCGGACAGGGCCATCAGCTCGTCCCAGGTCTTGGGAATGGCCCAGCCCTTCTCCTGGAACATCTTGGGCGAGTACCAGACGAAGGACTTCACGCTGGCACCGAGGGGGGCGCCGTAGAAGACGTTGTCGACGGTGGCGTACTTGGCCCAGTCAGGGGACCAGTTCTGCTCGGTGAGCTGCTTGACCTTGTCCGAAGCCGGCTTGAGCTTGCCCGCCTTGGCGAACCGCTCCAGCAGACCGGGCTGGGGGAAGAAAGCGATGTCGGGCGGGTTGCCGGCGTCGGCGCGGACCTGGATCTGCGCCTCGAACTCGCCGGTGCCCTCATATGTGATCTTCATGCCCGTGCACTTGGCGAACGGTGCCCAGGCCTGCTCGAACAGGTCCGCCTCGGTGTCCCGGATCGGGGAGTAGATGCTCACGGTCTTGCCGGCGAACGAGCCGTATTCAGCGAACGGAGCGCATTCCTCGGAGACGCTGCTGCCGGCGGACGGCGTCGAGGTCTCAGTGGATCCGCATCCGGTGGCGACCAGGGCCAAGCCCACACCGGCCGCGATGGCCGTGAGACGTGCGGGGCGTGAGAGGAGTGACATGGACCCTTCCTCCAAAGCTTTACCGGGAACGCTCATGAGAGAGCGATTCCGGAAGCCTTATCCGTTAACGACGTGATGTCAATCGATGTGAGACGACGGTTACGGGATTGTGAATTCGCCTACTGCGTCGTCGGGAGAGCGCTCTCACGACCTTGCGGGGGTCGGGCGGGCTTCCCGGGGGACGAAAATGCGAGCCAGCCTCTAGAAGACGATAAATGGCGACACGTCTGGCGCGAAAGCGGCTGCTACCGCCGGGCGGGAGCGCTCCCGCCCGGCGATGGACAGCGTGCTCAGCTCACGTCGAAGGTGAACCAGTTGATGTTGACGAAATCAGCGGGCTGGCCACTGCTGAAGGTGATGTAGACGGTCTGGGTGCCGGTGGTGGTGGTGATGTTGGCCGGCACAGTGGTCCAGGTCTGCCAGCCGCCGGTGTTGGCCACCGCGAACTGACCGATCGGGGTGGCCGTCGGGCTGCCGAGCCGGACCTGGACCAGGCCGCTGATGCCGCCGGCCGCGCCGGAGGCCACCCGCGCCTTGAACTGGAACTCGCCGTTGAAGCGTACGTTGTCGAACCGCAGCCAGTCGCCGTTGGCGATGTAGGCCACGTTCTGACCGCCGCCGGTGTCGGTGGTGGTCTCCACTGCGGTGCCCTGCTGGGCGTTGTACGCCTCCGCCTGGATGATCGACCGGGCGTTCCAGCCGCCGCTGGGACTGGGCGACGGGCTCGGGCTCGGGCTCGGACTCGGGCTCGGGCTCGGAGACGGAGACGGGCTCGGCCCGCTGCCGTTGCCCGGTTCCACGCCGCTGCCGGCCGCGCCCCGCCAGGCCATCGCCCTGGCCGGGACGGACAGTGTCGCGCCGTCGGAGAACGTCACCGTCACCGCCGAGCCGGACACGTTGTAGGCGATGTAGGTCTTCGCGCCGTTCTTGTTGAGCACCGCGTACGTCGGCACGTTGGCCGTCACCGAGTGGTCCGGGGTGCCCCAGGTGTTGAGCGAGGTGATCCAGTGGTAGGCGTGCGCCCGCGAGTCGCCGTCCTCCGGGCTGGGGTTGTTGGCCAGCCAGAGCGACTGCGCCTGGGCCGGATCGCTCATCGCCAGGAACTCCCAGATGACGTCCCGCCACTCCACCTCCTGCCCGGGGTTGTTGGCCCTGATCTCGGCCACGTTCTGCAGGATGTCGGCCTTCCAGGCGCCGTGGTAGAGCGAGCCGCCGGTGATCGGCAGCATGTTGATGCCGTGGATCTCCTCGGGGTTGGCGGTCCACCAGGTGGCGTACGCCCCGCCCGCGCCCCAGACGATGCCGAGCGTGTCGTGCGGGTAGTTGGACGGGAAGATCGCGTTGTCCTTGTCGAACCAGTACTGGCCGATCGCGTCACGCTCGGTGGTGTACTGGTAGATGCCCATGTCCCGGAGCGCGGTGTCCCCGGTGGCCTGGCCGAACAGCACGGCCGCGGCGTTGAACATCATCGCCTCGGAGGAGGACTCCTGGTTGTTGCCGTGCGCGAACGCGCCGTGCCCGGCGGCCCAGGCGTGGCCCGCGTACGGGTCGAAGTTGCGCAGGAACGGGAATCGGGTGTCGTTCCTGTCCCAGTTGGCGGACTCCTTGACCAGCAGCTTCAGCATGCCGCCGTACTGGGAATCCGACACCCAGGCCGGGTCGTGCTGGGCCACCATGGCCGCCGCCAGGACGTAGTAGCCGTAGTGGAAGTGGTGGTCGTTGAGTTCGGCGTCCGAGCCGTAGGAGGCGGGGTAGCCGATCAGCGTGCCCCAGGACGAGTCGTAGGCGAACAGCCGCCCGGTCTCGCCGGATCCGGCCGTCAGCCAGTCCGCCAGCCGGGTCTTGACCAGGTTGATCGCTTTGTCCCGCCCCGCCGGGTAGCCGATCTGGTTGGCCACCGGGATGAGCGCGGCCAGCCGCCAGAGCGCCTTGCCGGTCCAGTAGGTGTCGACGGCGCCCTTGTACGGGTCGGCCGCGTTGAGCTCGGCGTCGATGTCGTTGCGGATGCGCGTGGTGTCGGCGCTCGGCGAGATCGGCAGCGCGGGCAGCACCCCGTTGAACTTGGACACCGTGCTGAACGACGTGCCCGCCCTGACCTTCATCTGGCCGCGCGGCGAGTTGTAGGTGTAGGTGGTGAGCGCGTCGGAGCTGTTCAGCCACTGGTGCCGGTAGAGCGCGAACAGGGTGCCGGTCTGGCTGCCCTGCCGCGCCGTGGTGGTGGCCGCGTAGGTGGCGGTGAGGTTTCCGTTGCCGGCGTTGTAGGACCAGCTCATCGTGGTGTTGGTGACGAAGGAGTAGGCGTACTGCTGGAAGAGCGAGAGCGCGGCCCTGGACGGGAGCAGGGCGACCGAGAAGAAGCTCGCCGGCGCGGTGGCGTTGGCGGTCCCGGTCAGCGTCCAGTTGACGGGTTGCCCGGGAACCGCTGGAAGACCAGCGACGACCACCAGTCGTTGGTGGGCACGGCGCGGCCTGCCATCCGGGAGGTGACCTTCGGGGTCACCGCGGCGCCCGCGTTGTTGGACGGGCCGACGGTGCCGGCGGGGCGGGTGGTGGCGTAGCTGCCCGCGCCCACCGTGACCGCATTGGCCGGTGACGCGGTGACGACGGGAACGACGAGTGCGGCGGCCATCATGGCGGCGGCCACGACGGCTGTCCTGAAACGCACGGTTACCTCCTCGGTACCGAGCTTGCGGGGTGCGCCCGCATGGGGGCTTTCAGAGAGCGCTCTCAGACGTGGGAAGCTAACCGCGCGTTAACGTCAAGTCAATGGGCCATCACGAGCCACCTGAAAATCGTGTGCATCTTCGGTCGCCTTGACAGGCGGGGCGGCCAGCCGCAATGCTGCCTGAGAGCGCTCTCACGGGGAGGCGCGGGGAGGGGCGAGGCGACATGACCGTGTCCACGGAGTTGGCCCAGGGGATCCTGGAGTTCCCGCCAGGCTTCATGTGGGGAACGGCGACGGCCTCGTACCAGATCGAGGGGGCGGCCCGCGAGGACGGCCGGGGACCCTCCATCTGGGACACGTTCGCGCGCACCCCCGGCAAGGTGCACCTCGGCCACACCGGCGAGGTCGCCTGCGACCACTACCACCGGTACACCGCCGACGTGGCCACCATGGCCGAGCTCGGCATGGGCGCCTACCGCTTCTCCGTGGCCTGGCCGCGCATCCAGCCGGACGGCTCGGGCCCGGCCAACTCGCGCGGCCTGGACTTCTACGACCGCCTGGTGGACGAGCTGCGCGGCCACGGCATCACGCCCATCCTCACCCTCTACCACTGGGACCTGCCGCAGACCCTGGAGGACCACGGCGGCTGGACCAGCCGGGACACCGCCGAGCGGTTCGCCGAGTACGCCGCGATCGTGCACCGGCGGCTGGGCGACCGGGTGGACATGTGGACCACCCTCAACGAGCCGTGGTGCTCGGCCTTCCTCGGGTACGCGGCCGGGCTGCACGCGCCGGGCCGTACCGAGCCGGGGGCGGCCTTCGCCGCCGCCCACCACCTGCTGCTCGGCCACGGCCTGGCCACCCGGGAGCTGCGCCGGGCCGGCGCCCGCGAGGTGGGCATCACGCTCAACCTGGCCCCCGTCCGCGGCTCCGACCTGACCGCGGTGGCCGTGCCCGACGGCATCCTCAACCGGATCTTCCTGGACCCGGTGCTGCGCGGCGAGTACCCCACCGACGTGATCCGCAGGGCCGAGCGCTTCACCGACTGGTCGTTCGTCCGCGACGGCGACCTGACGCTGATCGGCGCGCCCATCGACATGCTCGGCGTCAACTACTACCACCCGTTCCAGGTCGAACCCCGGCCGGGCCAGCCCGCCAACCCGGTCTTCCCCGGCAGCGAGGGCATCGGCTTCATCGACAAGCCGGGACCGACCACCGCCATGGGCTGGCCGATCGAGGCCGACGGCCTCACCGAGCTGCTCGTCGGCCTCAAGCGCGACTACCCGCCGGTGCCGCTCGTGATCACCGAGAACGGGGCCGCCTTCGACGACGTGCTGGCCGGCGGCCGGGTCGCCGACAACCGCCGCATCGAGTTCCTGGACGCCCACTTCCGCGCCGCGCACGCCGCCATCGCCGCCGGGGTGGACCTGCGCGGCTACCTGGTCTGGTCGTTCATGGACAACTTCGAGTGGGCGTACGGGTACGACAAGCGCTTCGGCTTGGTCTACGTCGACTACGCCACCCAGGAGCGCACCCCCAAGGACAGCGCCCACTGGTACCGCGAGGTCATCAGGCGGAACGGCCTGTGACCACCCGCCCCACGCTGGAGAAGGTCGCGGCCAGGGCCGGAGTGTCCAGGGCCACCGTCTCCCGCGTGGTCAACGGCTCGGCCAGCGTCGGCGAGGACATCCGGCGCGCGGTCCTGCGCGCGGTCGAGGAACTCGGGTACGTGCCCAACTTCGCCGCGCGCAGCCTGGTCACCCAGCGGGCCGACACGGTCGCGCTGGTCTTCTCCGAGCCGCCGGTCCGGGTGTTCTCCGACGACCCCACCTTCGCGGGGATCATCCGCGGCGTCTCCCAGGAGCTGGAACTCGCCGACAAGCAGCTGGTGCTCATGCTCGCGGGGTCGGCGCGCGGGCACGAGCGGGTCGAGCGGTACACCACCGCTGGGCACC
The DNA here is from genome assembly GCF_018476525.1 of Acrocarpospora catenulata. Classification (GTDB taxonomy): domain Bacteria; phylum Actinomycetota; class Actinomycetes; order Streptosporangiales; family Streptosporangiaceae; genus Acrocarpospora; species Acrocarpospora catenulata. The sequence continues at coordinate 16,161 of NZ_JAHCST010000099.1, forward strand.
TGGACGGGGTGATCGTCGCCTCGATGCACGGGGCCGACCCGCTGCCCGCCGTCCTCGCCCGGCTGGGCATCCCCGTCGTGTGCAGCGGACGGCCGATCACCGGGAACGGGCTGCCGTACGTGGACATGGACAACGTGTCCGGGGCGATGCAGGCCGTCTCGCACCTGGTCGAGCGGGGACGGCGGCGGATCGCCACCATCGCGGGGCCGCCCGACATGGTGGCCGGGATCGACCGCCTGAACGGCTACCGCGAGGTGCTCAGGGACTCCGGGCGGCGCTCCATCATCGCCATCGGCGACTTCACCCGGGACTCCGGGGCGCTCGCCATGCGCCAGCTCCTGGACGACGATCCCGCGCTGGACGCGGTCTTCGTGGCCTCCGACATGATGGCCTTCGGCGCGCTGAAGGCGCTGCGCGAGGCCGGGCGGAGGGTGCCCGACGACGTCGCCGTGGTCGGCTTCGACGACGTGCCCTCGGCCGTCTACACCGATCCGCCGCTCACCACCGTGCGGCAGCCAACCCTGCGCATGGGCCGCGAACTGGCCCGCCTCCTGCTGGACCCCGACCAGTCCGCGCCCGTGCTCCTGCCTACCGAACTGGTCGTGCGGGAATCCACCTGAGCGCTCGTCAGAAGATGGACGGGGGATGAACGCCGCCTTCTACTGAAAGAGTGCGGCAGTACGGGGGACGGGTCACACGATCGTGCCGTGGACCCCCCACACCTGGGCGATGTGGTCCAGGTGCTGCTGGTGGACGCCGTCGACCCCGGTCGCGCGCCAGCCCTCGGGCGGCGGGCCGCTGTCGGCGGGCCAGAGGGCGTATTGGCCTTCCGCGCTGATAATGACCATGAAAGTGGGCACGTATGCCCCCTCTCTTTTGAGAGCGCTCTCTGTGAGAATGCGGCTATTTTCCCGCCCAGTCAAGGGGTGTAGGTTCAGGATCTGAACATTGGAGATCGTTAAATGGCGAACTCGCTGTCCTCGCTTCGCGAGTCCAACCGGCGCATGGTGACCGAGGCGGTGCGGAAGGCGGGCTCGCTCACGCAGGCGCAACTGGCCCGGACCACCGGCCTGTCCCCGGCCACCGTGTCGACCATCGTCCGGGAACTGCGCGACCTGGGCGTACTCGCGATCAGCTCGGGCGGCGGGCGGCGGAACGCGGTGACCCTGGCACCGGAGCCCGGGCTGCTGGTCGGCATCGACTTCGGCCACTCCCACCTGCGGGTGGCGGTCGCCGAGCCGACCAGGCGGGTGCTGGCCGAGCAGGCCATCCCGCTGGACGTGGACACCAGCGCCGCGGAGGGCCTGCTGGCCGCGGAGACGCTGGTGGACGAGCTGCTGGCGGCGCTGCGCGCCGACCGCCAGGAGGTGCTCGGGGTGGGACTGGGTGTTCCGGGTCCGATCGATCCGCTCACCGGGGTGCTCGGGTCCAGCACGATCCTGCCGGGGTGGGTGGGCATCAATCCGGCGCTGGCCCTGGGGGAGCGGCTGGGGTTGCCGGTGCACGTGGACAACGACGCCAACCTGGGCGCGATCGCCGAGGCGACCTGGGGGGTGGCGCGGGGGCGGCGGGACGTGGCGTACCTGAAGGTGGCCTCCGGGGTGGGGGCCAGCATCATCATCGACGGGCGGATCTACCGGGGGGCGAGCGGCGCGGCGGGGGAACTGGGGCACATCACCATCGACGAGAACGGGCGGCTCTGCCGGTGCGGCAACCGGGGGTGCCTGGAGACGCTGGCGGGTGGGCTGTACCTGATTGAGCTGGTCAGAGCGACACACGGACCGGGGATCACGGTGCCCCGGCTGGTCGAGCTGGCGCTGGCGGGGGACGTCGGCTGCCGGCGGGTGATCGGTGACGCGGGACGGCACCTGGGGGTCGCGGTGGCCAGCCTCTGCAACATCCTCAACCCCGGCCTGGTGGTGGTCGGCGGCGCCCTGGCGGAGGCCGGCGCGCTGCTGGTGGATCCGCTCCAGGAAGTGGTGCACCGGCTGGCGATCCCGAGCGCGGCGGCGGTGCTCTCGGTGGTGCCGGGGGCGCTGGGGGACCGCGCGGGCGTGCTCGGAGCGCTCGCCAGTGTTCAGGTCTCGAACATGGAGAGCGCTCTCTAAATTCTCACTTGAGGGCCTTGACCGGTGTTGGACCAAGGCGCAAAGTAACCCTAATCGCCGGTGGTTGCGCTATCTCGTCTCCCGAAAGGTTCCTCCATGGAATCCGTACGAGTTAGAAAACGCTCTCTAATCGGATTACTGATCGCGGCCGCCCTGCCGCTGGTCCTGCTCAACGCGATGAGCGCGAACGCGGCCGTGCCCGCCACCCCCTCCGGCTGGAGCCTGGTCTGGTCCGACGACTTCAACGGCGCGGCCGGATCCCTGCCCAACTCCACCAACTGGCAGATCGACACCGGCCACGGCTACCCGGGCGGCCCCGGCAACTGGGGCACCGGCGAGATCCAGAACTACACCGCCAACCCCGCCAACGTCAGCCTGGACGGCTCCGGCAACCTGCGCATCACCCCCATCGGCAGCGGCAGCAACTGGACCTCCGCCCGGATCGAGACCCGCCGGGCCGACTTCAAGCCCGCCGCCGGTCGCATCCTGCGCATCGAAGGCCGCATCCAGATGCCCAACGTCACCGGCTCCGCCGCGCTCGGCTACTGGCCGGCCTTCTGGGCGCTGGGCTCCCCGTACCGGGGGAACTACTGGAACTGGCCCGGTATCGGCGAGTTCGACATCATGGAGAACGTCAACGGCATCAACTCCGTCTGGGGCGTGCTGCACTGCGGCGTCAGCCCCGGCGGCCCGTGCAACGAGACCAACGGCCTCGGCGCCAGCCGCGCCTGCCCCGGCTCGTCGTGCCAGTCGGCCTTCCACACCTACCGCTTCGAATGGGACCGCAGCGTCACTCCCAACCAGCTCCGGTGGTACGTGGACGGCCAGCAGTTCCACAGCGTCAGCCAGTCCCAGTTCGACGCGACAACCTGGTCGAACATGACCAGCCACACCGGATATTTCATCCTTTTGAACGTGGCTATGGGCGGCGGCTTCCCGAACGGCGTCGCCGGCTTCGGCACCCCCACCGCCGCGACCGTCTCCGGCCGCCCCATGGTCGTCGACTACGTCGCGGTCTGGCAGAGCGGGGCCCCCACCACCCCGCCGCCCTCCTCACCGCCGCCCGGCGGTGGCGTGGACGCGCGCTCGACCATCCAGGCGGAGGCGCACCAGGCCCAGCAGGGCACCTTCAAGGAGACCACCACCGACACCGGCGGCGGCCAGAACATCGGCGGCATCGGCAACGGCGACTGGCTCCGCTACGACAACGTCAACTTCGGCTCCACCGCCGCCACGCAGTTCAAGGCACGGGTGGCCTCCGGCGCCGCCGCCGGCGTCAGCGGCCTGGTCGAGGTACGGCTGGACAGCCGCACCGGCCCGGTCATCGGAAGCTTCGCCCTCGCCAACACCGGCGGCTGGCAGAGCTGGCGCACCGTCCCGGCCAACATCGCGGCCACCACCGGCACCCACACGGTCTTCCTGACCTTCACCAGCGGCCAGCCGGCCGACTACGTCAACGTCAACTGGTTCACGTTCTCGACGACGTGATTTCCGCTGCGGCCGGGAGTCCCGGCTCCCGGCCGCCGGGTCAGGCCCAGTCGTAGGCGTTGAGGAACGAACGGTCGCCGGAGGCGTACGAGAGGAAACAGGCCCGCACGTCGGTCAGGCCCGGCACCCGGGCGGCGCGAATGCTCCCGCCCTCCTTGAACTCGACCTCGAACCCGCCTTGTTCGTCCGGCGAGACCTGCATGAAATGCCGCCCGAAGGCGACCAGCGCGACAAACGGATTCTGCGCCGACATCGTCCCCAGCACGTCGTGCACCAGCCCCAGATCCGGATCGATCACCACCATGCCGTCCCCGGTGTGCAACTGAATCCCCGGGTAAGCGCCGAGCGGCTCGCGGTTGTGCACCAGATCCCGTTGCGGGTCATAACAGACGAGCCCCTCATCCCGCGCGAACGCGAACACCGCCCGCGACACCTCGTCCGCCCGCTCAACCTGGATCCTGATCAGCCCCCCACTGACCTCCTCATCCGGAAATCTCTCCTTCAAAACCGGCGTATCCACATGCAGATACCGCTCCCGCGCCACAGCCCGGCTGATCGGCTCGCTCTCCCGCCACACCGCGAGTACGAAGCTCATACCTCTGACCATAAACGCCCCCAAAAGCTCCCCGGACCCACCCGCACTACGCGCCCGTCCGCTTCCGGACCCACCCGCGCTCCACCTCCGAAGAGACCGGCTCGCCAACAGACCCAGCGCCTCCTGCTCACGCGCCGACTGACCGGGTGGTTCCTGCTCATGCGCCGAATGATCGGAAGGCTCCCTGCCCACGCCGAATGACCGGGCGGCTCCTGTCCCGAACGATCGGGTGGTTCCTGCTCACGCGCTGAACGACCGGGCGGCTCCTGCCCACACGCCGAACGACCGGGCGGTGCCGACTGACCCGGAGATTCAGCTGGCTCCTGTAGCCGTCTCTGTGGCTCCGCCGGCCAGATCGCGGACCAACTGGATCAGCTCCGCCGGATCAAACGGCTTCGTCAGATACGCATCGACCCCGATCCGCATCCCCCGCCGCTTGTCCTCCTCCTGCGCCCGAGCCGTGATCAGCACCACCTTGATATGCGTGGTCATCTCATCGGCACGCAACTTGCTCGCCGTCTCCCAGCCATCCAGCCGCGGCATCATCACATCCAGCGTGACGACATCCGGATCGACCTCCCGCACCCGATCCAGGCAGTCCTGCCCGTCAGACGCGGTGTACACATCAAAGCCCTCCAAGGTCAGATTGACCGCGATGAGCTGCCGGATGACCTCATCGTCATCCACCACAAGAACACGCCCCAGAACCTCACCCACGGCGGCGAGGCTACCCCGCCCACCCCCCCCCCCCCCCCCTTT